>CAVOZR010000001.1:0-1807414 GCA_963701335.1 uncultured Gammaproteobacteria bacterium
AATTTGGATTTAGGAGAACGTCATGAAGAAAGTGGGTGGTCACCGTAACTTCGGTTACGGCAAGCAGATGGATTGGGCTGGCAGACAGGCGCTGCGAGATCGGTACGGCAACGGGCACTACGGGACAGTTGCCGGGCACGCCGAGCGCTGGCGACGGTTTGCCACATGGTGTCGCGACGAGCGCGAGATCCGCGATGCGCAGTCCGTCGATACCTACATCGTTGAGGACTACGGCCGGTCACTCAATACAGAAGTTGCTGCTGGGATGTCCCCGGCCTACGCACAGAACCTGGTGTCGTCGGTCAACGTCGTGCTGGAAGCGATGCGATGCGATCAGCGGATACGGGTTGCGCCAGCAGCATTTGTCGGCCAACGATCACGAACACGTACAGACGCGCCGGCGGGACTCGATCGGAAGGTCGTGCACCAGTGCGCTAACCAGTTGCGCCAGAACGGGCACGAGCGGATCGCGGCGATGGTGGAAGTCGCCCGGGCACTCGGGCTACGTCTAAAAGAAGCCTCCCTGCTCAATGCACGGGTCGCATTGGGTCAGGTCAAGAAACACGGCGCGGTCAATATCACGGCCGGCACCAAGGGCGGCCGGGGTCATCGGGTGGATCGCTGGGTCCCGGTCTCGGGCGCCGCGATTGGATGCCTGGTGCGAGCCGCCAAAGCTCAAGGTCGGGGCAGGAATCTAATTCCAGCAAACCTCACCTGGAAACAGTGGTACTCGCACATCCATCATGTCTGGGCCTCGGTCAGAGACGACTACGGTCTGAAGAAGATTCATGACCTGCGTGCCGCTTACGCCTGCGATCGCTACCAGCAGTTGACTGGGTCAGCCGCGCCGGTCATTGCCAGTCGACTGTGTGTTGATCGAAGCACTGATCGTGCAGCCCGGCAGACCATTGTTCAGGAACTGGGGCACGCGCGCGATGACGTCGTCGCCACCTACATCGGCGGTGCCCGATGAGCCGGCCAGCGAATCATCGGTCAGCAGCGCGCATCGCCAGGTCGCTGCTGGCCAATCGACTGCCTGGGTCAAGACGCGGCACGGTGCGCCAGCATCTTGCCCGCAGCGGATACATCGCCCAGACCATCTGGCGCCGCTGGCAGGTCGGTCCCTACCAATGGCAATTGAAGCACTTGCGCTGGTATCTGGTGGAACGCACTCAGGAGCATGCCAGCGGTACGCGTTATCGGCACTGGCTCACCGTGCGGTTATTGATCCTCGCTCTTGACCACGACAGCTGGATCGAGCGGCTCGATGGGCCCTGGGTCCGGCCGAGCGGTAAGCGTGGGGCGCTCAATGCCGGACGGCCGGCACTTGAACCAACACCGCCGGCGAATCGAGGTTTGGAGCGATGACTGGCGATACCGCTAACCGAAAAACGTCGGTCACACGTGCACTGCTGCCGCGATTTGTTCGCCTGCGTGATGCGCCGTTCTACCTCGGCATGGACCGCAACCGCTTCAATGCCGAGGTTCGACAATTCCTTACATGCATTCGCATCGGTCGACAGGGCGTTGCCTTCGACCGGCTTGAACTCGACGCCTGGGTGCACGACTATATGTCGTGCAATGGGCGTCCCGCCGAAAGGAGTAAGACATGGGACGCAGAAAATCACCTGGCCTCAAGAAAAGAGGCCACATCTGGTGGATCGACAAGAGAATCAAGGGATACGGAAGAGTGGCAGAAAGCTGTGGCACGACTAACCTCGCGGAGGCGGAACAGTACCTGACGTTCCGCCTGAACGAGATTCGTAACGCCATGGTCTATGGCATTCGACCGACACGGACGTTTCAAGAAGCAGCGATCAAATTCCTGGAGGATCATCAGGGCAGGCGGCTGCTAGAGCGCTACCTGTATGCGTTCGAGCAGCTCATACCGCACATCGGTGATCTGAGGCTCGATCGTATTCACAATGACACACTGGCAAGCTATCGCCGGGCCCGTCGCGCGGACGGGGTATCAGCCGGCACGATCAACAAGGAACTGAGTTGCGTTCGTCGGGTTTTAAACCTGGCAGCCAGGGTCTGGCGCCACGAGAACGGTATGTCCTGGCTGGACGCACCGCCGTTGATCGAGATGGAAAAAGGCATCACTCGAAAGCCTTATCCACTGAGCTGGGAGGAACAGGACCGACTGCTTCGTGAGCTGCCGCCGCATCTACAGCGCATTGCCTTATACAAGGTGAACACCGGTTGCAGGACGCAGGAAGTATTGCAACTTCGCTGGAACTGGGAAGTGCACGTGCCGGAATTGAACACCAGCGTTTTCATCCTGCCGTGTAACGACGAGTTCCAGACCAAGAACAGCCAGGAGCGCGTCGTGGTGCTCAATTCGATTGCGCGCCGGGTCGTCGACGAGCAACGGGGCAAGCATCCCGAGTTCGTTTTCACCTATCGCGGTCGACCGACGAAAAGCATCCTCAACTCGGGCTGGAAGCTAGCCCGAGATCGGGCAGGTCTATCGCAGGTTCGTGTCCACGATCTTCGGCACACGTTCGGTCATCGTCTGAGGGCTGCCGGCGTGAGCTACGAGGACCGTCAGGATCTGCTCGGGCACAGGTCCGATCGCATCACGACGCACTACTCGGCGCCGGACATTTCACGGCTAATTGAGGCATCCGAAAGTGTCTGCAGGCGGCGCCCCAACACGGTCCTACGCATTTCTCACACAAATCTCACACAATTTGAAAAATCAGGCGAAGCGGTGAAGGAGGGCCGCGCGTAACTGTCTGAATAAAAAAGTGGAAATGGCGCGCCCGACAGGATTCGAACCTGTGACCCCTGCCTTCGGAGGGCAGTACTCTATCCAGCTGAGCTACGGGCGCAGTCTGGAAAGCATTCTACCCGCATATCGGGTGCACGCCAGCACCCTTTGATAGGATAAGAGCGATTCATCTCCAGCGGCCATCCAACAGAAGGGTTAGCAAATGACACGCAAAGTTACCCGTCGGGATTTTCTGAACGGTACGCAGGTCGCAATCGGTGCCTCGTTACTGAGCCCGTGGGCCGATGTCTTCGGTACCGCGACGCCAGAGTTCAAACTTGGTTCCGACTACTACCCGCCGGCGAAGACCGGCCTTCGCGGCAGCCATGACGGATCCTGGGAAACCATGCACGCGCGCGTCGCTGGCGCCGCCTGGCCAGGCGGCCCGGTTGACGAAGAGTTTGACCTTGTCGTCGTTGGCGGCGGGATCAGCGGGCTGTCGGCCGCGCACTTCTACCGCCGCGAGAGCCCGTCGGCACGTATCCTGGTCCTCGACAATCACGACGACTTCGGCGGTCACGCCAAGCGCAACGAGTTTACTTTCAATGGACGAACCCAGATCGCCTATGGCGGTACCGAGTCGATCGACACGCCATCCGGCTACGCCGACGTCTCCATGGCCCTGCTGAAAGACATCGGCATCGATGTTCAACGCTTCTACCAGTATTTCGATCAGGACCTTTACGACAAGATGAATCTCTCCTACGGGATCGCCTTCGATCAGGAGACCTACGGCACGCGCAGGCTCGTCACGGGTTATGGCAGCAGGCCATGGCCGGAGTTCGTGGCAGAGACACCGCTAAGCGAAACGGCAAAAGCCGATCTCGTCCGCGCGTTCACCGACGAGCGCGATTACCTGCCGGGCATGAGCCGTGATGAGAAAATCGCTTTGCTCAGCAAGATCAGCTACCGGACTTACCTGCGCGACTACGTCAAGGTCGACGCGCAGGTGCTCGAGATGTACCAGCGCTGGGGCATGAGTTACTGGTGCGTCGGCATGGACGAGGTCCCGGCCATCTACATTCTCGGCTACACGGACGGCGGTGGCATGCCCGGCCTCGAGCACACGGTGCAGCAACAAGGCGGCCGCGGGGTGGAGCCCTACATTTTTCATTTCCCGGATGGCAACGCGTCGGTCGCAAGGCTCCTGGTAAGGAAACTGATTCCCGAGGCGTTGCCTGGATCAACCATGGAAGACAGCGTCACGGCACGCCTGGATTACAGCCAGCTCGACCGAGACGGCGCACCAGTACGCATTCGCCTGAATAGCACGGCCGTGAACGTGGCCCACAGCAAGGATGCCAAATCCGTCAACGTTACCTACGTGCACGCGGGCAATGCGCATACCTTGCGCACGAAACATTGCATCATGGCCTGTTACAACAGCGCCATCCCTTATATCTGTCCCGAACTTCCCGAGAAGCAGCGAGCCGGCCTGGCGTACAACGTCAAGGTACCGCTGACCTACACGAAGGTGATGGTGCCAAACTGGCGCGCATTTGCCGACCTGGGCGTACGCTTTGTCTATTACACCAATGATTTCTACAAGCAGGTGGAACTCGACTACCCGGTGTCGATTGGCGACTACCAGTTTGGCGCCGATCCCGATCAGCCTATGGCACTGCACATGTGCCATGTCCCTTACTTTGACGATATCCAGGGTCCGGAACAATGGCGAGCTGGCCGACGCAAGCTGCTCGAAACACCGTTCTCGACATTCGAGCATCACGTTCGCGATCAGCTCGACCAGGCACTGTCCGGTGCGGGATTCGATGCCGACAGGGATATCACGGCGATCACCGTGAATCGCTGGGCGCACGGCTATTCCTACAGCCCGGACCTGTTGTGGGAACCCGAATACGGCTCTGAAAAGGAAAAGCCCTGGGTGATCGGTCGGCAGCCGTTGGGGCGCATCAGCATCGCAAACTCCGATGCGGGCGCAGCCTCGAACACCAATTCCGCGATCCTCCAGAGTTACCGTGCGGTGCGGGAATCGCTGTCGGGCTAGATCACCCTGATATGTCCCACTTTGAAGCACCTCGCTCACCGTCTCGATCGGCAGCCCTGTCGCCCGTTTACTCGGCAGGCGGATAACGCCACTTCGTGGCGTTGCTGTGCTTGACCAGCCCGAGATCGGCGAGCGCGCAAGTGCAATGTCACTACGACATGACGCGCGGCGCTGTGCCGCTACTTCTGCAGTTTCACCGTAAATCAGCGCCTGTTCATCGCCATGACCCGATGCTCTTCACGATTAGTTTCGAGTTCTCTTTCATTTCGAGCCCGGACGGTCAAGAGGAACCTGATCGTGACGAACATTGCCTTGATGGAACAAGGCATCGCGATGGCGCGTACTGCCCGCGTCGATTGTACAGGCAAGTAACGCGCAGGCGTTGGGCCAATCGCCGCCACTGACGCCAAACAGAGACACTCGGTCAGCCCGGAAAAACGCAGGAATATCAACCGTATGTGCAGATGCCCGCGAAATCCGCGCGGCAAACCCACTTGGGATTAGACAAGCTGCAAAACGCAGCGTTAGGATTCGCGCCGTGCGCTGCCAGCGCACGGCCGAGCGAGCAGGTTCGGGCAACGGACGGAGAACGAATTATGAAGAAAGCACTACTGGTGATCGTGGCGCTGTTCATTCAGCACGCAGCTGTCGCGCAAACAAGTCAGCGGCCGCCGCAACCGGACCTCAGCTACACTTATGGCGAGCTTCGCTTTGTCGATGTCGATACCAACGGCGGTGACGGGTTTCGCCTGGCTGGATCGTTCGAACTTGAAGGCCCTTGGCTCCTCGTTGGCGCATTTACTGCACTGGATTTCAATAACAACGTCGACTCGACACTTCTGGAGCTCGGTGGCGGCTACGTCTGGGACTACAGCGAAGACTTCGACCTGGTCGGCACACTCAGGCTCGTTCGGGCCGAGGTCGATACACCGGGCGGTAGCGCTGACGACACAGGCTGCGCATTCAGCGGGCGCTCGCGGTCGGTTAACACCAGAGTTCGAAGTCCGGGGGTCAGTGAACCAATCAACCTGGACAACAGTGATACGTACCTCGAACTCGCGGGCGACATTGTTTCACTGAGCAACTCTCGGCCGGTTTAACTCTGGAGTTTGCTGGCGACACGGACAGCTTACGATCGGCGCTCGCTGGTTCTTCAGGTAGGTATTCGTGAGAACCGGCTATTCCGATCGGTAAGGAAATCGTATCGCTTCCACGGCAAGCTCAAGGGAATTGCGCGCATCGTCGACTACCGTGCAAAGGGATGGGGTTGCGCGCCCGACTTCGGACCTCGTTAACTGGCGACGCGCAAGCGTTGTGACAGAGCGAGATTCGTCTCCTGAAACAACAGCTCAAAGTCGTCTGCCGGCACGGGGCGGCCAAAGAGAAAACCCTGCACGCAATCGCAGCCTTGCGATACCAGCCATTCACGCTGTCGAACGTTTCGACGCCCTCGGCCACGACCGAAGATGCAGGCATTCGCCAGGGCGATTACGGCGCTGCAGTTGCGCTGTCATCCGCGTCCTTCCCGACGTCGGATACGAAAGATCTGTCAATCTTCAGTGCATCGACATTGAATCGCTTGAGATAGGCAAGCGATGAGTACCCCGTTCCGAAATCGTCAACGGATATGCCGAAGCCAAGTTCGTTGAGACGATTCAGCGCCTCTGTTGCCTTCGCGACATCCGACATCAAGATCGATTCCGTCACCTCTACCTCGAGCATAGTTGGCTCTACGTCGAAAGTACGGCATGTCTCAACCAGGAGAGCAACGGGATCACCTAGCAGGAACTCTGCCGCCGACATGTTCACGGCTATCGGGATTTCTATTCCCTTTTCAGACCATGCATTGATTTGTTCGCAGGCGGACGCCACGACCCAGGAATTGATTTGTTTGATCAGGCCCGATTCCTCGGCAATCGGTATAAATTTCGCCGGCGAGATTGCACCGAGTTGCGGATGGTCCCAGCGCAGCAGCGCCTCCGCACCCCGAATAGCACCCGTTGGCACGTCGAACTTCGGCTGATAATGAAGTCTTAGCTGATTCTTTCGCAAGGCATCCCGAAGCCCGTTTTCGATGGTCATTTTTTCGAACGCTTCTGTCTTCATTTGCTCGGAGAAAAACATACACTGGCCCGGGCCCAACGATTTCGCCGGATACATCGCCGTATCCGAACTTGTCAAGAGCGCTTCGAAGTCATCGCCATGCGAGGGGAAGGCCGATATACCAATGCTCGGGGTCATATGGAAATCTGTTTCGCCATGTCGAAATGGACCGGTCAGACTGTCGACCAGGCCCCGACGATATGGCGGCCGGTTTTTTCCCCGTTTTCGCAGCGTGCGAGAGCGACGAACTCGTCTCCGCCCAATCGCGCCAGGCAGATATCCGACGTCTCATCCGAAACGTTTTGCAAGCTGTCCTGCAATCGCTTCGCAACCGCGACCAGTAGCTCATCTCCAACGGAATGTCCCAGAGTATCGTTTACTCGCTTGAAACCATCGAGATCCAGATACAGAAGCACCACTTGTTGTCCATTTCGCCTGGCCACTTCGAACATCGCACTCGAATTCTCACGAAGATATTCCCTGTTGGGTAGTTCCGTCAGCGAGTCGTAGTAGGCAAGGCGCTCGATCTTCTGTTCACGCTTTTGCAGCGCCTTGATGTTCCTTGCACTACGCAGTACGTACCGCAACCGGTATCCGATTAAGGGCCAGTTGATTGGCTTTGCGATAAAATCTGTCGCTCCGGATTGATAAGCCTGATTCACGGAATCCGTGTTGTCGTTACCGGTTACCACGATAATTGGTGTCAGCGATGTCTCCGGTGACGACCGCAGTTGCTCGCAGGCTGAATAGCCGTCCAGCTCCGGCATGTTGACATCCAGCAGGATAAGGTCCGGGGCGGTCTCCGTTGCCGCTTCGACAGCCTTCAATCCGTTACAAACGTCAATAACATCGAATCCGGCGGATATGCCGCCTCGGTCAGCACCAGGCGCATCACGTCACGTCGACGGCGATCAGCGTCGACGGGATTCTTTATCAACTCTGTATTCATGCGGATTTCGTGCCAAGACCGCTCTCGACAGCGTCAAGGACGGATTTGTACATCGCCTCCATGCGTTGCGCCAGCTGAACGGCTCGATCTTCGTCCAGTCCATCGCAGGCACGCTCGACGTCTGCTGCCAGCCGCGAGAATTCCGTAGTACTGATGTTGCCAGCTCGACTTCAGGGCGTGCGCGACCGACCGCATCTTGTCAGAGCGCCGGATTGACGCGCGCTGGCCAAATCAATCATGAGTCTTCTTGACCCATCGAGGTAAGCGGCGAAGATTCGATCTAGCAGGTCAGGTCTGTCATCGGACTGCAGGCTTCGGATGCCGTCCAGGATAGCCTTATCGAGACTGCAAACATTGGATGTACGCTGCGGCACAGCATCTTGGTGTTCCAGGGCCCGCGGCTTTATCGCCTTTGCTGCCCACTTACCGACGATGGCAGCCAGCTCGTTCAAAACATACGGTTTGCTGAGGTAATCATCCATTCCGGCCTGCAGGCACGCCTCACGACCATCTCTGGATGCATGTGCGGTCACGCCTACAATTGGCACGTGCTGTTTGCCCGCTGCGCTTCTGCCATTTTCCCAGGTGCGAATGAGCTGAGTCGCCTCAAACCCGTCCATTCCCGGCATCTGCGCGTCCATCAGGATCACGTCGAAGTCTTCCGTGGTGGCTGGCGACGCCGCCGCGTCCGTCCGTCGCCAGCGTTACATGACACCCAAGCTCGCGGAGCATGCCATCCGCGACGAGTTGATTAACTTTGTTGTCCTCAACAACCAGGACCCGGGCATGTATTGGAGCGATGCGGCGTGCGCGTACGCTGTCGGATGAATCATCCGACCCCTTCGCTCCGTTGTTGATTCGCTGCAATGCATCGAGCAGTACCGGCCACCTGACCGCGATGCCGGCGTGAAGATCGACGCGTTTCGCTCGTCCAGGTTCTTCGCGAACCCGATGCAAATCAACTTTCGCAATCATCGCAAGATCGTGGTCGTTGACGGCGACCTCGCTTTTGTCGGTGGTTTGAACGTCGGTACCGAGTATCTCGGCAAGAGCAAGAAATACGGCGCCTGGCGCGACACACACGTGTCGGTCGAGGGGCCCTCCGCGGATGCGCTGCAGCTGATATTTGCCGAGGACTGGCACTGGGCGACGGGTGAGACCATCGAGGGACTCGAATGGGAAACACGAACGGCGCGTGACGGCAATGCCGACGTGCTCGTGTTGCCAGGCGGGCCGGCCGACGAGTACGAGACCTGCAACCTGATGTTCGTCCACGCCATCCATTCGGCGCAGCACCGATTCTGGATTGCCAGCCCCTATTTCGTGCCGAATGCGGAAGTTGTCTCAGCGCTCCAGGTAGCCGGTCTTCGCGGCGTGGACGTCCGTATCCTGCTGCCGGCCAACCCTGATCATTTCATGGTCTACCTCGCCTCTTTCTACCTAATGAAACTGACGGGCGGCAAATGGCATTCGTTTCTACCGCTACACCAAGGGTTTCATGCATCAGAAAGCATTTCTGATCGACGAATTCGGCGTCGTTCGCGTCGTGCGAGAATCGGGTCACGGTTCCCGAGGCAACGTCCAGCAGATTCAGGCCGTTATTGCGCGTGGCAACCCACACGCGTTGGGACCGGTCGCAAGCAGGTCTCGACGAGTCGCTCGAAGTGTTTGCGCATCGTCTGGATCATGCCGATGGCTCGAGAAGCGGTCGGTCTTGCGGTTCCAGACGGCAACGCCTCCGCCTTCTGTCGCAAACCACAAATTGCCATCGGTATCCTCGTCGATAGCCCAGACGTAGTCGCTGCCGAGTCCATTCGGATTGCCGAGTTCACGGTTATCAGCGTCAACGCGGAGCCGGCGCCAGAGTGCAAGCCATGTTCGAGCTTGCAGCAACTCACGGCGGTAGCCATGATGAATATCAGTGGGCGCAGACCGTGCTCCAGGGTCAGATGATCGAAGACCATCGGCGGTTGATCGGCCCTGGCGTTGCTACTCAGCAGTAGCGTCGCCACGATCAGCATCAGAGTCCGAATGTTCATGCGATCTTGCTCGTCTGCCGTCACTATTCGTGATTGACCCATTTGTTGACCGACATGGTCTCGGTCAGGCCGCGGCTGAACACAGCACCTTCGTCCCACGGAACAGAGCGACTCCACGCATAGGCCTGGCTCCACGCATAGGCGCGGCTCCACACGTAGCCCTGGCTCCATGTATAGGCTCTGCTCCAGACGAATCCCTGGCTCCACGCGTAGCCGCGGCTCCAGGCAAAGCCGTCACCTTCCAGGCGTCCTCCGTCGTCGTCCATCAGGTAGTATTCGCCATCCTCGTTCTGGTTGGCGCGCCGCCGAAATGCTGTTCGCCCGACAGGTCCTGCGCAATATTCAGGCCCTGGTTGGCGCATTGGGTGGCCGATGAATTCACGGCGTCAAAGGCGTTAACCAGGCCGGCCCCTTGCTGAAAGATCGAGTACGCCGGCGCGCCTTCCTGATCGACGGCGAGTCTTGCCGAGGCCATCAGGCGGCACTTGACGTCGTCCGGCGTCAATGTCGGATCCTTTTGCAGCATCAGGGCCACGATACCGCTGACGATGGCCGCCGCCTGGGAGGTGCCCGACATTGCGAAGTTGCGCTCGGTATCCATCATGGAATCCGGGTGAGTCAGGCTCAAATAGCTGTCGAACGGCATTGACGAGACGATATGTCCGCCTGGCGCAACGACGTCGGGCTTTACGAATCCCTCGAACGTCGGGCCTGCCGACGAGAATGACGCGAGGCGATCGTCAGCCGGCTCGTAAGGCGTGTAGTTGTCCGTCATTGCGCCGACGGTAATGATGTAGGGAACGTTGCCGGGCACGCCCACCGTCATGGGATCGGGTCCGCTGTTTCCGGCGGAGGCGACGACTACGATCCCCGCTTGCCACGCCGCCATGACGGCCTGGTTCAACGGGTCGTCCCAATAATGCGATTGTGGCGTCGCACTGAACGACAGGTTCAGCACGCGAATGTTGTACTTTTCTTTGTTGGCGACGGCTACGTCGATGGCGTGGATGACGTCCAGATACGTTGCGCTGCCATCCGCCCTGAATGCACGCAGGATGGCCATCTCCGAAGCAGGTGCGATGCCCTCGAAAATGCCGTTCCTGGCAATTCGGTTGCTGGCAATGATGCTGGCCACGTGCGTGCCGTGTCCGTTCGGGTCGTCCTGCAATGCCTGGCCGGTGACGTCGGTAAAGACACTGGGACTCTTGCTGAGCAGCGTACTCGCCTCCCACCAGAGGCCTGTGTCAATAACGCCGACGGTTACACCTTTTCCCGTAATCTTCAGCTTGTGTACGTCGGGTGCGTTAACCGCCAGCGGATGCTCGAAGTCGATCAACTCCATCGACATCGCCAGCTCGGACCATTCGAGCCAGCCGTTTGCCTCACTCGTGCGGGTGTAGTCCGCGCTCAGCGCGATCGTATCGCTTGCCTCCTGCAGAGAGCCTTCGACGCTTCCCTCGCTGACTTGCGTATCGGATACGCCGGTGTCTGCGCTGTATTCCAACGTGCCGCTGGAATAGCCATCGTCAGAAGTCAACCAGTCGTACAGGCTGTCGAAACTTGTTCCCGATATGTCGGGGTCGTCCAGGGTGTCACCGCCGTCCTTTTTGCCGTTGTTACTTGCAGACTTGTTACGACTACCGTCAACGACGACGTCGGCATTGTCGTAAATCCTGAGCCCGTCCTTCAGACGCAATGCGGCCAGCTGCGCTGCGGTCAGTCTTGCCCCGACAGCGTTGATTATTTCGAGGTCTTTCGTTGTGATTCCGCCGACGCGATGAACCAGCTCTTTGGCGACTGCCATATTGCTCGCCTGAACCAGGTAGGTTTCAGCTTCCTGCAGGTCTCTGTCGTCGGCTGCCAGGGCGCTGCCTGTCCATTGGGCGACGATAATACCCATCGTCAAAACGGCGGTGAGACGCCAGGAAATTCCCGGAAAACAAGTCGTCATGTCAGATCCCTTTGCGGAAACGGGTAGATTCACGAGAAATAGTGAAGGCCGGCCCGACTGGAGACATAGTTGACCAGATTGCCGTATGCTGGACGCTCGATCCGATTCGGGCATCCTCGGACCAAACGTGACCTGGATCACATAATCGATGTCAAATCGCGTTCGCGATTTCAGTGGCGAAGTGCCGCCAAACTCAGACTCTTCGAGGTAACGCCGGAAGTCGCTGGCCGGCAGCGGCTGACAGATATGGAAGCCCTGGGCCTGGCTGCAGTCGCGGGTTCTTACGAACGCCAGCTCCTCTGCAGACTCGATACCCTTCGCGATAAGAACGGCATTGCGTGCCTGTGCTATTGCGCGGGCGATCGAGTAGACACCGGACTCTTCACCCGCCAGCGAGCCGGCGCGAGCCAGGTCGTGGTTAACCTTGAACCGTCAATGCGAAGACGGCGCAACGTCATAAGGTTGGTGCGATCCGAACCAAAATCGTCAACGATGATTCCGACGCCTACGTCGCAAAGCTCTCGAAGCTGCTGAAGCGACCTGTCCGTACAATCGAGCAGAGCTTCACGCATTTCTATCTCGACGATCGCCGGGTTAATCTGCAGTTCTTCCAGAATCGAGATAATGGCGTCCGCGAAATTCGGTCGAATCAGCTGTTCTTCGGCCAGGTTGATTGAAACCTTGACCGGACAGGGCGTCGAACTCCAGTCTCTCGCCTCGGTACAGGCCTCACGAAATGCCCAGTCTGTCAGAGTGGCGACTTCACCTGCACTGGCGGCTATATCGAAAAGCTCTTTGACCGGTACCTGCCCTCGAAACGGATGCTGCCAGCGGATGAGCGCCTCGGCGGCCACGATTTGCTCAGTTTGAAGATCGATTCGGGGTTGGTAATAGAGGCAAAGCTGACCGGCTTCCAACGCGTGCAGGAGTTCGGTTTCGAGATCCATCTGGACTGGCGCTGGCTGCGCATTGCCCGATTCGCCGACGCTTTGCGTAGCTGTCGTGCTTCTCGCGTCGCCAGCAATGCGGCGTCGACCAGTTGGTCGACCTGCTCGCCGTTGTCGGGAAAGCGAGAAATACCGACCCGCGGTACAAGCTGGATACGATTATTCCCGCCAACGTCGATTTCCTGGCAGCCTCGGTGGATACGGTCAACGATATCTTCAACCACATCATCTGCCTCGGGGCAGTCGATCAGAATCAGGAAATGCACTCCGTCAAGGCTGGCAAGTGGCGGCGAAGACGCATCCGGCACATCGAATCGAACCAGGTGGTCGGAATCTCTTAAATTGTCGCTGATACTCCTGGCTGCCGCGATCAGCAGGTTCCGAATATGCGGCTGGCTCGGCTGGGCATCAGCCAGGCGATCGAAAGTAAGACACATGAACGAGAGGTTTCGGGATCTGAACTTCGCCCGCTCCATTCTGTCCTTGGCGGCAAGATCGAACAGGTGACGGTTCGGCACGCCTGTAATTGGATCGATATAGGCAAGTCGAAACAGCTCATGCTTTGTTGCTACATCATTGGGAAGCGGGCGCAATTCGACGGCGACCTTTCCCATGCCTTTGGCCGACATGATCGCTTCGTAGGCTACCGGTTGCCCGTCCTGCAAAATGTCGAAGTCGCAGCTGGCTCCTCCTCTTGTCTTGAGGACCCGGGCAATTGAACCGGAAACCTGCTCATGGATGCAGTCCGGCAAAAGCTCGCAGAGAGTTCGCGGAACGCTTCCTGCGCCAATGAGTGAGCCGGACATGCGGCGTTGTAGCACCTCCAGGACGTCACCGTTTCTCGACACCAATAGCTTGTCCGCCGGGCGACTCGGCGAAGCTGTGGATCCACCTTCAGTCTCTACCGATTTCAACCATCCGGGCAAACGATGCTTGAACAGATGCCAGTTCACTGGTTTGACCAGGTAATCGCTTGCACCAGCGGAGAACGCTTCCGCGATATCTTCCTTCGAGTCCCCACTGGTTACTACAATGATAGGCGGACAACGGCCCGCAAGTAGACGTCGAATGTTGGCACAAGCCTCGAGCCCCGTGACCTGCGGCATGTTGTTATCGAGAAAGACAAGATGCGGGTCAAATTCGGCGACGCGCTCCATCGCCTGCGCGCCGTTCGCAACACAGGCTGTGTTGAATCCCGCCTCGGTAAGCGCCTGCTCCATGAGTATCAGGAACGCGGCATCGTCGTCAGCGACCAACGCTCGTGGCCTGCTCGTCACTGTCGTGATTTCTGCCATCCGGCCATTTTAGGTGGCTGCGCGAGGCGAAAATACCGACTAATGCACACATCTGGCGACGCGCCGCGCGAGCTGAGACGCAACCGTCGGCCGGCAACAATGCCGACTCAGGAAAATGCCGGCGGCTTCATTTGTGATTGGCTTCCTGTCGCACCTGCACGGTTCGATCCCTTGGACTACTGCTACGGCGCCGCCTGTTTCTCGCTTTCCGGTTGCCTTGACATATTCGTGATGAATGCCTTCGTATGCTGCAGCTCCCGGTCCAGCGCCGGGTCCACATTGTCCTCCAGTGCGATCCCGATCTCCCGCAGTGCCTCCTCATAGCGAGCCTGTCGGGCGAGCGCCATTGCGAGATTATTGCGTGCCGCACTGGATACCGGGTCAGACTCGAGCATCGCTCGGAAATGCTCCTCTGCCGCAATGTTATCGCCCCGGGCAAGCGCCGCATTGCCGAGACCGAACAGTGCGACAGGGTTGTTCGGCCATGCCTGCAGTGCCGTGCGCCAGGCCGTTGCTGCTTCCTCGCTGCGACCGGCATTCTCGAGAGCGGCAACCGCCTTCAGGTATCGCACATCGTCCACGCCCGTTGGCAGCTCGGTTGGCCGAAGTATGACGAATCCCCAGAAGCCGCTGCGGCGCCAGGTCCGGAGAAAGGTCTTGAGCCCGGTGACCCGGCGCCGGTCCGTGCCGGAGCGCAGAATGACGACATCGCGCTCGACATCGATGCCGACCACGACGGCAAAGTGCCAGCGTGGAATGGCGGCAACGCCCAGGTTCTGTAGCACGACTACGGGCCGGCCGGCCGACAATTCCGCCCACAGGACCTGCAGCGTTCCGTCGACGAGATAGGGAATGCGGCCGGCCGTTCTGGTCGCCGCCAGCATCTCGACCTGCAGGCTGCCCCGCTTTCCGGGCAAATAGACGCGATCGACCAGCGCCTGCAGATCGACATCGGCACCGCTGCTCGTCAATACCGTTGCAAGTGCTGCAGGCCCGCACTGATATTGTTCCTGTGGGAAAAACGGCGTGTCGCTGAGCTCTACTGGCGCCTGCCCGACCTGCAGTTCGCCGACCTGTGGCGGAATCGACGCGCACGCGGAAACGAACACCAGAAAGGCTGGCAAGAGCCAGCCGCTGAAAAGCCGGTGTTTGCTCAGCCCCGACTCCGGGTCAGATACTCTTGAAGATGTCGGTTACGCCGACGAGTTCGAGTATCAGCAACACGAGAAACACGGCCCCGATAAGAGACAGTGCATCACCGGCCGCCACCTGCCTGTCCATCTCTTTTTCGAGCGTCAGCAGCTCGGAGTCGCTCAGACCCCGGATGCGCTCGGCAATCAGCGCGCTGTCGACGCCAAAGGATTCGAGCTGCCCCGCGACCTTCTCGGAGGCCAGCATCACCTCGAGACGGGCAAGGCTCGCGGCGCGCGACTCCTGATCGACGAGATAGGCCGTGTCTATGACGCCGGCGTAAGAGGCCTGCGAAAAACCGGCGCAGCTAATCGCAAGCGAAACAAGGTGCAAGAGCGTTGTACGCAAACGGACGAATTTCATCGCGTATTTTCCTGTCAGGTTGACTCGCGCGCCACTATAGCAGCAAAGCCTCGATTGCGGACCCCGAGGTGAATGCCCGGCTGCCCGGCCGCAGCCTGCCGGCGTTCGCTTCTGGCCGACCTGCCTGTGCAGCCATCAGACCGTGATGCATTTGTGACCTGTACGTGACCGGCAGGCCATCACCATCTCCTATCGTCGGTACGGTCAATCAACCGCAATCAATGGAGACACAACTATGCGATACCAAGAGAATATTCCGGGGTTTCTGCTGGGCCTGGCGCTGCTCCTTACCGGTACCAGCGCTGGCGCCGACGGCCAGGGGAACGGGTTACATTACGAGGTCACGATTACCAACGTTACGAAAGCGCAGGTCTTCAGCCCGCCGGTTCTCGTGACCCACCATCGCTCCATTGCGCTGTTCGAAGCAGGGGCAGAAGCCTCCGCCGAGCTTGCGATGGTCGCCGAGGAAGGCAACGGCGGGCCGCTGGCTGATACCCTCTCCGGCTCGCCGCGGGTATTCGAGGCACAGGCCACCAACGCGCCGATTCCTCCCGGGATGTCGGCCACCTATCTGATCCGTGGACATCATCGTTTCGATAACATCAGCATCGTGGCGATGCTGGTCAATACCAACGACGCATTCATGGCACTGGACTCCAGGCGCCTGCCGCGTGACCGCAACACCTCCCGCACATTCGACGTCGGGGCCTATGACGCGGGCAGTGAGGGCAATAACGAAGACTGCGCCTTCGTCCCCGGCCCGGCCTGCCCCGCAGACAGCGGCAACGCCCGTTCTGTTGACGACGCGGAGGGCTACGTCTACGTGCACAATGGCATACATGGCATCGCTGACCTGGCACCCGCTGCCTACGACTGGCGAAACCCGGTGGCCATCGTGACCGTGCGGCGCGCCCGTTAGCAGCCCGCCATTCGGCTGAGCTGTCACTGGATGAGCCCGGCATTCTGCGTCTGGCGCCGCCGGCAGAACCGGGCTTGTCTATTTCCGATTCGAAAATCTGGCGACTTACACGTAAGCCGGCGGCACTCCGGTCAATGGATTGAGAGGCCCGGATGCCCGAATCCTTACCTGCCGCCGCGACCGCGGCTCCGCCTGTTCGCCCTGACCGTGTGGGACGAGGCTCAAGCCAGTCGTCGAATGACGTTTGCGTCGGCAATCCGAACCGTACCGCTCAGGCCAAGATCCAGCGGCGAGTCCATTCTGCCCAGGACGTCGGCAAGCGGCTCCGGACGGCCGAGACCGAATCCCTGGCCGAAGTCGACGCTTAGTTTTTTCAGCTGCTTTGCGATGACGTCGTCCTCGACGTACTCGGCAATCGTCGCTGCACCCATGACCTTTGCGATTCCGACGACGGCGCTGACGATCGCCTCGGAAAGGGGGTTCTGAGCGATGTTCTTGACGAACATCCCGTCGATCTTCAGGAAATCCACTGGAATGTCCTGCAGGTAGGAAAAGGAACAATAGCCGGTACCGAAATCGTCCAGCGCAACAGTGCAGCCGACTTTTCGCACATCGCCGATGAACTTCAGCGCCAGCTCGAGGTTCTTCACCGCCGCGGACTCGGTGATCTCGAAACAGACAGAGTCCGGCGACAGCCCGCTGTCCATCACACTTTTCACGACGAATTCACTAAAGCCCTCATCGGCGAGCGACTGACCGGAGATGTTGATGCCGAAACCGCAGAGATTGATCTCGAGCATGTTTTCCGCTTCGGACAACTGTTGCAGGGCATGGCTGATAACCCAGCGATCCACTGCGGGCATCATCTGGTAACGAGCGGCCGCGGAAAGGAAGTTCTGCGGTGGCACCACGTTGCCGGAGGCATCCAGCATCCTGGTCAACAGTTCGAATTTTCGGGCGGGCTCGTCGTTTCGCAATGATTGAATTTTCTGAGCGTAGATCACGAAGCGATTATCGATCAGCGCGTTCTGCAGATTGCCGATTTCGTTAAGATCGGCATGCCTCTGCATGATGCTCGCATCATGATCCCGAAACAGGACATACTGAGCCGCGCCACGCGACTTCGCTGACTGGCAGGCGACCTCCGCGATGCTTACTGCCTGTGATCCGGTCTCCGCATGTTCGGGTATTAGTGCAATGCCGATACTCACGGACAAGTCCATCGATTGCTGCCCCTCGGCCACCGGCCTGGTCATGACTTCGTCGAGAATGCTTGTCGCCGCAGCGATCGCCTGATCCTCATCGGCGGTATCGAGATACAGGCCGAGAAGATCGCCTGACAAAGACGCCACCGCATCCCGGGCTCGCGCGACGCCCGAGAGAATGCCGGTTACCAGCCTGATGACTTCATCACCGACCGCGTGACCGAAACGATCATTGATGATATGCAGGCGATCTATGTCGACGAACAGGAAAGCACGTTCGGCCTGTGGTGCTCGCTTAATGTCCGAATCGATACGTTCGATTATCGAGCGTCGGTCCATAGGCCCTGTGCTCTGCGCATGTCCCGCCATCAGGATGCCGCTGACCTTTACACACAGTGCCCGAGCGAGGCGGACATCGTCACGTGAATACTGGGCCTCGCGGACAAGAATCAGGGCTCCGCTCACACGTGACTGCGGATCCGCGACCGGTGAGCACAACATTTGTTTTCCGCGGCCGCGATGGGTCTCAAGGAGGCCGGCAAGTTCCGGGTCGCTCGAAATGATGACCTTGCGGGATTCCCTGGCATTCGCGTAGAGCTTGCCCACGGCGCGGATAATGGCGCCCTTGTTGTGACCGTTTTCCACCTCATCGTCGGGCCAGAACAGCTTGATTTTTTCTTCGGGAACCAGCACCGCCGCCATCGTACAATCGAGATGCAGAGCCGCTTCCTTGAGCAGCGCTGCCATGGCGGGCTGCGCGTGCCGGCCCATGACGAGCTTGTCGAGGTCCGTGAGGAACTGCATGTCGGCCTGTTTTTGCCGCGATACGTGTCGCACCGCTGACAGATCGGCGGTAATCGCGATGTGCCGGGCGATGCAGTTGATGACCCTGCTGGCATTCTCGATGTCGGCCTTATGGCACGCCGTGTCGCTTGGTCTGAAACGTATCAGGAGGCGGCCGACAGGCTTCGATGAAGCACTGGCGCGTAGCGGGATCTCGTGGCAGTTGCGAATTCCACCGTCGTCGGCCACGTGCCGGGACACCTGTCGCCGATCCGCGATGTCGTCAGTCGTAACCCAGTTATCCGGTCCGCTGTCTTCCGGTACTCTCGAAACCGTTGTCCCGGTCACATCCTGGATGACGATGGCGTCAGCGTCCTCGAGTGCGTCCAGTAGCTGGAGTGAGAATATGAAAAGAAGCTTGTTATCGGAAGATTCTTTCTGATTGCTGGCCAATACCTGCTCCGACACGGGACTATCACAACGGATAGCGGCCGGGCTGCCGTTTTCTTTAGCGTATGGCGGCACGCATTTTGACGGTGCAGGCTTCTTTGCGGTTCGACTCCTGCCAGACGCCAAACCAATTGATTGGGTCTACAAATCGGGGTCCGACCCCGGTTATTTCTTCTCTGACCCCGACTATTTACTCGCGCGGCTCATGCTCGAGCCCGGACGTCGAGAAAGACAGGCGTTCCCGGCGATGCAGGAAATAGTCCCACGCAAGTTTGACGGTGATCAGAAAAGCCGCGTAACTCGTGTCGTCGAGGATGCCCGGGAAGGCCTGGATCGCTGTCAGCGACGCGATGATGGCCACAAACAACGCCAGGCTGCGCTTGAACGGTAACCACAGCAATGTGCCGAATCGCGCTTCCCGAAACTCACCGAGAACCAGGAAATTGACGATGAATGACAGTCCGTGCCCTGCCAGAAATATCAGCGAGCACTTCAAAATTACGCCCAGATGCTCGCGGACGAAATCACTGCCGTCCGTCCCGGTGAGTTCCTGCTGCGCGGTGACCAGCGCTACGCCGGTGAACAGGATCAGAAGCAGAAAAGCCGTGCTCGCCTTCATGATCGCAAACAGGGACATGAAGAAGCTCGCGCCTTTCGAGAATCCGACCCAGCGATTCCTGTACGGATCGCCGAACAGGGATGCAGTCAGCAGTTTCAATCCACTGAACAGGCCTATCCACAACGCCTCCCACCAGTAAACGAACACCAGCTGGAACAGCGTGAGATCGAGGGCAACGTAAAGCAACAGCAGTCCCGCATTTGCGGCAAGCAGGCTAATCGCAGCGAAGCTGCTGACCCCTATCCTGTGGCTCTCGCCATTACGAATTGCGATGCTTTCGTTAGCGGACTGCATCCCGCCAGATTACCGGCCTTCGCAGCGAACGGAAGGACCCGGGTCACGATCCGTGAAGTGGCGCTGCTTTCATCGGCACCACCGCATGGCTGCCTGCAGCGCGAGCATGTCAGTCGATCGAAGCGACGACGGTGTCTTCGACAGGCAATGGCTGCAGCTCTCTGACCTCGACGCGAATCATCGATGCCGCCTCCGCCGCGCTCAGTATCGGCCTGTCGTATTTCTCGCTGAGCTGCTGTACTGAAACGGTGCTGCAGCCGCCAAGTGCCAGCAATGCCGCCGTTACCCTGATTATGTTCACTATCCCTGCCTTCATCGCGGACCTCCCTGGTCACCTGCGTTTATTGCCTGCTTCTACTAACGCGGCTTCTGCTTGGTGGTTGACGCGGCGCTCGCATATGACCGCAGGGGCCTGGTCCGGGAAGTTGCTCTTCTCAAGGACCCTCTGTCAGGCTAAGCTCCGCGCATGACCTACTGCCTCGCCGCCTGTGTGAACGATGGGCTCGTGTTCGTTTCGGATTCCCGGACGAATGCGGGAATCGATCAGCTGGGCACCTTCAGCAAGATGCACGCCTTTACCGAGATCAAAGACCGCTTCTTTACCTTGCTCAGCGCGGGCAATCTCGCCACAACCCAGGCCGTTGTAGCGCGGCTTCATCGTGACATCCGTGAAAACGCGCCGAGGAGCCTCGCGACCGTCGAGCGCATGCGCGATGCGGCTGATTACATCGGTGAGACGAGTCGGGACATCCAGGCCAGGTATCCCGAGAACGAACGCGCCGAGGGCTTCTCTCCGGACGTCAACTTCATCTTCGGTGGACAGATCGGCGATGCGTCACACGCCCTGTTCCACATCTATCCGCAGGGCAACTGCGTATCACCGACGCGGCTGGCGCCTTTCCTGCAGATCGGGGAACAGAAGTATGGCAAACCGATACTCGATCGGATCATTCAATTCGATACGCCGCTGGAAACGGTGGCGCTCTGCGGCCTGGTCTCCATGGACTCGACGATGCGCAGCAATGCCAGCGTCGGGCCGCCGATCGAGCTGATGATGTATCAGGCAGGCGCCTTGAGCCGGTACACGCACGTCATTTACGAAGAAGACAATCCCTACCTTCGCCGGATTCGCGAAGCGTGGGCGGAGAATCTCAAGCTCGCGTTCGATCGCCTGCCTGCGATCAGTTTGCCGCCGAAGGTTCGCCTCGTCGACCATTAAAGCGCGATACCGCCTTGTGCACGAATTCGATTTTTTCGGCAATCGCCGCCGTTATTACGAACGGATAGGCATCTGGCAGGCCCAGGCTGCGCAGGATCTCGTTAATGGCGATGACGAGATCGATGAACTCCGTTGGCCAGTTCTGCACGTCCGTGTCTGTCCTGAGGCCGGTCGTATCGGCCGCTTCCAGCACGGCACAAATGTGCAGGTAATGGGCCCAGCATTCGGCCCAGTCCTCGGCGGGATGCGAACTCGCATAGCCGGAAATGAAGTGCTCCTCCCAGCCGGGCTCGGGTCCGGCCTGGTAATAGGCTTGCAGCGCCTCATCATAGGAAACGGACTCATCTCCGAATAGCCTGCGCGCCTCGTTGCGCAGCTCATCGTCGATTACCACGTTGAAGTAGTAGTGGCCTGATTCGTGACGAAAATGCCCGAGCAGGGTCCGATAGGGCTCGTTCATCTGCTGGCGCATCTGCTCGCGATACACTTCATCCGCCTCGGCAGCGTTGATCGTAATTACGCCGTCGGCATGCCCGATGGAAACATGGTCGTCGCGTACGTCGGGGTTCGTTCGCCGGTCCTCTTTAAAAACGAATCGCAGCCGAGACGGGTCTACCGGGAGTCCCAGTCGCAGCAGATCATAGATCAACCTTCGCTTTGCCTGCTCGAGCTTGCGCCAGCGCGCGTGGTTTTCCGGTTTCGACAGCGTCGGGATGGTCTGGCTCGTTGCACAGGACAGGCAGTGCTTTGCGTCCGGCGACGCAAGCCAGTTGCAGCGGATCGCGCTGTCGCGATTGCTGCAACAGCGAAGACCGTCCCCGATCTCGGCCTCTGCCTTCATCTTCAACGTGGCCGGATCGAATGCGAGCTGCCGGCCGCAGCTTCCACAGCTGTGATTGTCGAAGAAGACAGCGCGTCCGCAGACGCAAAGTAACCGTTTCAAGCATCGCCTCCGGGCAGAAACCAGGTTTCCACGACGGCCGTGTGCGCGTCGCCGAGCCTTTGCTGCAGGGTATCCATCAGATCGCTGACCTCGGCACCGTCCAGGTCGTCCGGCAATGGCGACGGCAGCGCATTTTCGGTTCGCTCCAGCGAATGGATCAGATGCCCGGAGCGTGGCAGACGCTCGGCAGTACGCTTGGCAGTTTCCATGCAGGCTCGCATGGCACGCGGAAACTTTTCGTCGTTGAGGAGGAAATCGATAACCATCAGGCCCTCGACTTCCGGTTGACAATATTGCCGGTACATCTGGAATCCACTGACCGACTTCAGCACGTTGGTCCAGAGCGTCGACCCGTAGCGCAACACCAGGCGCTCGTTCTGTTGCAGGTAGGCGGCCGCCACGTCGATTATGCGGCTCGTCATGTCGGCCCTTTCGATGCTCTGGCCCAGCGTCAGGAAATAGTAGGGGCTGTCATGGCTCATCGTGCCGATCAGTACGCCGTTAATCTGTTGGCAACGACCGATGCACTCGGACAGAACATCGAAGAGATTCTCGCTCGATGTCGTGGCGGCAAGTTCCCTGCGGGCATATTGAAAAAACTCATTGGCGCCTTCCCAGCTTTCCTGCGGTAGCAGGTCGCGCGCATTTCGTATGTTGTCGCGCGCCATCTTGATGGAGTAAAGCAGTGAGGTACCGCTATCGGCATTGGCCAGCAGGAAATTACGGATGGCTGCGTCCTGGTTTCTTGCATCCGCTTCTTTGAACGCGTCCGTCGCGCCGAATATGTCGACCAGTTCGCCCCATTCGACACCGACCTCATCCGGCAGGTCGAGCAGCAGATGAGAATACTGCTGCACGATACGCGCCGTATTCTCGGCGCGCTCGAGATAACGGCCGGTCCAGTAAATACGTTCTGCTGCCCGCGACAACATCAGTCGCTGTCCTCGATGATCCAGGTGTCTTTACTGCCGCCGCCCTGAGACGAGTTAACGACCAGTGAGCCCTCGACCATGGCGACACGGGTCAATCCGCCGGCCGTGACCGAAATGTTGCTTCCCTGCAGGATGAATGGCCGCAGGTCCAGGTGCCGTGGCTCCAGTGTCCCTCCGCAAAGCGTCGGTGCCGTCGACAACGCCAGTGTCGGTTGGGCGATGTAATTTCGCGGATCGGCCTTTAGCAGCCCGCGAAACCTCTCATGCTCCGCCCTGCTCGCATGCGGGCCGACCAGCATGCCGTAGCCGCCCGACTCGTTCGCCGGCTTGACGACAAGATCGGCTATGTTCTTGAGTACGTGATCGAGCTGTTTGCTATCGGAGCAGCGCCAGGTCGGAACGTTCGGCAGGATCGCGTCCTCATCCATGTAATAGCGAATGATTTCCGGTACGTAGGAGTAGATTACCTTGTCGTCGGCGACGCCGGAGCCCGGTGCATTGGCGAGCGCGACGTTACCGGCACGCCACGCGCGCATGACGCCGGGCACACCCAGCATCGAGTCGCGCCGGAAGGCCTCGGGATCGATGAAGGTGTCGTCGATCCTGCGGTAAATAGTGTCGACGCGTTTCAGGCCGTCGATCGTGCGCATGTAGACGCAATCGTCATCGCCGACAACCAGATCGCTGCCCTCGACGAGTTCGACGCCCATGGTACGGGCCAGGTAACTGTGTTCGAAGTACGCCGAGTTATAGATACCGGGCGTCAGGACGACGATTTCGGGCCTGCCATCGATGTCGTCCGATGCTATGGAGCGCAGCATCTTGCTCAACGAGGACGGATACTCACTGACCGGTCGGACGCGGTGATTGCGAAAGATCGACGGGAACACGCGCTTGATAACGTTGCGGTTCTCGAGCATGTAGGACACGCCCGAGGGCACGCGCAGGTTGTCCTCCAGCACGTAAATGGTGCCGTCACCGTCTCGCACGAGATCGGAGCCGCAAATATGCGCCCAGACACCGTGCTTCGGCCTTACGCCGCGACAGGGCACGAGGTAGTTCTTGGAGCTGTCGATCAGCTCTGCAGGAACGATTTTGTCCTTCAGAATGCGTCGCTCGTTGTAGAGGTCGTCGATGAACAGGTTCAGCGCCTTGAGCCGCTGGATCAGCCCGCGCTCGACATGATCCCATTCGGAGCCGGGCATTGCCCTCGGAATGATATCCAGCGGCCAGGCGCGGTCGATATTGTCGCCCTGCGAATAGATCGTGAAGCTGATGCCCATGTCGACGATGGTGCTGTCGACTGCGCGCTGGCGCTCAATGAGCTCGTGCGGCTGCATCTCGCTGAAGTAGTCGGCGAGCAGCCGGGCATGGGGTCGCGCATTGCCCTCGGCGTCGATCAGCTCGTCATAAAAGCCCTTTGCCGAATAGTTTTTTGTTCCGAATCGCATGCCGCCAACTGTACCAGCAATCGGCGGGACCAATCCCGAATTCTCGATGAACCTCGGCTGGATTCTTCGAGTAATTCCGGGCGAGCTACAGTGAACGACAGCTCCTTCCAACTGCGGCCAGCTTGACGTCTTGTTTGGGGAAATCATGACCGACTCGGAACGGCCTATAGGAGACGGTCTAAGTCAGTACGACGCGCTCATGAATTGGGGTCTGCACAAAGCGTAGTCAGCTTATCTGCGCGCCGCCAGTTCATTGTCAATCGCGGCGATGGCTCGGGTTCCAGCTTGTACTTGCGCGTTGAGATCGCCCGGCACGGCGGCGACGTCTCCAGCCCACTCCGTAAGGAACATTTCGATCTGCGGATGTCCGGCTATCCTGGCGACGGCGCTTGCCGCATCTTCGTTGGAAATGCCCTCCGGGCAATCCAGCACGTACGATTCATATCCGTCGACCAGGTGGTGGCAGTGTGTCCAGTAGGCCTCCTGCGCATCGACCGGGATCATCTGACGGACAAGAGAACGGTATGCCGGCTTGTCTATCATGGCCTGAACAATCTGTTCATTCTGTGCGTAGAATGCCTCTACGGCTTCGACGATAGGGCGCGCACCTGGAAGTCCGAGACGACGCATTTCGTCGTATGTCGTCCGCGGGATTGTCATGCCCTGCCATTGCGACGCGTGCATGAAGTCGACCAGGGTGGGCCAGCAATCGTCACTGCAAGTGGCGTCGCCGGCAAGAAACGACAGCGAACGTTTGCCGGCTGCGGCCGCCTGTGCGTAACCTTTGCCCCTGTTGTTTGAAAGCTGAATTCCATCCCCGATCTCGGATTTGAGCTCCTCGAGTAGCTCGAGCTCCCTGGCGTTGAATGCCCGCGTTTCGTTCCAGTTGGCCACCTGAATACCAATAAACACGCCAACAATCACGATTACAAGATCGAGCCACACTGCAAACCAGTTCTGGTCTTTAATGTGCCGGGTCAAACTACGTAGAAGCATGCCTTGAAACTCCGGCTCCGAAAGGATTCGACCGCAGTCGGTCGCTGGCTGCAATTCTACCTCGAATCGCTTCGTCGGCTGAGAACACACACAAGAGAGCGCAGACCTCCTTAAACGACAGACGAAGCGGTACAATGCGCCGATGACCCGACCGCAAGCCCTTACGACAAGCTGGACAAAAGAACATGTTTGATACCGCCGAACTCGGTCAGAAGGTCAGCAAGACCGAATTCAAGGCGCGACAGCGTGAGCTGCGTGCGCGCCTGCTGACGCTGCAGTATCGGACCCTCGAGCTCGCCCGGTTTCCCGTGCTGATCGACTTCGCCGGCGTTGACGGAGCCGGCAAGGGGTCGACCATCAACATGCTGAATACCTGGATGGATCCGCGGTTCCTGCGTTCCATCGGTTACCAGGCGCCGACCGAAGAGGAGCGTGCTAGGCCGCGATTCTGGCGCTACTGGCGGGACCTGCCGCCGAAGGGCCGTATCGGCCTGTATCTCAGCGGCCGTTACTCGCGACCCCTGCTGAACCGGGTTTACGGCAGCGGGGGTGAACTCGAATTCGACCGGCGGCTTGCCGAGATCATTCGCTTCGAAAACGAACTGGCCGACGACGGCGCGCTTATCCTCAAGTTTTGGATGCACCTCAGCAAAGAACAGCAGGAAAAACGCTTCGCCGAGCTCTCTGCGAACCCGCTGCAAAGCTACATGGTGACCCAGGATGACCGCCGCAACCATGAGCACTACGATGACTTTATCGCCGCCGGCGAACAGATCATTACCCGAACCAATCGCGGCAGCGCTCCCTGGAATATCGTCGAGGGGGTCGACCCCAACTATCGTCATCTCAGGATCGGCGAAATTGTAGCCGCCGAACTGGCGCGACACCTCGATCGGCACGAACAGGAAGCTTCGGCCGCCGCCACAACATCGGCCGCGCCCGCAGCCGATTTGGTCCCGGCTTCCCATTCGACCGTGTTCGATACTCTGGATCAAACGCTGAATGTACCGAAGCGAGAGTACAAGAAGAAAATTGGAAAGGCTCAGGCGCGCCTGGGCGAGCTTGGACGAAAGGCTTTCAACAAGGGCGTCTCGACGGTGCTGGTCTTCGAAGGCCCGGATGCGAGCGGCAAGGGCGGGGCAATCCGACGTACCGTCTGGAGCCTGGATGCGCGCAAAACCCGGGTGCATCAGTTTGCGGCACCGACCGACGAGGAAAGAGCACACCATTACTTGTGGCGATTTTGGCGCAAGTTACCCCGAGCGGGCTACGTCACCGTGTTCGACCGCAGCTGGTACGGCCGCGTTCTCGTCGAGCGGGCGGAAGGTTTCGCGACGGAGAACGAGTGGCGGCGGGCGTACAACGAGATCAACGATTTCGAACATCAGATGGTTGACCATGGCATATTGTTACTGAAATTCTGGCTGCACATCAGCAAGGACGAGCAGCTCGCCAGGTTCAAGGAACGCGAGAAGTCGCCTTACAAGCACTGGAAGCTGACCGACGAAGACTGGCGTAACCGCGAACAGTGGGACGCCTACGAGTTATACGCCCAGGACGTCATCCAGTTTACGAGCACGAAGAAGGCACCGTGGATTCTCGTCGAGGGCAACGACAAGCAGCACACACGCCTCAAGGTGATCGATACCGTGATCGATCACCTCATTGAGCGGGTCAACGGGTCCTGAGAGAGTCACTGACGAGATCCGCCAGTGAGAACGCCCGGCACGAACTGCTGAGCCCCAGGTACGCAGCAGGGAGTCTGACCCCCCTGAACTGGGTTCGATCGATGCACACGACGTTACCGTCGCTACAGTTCGACCATCAGCTTGCCGGTGTTGCCGCCGGTAAAAAGGAGGTTTATTCCTTCGATTGCGCTTTCGAGCCCCTGAAGTTTGTGCGCCCGGTACTTGAGTTTGCCGGCCGTGAAATAGGCCAACAGTTTCTCGGTCATCGCGGGCACTTCTCCCCAGTGATCGGGCATCGCGAAGCCGGTGATCGTGAGACGCCGACGAATCATGTTGATCCAGTTGGGACCCGGCGACGGCTTGTCGGTGTTGTAGTCGGCAATCATGCCGCAGACAACGATACGTCCATGTGCGTTCATGCGAGCGAAGGTGATGTGCTGCACGGGGCCGCCGGTATTCTCGAAATAAATATCCACACCCTCGGGGGTCGCGTCTTTGATTTGTTTTGCGAGATCGTCCGACTTGTAGTTGATGGCTTTGTCAAATCCGAGTTCGTCTTCGAGCCAGCGACATTTCTCGTCCGTGCCTGCCGTGCCGACGACGCGCATACCCTCCGCTTTCGCGATCTGCCCGACCATCGAGCCCACTGAGCCCGCGGCGCCCGATACCACAAGCGTTTCGCCGCGCTTCGGCCTGGCAATGTTCATCAGCCCCTGGTACGCGGTCAGTCCGGGCAGCGAGAGCACGCAGAGTACGGCTTCGGCGGGAATGCCCTCGGGCAGCTTCTGCAGGCCCGTACCGGTGCTGACGGCGTACTCGGTCCAGCCCATCATGCCCACTACGCGGTCACCGACCGCGAAACCCGGATTCCTGGACTCCACGACTTCGCCGACGCCGCTCGAGCGCATGACGTCACCCAGCTCAACCGGCGGTATGTAGCTGTTTCGGTCTTCCATCATCCAGCCTTTCATGGCCGGGTCGAGCGACATGTGCGTCTGCTTCACCAGGAATTGCCCGTCTGCAAGTTGCGGCGTTTCCAGCTTCACGATCTCGAAGAGATCCGGCGTGATAGTGAGGGTGGGTCGCTTGACGAGCGTGATGGCAGTGTATTGCATGGCTGAACGTTTCCCGGCTGAATTTGCTGTTTGCGGATACTACAGGGTTTTGCGGCTTGAAACTTCCGCGCGTTACTTCGATCATAGGTTCAGGAGCAGCCATTGCCAGAGCAGACAATGATCAGACGATTTATCGACCAGGTAGTAGATGTAATCTCGGCGCCTGAGACCGACGACGGCGAGGATCGCGATGCGGCGCTCCGTATGGCGACGGCGGTACTCATGCTCGATGTCGCCCGCGCCGATGACGTATTCGACGAAAGCGAATTCGACCGCGTCCTCGAGTTACTGCAGACGCACTTCAGGCTGTCCGCCGAGGATGCCGCGCAGTTGCTGAATGCCGCTCATGAGAAAGCCGACGACTCGGTGTCTGCGTACGAATTCACGAAATTGCTGCATGAGCACCTCGACGAGGACGAGAAGGCGCGTATCGTCGCGTTGCTGTGGAAGATCGCCTACGCCGACGGCCGGCTCGACAAGTACGAAGATTCTTTCGTGCTCAAGATCAGCGACCTGCTGCACGTCAGCCGCGGACGCGTGATGCGCCTGAAGCACGACGCCGAACGCGTCGCCTGACGGCCCTTGCCCGCCGCTCGAACTGTTGCCGCCTGATTACAGCCGTATCGGCAGATCCCGTACCCGCGTACCGGTCGCCGCGAAAATCGCATTGCCGACGGCCGGCGGCACGGCGATAAGCGGAGGCTCGCCGAGGCCGGTCGGGAACTCCGTGCTCTCCATGAATCGGATATCGAGTTCCGGCACGTCCGCCATTCGAAGTGGCCGGTAGGTATCCAGGTTCCGATCCTTCACCTGGCCTGCCTCAAATGCGGTGCCTTCGTGTAACGCGAGGCTCAGGCCCCACAGGGTCGCGCCTTCGGCTTGCGCCATTGCGCCGTCCGGGTGTACCACGGTGCCGCAGTCGATCGATTGCCAGATCTTTTTGACCGTAATCGCCTTCGTGTCGGCATCGACGGCGACCTGTGCGACGCAGGCGGTCCATGTCGGCATGTTGCGTTCCTGGCCGTGACTGACGGCGACCCCCATTCCTTCGCCAGCGGGCAGTTGCCGGCCCCAGCCGGAGCGTTTCGCCACATCCCGCAGCGCCGCGGCGAGTCGCGCCGCCCCGCCAACCGAGTTCGGCGAGGTGCCGGCATTCTTACCGGCCGCGTCCAGGCGCTTCAGGCGGAACTCGACCGGATCTTCGCCCGTCATCGCCGCGAGCTCGTCCATGAAGCTCTCGACGCCCCAGCCTATCCAGCCCGGGCCAACGGCACGAAGCCACCCCGGCAGGAACGTCCGTTGCGCAAGGTCGTTGTTGATTGCCCGGACGCGATGACTCGGCAGCGTGTACCAGTGGTCGGCGCCACTGATCGAAAACGTATCGAACTTGCCGTTGCCATCGACGCCGTCCGCGAGGAAGCCCGGCGCCATCGCCAGTGTCGGCCAGCCCGCGGCCGCCGCGTGTTCGACACCGCTCAATGCACCGTCGGCATCAAACGAAGCATCGAACTTGGCCACGGAGGGCGAGCGTACACAGTCGAAGCGGCTGTCTTCCGCTCGTTGAAAAATCAGCTTTACCGGACGACCGAGCTCGCGCGCCGCGAGCGCGGCCGGAATCATCTGATCGCCGAACAGCCGGCGACCGAAGCCGCCGCCCAGGTAGTACTGGTGAATGACGATGCTGGATTCTTCAACGCCCAGCGCCTTCGCAAGGTAGGGCAGAATCAGGGATTGCCACTGGTTGCCCGAGTGGATATGGAATACGCCGTCGACGAATTCCACCAGCGCATTCTGCGGCTCCAGCGTGAAGTGCAGCGCCGTGCTCGTCGTGTACGTCGCGGTGTGCGATCTGGCCGCAGATGCTCGCGCGGCCTCGACATCGCCATCATTGACCACAAGGACGCCACTCGCGGCGTCGGCCGTCAGCTTCCGGCCCTCCGCCAGGATGTCCGACTCGGTGACGGCCGCCGTCGGGCCTGCCGCCCAATCGACCTCGACAGCGTCGGCGGCTTTCATCGCGGCCGGAAAATTCTCGGCGATCACCAGCGCCCAGCCCTGCACGATCTCGCTCGGATCATCGAGTTCAATGGTGCGGATGTAGCCCGGGATGTCCTTCGCGGCAGTGTCATTGATTGCCTTGATACTGCTGCCGTAGCGTGTCGGCGGTATCAATGGGTGCGCGTACACCATGTCCGGCAACTCGGTATCGAGACCGTAAACCGCGGTACCGAGAGATTTATCGGGTATGTCCAGCGCCTTCGTCTCTTTGCCGACCAGCAGTCGCTCGCTCGCGGCCTTTATCGGCATCGCGGCAAGCTCTTCGTCGGTGAAGGTTCGACTGACGTCGGCTTTCGCGACGATGTCGGCAAACGAGACCTGTTGTCCGCCGGCGATAACTTTGCCGTCCTGCGCTTTGCACCGGCCTGCCTCGACGCCGAGCATCTTCGCGCCTTCCTCGATCAGCACGGTCCGGCCGGCCGCGCCGGCCTGCGACAGCATCGCGAAAGTCGTGAAGACTGACCACGAACCGCCTGTAACCATGTAGCCCCATTTCGGATCGCTGTCGACGTGCTTGATCGATACGCGGCTCCAGTCCGCGCCCAGCTCGTCCGCGACCACACGCGCCAGCGCGGTGCCGACGTGCTGACCCATTTCTGCCTTGGCAATGTTGATCAGCACGCTGCCGGTGCCATCGAGCTCAAACCAGACCGTGGGCGAAAAACGCTTGCTGGCACCCAGCGTCGCCAGGTCGCTGGCGGCCTCTTCGCGGCTGCAGCCGGGCAGGATGCTGCCGATGCCCATCACGAGCGTGGTGCCGACCGTGCCGGCCAGGAAAGTGCGGCGGCTGACTGACGGCGCCTGTTTCGCAATCGCCATGATCAGACCTCCCCGCCGCTGGCGGCGCTCTTGATCGCTTTCCTGATCCGCGTATACGCCATGCAGCGACACAGGATACCGTTCATGGCCGCATTGATGTCCTCATCGCTGGGCGACGGATTCCTGGCAAGCAGATCGGCGGCCTGCATGATCTGGCCCGACTGGCAGTAGCCGCACTGCGGCACCTGCTCTTCGATCCATGCAGCCTGCAGGGCCTTACCTGCTCTCGAGTCAAGTCCTTCAATCGTCGTTACCGACTTGTTCTCGACGAGGCTCAGCGGTATCACGCAGGATCTTGTCGCGGAACCCTCGAGATGGACCGTGCAGGCACCGCACTGTGCGATGCCACAGCTGAACTTGGTGCCTTTGAGTTTGAGTTCGTCCCGGATAACCCACAGGAGCGGCGTGTCGGGCGCGCTGTCAGACTTTACGGTTTTGCCGTTGAGTTGAAACTGAATCAAGATGCACCCCCCTATCGAGTTTTTTATTGTGCCGGCATGCGTCGCCGCTGGCAGGTAGCGGACACAGGTATCTCGTTATCTTAGCATGTCGTCGAGCCCCGTCATTTCCCAGCGGCCAAGCGAGATGGGGATACTGTCTATCCTGTTGAGGCGGTCAAAGAACAGTTTCAGGTGGAACTCCTCGCCGCGCTGTTCAAGCTGTTTCGCGTAGTCGGCGAGCGTCTGCTCCAGGAGGTACTTGCCGGTCACGTAGCTGGTTCCGTAGCCGGGCTGGCGCAGATACAGATGCTGCTCGAAAATGAGCAGCTCTTTTTCAGTCTTCATCCAGCCGCGCGGCGTCCAGTCCATGTGTACCGAGCCGGCCTCCTGCATCGTCATTTCATTGGCATGCGCATACAGTGAACCAAGCCCGCGCGCCGCGCGCTGAGCCAGGAGTATCCAGACGAGTTCGCGAGACCGTGGGCTGTCATCGTACAGGCCCGCGTGCATGAACATTTCCTCGACGCCGGTCGCCGTGCCCTCGTTACGGCTGTCGAAAATATTGTAGAGCAGCGCGCCTCGACGGACAGGGCTCGCGTGTGGCTCGCGGTCCATGCGCGCCAGTTCGAACCAGTGCCAGAAGTGCGTAAACAGCGGTGCCGGATCGTAGTGCGCGGTAATCCAGAAGAAGTTGCGCTTTTCCGCCGGTACGAATGATCCCAGCCGCTCACGAATCGCCGGCTCCATGTAGTCGGCGACGGTGACGATTTGCTTGGTCTCGAGGAAGTTCATGATGCGGTCGACGGCGGCGTTCGCTTTTGCGTCGTATTCCGCGGGCGTGCTGGCGGCCTCCATGGGTGGCAGGCCCCGATTGCGCTGTTCCTCGAGCTTCAGTGAAGACCAGGCACGGGCGAGTTCGCGCTCGAGCAGCCGGACTTCGTCCTCCCATGTAAACGGCACCAGGTGCACGTTCTGCTGATACCAGCTGTAGTTGTCCTTGCCGATGCCGGAAGGACCGGTCTTCGATTCCGCCTCGGCCTCCAGCCACGCAATCAGCTCATCGGTCGCGACTTTTGCCGCCTGAATGGCGCGCTCCAGGTCGGCACTCGCATCGTTTCCGAGCAAGGCTTCGATTTCATCGAGCCCGGCGCGCTGCTGGCGGATGTCGCGTATCCCGGCGATCCAAAGATCGCGGGCGTTGCCGGTCAGGTTACCCTTTGCCTGCTTCATCAACGGTGGAATCACGGACAGCTCGGCCGTAAGGCGCTTCTGCTCCTTCGTGCTCAGCGGGAATTCGTACTGCCAGACTTCGACCAGCGCATGGTGCGTCGGTCCTTCGTGGGCGGGGACGTCGCTTCGATACATCCAGACAGTGTTATAGAACGCCGGATCTCTGGCCCAGGGCTTGAGGACGCGTTCGTTGAAGTCGTAGCCGTTCATCTCGGCGCGCACGAGATGCCAGTCAACCTGCTGCGGCACCGGCCAGCCATCGATCTCGAAGGACTGCAGCCGCTCCCGCAAGGTCAGGAAGTCGTTTCGCCGCAAAGCGAATCGGTCCGCCGTGTAGTCCGGGGCTCCATCTAGTAACGGTGGTGACTCGAATTCGCGCCAGTCGGCGAACAGCGCAAGCAGTTCGTCGTGGCCCGGCTTGTCCTTTGCGTCGGCGTTGGTCATGAATGCTGCGAACACGAGTGTGGTACAGATGATAAACGATACAGGAAGTGACTTCGAAAACACGTTGCGATTCCAGGCAGGTTGCTGAACAGCGCCAAGTCTAAGTGGGAAACGGGGACATTCCCAATCTAGTCGGCAGTTGGGGACCACCTCCTTGACCGCAAAGCCGGGAAAAGCCCGGGGACGCTCTCCTTATTTTCGGGAAATCAGAACGTCTCCGTTTCGTATCTATATACTTTCGCCCATGCATATCGATCCTGCCCTGCCGGTCATTGTCGGCGTCATACTCGCCATCCTGATTATCGGCTTCGCCATGCGTGCGCTGCGACAGCCTCAGATCGTAGGCTACCTGATAGCCGGTCTCTTGATCGGACCCTTTGGACTCGGCCTGCTCGAGGATCCGGATCTCATCGGCCGAATTGGCGGCATTGGCCTTATTGTGCTGCTGTTCTTCGTCGGTATGGAAGCGTCGCCGCATAGCCTGCTGAGCCGCTGGCGGCTGGCAATCTTTGGCGTGCTTCTGCAGGTGGGCATCACCGTTGCGGCCGTCTGGCTGATTGCACTGTACTTCGAATGGTCGTGGTCGAAGATCCTGATCCTGGGCTTCGTTATCAGCCTCAGCAGTACTGCTGTTGTTCTGAAGCTCCTGAAGGACTGGAACGAGCTTGACACACAGACCGGTCAAAATGTGCTCGTAGTGCTTCTTGCGCAGGATATGGCGCTGGTGCCGATGATTATTGCCGTCAACATGCTGGGTGGTGACGACGTCAGCAGCGCTGAGTTAATCGCACAGTTCATCGGTGCAATGCTGTTGATCGGCATTGCGGCGTGGGTGTTTACGCGCGACCATATCAAGCTGCCATTCGCCAGGAAGCTGACCTCAGATCATGAATTGCAGGTGTTCGCCGCGCTGCTACTGTGCCTGAGCCTCGCGCTCGTTTCAGGCGAACTGGGCTTGTCGACAGCGCTGGGTGCGTTCGTTGCCGGGCTGGTGGTCAGCTCGGCGCGCGAGACTGACTGGGTCCACGAGAGCCTGGAGCCTTTTCGCGTCGTGTTTGTGGCCGCATTCTTCGTTTCGGTTGGCATGCTGATCGACGTCGAATTCGTTCGCAACAACCTGCTGCACGTGGCGGTGCTTGTCGTCCTGATCGTGTTCCTCAACACGATCCTGAATGCCGGAATCCTGAGACTGCTCGGCTCATCCTGGCGTCGTGCCGGCTATGCGGGTGCGCTGCTGTCACAAATCGGCGAATTCAGTTTCATCCTTGCTGCTCTCGCGCATACCGAACGATTACTGCCGGATGAAGACTACCGCCTGGCCGTAGCCGTGATCGCGATCAGCCTGGTACTGAGCCCGGCCTGGATTGGGCTTTGCAAGACCCTGCTCGGCCACCCGGAAGGAAACCCGGACCGGCCACGCAAAGTAATCGGGTAATTGGGACATTCCTAATTTAATGCGTTAATACGTTAAATTAGGAATGTCCCAATTTTGCAATTTTGCGCTGGAGATCAGCGCCGTGTGCCGAACTCGTTGATATCCAGCTGGTAGCCCTTGCCATCGGTGATTGCCAGGAAGTTGCGGTCGATCGTTTCATACTTGAGGTCGTCGATGTTCACCGCCGGCGGAATCAAGTTGACGATATAGCCGCTTTCGGCGAGGTCGAAAATCATTGTGCGCTTTGCCGGCTTCTTTATGTATTGCGCTTTCATCTCGTCATAGATAAAGGCATATCCCGTCGTTCGCACCGTCGAGCCTTCCACCACATCTGCAGCGCCAATGAAATGCCGCTGGACCTGGCTCTCGTAGTTGCGGCGCATTACGACATGAAACTTCTCTCCGGGAATGATGATCATTTCCTGCCTCCTGTTATTGCGTGACCGGACTTCCCGTGCCCCTGTATTTCGTCAGGATCACGGTGAACACCAGGAACAACAGGGACAGCCAGCCGATTGAGCCACCGCCGCTGTCGTCATTGGCCGCCGGAGGAACAGGTGTCGCGGTGCCGACGGTAAGCTGGCCACTGGCATCGTTGTTGGCAACATTCCGATCGGCCTCGGCCGCATCGACGCTCATCGTGTAGGAACGGCTTCCCTCGCTGGTGCCCGTTACGCCGATTTGCAGCTGAACGGTCGACTGCGCTGCGACACTGCTTGCCTGGCAGCTGGCAACGTTGTCGGTGATGCTGCAGGAGCCGGCCGACCAGCTGGCTGAATCGATGGCGATGCCGGCGTCTGGCGTGATTGACACAGAGACGTTCGTCGCCGCGATCGACGAACGGTTTTCAACGGTCGGTCGGATGGTCGTGCTGCCGTTGAGTGCGATCTGCACGGTCGCGGCGGCCAGCGACACCAGGTCGACTGCCGGGTCGACCCTGACCTGCACTGACGCCTGGTTGTTGTTGCTGTTCGCGTCGTTTGCCGCTGTCATGGTTGCAACGAAACTGGTCGTGCCGGACGACGAGGGTGTGGCGGTAATCGTGACGGTTGCCCCGGAACCCGCCGCGACGGCGCCAATCGCACAGCTCGCCGTACCCGCGCCGGTAGTGCAGCTGCCTGCCGTCGCAGAGACGGATTCCAGTGCCACGCCCGTCGGTATCGCCACGTCGACGTTCACGTTGTCGGCCGTATCCGTACCGACACTGTTCGCGTCGAATGTCACGGTTGCCGTATCGCCCAATAGCAAGGCGCCCGGCTGTCCTCCGGCGAGCAGGGCGACGTCGGTACCCGGCAGCAAGGTGACACACGATGCCCGGTTTACGTCGTCCTGCATTTCCGCGATGCTGCAGGAGGAAAATTCGTCTACGCCATTGATGCGCGGCGCCATGATGAACTCGCCGGTCTCCGACTCACAGGCCGAGCCGCTGGTGCCGTCGTGAGGCGCGCCGAAATTGTGGCCCAGTTCGTGAGCCGCGATCAGGCTGTCCGTAGTGACGGTGTGTGTTCCCTGCGTCAGGCCCGCACCGAATCGCCGGCTACACAGGGCGCCGGTATACGCGATACCGACCGTCGTAGTGTCGAGGTTCCGGCCGGTGAAAAGATGCGACAGGCCACTGGCCCGCTGCGCCGGAGTCGAGTCACGATAAGCCGTCAGTTCGTCGAGCAGTGTGCCGGAATCCAGCTGATCGGTGAACGGGTCGTTGTTCGATGAGAAAGAGTCGATTCGGCTGACGTTGAGCTGCACGCCGAGCTGCATGCTGAAGATGCCGTCGACATTATTCATGCGCGTGATCAGCTCCGCGTCTGTATTCGCGCCCTTGTTGCTGGTGAACTCGAAATCAGCAATCACCGCGACATCGATCTGCTGCGTCGCGCCCGGCCCTTGCGCCGCGTTTACGGTGATGTCCGACATTACCACCTTGGCCAGGTCGCCGGCGGTCTTTACCGGACCCACGTCCGAACACGCGAGCATGCCGTCCGGTATCTGCAGGTCGCTGAGGCGATACATGTAGGGTTGCCCGACCCCGGACGAAGCATCGCTGGCGACCTCGATTGCCCAGAGCTCGACACCGTCCCAGAGCATGCCCTGCGGCTGGCCGTCGGAAATAACGATACGCGCCCATGAGCCCGGAACCCCGACGATCCCGCCCCGGTAGATCTCGACGTGATCGCCGAAGCGCGCACGCTGCTCACTGCCCAGCAGGCTGCGATTCTTCTCGAGGTCGACTTCGAATCGGCGGCCGAACGCATCGAAGCGCATTGACGACACGATCGTGGCTGCGGGCTTCTGATTGTCCACTGATAGCGCGGATCCGAGCTGCAGCTGCTGCAGCGGTTCCTGGTAGCTGATCGTGACAGCGTCTTCGGCGGCTGCTGACGAGAGCAGCATCGAGCCGAGGATCAGTGCTGCGAGACTCTTGATTGGCGCGCGCATTCGATCACCTGAATAGCGTTTCTTTCGGTTTTTCAGCTTTGCAGAAAAACGCCGACAGAAACAGGGCATGCGTCGTCGCAAAACAGCGACAACGCGCCGAATTGCGAGCGCTGGTTCTCAGTTTCGGAAATATCCGGGCTAGCGGGAACCGGCGCCTGCAAGTTTGAGTGCGCATTCCGGCAGCGTGCCACTGTCCAGAAACGCATCACGCTGCTTTGCCGTCAGCAGGAAACGCTGCTCTGCCGAATCCACGATAAACCAGTCGTCCAGTCGGACCTGGTCATCATCGAGCAGCTCCAGTCGTCCGTCCGTCTCGCGGTAGGTGCCTGACCTGGGGAATCCCGGAAAGGGCGCAACGACGTTCCCTTCATCGTCGACTCGCCGCTCGTCGGTGAAACGCTGCCACTCGAAACGACCGCTCTTGAGTTCCAGCCTGTCACCTTCGTAGGCGGCGCAAGCGGGCTCGTAAACGCCTTCGTGACTGGCACAGGCAGCGAGCACAAGAAAACCAGGGATCGGGATGATACGGAGAAAATTCACGGTGGCGCGCGCCCCTGTCCGGATGAGTCCGGGCAGTCTACCGCGAAGCTAGCGAACGGCGGAAGCCAGGGAGTCCAGCTTTTGCTTGTACGACTCCATGATCGCAGGCAGCTTCTCGTCGCTCAGCTGCAGGCGCTTCGCTTCGTCGGTGTCTCGCCAGTCCTCGCCGTCGCCGGCCAGAACCTTCTTGGACGTGGTCACCACATCGGCAAGATTCGGCTTAGTGCGGCGGTGCGTCGTCTCCACTTCATCGGGATTCAGCGTCCCCTGGATCTCTTCGGAGAACTGCCAGTTGGCGACGATGCTCTCCCCGACCGGCGCTGCCCATTCCTCGATCAGCGCTTCGCGGGTTTCCGCATCCTGCAGCAGGTCGGGGTAGTCGTGGTACTTGGTGAAAAGATACAGGACGCCGATGCGATGCAGGAGACCGGCGATGAAAGCGCTATCGCCGTCGAGCCTGGTGCAGTGGCGGGCGACGACTTCGGACATTGCCGCAAGACGCATTCCGGCCGACCAGGTCGATCTCAGCTCATTCTTCAGCGGCTCGAGGCCCTCGCCAACATGCAGCTGTTCGACGGCAAAGGCGATAGCGGCGGCGCGTACCTTCTGAAATCCTATTCGGCCCACCGCCGCTTCCAGGCTTTCGATCCTCATGCCGGCCGGGTTGTGATAGGAAGAATTCGCAAGTATCAGTATCCGCGAAGCCAGTACCGCCTCTACGCTCAGGATGTTTGCGAGATCGATGCTGGTCGTTTCAGGATTATCGAGTGCCGTTCTGACACGAATGACAACGTCCGGAAACGACGGCAACTTGACATCGTTCTTGTTCAGGTCCCTGGCGAGCGATTCGACCAGTTTGAAATAGTCACTATGCGATGCGGCCCAATCCACAGCCATACGCCCATCTCCAAAGTAAGAAAACGTTCCTGGTACCGGAGGTGTCGGCGGATTGCGGATTTTCTTTAGTTGCGGGGCCCGGCTGGAACCGGCGGAGCTCCTTGTGCCTACTCCACGATCATCTTGAACGCGAGTTGCAGGCTCGGATCGCCGCCGCCGGTGCTGGCATCGAGGGTGCCTTTGGGATTGATGCGGATCGCGTTGACGGCGGTATCCACGCCATTGACGTCGGCCGTCGGCACATAGTCGAAGGTCACGCCACCGTCGTCCGAGAACGCCACGTCGTCGCCAGGATCACCCAGTGCCACGAAGCTGTAGCTGAGGCCACTCGCCGTCGCGCCGTCGTTGAACTGCACAGGACCCGCCGTCGAGCCGTCGAAGTCGGCGACGCGCAACAGCATGTTGGCCGGCAGCGGATCGGTGACGACGAGCGTATCGGCATCGACCTCGCCCGAGCCGGAATTCGTAATCACGATCAGGTAGCGCAGCGTCGCTCCGGGTATCGCTTTAGGACTGACCGTGCCGTTGATCGGATCCTCGAGGGTGGTTACGGCTTTGACCACGGTCAGGTTCGGCATTCCCGTCGGATTGATATCGACTGTCTCCACATCGTTTGCGGCGTTCGGATCGTTCTGGCTCAGGAAGTCGACACTCGCCGTGTTGCTGATCGTCGTACCGCCGGTTCCCGCATCGACCAGGGCACGCAGCACCAGCGTAACGGTTGCGCCGACCGGTATGGTTCCGACGTACCAGTCGCCGCTTAGCGAATCGTAAGTGCCCTGCGTCGGCGTTGCTGACACAAACGTAACGCCGGCGGGCAGCAGGTCCATGATCTGCACGACCGTCGCCGGACCCGGACCGGCATTCCTTACGGTAACCGAGTAGTTTACGGTTCCACCTTCGGCGGGCGTCGCATCGTCGACCGTCTTGCCCACGTTGAGATCGGCAATCACGCTCGGGGAAAGGGCGAAGCAGTCGACCGCTTCGTAGTCGCTGCCGTTGTTGATGGGCCGGCCGTTCGAGCCGACGCCCGTTACCTTGTTGATCTCGTAAAGGATGCCCTGCGTGCCGCTGGTTCCCCACAGCTGTCCGCTGGCGTCGGTACCGAGACCCTCGATGTCGGGCACGGTGATCAGGGCCACATCCGTAGTTACCCCGGTCAGCTTGTTGATACGGATCAGCCGGTCGCTGCTGCCGCCGCTGTTCACCGATGCATACATGGTTCCCGTGGTCGGGTCGATCGCTATGTCGTCGGTAATCGTGTTGCCGGCTATCGGCGGGATGGGTACGTAGTCGACGCCCGCTCCGAACGCATTGGGAACGTGGGCCCCGGTTGTCATGTCGATCTGGATTAGAACATCGGTGCCACCGCGCGCGTGTGCGCCATACAGCACACCGGTTGTTGAATCGTAGGCGAGACCGTCGACGTCACTGAAGCCAATATTTCCCAGCGTTCCACTGCCCGTACCGAAAGTCTGCGGTCGTCCCTGGAACACGCCGGTCGTAAGATTGAGCACGCCCAGGCGATCGCCGTTGGCCGCATAGACGACGCCGGTCGCCGAGTTGAACGCGATCGCCTCTATGGTGTTGGTACCGGTTCCGGTGCCGATGCTGGTTTCGTTCGTGGCCGGATTGAAATCGGCGGTATCGATACGCGTGAATAAATCGTTGCCGCCGTTTCCACCACCCGAATCGGCAACCAGGTAGCACAGCTGGTTCACGTTCAGGTTTTGCACGACCGTGTTCTCCGAGCTGGAGTTATTGGCAGGCACGGGATCAACCTCGAACCCGCTGACTGTCGCGGTGTTGGTAATTGTGCCTGTCACGAATGGCGCCGTTACGACGATGTTGATGGTTGCGCTGGCGCCGCTCGTGAGTGCCCCGAGCAAACAGGTAACGGTACCGGCGGACTGTGAACAGACGCCCTGGGTCGCGGACGCTGACTGGAACGTTACGCCGGCCGGCAGTGTGTCGATGACGGTAACCCCGGTCGCGTCGTCGGGCCCCGCGTTCGCCACACTCAGGGTGTAGCTGACATTGTTCGCGACGTTTACCGGGTCCGGCGTGTCGGTCTGGCTGACCGACAGGTTGGTGCCGCTCAGCACGACCTGGTAATCGATTTCGATGAACTCGACGTAGAAGTATTCGTTGTTGCCGCCGTAATTTGCGTTGACTCTCAGTCGCACCTGCGTCGTCGCGCTCGCGTACGGCGTGATGTCGTAGCTGTTCGTTCCCGACTCCCCGCCATCGAGGCCGGTGAAGTTTTCGAGTTCTGTCCATGTGCCGCCACCGTTCGCGGAAACCTCCACAACAACGGAATCGCTGGACTCGATCTGGTTGGACGTTCGCCACTGGAATCTCAGCGTTGCGACCGTCGCGCCGGCGAGATTCGCCTGACGCGCAACGCCGGGGTCGCCGCCCGTGTCAGGCCGATCGTCGAGACGCAGCTCGCCACCGTTGGTGATCAGGGCGTTGCCGCTGGTCGGGCTGGGTGGTGTCGAGTCGCCGTCAACCTCTATCCAGTCCCCGCTCCAGTTGACGGAGCCGTCGTTGTTGCTCCAGCTGCGTGTTTCGAAATTGTCGCGAACCGTCGCCGCATTCGCCGATGACCATACCGCGAGCAGGCACAGAAATAACGCACGGCACCCGTTCGAGTACCGCACAGCGCTGCGAACAGTCTGCGACTCTAAAGACTTCATTGTCTGTATCAGGGCTCACTGGCAGATTCATTCTGCCGTCGAAATTCACTGCCTGGGTTTCGTTGCGCAATAAACTCATTATTGCCCAGAGGATTCAAGGGCTTGCGTCCAACTGCCGCGGGAAAACAGCAACATAATTCTTAATCAGTGAGCTGCATCACATTTTGACGCGACCGCAGGAACAGCGTGAGCCCGTCCGGCCAAAGGCCTCAAGTAAATTCCGGCACTGCCGATAGCAATGAAACATAGCGCCTTCATCAAACAGGGATGGTGATGTCGGTCATACAGACAATTCAGAATATTGTGCGCTCGAGCAGCGTCGGCCAGACCGGCTCCAGCCAGGGCACGGCCCGGTTCTCGTCCATCAGCCCGGAGGCGCACAGCGATTTCCTGCGTGCGCGAACCGAACTCCTGAACCTGTTCAGGGCCGTCGAACGCCTGGCCGAACTCACCAACATCAATACGCGCTTTAAACTCGATCTGCCGGACGCGCGATCGACATCGCCTTTGGGCCTCGACATGAGCAACACGGCGGCGACACTGGATTCTGCCGACGAGATTAATGCGTCTCCGACGTCATTCAACCCATTCGGGCCTGAGTGGACTGACGGCTCTTCGGCGGCTATCACGATCGGTGGCGAATACGACATTGGCGCGCCGGGCGGCACCTACACCTTTCAGTCGCGCCGGGATGGCGAACACGGCGTCACGAATCTCCGCATTCGCGTAACCGACTCGTCGGGAAATCGCAATACCTACGTCGTCAATCGTAACGACCCCCTGGACCAGCAATACGATATCGGCAACGGCCTGCACTTCACGCTGGGAGCCGGCAGCCTGATAGACCGCGACGAGACCACGATCAGCGTTTTCAACAACGTCGGCTCCGTCGTGAATCCCGACCTGCCCCTGGGTGGTGTCCGCAACCAGAACCCGAACCTGCAGTTCGGATCGCCGACTATCGTAGACGGTGGCTTCGACCTGAACGGCGAAAGCATCAGCGTACTGACGAGCGATACGCTGAACGATGTCGTTGATCGCATCAACCAGTCGAACGCCGGCGTTACTGCCGTGTTCAATGCGCTGACCGAGCGCATCGAGTTTGTGCAGAATACCCTGGGCTCGGCAGGAATGATCGACCTGGCGAACGATACGTCGAACTTCCTGGCGGCCAGCAAACTCGACAGCCTGAACGTTATCGACGGTATCGACCCCGAGACCATCCAGAGTCTCGAAAACGTGGCCGCGTTTTCAACGGTGCAATCGGGAGAGATCCTTGTCAATGGGCAGCAGGTCGCCGTCGACATCGCAACCGACAGCCTGTCGACGGTGCTCGACAGGATCAACAATTCGGGTGCCGGCGTTATCGCGACGTTCGATAGCGCCACGCAGCAGGTATTAATCGAGGCGAACGACGCCACATCCGTGCTCGAAATCGACAGCAACGGTACGGGCCTGTTTGCGGCCCTGAACATTCCGGAGGGTCGCGTCGATCCCGAGGCCGTGTCTCGCGGTATCTCGCGGCGGCGCAGCTACGAGATCGCGGACGCAACGAACGCGGTCTTCGAAAAGCTGAATCGCTTGTTCTCGGATTCGACTTTTGTCGGCCAGGGTGCCAATGCTGCGTCGTTCCGCGCACCGCTGGAAGCCGCGCTCAAAGCCGTCTTTGGCGGAGCGACAGAGGGCAACATCCTGGGGGCCGGCTTTGACGGCTCTGAGAACGCGCGACAGCGTGGCGACTTTACCAGCCTCGATCGCCGCGAGTTCACCACGAACCTGCAGCGCCGCGGAAACCTGGTACGCGATTTCCTGGCGGGAAAGAACGATGAAGGTGGCCTGGTCAAAGGCCTGTTGGCCGCCTCGCAGCAGGCACTGAATACCGTAAACCAGTCGCTGGGGCTCTCCGGCACGTTCGTCGACGTGTACGCCTGAACGTCGATTCGCTGGAGCAACGGCAATACCTGGTCAGCGTTCTGGCGAGCTAACGAAGCTTCTCGCCAAAAGCATTCCAGACCTCGACCTCACCGAAATCCAGCGCGCGAACGCTGTCTTCTATCTCCCCGAGGTCGCCGCTAATCACCCACGTGAGCTTGTCCGGATCGAGCAGGGCCCGGGCGCGCGCCTCGACGCCATCCGTCGTGACGGCCTCGATACGATCGGCGGCGGATTCCGCATGGTCGAACGGTAAGCCGTAGTTATTCGACTGGATGATGCTGCTCAGGAAGCCCCGATTTGTCGAGAAGGAACCTGGCAGCGAGCGTATACGATTGAGCTTTGCCCGCTCTACCTCGTCCTCGGCGGCAGGACGCGTCGACAGGAACTCCCGTAACTCGCGCCGGATTTCCTGCATGCTTTCCGCCGTCCTGTCCGTCTGCACCTGGCCCGAGGTGCTGATGGTCATATCGCCGCTCGCATTCATACGAATGCCGGAGTAGTAGCCGTACGACCAGCCCTTGTCCTCGCGTAAATTCATGTTCAGGCGGGCCTCGAAGGCACCGCCCAGTAACCGATTCATGATCGACGTTTCCTCCCAGCTTGCTGCGTCATAGGGAGGGATAGCGTGACCCGCAACGATCGTGCTCGATACGGCACCCGGATGGTCGAGCAGAATCACGCGCGCTCTGGGTTCTGCTGCGTTGCCGATCGATCGCATCGTCGCGCTGCCCTTTGCGCTCCAGTTGCCGAAAGCCTTCGTCACCGCTGCCGTCGCTTCCTCGATACTGATGTCGCCAATCATGTAGACGGTAACCCTCTCGGGCGTAATCTCATCTTTGTGAAAGGCGGTCAGCTTCTTGCGATCGACCTGGTCGAGAAGCGCCGGCGTCCACACCGCCCCCATCGGGTTGTTTTCGCCATAGATCGCCCGATCGAACAGGCTGCTTGCTGCGCGCGATGGGGCCTTTTCCAGGTTGGCGAGGTACGCCGAAACCCGCGCCCTGAATTTCGTCAACTCGTCTTCGGGAAACGTCGGGTGACGCAGCATCTCGGCCGCGAGGTCGAGCGAGGCGTCGAGATAGGCGCGCAGAATTCGATAGTCGTAGGAACTCTGCTCCATGCCATCCTGGAACTGCCCGCTCATGCCGATCTTGTCGCTGGCCGCAGCGAGCTCGTTGGCATCGAAGCGCCTGGTGCCTTTGTCCATCAGCCCGAAAACGAAGGATGACAGCCCCGGTGCATCGGCGGGCGCGGCAATGCTGCCCGTTTCGATACCGATCGAAACGTCGACGAGAGGAATGTTGCCGCGCGTCGCAACCACCAGCTGCATGCCGTTTTTCAGCGTCGCGGTCGCGATGCCGGGGAAGTTGATTGTCGAGTTGGCAGTCACGGCGGGAATCGCCGAGCGATCGACATCGATCGCAGCGCTGGTCAGTTCGGGGAACGGTTCGACGATCAGCTGGTAGTAGCCCCTCGTCAGCCAGCGCCCGGCAACCTGGCGCAGCTCTTCGGCGGTCGCGGCATTCAACCATTCGAGTTCGCGGTTCACGAACAAGGGGTCATCCGAATACAAGAAGCCCTCAGCCAGAAGCCGGCCGATGGAAGCACCCGTTTCCAGCGCGCCGAGTATGTACATGTTCACGCCGAGCTTTGCATTCTCCACGATCTGCGGGTCCGGCCCGGTCTCGAGGTACTCTGCGATGGTCTCGTCGACGACGGACAACACCTGTTCCGGCCTGACTCCGGGCTTCAGGTCGATCGTCAGGGAATACTCACCGCTCATGACCTGCCCGTCAGCTCGACCGTATACCGTCGTCGCAAGCTGCATCTCATCGATGAGCTTTTTCCTGAGCGGCGAGTTCTTGTTGGCAACCAGCGAGTCGTTCACCAGGTACATCAACGAGGTGTCCCGATCATTCAGGCCCGGCAGCGCCCAGACCCGCGAGATGCGCGTCACGCCGACGCGGTCGTACATCACTTCTTCGCGATTTTCCGTGAGCTCCGGCACCCACTTTTTGGGATAGCTCAGCGGCACGCCGGTCGGCGCAGAACCGAAGTAGTGTTCAACTTTTGCCCTGGCATCCTCGAGCGTCACATCGCCGGCGAGCACGAGGACGACGTTCGAAGCGCCGTAGTAGGTCTTGAACCACTCATGCACGTCGTCAACGGACGCCGCGTCAAGATCCTCCATCGATCCGATAACGGAGTGACGGTAGGGATGTCCGACCGGATACAGCCCTTCCCGAATCTTGTCACTCATCTGCGCATACGGTCGGGTTTCCCGCTGGCGCTTTTCGTTCTTCACCACGTCGCGCTGCTCGTCCAGCGCCTCCTGAGTCACCGCGCCGAGAAGGTGCGACATGCGATCACTTTCCATCCACAGCGCCATATCCAGCGCACCCGACGGGACGGTGGCGTAGTAGTTGGTGCGATCCTGCGACGTCGTTCCGTTCATGCCTGTCGCGCCCGCATCGGTAAAGGGCGTGAAGTACTCTCCGTCCCGGTTTTCCGTGCCCTGGAACATGAGGTGTTCGAAAAGATGTGCGAAGCCGGTCTTGCCCTCAGGCTCGTCCTTCGAGCCAACCGCGTACCACATGCCGACGAATACCGTCGGGATCGAATGGTCCGGGGAGACGATGACCGTCAGGCCGTTGTCGAGCTGAAACGTCTCGTAGGGAATGTCTACCTGCGTTGCGATGACATCTTCGGCCGTCGCGTGCGAAACGCCGGCAACAAGAAACATCAACGCAAGCAGGAAACCAATCTTGCGATTGCCGTTTTCCAAATGGAAGTCCTCGTCGATTTTTTAAAGTGCGGCCAGTACCCGCTGCAGCTTGGTCTTGACCTCGTCCGCCAAAGGTACGACGCCGGGATCATTGACGAGAGACAATACGCTTTTCGGGTCCATGAAGTCGATATGGACCGCGCCCGCAGCATCCTCGCGTACGAGTACATTGCATGGGAGCAACAGGCCGATATCTTCAACTGCCTGGATCGCCTGGTAGGCGAGCGCAGGATTGCAGGCACCGAGAATTCGGTAGGGAGGCATGTCCTTACCGAGCTTCGCTTTCATTTTCGCCGCAACGTCAATGTCCGACAGCACACCGAAACCTTCTTTCTCAAGTTCTGTCGTTACGGTTTCGATTGCGTCATCGAAGGACAGTTCCACCGTTTTTCCAAATCCGAAATTCGAGTTCATGGCTTGTTCCTAGGCGGCGCAGTCTCTGCTGCCGCAGTAAATGTCATGCAGGAGATGAATCACGCGGTCCGCCGGCCCATTGGCGAGAGCGTAGTAGATAGTCTGGGATTCGCGACGCGTCTTTACCAGCCCCTGCTGGCGCAGGCGCGCCAGCTGCTGTGACAACGCCGACTGGCTGAGCGGGATGATCTCGTTGAGGTCGCTGACGGAGCGTTCACCTTCGGTCAGCAGGCAGAGGATCATCAACCGGCTCTCGTTCCCGAGCGCCTTCATCAGGCTGGCCGCGTCTGCAGCATGCTCCTGCATCTGGGTTGCAGGCGGCAGTGTGGACGCCTGTTTCCCCGACTTTTCCTTGTTCGAGCTCATCGCATTTGTCCGTTATTTTCCCGGCTTCCCGACAATATAGAACATACTAATTTAGATGTCTATAATTTAGTCTTTACTACATTAGTTATTTGTAATATCTTGTATTGATATTTTCCACCAGACTTGAGACAGACGGGGGAACGAGCAATGGCAAGAATCGTCGTCATGGGTGCCGGTATCGGCGGCATCTCGCAGGTTTACGAGCTTCGGAAGGAACTCGGCAAGAAACACGCAGTCATCCTGGTCGGCGATTCGGAGCGATTCGAATTCACGCCGTCGAATCCCTGGGTCGCGGTCGGCTGGCGCAAGCAAGAACAGGTGACGGTCGAGCTTTCGGAGACCCTGCAGAAACATGGCATCGAGTTTCATAGCCAGGGCGTGAAACGCCTGCACCCGGACGAGAACCGGCTCGAACTCCACGACGGTGAGTCCCTGAGCTACGATTACCTCGTCATTGCCACCGGGCCAAAGCTGGCCTTCGATGAAGTCGAGGGACTCGGCCCCGAAAACGGTTTCACGCAGTCCGTCTGCAAGACCGGACATGCCGAAACCTCGTTCGTCGACTTCAAGAAGCTGGTGGATGATCCCGGCCCCATCATCGTCGGTGCCGCACCCGCCGCTTCCTGTTTCGGCCCTGCCTACGAATACGTCTTCATACTCGACACCGAACTCAAGAAACGCAAGATTCGCGACAGGATACCGATGCATTTCGTGACGCCGGAACCTTACATCGGCCACCTCGGATTGGACGGCGTCGGTGACACCAAGACGCTGATGGAGTCCGAGTTCCGGGACCGCCATATCCAGTGGACGACAAACGCAAAAATCACGAAAGTCAGCGACGGTACGATGGCGTTCACCGAGGTTGACGAAGACGGCAAGGACAAGAAGCAGCATGAGCTGCCTTTCAAGCACGCCATGATCCTGCCGGCATTCAAGGGCGTCGATGCCGTCTTTGGCATCGAGGGCCTGACGAACCCCCGCGGCTTCATCCTGATCGATGAATTCCAGAGAAATCCGACTTACACGAATATCTATGCGGTCGGTGTCTGCGTTGCGATCCCTCCCGTGGGACCGACACCGGTAGCCACCGGCGCACCGAAGACGGGCTACATGATCGAGTCGATGGTCACGGCGACAACGCACAACATCGTCAACGAGCTGAGCGGGCGCCAGCCCGAACAGCGCGCGACCTGGAACGCGGTTTGCCTCGCCGACTTCGGCGACACCGGCGTCGCCTTCGTTGCGCTGCCACAGATTCCGCCTCGCAATACCAACTGGGCGTCGCGCGGCAAATGGGTGCACCTCGCGAAGATCGCTTACGAGAAATACTTCCTGCACAAAGTGCGCGCTGCGAAAACCGAACCAATCTACGAGAAGACGATCATGAAGATGATCGGCGTCGAGCGGCTTAAGGAAGGTCAGTAAGGAATCGAAACTACGGAGAAGCGAGGTTACCTATCATTCTCGGACCTGAGGGCAGATTGCCGGAGATCGTCATCCGGGGATGGCTCCCTGCGGTCCGCTTGATTCCCCTCCTGAAGATCTCCGGCAATCTGCCCTCGACACCGGCAGGACGCCGAGCGGGCGCACGGTCGATGCATGCAGCAGGGCGCACCGTCATGGCTCGGCAATATGGTTCTTATTGAATGAGCGTCGCTGCGGCAGGCGCCATCATCGCGTTGTCGTGGTCCGCCCCATCGACGATGAGCAGCTGCCAGTTGAACTCGACGCCGAGCTGCTCGGCGCGCGCCTTCCCCACCCGGTACATTGTCATTCCGCGTGCCAGGCGGTTCGGCCCCTGCCGTTCGGCCTCCGGCGTCTTGCGCAGCTTTTCGGCGTTCACGTCCGTATCCGCTCGTCCCTGTAGAAGGACGAGCGGCTTCGCCAGGATTCCTGGCAGGGCGTCCGGATGTATTCCCGATTCCCTGAGACCGTAGGGATACTCGACGCTGAACTCCGGCATCGTGTACCAGCCGGCGTTCGCGGCGATGAAGCGGCTCGCGCGAGCCTCGGGCAGGTAGTACATGAATCGGTGCACGAACTGCGAGCCTGCCGAGTGCCCGTACAGCAGGTAATTTTCTTGCTTGCCGTCCACTCGTCTTACGACCTCGTCGAACAGAGGCTCTATCAGGGAAAATGTCCAGTTGCTCTTGTCGCGTTGCCGAGCGGTATCCGGATCGAAAACGTTGCCGAGGTTGTAGGCCGCCGACCCCGGAAAGCGATGCTTCGAGAGGTAGGGAACGACGACAATAAAGCCCTGCGCCTCCGCGAGTAATTTCCAGTCGTCGTAATAGCGCGGCGCATCGCGGCTTGCGCCGTGCATGACGATGACGATGGGCGTCGTTGCATCGCGTTGCACCGGAACGTAGCTTCGCACCGTTACGGCCGGCCCTGCCCACGCCGAAAACAGCCATTCCGCTTCGCGGTTCCTGTAATCCTGTACCGTCCGCCACGCTACCTGCTGCAGGTAGGCCGCGGTTTGTTCGCCAAGCCCGGCGTCGTAGTCGAGACCCTCGGGCGTTTGCCGGTACAACGCCGCAAAGAAAGTACACGCGGCCAGGTAGGTGCCGGCCAGCGACGGATGCCGTCTGTCGTCGATACGAAGCGCAATATCCGGTCGTTCGGTCGTGACTCGCGCAAAGGCGAGCCCCACCGGCACGACCTCCGCGTCGAGCTCTTTGCCAATGGCCGTATAGGCCTTGTCGAGTTCGGCGGTCATTTCCGGCCTTCCGGTATACGCCCAGGTCATGAAGAAAACCGGGCGGGTTCCCTGTTTGCGCGCCATACCGGCGAACTTCCTGGCGGCCTCGCGAAACGGCCCGGCGGTATCCTCGCTGATGGGCCCGAGGCTGTGACCCTGCATGACGACGACGTCCCAATCCTCGGCCGACAGCACGTTCTCGAAGCCACCCTCGTGTTCGGGAAGATGCCCGCCGGAGAGGGTCATGATGCGCGCACGTGAGCTTTGCGCGGTGTGAATGCCGGACGCACGGATCAGCTCTCGGTAGTGCTTGTGCAGGCCGTTGTTGTAGTAGGTGAAGCTGTTGCCAACAAACAGCACTTTCGCCGGCGGCGCCTCGGCAGGCGCGTCGCCGGCAATGGCGGCGGGCGGCAGGCCCAGCAGTGCCAATAGCAAAAAGAGGGCAAAGCCCCCTTTTCGCACTGGCTGACCAGCCCCGGTCAGAAGTCCAGCCTCAGGTCGAGATAGTAGGAACGTCCCAGGTCGCGATGCGAATCCGAGAAGTAGCCAAAGTAGCGATCCGCCAGCGGCGCGCGTTCGTCCGTGAGATTGTTGATGCCGAAACTCGTGCGAAGCTTGTAGCGATCGGACGGCCGGAACGTGTAGTCGATCTTTGCGTTGTAGGTGGTCATCGACGGGATCACGTATTGCAGCGTTGGGCTGGGACCGTAGATGGCCGGATCGGGATTATCGATCGTCAACGAGTCCTGGTAGAAGTCGCCGACGTAGAACGCCGTTACGGAAGCACCAAGCTCACCACGGTTGTAGGCGACGGTCAGGTTGGCGCGATCCTCCTGGTTGCCATCTTTGCGTATGAGGTCGGCGAAACCTTCGATCGGGTAGGTCGCCGGGATTAGACCAGAGTTCTTGGCATCGACGAGGATCAGGGAATCGCCACCGGCGTCCTGCTCATACTCGAGCAGGCGAGACCACACGAGCCGGAAATCGAAGTTGCCCAGCGAAGTATCGAGGTTATAGTACCAGCCCAGATCCACGCCCTTGATGGTCCGGGTATCGAGATTCAGGTAGTTATCGTCGATATACTGGATGTCTCCGGCCGGGCAGATTCCGGCGGCCAGGTAGATGGCAGACTCATCGACACCGGGATCGGCGCGCACGACCGCGCTGTTGCCAGGATCGGCCGCACAGTTCGAGGTACCCGCCTGCAGCCGCTCATAGAGATCGAGCAGCGTATGGTTTTCCTCGCCGAACAGGCCGATCGTGTCTTTCTTCTCGATGCCCCAGTAGTCGAGGGTCAGCGTCATGTCCTTCACGGGCTTGAGCACCAGGCCGACCGAGAAATTGTCCGATTCCTCCGGACGCAGATCCTTGCTGCCCTGCGCGATACGCTGCGTCGAGTTGGAGCAGTCCAGCGTGTCCTGGTCCGGATCGCCACCATTTTCAGCCGCGTAGATACAGGCCCAGTCGGTGCGCGTGTTCTGGCGCGCAACGATTTCTTCGTTGATCGTCACCAGGTTCGGCGCGCGGAAGCCTTGAGACCACGAAGCCCTCAGCAACAGCGGCTCGAAGACCTGCCAGCCCAGCGCAATCTTCGGCACGGTTGTCGTGCCGGTATCGGAAAGATCCTCGTAACGCACCGCAAGCTGCATATCCAGGCCTTCGAAGATCGGCACCGCAACCTCACTGAACAGTGAAACGACGCTGCGGCTTCCACGGCTGCTTGGCGTCGGACTGGAGTTCACGACGTCGGACACATACGGGTAGGTATCGCCCTCGTAATCGGTGAAGACGATGCGCCCGTCGAGGCGCGGGTCACGATTGTCCACAAACGACTCTTCGCGATACTCGGCGCCGAAAAGGATGCCCATCGGCCCCGCAGGCAGCTGCGCGATTTCGGCATTCGACAGCTTCAGGTCCAGCATGCGGAGTTCGGATTTGCTCTTCCTGTAGACGTCAACCAGCGCGCGCTCGATGTTGCTGTTCACGCCGCCGCTGAACGGGTTGTACGCCGCCGGCGTCGGGTCGAACAGCGCTTCAGCCATCAGGATATTTGACACTCGGTTGCGCGTGATGTCGTCGGCCGTCGCGCGCGACCACGTCAAAGCCGTTTCCCAGTCCCAGTTGCCTTCCGAGCCGCGGAAACCCTGCAGCAGCCGGAAAGAGTCGCCGTCATTGTCGACAATTCGTGGCAGCTCGGTGAAGCGGTAGTTGTCGATCTCCAGCTCGAGGCCGTCGCAGGTGACACCGGGTATCACGGTATCCGGCAGCCGATTCGGCGAGCCGCAGGGGCCAAACGGGTTCCAGTAGTTTTCCGCGCCGACGCGTAGCTTCACCGTGCTGAACGGCGCGGCGCCGTGACGAAACAGGTTGCTCTGGTACGTGTAGGCGCCGATTTCCGTGAAACTTTCGACACCGTTTTCCAGCTCGTGGTTGATGTAGACGAACGCGCTGGTGCGCTGCAGGTCGGAATTGATATCGCGGTTTTCGTTCAGGTTGTGGCGATACGTGCCGTTGCCATCGATCGCGCCGCAGGTGCCGTAGCCAAGGTCCCAGTCACAGTCCGGATGGCCCGACGGAAAGGTCTCGAACTCGCCGCTCGAGTCGGTGAGCGTGCCGCTCAAACCCTGGCCTGACGCGCTGATGCGCACATCGTACTGTCCATAGATCGAATTCGCGCTGTCGTTGCGCCACGCCGCGAGTCCTGCCCACGGAGAGTCTGCCGGCACGCGGTCGCTGAAATCCGCATTCGCCCAGCGCGGATCGTCCTGCGAATTGACGCGGCCACGGTCGAGATAATTGACGAACACGCCTACGTTGGTCGCGCCGCCGTTGAAATCCTTGCCCCACTGGAGCGTCAGGTTGGTGTCGTTTCGCGGCAGGTTGTCGAAGTCGGTGAACTTGGTTCGAATCGAGAAGCCCTCGAAGTCCTTCCGCAGCACCGTGTTGACGACGCCGGCGACGGCGTCCGCACCGTAAACGGCCGAGGCGCCCTCTCGCAGAACCTCGACTCTCTGCACGCCGAAAACGGGAATCGTATTCGAGTTAACCGTGTTGACGGGAACGAAGCTGCCGCCGACCTCTTCCGTCTGGTACTGCGGCGCCATCACGAGTCGGCGGCCGTTGACGAGCACGAGCGTGTTGCCGGTGCCCATGCTGCGCAGGTTGAAGGCACCGATGTCGCCGCGGGCCGAATTGACGCCACCGCTGATGCTTTCGGCTTCATTGAAGAAATTGTTGCCGTTCTCCGGCATCAGGTCGAGGAGCTCGTCGCCCGAGTCGATACCGTAGGCCTCGATGTCCTGGACGGAGATGATAGACACCGGCAGCGCCCCGGAAATTCTTGCGCCCTTGATCTGTGTTCCGGTAACGGTGATCTCTTCGATCTTTTCTTCTTTCTTCCCGGCATCCTGCGCGGCGGCCGGCGAAGCGGCAAACGACACAGCGACCAGGCTGACGAAAAGCAGGCTGAACTGGTCGCCCGCGGTGCGTGTTAGCGCTCGGAACATGACTTCCCCCTGTTACTGTTTGTGTATCGGCTCGAGCCGACTATTGTTGTATCTTCATCGGCACGGACCGACAACTTGTTCAAGCTACCAACGCGTCCTGCAAGCCGCCAATAACAACGTGCCCAGCGCGCATAACCGGTGGCTATGACCATTATTTTCCGTTTCAGTCTAGCAGAAACGAATGCGTTCTCATCAAGGCATTGGTTTCGCCTGCAACATCATGTGCGTCGCGAAAACCGGCGCCTCCAGGGCATCGCCGGGCGTTATCCACGGCGTCTGCCACTCCACCCACGCGAGATCATCGAGCGCCACGGTGGCGCCGCTACTTTCGTCGCCGGTATCGATGATCTCCATCAGCAAACGGATGGACCGTGTGGCAATTCTGGGATGGTTGAAGTCCAGCGAAAACGTCGTCCAGTCGGCGGCCGAACCCTCCCAGACGCCGATCTCGGTAATCGGTCCATTGAGCAATGCATCGTCGAGCGTGTCGGTCTCGCGGCGGCGCTGCAGCAGGAAATGAATCCGGACGTTCCCATCGACGCGCAGGCGACCACTGACGGTCGCTGGCGCAGACAATGAGAAAACCCGCTCGAACACCTTCATGCCGGTGCGCACGGATCTCCCGCCCGCCGGAACGCGAATCTCGAGGCGGTTGTTGTCCCCTGTCTTGAGCGACGCATTGGCCCCCTCGATCCAGCTTCGGTCGTGCGCCCCGAACAGACGCGCATATTCGAAATCGCCGCGTCGCAGGAGATCGATACCCAGACGGTACGGCCCCTCGGCCGGATCGATCCTGACGGGTCGCAGTGGCGACACGCCGAGGTTTCGCAGCGGCACGGGAGCCGCACGCACGAAGGCTGGCCCCGAAGCGACAACGGTGGCTGCCTGACCATTGTCGCAGGACGTAATGACGGCATGAAAGCCGCTCGGTGTCATGCAGACACCGGGCGCCGACAGGCGCGCCAGCCGTGTCAGCACGGCATGCCGGATCATGCCGATAGCCGGCGTCGGCACGTAGCCGTTGATGTGCAGCGGCACCGCTTCGGCGCGATGCAACTTGTCCCCGTCCATCCAGACGTACAGCAGCATGCCGAGCTGCGTTGTGTAGTGGTACTGGTCGAACAGGAAGTTGCCCAGCGAATAGGCGATCAGTCGATTATCGACGATCTCGAAGCCCTGCAGGACGTGCGGGTGATGTCCGATGGCGACATCTGCCCCATCCCTGATGGCCTGGCGAAGTGTCGTCTGCTCTGAGAGGGCCGGCAGCGCCGAGTATTCGAGACCGGCATGCAGCTGCAGGACCGCTGTTGCTGTATCAGGCAGCGCCGCCAGGTCCGCGGCGATGACCGTCGTGTCGCCGAGTGCGGCCCCGCCTTTATCCGCTTCGGCGACCTGGCTGGGCTCGAAGGTGCCGCGCCAGCCGACGTAGCTGAGGAAACGATAGTCACGGCCGCCGATGTCGGCGCTGGCCGGTTTTCGAGCCTCGGCTTCGTCGGCGCCGGCACCGGAGTAAGCGAGGCCCGTCTTTGCGAGCGCGGTGAACGTCGAAGCCAGGCCCGCGTCGCGGTAATCGTACATATGGTTATTACCCAGCGCGACGTAGTCGAAGCCCGCCCACTCCAACAGCGCTGCAAGCTCGCCTGGCGAATAGAAGGTCACGGACTTCGGGACGGGATCGACCAGCTCGGCGCCGGACAGCTGCGTCTCCATGTTGGCCGAGGCAAAGTCGGCGAGCTCGACATAGGGCCGCAGCGCTTCGAGCAGCTTCTTGCCGTCCTCGAAGACGTTGTCGCGACGGACAAGCGGGGGCTCGCCGGCACGCGGTTCGAAGTAACGGCGACTGAGCATCGAATCGCCGGCGAACAGCAGCAGCGTGCGGCCGGCTTCTCTTTCAACCAGCTGAATGTCGGGCAGGATCGCGTCGCGTCCGCTGACAAAGTCGGAGCGATGCAGGGTGTGAACGAACGGGTAGTGCCCCGGTGCCTGGACGCGCAGGCTAACGGTGGTGGGCGAATCCAGCGCGAAGCTGAAGTGACCTTTTTCGCCAACCTCGATCGTGCTGCGCTGCACCGATACGCTCGCATCGCCGATCGCGAGACCCGCCTCGTTGACGACGCGGCCCCTGACTTCAATCGGAGCCGCGGCCACGCTTTCAATCAATACCAGGGTGGCTATCGCCAGCAGGAATCGCTTGGCCGGGTTCATGCCAATAGCATAACCTGTGGCTATACTGCTGTCCTGTTCCGGGAGTCCGCGTGATATCGGTGTACGGCCTCGTCCTAAAGAAGTGCGACTTTTAATCGGGGTACCGCCGCTATGCGTCTGCGACATATCGAGGTTTTTCACGCGGTCTATTCTACGGGGTCGATGACCGGCGCCGCTGCCGTTTTGAACGTGTCCCAGCCCTCCGTTTCGAAGGTTCTGGGACACGCCGAGCAGCAGCTGGGCTACCTGCTGTTCGAGCGGGTAAAGGGCAAGCTCGTGGCAACGCCCGAAGCCCATCGCCTGTTTGCGCATGTCGCCGCCGTGTATCGCGACGTGGATCGCCTGCGACACGTGGCCGAAAACCTGAAAGCCGGCAACACGGGTCGAATTCGTATCGCCTGCACGCCGGCGTTCGGGCTCGAGATCCTGCCGAAAGCGGTCAAGTCATTTCTCGAAAAGCACGAGGACACCGAGTTCGAAATCGAGACGCTGCATCTCGAGCAGATGAGTGCGGCGCTGCTGGAGTCGCGCGTTGACATCGGCATCGCTTTTGACCCTGTCCCCGTTCCCGGGATCGAGGAGAAGATGCTGGCCAAAGGTCGCTTCGTCGCACTCGCACCCCCGGATGCCGCCTTCGACGATAAACGAGCGCTGAAGGCCGAAGACCTGTGCGCTTTCCCGTTCATCGCTCTCAACGATCGGGGACCGCTCGGTCGAACGCTGTCTTTGTACCTGGAGCCGATTTCGCATTCACTGCGCATATCGATAAGGTCGGATACCTATCACGTCGCTAAATCGCTGGTTGCCTGCGGCGCGGGCATGACCGTCATCGACGAGATAACGGCGAGGTCAGGAGAGCCCACGGCGGTACGGATTCTGCAACTCGAGCCTGCCCTGCGTTTCAGTATCAAGGCCCTCAGCCTTGCCGCCGCGCCGCTCTCCATCGCCGCACAAAAATTTGTCGATCATTTCGCCGACGCCATCAATCGCTTTGTGAAGGACTGACTCCGTCATAGCCGCCGGCTATAGCACAGCCACCAACGGCTATTGGCTCGGCCGGCCGCGCGCTCTGTAACATCGTCGTGCCCAGGGGCAAAGGATGTTTCATGCACGTTGTCGTGATCGGTGCCGGCGTTGTTGGCGTCACAAGCGCCTACTATCTCTCCAGGCTCGGATGCCGGGTCACGGTCATCGATCGCGCACCGGGCGTTGCCGAGGGCGCGAGCTTCGGCAACGCCGGACAACTCTCTTACAGCTTCGCCGACGCGATGGCGAATCCCGCCTTCCTGGCCAGGATTCCCGGTATCCTGCTCGGCCGGGACCTCGGCTGCAGGGTTCGCGCGCGCGCCGGGCTGATCCCCTGGGGTCTGCGTTTCCTCTCCGAATGCACCCACCGCAAGGCCAGGGAAAACACCGTTGCCGTGCTGAAGATCGCGCTGCGATCGGCAACATTAATGTCGGAACTGAGACGCCGCCTGCCTTTGGAATTCTCGCATCGCGAGGCGGGCAAGCTCGTGCTGCTTGGTTCCGAGCAGGCCGTTCGCGAGGCGCGGGCAGGAATTTCATTGAAAAAGGCCAATGGCTTTGAAACCGAGATTCTGAGTCCCGCCGCTGCTGTCGAAATGGAGCCCGCCATTGCGCACATGCCGCTGACATTTGCCGGCGCCCTGCACTCCCGCCAGGACAACGTCGCGGACTCACGGGAATTCGCGATCGGCATGCAGCGGATGCTCGAGAAATCGGGCAACGTGCAGTTTCGTCTCGGCGTCAAAGTTAAGCGCCTTGTCAGACAAGGTCAGCGACTCCGATACATCGAGACCGACGACGGTGAACTCTCGGCCGACGCAGCCGTAGTTTGCGCCGGGGCATGGAGCGGTCGCCTTTTAAAGTCCGTCAACGTTAACCCACACATTTACCCGGTACGCGGCTATAGCGTAACCATGCCTCTGGGTGAGGCGGCCCCGACCATGAGCCTCACCGTGCTGCACAAGAAAGCGGTATTCAGTCACATGAACGGCAAGCTCAGGATTTCCGGCTTTGCGGATTTCCTCGGCTTCAGCGCGAGAAGTGACGACAAGCGTATCGATGAATTGCTGACCGTTGCCCGCAACGCGGCTCCACTCGCCGCGGACTACAGCGCCGACTCGCAGTTGCGCTGGGCCGGCTTCCGTCCATTGACGCCAAGCGGGCGCCCTCTCGTCGGACCAACGAAAGTGGAGGGCCTGTTCCTCAATACCGGGCATGGCACACTTGGCTGGACGTTGGCCTGTGCAAGCGGACATGACATCGCGCATTCCGTAGTACGGTCACTTCAATAGCAGCAAGCGATCGGCGACGGACGCCGTATTGCTGGCCGGACGACAACACACCCCCGCAGTCCTGGCTGCCCTGAAGCGCTGACGACTCTCGGGCTGGAAACACTCGCGCCAGCCGGCTGATGGGCTATAATCGCCGGCCTCCGTCGGGCGCTACGCCCGATCAACACAGACACAGAAACTCCGGAGCAATGACTTGAGTCGGGACCAGAAATTTTTTGACATGTACTCCCTTGTCATCGGCATTCTTGCCGCCGTCGCGCTGGCGATACTCGTGCTGGCCATGAAGATGTCGGACCTTACCCAGGGGATCTACACGCGGGACACTGAGGAATATCGCCAGGCCGTCGCCGAGCGGATTCGACCGATAGGCGACGTTTACCGCCCGGGCGAGGCCCACGATGAGCCGGCGCGTTCGATAACGGCAGCGCCCGAGCCGGAGCCGGTTGCCGCCGCTCTGTCGGGTCCGCAGGTTTACAACTCGGCGTGCATCGCCTGTCACGCCGCCGGGGTTGGCGGTGCACCCATCGTCGGTGACGCGGCTGCATGGGAACCCCGCATTGCGCAGGGAATGGCAACGCTCACGAAGCATGCTATCGAAGGCTTTAGCGGCGCGGTTGGCTACATGCCGGCAAAAGGCGGCCGCATGGATCTGTCGGACGACGAGATAACGGCGGCCGTCGAGTACATGGCGGCGGAGTCGCAGTAAGCGCAAAGACCTTACGCGCGTCGGTCCAGGCAACGCAATGACAACGCCTCCGCGACATGCGGGGGCGCTATGCGTTTTGCGTCGGCGAGATCGGCGATCGTGCGCGCCACGCGCAGCACACGCTGGTGCGCACGCGCGGACAGGTTGAATTGTTCCGCGGCGTTTTCCAGCAGCACCCAGCAATCGTCATCCGCCTCGCAGTGTTCATTCAGCTGACGACCCTCGAGGCGCGCATTGCTTACGCCGGCACGTCGCATCTGCCGCTGCCAGGCAATCCCGACGCGCGCGGCAACGCTCGCACTCGTCTCGCCGTCGACGCCATCCGAGCGCAACGCCTTTGTCGTGGGGCGAAGAAGCTCGACGTGCAGATCGATTCGATCGAGCAACGGCCCGGAGATCTTTCCGCGGTAGCTGGCCACGCGATCGGCGCTACAGCGACAGTCCGCGTGGCGATCGCCGAGGTAGCCGCAGGGACAGGGGTTCATGGCGGCGACCAGCTGAAACCGTGCGGGAAAGTCGGCCTGGCCGCTGGCCCGCGAGATTGTAATGACGCCGGTCTCCATCGGCTCACGCAGCACTTCCAGAACGTTGCGATTGAACTCCGGCAGCTCATCCAGGAACAGGACACCGTTGTGGGCGCGCGAAACCTCGCCCGGTCGGGGTCCCTTGCCGCCGCCGACCAGTGCCGGCGCCGTGGCCGTGTGATGGGGGGCGCGAAACGGTCGCCGCCGCCAGCTGCTTGTTGCCAGCGGCCGGCCGAGGACCGAATCGATGGCGGCAGTCTCGATCGCTTCGGCCTCGGTGAGGGCCGGCAGCAAGGCAGGAAGACGACGGGCGAGCATGCTCTTGCCCGTGCCGGGCGGCCCGATCAGGAGCAGGTTGTGACCGCCGGCGGCGGCAATCTCCAGTGCCCGTTTTGCGCGCGACTGGCCCTTGACGTCGGCGAGATCGCTGGGCGCCGGCGCTGCGTCGGCCGGTGGCGGTGGTGCGAAGGGAGCAATTGACTGCTGACCGGCCAGGTGGGCGGTTACCTCGAGCAAGCCAGCGGCGGGGTACACCTCGGCGCCGGCGAGAGAAGCCTCGGCGCCATTTTCACTCGGCACGATGACCGCGCGGCCGGACTCACGTGCCCGGATCGCGGCCGGCAGCAGCCCGGGCACCGGGCGCAGCTCTCCACTGAGCGCAAGCTCGCCGTAAAACTCCAGGCTGCCGAGCGCGTCTGGCGGGAACTGCCTGCGGGCCGCGAGAATACCGAGCGCGATCGCCAGATCGTATCGGCCGCCGGCCTTGCGCATGTCCGCGGGGCCAAGGCTGATGGTGATGCGCTGCTGGGGAAACTCGAAACCGGAACTGATCAGGGCGCCACGCACGCGATCCTTGCTTTCGCGTACCGCCGTTTCGGCCATGCCCACGATGGTAAAGGCCGGGAGCCCGCCGGACAGAAACACTTCTATTGTGACCGGCGGCGCATCGATGCCGCTCTGGCCGCGGCAGTACAGGATGGCCAGACTCATGCTTGCAGCCCTCCATGGCCGGTTTGTCACACGGTTGCGGGTCGCGGCGTGGTCGCGGCCAATGGCCGCTCCTACAATGCGTCTTCCCTGCCGCCTCACTGCGGGTCGCGCGCCGGGGCGCGCTCCTACAAGGCGTTCTCCCTGCCGCGTCCCTGCGGGTCGCGCGCCGGGGCGCGCTCCTACAAGGCGTTCTCCCTGCCGCGTCCCTGCGGGTCGTGCGCCGGGGCGCGCTCCTGCAATGACCCCTCCCTGTCGGGGCGCGGCAGGGTCTGCTTTCAGGCGTCTTTCTTTTCGAGCTTCGCGAGTTGCGCCTCCAGCGCCTCGAGCTTCTCCCGCGTGCGAAGCAGCACGGCCTCCTGCACCTCGAACTCTTCCCGGGTGACGAGATCGAGCTTGCTCAACGAGGCACGCAACACGGACCGGAAGTTGTTTTCCAGATCCTCGCGAACGGAACGCAAGCCCTCGGGAACGGAGTCCACGAGTTTTCTCGCCAGGTTTTCGATGGATTCATCCCTCATGCCGATTTGATACCTGACGCCGGCGGGAAACGCCAGCCGCATTTGCCTGATCACCGCGGCAAAACAGCGCTTGCAGCCTGCCCGACCCGGGGCTGCGGCTTCCCCATTTCGGAGCAGTGCCGTTTCTCGCTGCACCAGGACGGTGCAGGCTCCGCGACCGCGGACTTCTAACTAGCTGTTTTACATGTTGTTTTCAAAACTGGCACGCAAACTGCTCTAAACAGGACGATACCGGCCGACCTGGCCTCAATGACACAGGGAGCAAACAGCAATGACAGCAAGAAAAACCGCGTTCGTCGCGATCGCATTACTTGGCAGTGGCCTGGCGCAGGCCGGCTGGTCCGCCAACCTGGGCTATGCCAGCGACTACTACTTTCGCGGAATCTTCCAGGCAACTTCCTCGCCCAGCGGCGGCGTCGACTACGAGACCGGCGGGTTTTATGCGGGCGTCTGGGCCGCCGACGTCAAGGACGGCCTGGAGGTCGATGGCTATTTCGGTTACGGCGGCGAGGTCGAGGACTTTGGCTACAGCATTGGCTACACCGGTTACTTCTACACCGGCGACTTCGACGATACCTACCAGGAGATCAACCTCGGCGGATCCTACGGTCTGCTCAGCCTGGATGTTGCCGTCGGTCGCTACGACGCGTTCACCGCCCCCACCCAGGATTACACCTACTACGCGCTGACCGTCGAAAAGGACGGCTTCCATGGCAAGTACGCCGGCTTTGCGCAGGATTTCGACGGTGACTACTTCGAGATCGGCTATGGCACCACGGTGGCTGACGTCGACCTCGGCATCGTGCTGCTCTTCAATGACTCGACCCTCAGCGGCACGGGAAGCAGCGACGAGTCCCTGATCTTCACGATCGGCAAGTCGTTCGATCTGCAATAACACGCGGAGCGGCCGCGCGGCCGCTCCCCTTTTCAAATCCGGAGGGGACCAATAATGAAAATGATCACTGCGATCATCAAGCCATTCAAACTGGATGATGTGCGACAGGCTGTCGCCGACATCGGCATTCAGGGCATCACTGTCACCGAGGTCAAAGGCTTCGGCCGGCAGCGAGGGCATACCGAGCTCTACCGGGGCGCCGAGTACGTCGTCGACTTCCTGCCCAAGGCAAAAATCGAACTCGCCGTTGCTGACGACATAGCCGAGCAGGTTATCGAAGCCATCGCCAATACCGCGCGCACCGGGAAGATCGGCGACGGCAAGATTTTCGTCACCGAACTCGTCCAGGCCATTCGCATACGCACCGGCGAGACCGGTAGCGAAGCCGTATAAACACAGGGGATTTTGTTGTGGAAGAAACAACTCAAATAGCGGCGCAGGTCACCGAACTTTCGTACGCGCTCGACACATTCTATTTTCTCGTCATGGGTGCGCTCGTCATGTGGATGGCGGCGGGCTTCACGATGCTCGAAGCTGGTCTCGTCCGCGCCAAGAACACCGCGGAGATCCTGACGAAGAACGTCGGTCTCTATTCCATCGCCTGCATCATGTACATGCTGTGCGGCTACGGGATCATGTATCCGGGTGATGCGGCCAACGCCTTCTTCCAGTTGGGCGACGGTCTGTTGACGTCTGCCGACAACTCGGCCGAAGCGGTCCTGGCGAGCGGTGGCGACACCTACTATTCCGGCCTGTCGGATTTCTTCTTCCAGGTCGTATTTGTCGCGACGGCCATGTCGATCGTGTCAGGCGCGGTCGCGGAACGTATGAAACTCTGGTCGTTCTTCGCGTTCGCGGTGGTCCTCACGGGTTTCATTTACCCCATGCAGGGCTTCTGGAAATGGGGCGGCGGCTTTCTCGATGCGGCGGGTTTCCTCGATTTCGCGGGTTCCGGCATCGTGCATCTCTGTGGCGCCTCGGCGGCGCTGGCGGGCGTCCTGCTGTTGGGCGCGCGCAAGGGCAAATACGGCAAGGGCGGGCAGGTTAACGCCATACCGGGCAGCAACCTGCCACTCGCGGCACTGGGCACGCTGATCCTGTGGCTCGGCTGGTTCGGCTTCAATGGCGGCTCGGAACTCAAGGTCTCCGATGTCGGCGAGGCCAACGCCGTGGCGCTGGTCTTCGTCAATACCAACATGGCAGCCGCCGGCGGTCTCGTATTCGCCCTGCTGTTATCGCGCTTGTGGTTCGGCAAGGCCGACCTGACGATGGCGCTGAACGGCGCGCTGGCCGGCCTGGTTGCAATTACCGCCGAACCCCTGACACCGGCACCGATCACAGCGACGATGATCGGCGCAGTCGGCGGTCTGCTGGTGGTTGGCTCCATTGTCCTGCTCGACAAGCTGAAGATCGACGATCCGGTTGGCGCTATTTCGGTTCATGGCGTCGTGGGCATGTGGGGCCTGCTGGCGGTTTGCTTTACCAACGACGACGCGAAATTCCTCGTACAGCTCATGGGACTCGTCTCTATCTTCCTGTGGGTGTTCGTTACGAGCTTTATCGTCTGGTTCGTGATCAAGAAGACCGTCGGTATCCGGGTCTCCGAAGAGGAGGAGTACGAGGGCGTCGACATCAGCGAGTGCGGTCTGGAGGCCTACCCCGAGTTCACCTCGGCCGAGTAACTACCCCCTGGTGGTGTCACCCGGCTTTGTCATAACGAAAGTCGGGTGGCCTCACCACCCCAACTCGTATCCTCAGGGATTTCCCCCTATAAGCAACGAGTTACTGAGCGGGCCTTCTGGCCCGCTTTTTTTATGTTGAAGAAGCCACGTCCGGAATCCCGCGATCGACTGTGATCATGATCACAACAAAACCACCGTTTTGGTGGTCTAATGTTCGTAGATTCAGTATCTTATGTCGGGCCTCGACGGCTGTGGAAGAACCGTTATGAATAGCAAACGCTTGATGCTTTGTTTCGCTGTATTCGCTCTGACTACGGGCGGTGGCGCCATGGCGAGCGAAATCTACAAATGGGTCGACGAGCAGGGCAATGTTCACTACGGAGACCGGCCCGCCGGCAACGAAGCTTCGGAGCTCGTAGCCCTCAGCTATCAACGAGCCAACCCGAGCAAGGTGGCAGAAGGCGCCGCTGCCCAGGACGACCTCTCGGCGTCGCTGAAGGACAAGAGAGCGGCACGAGAGGAAGCCAAGAAGACAGCCGCGGAGCAGGCTGCAGCAGCCGAGGCCAGGCAGAAGAAGTGCGACAGCTACCGGGCGCGTCTGGAAACCATGGTCCAGTCTCGCCGGCTGTATCGTGAAGACGCCAATGGCGAGCGCGTCTACCTCGACGAGGATCAGAGGAACGAGGCCCGTCGGCGCGTCGAAGAGAGTATCGCCGAGCACTGCACCTCCTGACACGAGGCACAACCCTGCAGGCCGCGGGGCGCGGCCCGGCCGCTGGCGTTACAATGCCAGCTGATGTCGAAGGAGCGCCCGCTTGACCGCCGCAACCCAGCCCAGTCACGATGACACGCAGGCGTTTCTGCCGGATTTCTGTGCCGCCGGTACGATCTTCGTCATCGTACTGGTCGCGGAACTTGTAGCTATCGTCCTGACGCTGGCCGATCACGATACCGAAGGCCGCTTTCTCGTCGAACTCTCGAAGACGTCGTTCTTCGTCCTGTGGCTCGCGCTGCTGGGGTCAGCGGTCATGTGCATGCTGCGTAAGCCGCTGGAGCGGGCCGGCAAGACCCGGGCGTTCGTGTTCAGTTTTGGCTTGCTGCTGATCGTGTGCCTGCTGGTATCCGAAATTGCGTGGCAGCTGATGCGCATTTTCGGTGCGTCCGGCATCATCGGCGATACGCATGCAACCTTTATTCTTCGCACGATGGCGATCAGCTCGATCGTCATCGCGCTGGCTATGCGTTATCTGTATGTCTCCAGCGAATGGCGTCGCAGCATCGTACTCGAAGCCCAGTCTCGCATCAGCGCGCTGCAGGCGCTGATTCGCCCGCATTTTCTTTTCAACAGCATGAATACGATCGCATCCCTGGCCCGCAGCAATCCGCCACAAGCGGAAGAGGCGGTGGAGGACCTGTCGGACCTGTTGCGCGCAACAATGAGCAGTCCCAAGGATCTCAGCTCGCTGAAACAGGAGTTCGAGACCGCCGCGATTTACCAGCGCATCGAGAAGCTGCGACTCGGCGATCGACTGCATGTTCGCTGGGATGTCGGCGAGCTGCCGATGCGCGCCCGCATTCCGAACCTGACCATCCAGCCCTTGCTGGAAAACGCCATCTACCATGGTATCGAGCTGCTCCCTGACGGCGGCGAAGTCGTCGTACACGGACGACGCGACGGCAATACGGCGGAGATTGCGTTGTCCAACCCGGTTGCCGAAGGGCAGACGCGCGGCAAATCAGGAAACAACATGGCGTTGTCGAATATCCGTCAGCGCTTCGAACTGGCTTACGGCAAGCGCGGCTCTGTGCAGGTGGATGACAGTGGCGCTCTCTACACGGTGACGCTGCGTTTTCCGATAGAGGAGGCTCCGCGGTGAAGGTACTGATCGTCGACGATGAAAAACCGGCGCGTGACCGTCTGCGGCAGATCCTGGCGGATGAGGACGATTACGACGTTGTCGCCGAGGCGGCTAACGGACACGAGGCCCTGTCGCTGGCCGCAGAGCACGAGCCCGATATCGTGTTGCTCGACATTCGCATGCCCGGGCTCGACGGTATCGAGACAGCGCATCATCTCAACGAACTCGCGCGCCCGCCGGCCGTCGTCTTCGCCACGGCGTATGACGAATATGCAATTGATGCCTTCGAGGCGCGTGCCGTTGGCTATGTCCTCAAACCGGTGCGCCGCTCACGACTGACCGCGGCCCTGGCGCAGGCATCGAGACTGGCCGGCGGCGCGCTCCGGCAGGTGGCCGCGGACGCTCGCCTGGATTCTCATCGCCAGCACGTCTGCGCAACGATAAAAGGGGAACTGAAGCTGATTCCGATCAGCGAGATTTCCTGCTTCCTCGCCGATCAGAAATACGTACGTGCGGAGCACGACAAGGGTCGCGACCTCCTCGACGAATCGCTGAAGTCGCTCGCCCGCGAATTCAGCGAGCGATTCGTGCGAGTACACCGTGGTGCACTGGTTGCAGTCGAGCGCATCGAGCGTATCGAGAAAGATGCCGACGGCCGCAGTCGCCTGGTCATGCGTCGCAGTGCCACTGACGACTCGCATGTGGATGACAAAGAGCTGATAATCAGCCGCCGGCATGTTGCCGAAGTGCGTCGGCGCCTGAAAGAAGCCTAGAACCAATGAATATTCGTATCGCAACGCGCAAGAGCGCGCTCGCCCTCTGGCAGGCCAATCACGTGGCCGCCCTGCTCCGGGCGCTCCCCGAAGTCAGCGACGTGACGCTGCTGCCGTTGTCGACGCGCGGCGACGAGATTCTCGACCGCAGCCTGCAGAAGATTGGCGGCAAGGGCCTGTTCATCAAGGAGCTCGAGGTCGCCATGGAAAGCGGCGAGGCCGACATCGCCGTGCATTCCATGAAAGACGTTCCCGCCGAAATGCCGGACGGCTTCTGCATCGCCGCCGTGCTCGAGCGCGCCAATCACGCCGACGCGCTGGTCTCGCCCGATAAGCTGCAGCTCGACGATCTCCGACAGGGTGCCCTGGTGGGAAGCTCCAGCCTGCGCCGCCAGGCGCAGCTCAGGATGATGCGGCCGGACCTTAAGGTAGAGGCACTGCGTGGCAACGTGAACACGCGCCTGTCGAAGCTCGAGAACGGCGACTACGACGCCATCATCCTTGCAGCGGCCGGACTCGAGCGACTGGCGCTTGCGGATCATATCAGCCAGCAATTCCTGCCCAGCGAGATGCTGCCGGCTGCCGCACAGGGTGTAGTTGGTATCGAATGCCTCTCTGACAAGACGGAGCTCCGCTCGACCTTGAAGCAGCTCAACCACGCCGTCACGGTCCAGACAACGCTGGCGGAGCGCGCCATCGCGAGATCGCTGCAGGCGAGTTGCCAGTCGCCGGTGGCAAGCTATGCCGTGGTCGACGGTGAGCAACTCAGTGTTACGGCGCTGGTCGCCCTGCCCGACGGTTCGGATTCCATTCGGGATGCGCTCAGCGGCAGCGCGGCGGACGCGGAACGACTGGGCGAGGCACTGGCCGACAGGCTGCTGGCGAGTGGCGCCCGCAAGATGCTGGATTTGGCCGGGACCTTTCATGCCTGAATCGGCACTCGAGGGCGTCGGCGTGCTGGTCACGCGGCCACGAACGCAGGCGGCCGACCTGGTTGCGGCGATTGAAGCGGCAGGCGGCGCTGCGTTCTGCTTTCCGGTCCTCGAAATCGCGCCACTCGACGAGAACATCGTGTCCGCGAACGCCGCCTCGCTCGACAAGCCCGACATCGCCATTTTTGTCAGCAGGAATGCGGTCGAATATGGTCTCAAATATTCGGCTGGCGCTCGCATCGCCGCGATAGGACCGGCGACGGCAGCCGCTGTTTCGTCCGCAGGCCGGATCGTGGATATTCAGCCAGCGGCCGGTTTCGACAGCGAACATCTGCTTGCCGAATCGGTATTCACGGATGTTGCGGGGAAACGGGTCCGCATTATTCGCGGCAACGCCGGCCGGCAGCTGCTGGCCGAGGAGCTCACGACGCGCGGCGCCAGCGTGGACTACCTGTCCGTGTACGAGCGTCGCCTGCCGAACGCCAGCGCGCAGCTGCTGGCCGGCCTCGAGGCTCGCTGGCGACAGGGCGAGATCAACGTCGTCACCGTCATGAGCGTGCAGTCGTTTCGCAATCTTGTCGCCCTGTTGCCCGCCTGGTGCGAAGCGCAGCTCGAATTGACGCCGCTGGTGACGCCCGCCGGTCGTGTGTTAAAAGAGATTCTTGACCGCTATCCTGCTTCACGACCCATTCTTGCGTCGGGCCCGCAGGCCCGCGAAATGGTCGAAGCCATCATCGCACTCCACAAGGCCGAAGAGGCGCCATGAACGACAGAGATAAGAAACCGGATCTCGAATCTTCCGACATTGAGCGGGACACGCCGTCTGTTGATCAGCAATCGGTCGTATCGGACGAGGTACGCGTTTCCGCCGAGGGCGATACCGAAACGGCCGGCGAGGCTGTTGACGAAGCGCCGGCGGCCGCGCCTGCCGGCAAGAGCCGTGGTAACGGTGTCGCCTGGCTGGCGCTGCTGCTGTCGCTGATCGCATTGGCGGCCGGCGGCTACACGGCCTCGCAGTTCTGGCTGCAGGACGGGGATACCGCTACGGCGGACGCCATCATGAGCCTCGGCAGGCAGATTGCGGACGCCAGCGAATCCCGCAACGAACTGGCAAGCCGGCTGGCGGAACTCGACACGCTGGATCAGGAGAGCAAAGCCGGGATCGAGGCGCTACGGCAGGAACTCGATGAACGCGTTCGCCTGTTGAGCTCCTTGCCGGCAAGGATGTCCACGCTCGAGAGCTCGGTCGCCTCTCTCGCCGGCATCTCGCAGAACGCTCGCGATGCCTGGCTGATTGCCGAGGCGGAATACTATATGCAGATTGCCAATGCGCAGCTGCAGCTGGCTAACAATCCGCAACTCGCCACGCTGGCACTGCGCATGGCCGACGAGCGCATCGTGCAGATGGCCAATCCGGCATTGATCGACGTGCGAAGAGCAATTTCCGATGAGCTCGCGGCGCTGGAAGTCATGGAGAAGCCGGACCTCGCCGGTGCAACGCTGACACTTGCGAGCCTGGCCCAGGTGGTCGAGTCGCTGCCCCTGGCGAGCGATGCGGAGGCCGGCGAGCAAGCGTCGCCGCCGGCCGATGACGAGCAGAGCGGCCTGAGTCGCGCCTGGTCGTCGATGAAACGAGCGATGTCCGGCCTTGTGCGCGTGACGCCGCCCGATAAGGCGAAACTGGCATTGGTGTCGCCGGACGCGGAGATGTTTCTGCGCAGTAATCTTGCGCTGCAGCTGCAGTCCGCGCGGCTCGCCCTGCTGCGCGGCGAGCAGGCTGTGTTCGAACAGACGCTCGACGACACCAGCGCTCTGCTTACGCGGTACTTTGACGGCAACAGCGCGCAGGTTGCCAGCGCACAGGCTACGCTGGTCGAGATTCGCAGCAACATATTCACAACTCAGGCGCCGGATATCTCCGGATCGCTGCAGCTGCTACGACAGTTCCGCACCCTGCACGAGAGCGCCCAATGAAATTCGGCATCATCGTGCTGCTGGCCCTGTTCGCCAGCGCGTTCGCGGCTCACTTCCTGTTGGCCGATCCCGGCTACGTGATCATTAATTTCCGCGGCTACGTCGTCGAGATGTCGGTACCCGTGTTGATCGGCTTCGCGGTGTTGCTGCTGTTTGCGGTCTGGCTGATTCGTCGGATCTACCTTGCCCCGCGGCGACTCGGAGAAGCCGCCGGTCGCTATCGCTCAGCACGTTCCGGGCAGAAGATGACGCGCGGCATGATCGCGGTTGCCGAAGGCGACTTCGCGCGCGGCGAAAAGATGCTCGCGCGCGCAGCCAGCACCAGCGACTCGCCGCTGTTCAACTATTTACAGGCCGCGCGCGCGGCGCACCTGCAGGGACATGATGAGCGGCGCGATGAGTGGCTGCGACTCGCCTACCAGGAGACTCCGGAAGCCGCGAATGCAGTGCTCCTGACACAGGCCGAGTTTCAGCTCGATCGCGGCCAGACCGAACAGGCGCTCGCAACGCTGCGGCGACTCGACGAGAACTCGAGGGATCATGCGCAGGCGCTCGCATTGCTCGGCCGGCTTTATTTCGAACTTTCTGACTGGGCTTCATTGGGGGAGCTGTTGCCGCGGCTCAGGAAGGTCGGGCAGTTGAAACCCGAGACCCTCGACAAATGGACGATCCGTGTGCACAAGGAGGCGCTGGATCGAGCAGCGGACAGCGCCGCCGTTACGGAAGCGTGGAAGGGTGTTTCGCGCGCGCATCGTGCCAGCGTCGAACTGCAGGAAGCCTACTACCGCGGCCTGATGCGGGCCGGAGAACATGACCGCGTTGAAAAAGAGCTCGCCGGCATCCTCAAATCGAACTGGGCGGGCCCGCTGGTCCGGCTGTTTGGCATGGTAGAGGCACAGGACTCCAGCAAGCAGCTGAAGCGCGCCGAGGGCTGGCTGAAAAACCATGCTGACGATCCCGACCTGCTGCTGGCCGCCGCGCGCCTTTGTCTCAGGAACGAGCTCTGGGGCAAAGCGAGAAGCTATCTCGAGACGGTAATCAGCCTGCGTCCGACGCCGGACGCCTACCGGGAATATGGCGCGCTACTCAATCAGATGGGCGAGGCCGATGCGGCGGCCACGGCCTATCGCGACGGCCTCGGTATGGTGTCGGCGCCGCCGCTGACCGCGATTCCGCATATGGAAGCCGACAAGAGCTAGCCCGGATCCTGGCTAGCCCACCTCGATGTTGACGCTCATTATTGGTACAGGGTACACCGGCCGGCGCGTGCTCGAGCGTTTGCCCGCCGCCGCCGTCATCGGACTCAGCCGCTCGCCGATCGACACGGACCGCCGGCTGGAGGTCCTCGATCTGGACGCGCCATCGGCGCTGCCGGTAACGCTGCCGACACGCTATCGTGTGATCTACACGGTACCGCCGAAGGGACCCGCCCCGGACAAACGCCTGCGTGATTTCCTGGCGCTACTGCAGCCACCGCCCCGGCGTTTCGTGTACATCAGCACCACCGGCGTGTATGGCGATTGCCATGGCCGCACGGTTGACGAAGCGACCCCGGTGAATCCATCGAACGATCGCGCGCAGCGCCGCGTTGACGCCGAGGAACAGCTGGCACAATGGGCTGCCGAGAAAAAGTGTGAACTTGTCGTACTGCGGGCCCCGGGTATCTACGGTCCGGGGAGGCTCGGCATCGAGCGAATCGAGGCGGGCCTGCCCGTGCTTCGCGAGCGGGACGCCAACCCTGCCAACAGAATTCATGTCGACGACCTGGCCAGTTGCTGTATTGCGGCCTTATCGAACGCTGTGCCCCCCGGCATCTACAACGTCGGTGACAACGATCACCGCAGCTCGACCTGGTTTGCGGGCGAGCTTGCGAGGCAGCTCGGGCTCGCGCCACCGCCGGAGATCAGTCGCGAACAGGCGAGCGCCGAGTTCTCCCCGCAGCGGCTCTCATTCATGTCGGACTCGCGGCGCGTGGACACGAGCAGGATGCGCGAAGTGCTGGGCGTTACGCCCCGTTACGCGAACCCCGAGGACGGCATCCGCGCCAGCCTCCCGAAAGAAGACGCGTAAATCCTGGCCCTGCAATGCCCGAACAAATCCCCCCCCTGTAGGAGCGGCCCCCGGGCCGCGAAGCGTAGCGGCGGCCGTCAGGCCGCTTCGTGACCTCGGCTGCAAAGGCGGCTTCGCAGCACAAGGTCGCCTCCTGTAGGAGGTTCTGTTCAGGGCGTTGTGGGGCGCGGTCGCGGGTCACGTCAGTGGCCGAAACCTTTAAGCGGCCTGGCGGCCGCCGCGGCGCTTCGCGGCCCGGGGCCGCTCCTACGGGAGTTTTGTTCGGGGTGTCGTGGGCACGGTTGCGGGTCGCGTCAGTGGCCGAAACCTTTAAGCGGCCTGACGGCCGCCGCTGCGCTTCGCGCCCACGGGGCGCTCCTACGGGAGTTTTGTTCGGGGTGTCGTGGGCACGGTTGCGGGTCGCGTCAGTGGCCGAAACCTTTAAGCGGCCTGACGGCCGCCGCTGCGCTTCGCGCCCACGGGGCGCTCCTACGGGGGTGCTTGATTGGGCCGCCGCTGTGCGTCGCGAGCAACGTAAGAATCAGGGTTGGCTGCGGACGCTTCTTAGCCAGGCCGTTAACGGCTCCCACTCATCCCAGTCCGGCCAGGCGAGGTACTCGGGCAGCTCGAAAATGCCGAGGCCGCGGGTGTAGGCACGAACGTAGTTCTGCGCCTCCCGAAGCGCCGCGACATAGGGCACCCGCGCTTTGGTCAGGTACTCGTCGAGGTCATCGAAAATCAGCGTGTTGTCGCGAACCCGATTGGCGACAGTGGCAACTCTTGCGCCTTTCCGCGCGATCTTGGCGACGCCTTTCAGCTCCTCCAGGAATGTCGCGGTGGCCTGCATGTCGATGGTCGACGGGAGTACCGGTACGATGATCGTCTCGGCATGATTGACGAGGTCCACCAGCTCCTTGCCATGCGAGCGGGCCGGCGCATCGATAATGACGTAATCGGCATTTCGCGGCGCTCGGCGCAGGCCGCTTTCAAAACCCGCGACGCCGACGATTTCCGGGCGATTTTCCGGGCGGCGGTCGAGCCAGTCCAGGCTCGAACGCTGCGGATCGTAATCCGCCAACGCGACATTCGCGCCGGTGGTAGCAAAATAGGAAGCGATGTTTGTTGCAAGGGTGCTTTTACCGCAGCCACCTTTCGCGTTCATGACCATTATGTGCCGCATGACTCTCCCCAAGGGCAGTATTGTTAGTATGTGGGTTGGTTTATGTAAAACTACAGAGGCCGTGAACAAAAGTCCATCCGAACTAATTTGCTCGCTGCTACACTCCGCCGATGCAAGTTGCCTACTTTAAAATGCAGGGCACCGGCAACAGGATCGTCGTTGTCGACCAGCGCGAAACAGAACATTCGCCACCGACTCCATCCACCGTTCGGCGGCTGGCGAACGACGCCACCGGCCCCGGTTTTGATCAGTTGATGTGGGTCACTCAAGCCGAAGACGCTTCGTACGCAGCGAATTATCGCGTCTTCAATGCGGACGGTTCCGAGGTCGAGCAGTGCGGCAACGGCGTCCGCTGCGTCGCGCGTATCCTGGCGCGGGAACCCCGGCATGCGAAAGAATTTGTACTCGGCAGCCCGGCGGGCCCGGTGTCCGTCCGCGTCGAGCGTGAGCGGGTCGCCGTCAGCATGGGCCGCCCGGACTTCGAGCCTGCGCGCATCCCCTTCGTTGCAGACAAGCTGTCGGATCACTACACCTTGCAGGTCGGCAGCGAGGCGCTCCAGATTCAGGCGGTGTCAATGGGCAATCCGCACTGTGTCCTGCAAGTCGAGAGCGTCGAGAACGCGCCGGTGGACCGGCTCGGTCCCGCAATCGAGCATCACGAGCGCTTCCCGAATGGAACCAATGTCGGCTTCATGAGGATCGTTGACGACGCGAATATCGAGCTACGCGTCCACGAACGTGGCGTCGGGGAAACGCTCGCCTGCGGTACCGGTGCCTGCGCCGCCGTCGCCTGCGGACAGCGAATCGGTGTCCTTGGCGAGCGCGTCGGCGTCCGCCTTCCGGGTGGCCAAGTCGTGGTAAGCTGGGCCGGAGGCGCAAACCCCGTCTGGCTCACCGGCAACGCCGAGTTGATCTCTGAAGGAAGCATGTACATATGAGCACCCAAGCCAACCCGGACTACGACGATGACACCCTCTCGGAGCAGGCAGTTCATGACTACCTGGCCACGCATCGTGACTTCTTCGAACGAAATCCGAGGCTCTTGAGTTCGCTCAATCTGCCGCACTCCAGCGGTGGCGCCATATCCCTCGTAGAACGACAGATTTCGGTGCTGCGGCAAAAGGATCTCAAGCTGGAGCGCCAGCTCCGGGACCTGATTTCGGTGGCGCGGGCCAACGATGTGCTGGCCGCCAAGATTCACGAGCTTACCCTGCAACTGCTGGCCGCCGGTGATCTCTCGGCGTCCGTGTTCGCGCTCGAGGAGGCCATGCGCAGTGGCTTCGGCGCAGATCAGTCAGTACTGGTCATTTTCGGCGACCCGGAGGCTTTCTCGGATATCGACGCCGGGCGTTTCTTCCGGGTACTGAGTCGAAAAGACCCACTTCTCAAGCCATTCAGCACCTTCTTGAACGGCAGCGCCCCACGATGCGGCAAGATCCGCGATACCCAGCGTGAATTCCTGTTCCACAACGATGCCGAGGAAATCGGCTCCGCGGCACTCGTGCCGATCGGCAAGGGCGCCGAGATCGGCTTTTTGGCCGTCGGAAGCACCGACTCGGACCGATTCCATCCCGGCATGAGCATCGACTTCCTGACCCGTCTTGGTGATCTCATCGCGGGCGCCCTGAAGCGCTACTGAGCGCACAAAGTGAGCGATTCGAGCTGGATTGATCGCTTCATCCGGCACCTGGAATTCGAACGCAGGCTCTCCCCCCTCACCTGCAAGAACTATCGTCGTGATCTCGACGCACTCAGCGACTATTGCAGGCAGTCCGGCATCGACGGCTGGGGCGATCTGGACGACGGCCATATCCGCGCCTACGCCGCCGTCTGTTTCAGGAAGGGCCTGAGTGCTCGCAGCCTGCAGCGGCGACTGTCGGCCTGCCGCACCTTCTTTCGCTACCTGATGCGCGAGAAGCACGTCGGCAAGAATCCCGTCTCCTCGGTATCGGCGCCGAAAAGCCGCAAACGGCTTCCCGGCAACCTGGACGCTGACCGCATGGCCCGACTGCTCGATATCAGCGGCGACGGCCCGCTGGTCGACCGCGACAGGGCCATGCTCGAGCTGCTCTACTCCTCCGGCCTGCGCCTGTCGGAACTCACCGATCTCAATTGCGGCGACGTCGATCTTCAAGACAGAACCGTGCGCGTCACGGGTAAAGGCAACAAGGATCGTATCGTGCCGGTGGGGCGCCAGGCGCTGAAGGCGATCGCCGAGTGGCAGAAGTCACGAGGCGCGCTTGCCGGCAACGACGAGCCCGCGCTGTTCGTCAGCAATCGCGGCACCCGCATCAGCACCCGCTCGGTGCAGGCGCGTGTCGCACACTGGGCGCGACGACAGGGCATCGACGTCAACGTCTATCCTCACCTGTTCCGGCACTCCTTCGCGACGCACCTCCTCGAATCGAGCCACGACCTGCGGGGCGTCCAGGAACTCCTGGGGCATGCGAACATCTCAACGACGCAGGTGTATACGCATCTTGATTTCCAGCATTTGGCCCAGATATACGACCAGACACATCCACGGGCACGCAAAAAAGACTAGGCCCCCGGCAGGAACACCACCATGGAACAATTTCGAGGGACAACCATTGTCTCGGTGCGACGCAATGGCAAAGTCGCGATTGCCGGAGATGGTCAGGTGAGCATGGGCAACACCATCATGAAGGGCAACGCCCGCAAGGTGCGGCCGCTCGCAGGGGGCCGCGTCATCGCGGGCTTTGCCGGCGGCACGGCTGACGCGTTCACGCTGTTCGAGCTGTTCGAAACCAAGCTCGAGCAATATGGCAACCTGACCCGAGCCGCGATCGAGCTGGCCAAGGACTGGCGCACGGACCGGCGCCTCAGGCGGCTCGAGGCGCTGCTATGCGTTGCCGATGCCGAAAGCTCGTTCGTCGTCTCCGGCAACGGCGACGTCATCGAACCCGAGGACGACTTGATGGCGATCGGCTCGGGCGGTCCCTATGCACAGGCGGCCGCCATGGCGCTGCTGCAGAACACGGACCTCGAGGCCCGCGAGATCGCGGAAAAAGCACTGCAGATCGCCGGAAGAATCTGCGTATTCACCAACGAGAACATCATCATCGAAGAGCTGTAGACAACAAACCGCAGATGCGGCCCGGCACGTCTACCTGTAGGAGCGCCCCCTGGGCGCGAAGCGCAGCGGCGGCCGACAGGCCGCTTGGCGGTTTCGGCACAGGGTCAGCCTCATGGACGCGCAGGCCGCTTGGCGGTTTCGGCACGAGGTCGCGCCCACTGGGCGCTCCTACAGGCGCGTCGAAACGCGCTTTGCACGAACGGCGACCACGGGGTCGCAACGCAGAAACAGGAAATACCAATGTCACAAATGACACCCAGAGAGATTGTCGAGGAACTCGACAAGCATATTATCGGCCAGGACGAGGCCAAGCGCGCCGTCGCCATTGCCCTGCGCAACCGCTGGCGCCGCGTGCAGGTAGGCGAGCCGCTTCGCGGCGAAATCACGCCGAAGAACATCCTGATGATCGGCCCCACCGGTGTGGGCAAGACGGAGATCTCGCGGCGCCTGGCGCGCCTCGCCAAAGCGCCGTTCGTCAAGGTCGAGGCGACGAAGTTCACCGAAGTCGGTTACGTCGGTCGCGAAGTCGATAGCATCGTCCGTGATCTCGTCGACGTTGCGATCAAGATGACGCGCGAAGACGCGATGTCGAAGGTACGTCATCGCGCCGAAGATGCCGCGGAAGAGCGTGTCCTCGACGCCCTGCTGCCGCCGCCGATGCGCAACGTCGGCTTTACGCAGGAGTCCGATACGGCGCCGGCGGACAGCGACACACGGCAGAAATTTCGCAAGATGCTGCGCGAAGGGAAACTCGACGACAAGGAAATCGAGATCGAGATCCAGGCGATACCGGTTGGCGTTGAGATCATGGCGCCTCCCGGCATGGAGGAAATGACCAGCCAGCTTCAGGGCATGTTCCAGAACCTCGGCGGTAATCGCAGGAAAACGCGAAAGCTGAAAGTGAAGGAGGCCTTCCGCCTGCTTACGGACGAAGAGGCCGCGAAAATGCTCGACGAGGAAGAGCTGAAGACGCAGGCCCTCGAGGCCGTCGAGCAACAGGGCATCGTGTTCCTCGACGAAATCGACAAGGTCGCGCGGCGCTCCGGTACGCAGGGCGCGGATGTGTCGCGCGAGGGCGTGCAGCGCGATCTTCTGCCCCTCGTCGAGGGCTCGACCGTGAATACCAAGTACGGCATGGTGAAGACCGACCACATCCTTTTCATCGCGTCGGGTGCATTTAACGTCTCCAAGCCCTCTGACCTGATTCCCGAATTGCAGGGGCGCTTCCCGATCAGGGTTGAGCTGAAGTCCCTGACGACGGAAGACTTCGTGCGGATTCTGACGGAGCCCACCGCTTCGCTGACCGCACAGTACTCGGCGCTCCTGGGCACCGAGGAAGTCACCCTGCAGTTTGATGACAGCGGCGTTCGCCGGCTTGCCGAAGTGGCCTTTCACGTCAACGAGAACACCGAGAATATCGGTGCGCGGCGTCTGCACACCGTGATGGAGCGGCTGCTCGAAACGGTATCGTTCGAGGCCTCGGACAAGAGCGGCACGGCGCTTTCCATCGATGCCGGCTACGTCGACGACCAGCTCGCCGAATTGTCGAAGGATGAGGACCTGAGCCGCTATATTCTGTAGGGACTTGTAGGCGGCTTGGCCGCCGCCGCCATTGTTGTTAAGCCGCCCCGCAACCGATACCTCAAAGCGGCCTGACGGCCGCCGCTGCGCTTCGCGCCCTTGGGGGCGCTCCTACGGGCGGTTCGAATGGTCCCTGCGCGGGTCCTGCACCGACGGTAAGCGGCCTTGCGGCCGCCGCTGCGCTTCGCGCCCTTGGGGGCGCTCCTACGGGCGGTTTCAATAGTCCCTGCGCGGGTCCTGCACCGACGGTAAGCGGCCTGACGGCCGCCGCTGCGCTTCGCGCCCTTGGGGGCGCTCCTGCGAAAAGGCCCGGATACGAAGCCCCTGTAGGAGCGGCCAGTGGCCGCGACCGACGACAGGGTCCCTCGGATCGGAAGAACGCAGCTCGCGCAAGCGCCTGCTGGTCCGTTCGCCTGATGAGGGGTATCCTCGCCTGCCGAGGCACAAACAATAACGACGATTCATGACGAAGCCGCAGCAACCCGACGATACGACACACTTCGGCTACCGCTCCGTCTCCGCCGACGAGAAGGCCGGGCTCGTTCGCGACGTATTCGACTCGGTTGCCAGCCGCTACGACCTTATGAACGACCTGATGTCGGCCGGCATGCACCGCCTCTGGAAGCGATTCACGGTCAGCCAGGCGGCGCTGAAACCCGGCAATACCGTGCTGGACCTCGCCGGCGGTACCGGGGACCTGGCCCGCGAATTCTCGAAGAAGGTCGGCAAAGACGGTCATGTCATCCTCGCCGATATCAACGCCGCCATGCTGCGGCAGGGACGCAGCCGGCTGATAGACGCAGGTGTTTCCGGCAACCTGTCGATCGCCCAGGTGGACGCACAGAACCTGCCGTTTGCTGACGGTACCTTCGATTGCATCAGCATCGCGTTCGGCTTGAGGAACGTCACCGACAAGGATGCCGCGCTGCGGTCGATGTACCGCGCGCTCAAGACCGGCGGCAAGGTCATGATCCTGGAGTTCTCCGAGCCCAGCAAAGCCATCAGGCCGGCTTACGACCTGTATTCGTTCAAGGTGCTGCCGCTGCTCGGCAAGCTGGTGGCCAGGGACTCCGACAGCTACCAGTACCTCGCGGAGTCGATACGCATGCATCCCGACCAGGAAACGCTGAAGTCGATGATGGAGGCCGCCGGATTCGAGCGCTGCCGTTTCCACAATCTCGCCGCCGGCATCGTAGCGCTGCACATCGGCTATCGGATCTGATTCGCCGTGAATCCGCTCGAAGCAGCACTGCGCCCCGTCGCGAAAGTCCTGAATCGGAACATCCAGGCGACGACGCCCGCACGCGAGCTGTGCAGGCAGCTCTCGGGTACGGTCGTTGCCATACGCGTACGCAACACGGCGCTGACGGCCTGGTTTATCGTGCACGACGACTCGCTGGAGCTGGCGACCGAGTCGGACCGGGAACCGAACGTATCCATCAGCGGCTCGATTCTGACGCTCGCCAGCATGGCCGGCGAGTCCGGCCTCAAATCGATCCGCGCGGGCTCCCTCGAACTCACCGGCGATCCGGTGCTCGCGGAAGACTTCCAGCGACTCCTGACCTACGCCAGGCCGGACATCGAAGAAGAGCTTTCAGGAATCGTCGGCGATGCAGCAGCGCACCGACTCGGCGAGATAGCGAAGAGCGTTGGCAACTGGAGCCGTGATGCACGCGCGACCATGGGCGAGAACATCCGCGAGTACCTGCAGGAAGAAAGCCGCGATTTACCCAGCCGCTACGAAGTCGAACGATTCACGGCGAACGTCAATGCACTGCGCGACGACGTCGACCGACTCGAAGCCCGTATCAAGCGACTCGGTAAAACCTGATGTCCCGCTCACGCACGCTGTTGCGGATGCTGACTATCCAGCGCGTGCTGGTGAAATACAGCCTCGATGACATCATCAAGGAAACGCATCTGCTGCGTCCGCTCAGGTTCCTGTTTTACCTCGCACCGCGGCGGCGCGACCGCTCCGCACCGATCGGCGAACGCATCCGTCTCGCGCTCGAGGAGCTTGGGCCGATCTTCGTCAAGTTCGGGCAGGCCATATCGACGCGCCGCGACCTGTTGCCACCGGACATTGCCGACGAGCTTGCGAAGCTGCAGGACGCCGTGCCGCCTTTTCCCGCATCGCAGGCCATCGAGATTCTCAACGCCGCCTATGAGAAGAACGTCGACGAAGTCTTCAAACGCTTCGACGCGGAACCGCTGGCGGCCGCGTCGATCGCGCAGGTTCACACGGCCCAGCTGCACGACGACACCGAGGTCATCGTCAAGATACTGCGCCCTGGCGTACAGGAACAGATCGAACGCGATCTCGCGGTACTGCGCCTGCTCGCGGGCCTCGCCGACCGTTACTGGCAGCACGGCAAGCGGCTCCGACCGCTCGAGATCGTCGATGAATACGAGCACACGATTCTCGATGAACTCGACCTGATGCGCGAGGCGGCGAACTCCGCGCAGCTGAAGCGCAACTTCGAGGGGTCGGAGCAGCTATACGTCCCGGCAATCTACTGGGACTACTGCCGGCCGCAGGCGATGGTCCAGGAGCGCATCTACGGCACGCCCATCAGCGACATGGAATCCCTGCGAGCGGCAGGCACCAATATCCAGGTCCTGGCCGAGAACGGTGTCGAGATATTCTTCACGCAGGTGTTTCGCCACAACTTCTTTCACGCCGACATGCATCCGGGCAACATCTTCGTTATCACGACGGATCCGGAGCGTCCCAGGTATGCCGCTGTCGATTTCGGTATCGTCGGTACGCTGAGCCCGGAAGACCAGCGCTACCTCGCCGAAAACTTCCTGGCCTTCTTCGACCGCAACTACTACCGCATCGCAAAGCTGCACCTCGACTCCGGCTGGGTACCGCCGGACACTCGGGTCGATCAGCTTGAGACCGCGGTAAGAACCGTCTGCGAGCCGATCTTCAACAAGCCCCTGTCGGAGATTTCCTTCGCGCAGGTTCTGATGCGACTGTTCCGCGTCGCACAGCGCTTTGATGTGGAAGTCCAGCCGCAGATGATTCTGTTGCACAAGACGCTCTTCAATATCGAGGGTCTCGGCCGGCAGCTTTACCCGCAGCTCGACCTCTGGAAAACCGCGCACCCGGTGCTGAAGCGATGGATGGACGAGCAGGTCGGCGGCCGCGCCTTGCTGAAAGATGTGCGCGAAAATCTGCCGCAGCTGCGCGACGCGATGCGCGAGCTGCCCGCCATACTCCGGCAGCTCGGCGAACGGGCCACCGATGGAAAGATACGCTTCGACATGCAGTCGCCCGAACTGGGCAGAATTCAAAAGCAGCTCGGCGAACAGCGGCGTCAGCGTTACTGGCTGACGATTTCAGCCACCGCTGTCATCGCGGGTACGTTGGTCCTGACGCTCGCTGCTATTCCGGCGCTGGGCTGGTCGTTGCTGGCGGCGGGCGCCATTGCGGGTATTGTTGCGCGGCCCTGAGTGCGGCGGATCCGTGCACCGGGTCGCTCCTGCAACACCCGAACTGAACTCCCTGTAGGAGCGGCCGCTGGCCGCGACCTCGTGCCGCCAAGCCGCCTCTGCAACCGAAACCACGTAGCGGCCTTGCGGCCGCCGCTGCGCTTCGCGCCCTGGGGGCGCTCCTACAATGCCTCGAACTGAACTCCCTGTAGGAGCGGCCGCTGGCCGCGACCTCGTGCCGCCAAGCCGCCTCTGCAACCGAAACCACGTAGCGGCCTTGCGGCCGCCGCTGCGCTTCGCGCCCTGGGGGCGCTCCTACAATGCCTCGAACTGAACTCCCTGTAGGAGTGGCCACTGGCCGCGACCTCGTGCCGCCAAGCCGCCTCTGCAACCGAAACCACGTAGCGGACTTGCGGCCGCCGCTGCGCTTCGCGCCCTGGGGGGCGCTCCTACAATGCCGCGAACTGCCCCCCCTGTAGGAGCGGCCACTGGCCGCGGGCACCCTAAGTAAAAACCGAAGCCGCGGCCCCCGATGATAAGTGTAATCCACCGCCCCTTGGAACTCCGAAACTGACAAATGTCAGTGCTGTATTTTTTCGGCAATCGTAAGCTTCTTTTCAATGCCGGTGGTCCGTCCGCACAAATTAGAAAACCACCGGACACTTGAAACAACCAAGAAGAACTAGGAGTAAAGCCATGATTAGGTTCAACCATTTGTTTAGGTGGAGTTGGACAATTCTAGTGGCCGTTACGCTGTCGTTTGGCCTGGCTGGCTGTGACGGCGACGATGGTGCGCCCGGGGCCGGCGGGCCACAAGGAGCGCCCGGCGCTACTGGCGATCCTGGCCCTACTGGCCCGCCCGGACCTGCGGCCTCAGTGACGCCACTCGAAAGCTGCGGCGTATGCCACAGCGAAGGCTCCTTTGCCTCCGCGCCGGCAGCCCATGCAGTCTTCGACGTCGGCTCGTTTGCTGACTTCGCGGTCGCCCCGGACGTTGCCGTGCCAGCTGACCTGATCGTCAGTTTCAGCGCGACGGTCGATGACGCAGCAGCGACGGCCGCGACGTTCCGCCGTGCCTATGTCTCGGACGGCACCGTGCGCACGAGCCTGACGGACGAAATCGAAGCTGATCTCGCAAACCTTTTCGTCAACAACGGTGACGGCACCTACAGCGTCAGGATCGTCGATGGCGTGGCTCGCTTCGGCGGCACGAACAGCCGTTACCTGGTCGTTGTGCTCAACGGACTCAACGCGCTCGAGGTCGCCGCGGTCGGTGATTACCCGGCAGCAATCCCGCTCGCAGGGCTGGCCAGCAGCGAGGCTTGTGTCGGCTGCCACGGCGCCAGCGGCGAGGTTGGGCGGTTTGACCCCGCCAATGGCGGCGGGCACTACTCCGCGCCCATGAGCGTCGACGCCTGCGTGGTCTGCCATCGTCCCGACGATCCGGCAACCCCGAACGACGACGAAGAGCCGAGTTATATGCGGATTGCCAGGGTCGTACACGGCATCCACAATGCGCACAACTTCCCGGCTGGTGAGTTCGTTTCTGACCGTGATACTGTCTACGACGTCACCTACCCGACCTACATGACGAACTGCAGCGTCTGCCACAGCGACGACAATATCGTCCCGGCCGCTGGCGTGTCCGCACTTGCTGCGGCGAACGCGATGCCGGTCTCGGGCGAAGGCTGCTTTACCTGCCACGGCTCGATGGCAAGTTGGGACTTCAGCGGCGGCCTGGAATTCCACCTGACGCTTCCGGACCCGGAAACGGCCGACTGCCAGGTGTGCCATAACGCCGGCGGCGTAGCACAGGACAAGGTCTTCGTGGCCGACTTCCACGACGGTCTGACCACCGAGCGCGGCGGCATCATCGTTGGTGGCGTCGACACCTCCGTTACCGAGGGCGCGAAGTTCGCCTGGGAGATCACCGGCATCGTCGATGACGGCACGAACCTGGCGATCTCCTGGCAAGCCTCCTATGACGGCGTTGGAGTCGATCCTTGCAACGCCACCGCCGGTGCGGGCGCCCCGGTGTTCCACGCCGACGGCGATGGCAACCTCAGCATGCTGCGCAGCTACGCCCAGGGTGATGACTTCATCCTCGGCCAGTCGACCAGCGCGCCAGGCCAGGCCAACAGCGTGAACGTGACCACCGACAACACGACCTGCGCAAGCAACGTCGCGACCACCACCATCCCGGTGGACGACGTTGATTTCGAGCGCGGTATCGTCGCCCTGCAGGGCAAGCCGCGCGTCGTCAGCGTCCTCGATCCCGCCGAGACCATGTCAGTCCGTGCGGTGACGCCGACCTACGAGTGGCTCGTGGGCGATGGCTCACCACCGCTTATGGCACGCCGTGATGTCGCCGACACGGGCGAATGCCTGAAGTGCCACGTGGGTTCGCTCTACCAGCATGGCGGCAACCGTGTCGACAACGTCGATATGTGCATCCTCTGCCACAACTCGGCGTCGAACGAGAAGAGTGTTCGCGTGGGCCTGGGTGTCGATGAATCCGAAGCCTATGACGGCAAGGTCGGCGAGACCTTCGAGATGAAGACGATGCTGCATCGTATTCACTCTGCCGGTACGGAAGGTTCGCCTCCCTACGTGATCTATCGGAACCGCGGCATCTACGCCTTTGCGCCCGATACGTCAGGTCTGCCGAACTGGCCGGGCACGGGCCCACAGGTCGTCTTCGGTTCCGAAGGGGATGCGGTGATAAACCACAACTTCCACGCCGCGACCTACCCGCGGGCGCTCAACGCCTGCACGGCCTGCCACACGGAAGACTTCGCCGTGATTCCTGACCAGACCCTGGCGATGGCTACTACCACCGACGCCGGTAGCGAAGAGTGGATCAACCAGCTAGACGATACGCTCCAGGGCGCAACGACGACGGCTTGCATCACTTGCCACAAAGACGGTGCGAGCAAGGGTCATGCGTACCAGAACAGCTGGGTTCCGCAGGAATTCCCTGACGGTCGCCAGACGATCATCGACGCGGTGAATTAGTAATACGGTCGAGGGCAGGCCTTCTGGCCTGCCTTACCGTAACGATTCACGAAGTACTTCGGGCGCCCGCAAGGGCGCCCTTTTTTATCTGAGCTTTTGTAGGCGTTTCGGTCAGGCGCTGGTGTCCAGCACGAAGCCGATCTCGCGACCGGTCTTCGAGATCGCAAATATGCGGTAACCGAGCTTTCTTAGCCGATCAATACTGCCAGCCGTGCGTTGTTTGCCGATACCCGGGAAGCGGTGATGAAACTCGACAAGCAATTGCGTCGGCAGATTGGCGACATCACCAAGACTGTCGAGAATGGCGTACTCGGCGCCTTCGACGTCGACCTTCAGCACGTCGATTCGTTCATGGCCCAGCATGTCCATCATGGTTCGAATCGTGTAGGCCGGCACATCCACGAAGTCCCCGTCATCCCCGGCGCTGTTGTCCGTCGTCCACATCACTTTCGAGGTCCTGCCCCGCCGGTTCCTTCTGCGGTAGAGACGCAGGCTGCCGTCCTTTCCCGCAGCCGCCCAGGGGTGAAACACGAAGTTCGATGGCAGCTCGAGATTCGCGATCCATTCCTCGGAATACGGCGTCGGGTCGAACGCGTGCACGCTCAGGCTGTAATGATGGATCAGGTCGATATCGAGATCGATCGAGTCACCGACACCGAGCGAATAGACCAGCGAATGCGGCCCGAGCAGCCCGGGTATGTATTTCCAGCCATCGCTCTCCAGCACATCGCGCTCGGTGTCGACTTGCAGCCACAACTCACGGCCGCTGATGCGCTTCAGGAAAAGCTTGATTGGCCAGAACCACGGCTGGCGCTTCATCCATCCGGACGTTCTCAAGATTGCTCCAGTTTCGACTACGATAGACTTACAAACGGCTCGTCGGACGCTACTATGCCACACCGGAGTGCGACAGCGTTCTGCCGATAACGGATCAGTGAAGCCTATGCTACGAGCCCTCGCCCGATTAATCCTGCGCACAGGTGGCTGGACCGCCGTTGGCGGGATACCGGATGCACCAAAGGCCGTTGTCATCGCGGCGCCTCACACTTCGAACTGGGACGGCTTCTGGGCGCTGGTCTACAAAGTCTCCATCGGCGCAGAGATTCATTTCTTCGCCAAGCAGTCCCTGTTCTGGTTTCCCCTGGGAACCTTGCTCACTGCGCTGGGAGCGATCGCGCTGGATCGGAAACGTGCCGGATCCGCCGTGCGGCAGGCCATCGACATGTTTAGAGAGAAGGACAGCTTTTATTTCGGCCTTGCACCGGAGGGTACACGCACCCTCAAAGGCGGCTGGAAGAGCGGTTTCTATCGCATTGCCGAAGGCGCCGGGGTTCCGGTCTACCTGGGCTTTCTCGACTACGCCCACAAGCGCGTGGGCATCGGACCTCGCTTCGACCTGAGTGGCGACCAGGACGCCGATCTCGTTCGATTGCAGGCGTTTTACGGCGATATCCAGGGGCGCCGGCCTGAGAAAACCAGCCCGATCCGTTTCACACAGTAGGACAGGGCCATCCTCGATCGGGCTCCGGGCACTCGAGGTTGTTGTCGCAGGTATTAGCGCGCTCCGGCGGTGACGGCTTGCGTCGTTACAGGGGGGCACTCGAGAAAAGCGACGTCTGCATGACTGGCAACGAGTAGCTGACAAGCAGGCTATTTCCGGTGTCGCTTGCGCCGCTGTAGCTGATGAGCAAGAATGAAGTTACACGAGATACGTTTTCAGGACGCTGTACAGACGAAAAGCCTTAAACCAAAAACATACGCCTATCAGTAAAAGATTCGCCCGGGGGGGGAAATACCATGGCTAACAAGCAACGCCGCTATTCCGCATTATTGGCTCCAGTCATTCTGGCCGTCTCAGGCCTCGCGAGCGCGCTTTACGCGCCCGCTGCCAGCGCGCAGGACCAGGAGAAGCGCCGTGGCGCCGGCATCCTCCTCGAGGAGATCACGGTAACCGCCAGGAAACGCGAAGAGAGCTCCCAGGAGGTGCCGCTCGCGATCACAGCCTACAATTCCGGGCAGATAGAAGCATTGAAAGTACGCGACCTGATGGGACTGTCGGTTGGCATGCCAAACGTTGCGCTTGACGACATTGGCACCACCCGCGGCAGCGCGAACTTCTCGATCCGCGGCCTCGGTATCAACAGCTCCATTGCGTCGATCGACCCGACCGTCGGCCTGTTCATCGACGGCGTCTATCTCGGCAACAACGTCGGCGTGATCTTCGACATGTTCGACGTCGAAAGCGTCGAGGTTCTGCGCGGCCCGCAGGGCATCCTGTTCGGCCGCAACGTTACCGGCGGCGCCATCCTGCTCAATACCAAGAAGCCGGGCGACGAGTTCGAGGCAACAGCGCGTGTTGCCGTAGACGGCGGCGGCGACGGCGGCCTCAACCGCTACCTGATGGGCAGCATCGGCGGTCCGGTCTCGGATTCGTTTGCGATCAAGCTCAGCGCCTACTACAACGACGACGATGGCTGGTTCAAGAACCAGTTCGACGGCAGCGACTTCGGCGCCATCACGCAGACCATGATCCGCCCGGTGGCTGTCTGGACGCCGAACGACCGCACCGAGCTGGTGCTGCGCTACGAGTATACGGACATCGACGGTGACGGTCCTGCCTCGCAGACACATACCAATGGCAGCGGCGTGCCCGGGGCCTTCGCCAACTTCAATCGCGACAGTTTCGACATGTCGATCGACGAAAGAGGCTTCCAGAAAGTCCAGACCGACTTCGTCAGTGCCGAGCTGAATATCGATGTCGGTTTTGGCGATGGCACGATCACGAATATCTTCGGCTGGCGTAAGTCGGACAGTTCCAGCAACGCGGACATCGACGCCCAGCCGGTCTGGCTGTTCCACGCCCCCGCATGGCTGATTACGGAACAGATCAGCAACGAGCTCCGCTATAACGGGCAATTCGCGGATCGCGCCAACGTGACGGTCGGCGCTTATTATTTCGACAACGAGATCAACTACCATGAGCGACGCAACCTGCTCGGCATTGCGACCGGTGGCGTTGCGCCCGCCGCTGTGTTCGACGGCGGCGGTGACTATGACGTTCAGACCGTGGGGGTGTTCGTTGCGGTGGACTATGATTTGTCGGATCGATGGACCCTGAACACCGGACTCCGGTTCACGCACGAGGAAAAGGATGCCAACATCGCGTCGCTCAGCGCGAATATCGGTCTTCCCTGCAACGTCGTAACGACCAAAGACTGCCCCTTCGACTTTGTCGATAACGACGAGAACTGGGACAGCCTGTCGCCGAAAATCGGCGCTACCTACCAGCTGGACGACGAGAAGCTCGTTTATGGTCACTGGACGCGGGGCGTCAGGTCCGGCGGCTACAACCTGCGAAACACTTCTTTCAATCCCGCGGATATTCCGGGCCCGTTCGACGAGGAGACCGTCGACAGTTTCGAGATCGGCTACAAATCGACACAGGACTGGGGGCGCCTCAATGTCGCCGCGTTCTATAACACCATCGAGGACATGCAGCGCGAGATCAACCTGCCGGGACCTATCGGCGTCATTCAGCTGATTCGAAACACGGCCGACGCCACCATCACCGGTATGGAAGTCGACGGCGCCTTCAGCCTGACGGACAACTTCGTGCTGCTGGCTTCCCTGGGCGTGATCGATTCGAGCTACGACAAGGTCTCATTCGACCTGAACGGGGATGGCGTGGTCGACGGAACCGACAAAGCGCTGGACCTGCCGCGCGCGGCGGATCTCACCTGGAGCCTCGGCTTTACACACGACCTGAACATCGGCGACCGCGGTTATCTCGCCTCACGCATTAATTACGCCTACCGTGACAAATCCGCCTATACCGACAACAACCTGGGCTTCATCACCGAGCAGCAAATCCTGGATGCCGGCCTCGACTTTTTCACCAACGACGAGCGATGGGTATTCTCGCTGTATGGCCGCAACCTTCTTGACGAAGTCAAGCACGGTGGCGATACGCAACTGCCGAACAACATCGGCGGCGTGCCGACCGGCGGCACTTTCTCGCCGCTGGCGAAAGGGCGCGTGTACGGCGCGGAGGTGACGTACAACTTCCGCGGCAACTGATTGAACCCGGGGACGAGTCGACTGTTCGAGACACCAATCCGGCAGAGCGCATAGAATGCGCCCATGCAATCAGAATCCGAGAATCGCCCGCATCGTAGCATTCGCAGCTTCGTGCGCCGGGCAGGGCGGCTGACACCGCCGCAACAGCGCGCACTGCAGGAACTCTGGCCCGATTACGGCGTGGAGTTTGCCGCGTGCCCGCTGGACTTCGATGCGCTGTTCGGCCGCGCGGCGCCGGTGGTGCTGGAGATCGGATTCGGCAACGGCGAGTCGCTGCTGGCGCAGGCGCTTGAACATCCCGAGTTCAACTTCATCGGCATCGAGGTGCACGAACCCGGTGTCGGCCATTGCCTGTTGAAAGCCGCGGATGCCGGGATTGGCAACCTGAAACTCATCGCCCACGATGCGGTGGAAGTCTTGAGAGACCAGGTGCCTGCCGCTTCCCTGCAGCGCATCAATCTCTACTTTCCGGATCCCTGGCCGAAGAAGCGGCATCACAAACGTCGCATCCTCCAGCCCGCATTTCTCGAGTTGCTGCACAGCCGGCTGGCGGCAGGCGGCACGCTGCATATCGCGACCGACTGGGCGAACTACGCCGAGCATATCGATGAATTGCTGGACGCGAGTACGCTCTTTCGCCCCGGCGAGCGCCGCGAACATGACGGCGACGAGCCGCTGGATCGTCCGGGCACCAAGTTCGAAAAACGGGGCCTTCGAAAAGGACACCGTATTGTCGACTGGCGCTACGTGAAGGCCTGAATCCCCGTGAATCTCCGCTCGCTTACTGCGCCGAATTGCCGAGCAGCCACTGCAGCTGGTCACCCAGTCGCGCGCGCCACGCAGCCTCATTGTGATCGGCGCCCTGGTACGCCCGTATCAGGAAGTCCTCGCCGTCCTTCCTTCCCTGCTCCAGCAGCCAGTCCCGTACGACCCCGTGTACCGGCTCATATTGCGCGTCGAGGCCCTCGGTGCCGTAGTCGAAGAACACTCGCGCCGCTTCCGGCAGGGTATCGCCGGCGGCAATGTCCCTGACGACGTAAGGCGTTTCATCGGCATCGCCCGAATCCGCAGCCGCGCCGCGGGCAAACCAGGCCTCGGCGAGCGGGAAGTGCGTCGAGACGCAGCCGCAGGCGGAAAACGCCTCGGGGTGTTCCTTGACCAGGTAATAAGACAGCAGCCCGCCCATCGACGAGCCCATCGCGAAGGTATCCTTGCTATCTGTCAGCGTACGGAACTGCGCGTTGACTCGCGGCATGAGCTCTTCGATAAGAAAGCGCGCATACTTCGGCGCATCGTGCCACGGCGAGTACTCGAGCGTGCGCTCTGAAGTACTCCACGTCGCGACGACGATCGCCGGATCAAACAGGCCGAACTCAGCGCCACGCACCATCGCTTCGTCGACGCCCCAATCGATACCGGTGTTCGCGATGCGCGGATCAAACAGGTTCTGGCCGTCGGACATGTAAATGACGCGGTAACGCCGGTTTCTATTTTCATCGTAGCCCGGCGGCAGCCAGATCTCGACGTGCCGGGTTTCGGACAGGAATTCCGAAGCCACGTCCGGCCAGTACACCAGCGTTCCCAATACGCCCGAGTTCTTCCAGTCAGCCATGTAAACAGCGGGATCCTGCTTGAATGCCGTGAGCTCATGGACGACCTTTCTATTGTCTCGCGCGGCAAGCCGGTAGTTCGGCAAGACCTGTCCCGATTCGCCGACCGCCTCGCGCTCCCAGCTGCCGAGCGTGAATTTGTATTCGAATTCGTGTCCCCGCGGCACGCTGATTGCCACCGCGCGACTCCGACCTTCGCCGGACATGGCGAGCGCCATGGGATCCCAGGGCCCGAGTTCCTCGATGTTTCCGGTTATATAAAGCGTTGGCGTATTCTCCGGCACGGTAACGGAAACCTGCACCGTATCGGCGTCCGAGTGAGCGACGCTCGCGTCGTCCACACTATCGCCGTTCGGGTTGCAGCCACAGAACATCAGCGCGGCGGCGCCGATCGACATGAAACGAAACGTCATGTTCATAGTCCCTCCGAATCCTGTGCGGGTCACATGCTTGTCGGACCGCTGACGTAAATAATACCGTCACGAACCGAGGCGTCGACTTTTCGCAGCGAACCGCCGGATCCCGGTCCCGCGAAGCAGCGCCCGGTTTCGATGTCGTAGGTCGCGCCATGCGACGCGCAAATAATGGCGGACTTGTCCCTGGTCAGGAACTTGTCGGGCGACCAGTTCAGAGGATGACCGACGTGAGCGCAGTAATTCTGGTACGCGAAAATACTATCGCCCTGTCGAACGACGAATCCCCGAAACGGCCAGTCGCCATCGCCGATCTGAAACTCCCGGCAGCCCGGGTCTTCCAGATCGCTTAACGCTCCGACGGCGATTTCCTGTTCCGATGCGCTCATGTCCCCGTCTCATGCCAGGGCGCCACCTTGATCAGCAGCAGCATTCCGGGCAGCGCCAGCACCGTGCACAGAATAAAGAAGGGCGTCCAGCCGACCTGCTCCACGATGACGCCGGTCACTGAATTCGCGAACACCCTGGGCACGGAGGCGAGTGCCGTAAACAGGGCAAGTTGCGTCGCGGCAAACGCCGGGTTGCTGGTTCGCGCCATGAATGCGATCAGCGCCGCCGAACCCAGGCCTACACCCAGGTATTCGAACGCCACCGCAATTCCCAGCATCCATGGATTGGCACCTATCTCAGACAGCAAGGCGAAGCCGAGGATACTCACGATCTGCACGACGCCGAACAGCCAGAGGGCACGATTGATCGGCAACTTGACCATGATCAGGCCGCCGATCAGGCCGCCCGCGATGGCCGCCATCAGTCCGGCCGTTTTTGCGATCGCGCCGATCTGCGTGAGCGTAAATCCGACGTCGATAAAAAAGGGAGACTGCAGGGCAGTCGCCATGTTGTCGCCAAGCTTGTAAAGAAAAAGGAATGCGAGAACCATCAGCGCGGAGCCGAGGCCGGCGCGACCAATAAAGTCCCGGAACGGTTCGATAATGGCGTCGCGCAGCGTTTTCGGCGGCGTCGGCTCGGCGATAGCCTCATCGATCACGAGCGTCATGACGATGCCGACGAGCATGAACAGCGCGATGATGACGAACACGATGTGCCATTCGAAATGATCCGCAAGAATAAACCCCAGTGCGCCTGGCACGAGTCCGGACAGGCGATACGCCTGCACGTGTACGGAATTGCCCAGGCCGAGTTCCACATCGGGCAGCAGTTCACGTCGGAACGCATCCAGCACGATGTCCTGGCTCGCGCTGAAGAATGCGATGGCGACCGACAGGTAGGCCACCGTCCATAGCGAAAGATCCGGCTTGATGAAACCCAACACCGCCATCGAGACGAGCAGGGCCACCTGCGTCACGAGCATCCAGCCGCGCCGATGGCCGAGAAACGGCAGCGTGAAGCGGTCCATGGCCGGTGACCACAGAAACTTCCAGGTGTACGGAAACTGCACGAGCGCGAAAAAGCCGATCTCGGCGAGCCCCACACCTTCTACGCGCAGCCAGCCGGGAACGAGCTGGAACAGGACGTACAGCGGCAGTCCGGACGTGAATCCCGTGAACACGCAAATCAGCATGCGCCGGTTGAGGATCGCTTCCTGGAGGGTCTCCCGGGCAGAGCGATCGGGAGCAGCGTCAGTCGCCATGAATCCAGTCGTAATCCATGATCAGCGGCGCGTGATCGGAGAAGCGTTGTTCCCGGTAGATGTCGCTGCGCAGCACCTTGTCCCTCAGGCCCGGCGTGACGACCTGGTAGTCGATACGCCAACCCACGTTGTTGTCCCAGGCCCGCCCGCGATTCGACCACCAGGTGTACTGGTCCGGTTCCTGCTCGAGCGTACGAAAGGCGTCGGTGAATCGGTATTCACCGAATACGGCGTCCATCCAGGCCCGCTCCTCGGGCAGGAATCCCGAATTCTTCCGGTTGGCTCGCCAGTTTTTCAGGTCTGTTTCCTTGTGCGCGATATTCCAGTCGCCACAAATTACGTACTCGGAACGCTTCCGCGGCAGCTTCCTCAAGTGTTTCGTAAAGGTCTCCATGCAGCGGTACTTCGCGGCCTGCCGCTCCTCGCTCGAGGACCCTGAAGGCAGGTACAGCGACACGACGTTGATACCTTCGAGCTGCACCTCGAGGTAACGACCCTCCGCATCGAATTCCGGATCGCCGTAGCCGCGCACGATTCGCTTCGGCTTGTGTCGCGTGTAGACGGCAGTTCCACTATAGCCTTTCTTCTCGGCATCTTCGTAGTAGCAGTAATAGCCCTCGGGCGAAAAGACATCGCCCCTCAGTTGATGTACCTGCGCCTTGGTCTCCTGCACACAGACAACGTCGGCATCCTGTGCTGCCATCCATTCGAAAAACCCCTTGCGGGCGGCGGCGCGGATGCCGTTGGCATTGAGGCTGATAACGCGAAACAAGACCGGTCTCCTGTGTCATACTTCATCGGGTCGCGGCCATAATACAGAAGACCATACAGATGCGTGGATACAAGCGGGAATTCATCGAACTGGCACTGGAACTCGGCGTACTGCGATTCGGCGAATTTACGCTGAAGTCCGGGCGAGTCAGCCCCTACTTTTTTAACGCCGGCCTTTTCAATACCGGTTACGCCGCGGCAAAACTGGGCCGTTTCTACGCCTCGGCAATCGCGGAATCTCGCGTGCACTTCGACATGCTGTTCGGGCCGGCCTACAAGGGCATACCGCTGGCGGCATTGGCGGCGGCCTCGCTCGCCGAACATCACGACATCGATGTCCCCTACTCGTTTAATCGCAAGGAGGCCAAGGCACACGGCGAAGGCGGCAGCGTCGTAGGTGCGCCGCTATCCGGTGATGTGCTCATTATCGATGACGTCATTACCGCCGGCACGGCGGTGAGAGAGGCTTACCGGATTATCTCGCTGGCCGGCGCGCAGGTTGCCGGACTGGTCATTTCACTCGACCGACAGGAGCGCGGGCAGGGGCCGTTTTCGGCGGTTCAGGAACTAAAGGAGTCGCTCGGCATCCCGGTTATCAGCATCGTTCAGCTCGACGATTTGATCGATATTCTGGAGGAATCAAGCGAATATGAACAATATCTCGAGCCCGTTCTAAGTTATCGTAAGCAGTACGGTGTTATATCGTAAGTTGCTGAAATTTTTGACTCAATCGACGGTTTACAGAATCCGTTCACCATATTATCGTGCAATAACGAGAACCAGTCCCGGTCCCGAATTTGAATTTGCTGGCATATTTGGATTATGCGAAAACTGAACCTGATCTACGTGTTCCTGCTGCTGGCGCCAGCCGTATTCGCTGCCGGTGGCCAGACGGGGGGCAGTACACACTTCAAGTGGGTGGATAAGGACGGCGTCGTACATTACGGGGACAGCATCCCCGCGGAATACCGCGATCTGCCCAAAGAGGTGGTCAATGATTACGGCGTAGCCGTCGATCACCTGGAAGGCAAGAAGACGCCCGAGCAACTCGAGGCGGAACGCATCGAGCAGGAACGCATTCAGAAAATCGAACTGCAGCGTCGTGCCGACCAGGCGTTGCTTGCGACCTACCTCTCGGTCGAGGAAATCCTCATGCACCGCGATCGACGCGTCGAGCTTTTTCAGGCGCAGGCGCGGGTTACCGAACTGTATTTACGCAATCTCGATCGGCGCCTCGAAAAACTCCGGGCCGATGCCGCGAATTTTCAGCCGTATAGTGAAGACCCCGACGCCCCCATGATCGACGACGATCTCGCCGATGAGCTTCGCAAGACAAAAGAGATTATTCAGCGGCACGAACGCAATCTCGAGAAGTTCAAGTCTGACGAGAAACAGATCATTGCGCGATTCGCCGGTGACATCGATCGGTTCAAGATGCTGCGCGGAATCAACTAGCCTTAGCCAGTACCCGAGTGGCCGAAGCCGCCCGCGCCGCGGTCGCTTTGTTCGAACTCGTCGACAACCCTGAACTCTACCTGTTCCACAGGAACGAAGACCATTTGCGCGATGCGCTCCGCCGGTTGTACTTGGTAGCTTTTCGAGCCGCGATTCCAGCATGAGATGAATACCTGGCCCTGGTAGTCGGAGTCGATCAGGCCGGTCAGGTTGCCGAGCACCAGTCCGTGCTTGTGGCCGAGTCCGGAGCGCGGCAACAGGACAGCGGCCAGGCCCGGGTCTGCAACGTGAATCGCAATACCCGTCGGCACCAGCACCGTTTCGCCGGGGGCCACGACGATGGCCTCGTCGATGCAGGCGCGCATGTCCAGCCCGGCCGATCCTCCCGTAGCGTAGTGCGGGAGCGGTATGGAGTCGCCAACACGGGCGTCAAGAATCTTGAGTTCGATGGATCGCAAGCTCTGGTGTCCTTCAGTCTAGGCTGGATATGACCGTCAGCCGAGGCTCGGTGTTTGAGCCGCGGGCAGCATGGAAGCGTTGGGCGACGAGATCAATCAGGCCGCGTGCGAGGTCCGACTTGGCAGCCCTCGGAAAAGCCTGTTTGCCGTTAGGCCACAGCACGGTCACGGCATTGTCGTCGGTGTCGAAGCCGTGATCATCGCCGACTCGATTCGCGATGATCATGTCGAGCTTCTTCTTTTCAAGCTTCAGCCGCGCGTGCCCGACCAGGTCTTCGGTTTCGGCGGCGAAGCCCACGGTGAACGGTGCATCCTGCAGTGCGGCAACCGAAGCAAGGATGTCGGGACAGCGGACGAGTTCGAGACTGATCGCCTCATCGCTTTTCTTGATCTTTTGCTGCGCCGCGCGCCGCGGCCGATAGTCCGCGACCGCGGCCGCAGCGATGAATATGTCCGCATCGGCGATCCGGGCATGCGTCGCATCGAACATTTCCTGTGCCGTGGTCACCGGCACGAGCTGCACGCCCGGGGGTGGCGCCAGGTTCACCGGTCCGCTGATCAGCACGACATCCGCACCCTGTGCCGCGGCGGCGCGCGCGATGGCGTAGCCCATTTTTCCGGAGCTGCGATTGCTGATATAGCGAACCGGGTCTATCGCCTCGCGCGTCGGGCCCGCGGTTACGACGACCTTGCGTTCTTCCAGCGAGCCGTCGCCCTTACCGACGCTCAGACCGCAAACGGTTGCAGCGATCAGGTCGGGGTCCAGCATGCGCCCGGCCCCGGTTTCGCCGCAGGCCTGCGAGCCGGTATCGGGCCCAAGAATATGAATACCGCGCTTTTCCAGCAGCTCGCGATTCGCCTGCGTGGCCGGGTTGTTCCACATGACGTGGTTCATTGCCGGCGCCAGCGCAATTGGCGCTTCGGTTGCCAGGCATATGGTCGTGAGCAGGTCGGGCGCCGCGCCGCTGACAATCCGGGCCATGACTTCGGCGGTCGCGGGCGCGACCAGGATAATGTCAGCCCATCGGGCCAGCTCTATGTGACTCATCGCGGCTTCGGCTTCCTTGTCCCAGAGATTCGACCGAACCTGCCGGCCCGACACGGCCTGCAGCGCCGTGGCCGTCACAAACTCCTCCGCCGAAGCCGTCATGACGATTTGCACCTCGGCACCGCGTTCGCGCAGGCGCCTCACCAGGTCAGGCGCCTTGTATGCGGCAATGCCACCCGTAATGCCGAGGACGATATTCACTTGACGACTCTTGTTCGTGGCTGGATGCCCGAGCTTAGCCCGAGGCTGTGCGCCAGTTCCAGTGTCCCGCATCATGTGCCGCATGACAGGGGATACTCGAAGCGGTCTCGTATAAGTCGTGACGGCATCCCGGCAAAAGCAGCAATCCCGGCCAGTTTGAGGGATTGTATGGCCATTGCCCTGTCCCGCAATGTTCACCGATGAGCAAAGTGAGCAACTCCGGACAAAGCGACGTCGAGCTACTGGCAACGGTGATCGCTGCCGGGGGCAGCAGGGCAAGAGCCGACGACGCCGCCTCCCGGCTCATGCATCGCTTCGGCAGCCTTCGTGCACTGCTGCACGCCAAGCCGGCAGAGCTGCTGGCAAGTCACGGCATAGGGCGATCCCGGCTCGCCATCATGCGGGCTTTGCCCGAAATCGCCCGCCGCTACTACGCCGAGTCGTTGCCGATCGGCGAGACGATTCGAAGTCCGGCCGATACCGAGGCCTTCCTGAAAGCGCGCATGCGCGATCTGGATCACGAGCTGTTCTGTTGCCTGTTTCTCGACAACCGTCACCGGGTCTTGAGTTTCGACGAGCTGTTCCGTGGAACCATCGACGGGACCTCGGTGTATCCCAGGGAGGTCGTCAAGGAGGCGCTGGCCGTCAACGCCGCCGCGGTCATTCTGGCGCACAATCACCCGTCCGGTGTCGCCGAGCCCAGCCAGGCGGATGAGCGCATTACCCTGCGGCTGAAATCTGCGCTCGATCTGGTCGACATTCGCCTGCTGGACCACCTGATAATCGGCGACGGTCAGGCCACCTCGCTGGCCCGTCGTGGTCTCCTTTAGGCCGTTATCTCCGCGTGCCACCGCCAGGCACGTCGGCAGGCCGGCGTCGCCTTGACGGGGTACCGGGAGACTGGTATAAAGTTCCGCTCTCTGCCCGCCACGCGCGGGCAACTTTCAGAAAAATCAGAGACTTAACATCATGTCGAGGATTTGCCAGGTAACTGGGAAGCGGCCGCAGAGCGGCAACAACGTTTCCCACGCCAACAACAGGACACGTCGTCGCTTTCTGCCGAATTTGCAGAACAAGCGCTTTTGGGTCGAATCCGAGAAGCGTTTCGTGCGTCTGCGCATCTCTCACAAGGGCATTCGCATCATCGACAAGCATGGCATCGAAAAGGTTCTCGCCGATCTTCGTGCCAGCGGTCAGCGCGTCTAGCGACGGAGGATTCAGTCATGGCAAAGAGCAATCGCGACAAGATCAAGCTGGTATCGAGCGCCGGCACCGGCCATTACTACACGGCCACCAAGAACAAGAAACTCCACCCTGAAAAGCTGGAGACGAAGAAGTACGACCCGACGATCCGCAAGCACGTGATCTACAAGGAATCGAAGATCAAGTAGCAGGCCGATCGCAATCAGGCGAGACGCAACTCTCGCATCGAACATCAGGAAAAGGCCCGCTTCGAGCGGGTCTTTTTTTTCGACGTGACAGCGACCCGACAGCATGGGAAGCTCTGGTCATTCCCCACCCTTTCTTCGTAAATATGTATGCCTGAACTGCCGGAAGTCGAAACCAGCCGCCGGGGCATAACGCCGCACGTCGTCGGCGCGACGATCGAACGGCTGGTGATCCGTGAACGCCGCCTTCGCTGGCCCGTCTCCAGGGCTGTCGACCGGAACCTGCCCGGTCAGACAATCAACTCGGTTGGTCGTCGCGCGAAATACCTGCTCATCAATACGCAAAATGGTTCCGCCATACTGCATCTCGGGATGTCGGGCAGCGTCTGTATTTTCGATACGGACACACCCGCCGGTATTCATGATCACGTCGATATCGAACTGGACAGCGGCCTGATGCTGCGCTTCCGGGATCCGCGGCGATTCGGGTCGCTGCACTGGAGTCGGGATCCGTCGACGCATCGATTGTTGAAAGATCTCGGTCCGGAGCCGCTCGCCGACGTTTTCGACGGTGGGCATCTGTGGCGCATGTCCCGCCGTCGAAAAGTGAGCGTCAAGCAGTTCGTCATGAACGCACACATCGTCGTTGGCGTTGGCAACATCTACGCCAGCGAGTCACTGTTTCTGGCCGGCATCAATCCCCGACGCGCCGCCGGCCGCATAGCCAGGCATCGCTACGATGCCTTTGCGGGCGCCATAAAAGACGTGCTGGGCAAGGCCATCCGGGCCGGCGGTACGACCTTGAGGGACTTCTATGGCGGCAACGGCGAGGCGGGCTACTTTCAACAGCAGCTCGAAGTCTACGGCCGTGAAGGCGAACCCTGCCGGCGCTGCACGACGCCGATCAGCGCAATCGTTCAGGGACAGCGCTCGACCTACTACTGCAAGCGCTGCCAGACCTAGCGGGAATTTCGAACTACCTGTTGCAGGAGCGCCCCGCGCGGACAATTCGCACCACCCGTCGGACGGTCCCGCGCACGGACAATTCGCACCACCCGTCGGACGGTCCCGCGCACGGACAATTCGCACCACCCGTCGGACGGTCCCGCCCGTGGACAATTCGCACCACCCGTAGGAGCGGCCCCAGGCCGCGAAGCGCAGCGGCGGCCGCCAGGCCGCTTGCCGTCTCAACGCCTCTCAAGGCCCCTTGCCGCGACGCGAAAGCAGCGCCTTCTTCACCTTCGGTGAGACAAATTCGGACACATCCCCACCCAGCGCCGCCACTTCGCGGACGAGACTGGATGAAATGAACGTGTATTTTTCAGTCGGCGTCAGGAATACGGTCTCGACATCCTGGGTGAGGTGCCTGTTCATGTTGGCGAGTTGAAATTCGTACTCGAAGTCGGAGACGGCACGCAGCCCGCGAATGATTACAGCGAGATTGTGTTCACGCGCGAAATCGACAGTGAGACCTTCGTAGCCCGTAACCTCGACATTCTCTATCTCCTCCAGCGCCTCGCTGGCCATTTCCACCCGCTCCTCGAAAGTGAACATGGTTGACTTGGAGCCCGGATTCGCCGCGATCGCCACAATGACCTTGTCGTACAGACGCGCCGCCCTGCGAACGAGATCCTCATGCCCATAGGTTATCGGATCGAATGTCCCTGGATACATTGCAGAAACGGTCATCAGTCCAGCCCTGTCAGTTTTTTCGCTCGACCAGCATATAACGGACATTGCCGGCCGTCTTGTTCTTTACGATTGCCCAGCCCTGCGGCATCGATACATCCGCTGCCCAACGATGCTGTTCGATATAGACCAGGCAGGGATCGGCCAGCGCATTGCTCTCCTCCAGCAGTCTACACAATTCGTCCATCAGATCGGCGCCGAATGGGGGGTCGAGAAACACGAGGTCGAATTTCTCGACTGGATCCGTTCTCAGGTATTGCAGGGCGCTCATATTCTTCACGGTCGCGCCCGCGGCACCGAGCAGCTTGATATTTCCGGCCAGCGCAACAACAGCACGCGGCGAATTTTCGACAAACACGGTACTTTTCGCGCCACGCGACAGCGCCTCGAGTCCGAGCGCGCCGGTTCCGGCAAATAGATCCAGGCATCGCGCGCCCTCAATTCGCGGCGCCAGCCAGTTGAACAAGGTTTCACGAATACGCTCCGAGGTCGGCCGCAGTCCCGGGACATCGGCGATATCCAACAGACGACTGCGCCAGTTTCCCGCTACAATACGCAGCCGTCCGGACCGGCTTTGGTTCGATTTTTTTCGTTTCGGCATCGTCTTCCTGGTACGGGAAGCGTTTCAAGGTCAGCTAACGTATATCCATGTTTGCCAGGAAAGAAAAGCCCCAGAAGCGCGAAGGCTTCATAAAGCGACTCCGCGCCCGCCTCAATCGCGGCGACAGCTGGCTGACCTACGATCTCGCCAATCTCGCACCCGGCGGCAAGATCGACGAGAGCGTTCTGGAAGAGCTCGAAGCGCTGCTCGTCATGGCCGACGTTGGCGTCGAAACGACCGAGCGCATCATATCGGACCTGCAGAAACGACTCGCTCGCAAGGAACTCAAGGACATCGAAGCCCTGCGCAGCGGCCTCGGCAGTTCATTGCGCGAGATCCTGGCACCCGTCGAGCAGCCCTTGACCATTCCGCAAGCCGAGGGGCCGTTCGTGATACTGATGGTAGGCGTCAATGGCGCGGGAAAGACCACCACCATCGGCAAGATGGCGCGACGATTCAAGGACGAAGGTTACTCCGTAATGCTGGCGGCGGGCGACACTTTTCGCGCCGCCGCGGTTGAACAGCTGCAGGCCTGGGGCGATCGCAACGATGTCCCGGTCATAGCGCAGCAGGCCGGCGCGGACCCGGCGGCCGTTATCTTTGACGCGTGGCAGGCGGCGCGTGCGCGCGGCATCGACATCCTGCTCGCCGACACCGCAGGGCGACTGCAGAGCCAGACCGGCCTGATGGACGAACTGGCAAAGGTAAAGCGCGTCATCGCGCGCCGGGACGAATCGGCACCGCATGAAATCATGCTGGTTCTCGACGCCAGCCAGGGACAGAACGCTCTGGTACAGGCGGAGAAGTTCCACGCCGCGCTTGGCCTGACGGGAATTACGGTGACCAAACTCGACGGCACCGCGAAGGGCGGAATTTTGCTGGCCATCGCCGACAAACTGAATGTACCCGTTCGATATATCGGCATCGGTGAGGCTGCCGAGGACATGCAGCCCTTCTCGGCGGACGAATTCGTCGATGCACTGCTCGCGACCGGCGGCCCGGAAAACTGAGCGTATCCGATGATTCAACTCGAGAACGTCACAAAACGTTATCCGGGCGGACAGGAAGCACTGTCGGGCCTGGATCTTGCCGTGGACAAGGGAGAAATGGTGTTTGTCACCGGCCACTCCGGAGCCGGCAAGAGCACTCTCCTGCGACTCATAGCGCTGATCGAACGGCCTACCAGCGGACAAGTAATCGTGGATCAGCAAAACACGAGGCGCGTAAAACGTCGCAAGATTCCGGCCTACCGGCGTCAGATCGGCATGGTCTTCCAGGATCACAAGCTTCTTTACGACCGCCGCGTTTTCGACAACGTAGCATTGCCGTTGATCATCGCCGGCGTCAGTCGTCGGGATGCCGGACGACGCGTACGTGCAGCGCTCGACCAGGTCGGTTTGTTACACAAGGAAAAAAAGAATCCGGAAACTCTGTCGGCCGGCGAACAGCAGCGTGTCGGTATCGCCCGCGCTATTGTCACGCGCCCGAAACTTCTGATCGCCGACGAGCCGACCGGCAACCTCGATCCTGACCTGTCGCTCGAAGTAATGCGTATTTTTCGCCGCTTCAATGAAGTGGGCGTTACGCTGTTGATCGCAAGCCACGACATCAGCCTGATCGACCGGCTGGGCTGTCGCCGCATCGAGCTGGAAGACGGGCGGCTGCAACAAGAGGCTGACCCGTGGCTGTAACCCGTCACGCCGATGCGGTCGCACCGGTACGTTCCTCCGGCGTACTCTCGACCTGGTGGACGAGCCACGCCAGTAATGCTGTCGGTGCGCTCGGGCGTCTCGCACGGCAACCCTTTTCGAGCCTGATGATAGTGCTGGTGATTGCCGTGACCCTGGCACTGCCTGCGGCGATCAACCTCCTCGTCAAGAATGCAAGAACGGTCAGCGGCAGCTGGGACAATGCGCTCGATTTCGCGGTGTTCCTGAAACAGGACACGACGATCGAAGAGGCACGGTCGCTGGGCTTCCTGATCGGGCAGCGCGCCGACGTCGAGACGGTTCAGTTCATATCGGCCGATGAAGCGCTCGCGGAGTTCAAACAGCAATCGGGCTTCGGCGAGGCGCTCGACCAGCTGCCGAAAAACCCCCTGCCGCATACGCTGGTGGTTCGTCCGGGCCCCGGCAACACCAGCGCCTCGCTGGTCCTGCTGCAGGAGGAAATCGGCAACCTCCCGGAGACGGATCACGTCCAGGTCGACACGGAATGGGTACAGCGCTTCCATGCAATCCTGGACATCGTGCGTCAGGCCATCGCCATTGGCGCGGTGCTACTGGCTATCGCCATCGTGGTCATCATCGGAAATACGATTCGGCTGGACATCGAGAATCGCCGCGACGAAATCGAGGTTACAAAACTTATCGGTGCGACCAATGCCTTCGTAAGAAGGCCGTTCCTGTGGACAGGGTTCTGGTACGGGCTGTTTGGCGGCCTTATGGCGCTGGCGCTCGTCTATTACGGGCTCTACATGCTCAGCGGCCCGGTCGCACGGCTCGCGGGCCTGTATCAGAGCAATATCGCCGTTGCTTCCCTCGATCTCGTGGAAGCCGGGGCCATCGTCGGTACCGGTATTTTCCTCGGGCTGATCGGATCCTGGGTCACGGCGGCCCGCCATATGAGGCGTATTGAGCCCAAATAAGCTCGCACGCGAGGCCTCAGGGCTGCTTTTGCAGGGGGCCGCAATGCTGCGCGCTGCTTCGAGCGCAGCCGCTCGAAAGATAATAACTCATTGTTTTTTAAGCTTATAAATATTTATCGACGCGGGAACCCGTTTCGCTATTAGCACTCTAATGGTTCGAGTGCTAATATTGCGCCCGACATGGAGGGAGTACATGACAGACGCTATTGCGAAATTTAATCACGACCTCGTTCTGGCAGGACCGGTAGGCAGCCTTGATGCCTACATTCAGGCCGTCGGGACGATTCCCGTGCTGTCCAAGGAAGACGAACAGGCGCTGGCCAATCGCTTCCGCGAGCATGAAGATCTCGAGGCCGCGCGCGACCTGGTTATGGCGCATCTGCGATTTGTTGTTCATATCGCCAAGGGCTACACCGGCTACGGTCTGCCCCTTAACGACCTCATTCAGGAAGGCAATGTCGGGCTCATGAAGGCGGTCAAACGCTTCGATCCTGCTTACGACGTGCGCCTCGTCTCATTTGCTGTGCACTGGATTCGTGCAGAGATACACGAGTTCGTCCTGAAGAACTGGCGCATCGTGAAAGTTGCGACGACCAAAGCGCAGCGCAAGCTGTTCTTCAATCTTCGCAAGGCGAAGAAGAGTCTCGCCTGGCTGTCGGCGGACGAGACCAAAGCTGTTGCCAGCGATCTCGGCGTCAGTGCCAAGGAAGTGACGGAGATGGAAAAGCGTCTGCACTCGCGGGACGCGATATTCGACCCGACACCCGATGCCGACGACGATCGTAACTTCACGCCGGCCGCATACTTGCCGAGTCCCGACTCCGACCCAGCCGTGCTTGTCGAAACTGCCGACTGGAACAATGACGCAACGACGCGCATGGCATCGGCGTTGAACATCCTTGACGAAAGAAGCCGCCGAATTCTCGAGAAGCGCTGGCTAACCGACGACAAGATGACGCTGCACGAACTCGCCGCGGAGTACGACATTTCCGCAGAACGTATTCGCCAGCTCGAGTCGAATGCCATCCGGAAACTCAGGAACGCGATGGCTGTCTGATGGCCTGATACAGGTTCACGTATTAAGCAAAAGGCCGCTCTCTGAGCGGCCTTTTTTTATGCCTGCAAATCGGACCGAGAGCGTCGGCCCGCAATCCCTGGCCCGGATATTCGTCTGGCGGCGCGCTATCGATAGACCCGCCGCCGGTAGCGAACAAAGCCGCCTTCTTCGATACCCAGGGGATCGTGGTGGGTCCAGTGCACAAGACCGCCCAGATCGTTCCATTCATACATGCCGCGAAAGCGTACACGATCACCGAGGCCGACCGGCACTCGTTCCGCAAGATCGATATTGTGGGCGATCAACAGCGTTTCACGGTTACCGATATCGAGGATAAAACGCTGGTGTCGTGAACCGTCATTGTCGTTCGACAACAGCCGTACCACGACGCCCCGGGCCTCGATCCAGGTACCAGTATCAGCCTTGCCAAAACGATTGCTCAAGCTACGCCCTCCTGATTTTCTGTTCTTGTACGGGGGCCCTTGCAATACAGCGTGCCACAAAAAACGCGGCAAACCATCCCTGGCCGCCGCGTTCTGCGTGTTGCTTGCGCCGCTCTGCTGTCCTGTCTGCTCGTGGCGATTCAGGAACCGCAGATACTCGCGCCAAACTACATTAGCCGGCCGTGATCGGTACCATCGTGATTTCGACACGGCGATTAGCCTGGCGTCCCGCATCCGTGCTGTTGTCCGCAACCGGTCGCTGCTCACCCATGCCGACCGTAATCAGGCGCTCGGAATTGACACCCTGGCCCGACAGGTAGGTCGAGACCGATGCGGCACGGCGCTCGGACAGACTCTGGTTGTAGCTGTCGGATCCGGTGCTGTCCGTGTGCCCTGCCACTTCAACCACGGTCTGGTTGAACTCCTTCATGACTTTGGCAACGGAATTCAGTACGTTGAAAAATGCCGGGCTCAGGTCCGAACTGTTCGTCGCGAACGTCACGTTCCCGGGCATGTTGAGCGTAATGTTGTCGCCGATGCGCGTGACGCTGACACCGGTGCCTTCCAGCTCCGCGCGCAGCTTGGCTTCCTGGCGATCCTGGTAGTTTCCGATTGCGCCGCCGGCGAGCGCGCCGACACCTGCGCCAATCAGAGCACGCTGCCTGCGCTCGACCGCGTCATCACCTGAGATCAGGCCGACGACCGCGCCGGCTGCTGCACCAATCAGTGCGCCTTTTGTCGCCTTGCTGGTCTTCTCTTCGCGAGTATAAGGGTCCAGCGTTTCGCAGCCTGTCACAAAGACGGCGAACAGCGTCAGTGCGAGAACGAATTTCGGAGACGTGTTTGTCATGGTTTTTCCTCTTGCTGGCAGTAGAAATCGGTGCATTGTAGGCGCACGGTGCCTGAACCGGGGCTTAACTTCTAGCCTTATGTTCAGCGGGGCCCGGGAAAATGTCAGGATTGTGGCCTGCGTCACAGGCGCCTGATTGTACGTGTAGAATACGGGGCTGTCTGCCAGGAACTCAAATGAGCGAAACCGACAGCTGGCTAGCGCGCTACGAGGCAAACCACACCAACCTGGGCAATCCTGTCGTTTACTGGGCAGCCGTTCCGATGGTGGTCATAGGTACCGTGGGACTACTCTGGTCCCTGCCGATCCCCGTCGAATTCTACGAGATATCGCCGTTCCTGAACTGGGGCAGCGCTTTTCTGATCGCCGCGACGATCTACTATTTCATCATTTCCCTGTCCATCGCGATCGGCATGCTGCCGTTCATGCTGGGCCTCGCCAGCCTGCAACTCTGGCTTTCCGGCTCACAATTCCCGGCACAGGGCGTATCCATCGGCTTGCTGGTCGCTGGTACCGTGGGCCTGTGGCTTGGCCGCCGGGGCCCCGGCCAGATCCGGGCCTTGCTGCAGGATCTGCAGCTCATGATGATCGGGCCCGCGTGGCTGCTGTCGGTCATCTACCGGCGCCTTGGTATCCCTTATTAACGCCGTGTCACGGTAAAGTAGGGCTAGTGTGAACAGGCCTCGCTTGGTCTAGAATCAACGCCCCGTTAACCCAAGGAAACCCGCCGTGAGCGCGCAACACCTCGATCCACTCGACCTCTACGATATTCGCTCGGAGCTCTCCGAAGACGAGATCATGGTTAAGGACACCGTCGGACGCTACGTCGACGAAAAAGTCATCCCCCTGATGCGGGAAGCCTTCGAACAACACCACTTCCCCAGCCACCTGATCGGTGAAGTTGCGGAGCTGGGTCTGCTCGGCACTTCGATCGACGGCTATGATTGCGCCGGCCTCAACGGCGTCAGCTACGGGCTGATCTGCCAGGAGCTGGAACGTGGCGACAGCGCGTTGAGAAGTTTCGTATCGGTGCAAAGCAGCCTCGTCATGTTTCCAATACACGCCTATGGTTCCGAGGAACAGAAGCAGCGATGGCTGCCGGCGATGGCACGCGGCGAAGCGATCGGTTGCTTTGGCCTTACCGAGCCGCAGGGAGGCTCGGACCCCGGCAACATGAAGACGCACGCAAAACGCGACGGCGGCGACTGGGTGCTGAATGGCGCAAAGATGTGGATCACCAACGCGACGATCGCGGACGCGGCCGTCGTCTGGGCGATGACCGACGAAGGCGTCAAGGGCTTCATTCTCGAGAAGGACATGCCGGGCTTCGAAACCCAGGAAATCGAGAACAAATTTTCACTGCGCGCGTCGGTAACGGGTGCGCTGTTCTTCAATGACGTTCGCGTTCCCGATGCCAACGTCCTGCCCGGCGTGTCCAGCATGCGGGGCCCGCTCAGCTGTCTCACGCAGGCTCGATACGGAATCACCTGGGGTGTCATCGGTGCGGCGCAGGCCTGCCTCGACGAGGCGCTGAAGTATTCGCAGGAACGTGTTCTATTTAAGCACCCTGTTTCGCACACGCAATCCATGCAGATTCGCCTTGCCGACATGAGCCGCCGCATAACAACGGCACAGCTGCTTTCATTGCGACTTGGCCGCATCAAGGACAAGGGCGACCTGCAGCCGGCGCAGGTATCGCTCGCGAAGTGGAACAACTGTCGTGCGGCGCTGGATATCGCTCGCGACGCTCGCGACATACTCGGCGGTGCCGGCATCAGCGCTGAATACGTGCCCATTCGACACATGCTGAACCTGGAAAGCGTGATCACCTACGAAGGAACCGAGACGATTCATCAACTAATCGTCGGCAAGGAATTGACGGGCGTAAACGCGTTCGGATGAACGCCGCATACGGCTACCTGGATGTTAGTCACAACAAACGGAACGCCCGCGTGAGAACGTTTCCAGGACAGCGATGTCTTTGAGTCGTTTTGGTTCTACGGTTAATGGATTTTCTGCAAGAATAACGAGGTCGGCCTGTTTTCCGACCGTAATAGAACCTTTCGAGTCCTCTTCGAAATACTGATACGCGCCACCAAGCGTCATAGCATGAAGAGCTTCCATTACTGTGAGACGCTGCTGCGGCCCGATTATATGATCGCTCCTTGTAGTGCGATTTACCGTTGCCCATAGCAGGCGCATCATGTCCGGGGGGACGATCGGCGTGTCATTGTGCACTGTGAAGTCTACGCCCTTGTCGATAGCCCAACGCGTAGGGCTGATGTTTTGCGCTCGCGCTTCGCCAAAACTTCGCCGATGCCAGTCGCCCCAGAAAAATGTGTGTGCGGAAAAGAATGACGGTACAACACGTAGCTTCCTCGCGCGCTCCACCTGGTCTTCCCGCATGAGTTGTGCGTGGACGATAACCGAACGATGATCAGGAACTTTTCCATCCTCCAGCGCGGCGGCGACTCCATCCATCATCAGGTCTATCGCGGCATCGCCGTTTGCGTGCACCAGCACAGGTACGTTTCGCTTTATCAATTGGGCGACTCTTTCCTTGTAATAGGAAGGCTCCATCGTAGGGTAGGCGACGTAATCGGGTTCGGCGCCTGGCGGAACCTCCGCGTAAGGCTCTGTGAGCCAGGCGGTGCGCCCCTGCGGCGAACCGTCGAGGCTGAATTTCGCACCAGCGAGCCGGATACCGCCGTTGTATTCCGCATCGGGCGTAAGATCCTCGAACCCCTCTTGCGTTAGCAACGTGACGTAGACATAGGCGCCGATATCGACCGCAAACGGCTCGCGTCGCGCGGCAGCCCGTAACCTTTCCAGGTCATCGGGGCTAATCGCGCCGTCCTGCACGGTCGTTATCCCGTAACTCGCGTAATACCGGGTCGCTTTTCGGGCGAGGGCCTCAAGGGTGTCGTCGGCAATCCCGCCGATGCGCTCGAGCAATAGCCGCGATGCGGCAGATTCTTCGAGAACGCCATTGGGTTCACGGCTGTCCGGTCGTCGCCGTATTACACCACCTGGCGGGTCGTCGCTGTCGGCATTGATCCCGCTTAAGGCAAGCGTTTTTGAGTTCGCGGCCGCCAGGTGACCGGAAACATGCATCAGCACAATCGGATGATCAGTGGTCACCCGATCCAGGTCGTCTCGCGTCGGGTGACGGTTCTCCGCCAGCAGCGAGTCGTCGTAGCCGTAACCGACGATCCAATCACTCTCGCCGACCGGATTTCTTTCTACGTCATCGGCCAGAATCCTGACGATATCGCCGATCGTTTCTGCCCGGCCAACCGGTGGAGACGACACGTTGATGAAATCCATAAAGCGCGCCGCAAAGGTAAAATGCCCATGCGCATCGATAAAACCGGGCAGAAGCGCATGCTCGCCGAGTTCAACTACCCGGGTCTCAGGGCCACGCAGCGCCATGACGGCGTCCCGACTTCCTACCGCGACGATTTTTTCTCCGCGAATTGCGACACCGTTGGTGTCGGCGAGATTCTCATCCATCGTTAAAACGTTGTCGCCAACGAAAATGGTGTCTGCGGCTTCAGATGCGGTTGTTTTCGGTGCCGGGCCCTGTTCGCTGCAGGAACCGGCAAGACAGAGCACCAGGAGCAGGCAAAAGCGAATCGGTTTCATAATGTTTGTAAGAATCGCACGAGCACGGCAATCCGAACGGGCGGACTGCCGTGCCTTTGGTTATGCGGCGCTATTGCCCGAAATTATACAACGCGGAAACGCCATAGGTTAGCGGCGCTCCGGCCGTTCCCGGATTGCCAAACGGCTGTAGCGGGAAGTTATGCGTGAGATATTCCTCATCGAAAAGATTCCTGCCCCACACCGCAAATTCCCAGTCACCGTTAGCCGGCGTGTAACTCACACGCAGATTCGACAGATCGTATGCCGGTTTTGCCGCCCCCGGTTCTTCACGCGGATCCTGGAAAGCCTCGTCCGAGTGAAAGAAATCATAACGAACACTGATCTGGGCGCCGCCGGCGAGATCTTTCGTGTATTTGGCGACGAGATTGACCGCATTTTCCGGCGCATTTCTGAGGCGATTGCCGGCATTGTCTATACCGTTGGGTTCCAGGTACCTGTCGTAGGTCGCATCCAGGTAAGTGTAGCTGCCGGAAACCTCGAAGTTCTCGGAAAGAATTGCGTCGAATTCGATTTCCAGGCCATTGCTCGTCGCATCGGCCGCGTTTTCGGTAATGACAACGCCGAGCGGGTCGCCCGGAAACGCCGGTTTGCGCACCAGGACCTGCAAATCCGTGTAATCGGTCGTAAATCCGGCGACATTCAGGCGCAATCGATCGTTCAGTAATTCCATTTTTGCGCCAATCTCAAAAGCTTTGGCTTCTTCCTGATTGAACGGTGTCCGGGCTGCAATTTCGGATGACGCCGTCCCTTCGAATCCGCCACTCTTGAAGCCTTCCGCATAGCTGCCATAGAAAAACAGTTCATCACTGGCCTGCCACTGCAGCACAACACGCGGCGTAAACGCATTCCAACTCTTACTCGCCGTTATGTCATAAGGTTCATTGATGGTGTGCGGGAAAGCGACCGGAGGAATGCCAACCTGTCGAATGTTCTTGTCTTCTGAGGTGTATCGAGCACCGACAACGGCGCTGAATCTGTCATTGAAGTCGTAGGTAAAGTCCCCGAATGCGCTGATGCTGTCGGTGGTATTGTCCTGGAAGCTTTGCGATGTTGCGGCGACACCCGGAACTGCAACTTCGGAATTTTCCTGCCGCTCAACGTCTTCCGTTAAATAGTAAACACCAGCAACCCAGTTCAGTCGATTGTCCATGCCTGTTCCGGCGAAACGAAACTCCTGGCTGAACTGATCAGCGCTCTCGTCGACAAAAGTCGTGGCATCTATGACTCCCAGGGAAAGGCTCCAGGCGGGTATATCGTCCGCGTTCAGGTAATCGGAAGTTCGGTACGCGGTTATGGAAGTGAATGTGCCGGAACCGACGTCCCAGTTGACCTTGCCCATTATGCCGCCCGCCTCGACATCCGCGACGCCCTGGTTATCCGCAAATGTCTTGGTGTAGTCGTTGGCGGCCGCCGGATTAGTTGCCTGCGCGATGCCAACGAGGATATCGGCAGTTGCCGGATTGTTATCGGCGACCAGGATTCGCCCGGCACCGGTCTCTTCCGACTTGTTGTAATCGGCCGTTACCTGAACCTCAACATCCTCGCGCGGTGTAAATAGCAAGGTGCCGCGTATTCCACCGTTGCCCTGGTCACTCATCTTCTGGCCCGTGGTGACGCTCTCAACAAATCCGTCCCGGCTTCGAAAACTGGCCGACACCTTGCCGAAAACGTTGTCGCTTATCGGTCCGCTGACCAGCGCCCTAGCGACGACCGCGTTGAGATTACCGAGGGATAATTCGGCACGACCGTAAAAGGTCTCGCTCGGCTTTGACGTGAACATGCTAACGGCGCCACCAATCGCGTTCTTGCCGAACAGCGTTCCCTGCGGACCCCTTAACACTTCGACGCGATCAAGATCGAAAAGATCGAATACTGACCCGGACGCACGTCCGATATAGACTTCGTCCAAAAAAGTCACTACGGACACATCCGATCCGGCGCCATCGGCATTCGACCCGATGCCTCGAATATAGAGTTGCGGCTGTCCCTTGTTGAAACTACCCATGAAGAAGCCGGGTGTCTTTACTGCGATGTCATCCAGCGTGTGGATGTCGGCCTCCCGCATTTCCTCCCCGCCAATAGCGGTTATTGCAATCGGTACCGACTGCAGGCTTTGCGCTCTTTTCTGAGCGGTCACGGTAATTTCTTCAAGTTCCTGCGCGCCGGCCGACGAAATGCCGAGCAGAAAAAAAATGGCGATAACTGTTGCTCGCGTTAGCGGATTCATGCGTCTTCCCCCTGGAACCAAGTTCACTGCATTTATAGTTAAGTACTTAAGTTCGTTAATGCAAGCTAATATTATACAATCTGTCTCGGGTTGACTATTAATCTCGACCGTGGCGCGCTTTGCCGGGAGCGTTCCCAGCGCTTACCTGGTAACAGGTCGCTATGGACGACCGCCAGCGCGCAATTATTCTCAATGAGCTTCCCGTTTTCGGAGGTATCAGTGAACGGACATTCGAGCCGTATTCGTACACACACCTCCATCGGTCTCGGTGTTCTCGGCTTGTTGCTTGTTATGTGTTCCGCCGCGCAGGCGGGTCAGCTGCGAGTATTTACGGCCAAATCGATAATTACGATGGATGAGTCGTTGCCGCGAGCCAATGCCGTTGCGGTAGCCGACGGCCGTATCGTCGCGGTCGGAACGCTCGAATCGATGGCAAGCTGGCTGGTATCGCGCGACCACGTCGTCGACACCCGATTTTCGGAGAAGATCCTGGTTCCCGGGCTGATCGAAAATCATTTGCACCCGTTTCTCGGTGCCATGCTCCTCAATACTTACTGGATTACTCCGCATGAATGGAATTTACCCGGTTGGCGAATACCGCAGACTCGCGGTCGTGCAGCGTATCTGGCAAGGCTCAACGAGGCCCAGCGTGAGCTCGCGGGCCCGGCCGACCCATTGATCACCTGGGGATACCACGAATTCTGGCATGGATCGATAACGCGACCCGACCTCGATGCAGTTTCAGCGGACCGCCCGATTGTCGTCTGGCAGCGATCCTTTCACGAAGTCATTGCCAACACGGCAGGCCTGCGCTGGCTCGGCATCGACCCGAACGCCCCGTCGCCGCATGACGAAGTTGATGTTGCGAAAGGGCGATTCTCAGAGCGCGGCCTGTTTGTCGCACTCGGGCCGATCGGTGCCCATCTGCTGGCGCCTGTTCCATTGAACAGTGGATTGGCTAAGCTCAGGGACATCATACGGCGCGGCGGGATCACTACGATTTGCGACATGGGTGTGGGCGGATACCTCGGTTTCGAAAAGGAAAGCGCCATTCAAAAAGCGGCATTCGATAACGACGACACGCCTTTTCGTGTCCTACTGGTGCCGGCGACCATCGACGCAGATCCGGCGGGTGGAATTAGCGCACTCGCCGATGCGTACGACAGCTACGCCTCATTGGCGACCGACAAGGTGCGGATAGGGCGGCATGTCAAGTTGCTGGCCGACGGTGCGTTTTTTGCGCAGTACATGCGCATGAATCCTCCGGGATACATAGACGGGCACCAAGGCAAGTGGCTGACGGAGCCTGCAGGGCTTATAGGGCTTGCCAGAGAATTCTGGGAACGTGGCTATCAGATCCATGTTCACGTCAACGGTGACGAAGGGCTCGATGTGGTTCTCGATGCTCTTGCCGACCTGCTCGAGCGCAAGCCTCGCTTTGATCATCGCTTTACGCTGCATCATGTCGGTTACAGTACTAACGATCAATTGCGGCGTGCGGCAATTCTCGACGTCGTCGTATCTGCTCAACCGTATTATCTATGGGCTCTGGGCGATGCGTATGCCAGGTACGGACTCGGCTATGACCGCGCCTCGCAGATTTCGCGTATCGGCGGCATGGTTCGCAACGGAATTCCCGTATCACTGCACTCTGATTTTACAATGGCACCTGCCGCGCCGTTGACGCTGGCATGGGTCGCCGTGAACCGCCTGACTGCCGATGGCACGCTGATGGCGCCCGAGGAACGAATCAGTGTCGAGCAATCGTTGCGCGCAATTACGATTGACGCCGCATTTGCGCTGCGAATGGAGAATGAAATCGGCAGCATTGTTGCGGGCAAGCGTGCCGACTTTACGGTACTCGAGGAGGACCCGTTGGAAATCGAGCCGAGCAGGCTCAAGGATATTCCGATCTGGGGTACGGTGTATGAAGGCAGGGCCTACCCTATTGACTCGCATGTGCTTGAGTAACCCGGGTCCGCTCAACATGCCATTAATAGCGGCCTCCGCAAGCGCGCGAGGCCGGCGTTTTTGCGGACCAGGCTGACACCTTGGGCATGGCACCCGACCTTCCAGCGACAGCCGACGTCATCATCATAGGCGGTGGCATCGTCGGCTGCAGCGTGGCCTACCATCTGGCACATAGCGGCGTGCCGCGCGTGCTCCTGCTGGAGAGCCGGCAACTCACCTGTGGCACGACCTGGCATGCGGCTGGGCTCGTTGGGCAGCTGCGCTCAACGCGTCGACTTACGGAACTTGCTTTGTACGGCATCCGGCTTTACGAAAGCCTGGAAGACGAAACCGGTCAGGCCACCGGATTCAAGCGTAACGGCAGCATAAGTATCGCAACCTCCGACGAGCGCATGGAGGAGCTTGCTCGCGGCGCGTCAATGGCGCGCTCACTCGGCATCGAGGCGCTGCCCCTGTCGTCCACAGACATCGGGGCGTTGTTTCCGCTCGTTAATACAATACCAGCGATCTGCGTGGCGGCATTCACTTCCCGGCAGACGGGCAGATCAATCCGGTCGATACGACGATGGCATTTGCCAGGGGTGCGCGGACGCCTGCAATGTCCTACAACGCGTTTGCAGCAACGATGTCGACAGACAACCGGGTAACATCGTGTACACACAATGGCTGAATGAACGCGGGGGCATAGAGGCAGACGTTACCGTCACTCGCCTGGACCGCCACACATTCCGGATCATAACGAGTCCCGCGGCCGCCAGGCGTGACTATCACTGGCTGCAAAAGAATCTTGATCCGTACGCGCGGTGCGAGCTCACCGATACCACCAATCAGTACGCGGTAATAGGCATGATGGGGCCCAACAGCCGCGATTTATTGCAAAGCCATTCTGACGATGACTGGAGCAATTCCGCGTTTCCGTTTGCCACCGCAGCACAGGTCAGCGTCGCCGGCATTGATGTGTTTGCGCAGCGCATCACTTATGTCGGCGAACGCGGCTGGGAACTTTATGTTGAAGTTGCATCGGCACTGGCGCTGTTCCAGTCATTTCGAAACGCGGGCATCCATTTCGAAATGCGGCTGGCGGGTTACCACGCATTGGATTCCTGCCGCATGGAAAAGGGCTATCGTAGTTGGGGCCACGACATCAATGACCTGGACACACCAGCTGAGGCTGGCCTGGGCTTTGCGTCGGCCATGGATAAGCCCGTCGAGTTTATTGGTCGTGGGGCTGTGCTGCAGCAGACATCGGCCGACGTTCGCCGCCGAATCATGAGCTTTCGTCTGCTTGAAGCCGAGCCGTTGCTGTATCACGATGAACCCATCTACAGGAATGGTCGGCTGGCGGGATTCGTGACTTCCGCGAGCTATGGCCATACTCTTGGCTGCGCGGTCGCGCTGGGCTGCCTGCGCGCCGACGAGCCGATCGACGCCAGCAATGTCGAAAATGGCAGCTACGAAATTGAAATTGCCGGCCAGCGACATGCGGCCGCTGCCAGTTTGAGACCCTGGTACGATCCGTCCGGCGACCGGATTCATGCCTGATTGAGACCGATATGAAAAGAATCAATAACACGCTGTACGCGACCCTGCTATTGCTTTTCCCGCCGATCTGTCGCGCCGACATCGATCAGACAATCGACGCGGCGTTCAGACCGATAGCGAAAGCCATGTCGGAGTTCGTGTTTTTTTCCGTCCAGGTGGGTGGCGCCGAACTGCCGTTGATTGTTGTATGGCTAATCGCAGGAGCCCTTTTCTTTACCGTCTATCTACGCTTTATCAACATCCGCGGTTTTGCACACGCCATCCGAATCGTGCTCGGCAAGGAGGACAAGGACACAAAAGCGCCCGGGGAAGTATCACACTTCCAGGCGCTGACGACGGCCGTCTCCGGCACGGTCGGGGTTGGCAACATTACGCATGTTGCTGTCGCGGTTTCTATCGGCGGCCCGGGTGCCGCATTCTGGCTCATGGTGGCCGGTTTTCTTGGCATGGCATCGAAGTTTGTCGAGTGCACGCTCGGCGTGAAGTACCGGCAAATAAATGAAGATGGGACAGTGTCCGGCGGTCCTATGTTTTACCTCGACAAAGGCCTCCGAGAGCGCAACCTGCCGCGACTCGGCAAAGTCATGGCCTGGTACTACGCTATTTGCATCATGATCGGTTCCATCGGTATTTCGGCCATGTTTCAGGCGAATCAGGCTTACGTACAATTCGTGAACGTTACCGGTGGGGAAGGCAGCTACTTCGATCAGCATGCCTGGATTTTCGGCTCAATGCTCGCAATTTTGACCGCACTCGTTATCGTCGGGGGCATCAAGAGCATTGGGCGCGTCACCTCGAAGCTGGTGCCATTTATGGCTCTTCTATACGTCGTATCATCTCTCGTCGTAATTGCCGTGCATATCGAAAAATTGCCGTGGGCATTTGGCGCGATAATCACCGGTGCGTTTTCTCCACATGGCGCCACAGGCGGTTTCATCGCCGTTGTCATTCTCGGCTTTCGCCGTGCTGCATTCTCTAACGAGGCCGGCATCGGCTCTTCCGCGGTCGCGCATGCGGCCGTTCAAACAAAAGAACCCTTGACCCAGGGTTTCGTGGCGATGCTCGAACCGTTCATCGATACGGTCGTGATTTGCACAATCACAGCACTCGTCATAACAGTAACTGTCTATGATCCGGCGCTGACCAATAATGGCTCGATAAGTGGAGTCGAACTGACGTCCAGTGCATTTGCAAGCGTTATACCGTGGTTTCCCTACATACTCGCCATTGTCGTGATGTTGTTCGCGTATTCGACGATGATTTCCTGGTCGTACTACGGACTCGAAGGCTTCATCTATGTTTTCGGCGCAAAGCGCTGGGCCAAGATTACCTTCAACACAATTTTTTGCCTTTTCGTGGTTGTCGGCTGCACCGCGAAACTCGAGGCTGTTCTCAATTTTTCGGATGCGATGATCTTCGCGATGGCTTTGGCCAACGTACTCGGACTGTATTTGATGGCGCCGTCCGTAAAGAAGGATCTGGATGCGTATTGGGCTCGGCGCAATGCTTGAGACACTCATGCTACTGCCTCTGTCTTATGACTCCCGACGATTGTGAGGTGCCACATGCGTAAGCGTTTACTCCTGATTGTCATCGCAGCCAGCGTTGTCGCATGCTCCGACGTGCGGCAAGCTGAGCCGCAGGAACACTATGAGCTGGTGTTGGCCGGGGGCCGTGTTATTGACCCGGAAACCAGGCTCGATGGCGTACGCCACATTGGCATCAGGGACGGAAAGATCATCGCCGTATCCGAATCGCCACTGCAAGGCGATGCTGTCGTCGATGTGTCCGGGCGGGTCGTTGCGCCAGGCTTCATCAATTTGCATTCACATGCGTGGACGCCGCTGGGTCAGCAATTCGAAGTTCAGGATGGCGTTACGACGTCATTGGAACTGGAGTCCGGGTCTTATCCCGCTGAGGATTTTGGCACCTTTGAGCCGATCGCGATCGCGAATCGCTCGCGCATGAACTATGGCGCGTCATTGGGTCATGCCTGGGTGCGTTCCTCGATGTTGGATGGAGACGAATCAGCCAGCGGATTCGACGAACTGCTCGCAAGAGCGCTCAGCAGCAACAGCGGCCTCTCGATGGAACGGCCCGCATTTCGGCAGGCACTTGATGCTGAACAACTCGAGGAACTCAAGGACCGGTTGCGGACCGGTCTGGCCGCAGGGGGCCTGGGCATTGGCATGTTGCTCGACTACATGAGCGAGTCGGTAACAGACGCAGAGCTCCAGGCTGTATTTGAGGTTGCTGCTGAACGAGAGGCGCCGATTATCGTGCATATCAGGCGCGGCGTCGCCGGAGACACGGCGGGCCTGCTTGAGGTCATCGGGCTTGCGCGTAAAACCGGCGCGGCAGTTCACGTCTGCCATCTGCAGGCGAGCGCCATGGGCAATATCGCCGAATTCATGCGATTGATTCGTGAAGCCAATGACGAAGGCTTCGACATTTCGATGGAGTCGTTTCCCTACAACGCCGGTTCGACCTCAATTTCCGCTGCGGTTTTTAATCGCGACTGGCAGAAAATATTTGATATCAGCTACGAAGATGTGGAATGGACCGCTACTGGCGAACGACTCACTGAAGAGACCTGGGAAAAGTATCGTCGCGAGTCGCCGGGCGGAACTGTTGTACATCACTACAATCGTGAGGAGTGGACGCGAATCGCAACCGAGGCGCCCGACGTCATCGTCGCAGCAGATGGCACCCCGATCGTTACGCTGGAACAGAAAAGCGCACCGTTCGGCGTCGGCACGTTTTCCCGCATCTATGCCCGTTATGTGCGCGACGAAGAAACGTTGGATCTCATGGACGCGGTCGCAAAGATGACGCTTTTGCCCGCGCAGGTGCTTGAGGATTACAGCCAGGCCTTTCGCCGTAAAGGCAGGGTGCAGGTAGGCGCTGATGCCGATATCACGGTGTTTGATCTCGAACGTATCCAGGACAACGCTACCTTTCAGGATCCCTACAGGCCATCCACGGGCATTACACACGTCATCGTCGGCGGCGTGTTTGTGTTGCGTGATGAGCGGCTCGTCGAGGACAGTTTTCCCGGCCACCGAATTCCAAGATGAATACGCGAGCGTAAGCCGCCGCATTGAAAACAAATCTGGTAACGACAATTATTCGGACTATTCGAACAACATCCATGACGGCACTGCATTGTCAGAAAGAAACTGACAGACACCATCACTTCCGCCTGAACGTCGCTTGACGCAGACTCGGCTGTACAAAGATCGCGAGATGTGGCGCATTGCCGCGCCCATGATCCTGTCCAACGTCTCCGTGCCACTGCTGGGCATGGTTGATACCGGCGTTACCGGGCACCTCGAGAGCGCCGTCTATCTCGGCGCCGTGGCGATCGGCGCGATGATCTTCAGCTTCCTGTACACCGGCGTGAACTTCCTGCGTATGGGAACCACCGGCATCACTGCGCAGAGTTTCGGGGCGGACGACAACGACGGCCTGAGAGTGTCACTCGGCCAGGCACTGGTCGTCGCATTGTTGATCGCATTGACGTTGATCCTGCTGCAGGTCCCGCTCGGCAAGCTCGCAATGCAATTGCTCGGCGCCGATGCCGAGACAGAGGTTCATGCGCTCGAGTATTTCTCCATCCGTATCTGGAGTGCGCCGGGGACGCTGGCCAATTTCGCTTTGATTGGCTGGTTTATCGGCTTGCAGAACGCGCGTATCCCGCTGCTCATCTTCCTCACGATCAATCTCACCAATATCGTTCTCGACCTGGTGTTCGTACTTGGATTCGGCATGAACGTCGATGGCGTCGCCCTCGCCTCGGTCTTTGCCGAGTACACCGGGCTGGCCGTGGGCGGAAGCTTTGCGATTTCATCCCTGCGACGCCGCGAAGGCCACTGGCCGCTGGCGCGTCTGGTCAACGTTTCCGCCTACAAGGCTTTCTTCTCGGTCAATGCCAATTTGTTCATACGCACGATGGTGTTGATGTTTACGCTTGCTTTCGTTACCGCACAAGGTGCGCGTCTGGGAGGCCTGGTACTGGCAGCGAATGCCGTGTTGATGAACTTTCAGCACCTGACGTCATTCGGACTCGACGGACTCGCGCATGCTGCCGAAGCCCTGGTCGGTAAAGCGATCGGGCAAAAGCGGCGGGATGCTCTCGAGGAATCCGTGCGACTGACCCTGAAGTGGTCGCTGATATTCTCGCTCGGCTTCACGGTCGTCTACCTGCTGGCGGGCCCGTTCATTATCAGTATTCTCACGGACCTGCCCGAGGTGCGCTCGACGGCGACCCGATACCTGCCCTGGATGATTGTCTCACCACTCGTCTCCGTGTGGTGTTTTCTTTACGACGGCGTGTACGTCGGCGCGACGCGCGCAAAGGAGATGCGCAATATCATGTTTGTATCGACTGTGGTCGTTTTCCTGCCCGCCTGGTACCTGCTACAGCCACTGGGTAACCACGGGCTATGGCTCGCCTTTATGCTGTTCATGGCCAGTCGCGGCATCGGTATGCACATTGCCTATCGCAAGACAGTCTTGCCGATGGTGACGATGGATCCTGCACCTGGTGAAATCGAAGCTCAATAGTCTGTCGACAACGAACATTGCGATTTCCACAAGATCGGACACCAGGTCGGGGCGAATCGACTCCGATTTTACGACCCCGTTCTTGCTCGGCCCTGTTTTTTCTTTGCAGAGCGCTTTCTTGCTGTCTTCTTGCGCGTGGCCTTCTTGAGATCTTCGAACGTCTCGCTGAGGCAATCGCAGTAAAACGCGGGGTCCGGCATCATCTCGCGGCAGGAAATCGCACTCACCGTTATCTGGCCGTTGTAGCCGATAACGGGTTGAAAAAGTCCCAGTCCGTGCCCGATCGGTCCCAGGCCAAAATTGGCTACCATGCGCGAGCCCATGGAATACAGTGGAAAATTCGGCCCCGGAACGTTGGTGACCACCGTGTTGAACATGGGCGGCAAACGCTTCGCCAGCCCGTAGCGGCCATAGGCGCTCGCTATAAGACCGCTTGTCGTCGATGGCAGGAAATGTGCCATCTCCGCCAGGAGAGAGGCACCCATGGTGCGCGTCACCTTCTTGGCTCGTTCGCTCTCACCGTGCACCGCACGCAAACGCTCCAGCGGATCCGCGATGTCGCTGCGTACCGGAAGGCTCATTGTCGACACCATGTTGCCGGCCGCCTTGCGCATCTCTTCCGGACGCGCGGTGACGGGCGCCATTGCGACCAGCGACTCCTGCGGCAGTTCCCCCTTGGAGTCCAGGTACTGTCGCAATGCACCCCCGCACACGCTGACCATCACGTCGTTGACGGTGGCCCCGTCGATGCGGCCCTTGATTGCCCGAATCTCGTCGAGGGAAAAACTGCGGCCATCGAATACCCGGTGCGCCGACACATTGCCGTTGAAGCGGGTGCGCGGCGCTTTCGTCGTCAGCTCGAGTTCCTTGCTGAGCAGCCCGCGACCCAATCGCCACGCCGTCGACGCGTTTCGTAGCGCCAGCGAACCGAATTCGAACGGCTTTTTTACCGTTGTCACGGCCGATCGCGCGAGCAGCTCCGCTCCCGTTGGAAAACGTTCGGGCTGCCAGTCCTTCGCGGGCGCCTCGACCCTGTCCTCCGGCGAGACATCGTGAATGGCGGCCGCAATCTCTGCACCGGACACGCCGTCGATCGCGGCATGATGAAATTTGCTGACCAGGGCGAAGCTGCCCTCGGGCACGCCGGCCACGTTGTCGAGACCTTCGATGACATAGGCTTCCCAGAGCGGTCGCGAAGTATCCAGCGGCCTGGCGTGTAAGCGGGCTGTCTGGATGCAGAGTTGCCGCCAGTCACCGGGTTTGGGAAGCGCGATGTGCCGTACGTGAAACTCGAGATCGAAATCCGGGTCGTCGATCCAGTACGGATGATCCAGGCTCATCGGCACGCGAGCGATCCGCTGCCGAAAAGCGCGCGCCTTGTGCAGGCGCTTCCCGAAGAACCGCAGGATGTCCTTGAAAGTCACGGCACCGCCGGGGGCGGTCGATTGATCGTAGATGGCGAGACTGCCGATGTGCATCGGCATATTGCCCGTTTCCAGGTAAAGGAACGACGCATCGAGCCCTGATAGTTGTTCCATGATCTTTTCCTTGGTGGCTCCGGCAAGATGAAAATACCAGATCCTGCCCACTGGCGGTTTCTCGTCATTACCTTTGGCGGCTTCAGGCGCTTCCGTACCAGCAAGGAAACGGCCGGTTCCGGCCATCAGAACGAGTGCGATCTGTCTCCTATGTGCTTCAATTGAACGCAGAATCCTGCCTTGAACTGTCAGGCCTTTATTCGATCCAATTGCAGGTGTTCTTGCAGACTAATGTTCGAAAATCAGGGGGAGTGCATCATGAGAATTTTCTGCTTGGGTTTGTTTACCACGTTCGTGTCTGCCGTCGCCTTCGCCGAGCCATCGGCGCTGCCTTTCGACAAGCAGGATGGCTGCACGGAAGGTCCAATGGCCCAGTTCGGCCGGTATATCGGCGACTGGAGAATCGAAGACTCCACCCTGAGCCAGGATACAGGGGAATGGCAACCCGGTCAGGGTGCACGCTGGATATTCGCCTGCCTCGGCGACGGTGCAGCGATTCAGGACTTCTGGATTCCGGTCGGCGGCCCGGTCGGCACCAACCTTCGTACCTACCACACGGATACAGGGTCCTGGGATATTGCCTGGGCCATCAAGGGCACTCCGGGATTCGCACATATCACCGCGAAGGAGAATACGGACGGTGAGATCGTGATGGAGTACAAATCGCCATTGCCCAATCCGCCCCGAAAAATCACGTTTTACCCGTTAGTCGACGATCGCTGGCATTGGAAGCTGGAATTCTCGTTTGATGGTGGCGAAAACTGGACGGAGGTGTACCGGATCAAAGCGACTCGCTACGTTCACTGAGACAATCCGTTCCTGCGTGGGAAGGTTACGCTCGGGAAAAGAGGGCCTCGGCGGCTGTAATTTCAGGCGTTCGCCCTGTTCGTCGCAATTTCGCAGAGGCGATGCGCATTGGTCTTCGCCCAGTAGTAGCCGATTATTCCGGAGAGGATGTTCGCGACCGCGTAAGCGCCAAAAATGCCCGCGATTCCGTACAGGTGCATGCCGAGCATTGCGAGTGGCACATAGAGCACCAGGATGCGCGTGACGCTAATGATGACGCCGGGCATCGGATTGCCGAGACCGTTGAATGCCGCATTCACGACCATGACGATGCCATAGGCGCCGTAGCTGATCGGCGCTATCCAGAGGAACAGTCGGGTGACACTCATCACCGCTTCGTTGTCGCTGAACAAGGTGGGCAGGAATCCGGACAGCAACGCCAGCAAGAGCGCAACAAGCAGTCCGCTGGCTATACAAAACATGGCGCACAATCGAAGCGCGTGTTGAATCCGGTCTTCCTTGCCGGCACTCAGGTTCTGTCCGACGAACGGACCGATCACGGCGGACAGCGCGTAATACAGCACCAGCACCAGCGACTCGATGCGGCTCGCAACACCGAAGCCGGCGACCGCCTCCGGACCGAAGCGCGCTATCATCGCGGTAACCAGGGCAAGTCCGACAGGCACGATCGCATTCGTACCCGCGGCCGGCAGTCCGACGTGCAGGATGTCTGTCCAGGATCGCCTGAGCTCGGACAGTTCGGGCTTCTTGAAGGTCACCATGTCCAGGCGGTTCAGCAACAGGTACAAAGTGCCGACGAAGATGGCGCCGCGGGCGAGCAGCCCGGCCATCGCTGCCCCGTCGAGGCCCATCTCGGGAACGGGCCCGAAGCCGAAGATAAAAATGGGATCCAGTATGACGTTCAGCACGGCACCGGCGATCATCAGCTTGGACGGCAAGCGTGTATCCCCGGTCGCCCGCATGCCGCTCATGCCCACCATGCCGACCACGACGAACGGCACGCCGCTGTAGAGGATGATCATGAAACTCCGGATCATCGGGATCATGTCGTCCGGTGCGCCCAGCAGGCGGAACAGGGGCTCGATCGTCAGCACACCGACCACGGAAACGGTCCCGGTGATCAGGAAAGACAGGATAAGGCTGTCGGTCACGAGGCGCTTGGCCCGGCTGTGGTCGTCGCGACCGATCGCACGGGCGACGACGGACGAGGTGCCCGCGCCGAGACCGATCGCCACGCTGGTCACGATCATCAGTATCGGGAAACCGAAACTGAAGGCCGCCAGCGCCCGATCACCCACCTTGCCGAGGAACCATGCATCGATAAAGGACTGCCCCATCATCGTCGTAATGCCGAGCAGCATTGGCAGCGTCATATCGACAAGATGACGGCCGACCGGTCCCTGCGTGAGTCTGGCTTTCTGCGCTTCCATTGCGGCCTTATGAGCTACTATTCAGGGGGACGAATACAGGTAACGGTAGTGAAACACAAGACTGAAATCGTGATCGACGCCGATCTGGCCACCGTGTGGAGAATGTTCGACGACCCGGACAACATGCTGAAATGGCAGCCGACGTTAAAGTCCTTCACACACAAGTCCGGCACACCGGGCCAGCCCGACGCGGTGTCCGAGCTCGTTTACGATGAAAATGGCCGCGAAGTCCTTATGACGGAGACGATCACGGCACGACGGGAGCCCTACTTCCTCGGTGGCACTTACGAATCGAAATGGGCCAACGTAGTCATCGTCAATCACTTCGAGGAAATCGAACCTGGCAAGACTCGCTGGACCATGAATCTGAAATACGGTTTTAAGGGTTTCATGAAAATCATGGCACTGTTCCTGCGCAAGTCGATTTGCGAGCGCAGCGACGATGACATGAATCGCTTCAAGCTGCTGGTCGAGACAGCCGTTGCCGGTAAGTCCGGATGAGCTGGAAAAAGCTCTCGTCGCGAGTCGCTTACGAGAACGACTGGATGCAGGTCCTGGAAGACGATGTCGTCAATCCCGGAGGCGGCAGAAACCTCTATGGGCATGTGCACTTCAAGAACGTGGCCGTTGCCATTCTCGCGCTCGATGATGCAGACAACACCTGGCTGGTCGGGCAGAGCCGCTACACGCTCGGCGAGTTTTCCTGGGAGCTGCCAATGGGCGGGGCACCACTTGATGAGCCGCCCCTGGCCGCCGCCAGGCGCGAGCTAGCCGAAGAAACCGGCCTGCGCGCTGCGCGCTGGGAAGAAATCATGCACCTTCATACCAGCAACTCAATCACGGACGAGAGGGGCGTCGCCTATATCGCTACCGATCTCAGTTTCGGTGAGACCCGATTCGAGGAAACCGAGGACCTGCAAATCCGCAGGCTGCCGTTCGACGAGGCGGTTGCGATGGTAGTGGACGGACGCATTACCGACGCGATCAGCGCTGCTACCTTGCTGCGCGTCAGTCTCCTCAGGAAATCTTCTTCGCCGTAACGATAAAGCGAAGCGGTCCGCCCGCCGCGCGTGCCTCGAACGGGTAGCAGGTGACGAGCGTCAACATTGCCGTATCGGTATCCAGCACCAGGCCGCCCCTGCGCGCATCGACGACTTCCGAGCCGAGCACTTCGTAGACGTGCTCCCCACCATCGGCCGCTTCGACGCTCAGCCTTTCGCCTTTCTTCACGCCAGCCAGGAACCGGAAATGCGTGTCCCTGTGCCCCGCAATGACCGAGTTGCCGGTCTCGCCGGGCATGGCGCTTGCGCTGAGATGCCCGGGACCGAAGGCGAGCGTCCGCCCGGAACCACCGGCAAGAACGATCAGGTCGACGTCATGTGCCTCGGACCTCAACCGGGCGACCGGCCAGGTATCCGCCCATGGCCACGGTACCGGCCGCTCGACGGCTTGGCCGGCCCTGACCCAGGCCCTTTGCATGAGCTCCTGGGCCAGCCACGCCTTCGCCGGGATGTAGGCGCCGCTGCCGAGCTGCCAGAAGCCGAGGTAAAGCAGGCATGCCACCAGCCAGCGCCCCGCCGCCCTATACCGCGCCGGCACGACCGCGCCTTTCGGAAAGCCGCAGGGCAGCAAGCAGCGCCAAGGCAGACAACAGGCAGGCAAAACCGATCAGCCGGAGCAAGGGGGCACTCGTCGCGGTCGCGGGAAAGCCAAAGATCGCGTTCGTGCTTTGACCATATGGCATCAGGTTCGGCACCTGCTCGCTCGACAGCGGATCGCCCGCAGGGCGCACCGGTGTCTTGTCCACGGCGACGAGGCTGGTGTGTTTGCTGACCAGGCTATGGGTAATTGCGGTCTCGACGATCGCGGCGCGCACGCTGTCGGCGTCGGCTCCGCGACGCTCCTCATCCATGAGCTCGGCAATACGCGCACGTGCCCACAGGGCAGCAATGCCGTCGCCTTGCTGCGCCGAAAGCACGGCCAGCGTTCGCGACCAGCCGCCCGCCAGCGAGTTGCCGCTGACCCGAATCCTGTCGCCGTCGCGATAGGCGCCGGACGCTCGAACCCTGACGCTAATCGGCTCGCCGAAATACAGGTCGGGGACCACCTTCGGGTAGCTGTCGATCGTGACGCCGCTGGGCCACTCCACGGAGATATCCGTCACCTGTGGATGCTCGAGCTTGCGGAACAGGCTTTCCATTTTTTCACCAACCTCGTGCAGCGCGCTGATGAAGGTGTAGGAGCCGCGGCCAGCCTCAGCCGCCTTGCGCATGAACCAGCTGTTGGGTGCCGAGCCGATACCAACGGTGAAGAGCCGTGCATTGTCGAGTTTCTGCTCGATCATCGTGAACAGCTCGTCTTCATTACCGACGCTGCCATCGGTGATGAACACGACCTGGCGAAGATGCGTCTCCAGCGGCCTGTCCCGCAGGGCTGCCGCCAGCGCCGGGCGCATTTCCGTGCCGCCGTTGGCCTTGAGCTGTTGCACGAAGTTCAGGGCCCGGCCGATGTTCGCAGGGGTCGCGGCGACGCTGGACGGATAGAGCTCGGCCGTGTTCGAGTTGAATTCGATGACATTGAAGCGGTCCCCGGCATTCAGGCCCTCGAGCGCCAGCTGTACCGCGCGTTTGGCCTGTGCCATCGAGACACCGTGCATCGAACCGGACGTATCGACCACCAGGATGATTTCGCGAGGCATCGATGCTGCGGGTACCTCGCCGGGATCAGGCGGCATGACCATCAGCAAGTGGTAGGTCGCGCCATCGATGACCTCCGTAAAGGACATCGCACGCGGCTCGGCCGAGGGCACCGGCTGCCAGACCAGCTCGAAGTCGTGGTCCATCGGCACGTCGTCATTGCTGAGCGCGACGCGGTATCGGCCACCGTCTTCAGTAACGGAAACCGGATGATAGCGGCTGGCGACCAGCTTCAGTGGCATGCCTGCGTCGACGTCTGCCGTCAGTTTGATCTTGTGCGCGCGCGATGCCGTGACCATCGGTGGCGTAACCAGCGACGCATCCGGCACGCGATCGGTGTCACCGGACCAGCCGTTTCCGATCCTGTCGGGCAGTTCCCGGCCGGGTATATAGCGCGGCGTCAAAGTCATCGGGAAGCGTATGCTGAAGCGGCCATCTTCGTAGCGTATGTCTTCCAGGTACTCGATCTCGACGACGACCAGCTCGCCGGGCGCGACGTTCGCCACTGATGTTGTAAACAGGTTGGCACGTTGCTGCTCGACAAGACTGGTTTTCTTGCCCGCCTGTTTTGCCTGTTCATAGGTCTTTCTTGCATGTTCCTTCTCCTGAATCTCCCCTTCGATATAGCGATCGCCGATATGCAGGCGCATGCGATCGACGGCGGCCTTGTCCGGCAGAGGAAAGACGTAAATGCCCTCGACCCAATCGGCTCCTTCGTTGCGAAACTGCTGGCGCACGGCTACTCGCGCGACCAGGCCGTTGATGTGCATCCGGACATCGGTCGACATGAGCGTGGCGCTGCTATAGCCCTGCTCCATTCGCCAAAGCAGGCTGCCGCTCTGCGCCTCGGCGGGCGTCGGCTGTTCTGCGAGCAGCATCCCCGGCAGCATTAGAAACAGGCACAGCGCGTGCCGCGCCCAGCTGCCGATTGCGGTATTGTGTCGGTTCATTGCAGCCTCCCTTTCGTTGTTGTCACTATTGAAACCCGGCAAAACGCCGCTCCGCCGACGCCGGCATGGCAATACACCGACGTAATGTGGCAAATTGTGGCGACAGGCAACGGGAGGCCCATGTGGCGAAACGGATAGCAATCGTTGAAGACGAGGCGGCGATCAGGGAGAACTATGCGGCCGCGTTTCGCCGCGAGGGTTACACGGTCGATGCCTACGAGGCGCGCGAACCCGCGCTGGGCGCTTTCGAACTACGCCTGCCGGACCTTGTCATCATCGATATCAACCTTCGGGACGACGTCGAGGGCGGCTTCGAACTGTGTCGCCAACTGCGCGCACGCTCCGTTGATTTACCGATCATCTTTCTGACCGCGCGCGACAGCGAGTTCGACGCCGTATCCGGTCTGCGTCTCGGTGCCGACGACTATCTTACCAAGGACATCAGCCTTCCTCACCTGATGGCCCGCATCGCGGCGCTGTTCCGGCGGCTCGACGCGATGCAAAGACCACAGGTCGCAGAGAGTCGTATCACCCGCGGCGAACTCGAGATCGATACCGAGCGCATGACGATTCACTGGAAAGAGCAGCCGGTCGGACTCACGTTGACGGAGTTCTGGCTGGTGCACGCGCTTGCGCGTTACCCGGGTCACGTCAAGAATCGGCAACAGCTTATGGATGCGGCCCAGGCAGTGCTCGACGACAACACGATCACCTCGCACGTGAAGCGCATCCGTCGGAAATTTCACGCCATTGACGACCAGTTTGATGCCATTGAAACGGTCTACGGGATGGGCTACCGATGGCTGAGTGAGTAGCGATGAACCTGCAGCGCCAACTGCTGCTCGTCAGTCTGCTCACACTGATTCTTCCCTGGGCCGGTTGCGAGTTCATTCGCGAAACGGAGTCGGCGCTGCGAGGCAGCCAGCAACAAATGCTCGCTGCGACCGCGGGCGCACTCGCCGATACGATGGCACAATACAGCGCGGAATTTCCGCTGACCGACGAAGCGGTCAATACCGCGGATCAGCTTTACATCCACGCGCTCGCGCAGCGCCCCGAGATCGACGGCTATTTCGACGACTGGTCGCTGGATCCGAAATCGCTGAAATCGATGCGCGGCGCCCACGGTCCCGTCCAGCTGATCCTCGGTTCTTTCGGTGAGACCGTCTATCTTTATGTCGATGTCCCGGATCGCAACGTCGTCTACGCGACGTCTCGAGCCATGATCCTGGACGAGGGCTCGCAGTACGCGGATCGCGTCAGCCTGATCAGCAGTAACCCGCCCTACCTGGAGGACACGATCGCGTTTACGGCGGAGGCCCCGGGCAAGATCCTGAGTTACCGCAAAACGGCGTTCGGCTTCGCCCCGGAGCCGGCCATCTCGGCGCATTGGCAGGACCGGCCGGGTGGCTACCGGCTCGAGGCGCGAATTCCCTCGGCGCTGCTGGGCACGCATCTTGGCCTGGTCGTCGACAACACCGATGACGGTACGAGGCCGGGCTCACGCAGCCGCAGTTTTTCGGGAGCGACGCCCGGACGTGCCGTTAAACCGTCGCCGGAAATCAGTGCGATTGCGGCCGGCCTGGTGCAGCCGGATATGCGCCTTTTGATTGCCGACTCGAGCGGCTGGCGCATCGCGAACGTCGGCGATCTTGTCGATCAGCCTGGCGACGAGACGCGGCTCGGCATCGCGCGGCGAATCTACGGATCGCTGGTGGAGTCCGGCAAGGAGGCGGTTTTCGCCGAGCCCGACCCGCTCGGCCGCGAGCAACAGGCCTACGTGAGTGCCGCCCTGCAGGGGCGAGCTATGGCTTCATGGTTCCGCAGCGAGGACAGCGGCAAAGCCGTAGTCGCTGTTGCGGCGCCTGTTCGTGATGGCAATGACACGATTGGCGCCGTGATACTGCAGCAGGGTACGGATGCCATCCTGAGCCTCAGGAACGAGGGGCTGGCGCGGCTGATCAACGTGACCCTGATCGTCACGCTGGTGGTCGCAGGCACCTTGCTGGGCTACGCGACCTGGCTGTCGCGCCGGATTCGGCGCCTGTCAATCGCAGCCGAGGCGGCCGTGGAAAACGAGGCCCTGCAATCCGCCCTGCCCAGCGCGCTTGCCGAGGATGAAATCGGCGACCTGTCGCGCAGCTTTTCCAGCGTGTTGCGGCAGCTCGGTGACTACAATGACTATCTGCGGTCTCTCGCGTCGAAGCTCTCGCATGAGCTGCGTACGCCGCTCGCGATCGTCACGTCGTCGCTCGAAAACCTCGAGCATGAACGCTTGAGCGAAGCCGGCGCGGGCTACATGTCGCGTGCTCGCGATGGTGCCGAACGATTGCGCCGTATTCTCAACGCAATGAGTGAGGCAAGCCGCGTCGAGGAATTGATGTCTAATGCGGAACCGGAAGCGTTCGACTGCAAGGCCGTACTCGCGTCGGCGGTCGATGCCTATCGCGATATCTATGAGGAGCGCTCTTTCAACTTCGACTGCACGTTGTCCGCAGCCGGCATGGCGGGCTCGCCGGAACTCCTGATCCAGATGCTCGACAAGCTGATCGACAACGCCGTAGGCTTTAGCAAGAAGGGCGACACGATAACGGTTGGACTCATCGAGAAGGAAGGCGGCTTCGAGCTATCCGTCAGCAACCCCGGACCGGCGCTGCCTGAGCGCATGCGAACGCAGATGTTCGACTCGATGGTCTCGATGCGTCCCGGCGACGGCGAGCGACACCTCGGACTCGGCCTCTACATCGCCAGGCTGATTGCGGCGGGACACGGCGGCCGTATCGAGGCGGACAATATCGAGGGAGGCGTCGTAATTCGCGTGCATTTGCCGCGGCCGGACTAGACAAGAGTCGAGCACAGGCGAACTTCGACCTGTTGCCTTTCGCACGACGGTCGGAGTGCGTAGACTGGCCGGCCTTCGTTACGATTTGCGACGCAAGAGCTGTGCTGTCACTCCGCCGGAATTTCAATCGACAAACGATGGTCGAGCTGCTGCGGCTCGCCCTGCCGATGGTGGTATCGCAGGGTACCTTCGCGGTGATGATCTTCACCGATCGCTACTTCATGTCGCAGATCGATCCAATACACATGGCCGCGGCGCTGGGCGGCGGCGTCGCCTCGTTCTTTTCTTTCTGCTTCTTCATCGGCGTGTTCTCCTACGCAAACGCGCTGGCAGCGCAATACCTGGGCGCGGGTGAGCCGGAGAAATGCCCGAAGGTCGTTACCCAGGGCATGATCATGACGGTGATGAGCGTGCCGTTTCTGACGCTGATTACGTTCCTGGTCGCGGGTATTTTCGAGGGCATGGGGCACGAGCCCGCGCAGGTTGAGCTGGAGCGTACCTACTACCTGATCCTGATGTCCGGTGTGATTGTGACCCTGGCCAAGACCTGCCTCTCGTCTTACTTCGCCGGCATCGGCCGGACTCACGTCGTCATGATCTGCGACGTGTTCGGCCTGATCATCAACATACCGCTGTGCTACGTCATGGTGTTCGGAAAACTGGGGTTTCCGACGCTGGGGATCGTCGGTGCCGGCGTCTCGACAGTCGTCGCCACGTTTCTTGCCTTCCTGCTTTTCGTCGCGTTCTACTTTCGCAAGGAACACCGTGAAAGCTTCGCGGTCCGTGACTCGTTTTCGCTCGACCTGAAGATCCTGCGACGCTTCTGGCGGCTCGGTTTTCCGTCCGGACTCGAACTGTTCCTGAACGTGGCTGCGTTCAACCTGTTCCTGCTCATGTTCCAGTCCTATGGTGTCGCCGAAGGCGCCGCTGCAGCCATCGTATTCAACTGGGACATCCTGTCGTTTATTCCAATGATCGGACTGAACGTCGGAGTCATAAGCCTGATCGGGCGCTTCGTCGGCGCACGGGACATGGCGCGCACGAACGAGGTCATGACCGCCGCTTTCGTCGTTGCGCTGGCCTATTCCGCAGTGCTTGCGATCGTCTACATTGCATTCCGATTCCCGCTCGTCGAGGTGTTCGCCCCGCCGAGCGGCGACTTCACGGCAATCCGGAATCTGTCCGCCTTCATGATGATCGGCCTGTCCAGCTACGTCATGGCCGATGCAGTGATACTCGTGTCCGGTGGTGTCCTGAGGGGTGCGGGCGACACGCGCTGGCTGATGGTTGCCTCCGTGTCGCTGCACTGGGCGATGCTCGTCGCTCAGTACTTCATCATTCGGGTATTCGCCTTCAGCCCCAGGGTATCGTGGCTCACTTTCGTCACGATGATCCTCGCCATCGCCGTGGTATACGCGCTGCGCCTCAGGGGCGATCGCTGGCGTGACCCGGAGGTTCTGGAACGGGTGATGGCCGAATAAGCGGCTTTTGCTTTCTGATCGGGTCGAACCTGAATTTCAGTCGGTCATTTCGCAGACGTGCCTTTGCGGGAAATTGGGACATTCCTAAATTAGTGCGTTAATACGTTAAATTAGGAATGTCCCAATTGATCTCCTGAAGAAGAGTTGCCGTGCCGGGGACCAGCGATCTGCAATTAATCCAGGTATCGGTCAATAAAGGCTGCAATCTCGTTGTACATGTCCAGGGACTCAGGGGTCGACGGCGAAACTAAATATCCCGCATGTGACATGCCCTCGTAGACATGCAGGTCTGCTGTGACACCCGCTTTTCTCAGTTTTCTGTGGGTGCGGGCGGTATCGCTCAGGAGCAGGTCGCGTGTGCCCGATGCGAGGATGGCAGGTGGGAAACCCGTGAACTCTCCGTACACCGGCGAAATTAGCGGGTCGGTCATGTCGTGACTCCCCGCATACAGCCGCGCTGCCGCTCCCACAAATCCATCGTATGTGGGTATTACCCTGTCCAGCCCTTCGTTGGTATACAACGTATCACCCGTCTTGGTCAGGTCGGCCCACGGCGTTCCCAAATAAGTCGCCCCTGGGACCGACGCGCCCAGCTCCTTGAGTCGATGCACAACCGCCAGCGACAACCCCCCTCCTGCGGACGTCCCTCCGATGATGATAGAACTCGCCGATCGAGACTCGACAAGGTCCCGATAGACATCAACCACATCGTCAAGCGCTGCAGGAAACGGATGTCTGGGCGGCATCCGGTAATCCACTGAGATAACCGGGATCTCGATCCGATCGGCGATCAGAATGGCCTCGAAAATACCGGCGTCGCCAGCACCGTAAATGTACGCGCCTCCATGAATATAGAGGAACAGCCGTCCCTTGTTCTCAGCTGTCACAGCTTCGGGCGTAACCCGGTGCACTTTCACGCCCGCGATCTCGTCCTTCACCACATGCACCGAAACTACATCGAGCAAGGGAGAGACAGGCGCAGCCATCCAGGCGTCGTTTTCCGCGATATTCTCCAGCCACTGCGCCTCGTTGGTCGGCGCCTTCTGCAGCGAAGAGTTGTCCGCCAGTGTATGTCCTCCTATCGCCGTCTGCAGCGCCTCGCTGGCTCCAGCAGGGACAGGTATGTCACGGCAGTTGCACGCGGATTCCTGAGCGACCGCGTCAGCCAGAAAAAACATAATAAAGAGCAGGGAGACAGGGGCCTGTACTTTCATCATCGCGCTCTCCACTTTGTGCGATTCGCGTGCTCGACAAGTCTAGCATCCAGTCCAATCGCCCCGGATTTCTTTCGCTTGGGTTATGCTGTTCGACATGACCGGCACCAAACAATTCATCTAGAGCATGGCTGGCAGCTCGTTTTTCGCTGAATTGCGCAAGCGCAAGGTCCTGCAGGCTGCTGCTATCTACGGCGCCGTTGCGTGGGGCGTCACAGAAATCATCGTAACCGTCGTCGAACAGTTGTTCCTGCCACAGTGGATATCAACTCTCGCGGTCATCGGCTTCGTCGTCGGTTTTCCGGTGGCCATGTTCCTGTCATGGACTTTCGACATCACATCGGACGGCATCCAGCGAACCGACGTAACAAGCCGCCGCGGCACGGCGAGTATTGCACTGTCGATAGTGCTGCTGGTGGCAGGTACAGCGGGCCTGTTTCTCCTGATCAAACCTTCCATCGAGGGAGCGGGATCACGGCCCGGCATCTTGCCAAACAGCGTCGCGATCCTGCCTTTCGAGAACGCCGGCCAGGACGCGGGCGACGCCTACCTCAGCGAAGGCCTGAGCGACGAGCTTCGCGGCCAGCTCGGCCGGGTGGCAGAGTTGCGTATCGCCGCCCGCTCGTCTTCCGTCGCCGCGGTGGAACGCGGCATGGATGCGATGGCGGTATCCGCGAGTCTGGCAGTGGCGCATATCGTAGAAGGCAGTGTCCGTCGTCAGGGCAATCGGCTGCGCATCTCGGTTCAGCTTATCGAGGGACGCACAGGTCTCGCCCTCTGGTCCGACACCTATCATCGTAGCGCAAAGGAATTCGTCAATGTGCAACAGAACATCGCCGATGAGATCGTTCGACGTGTTCTGCCTGGCGTTAAAGGCGTAGCAACAGCCCCAGCCACCGCGGATGCCGACGCAAACGATTTATTGCTGCTCGCACAACACTATGAGTATGAAGTCCGCTCGCGAACACAGATCGATGAGGACAAACTGGCCAAGGCGGTCGATCTGTATCGTGCGGCGACCGAGGCTGATCCGACGTCCGCACTCGCCTTCAGCCGCCTGGCACGAGCCTTGCTGTTCCTGGGCGACATCGAATCTGCAGAGGGCGCGATCACCCAGGCCATGTTGATCGACCCGAATCTGTCCGAGGTCCAGAATACACTCGGGGAGACCTATTGGGCTCGGGGCATGCCGGCGGCTGCGGCCGCTTTCGAGCGCGCTGTGGAGCTCGATCCGCACAATGCCGACGCACTCTCGAATTTTGCCTATCAACTCTGGATGACCATAGGCGCGAAAGCTCCCGGAAAACCGCGAGCCCTCGATTTATACAAGAGGGCGTTGGACAACGATCCCTTGTCACTGACGCGCTATGCCGCGCTAGGCTCTTACTACGGCAGACAGGGCGATGCGGCAGAAATTCGGCCGATCATCGAGGACATTGCGGCGCTCTTCCACTCAGTCGAAGCGTATACCGCCATTGACTGGCTGTACGAACTGATTGGCGAGGTCGACCACGCCATTGCCTGGAGACTGCGTGCCCGCGATCTTGAGCCGGACAACCCCGACCATAATTCCAGATTGGCAGGTCTCTTCGCGCTGCTTGGCGACGCAGAAACTTCGCTGCAACTGGAACCGGAACCCGGTATCTGGGCGCTATATCATTTGCGGCGCTATGACGAGCTTATCGAGATCGCGGAATTCGTCATGATTGAGGATCCTAGTGATATCGACGCACGGTATCTCCTCTCGTTCGCCCACGCCGCTACCGGCAACAATGACCAGGCTATCCGCATTCTCGGCTCGACCGGCCTGCCCGACTCTGTGCTCGAGGATCGGCCACGGTCGACATCAGAGGTCGAAGCTTTTCAGACATTGATTAACGCCCTGTTGGGATCCGATATTCCCGATGCCAACGAAGCCGGGCTCGCGCTTGCCCAATGGCAGGAAGATGTTCCATGGTGGGGTGATGTTGGCTGGATTGGGCTGTACCGTGCCTGCAACTTTGCGAACCTCGGCCAACGAGACACGGCGCTCGAATTCCTGGCGAAGATCAAGCAAAGCGTGCGTTTGCGCCGGGAGCCGGAATTGCGAGACCTGTATTGTTTCCGTGGCTATCAGGATGAACCGGTCTACCAGAGCGTAGTGAAGGACCAGGAACAGCGTCGAGCCAGGCTCAGGCAGAAGTTACCCGCTACTCTGAGAGAATATGGTGTCGAGCTCCAGGCGGAGCCCCGAGATTAGTTAAAGGCTGACGCCAAACCTGGCCAAGGTCATCGGCAGCCGCGCCCGCAACTCGGCGCGTCTCGCATTGAAATGCTCGACGACAGCCTGGTAGCGCGGATTGTCGGCGTACTTTTTGAGACAGACTGAATCCTCGAGCGCATACACGGCGGCCAGGCGTGGACTTCTCAGAGTCTGTTCGAGTTTGTCCAGCGCTTCGCCGTCACGATCGAGCACGGCAAGGCAGCAGGCTTTGTGAGTTTCGACCCACCAGTCGCGGTTTTCATGATGGGTCGGGTCATCGATAAACCATTGTGCCAGCCCCTGCGCGGCCTCAAGCTCGCCGAGGCCGAGGGTCGCGCTGACCAGCGTGAAGTAGCCCTCCCACTCCGCTCCCGATCTCGGAAACGTCATGGCGGTCTCTGGGAGCCCGGTCGAAATGAGCATTCGGACCGCGGCGCCGTACTGCCCGACTGTGTTGTAGGCAAACGCCAGCAGATAACGAACCTCTACATCGTCAGGCTCGTCGATCACCCGCTCTTCGGCAGCGTCGATCAGTTCGTCGTAGCGACGCATCTTGAAAAGGAGGCCAATGGCGGGCGCCGGATCGAGGTCGCTTGCTGTTTGAAAATCGCCGATCTCGGCATACAGTTCGGCGAGCCATTCGACGTGATCTTTGTTGTCGGGCTCGAGATCGCGCGCGCGAATACCCCAGGCGATAGCCTGATCGACTCTGCCGCTGAGATTCAGCAGCAGGGAAATCAGGCGGTAGGCGTCGGCGCCGTCGAAGCGCTGCTCTATACGACGGACCAGTTCCAGCAGTTCCTCGATCTTGCCCTGATTGCCAAGAATCTGGCCGAGACTTCCGTAGCGGGATAATGAATGTCGGTCGATTTCCAGCGCGCGGCCGTACAGTTCGGCAGCATTTTCTTCTATGCCCTGAATCCAGCGCACGAAGGCGTAGCGTTCCAGTGCATCCGCGTTGTCCGGGTCGAGCGCCACCGCGCGCTCGAAAGCCGTATAAGCTTCCGGCATTCCGCGGGCGAAATAGTACAGCCCCAGCGCAAGTTGAACCTCGGACAGGTTCGGGTTCAGCGACAGTGCACGGAAAATCGGCGCCTCTGCCGCATCGATATCGCCGAGATACAGGAGAGCGCCGGCCAGCCGACTCTGCGCCAGCGCGGACTCGGGATCGAGGTCAACCGCGTCGCGGTAATGCTCGATGGCCCTGCGCAGTGTCAGATCATCACGGACCTGCTGATCGCGAACCTGCTGCTCGTAGTAGCGGCCGAGCAGCAATGCCTCATTGGCCGTTGCGCTGCCGGTCGCCGGCGCCGGGAGCGCTTCCGTCGAACCCGGAAGCAGCTGGCGCACGATATTCTCCATGATCTCCTGCTGGAGGCTAAGAAACTCCGCAGGGCCGCGGTCGAACGAGTCTGTCCACACCGTCAGACCGTTCGTGCCATCAACCAGTTGCACTGACACGCGCAGGACATTGCCCTGACGCCGCAGGCTGCCTTCGACCAGGTGCGCCACGCCAAGCTTCTCCGAACTCAACATGGCGTCGCCGCCCAGCGCGCGGATGGCAATTGAAGATGAGCGCGCCGCGATGCGCAGGCCGGATACACGGCCAAGCTGGTCGCGCAGCTCATCACTCAGGCCTGCGCTCAGGTACGTGTCGTCAGGATCCCGGCTGGCGTTATCGAACGGCATTACGGCGACAGTGTTCGACAGGATCGGAGTGTTGGAATCCGGGCCACGATGCTGCATCGCCGGTTTGATCAGGAAGAACAGGCCGGTTGTGCCGGTTACCAGCAGCAGCATCGACAGCACGATGCTTGCCGTGCCGCGGCGGCTCGAGATGGAGGTTCGCTGGATGCCGTCTGACGTGATGTCGAACGTCCAAGACAGGAACATGGCTACCGGAAAACCGACGACGAAACTGATAACTGCCAGGGTCGATATCCATTGCGGCAGGAAGAGCTGCTCAGTGACGGTGACGACGACCTCGGTCACGCCCCAGGACACGGCGCCATAGATCGCAGCCACCTGCACGACCTTGCGTTTTCGAAGTTCAGCGAAGAAGGACTGCTCGGGCATGGCTGGCAAGTTTCGGGCTACACGCAGTGAAGAAGTTTACGCTGTATCGCAAGCCCCGGTTCGGAAATCGGTCCCACTGCCACGCTGGCAGCGTTTGACGTCAGCCTGTGATTATTCCTTGCCGCCGAAGTAGCGGGTCACGCCCAGAGTAAACGCAAAGTCGATTTCGTTCGTCGATTCCGCCCAGATTCCGGTATAACCGCTGCCTGACACCTTGTAGCTCTCGTTCAGGAAATAGTCAAAGCCCGCGCCGATATTCAGGTGCCTCGCAGCGAACAGGCGATCGTGATGCCACCAGACCTCAGTGCCGAAATCGTCAGGGTAGACGGCACTGAAGATATCGTCCGCGAAATCCGAGAACTCATAGCCTTGCCATGTGTACTTGCCTGCGAGAAAGGCGTTTATCGAAAGATTCGGCTTGAACCAGTAACCCGCCGATAAATGGAGCACCGAATAGTCAACGTTGACATCGAGAGGTTTCTCGGAGAAGACGTAGGCGAAGCTGGCATCAAAATGCCAGTCCGAGAAGTACGGTACGTAGCTCAGCGACACGCCGACCGGGAGGGTCCAGAGGTTCTTCCCGATAGCTGCTTTGGCAAAGAACGGGTAGTTGCTCACCGGAACCCCGTAGCTCATGAACGGAGTAACAGTCAGCGGGCCCTCCTCGGTGAGCACATAGGAAACGCCGACAGAAAAGTCCTGAAAATCGCCATGATATTCCCCGTCATCCCAGAAGCGCTTGTCCGGCGGGACAAAGTCGACCCAGTAGAGATCATTAGGATTATGCGGATCACCGCCAAACAACTCGCCGGCATTAAAGCGCTTCCGTACATATGGCAGGGCGCCAAAAACGGTCAAGCGATCCGAAACTGCATAGTCGCCAGAAACCAACATGAGCTGCGTGTCAGTGGTCCAGTAATTGGCCTCGCCGAGATCGAAAACAAATTTCCCGGTGCGGATGTGCTGGGCTTCCAGGCGAATGCTGGCGTCACCTTTCTTTTGGCCCTGTGCCAGCACCAGGTCGAACGCAAGGCTGCCGAGCACGACGATAGCGACGAGCGACAGTGCGTGGGGCTCAGGAGAAAACCTCCGTAACGCTTTTGTCGTCAATCTCACCTGACGGCCTTGACCGGTTGCAGATCTAGGTCTTGGACTTCAACGTCTTGTGAATAGCCTTGAGGTAGTGCTTGATCTCGTCGTGCTCGGCCATCATCACATTCGCATAGCTTTCGTTGGCCTCTTCGGCCTCGTCGCTGCTAAGAGCGACCGGCAGATAGGTCGTCTTGGTACCACCCGAAGCAACGGTGCTACCTTCCACAGCGGTGTGCTCACTGTAAGGTGCGATGACGACGTCGTAGTCCCCGGACGCCAGCTCAGAGGTCAACTCGGACTCGTCTTCTACAAAACGCACGCCGTGACCCGACTTCGCCAGGGCTTCGGCAAGCAATTTGGCGCCCTCGGATTGTCCATACACCAGCACGCTGCCTGGCAGGGGGGCCGTGTAGACCCGATAGGAAACGCCTTTGCCCACACGGTACAGGCTATCCCCGCAGGCGATCGCCTCCAGGGAGAAGAAAAAAGCGAGTAATGCGACCATTAGTTTCAAGTGTGACTGCATAGCGATTGCTCCTCGCATGGCGAAAATTGTTGCGCTATCTGAATTACTTAGCACACGCGCGAAAGTTGGTCAATCAGCGCCCCTCGTAAGTCACTGATATTGCAGATCTGTTGGTGAATCGGCAGGTTTTGCACTAGGCTTGTTCAAATATACGGCAATCAGATTCTTGCCATGAAACAGCCGCGGAAAACGGGATTCATATTTTTGTCGGGACTGATACTGGGCCTGGCTGGCTACCACGGTGCATTAATCCTGGGCGGCCAGACACCTGTCAGCCGTGAGCTCCTCGCGGAACGGCAGGCCCAGCTCGAGCGGCTGCAGGAAGAAAACCTCGAGCTCACCGAGGAGCTTTTCCAGCCACGCAGCGCACAGGGTATTGTGTTCAGCCAGGATGAGATGCCCTACGATGAAGAGGCAGACGCCGCATCAAGCGTCAGCGCTGCGCGGATGGGGGCGCAAGCAGAGGGCAAATTCCTGATGGTGACCTTCGGCGCCAACTGGTGCCTGGACTGCCGAACGCTGCATCGCCACCTCAACAGCGAGCCGGTTGCCAGCTACGCTCGCGACCTGTTCCGGTTCGTCAACGTTGACGTTGGCAAATTCAACCAGAATCGCGATGTCGCCGGGTCCCTCGGCGTCTCACTGTCCAGGGGCATTCCCGTCGCCGTCTTCTTCGATAGTGAGGGCAACGTCATCGGTACTACGAATGACGGGCAACTGGAACCGGCGCGACACTATTCTTCGAAGCAGATCCTGAAATTCGTTCGTGACGTCGCCGAGCGTAACCAGATTGTCGCGCCCGACGCGGTGGATTGAGTTGAGACGACAAGCAGGTCTTCAGGCTGCCAATGCGCTACGCAGCGGCCGGTAATCATCCCCGCTCTCGATCTGTGACCACTGGCGTACGTGCGGTGGGCTGTCTTCAAGCCACCGTGCTTTTCTGCCCTCGATCAGCAGAATTTCTTCCCACTTCGCACCGACCGCACCGAGTCCGGCGTGCGGCTCGACCAGCCAGAGCCCGTCGTGCGCCGGATGCTCGGAGGTTTCCTGCGTATTCCAGAGCGGGCTGCGTTTTCCCAGCCGCTTCGTGGCCAGGCTGTGCTTCAGTTTGAACCAGCTGAGTGACACCGCATCGAAACCCTGCATGCGCAGCTGGAACGGCAGATTTGGCGTCCTGACGGCACGGTGCCCGAGCACCTCTCCCGGATGCTTCGTATGCGCCGACTCATAGCCTGCTGCCTTCATGGTCCCCAGCACAGCGTCTGCTATCGCCTTGAAGCTGTCGCCGTTGTTGATCGCGGCCGGCACCGACTCACGATACGTCGCGAGGTGTTGCATCATCGCGCGATGCTCAGGGTTACTGCCGAAACAGAAACTGAACGAGGTATCGACCAGGTAGCCGTCGAACAACGGCGCTGCATCCAGGATTACGCTGTCACCAGTTTGCAGCGGCCTGTCTTTCGGGAAGAACCTGCCGACTGTCCAGTCACCCGGTAGCGCTGTCCGGTCTCCAAACAAGACCACCGGCAGATGAAAAAATGAGCCTGCACCGGCAGCGCGATAGCGTTTCACCAGCAGACGCGCAACGTCCTTTTCCGTTTCGCCGCCGGACAAACCCGCGGCAGTTTCTTCGAGGATAGAAAACGATGTGCGCTGCAAATCGCGAAAACGTGCGAGCGAAGCCTCGCTGAAATTTTGCGTTTTGACGATCATGCCCGGGTCAGTCGCTTAGTAATCGAATGCCCATGAGGCATTGTTTCGCAAGCGCTCATGCGGAGTCGCGGCATCATTCATCTTCCATCGCTGGCAACGGCAAAGCACTCGTCCTGCCGTTCTCTCTCAGGATAGCGGCCAGCTCCGGCATGTTGGGCCGCGCCCAGAATTCATGAAACCGGGGATCGCGACGGAAGGAGTCGGGCCAGGCGTCGCGGCCCATCGCATCCAGACCCATAAACAGATTGTCCTTATAGCTCCTGAATGCGGCAAACAGTACTGACAAGGCGATGTCCGTCTCACCGAGGCTCGCGAACATGGGCGCCTCTCCAACATGGGCGCTATCAAGGTCGATGTCACTCATCCAAGCAAGTTGTACCGCATCTGGCCGCGGACCTCCCAGGTACCATTCCACGAACTGTGGCTCCGTCGTTCCCAGCAAGACCTTCGGACCTGGAAAGTTGGCCACTCCGTCAAACGACGAACGGTCGTTCTGCAGGATTTCACTCGCCAAGGCGTACACCACTGCAGCGGTCTCGCGTACGTCGTCATCGCTGCCGCCGCGTCGGGCCGCCATATATCTTGCCCTGGCAATAATCAGGGTTTCGGTCGGACTGCATGTTGCACATTGCTCGGAATTGTCGGAAACGGCCGCGTAGTCACCGCGTGAGCTGAGGTACTCGGTGCGAACGCGCCGCAACACCTCGTTCAGGGGGTCGAGTGCGATTGCGCGCTCCATCGCCTGCATGGCTTTTGCATACTCACCGCGGATGTTCAGGCTGAACGCCTGCGCGTAGTTTGAGAGCGAAGCATTTGGCGCAATTCCAACGGCCTCCGCCGCCAGCGCCGTGCCTCGCACCACGTCAAGTTCGACCTGCAGGACATCGATCGCGAGCCCGGCAAGAGCCCGTGCATTCTGCGGCTCGAGCACCAGCGCCATCTCCAACGCTTTTCGTGCCTCGGCAATGTGCTGCACATACGTCATACCGCTGTATTTCGGCTCTGACACCGCGAGCGCAACGCCGTAGGCCGCCCAGCCGTCTGCGAAGTCCGGGTCCTGCGTTGTCGCAAGTTCCAGCGCCTTGATAGCGCCGGCACGTTTCTTGTCGTCGGCGCGTGCGCCCAATAGATCCAGGCCACGAAGGTAGTTCTGATAGGCCTGCGGTTCTACATGACTGGATGTGGACCGACCGCTACCGGCGCCGACGCCGAGGCGTATCTGCAGCATACGGCTGATCTCGCGAACGATTTCATCCTGCACTGCAAATATGTCACTCATGTCACGATCGAAGGTCTCGGACCAGAGATGAAAGCCGTCGCTGGCGCGGATCAGCTGCGCGGTGACGCGAACCCTTGCGCCGGAACTCCGGGTCGACCCTTCGAGAATATGCGCAACGCCTAATGCCCGACCAACTTCACGGAGATCGACGTCTTTGCCCTCAAACGAGAACGCGGACGTTCGTGCGGCAACTTTCAGCTCAGGAAACCTGGCGAGCGCGTTCAACAGCTCCTCGGCAACGCCTTTGCCGAAGTAAGCGTCATTTTCATCGGCGCTAAGGGCGATGAAGGGCAACACGGCAATGGACTTGTCCTCCGCACTGATCATGGCAGCGTAATCGCCTTCGCTAGCCGCGATATCCGATGGTAGCTTCGGTCCACTGAGCTGTTGCCAGGCAAACATCGCTGCAAGCAGGGTGACAGCGGCAATGGTGAGAACGTTAAGTCGTTGACCCCGCGTGCCGGCGCCGGAGGTCTCGCTGCCCTCATCGCGCCGAATACCCTCCGGCGTTACCTCGAATAACCAGGCAATGACAAGCGCAGGAACGAGACCTATTGCCAGCAGGGCCAGCAACGCTTTGCCCACCCAGTCCGGCGCTCCGACCATGTCGAGGACGGCGTCGGCGACCTGGATGACGAGCCAGCTGACGACAACGTACGCCGTTGCAATCCGAATGACATTGCGACGCTTTAGTTCACTGAATAATGACACTGATCGGTTTCTTCGCCCTGACTGCGGCGTAGCGTACCTGTTTGCACCGTGATTACCAAAGCGGCTGTTGGCCTTGCCGCCCCGTTCAGGCGACTGTTCCGCCGGCGGACGACCTTCGCCTGACCACGCAATGCGCGACTATGGTGCGGATAAGCAGGCGCATCTGGAGATCCCTTGTGCGATTATGCCGACTGCACCAGGACTAAAATGAGTAGATACACCACACCAACAGCTGCAGCCGCCAGCTTGCCGGCGCTCCTTTGAGTTACAGACTTGCAAGCGATCGCGTCTTCGAGTGGCTGGCGGACACGCTATCCGTTCCGCCTGTTATCACCGGCATTGTCTGTTCGCTTACTCTGGGTGGTCTTGCTCTCTGGTGCACGTGGCTTATTGGCATAGTCGACGACGCTGCTGCCGGACTGACGCCCGATATCGCCGTACGCGCGCCGGTCACGCTGTACATGATGGTCGGGTATCTGCCGTTGGCCATCTACTACCTCGGCATCTGGACCAGGGACCACATGGCGATGCTGGTGAATAACTTCGAGCTTGAGAATCGAGCCATTGTGTTTCCTCGCCGAATCGCCAACGCTGTGGGTGTCGCCGGCGTCGTGGCAATGTATCTGTTGTTCCTGCATCAACCTGATGATCCCATGCTATTGCTGACGCCTCTGCGCTGGGACGGCGATTTCACGCTGCCATTAGTAGGGCTTGTATTCATGGGTTGGTTCAACTTCCGCTTCATGTTTCTGCTGCTCTGGAGCGCCCTGCGAATCTCTCGAACGGCCGGGCTTATCAGGCACATCAATCTTTTCGACCCGTCCCTCGTCAAGCCATACGCCCAGCACGGTGTTCGGTCCAGTCTGCTGGCCATTGTCGGACTGTCAATTTCGGCGAATCTCTGGCTCGACCCGAAATCTCCGACCGTCGGAACCCTGTCGTCGGTGCTCATGCTTGTCGCCGCTTCGTCACTGGCATTGCTGTTGCCGACCTGGGGCATTCACCTGCGGCTGAAAGCGGAAAAGCATAATGAGCTCCGGCAGATGCGCGCAGCGATTACCGCACGCCGAAATCCACAAACGCGCACGGTCGACGAGGCGCATCAGCTGCGCGCAGACCTGGCCATGGAAGCCCGCCTGACTGCGGTAAGCGAATGGCCATTTGATGCCGGCAGTTACGGCAGGGTGGCACTTTACGTTTTGCTCGGTCTTGGGTCCTGGATCGGGGCAGCGCTGGTGGAGCGCCTGCTGGAAAGCCTCGGTCGCTGAACACTCCTTTTCGTACAATTTCTGAATAAATTCGACAGGCGCAATATTGAAAAGCGACCACGACAGCAATACGACCTTGACAGACATGCTCACACTGCCTTGCGGAGTTGCGGTGAAGAACCGTCTCTGCAAAGCCGCGATGACCGAAGGACTCGCCGATGCCAGCAATCGCGCGACGACGAAACACGTCACGCTCTACCGGCGCTGGGCCGAAGGGGGTGCGAGTATCCTACTCACCGGCAATGTGCAGGTCGACCGGCGTTACCTGGAACGAGCCGGCAACATCGCTATCGACGGCCCGCAGGATTCGGCGCAGCTGGCAGGCCTCGAGGCAATGGCAGAGGCCGGCACCAGCAACGACACAGCGCTGTGGATGCAAATCAGTCACGCGGGCCGGCAAACGCCTGCGCTGATCGCCTCGGCACCGGTGGGTCCGTCCGATGTCGGCGTTGCACTGCCCGGGGGGCGCTTCGGCAAGCCCAGGGCACTGGGTGTCGACGAGATTCGCGACGTCATTGCACGTTTCGCATTCGTCGCCGGCGTTGCCAGGAAAACCGGCTTTAGCGGCGTGCAGGTTCATGGCGCACACGGCTACCTGTTGTCCGAGTTTCTCTCGCCGCGCGTCAATATACGCAAGGACGAATGGGGTGGCTCGCTGCCCAATCGTGCACGACTGCTGCTTGAATGCGTGCGTGCCGTCAGAGCCGAAGTCGGCGCTGGCTTTCCGGTCGCGGTGAAGCTCAATTCAGCCGACTTCCAGAAAGGCGGGTTCTCGTTCGACGACTGCCTCAGCGTAATCGAGATGCTCAATAAGGAAGGCCTGGATTTGCTTGAGATCTCCGGCGGCAGCTACGAGCAGCCCAGACTGCTGGGCATTGCCGGCCTCGAGCCGGTCTTCGAAGAAAAGGTTCGCGAAAGCACGCGAGCACGCGAAGCGTATTTTTACGATTATGCCGTTGCGGCACGCGAGGTCGCAGAGATGCCGCTCATGGTGACCGGTGGTTTTCGTTCGGCGGCGGGCATGAAGGACGCGCTCGCTGGTGGCGCTGTCGATATGATCGGAGTTGCTCGACCGCTCTGTACGGACCCGGACTTTCCGGCAAAGATTCTGAGCGGCGAAATTCAGGCTGCGCCGGATGTCGAGAAAGGGCTGCGCGTCGGTCCGGGCATATTCGGACCAAACTCACCAATCGCGGCCGTCAAGGCCATAAACGGCTTTGCCCGTATCGGCTGGTACTACGAACAGATTTACCGGCTGGCGGACGGGCTGGACGCGGATCTTTCGATGAGTGCGTTGCGCGCGCTGCTGGCCTACGAAAAAACCGAGAGGAAGAAGGCTCGCCAGCTCAGTCGCTAGACGCCGAGGTAGCGAGCGATCCCCTTGGCCGCCTCTCGTCCTTCGTGCACGGCGGTAACCACCAGGTCGGAGCCTCGTACCATGTCGCCGCCCGCGAAAATTTTCGGGTTGGTTGTCTGAAACGGGTAGGCGCCGAGCGAGGCGACGCGGACGCGACCGCTTTCAAGGGTGTCGACCCCGAACTCCCCGAACCAGTCGGGCGGGTCGGGACGAAAGCCGAAGGCGATAACGACTGCATCCGCCGGCAATATCTCTTCCGTGCCAGGAATCGGTTCCGGGCGGCGGCGGCCATCCGAGCCTGCCGGCCCGAGCCTGGTTTCCACCAGCTTCACGCCGGTAACGTAATTGTCGCCGAGCAGTTCGATCGGCTGCCGGTTGAACAGGAAGCGAATGCCCTCTTCCTTGCTGTTGGCGACCTCGCGCCGCGATCCGGGCATGTTCGCTTCGTCGCGGCGATACGCACAGGTGACGCTGGTCGCGCCCTGGCGGATTGCCGTGCGGTTGCAGTCCATGCCCGTGTCGCCGCCGCCGAGAATGACAACATTCTTGCCGGCCAGGTCGATATAGGGCGCGACCGTCTCGTCGTGACCGAGTTCCCGGTACACGTTGCCAACGAGGTAGGGCAGCGAGTCGTAGACGCCGGCCAGTTCCTCGCCGGGAAAGCCGCCGCGCACGTACTGATAGGTGCCCATGCCGAGGAAGACGGCGTCGTATTCGTCAAGCATCTCCTGGAAGGGCTTGTCCTCGCCGATGCGCGTATTCAGCACGAACTTGACGCCCATGCCCTCGAGAATCTCGCGGCGCTGGTTGACGACGTGTTTCTCGAGTTTGAACGGCGGTATGCCGTAGGTAAGCAGCCCACCGATCTCGGGGTAGGCGTCGTAAACCACCGAGCCGACGCCGTTGAGCGCCAGTACGTCTGCCGCCGCCAGGCCGGCGGGGCCGGCACCGACGATGCCGACGCATTTGCCGGAGCCTTTGACGTTAGACATGTCCGGCCGCCAGCCCTGCTTGACGGCTTCGTCCGTAATGTAGCGCTCGATACTGCCGATACTGACGGCGCCGATGCCGTCATTGAGCGTGCAGGCACCCTCGCACAGGCGGTCCTGCGGACAGATGCGTCCGCAGATTTCCGGCAGTGAATTCGTCTGGTGCGAAAGATCGGCCGCTTCGAACAGGCGGCCCTCCTCTATCAATGCCAGCCAGTTGGGAATGTAGTTGTGCACCGGGCACTTCCACTCGCAGTAGGGATTGCCGCAGGAAATACACCGGCCGGCCTGCGCAGCCGCGCTCGCACCGTCGTAGGACGCGTAAATCTCGCCAAAGTGTCTGATGCGCTCCTCGGCCGGCTCCTTGTCCGGATCGCGACGCGGCACCTCGAGAAACTGCAGCGGGTGTTTTGCCATTACGCGGCCCGTCGCAAGGATTCGATGAGCGAGCCGAGTTCCGTCGCCTTCGGCTTGACCAGCCAGAATTTTGGCAGGAAGGTGCGATAGTCATCCAGGATGGCCTCGCCCCACAGGCTGCCGGTCGCCTCGACGTGAGTACCGATCAGTGCACGCAAGTGATGCAGGTGCGCCTCCATGCTCTCGGGCGTGATGCGATGAATGTCGATCAGCTCGTGGTTGTAGCGGTCGACGAAGTCTCGATCGATGTCGAGCACGTAAGCGAATCCGCCGGTCATTCCCGCGCCCAAATTGACGCCCGATCGGCCGAGTACGACCACGACCCCATCGGTCATGTATTCGCAGCAATGGTCGCCGGCACCCTCGATGACCGCCGTCGCGCCCGAGTTCCTGACCGCGAAGCGCTCGCCCGCGCGTCCGGCGGCGTACAATTCGCCGCCGGTAGCGCCATAAAGACAGGTGTTGCCGATTATCGCGGTTTCCCGCGCGACGAAACTCACGCCCTCGGGCGGATGAATCACGATGCGGCCACCAGCCATGCCTTTGCCGACATAGTCGTTCGCGTCACCGCTAAGAGTGAGGTTGAGCCCGGAAACGTTCCACGCGCCGAAGCTTTGGCCAGCTGTCCCACGAAGAAAGATATCGATCGGCACGCCCTTCATGCCGTAATTGCCATGCCGCCGCGCGATCTCACCGGCAAGTCTCGCGCCGATGGAGCGATTGTAGTTGCGTATCTCGAATTCGAAGCGCCCTCCCCTGAGCCCCTCGATTGCCGCAAGCGTCTCGGCGACCATGCGCTCCGCGAGTGCGCCCTCGTCGAACGGTTCGTTCCGCGGCTCGGTGCAAAACTGCGGTGCGTCGCTGGCAAGACCACCATCGGATACGATTGCGCGAAGATCGAGGCGCGACTGTCGTTCGGTTTCGCCGGGTAACAGCTCGAGAAGGTCGACGCGCCCGATCAGCTCTTCCAGTTTGCGAACGCCCAGTTCGGCCATTCGTCGACGCACCTCTTCGGCGATGAAATGGAAGAAGTTGATCACCATCTCCGGAAGGCCGATGAAGTATTCGCTGCGCAACACCTTGTGCTGTGTTGCGACACCGGTTGCGCAGTTATTCAGATGACAGATACGAAGGTACTTGCAGCCGAGCGCAACCATCGGCCCGGTGCCGAAACCGAAACTCTCGGCGCCGAGCATGGCCGCCTTGATGACATCGAGACCGGTCTTTAGTCCGCCGTCGGTCTGCAGCCGGACCCTGTGGCGCATGTCCTGCGATCGCAGTACCTGGTGCGTTTCCGACAGGCCGAGTTCCCACGGACTGCCGGCATACTTGACGGAGCTCAGCGGACTCGCGCCGGTACCGCCGTCATAACCGGAAATGGTAATGAGGTCCGCGTAGGCCTTGACCACGCCTGCTGCGATGGTACCGACGCCAGGCTCGGCGACGAGTTTCACCGAAACCAGCGCGTCCGGATTGACCTGCTTCAGGTCGAAGATCAGCTGCGCAAGATCCTCGATGGAATAGATGTCGTGATGCGGCGGCGGAGATATCAGCCCGACACCAGGCTTCGCAAAGCGCAGCCGCGCGATCATCTCGTTGACCTTGTGCCCCGGAAGCTGTCCGCCCTCGCCGGGTTTCGCGCCCTGGGCGATCTTGATCTGGATGACCTCCGCATTGACCAGGTATTCGGCGGTCACGCCGAAGCGGCCCGACGCGACCTGTTTGATCTTCGACCTGCGCTCGCTGCCATAGCGCGCCGGATCCTCACCGCCTTCGCCCGAATTCGAGCGCCCACCCATGCGGTTCATGGCGATAGCCAGCGCCTCGTGCGCCTCGGGCGACAGTGCCCCGAGCGACATGCCGGCACTGTCGAAGCGCGGCAATATCGCTTCGATCGGCTCGACATCGTCGATCGGAATTGCAGGACCGGCAGGGCGGGTTCTCATCAGGTCCCGCAGCGTCGCTACCGGCCGCTCGTTGACGAGCCTTGCGTATTCCTCGTAGCGACTGTAGTCGCCCGAACGCACGGCCGACTGCAGGGTCGCTATGACGTCCGGGTTGTAGCAGTGGTATTCGCCGCCATGCACGTATTTAAGGAGTCCGCCATGATCGATAGGCAGACGCGTTTCCCAGGCTGCTGCGGCCAGTGCCTTCTGATCGCTCAGCAGGTCGTCGAAATTCGCACCCTGGATGCGGGATGTCGTCCCCTTGAAGCATTTCTCGACGATCTCCGAGTGCAGGCCGACGATCTCGAAGAGCTGCGCCCCTCGATAACTCGAGATGGACGAGATGCCCATTTTCGACATGATCTTGAACAGCCCCTTGCGAATGCCACGGCGATAGCTGCGCCCCAGCTGCTGCTGCTCTCTGCCTTCGTGTCGCCGTGCGATTTCGTGCAGCGACTGGTAGACAAGGTACGGATAGACCGTCGTGGCGCCATAGCCGATCAGGCAGGCAATGTGGTGCGGATCGCGCGCGGCGCCGGTCTCGACGATGATGTTTGCGTCGCAGCGCAAACCGGCTTTGACGAGATGGTGGTGCACCGCACCGGTCGCCAGCAGGGCGTGCACCGGCAGTTTGCCCTGTTCGAGATAGCGATCGCTGAGCATCAGCAGCAGATTGCCATCGCGAACCGCCGCTTCGGCCTGGCGGCAAATCAGATCGAGCGCCGCCTGCAACGTCAGCTTGTCGTCCACGTTCAGGTCGATGAAGGTGTGACTGTCCGCGAACATGTCGACACCCAGCAGCTGGCGCAGCTTCGCCTGCGACAGCACCGGCGAGTTGATGATGACCTGCTCGGCATGCTGCGGACCGATATCGAACAGGCTCGATTCGCGGCCGATGTTGGTCTGCAATGACATCACGATACGTTCGCGCAGCGGATCGATGGGGGGGTTGGTGACCTGCGCAAACTGCTGCCGGAAATAATCGAACGGCGAGCGAATTTTCTTCGACAGTACGGCCATCGGCGTGTCGTCGCCCATGGAGCCAACCGCTTCCATCTCGGTCTGTGCGAGGACGGCGACGATCTCGGTCAGCTCTTCGCGCGTCAGGTTGAACATTTTCTGATAGCTCTGCAGGACCTCGGGCTCCATGGGCTCGGCAGCCGTCGCCGTATCGACAAGCTGCGAATCGAGGTAGCGGACGCCACGCTTGAGCCACTTCTTGTACGGCGCCCGCGTCTTCAGGATGTCGTGGATATCGTCGTTATTGAGAAGAACGCCGTTGACAAGGTCGGCGGCCAGCATTTCACCCGGCCCGAGCCGGCCCTTGCTGACCACGTCTTTTTCGTCGTAGTCGTAAACCCCGACCTCGGAGGCGACGGTCAGGTGGCGATCCTTCGTGATCACGTAGCGAGCCGGACGCAATCCGTTGCGATCGAGGCTGCATGCCGCGTAGCGACCGTCGGTCAACACGATTCCCGCCGGGCCATCCCAGGGTTCGAGCTGGCAGTCGAAAAATTCGTAAAAGGCGCGAACGTCCGGGTCGATATTGTCGACCGTCTGCCAGGCGGGCGGCATGAGTATGCGCATGGCCTGGATAACGTCCATGCCGCCGGCGCGCAGCACTTCGAGCATGTTGTCGAGACTCGAGGAATCGGAGCCGGTTAGCGAGATGATCGGGTCGAGGTCGGATATGTCATCGAGCTTGTCCGAACGAAAGTTCTTGGCACGCGCGACGGCCCAGTTGCGGTTACCCTGGATGGTATTGATTTCACCGTTGTGGGCGAGAAAGCGAAACGGTTGCGCCAGCCGCCATTCGGGCAGGGTATTCGTCGAGAAGCGCTGGTGGAATACGCAAACCGAAGACTCGAGTCGCGGGTCTTTCAGGTCGGGATAAAATTCCGGCAGCGCCGCGGGCATGATCATGCCCTTGTAGCTGATCGTTACAGACGACAGGCTGGCGATATAGGTCTCCGCATCCTTCAGTCGATTCTCGGCACGACGACGAGCCAGGAACAGGCGTCGATTGAAACGACCGCGGGGCATCTCATCGGGCGCGTTGACGAACACCTGTTCAATGGCGGGCAGCGTCTTTAGCGCCTGTTTGCCGCAGGCGGAAGTATCGATTGGCACCCTGCGCCAGCCCGCAACGTCGAGCCCCATGTCTGCAATCGCCGCGCCGATGGCAATCCTTGCAGCTTCGGCAATGGCGTCGTCCTTGCTCAGAAACACGCAGCCGGCGGCAAAACGCTCACTCATCTTGAAGCCCGCTTCCTCGCCGACCGCTTTCAGAAAATCGTGCGGGAATTTCAGCAGCAGGCCGCAGCCGTCGCCGGTCTTTCCATCGGCCGCCACGGCACCGCGATGCGTCAGCCTCGCGAGCGCGGATATGGCGGTCTCGACGACCCAGTGACTGGGAATGTCGTCGAGATTCGCAATCAGCCCGAACCCGCAGCTGTCGCGATGAAAGGCCGGGTCGTGCAGATTTTTGGCGGATTTCTGTGTCATGCGTGCCATCGGGGCCGCGGGCGGTCCCTGTTGTTAACTCATCACTGAGGGGTGGCGAAGGTCGCCGGGAACGCACAAGTATAGAGCAGGATTTTGCGCAAACGTCCTGGTTTGCGTGAATTCACGGCTATTTTTCCGGATTTACGCGCTTTTTTGGCGACTTTGAGCACCGTCCGGGTATCTGTGCCGATTTGTTGCGCGCGTAACCATGGCCGGCCGCAGGCACGGCGCCCGGCTTACGGTGACCCGGGGCTCAGGCGGATAAGTCCGGAATTGCGGTAGCTGACGGCGGGAGCCAGCGGGATGTCCAGAGCGAGTCGGCCGTCGAGTTCATAGCTCACATCGTCGCGCGCGCTCTGTCGCACGACAGAAAGCAGCTGCGGCGCCGTCTGCAGCAGATTCAGGTCGACGCTGATGGCGAACCGCGCGTCGCCATTGGCGGGAACCGAGAATTCGCTGGGCGTTTCGCCGCTGGCAAACCGCCGGCCATCGAGCTTCAGGGCGTAGCGGACCGACCGAACCGGCAGTGCGAAGCCGTTCGGGTTACTGATATCGAAGGACAACAGGAACGTCTGGCTGTTGAGGCCCAGCCCCATGACCTGAACGGCTCGCAATTCGACCACAGGACTTTGCACAAGGTTTTGCATGGTGCTTGCGCAGCCGCTCACGGCAAGCATTGCCACGACAAGGCCCGGATAGATCGCCCGATTCAGTGTACTCATTGCAGCTCCCTCCCCAACTGACTCCAGCGCGCCGAAATCAACAACCAGTCGCCGGCGCTTTTCTCGAGTTCCAACGAGAACTGGTATGCATCCGCGCTGAACCCCAGCAGGCTGTCCTTGGTTCCGGCCATGCCGATGGTGAGCTGCACCTCGGCCGCCGAGTCGCCCATTGTCGCGATGTCGTTCACGGTGGCAAGCAATTCGATACTGTTCATGCGCAGAAAGTACGCCCGGAACAGGTCGCCTATGCGGGCGCGATTGTAGCCGCGCGCATCCGCATAGGCCGGTGAAATCATGTTCATCAGCGTACGCCGGTCTTTTGCCTCGGCGGCGGCAACGCCACGATCAATCCAGTTCCGCACTTCGACTTCGGGGCCTGCCGGTGGATCGCTGCAGGCCGACAGCAGTATGCCGAGCGCCAGTACGATTGCCGACAGGCGCCGGCGCGTCAGGCAATCAGTCTCCGCGTTGAACCGGTTCATCTGGTAAAGTCTACGTTGATCGGACCGCTTATTTGGCCTGTTTCGCCCAATTTGTGACCCGGTTCGCACTTCACGTTGTGCATCGACAGCACACTGGCTTTAGCGCGACAGCCCGGACAATCAACAATGTCAGTAAAACTCCTGAGCGAAAGCATGGACGCCACGATTACGGATGACGACCAGCTGCGCATCGAAAAGATCCTGTCGTTCTGGTTCAAGGAACAGGCTCTGACAGCCCCGCAGATAGACCAGCGCATGGAGATCTGGTTTGGCGAAGATCCCGTCTTCGATCACGAAATTGAAAAGGAATTTGCTGACGAAGTCGTCAAGGCCAGCAAGGGCGAACTGGGTCACTGGGCGAACAATCCCCACGGCCGGCTTGCGCTGATAATTCTGATCGACCAGTTCCGGCGCAATATCTATCGCGGCACGGCCAGGGCCTATTCGAAGGACCGATTGGCCCTCGAGCTTTGCGTACATGGCGCAATGGAGAAAAAGGACCAGGGCCTGACGCCGATTCAAAAAGTATTCTTTTATATGCCCCTGCAGCACGCCGAGTCGCGCAAGGTACAGGCGAAATCCGTCGAACTGTATCGTCGCCTCGCAGAATCGGTTTCACCGACGTTGCGGCAGACCTTCATGACCATTGCCGAGTTCGCCGAACTGCACAAGGACATCATCGATCAGTACGGGCGCTTCCCGCACCGCAACGAACTGCTCAACCGCGAGAATACGCCGGAAGAGCAGGAATACCTGGCCGGCGACAGCCCGGATTTCGGTCAGGGCGGTGGCTAGCCAACAGCAGCCCTCGATACATGGTGGTAGCGCCATGACAGCAGCATCGCCGCCACGCCCAGGCCGACCACGAAGCCGCCCCAGACGTAATTGGGCGGCGCCCTGAAGGTGATGGCCGCGAGGAATGCCAGCGGAAACGCCAGCACCCAGTAAGCAAACATGTTGACCACCATCGGAAATCGCGTGTCCTTATAACCACGCAGGGCGCCCGCCGCACCGATCTGGATGCCATCGGCGATCTGAAAAACAGCGGCCATCAGCAACAGGCCGATCGCGATGCCGCGCACGGCCGGATCGTCCGTATACAGGCTCACGACGCCGTTTCTGAATATCAGCAGGAAGATTGCCGACAGGCTCATGAACGCCGCGCACAGTCCGATGCCGACGGCACCGCTGCTGCGGGCGCTCTGCAGCTTGCCGGCGCCGATGAGCTGCCCGACCTGAATCGTCGTTGCCGAGCTCAACGCCAGCGGGATCATGAAGGTGGTCGCCGAGAAGTTGATCGCAATCTGGTGTGCCGCCGTTATCTCGGTACCGCGAGTGCCCATGAGAATCGACACCGCGGAGAACAGGCCGGCCTCTGCCGTAATGGTTACTGCAATCGGCACGCCCAGCACGACGATTTCCTTCAACGCCGACGCTCTGAGCGGCGCCATTCTCTTGAAGATTTCGAACGGCCGGTAGTGTCGGCTGAGGTACATGTGCAATGCCAGTGCGGTCGCAACCAGCCACATCGTGATCGCACTGGCGGCACCGCAGCCGACCGCACCCAGTGCCGGCGCGCCGAACTTGCCGAACATCAGAACGTAGTTCAGGAAAACGTTGCAAATCAGGGCGAACAGGGAGGCAAACATGATCGGGCGCGTATGGCCGATACCCTCGGTCGTAAAGCGCAGCGCCAGGAAGATGAAGATGCCGGGCGCGCCGAACATGATGGCGCCGACGTAGCCGATGGTCAGATCGCGAAACTCCGGATCGATACCGATCAGGGTGAGAAACGGTGTAACCGCAAACTGCGCGATGACGATCAGCGTCGTGCCCAGGCCGATACCCAGGTAGATGCCCTGCCGCGTATAGCGACCGATCTGTGCTTTCTGGCCGGCGCCGAAATGGCGCGCCGCAATCGGCGAAATGGCCATCAACAGGCCCAGGCAGAACGAGAAACCGAGGAACCAGACGCTGCCGCCGACGGCGACGGCTGCCAGCGCATCGGCGCCCAGGCGGCCCGCCATCACGGCATCCGCGAACTGCATGCCGGCGACGGCGAGATTGTTGACGATGAGCGGTCCGGCGAGTCGCAACAGCGACTTCACCTGCACTCGCCAACTGCCGTCTCGTATCGTCACCATGGGCGCATGTTAACTCAGTGCCCCGTAGCGCAATATATGATGGGAACGGCGCTAGAGCTTGGTTGCAGGGATGGTGTAAAGTTGCGGCGCGACCTGCGGCACAACTAACGATGGAGAAGGGTATGTTGCACGACGGACGAGCGATTCGAGTTGCGGTGGTTGGTGGTGCGCGCATCCCTTTTTGCCGATCGCACTCGGCGTATCGCGACTGTTCCAACCAGGACCTCATGGTGGCCGCCTTGCAGGGGCTGGTGCAAAAATACGATCTCGCGGGGCAGACGCTCGGCGACGTCGCGCTCGGCGCCGTCATCAAGCATTCCGGTGACTGGAATCTCGCCCGCGAAAGCGTGATGGATTCCGGGCTCTCGCTGCGTACGCCGGCCGTCGACCTGCAGCGTGCCTGCGGCACCAGCATCGAGGCCGCGATCATGATCGCCAACAAGATCGCGCTTGGCCAGATCGAGGCAGGCATCGCCGGCGGCACGGACACCGTCAGTGACGCGCCGATCGTGTACCCGGACGACTACCGCCGCCTTCTTTTCGAAATGCATCGCGCGCGCTCTGCGCTCGATCGGATCAAACCGCTGCTGCGCATCCGGCCCAAGCACTACAAGCCGGTGTTTCCTGGCGTGGAGGAACCGCGCACCGGGCTCTCCATGGGCGAGAGCACCGAAATCACGGCCAAGGAATGGGACGTGCAGCGGGAGCACCAGGACCAGCTGGCGCTGGCCAGCCACATCAAGGCGGCGGCGGCCTACGACGCCGGATGGTACGAAGACCTTGTTATCCCCTTCATGGACGTCGAGGAAGACAATAATATCCGTCGCGACACGACCTTCGAGAAACTCAGCGCGCTCAAGCCGGTGTTCGACAAGAGCGGTGAAGGCACCATGACCGCCGGCAACAGCACGCCGCTGACCGACGGTGCGTCTGCCGTGCTGCTCGCATCGGAAGACTGGGCGCGGCAAAAGAATCTGCCCGTCATGGCCTACCTGAGCTTTGCGAAGGTTGCCGCCGTCAATTTCATCAACCAGGAGGGACTGCTGATGGCACCGGCCTATGCGGTCTCCGACATGCTGCGGCAGGCGAACCTGCGTTTGCAGGATTTCGATTTCTACGAAATTCATGAGGCATTTGCCGCGCAGACGATAGCCACGCTGAAAGCCTGGCAGTCGGATGAATTTTGCCGAACAAGACTCGGGCGCAATAACGCAATGGGCCCGATCGACCTGTCGCGACTGAATACCAAGGGTGGCAGCATCGCGATGGGTCACCCGTTCGCGGCGACGGGGGCCCGGATCATCGCTTCCCTGGCGAAGATGCTCCAGGAGAAAGGCTCGGGCCGCGGCCTGATTTCCGTGTGCACGGCCGGCGGCATGGGTGTATCGGCTATCATGGAGGCCAAATAACCCGGGGCAAGGCACTACTATGGGCGACCTCAGCGCGTTGCTCGGAACGATTAACGGCTTTCTTTGGCACGACTACGTGCTGTACGCGATCGTCGGTACCGGTGTGTTGTTCACCATCTGGAGCGGATCCTGCCAGTATCGCGCCCTGACCCACGCCCCTCGTGTCTTGCGCGGCGTCTACAACGATCCCGACGACCCCGGCGCCATCAATCATTTCCAGGCTTTGTCCGCTGCGCTGTCCGCAACGGTCGGTCTCGGCAATATCGGCGGCGTCGCACTCGCGATCGCACTCGGCGGTCCGGGCGCCGTGTTCTGGATGTGGGTCGTTGGCTTCTTCGGCATGGCCACCAAGTTCACCGAGGTGACCCTGTCGATGCTGTACCGCAACACCGACGACCCGGACAACCCGCACGGCGGCCCGATGTGGGTCGCGTCCAAAGGACTCGCGCGCCGCGGACTGCCCCGCCTGGGCAAGGCCATCGGCGTCTTTTTTTGCGCCATGCTGCTGGTTTCCACGGCGACCGGCGGCAACATGTTCCAGGCCTGGAACGTCGGCGAACTGACGGAAGAGTACTTCTCGGTGCCGAGCTGGATTACCGGTGTCGTGCTCGCGGTCATGGTGGGCGCCGTCATCATCGGCGGTATCAAGCGCATCGGCAAGGTGACCGCGACGCTGGTGCCATTGATGGTGTTCCTGTACCTCGCGGCCGGCAGCTATGTGCTGTTTGCCAACGCCGGCGAGATACCGGGCCTGTTTACACTGATCGTCAGATCCGCATTCCTGCCGACCGAGGCCGCCGGCGCGTTCATCGGCGGCACCGCCGCGTCCGCGTTCCTGTTCGGACTGAAGCGCGCCATATTTTCGAATGAGGTTGGCCAGGGTTCCTCGCCCATTGCGCATTCCGCGGCAAAGACCGACGAACCCGTGCGCGAGGGTATCGTTGCCGGACTCGAACCGTTCATCGATACGATCGTCGTCTGCACTTTCACCGCCCTGATCATCCTGTCAACCGAGATCTGGAATCGTGCACCCGATGTCATGCTGGATACATTGCCTGTCGTCGTGCAGTCCGGGGACGGTTGGCAGGTCGCCGAGACGCCGCTTCCCGGCGACGACTGGGTCGCTGGTGACAAGACCACGCTTGTCGTCGAGGCGCACCGCAACGAGGTGACAGGACGTACGTCACACCGCATCGAGGGCATCGTGAAGGTGAGCGACAACGGCTACGCGGTTGTGTGGGACTGGTTTGCCGGCCCCACGCCGCCGACAATCGCCGGCGGCGGCCTGTACCGAAGCTACGTCGGCGCGACCCTGACCGCGAAGGCTTTCGACAGTGTTGCGCCCGGCCTCGGCAAGTGGCTGGTAACCATCGCCGCCTGGATGTTCGCGCTGTCCACCATGATTTCCTGGAGCTACTACGGTGAGCAGGCACTGGTGTTTCTCGCCGGCGAGAAGGCCGTGCTCGGCTACAGGATCGTCTACTGCTGCCTCATCATCGTTGCAACGCTCGGACTGGTGCGCAGCGTTGCCGATCTCGACAACGTTATCGGCATCGGCACCGGTGTGATGATGTTCGCCAACCTGCCGATATGCTGGCTGTTCGGCTACCAGGCCATGCGCGCCTACCGGGAGTATGTCGGCCGGCTCAAGTCGGGCCGCATGGGTCCCGATCACCCCGCACCGGATCTCGATGTGTTGCTGTCAGGACGGGATATCGAGAAACGCTGAATCTCAAACGACGCTAATCCACCGCATCCTTTGCGCGGCGGCCGCGATTGATCGCGTCAATGACCTTGTCCAGGCGGTCTTTGGCCTGTGCCGTCAGCCCGCCGCGTTTGTGCTCGTCCCTCATGAAGGTCTCGAGCCGGCCAACCAGCTCATCCATGTCGGCTTCCGGGAACGGCTCGACGCCCCCGACGTCGGGCGGCGCATTCCGGAGTGCGCCGAACAGGTTGATCCAGCGTTCGGTTTGTTTTCCCAGTTCAAGCAGCTGGTAGAAATGCGGGCCGGGCCTGCCGTTCTCACTGCCGAACAGGCTGATCAGCCCGGCGATCAGCGAAGCCGGCACCAGCAGCAGGTCTCGCAGCCCATCCACCAGCAGCTTGACCTGCAGTACCGCTACGTCGCGTGCCAGTGTCCAGCGCTCGGACGTTTCGTTGTTGCTTTCTGGGACATCGTTCATCTGGGTATCTCGCGACAAATGTCAATCAAGACAAGCAATTATAGACTGATCGGGTGGCGTGCGGGTTGGCTTTGAAGTAGTGTTGGGCGCGTCTGGGAGCGCTTGCCGGGTTTATGCCGACATACCAATCTACACCTGCATTCGAACACGGGTCATCCGAGTCCATTGGGGTCTTGCTCGTCAACCTTGGAACGCCGGAGGAGCCGACGCCGTCCGCCGTGCGGCGTTTCCTGAAACAATTCCTGTCAGACCCGAGGGTCATCGAATACCCGCGCTGGCTGTGGTGGCTCATCCTCAACGGTATCATCCTGAGAATTCGCCCGTCGCGCTCGGCCGAGGCCTATCGGAAAATCTGGACCGACAAGGGTTCACCATTGATGCTGTTCTCCCGGGCCGTTGCCGAGGGGATGCAGCGAGAACTCGAACTGCGCTTGCCCGGATCGGTCAACGTCGGGCTCGCCATGAGCTATGGCGAGCCATCCATCGACGCCGCGATCGACGGGCTGCTCGCCAGGGGCGCGAGGCGTCTGCTGGTGCTGCCGATGTATCCGCAATATTCCGGTACGACGACTGCCTCCGTTATCGACGCCGTCGCGCGCAAGCTCAATCGGCTTCGCTGGGTGCCCGAGATGCGCTTTATCAACCAGTATCATGATGAGCCCGGCTACATCGCGGCGCTGGCCGCCAGTATCCGCGAGTTCTGGCAACAGAACGGGCGTGGCACGATACTGCTGTTCTCGTTTCATGGCGTGCCGAAACAGACACTGCTCGACGGTGATCCGTATCATTGTCAGTGTCAGAAGACCGGCCGCCTGGTCGCCGAGGCGCTCGAACTGGGCGACGACGAATGGCAGCTGTCGTTCCAGTCGCGTGTCGGGCGCGAGGAGTGGCTCGGTCCCTATACGGACGAAACTGTCAGGAAGCTCGGCACGCAGGGTGTGGACCGCCTGGACGTCGTCTGCCCCGGCTTTTCTGCAGACTGCCTGGAAACGCTCGAGGAAATCGCGATGCAAAACGCGGAATTCTTTGCCGAGGCAGGCGGCAACACGCTGCATTACATCCCGGCCCTGAATGCCCGTGACGATCATGTCAGCTTCCTCACCGATCTCGTCGAGAAACACATTGGCGGTTGGCCACGGACGTATTCGGACGATCCGGCATGCCGGCAACGCGCTCTGGCATTGGGCGCGGAAAAATGACCACCATCGGTCAGTTTCTCGAGTTCTCCGTGCGCTGCGCGGATGTACTCGAGTCGCTGCACTTCTACAAGACACTGGGCTTCGTCGAACTCGATATCGGCGATGTGTGGCCACACAAGTACGCCGTGGTCAGCGATGGCGAGCTGAATGTCGGCCTGCACGATCGTGAATTCGATGCGCCCGCATTGACGTTCGTTCAGCACGATCTCGCCAGGCGCTTGCGCTCGATGACCGATCACGGTTTCAAATTCAGCTTCATGCAACTGGGCGAAGACTCCTTCAACGAACTGCGTTTCGCCGACCGTGACGGCCATACGATCATCATGCTCGAGGCGCGCACGTTTCACGCCAGCGCGGAGCCGGATAGGAATTCACTGTGCGGTTCCTGGTTCGAGCTCACGCTGCCCGTGCGCGACACCATGCGCGCTGCGAAGTTCTGGGCGCCGATCGCGCCGACACTGCTCGACATCCGTGAAGAGCCCACCCTGCACATGCGCTTCGACGCGGATGGCGCACCGCTGGGGCTTTCGGAAAGCATTGCCCTGAGCGGTCCCTCCCTGAGTTTCAAGTGCCCCGACCGTGAAGCTCTGATGGCGCTACTCAGGCACAACGAGATGCGATTTGAGAAATTCCCCGGTTTCGAAGGTGCGTTTGTCGCAATCCGCGCGCCGGAAGGCACGACCTTGTATGCCTTCGAACAGGATTTCCTCGGTGAAGCCTACGAGGTCGATGAGTCGGACGACGTCAGCGAGTTCCCGCACTGACTTGCCGGAATCAGATTTGAGCGCCCAGCTCCGCCACTACAGGAGCGCCGATATCAGCGCCAGCGCCCGACCCCTGTAGGCACTGCCGAACAGGTTAAGGTGATTCAGCACGTGATAGAGCTGATAGAGCTGCTGGCGTTTCTCGCTGCCGGGCCCGAGCGGCCAGGTCGCTTCGTAGCTCTCGTAAAACGCGCGTCCAAAGCCGCCGAAAAGCCGGCTCATGGCAAGGTCCGTTTCCCGGTCGCCGTAGTAGACCGCCGGATCGAACAGGACCGGCTCATGGCTGCTGGCGGCCCAGTTACCGCCCCAGAGGTCTCCGTGCAGCAGTGAGGGCACGGGCTCATAGTCAGCGAAGTAGGACGGCAGCCGCTTCAGCAGGCGGCGGCCCAGTGTCTGTAGCTCGCCGTTGAAGCCCTTGTCGGCGGCAAGACGTAACTGGTAGCCGAGTCGATGTTCGCCGAAGAAGCCAATCCAGTCGGACGACCACGGGTTGTGCTGTGGCGTAAGGCCAATGGTGTTATCTCGATGCCATCCGAAGCGGCTGGCGGTCGATTGATGCATTGTTGCCAGGTTGCGGCCGAGGCAGCGCTCGACGTCTGCGTCCGGCCGCTCGAAGGGCAGCCATTCCAGTGCAAGATAGGCCGTGTCGTCCGTCTGCCCGACGGCATAGACCGCGGGAACGCGCACGGCACCGGCTTTGGCGATCTCGGCCAGTCCCTCCGCCTCGCCCTCGAACATATCCAGCGACGAAACGCGCCCTGTTTTCAGGAAGATGTCGTGATCATTTCCGGCGAGACGCCAGGCAGCGCTGATGTCCCCGCCGCCCACCGGACCGGGCGTTGCCCGTTCATCGACCGACAGGCCGGTCTCGTTCAACTGCCGGGCAATGGACGACCAGTCTGGCATGAGCTAGTGGCGGTAGATATCAGAGACGCGCTCGGCCTGTCGTCGCAGTGCAGTGCCGATACCTGCTTCATCGAACAGAGCGTTGATCTCACCGAGTCTCGGCGCCGACGGCTGCATGGCCGCCTCCGCACCCTCGATAGGCGCATCGCAGGCGATGCCGGTCAGGCGCCGCGCGAGCATCGCGTCATCGCGGTGTGTTTCCAGTTTCGTTGCAAGCGTCTTCGCGCCACGCACCTTGACCTCGTGCACCTTGTCGAGATTCGCGTAGATCGCCTCGAGACTGCCGAAGTGATTGAGCAGGCCGACCGCCGTCTTCTTGCCAACGCCGGGAACGCCCTTGATATTGTCGACGGCGTCTCCCGCGAGCGCCAGGAAGTCGGCAATCTGCTCCGGCCACACGCCGAAGGAATCCGGAATTTCCTCATAGCGCAGTTTGCCCTTGCCGGAGAAATCCCAGAACACGTCCTCTTTTGACAACAGCTGCGTCAGATCCTTGTCACGACTGACGATGGTCGATGCGCGTCCCCGGCTCCTGCCGTGCGTGACCAGCGTACCGATCAGGTCGTCTGCCTCGTAACTCGGGCTGGCGCATTCCATGACGCCAAGCGCGCGAACGAATCGGCGACACTGTTCGAACTGGCGCTTGAGCTCCGGCGGTGCCGGCTCGCGGTTGGCCTTGTAGAGCGGATAGATCTCCGACCGAAACGACTTGGACAGGCTCTCATCGAACAACACGGCAACGTACTCAGGCGTCACGTTTTCCATGAAGTCCCCGATGAATCGACAGAACCCGTAAAGTGCGTTTACGGGATTGCCGTTCTCATCGACCATGTCCTCGGGCATGGAGTAATAGGCACGAAACACATAGACGCTGGCGTCAATCAGGTATTGCATGAGGGCAACGTGTAGCAGGGCGCATCTCGCGCGTCAGTCATGGAAATGTACTTCTACGATTTCCTCACCGTTGGACAGGTGATCGCTAAGACGCGCATGCAGCGGGCTCGATCGCGGAATGTGCGCGAGCAGGTACTGCATCTGGTCGGTCAGCACGCGACGGCCTTTCAGGTAAATGTATTCCGCATAGTTCGGCGTGAACGGCACGGCAATCAGCTGCATCGCGGCCTGCTCCGGCGTACGACCACCCTTGAAGTTGTTACAGCGACGGCATGCGGTGGCAACGTTCGTCCACGAATCGGTGCCGCCCTTTGACACCGGCGTGATGTGATCCCGTGTCAGGTCGCGCGTCATGTAGCGCATACCGCAGTAGAGGCAAAGGTTGGCATCGCGCCTGAACAGCGTGCGGTTGTTCAGCGGCGGAACATACTTGTCGCGATTGCGGGAGAGCCCCTGGCTGGTGCCGTGCGTCGCGATGATGGAATTCACGTCAATTCGACTGCGGTTCCCGTCGATCGAGCTGTAGCCGCCGAAGACCGAATACAGCAAGGTGCCACAGTCATACGCCACCTGCTCGGCATGGTAGAGACGCACCGCTTCGCGGTAGTCAATCCACTCGAGCGGCATACCGGCAACGTCGGTTCTCAGAACCTGCTGCGAAATATCGGATACGAGTCCTGCAAGCATGGGCCGATTATGACGAAAGAACGGTGCCTCGCCAAGGAAATAGGTCTTGCGCCGCGCTACAGATTCTTCAAAACCTCGTCAAGCGTCGTCTTCGCATCACCGAACAGCATGCGCGTGTTGTCCAGGAAAAACAGCGGATTCTGCACGCCGGCATAGCCGGTCGCCATGCTGCGCTTGAGCACGATCGACGTATCGCCCTTCCAGCACTCGAGTACCGGCATTCCGGCGATTGGGCTGTCTGGATCGGTGAGCGCCGACGGATTGACGATGTCGTTTGCGCCAATGACCACCGAAACATCGACGTCGGGGAAGTCCTCATTGACCTCGTCCATTTCGAAGACGATGTCATAAGGCACCTTGGCCTCGGCGAGCAGGACATTCATATGGCCCGGCATGCGGCCCGCGACCGGGTGGATGCCGAAACGCACGTTGACGCCTTTCTCACGCAACACGCGCGTAATCTCGTACACGGTATGCTGTGCCTGCGCGACGGCCATGCCATAACCCGGGATAATCATGACCTCTTTCGCGTTGCTCAGCAGCTCTGCGGTTTCCTGGGGGTCAATGGGAATAACCTCGCCCTGGTCTTCGCCGCCACCGCTGGCCACCTTGCCGCCGCCGGTGCCAAAGCCGCCGGCGATGACCGACAGGAACTTGCGGTTCATCGCCCGGCACATGATGTAACTCAGGATGGCGCCGCTGGAGCCGACCAATGCGCCGGTTACGATCAGCAGATCGTTGCTGAGCATGAAGCCCGTTGCCGATGCGGCCCATCCCGAGTAGCTGTTCAGCATCGATACGACCACCGGCATGTCCGCGCCGCCGATCGCCATCACCATGTGGACGCCGAACAGCAGGGCCAGCACCGTCATGATGATCAGCGGCGTCATGCCGCCGCCGGCCGCCGACTGCAGAACGAATTCGCGGCCGAACCAGATTGCACCCAGCAGCAGGCCGAGGTTCAGCCAGTGCCGGGCCGGCAACAGCATCGGGTTGCCGCTGATGCGGCCGGAGAGTTTGCCGAACGCGATCACGGAACCGGAAAACGTCAGCGCCCCGATCAGCACACCGAGGTAGGTTTCGATGTCGTGAATGGTGAGGTCGATACCGACGAAGTGCTTGTTCGGATCCATGAAGCTTGCATAGCCGACCGCGACGGCGGCCGCACCAACCAGGCTGTGCAACACGGCTACCAGCTCCGGCATCTGTGTCATTTGCACACGCCGCGCCAGCACCAGGCCGATGCTGCCGCCGATCAGCAATGCCCCGATCAGCAATGCGTAATGCTGCGTGACGACCCCGAGTACCGTCGCGAGCAGCGCGATCGCCATACCGGTAATGCCATACCAGTTGCCGCGGCGCGCGGTCTCCTGGTTGGAAAGACCGCCGAGGGCGAGAATAAATAGAACCGTCGCCGCGATGTAGGAAACCGTTACGATGCCTGCGTTGATCATCTCGTTCTCACATTATTCATCTCGATCTCACTTCCGAAACATTTCGAGCATGCGGCGCGTTACGGCGAACCCGCCGGCGATATTGATGCTCGTTACCAATACCGTTGCAGCGGCGATCCACATGATCAGCGTATTGGACGAACTGATCTGCAGCAGCGCACCGATGACGATGATGCTCGAAATCGCGTTCGTTACGCTCATGAGCGGGGTGTGCAGCGCCGGCGACACGTTCCAGATCACCATGTAGCCGACGAAGCACGCCAGGACGAAGACGGTGAAGTGCGCCATGAACGATGCCGGCGCGACCGCGCCCAGGCCCAGCAGGGCGAGACCGCCCGCCACCGCCGCAATGATCGGCCCGATTACGGAGGGTTTTTTCGGCTCGACCGGCGCCGGGGCTGGCTGCGGCGCCGCCTTGGGCGGCGCGGCGGAGAGCTTGGGTGCCGGTGGCGGCCAGGTTGTTTCGCCCGCTTTGCAGACGGTCGCCCCGCGTATCACCTCGTCCTCGAAGTCGACGACGATGTTGCCGTCTTTCTCCGGCGTCATGTCGGTCAGCAGGTGGCGCAGGTTGGTTGCATACAGCTGGCTGGACTGGGCAGCCAGCCGGCTCGGCAGGTCGGTATACCCTATGATCGACACGCCGTTGGTCTGCACGACTTCATCCGGCCTCGTCAGCTCACAGTTGCCGCCCTGCTCCGCCGCGAGATCGACGATGACGCTGCCGTTCTTCATCGAGCGGACCATGTCCGCCGTAATCAGTTTCGGGGCAGGCTTGCCGGGGATCAGCGCGGTCGTAATGATGATGTCGACGTCTTTTGCCTGCTCTGCGAACAGGGCCATCTCGGCCTTGATAAAGGCTTCGCTCATCACCTTGGCATAGCCTCCCTCGCCCGCTCCGTCTTCGTCTTCCTCGAAATCGAGCATCAGGAATTCGGCATCCATGCTCTCGACCTGTTCTTTCACTTCGGGACGTGTATCGAAGGCGCGAACGATGGCGCCCATGCTTTTCGCCGCGCCGATCGCCGCCAACCCGGCAACGCCCGCGCCAATCACCATGATCTTCGCCGGCGGAACCTTTCCTGCCGCCGTTATCTGGCCGGTGAAGAATCGACCGAAGTGCTGCGCCGCCTCCACAACGGCCCGGTAACCCGCAATATTGGCCATGGAACTCAGCGCGTCCATTTTCTGCGCCCGCGAAATGCGGGGCACGCTGTCCATCGCCATGACCGTCGCACCCGTGCCGGTCAACTGTTTCAGGAGGTCCGGATTCTGGCCTGGCCAGAGGAAGCTGATCAGCGTCTGGTCGGCCCGCAGGCCTGCCGCCTCGCTGGCCTCCGGCGCCCGAACCTTGAGAATCACATCGGACCCGGACCACAGCTGGCTGGCGGACGCGATGACCTCGCAGCCGGCTTCCTTGTAAGCGTCGTCGGAGTAACTCGCGTTGCTGCCGGCGCCCGACTCGACCGCTACGGTAAAACCGAGCTTGATGAGCTGGGCGGCGACGTCGGGTGTCGTTGCGACTCGCCGCTCACCCGCGTGAATCTCTTTTGGAACACCAATTTTCATTGTTCGCCTCCATTGGGACTGCGGCAGTGTAACGAAGGCATTCTTGAGGCACAAAGAAAAAGGCCTCCTTTGAGGAGGCCTTTTCATAAGGACTTTCCGAAGCCCGCTGTCAGTCGCGACCCGCGGGGCGCGGGCGCCTCGTCAGCCGGTCGCGCAGGCGTTGCCGCTGATCGGGCGTCATTCGTCGGTAGCGATCTCTTAGCTGCTGGCGGCGATCGCGATTCATTTCGCGATACCTGCGGTAGTTTTGACGAATGCGATCCTGTTCTTCCGGCGACAGGTCTCTGAAAATCTGCGCACGCTCGCGTATTTGTTCGCGACGATCGTCCGGCAGCTCACGCCAGGCACGAAAGCGCTCTCGAGCGCCGCGGCGTTCCTTGCCCGACATGCCGGCCCATCGTTCGGCGCCTCTCGACAACCTCAACTGACGCTCTGCAGGCAGGGAATCCCAGCTACCTTCGAGCTGACTCAGAACTTCACGCTGTCCGTCGCTGAGATTCTCCCAGCTGACGCCGTCGGTCTGCGAATAAGCGCTGCCAAACATCAGCAGTGCCGTAACGGCAATTGCGGCCCTGGCCGCTATGCGTCTAACTCTCATCGTCATTCTCCGTCGATTCTTCACCGTCCGGTGCGGGATCGCTCCCTTCCTCATTTTCGGCCGCCATCGCTCCCTCGAGCAGCAGCCAGTCTTCATCCGATTCTTCCCACATGCCGAGATACTCCAGGAACTCGATATCCGGCACATCATCTTCTGCGGCACAAACCGGGCCGCTCCCGCACAGCGCCAGCCCGTATAGCAGGGCGCCCAGCGCCCCGATGCATGGCCGATCAGCCAACATCGCCTTCTGCTTCCGCTATGTCGATCCAGCTGTAGAACTCCAGCTCTTCAAGCATTTCGATACTGTCTTCGCCGAGCAGGATTTCCATGTCGGTAACCGACGTCGCGCCACTGATGTCCTCAATACTCGCGGGGTCTTGCAGCATCACGACGGCCACCAGTATCGCAGCGACGGCACCCGTCGCCGGCATCCAGCGCGACCACTGCGGCGTGCGCTTCCCGAGCTCGGCAAGCGCCAGGTGGCGGCTGCGGTTCAGCTTCGAAAGCGTCGCTGCATCCAGCGCATCGACGGATTCATCGAACGAGTCCTTCATTTTCTTTTCGAACCTGTCGCGTTGATCATTCATGCTTCACCTTCCTGAAAACCCGTACTCACCGGGTCCGTGCTCTTCAAGTCGCTCCCGCAGCGTATGTACCGCCCGGGAATAGTGTGTCTTCACGCTGCCCTCACTGCAGCCCATGGCCACGGCGGTGCCGGCCACATCGAGCCCCTCGAAGGTCCGCAGCATGAATGCTTCGCGCTGCCGCGCCGGCAGCTGATGCATGGCCGTCTCGAGACTCCGCATCGCTTCGCTGTTTTCCAGCTCCTCGTCCGGCGATCGTCCGTTCGGGTCCGGTGCCGCCGCTATCGCATCGTAGTCGTTGTCCTCTGCGGGCTTGCGTCCGAACCAGACCATGACGCGCTTGCGAACCGCCTGGCGACGATGCCAGTCACGCACGCCATTCTGCAAGATGCGATAGAACAACGGTGTCCACTCCTCGCGCGCCCTGTCCGCATAGTTGCGCACCAGCTTGATCATCGCATCCTGAACGAGATCCAGCGCTTCGTCCCGATCGCGCACCGAAATCTCGGCAATACGAAGGGCACGCCGTTCAACCTCGGCCAGAAACCGGTTTAGTTGCCGTTCTTTTTGCAGTGCCCGTGTCCCTGTCGATGACGCGCCGGCACACGATACCGCAAACGCCGCAGTGCTGACTTCCATATCGCTTGACTCCATGACGAGGTCATCTAACTTGTGTCCCCTGTTTAACGCCCGGGCACTGCCTGCGGTTGACAGGCCCGGGTGGCCAAATTTTCCATTATGTAAAGTTTCCAGGATCAAGCCGATAATCGACAGCCCCCTGCTCAACGTGGCCGTGAACGTGCCTTTGTCGCGCCTTTTCGACTATTTGCCACCGGCATCCGGCGAGATCCCCGAAGCCGGAAGCCGGGTGCGCGTGGCGTTTGGCCGCCGCCAGGAGGTCGGGCTCGTCATGGCTCGTTCCAGCGACTCCCCGCTGCCCGCCCACAAGATCCGGCGCCTGGGCGAGGTACTGGACGAAGCCCCGTTGCTGTCGGAGTCGGATCTCCGCCTGATTCGTTTTACCGCCGAGTACTATCACCATCCGGTCGGCGAGGTCGTCGCCGCCGCGTTGCCTGCTCTGCTGCGCAAGGGCCGGCCGCTGCACCCCTCCGTGGAGATGATTGCCGTTACCGACAGCGGCGAGCAGCAGGATATCGCGGCGCTCTTCAGGCGCGCGCCCCGGCAGGCCGAACTTCTCGAACAACTGATCGACGCCGGCGGCGCGGGTATCGAAGCGGAGCGGCTGACCGAGGAGCAGCCCAACTGGCGCCGGGCGGCGTCGACACTGTTCAAGAAGGGCCACATCGTCCGCTTCGAGGCACGCTCCCAGGACTTCGACGAGTCGCTCGGAGGGACGGGCTCCGACGAGCTGACGCTGAACGACGATCAGCAGCGCGCCCTTCAGACATTACGCGCGTGCAATGACTTCGGCGTCTTTCTGCTGGACGGTGTCACGGGCAGCGGCAAGACGGAAGTGTATTTGCAGCGCATGAAAGACGTCATCGACCAGGGCCGTCAGGTGCTGGTGCTGGCACCGGAAATCGGCCTGACGCCCCAGCTGGTGGCACGCCTGCGTCGCCGCCTCGGCATCGAGCCGGCCCTGCTGCACTCCGCACTGACGGATTCCGAGCGACTGGCGGCCTGGCGCGCGGCGCGCTCCGGGGCGGCGCGCCTCGTGGTCGGCACGCGCTCGGCGATCTTCACGCCGCTCAGGAATCCCGGCCTGATCATTGTCGACGAAGAACACGACCCGTCCTTCAAGCAGCAGGAAGGTCTGCGTTATTCGGCGCGCGATCTCGCCATCGTGCGCGCCAAGCACCTCGACATTCCGGTTATTCTGGGCAGCGCCACGCCGACGCTCGAAATGCTGCACCACTGCAGGACTGGCAGCTACCGGCACGTACGGCTGCCCGTACGGGCAGGCGTTGCCGAACCACCGGCGATACGCCTTATCGACACGATCCGGGCACCGGCCACCGATGGCATCAGCGAGCCCCTGCACGAGTCGATCAGGAGCCACCTGGATGCCGGCGGGCAGGTACTCGTATTCCTCAACCGTCGCGGCTTCGCCCCGACCCTCATTTGCGGGAGTTGCGGTCACATCGCCGGCTGCGACCGTTGCGACTCGCGCCTCACTGTCCACGCGCACAGCCGGGAACTGCGCTGCCATCATTGCGGCGCCTCCCGGGCCCTCGACACGCAATGTGGTGAATGCGGCGAGACCGTCACGCCGCTCGGTGAGGGAACCCAGCGCGTCGAAGAAGCACTGGCGGCGCGTTTTCCCGGGCACGTGATTACGCGCGTCGACAGCGACACCACGCAGCGCAAGGGCGCGATGCACGCGGCTCTCGACAGCGCAAGAAAGGGCGATGCCGACATTCTCGTCGGTACCCAGATGCTGTCCAAGGGCCACCATTTCCCGAGCCTGACGCTGGTCGGCATTGTCAACGCGGATCAGGGCCTGTTCGGATCCGACTTTCGCAGCGCGGAACGGATGGCACAGTCGATCGTGCAGGTGGCGGGCCGAGCAGGGCGGGCAAGCCGGCGCGGCGAAGTGCTTATCCAGACGGCATTTCCTGAAAACCCGTTCTGGGCAATGCTGATGGACGGCGGTTACGAGCGCGTCGCCGAACAGGCGCTGGCGGAACGCGAACAGACGCGCTGGCCGCCATTCACGCGCCTGGCTCTGCTGCGTGCGGCGGCCCACAGGCATATCGACGCACAGCGCTTTCTGGAGCAGGCAAGGGACCTGATTGCGGCGCAAGCCAGTGAAACGCTGAGAATCCTCGGGCCTGTCGACGCCCCGATGGCGCGCAAGGCCGGCCGCTACCGCGTCCAGCTCCTGTTGCAGAGCAGTGATCGCAGGATCCTGCACCGGGTACTCGGGCGACTGCGTCCGGCACTCGAGGACGAACCCCTGGCGCGCAAGGTCAGATGGTCGATCGACGTGGATCCGATCGAACTCTTCTAGCGGGGACGAGGCCCCGACAGGCAACATCCACGCAAATATCGGGGTAGAATTGCCGGCTCGCAAATCCGGCTCCTTTTCATGAAACACATCGTTGCTGAAGTCCTTCGCACCGCGCTCGGGAAGATTCCCGAGCTGACGGAGGCCGCATCCTCCTTTTCCATCGACAGCACCGTTGAGCGTACCCGCGATGCCAGCCATGGCGACTTCGCCAGCAATATCGCGATGCAGCTGGCGAAACCGGCACGCAAGAATCCGCGTGAGCTTGCGGCAAGCATTGTCGATGCGATAGGAGACGTCGCGGAAATCGACAGGATCGACGTCGCGGGCCCCGGATTCATCAATTTCCACCTCAGCGCGTCGGCCTTTCATGCGGAACTCGAGTCCGTGCTGCAGCAAGGCAACGAGTACGGACGCCAGCCAGGGAAACAGCATCCGAAGATCCTGCTCGAATTCGTGTCGGCAAACCCCACCGGACCCCTGCACGTCGGTCACGGGCGCCTCGCATCCTATGGTGCCACCGTCGGCAATTTGCTCGAGGCAGCGGGCTATCCAGTCACTCGCGAGTACTACGTCAATGACGCCGGCCGGCAGATGGACGTGCTTGGTGCAAGCGTCTGGGCACGCTGGGTCCAGGCAAACGGTATCGATCTGCGTTTCCCGCGCGGCGGATACCGGGGAGATTATATTCGCGATATCGCCAGCGAAATCGATTTCGATGGCGTTGCCGTGCCGTCCGCGGACGAGGTGAACGCCGGACTACCCGAAGACGGACCTGAAGACGCGAAAGACGCAAGCGCCGAGGCACGGGCTGCGAACAAGGCGGCGCGCGAGGCGTACGCGGCGAGCATCCTGGAGAAAGCGATCGGCCTGTGTGGCGAGGAGCGCTTCGGCCACATCAGGCAGCAGTCGCTCGAGTTCATTCGTGACGACATCAGGGACGACCTCGAGGAATTCGGCGTTACCTTCGACAACTGGTATTCCGAGCAAAGCCTCACGAAGAACAACGCGATCGACGATGCGATCGCCGCATTGCGGGAGCGGGACGTGCTGTACGAAAAAGACGGCGCAACCTGGTTCCCATCGACACGCTTCGGCGACGACAAGGATCGCGTCGTCATTCGCGACAATGGTGTGAAGACCTACTTCGCCTCCGACATCGCGTATCACTTCGAGAAACGCCAACGCGGTTTCGATCATCTCATCGACATTTTCGGGGCCGACCACCACGGCTACCAGACCCGCGTGCGCGCCGGCCTCGAGGCCATGGGATACAGTGGCGACAGCATCGAGGTGATGCTCGTGCAGTTCGTCACACTGTACCGCGGCGGTAAACAGATGCAGATGTCGACGCGCTCGGGCGAGTTCGACACGCTGCGTCAGTTGCGCGCCGAGGTCGGCAACGATGCCGCGCGCTTTTATTACGTCATGCGCTCGCACGACCAGCACCTGGACTTCGACCTGGATATCGCGAAATCGCAGTCCAACGACAACCCGGTTTTCTACATCCAGTACGCCCATGCGCGCGTCGCCAGCGTGTTTCGCCAGCTTGCCGGGAAGTCGCTGGAATGGGACAGCGCGGACGGCCGGCAGCACCTTGCTTCCTTGCTCGAACCGCAGGAGAAGTCCCTGATGACGTCCCTGAGCCGCTACCCCGAGGTTGTCGAACTCGGGGCAAACAACCGGGCCCCGCAGCATCTCGTTCACTACCTCCGCGATCTCGCCAACGACTTTCATACCTACTACAATGCGCACGCGTTTATCGTCGACGATGCATCGCTGCGAAACGCGCGGCTCTATCTCATCGCGGCCACCCGGACTGTCATTGCGAACGGTCTCGGCATTCTCGGCGTATCGGCCCCGGAAAAAATGTAATGGCAAAGCGCAAAAGGCGTCGCGTCAGTCGCGCCAGGAAATCCGATTATCCGGCGTTCGTCTGGATGTTGTTCGGGCTGGCCATCGGCCTGTCGGTCGCATTTGCCGTCTACGTCAACAGCAGGCAGCCGGTCCCGATCGCCAGGAACGACACGCCTCAGCCTGCCAGCCTGCAGAGCGTGCTCGATGACAACGATGAGGCGCCGGCAGCGGCCCAACCCGAGAAGAAGGCAGGCGACAGGCGCTTCACTTTCTACGACATACTGCCCAACTTCGAGGTGGTCGCACCCGATACGCCGCCGGCAGTAGAGGCCGATGTCGCGCCTCAGGCGGTCGAGGAGCCTGGCATCTACGTCCTGCAGGCCGGGTCATTCTCGACGATGAAGGATGCCGACCGCCGGCGCGCCGAGCTGGCGTTGCAGGGCATCGAATCGCAGATTCAGCGCGTAAAGGTGAACGATAGAAACTACCACCGCGTTTATATCGGCCCCATCGAAGACCTCGACGAATTGAACATACTGCGCAGCCGTCTGCGTGCTGCACAAATCGATGTTCTGCGGATTCGCCTCAGTGACTAGAGAAACCCCTGACCGTTATTTCGCGTCTGCGCCGGAGGCGAAACGCTGGCTGGCCGCAGCCCTTGCGATGCTGGTGTTGTCCGCGTGCGCAACGAGCCCGGTTGCCGACCAACAGGCCGAAGAGCCCGCTGCGACACCGGCCGAGCCGATCGCTGCTCCGCCGATAGCACTGCCGCCCCCGGGGCCGGCGAAATCCGATATGCGCATCAGCATCACGTCGGTCGGCGACATGATGATCGGCACGGACTACCCGCGCAATCACCTTCCGGACGACGACGGCGTAGGCTTTCTCGCGGGGGTCGTGCCGTTTCTGTCCGCCGCCGACCTCGCCTTCGGCAACCTGGAGGGAGTGCTTCTCGACGGCGGCGAGCCGGCCAAGAAATGCAGTAACCCTGCCGCCTGCTACCTGTTTCGTTCGCCGACGCGATATGCCGAACACTATTCCGCGGCTGGCTTCGACGTCTTGAGCCTTGCCAACAATCATGCGCGGGACTTCGGCGAGGAAGGGCGCGACAGCAGCATGCGGGCCATCGCCGCCGCGGGCATGCATCACAGCGGACGGGTCGACGATTTTGCGAGCCTCGAAGTCAAGGGCCTGCGCGTCGCGGTGCTTGCCTACGCGGTCACCAAGAATTCCAACATGCTGCTGGACTACGAGCTTGCCTTCGACACCGTCGCACGCTTTGCCGCGACGCACGATATCGTTGTCGTCTCATTTCACGGCGGCGCCGAAGGCGCCGATGTAACGCATGTTCCGTTTGCCGTGGAGGAGTATTACGGCGAGCCGCGCGGCGACGTGGTCTGGTTTGCGCGCGGCGTCGTCGATGCCGGCGCCGACCTGGTCATCGGTCACGGGCCTCATGTCGTACGCGGCATGGAGCGCTACAAGGGTCGGCTCATCGCATACAGTCTCGGTAATTTCGCCACGTATTACGGCATCAGCGTGGCGGGCATCAAGGGCATCGCGCCGATACTGACCGCCACGCTCGATGGTTTCGGTGCGTTTGTCGAGGGCGACATCGTCTCCACCATTCAACTGCGCCCCGACGGGCCGAGCGTCGACCCGAAGAACCGCGCGCTCGACCTGATTCGCGGCCTCAGCCAGGAAGACTTCGGCGAATCGGGGCTGACATTCCTGCCGGACGGCAAGGTGCTGCCGGCCAATCGACCGCCTGTCGTACCGCACGTACTGAAATCCACGGCAGACTGACCTCTGTAGCCATGAAGCGGCCTTGCGGCCGCCGCTGCGCTTCGCGCCCATTGGGCGCTCCTACAGGAGCACGATTCTGTCCGACGCTTGTAGGAGCGTGCCCCGGCGCGACCCCTTGTAGGAGCGGCCCCAGGCCGCGAGCCCCTTGTAGGAGCGGCCGCAGTCCGCGACCCCCTTGTAGGAGCGGCCCCAGGCCGCGACCCCCTCGTAGGAGCGGCCCCAGGCCGCGAGCCCCTTGTAGGAGCGGCCCCAGGCCGCGACCGTAACCAGCCATGAAGCGGCCTTACGGCCGCCGCCGCGCTTCGCGCCCAATGGGCGCTCCTACGGGTATCTGCCGGCGGCCGATGGGGCACAATTAACGCGCGGATCGCGCCGCGTCAGTCGTCCGACGCGACCGACTTGAAGTCGACGCCAAGGGCCCGGAGCTTCCGGTACAGGTGCGTCCGCTCCATGCCTACGCGTTTTGCCAGCTGCCCGACCTTGCCGTCGCATAGCACCAGCTGTTGCTGCAGGTAGGCACGCTCGAACTGCTCGCGCGCTTCGCGCAGCGGCAGCGCCAGGAGGTCCTGTTTTACCAGCGGTTCGTCGACGGCGGCCGAGGCACTGATCTCTGCCTCGACTTCCTTGAGTTCGATGTCGTCGCTGCGGCCGGATAACAACAGGCGACGAACCAGGTTCTTCAGCTCGCGAACATTGTCCGGCCACGGGTAGTTCCTCAGTCGGTTCTGCGCGGCGACGCTGAATCGCCGGAAGGTCAGCGCCTCCGAGTCGACCAGCTTGTCGACGTAGTAGGTCAGTAATTCGGGTACGTCTTCCGCATAGTCCCGCAGCGGGGGGACGCGAATGCTCAGCTCGCTGAGATGCGCGACGAGGTCGCGTCGCAGCTCGCCGGTCTCGACCTTCGCCTCGTAGTCGGCGCCCACGGTCGCAACAATTCGCGCGTCGACCTTGATGGGCTTCGAGCCACCCACACGCGTGAAGCGGCCATCCTCGAGAACGCCGAACAATACTCTTTGCGCCGCCTCGCTCAGGTCCGCGAGCTCGTCGATCACCAGCGTTCCGCCCGAGGCGCGTTCGAAGGCGCCCGCGATCACTTCCCCGCCGTGTTCGCTCCCGAGCAGCTGTTCCTCGCAGTTGGTTTCGGTCACCGACGCAGCGGTCAGCGTGGTCAGCGGTTCGTCGGCGCGGCGGCTCAGCGCATGCATGTAGCGGGCAAATGCGCCCCGTCCGGTGCCGGGCTCGCCGCTTATCAATACGGAGCCGTCATGCCGCGCATACTGCTGCACGCGCTCACGCAGGCCCTGCATCAAGGCGCTGCGCCCTGCCGGCGCCAATAGCGACGGCAGCAGTCGGCGTGCGGTTCTCGCCTGCCGGCCGGCCGATTCGAGGGCGGCCTCGACGGTACGCAGCAATTTCGCGATTGACAGCGGTTTTTCGACGAAATCAAATGCGCCGAGACGGGTCGCTTCAACCGCGGTGTCGACGGTGCCGTGGCCGGACATGATGACCACCGGGCAATTCATGTCGCCGCTCTCCGACCATTCACGCAACAGCGTAATGCCGTCGGTTTCGGGCATCCAGATGTCGAGAAGGATCAGATCGAATTTCTTCTTTTCCCGGGCGACACGCGCCTCATTGGCATCGGCCGCAACGGTGACGCCGTAGTTTTCGTCCGACAGGATATCCTTGATCAAAGCCCTGATATCGGCCTCGTCATCGATAACCAGTACATGAGCATTACTCATGCGTGTTCCCTCCTTTTGTCCGCGCGACCAGGCGCGTTGGCAATCATCTTTTCTCGTGCTGCTTCGTTGACAGGCAGCCTGACGCTGATCAACGCTCCGCCGTCTTTTCGGTTCCTCGCACGAATCGAGCCCACGTGCTCTTCAACCAGTTTCTTCACTATCGCCAGGCCGAGTCCGGTTCCTTTCGGCTTGGTCGTCACGTACGGGTCGAAGATCTGGCTGATCGAGCCCACGCTGAAGCCGGGCCCATTGTCTTCGACCGTTATCTGAATAATCTCCACGCCGTCCACCTCCGCGGCGCTGACGTGAACGTCGATGCGCCCGTCGCGGCTGCCTTCCAGGGCCTCGACCGCATTGCGAAGCAGGTTATGAAGTATCTGACGCACGCGGCCCATGTCGGCTTCGATCAGCGGCATCGTCGGGTCCGTCGTCAGAATGATCTGCACGCCACTTTCCTGCGCGCGGTACAGGTCCACCACCTCGTGTGCCAGCTTGTCGATATCGAAGAGGCTGAAGTCCATATCCGGCGCGCGCGCGTAGTCGCTGAAGGCGTTGACCATCTCCTTCATGGCCTCCACCTGCTGCACGATGGTGTGCGTCGCGCGATCCAGCACCTGGGCCTCTTCTTCGGGCATGGTGTGCAGGTATTTGCGGCGCATGCGCTCGGCCGACAGCTGGATCGGCGTCAGCGGATTCTTGATCTCGTGCGCCAGCCGCCGTGCCACCTCGCCCCATGCGGCATCACGCTGCGCCTGCAGCAAACCCGTAATGTCATCAAATACGATGACATAACCCGCTGCATGATTCTCGTCGCCCGGCAATGTCGTGCAGGCACAGCTCAGCACGCGCCGTCCGACCTCGCCACGCAAGACGATCTGCTCGCGCCACTCGGTTTCGCCGGCGTCGAGATGTACACAGGCAACATCGACGAACTGCCCGAGCAGTGCGTTTTCCTCGGCGACTTTCACTAGCGACTCGCCACGACGGCATTCGAGTTCCACGCCGAGTATCGAACTCGATGCCTGGTTCGCCGTACGGATGGTCAGGTCGGTCTCGAGCGCAAGCACGCCGGTGGAAAGACGCGCGAGAATCACCTCGAGGTTCGTTCGTTCGGCTTCCACCAGTGCCTGGCTAAGACTTGCTTCGCGCCGCGCCGTCGCGAGGCGCTGCGTCATGTCGTTGAAAGAGCTGATCAGGAAACCGATTTCGTCCCTGGTCGGCGTGGGCAGGCGTGTGTCGAAATCGCCCATCGCGACGGCACGCGTGCCCGCCACGAGGTCCTGTATCGGCGCAACAAGCCTGCGAGACAGGACGAACGCACCGTAGATTGCCGCCAGCAGGCTGAGCAGCAGTACGAAAGCAAGCGTGAGTGACAGCAGGTCCTTCAAGTCTTCACGAAAGAACAGCAGCTGTTGGTATTCCTGGTAGGAACCTTCGACGCTTTCGATCATGCGCCCCAGTCGTTCCGTGACAGGGTAGTGCGCCTGCACAACGCGAAGCTGCTGCTGCGAACGGCCGCCCTGATGCCGGAATACGACGGCTGTCCTTACCTCGACGCTGCCGCTGCCGTATGATTCCAGGCTGACGAATGGCCTGTTCTGCTGCATTTGCAGCACGACCTCTTCGCTCAGAGGCTTCGGCAACGTGGCGGTAGAGCTGTCGGAGCTGGTCGCGAGCACGGTGTTGTTCTCACCGTAAAGCGTCATCTCACTCGCCCCCGCCTCGCGTCGCAACATGCTGAGTTCGAAAATTATCTGCCTGTCGTTGACCTGGGACAATCGACTCGCTACCTGCTGCGTCGCGAACAGGTTCTGTCGTTTCTGAATCTCCAGCGCTGCGCGACTGAGCGTCAGCGCATTGTCCAGGCCCTCTTCGACCTGCACGTTGAACCAGCTGTCGATGCCGCGGTTTATGAACTGCATGGAAAAGTAAAACACGACCAGCAACGGCAGCACGGCGAGACCGACGAACATGCCGACCATGCGCGCCTTGAGCTTTGCGCCGGGCACGTTTTGCCGATAGTCGCGCAACAGTCGCGCAAGGTTGCCGACGAGCAGCGCGATGAGCAGGATGCCGCCCGCGATGTTGATCGCGAGGATTACGTCCTGAAGACGATCGAAGTCGTCTGACTTCTGTACCGTTTGCGTCAGCAGAAACAGCGCGGCCAGTGCGAGGCCGACGCCGGACGTCGCCACGAGAATGTAAAGTGCCCGTTTTAGCGCTCGAGCGACCATTCGAACCATTCGCTTTGTAACTGCCACTGGCCGCGCCAGAAAAATAACAGCCGCAGCGTCGCTGGGTATTGTTGCGTGTTGAGCATCGCGCGCAGCCGTATGCGGTAGTCTCTGCCCGGATCCAGCAAGGCATCGTCGATCACCGGCAGGTTCTGGACACGGCCCAGGCTGTTCAGCGCGGAGTAGAGCGTCGCAAAGGAGTCCTGTTCGCCGCTGTTCAGATTCCTGACGATATAGCGCTGGCTGAGCGGCCGGTACTCGAGCTCGTAACGCACCTCGAGTTCGGCCTCGAGAGCATCGGTAAACCAGCGGCGTGTGCGGATGACCTCCAGCTGCAGCTCGATCGTGAGCGTCACGCCGCTTTCGAGCGCCGCAAGCGCCTCGCTGCTGAGCACGAGCTGCAGGCGCGCATCGAGCGTGTGAACCCCGTTGTTCATCTCGGTCGTCGCCGACCGGACTTCGAAATACCCTTCGCGTTCGACATCGTCCTGGGCCAGGCCGGTGCCAATCGCAAGCACGACGAGGCACGCGCCGAGGACGAGCATCGCGAGCTTGCGGCGGTATGACAACAGCGACTTCAGCATTGTGATTTCAGGAGACCTTCTTTTCCAGGCACGCGTAGTAGAAACCATCCAGCCCAGCCGTTCCCGGCAGTATCTGGTAGCCATGTGCCGTCCTGCGCATTAGATCGCGGATGTTGTTATTTGGCAACACATCATCTTCCAGCGCGTCCCCGTGACGCTTCAGAAAGCCACCCACCACCGCATCGTTCTCCGCCGCCAATATCGAGCAGGTCGCATACAGCAGCCGGCCTCCCGGAGACAGCAAGGCCCAGAGCGCGTCGAGCAACGTAGCCTGCAAGCGACTCAGGGCCTTGATATCACTGGCGCGCCGCAATAATTTAATGTCCGGATGCCGCCGAATCACCCCGGTGGCGGAACAGGGCGCGTCGAGCAGGATGCCGTCAAATGGCACATCGTTCCACCACTCACGGGGTTTTGATGCATCGGCAGCTACAATAGTTGCATGGCGGCCGAGGCGCTCGACATTCTGCCGGATGCTCTCCACGCGAGCGGGGTCGTTGTCCACCGCCGTGAGCGTGATCTCCTGCCCCCCCAGCTCCAGCAGGTGGCCTGTCTTGCCACCCGGGGCCGCGCAGGCATCGAGAATATTGCCGCGCGTTGCCCCGAGCAGCCAGCGCGCGGCAATCTGCGCGGCGGCGTCCTGGACCGACACGGCGCCATCGGCAAAGCCGGGTAGCGCCTCAACGGCACAGGGCTCGGCCAGCCGCAGCGCATCCGGCACGCCCGCCAGCATCTCGGCGGCAAGGCCGGCCGCGGCGAGTTTGCCCCGGTACTCGACGGCGCTGTTCATCGATGCGTTCGCACGCAGCCACATCGGCGCCCGCTCGTCGTTGGCAGCGAGTATCGCCTGCCAGTCGTCGGGCCAGTCCTGTTGCAGCCGATCGATCAGCCACTGCGGGTGATTCCATCGATACTCTGCGTTCATGCTGTCAGCGGCCGCGATCTCGTCACGCTGAAAACGGCGCAGGCAGGCATTGACGAGGCCGGCGAGCTTCGGACGTCGCAGAACCCGAGCGGCTTCGACGGTCTGGGAGACGGCCGCGTGATCCGGAATCCGCGTGTCCGTGAGCTGGAAAAGGCCGACCGCGAGCAACGCGTTGATGACGCTGTCTTTCTTCTTTAACGGTCGGTCAACGAGCTGTCCTATGCAATGCTGCAGCTGCCAGTGGCGGCGCAGTGTGCCGTAGCAGAGCATGCGCAGCAGCGAACGGTCATCTGCCGGAACACGATCTTCGTTGTTGGCGATGGCCGTATCGAGCGATTGCCCCTTCGCGACAACGGCATCCACGATCTCGGCGGCGACGCCCCGCACAACGGCTCCCGGGTTGGCCACCTGCTTGTGTCCTGTCCGGTTAGTTCGCATGATTTCAGAGCACCCAAAACGCGCAAGGACAAGGCGCATTGCGCCGCCAATGTCGAGACCTTGGCAAGCGATGCAACGATGGCATTGCGCCTTTTGGGGGCTCCCGAAGGGCGCGCCGTACAGGGCCTGCGGCCGTGTTGCGTTGCTTGACAAGGGCCGGGCCATTGCCGGCCGAACGCGCCTTGCCACACGCCTTGTACAGCGCGCTGAAATTATGCGAACTAACCGGACAGGACACTAGCCAAGCACCCGACCGACGAGGTCGAGTTGCCGAGAGAACTCTCCGGCCGTAATGCGCCGTTTGCCGGGCAGCTGCAGCTCTTGCATCGATAGCGCGTCAGCGCCGCAGGCGACCACTACACCATCCGCTCCGCTCGCCAGCACGGTACCGGGTTTCGCGCGTGTACTTGTCGTCCGCCCGCCGCACCAGCACTTGATGCGCAGCGCCTCGGCGATCTCTTCGTTTTCAGCAGGCGCGAAAAAGAACGCGCCGGGAACCGGGTTGTAGGCTCGCACCTGTCGCTCGAGCTCGGCGGCTCCCAGTGACCAGTCGAGCCTCGCATCCTGACTGCTGATCTTGTTCGCATAGCTGGCCGCCGCGTCGTCTTGCGGTACCGCGGCGATCCTGTTTTCGAGTATGTCATCGAGGTTTGCCGCCAGCAGCTCGCCACCCAGCCGGGCGAGTCGATCATGCAGCGATCCGGCTGTTTCGTCGTCCCTGATCGCAATGGACGCCGACACGTACACCGGCCCGCAGTCGAGGCCGGCCGTCATTGACATCAGGCTGATGCCGGTGAATTCGTCGCCCGCGAGAATGGCCGCCTGAATGGGCGCCGCGCCGCGCCAGCGCGGCAGCAGGGATGCGTGGACGTTGATACAGCCGCGGGCAGGAATATCCAGGACATTCTGCGGCAGGATGAGACCGTAGGCGGCAACGACCATGAAGTCCGGTTTTTGTGCTTTCAGTTCCTCGACGACGTTTTCGTCGCGAAGCGTGGGTGGCTGCATGAGCGGAATGCCGTATTCTTCGGCATAGCGCTTTACGGGGCTTGCGGTGGTCCGCTTGCCGCGTCCCGACGGTCGATCCGGTTGTGTCATCACGAGGATCGGCGTGACGCCGTAGTCAACGAGTGCCGCCAGGGAGACACGCGCGAAGTCAGGCGTGCCTGCAAAAATCACCCTGGCATCTTTCATCGTTATGGCGCTGGTGCCCTGTTCCATGTGTCGCGGGACACTGCTGTCCGGCGAAATCGCTCAGGCGACGACTGCGGTTTGAAGGCGGCGCTCTTTGAGCAGTTTCTTGCGAATACGCTGTCGTTTCGCTTCGGAGAGGTAATCGACGAACAGCTTCCCTTCGAGGTGATCCATCTCGTGCTGGATGCAGACGGCCAGGAGCCCTGTTGCCTCCGTCTCCTGCGCGACGCCTTCACGGTCGAGGAAACGGACGCGGATATGCTCCGCCCGCTCGACTTCCTCGTAGTAGCCGGGTACTGACAGGCAGCCTTCGTCGCTGACCTGCACACCATCCTTCTCCAGGATCTCGGGGTTGATCAGCACATGCGGGTCCGACTTGTCGCTGCTGACATCGGCTACCAGCAGTCGCAGGTGCACGTCCACCTGCGTGGCCGCCAGGCCAATTCCGGGTGCGTCGTACATCGTCTCGAACATATCGTCGATCAGCACGCGCAGCTTGTCGTCGACCTCCGTGACAGGGGCCGCTTTCGTCCTGAGCCTGGGGTCAGGGAATTCGAGAATCGTCAGTTTCGCCATAATTTCTGCAAAGCTATTCTTGTGACCGTGGGTACAAAATCAACCCTTTAAAACATAATGAATCCGCGGATATTTCGTGTGAACTCCTACGAAAAGCACCTAAATGTTTGACTTTATTGAATAAGATGTCAGACAATGCCGCCTGAAAAACACCCTTCCGGGGCAGCTTTGGGCACGGAAATGTGACGTAATTAGCAGCCTGAGCTTCACCGGACCGACATAGTATAGCAATGCCTAGATTGCACAGGCTCAAACCTATCAGATTGGAGCACCCGCGAATTATGTCTCTCAGCAATAATTGCCTGAAAAACAGTTACCGGCTCACCGTTGTCACGCTGGCCGTAACCCTGGCCGGATGCTCTCTGAATCCGTTTTCCAAAGACGATGAGCCACGCCGCAGTGCGCCTGTCGCCACCTCATCGCAGTCGTCCGGCGGCGCATCGACCTCGATAGAACCCATGCAAAAGAGCGCGCCAGCCAGGCCGGCGTACAACGAGCCGGCGCTGCAACGCATCAACGAGCCGGTGCCGCTGGCGTCGGGTCACCCGAACGAATATGTCGTCAAGGTGGGCGACACGCTGTGGGATATCGCCGCGACGTTCCTGAAGGATCCGTGGTTCTGGCCGGAGATCTGGTACGTCAACCCGGACATCGTCAACCCGCACCTTATTTATCCCGGTGATGTGCTTGGGCTCGTCTATATCGACGGTCAGCCGCGTATCACCAACGTGCGCGGCTCCGCGTATCGGCTGTCGCCCCAGGCGCGGGTAACCCCGTTGTCAGAGACCATCAACAGCATCCCTTACGAGGCGGTCGCTGCGTTTCTCAGCTCCGGCGTGATTCTCCAGAAGGACGAGGCTGACTCTCTGCCGTACGTTGTCGACTTCCGCGGCGAACACCTGGTTGCGGCCGCGGGCAACCAGATCTATGTGCGCGGTCTTGCCGACGACATGCCGGGCACCCGCTTCAATGTCGTTCACGTCGGTGAGCCTTTGAGGGACCCGGATGACAACCGGCTGATCGGCTACCAGGGCCTCATGGTTGGCGAAGGCCGGCTGGCGCGCGGCGGGGACCCGTCAACGGTCTCCTTGACCGAAACCTCGCGCGAAACCCTCAAAGGCGATCGACTGATCCCCGATGCCGTGGATGTCCCGCTCAACTTCTTCCCGCGATCACCGAGCGCCGAAATTGAGGGACGCATCGTTTCCGTCGTCGATGGCGTCACCCAGATTGGCCAGTACCAGGTGGTCGTCATCAATCGCGGCACCAACAACGGCCTCTCCGTTGGCGATGTGCTTTCAGTCTTCCAGACCGGCGAGGTGGTCAAGGACCGCATCGGCGGCGGCAGCGTAAAACTGCCCGACGAGGAATCCGGCACGCTTATGGTGTTCAAGACCTATGACCGCATCAGCTATGGCCTCGTGATGGAAGCTTCACAGGCACTTCATGTACTGGATACCGTCAGAAACCCGATCTGACAGAGCGATATCCTGCAAGGAAACGGCGCCACAGGGCGCCGTTTTTTTGTGCGCCAATTGCCGCCGTAACGCCCAGTTATCGGCGGCGGACAGCTTGCGATTGGCGGTATGATCAGAGCCCTTTCGCCCTGGCCAGTAAATGGAAATCGACAAGCGCGCATGGCTGATACTCGCGCACGCCTACCTCAGCGTCGGCGAACTTCAGGTATTGCGCTCGAAATACGGCGCAATTACGACGATCGCGGGACTTGCGGGGAGCGCACTGAAGGACGCCGGCCTGCCGGATGAGAAGGTGGCGGCAATCACCTCGCCCGATGAACGCCTTCTCGGCAGGGCGCTGGCGTGGCTCGATGACGGTGCGCACCATCTCCTTGCCTACGGTGAGAAGGATTACCCGGAGCTGCTCACGCAGATACCCGGTCCGCCTCTGCTGCTGTTCGTCAACGGCAGCGTGGACGCCCTGCACCTGCCGTCCCTGGCGATCGTCGGCAGCCGCAATCCGACTCACGGCGGCGTGCGCAATGCGGTCGAGTTTTCCCGGTACCTGGCCCGCCAGGGATTCGTCATCGTCAGCGGACTTGCCGAGGGCATCGACACGGCCGCACATCGCGGTGCGCTCGACGCCGGCGGAAGAACCGTCGCGGTTCTTGGCCACGGCATCGATCGCGTGTACCCGGCCACGAATCGCGATCTCGCGCACCTCATCTCGAACGGCGGCGCGCTGCTGAGCGAGTATCCGCTCGGCACACGGCCGCTTCGATGGCATTTCCCGGAGCGCAACAGGCTCATCAGCGGATTGTCGCTCGGTACCCTGGTCGTCGAAGCAGCCAGGCGCAGCGGCTCGCTGATTACCGCAAGACTCGCCTCCGAGCAGGGCCGAGAAATATTCGCCTTGCCCGGCTCGATCCACAACCCGCTGTCCCGGGGTTGTCATGCCTTGATTCGGGAGGGAGCAAAACTCGTGGAGACCGCCGGCGACATCCTCGCCGAACTGGCGCCGCTGCATCAGCACATGATGCAGACATCAATGGAATCAGCGCCGGCGGAGAAAGACAGCCCCGGTGCGGACAGTGACTATGTCGAATTGCGCCGCCTGCTCAGTCACGACCCCGTCAGCATCGATGATCTGGCCAGCCAATCAAGTTTGACGATCGACCAGCTTTCCTCCATGCTTCTGATCCTGGAGCTCCATGGAGAAGTGGAGTCATTGTCCGGCGGACGATACGCCTTAACGGGTTGAGCATTTAGTCAAAGACAAGGAACGGCTCCAGGCATGAAAGAAAACGTACTTGATGTGCTCATGTACCTGTTCGAAACGTACGTCGACACCGAAGAAGAACCCGAACCCGACCAGAACGAGCTGCGCGCCGAGCTATCGCGCGCGGGTTTCGGTGAAACGGAAATCGAGCGCGCCCTGTCCTGGCTCGATGCACTGACCGACCAGCAACAGAACCTCGATTACGGCCACAAGGCCGGTCGCGGCACACGCATTTTCAACGATTTCGAGCACGACCGGCTGGATGCCTCCTGTCGCGGCTACATCACCTATCTCGAACAGATCGGCATCCTCTCGCCGCCGCAGCGGGAGATTCTCGTTGACCGTCTGCTGGCGCTGGAAACCCGGGATATCGATGTCGAACAGATCAAGTGGGTGGTCCTGATGGTGCTCTTCAGCCAGCCCGGACAGGAGCTGGCCTACGCACGTATGGAAGACCTGGTCTTCGAAGAAGCGTCAGGATTGATCCACTAGCCCCAGGCATCCTGAATCGCGCTGTTCTGCCCGGACAGGAACCGTGACAACTTGACACGCAGCGAACAAGGCTGTAATTCAACCGCGGCACAAACTGCGGTTTTCTCGTTTTTGGGACCTCCTTTATACGATGCCAAAGAATCTCGTCATTGTTGAATCGCCCGCCAAGGCGAAGACGATCAGCAAATACCTGGGCAAGGACTTCGACGTCCTGGCCTCCTATGGTCACGTGCGGGATCTGGTTCCGAAAGAGGGGGCCGTCGACACGGACAACCAGTTTGCGATGAAGTACCAGGTCATCGAGCGCAATGAGAAACACGTCAATGCCATCATTCGCGCCCTGAAGAAAGCCGATGCCCTGTACCTCGCAACCGACCCCGATCGTGAGGGTGAAGCGATATCCTGGCACCTGATCGAGCTGCTGAAGGAAAGAAAAGCGCTCGATTCCAAGGCTGTGCATCGCGTGGTCTTTCATGAAATAACCAAGCAGGCCGTGCAGGACGCTGTTGCCCATCCGCGGAAACTGTCCGGCGACCTCGTTGGTGCACAGCAGGCCCGCCGCGCGCTGGACTACCTGGTTGGCTTCAACCTGTCGCCATTGCTTTGGAAGAAAGTGCAGCGGGGCCTGTCGGCCGGCCGCGTGCAGAGTCCGGCGCTGCGCATGATCGTTGAGCGCGAGCTGGAAATCGAGGCGTTCAGGGCGCGCGAGTACTGGTCGATCGAAGCGGACGTCAGCAAGGATGAACAGCCCTTCGCCTCGAGGCTGGTGAGTTACAAGGGTGAGAAGGTCGAACAGTTCAGTTTCGAGAACGAGGACTCCGCCCGCGATGTCGAAAAAACCCTGCTCGAGGCCGCGAAGGGCGAGCTCAGAGTAACAAGCGTTTCCAAGAAACAGCGGCGCCGTAACCCGACCGCCCCATTCACTACCTCTACGCTGCAGCAGGAGGCGTCCCGCAAGCTGGGGTTCAATACGCAACGCACGATGCGCGTCGCGCAGAAACTCTATGAAGGAATCGAGCTGCCGGGCGAAGGCAACGTCGGACTCATTTCCTACATGCGTACCGATTCGGTAACGCTGGCAGCAACCGCGGTCGAGGAAATACGCGACGTCATTGCCGAACGCTATGGCAAGGAAAACGTGCCGGAGACGCCGCGGGAATTCAAGAACAAGTCGAAGAACGCTCAGGAAGCACATGAGGCGGTTCGCCCGACCTCGGTCGCCTACATACCCGACGAGATAAAAGGCTCGCTCGACTCCGACCAGTACAAACTGTATTCGCTGATCTGGAAGCGCACCATGGCCTGCCAGATGGTTCCTGCCGTATTCGACACGGTGGCGATCGAGATGGCCGCTGGCGACGAAGGCGAGGGCCATCGTTTTCGCGCCAATGGCTCGGTACTCGTCGAGCCGGGTTTCATGGCCGTCTACCAGGAGGGAAAAGACGACGCCAAGGAAGACGATGGCGATCGACTGCTTCCGGAGATCGACGAAGGCGACACCATAAAACTCGTCGAGTTGCGTCCCGAACAGCATTTTACCGAACCGCCGCCGCGATTCACCGAGGCGAGCCTCGTCAAGACACTTGAAGAATACGGCATTGGTCGACCATCGACCTACGCCAGCATTATCGCCACGCTGAAGAATCGCGAGTATGTCGAGATGGATGCCAAGCGCTTCATGCCGACGGATATTGGCCGAATCGTCAACGGCTTTCTCACCGAGCATTTCACGCAATACGTAGATTACGACTTTACGGCGAGACTGGAAGACGACCTTGACCTGGTGTCGCTCGGCGAGAAGGACTGGGTGCCGGTGCTCGAAAGCTTCTGGGGCCCGTTTCATGAGCTCTGCGAGGAAAAAGAATCGTCCGTGACGCGCGAACAGGTGGCGCAGGCGCGCGAGCTCGGTACCGACCCGAAGAGCGGCAAACCGGTTACCGTCCGCATGGGCCGATATGGACCCTTTGTGCAGATCGGCACCAAGGATGACGAGGAGAAGCCCAAGTTCGCGGGTCTTCGCCCCGGCCAGAAGATGAACGACATCGATTTGAAAACGGCGCTTGAGCTTTTCAAGTTGCCGCGCAAGCTGGGCGAAACGCCGGATGGCCTGGCGGTATCGGCAAGCGTTGGCCGCTTCGGGCCCTACATCCGCTATGGCGACAAGTATGTCTCGATTCGCGGTGAAGACGATGACCCGTACACCATCGAGCTGCCACGCGCGCTCGAACTTATCGAAGCGAAAAAAATCGAGGATGCCAATCGCATCATCCTCGACTTCGAGGAAGAAGGCATCCAGGTACTGAATGGTCGCTACGGACCCTACATCACCAATAAAGCCAAGAACGCCCGGGTGCCCAAGGACCGGGAGCCCAAGACCCTGACGCTCGAAGAATGCAAGGAACTGCTCGCCGCGGCGCCCGAGCGTGGCCGGCGAGGCAAGAAGAAGGTCGCCAAAAAGAAAGCCGCGGGAAAGAAGGCTCCGGCAAAGAAGAAGTCGAAGAAGAAAGCCAAGAAGAAAACCAGGAAGAAAACGGCGGCAAAGGCCGGGAAAAAGGCGGCGGGGAAAAAGCCCGCCACGAAGGCCAAGAAGAAGAGCGCCTGACAGGGTCAGGTCCATCAGTCGATGTCGGTAAAACGCGCCGCTGACGTATTGCTGGGAGGTGGCGTCATCGCGTACCCGACAGAGGGTGTGTTCGGACTGGGCTGCCTTCCCGACGATCTCGGCGCGGTGCAGCGCTTGCTCGAAATCAAGCAACGCGATTCGGCGAAAGGCCTGATACTCATCGCCTCCGATGTCCGCCAGCTCGACGGCTGGATATCGTTACCGGAGGGGCTGTCGCTGCCGCCCGCAGATCCGGCGCACCCGGTCACCTGGATCGTGCCGGCAGGTGAGCGCGCACACGCGGCACTTCGCGGCAGGCATTCGGGTCTCGCCGTTCGCATTACCAGCAATCCGGTTGCCGCTGCAATCTGCGACGCCGTTGATTCCCCGATAACGTCGACGAGCGCCAACCTGAGCGGCAAACCTGCCGCGCGCAACCGTCTCATCCTGCGCCGGCAATTTGCCCGGCGTGTAGACTATCTCGTTCCCGGAGACTGCGGGCCCGCGAAAGGCGCCTCGGAGATCAGGGATCTCATCACCAACGCAGTGATTCGGCCTGGAAAAAAATGAGCAACATCGACGATGTAAAAGACTACCTGATTGCGCTTCGGAATCGCATCTGCGCGGAACTCGAACAGCTCGACGGCAAGGCGCTTTTCGCGAGAGATTCCTGGGACCGTCCTGGCGGTGGTGGCGGTGAAAGTCGCGTGCTGGCCGGGGGTGGCGTATTCGAACAGGCTGGTGTCGGTTTCTCGCATGTATTCGGCGACGAGATGCCGCCCTCCGCGACCAGGACGAGGCCCGAGCTTGCCGGCAAGAAATTCCAGGCGATCGGCGTGTCGCTGGTGCTGCACCCGCACAACCCCTACGTTCCGACGACGCACGCGAACCTGCGTTTTTTCACGGCCGGGGAGCGCAAGCCCGTCTGGTGGTTCGGTGGCGGTTTCGACCTGACGCCCTATTACCCGTTCCACGAGGACGTGTTGCACTGGCACGAGACAGCCCGGTCCGCCTGTGCGCCTTTCGGCGAGGACCTTTATCCTCGCTACAAGGAATGGTGCGACAACTACTTCTACCTGAAACACCGCGAGGAGACCCGCGGCGTCGGCGGGCTGTTCTTCGATGACGTCAATGAACCGGACTTTGAGCAGAGCTTTGCATTCGTACGCTCGGTCGGCGACAGCTTTCTTGCTGCCTACAAACCGATCGTCAGGAAACGCATGGCACATCCTTACGGAGACAGGCAGCGCGACTTTCAACTCTATCGCCGCGGACGCTACGTCGAATTCAACCTGCTCTATGATCGAGGCACGCTGTTCGGCCTGCAGTCCGGCGGACGCACGGAGTCCATTCTGATGTCCTTGCCGCCGCGTGTTCGCTGGGCATACAACTGGCGACCGGAACCCGATTCGGCCGAAGATGCCTTGTACCGTGATTACCTGAAACCTCGCGACTACCTTGGAGAGCACAATGCCTGAGCTGCATCCGTTTCACCTGGCAATCCCGGTCACCGACCTTGCTGCAGCCGAGGATTTCTATTGCGGACTGCTGGGCTGCGACAAGGGTCGCACGGCGTCCCGATGGACGGACCTCAACTTCTATGGACACCAGGTCACCCTGCATCTCGTCGACGCCGACGACAGCGCTGCCGTAACGAATCCCGTCGACGGCGACGCGGTGCCGTCACGCCACTTTGGTGTCGTGCTCGACATGGCGACCTGGCAAACCCTTGCTGAGCGCCTCGAAGGCGCCGGCTGCCAGTTTCTGATTTCTCCACGAATCCGGTTCAAGGGCGAGGTCGGTGAGCAGGCGACGCTCTTTCTTCTCGATCCATCCTCGAATGCGCTCGAATTCAAGAGCTTCGCGGATCCGGCGCGACTTTTCTCAAGCTGAGCGCCTGCGCGCTGGCGCCGGAAACAACTGCAATCCCAGTCATAGCGGCGCCGGACGGGCTTTGCAGCGCTCAGGCCACGCCCGGCGGACATTCTCTTTTGCCAACCTCAATGGTAACGTCACTCGCTTCGGAGCCCGGCGCGGGTTTCGGGTCTGTCACGCGAGGAACGATGTCCTGGATCGAAGAAATAGAGGTCACCGACGCCGACGAGAAGCTGGCGGCGATATACGCGACGCTGATCCGGCAGCGCGGCAAAATTTCCAATATTCTGAAGGTGCATAGCCTCAACCCCGAGGCTTTGAGCAAACATCTCGACCTGTACATGACGCTGATGTTTGGCAAGTCCGGTTTGAGTCGCACAGAGCGCGAGGCTGTCGCGGTCGTCGTATCGGCCAATAACGACTGCCAGTATTGCGTCAGCCACCATGCGGCGGCGCTCGAGCGCTATATCGACGATCAGCAGACCCTCGAGCTGCTGAAGAACGCCGACGGCCTGGAGACGCTGGAACCACGCCTGAGTAACATCGTTCGCCACGCCGAGAAGCTCACCACGGCGCCCGGCGCAATGACGGAAAGTGATCTTGCCGAACTCGTTGCGGTTGGCCTCAGCGACAGGGACGTGCTCGACCTCACGCTGATCGTCGCGTACTTCAACTTCGTCAATCGTATCGCCCTGGGCCTCGGTGTCACTTTCTCGGCCGATGAGCTGACCGGCTATCGCGACGACGGGTAACGGGCGACCGATGAACGCCTTTTCCCTCCCTGCGTATTGCGCCCTGCTGCTTGCTGGCGCGGCTGTCGCCAGCGAGTCGTCGCTGCAGGTAATTGATGCGCCGCCTATCGGGATTGCCGGCGCCGAAGACTCCGCGGATACGCGGGTGTATATCGTGCAGCTGCGACAGCCCTCGACCGCGGACCATTACGCAAAACTGGCCGGGCCCGACGCGCCCGTGAAGACGTTCGACAAACAGCGCCATCGCCTCGACAAGACAAGCCCGCAGCTCGAGGCTTACAGAAACAGGCTTGTCGATGAACAGTCCAAGCTGATCGACAGGGCCGGGCCAGGCATTCAAAAAATCTACAGTTATCAGTACGGCCTGAACGGTTTCGCGGCGCGCATGAGCCCCGCACAGGCGGACAAGCTCGAGCATCTCCCGGAGGTACTGAACGTCTGGGAGGACGAGATTCGCCCCATGGCGCTGCGTTACAGCCCGACGTTTCTCGAGCTCTTTGCGGCCGACGACGGCTTGCGAAGTGCCGAGGGTCTCGATGGCGAGGGCATCATCATCGGCATCATCGACAGCGGCGTGGCGCCCGAGCATCCCTCGCTCGCGGACACCCGGGAGGCGGATCGTCCCAGGGCCTGTCGCAGCAGCTGGGGCGAAACCACGCTCCTGGGTCGCTGGCTGTGCCGCCGTTTCAGGAAGCTCCCGGACGTACCCGTCTTCGAGGCGCCTGAATCCTGGAATGGTAGCTGCGAGACCGGCGAACTGTTCGAGACGTCGGACTGCAATAACAAGCTCATTGGCGCGCGCTGGTTCATCGACGGTGCGCTAGAGTCCGGACCCATCGATGAGGGCGAAATTCGTTCGGCCCGCGACGCCGACGGGCACGGCACCCATACGGCAACGACAGCTGCCGGCGTTCGTACGCGAGCATCGATCTTCGGTACGCTGCTCGGCGACATCGAAGGCATTGCGCCGCGAGCGCGTGTTGCTGCGTATAAGGCCTGCTGGTTACGGCCGGGAAGCACGCGGGCCAGCTGCAATACGTCGGACCTGGTGAATGCGATCGATGCGGCCGTCGCCGATGGTGTGGATGTCATCAGCTATTCCATCGGCAGTTCCCTCAGACGAATTTCCGCGCCGGACGACGTTGCCTTGCTGGCTGCAACCAGGGCCGGCGTCCTGACCGTTGTTGCTGCTGGCAACGAGGGCCCGAACCTCGGCACCATCGGTTCCCCGGCGGGCGGGCCCTGGGTCATCACGGCGGCAGCGTCGAGCCGTACCGGAGAGTCGTCCGTCGAGGCGTTGCAGGTGACGGCACCCTCCGCGATCGCCGGCAAGTATGCGACGAAGGAGGCAAACTTCACGCCGCCGCTGCAGGACAACGATCCGATCGAGGCCTCCCTCGTCCTTGTCGACGATGACGACGACACCACCAGCGATGGCGCGACAGGCACCACGTCGGACGCCTGCCAGGCGCTGGTCAATGGTGACGATGTCAACGGCAATATCGCGTTTATTCAGCGCACGGGATGCTCATTCGACGACAAGGTCAGGAACGCGGCGGATGCCGGAGCGGTGGCGGCGCTGGTCTATAACATCGCCGGCGAGCCTGTCGTCATGTTCGGCACGGAGGGTTCGGTGGATATTCCGGCGCTGATGATCGGCCAGGCGGACGCCAACCTGATACTCGCGGAGCTGGACGCCGGCAATGACGTCACGGTCGTGCTGGACAAGGGCCTGCTCCTGACGACGCCCGATACCGGCAATGTCATGGCGTCGTTCTCGGCCCGTGGCCCGGCACCCGTTGCCGATATCCTGAAGCCCGACGTAACGGCGCCGGGCATCAATATCCTGGCCGGCTTCACACCCGATAGCGCCAACGCGGCGCCGGGTGAAAACTTCGCATTCCTGAGCGGCACCTCGATGTCGACACCGCATGTCGCCGGCGTGGCCGCCCTGTTGCTGCAGGCGCACCCGACCTGGACGCCGTCGGCTATCAGGTCCGCACTGATGACGACGGCCCGGCAGAATATCAGTTCGAGTTCGGGGCTCGGCGACGCGAACCCCTTCGACTTCGGTGCCGGCCACATTGTGCCGAATGACGCTTTCGATCCCGGGCTGGTGTTCGAAACGAGCGTCGACGAATACGACGCCTTCGCCTGCGGTGTCGAATCCCCCGCGGTTTCATCGACACGCTGCGACGAACTCGAGGACGCGGGACTTTCGTTCGCCGCGGCCGATATGAATCAGCCATCGATCGCTTTGTCGACACTGACCAGTCAGCGAAGCGTGCGACGGCGCGTGACGAATATCAGCGATCAGGGCGGCGCCTACACGGTGAGCGTTACGTCGCCACCCGGAATGAGCTTCGAGGTCAGTCCGACGAGTATTTCGCTGGCGCCGGGCGAGTCTGCGGTGTTCGACGTTACGGCCCGGTATCTGTCCGGCCCGCTCGATCTGTGGCGCTTCGGTTCATTGACCTGGTCGAGCGATACGCGCGACGTTTACAGTCCGATCGCGGCGAAGCCGACCTCGATAGCCGCACCCGCCGAGATCACGAGTTTTGGCGGCAGCGGCACGCAGAGCTTCGAGGTCCTGTTCGGCTACGACGGCAGCTATGCGCCTGTCGTGCACGGCCTGAACCTGCCAAGCATCATCGACGGCTTCGTCGACAACGACCCGACCAAGACGTTCTCCGTGCGATCCGGCAACGGCGTAACGCAACACCTGATATCCGTCCCCGCGGACCAGCTGTACGCACGGTTCTCGCTGTTCGACGCATTAACGGATGGAGACGACGACCTGGACTTGTACGTCTACTACTGCGGCGCCGATACGACGCTGTGCAGCAAGATCGGCGAGAGCGGCGAACCCACGTCCCAGGAGCGGTTCGATGTGTTCAGGCCTGCGGCCGGCATCTACGCGGTACTGGTCCACGGCTTCGAAACCGATGAGGTGACGGGCGGACCGGGCGCCAATTACCGGCTGCTGGCCTGGGCCTTCGGCATCAACGACGACGTGGGCAACATGAGCGTGTCAGGGCCGGCATTCGTCGCCCCGGGCACGACGGCCGACGTGACGATTGACTGGTCCGGACTTGCGCCGGACACCGTGTATCTTGGCGGCATTTCTCACAACACGCCGCAGGGACTGTCGGCACTGACCCTCGTCACCATCGGCAATTGATGCCTGCTAGGAGAGCCAGCCTTTCGCTTTGGCGGAGCGCGAATACCAGATTTCCGCAACGCAAAGAAGTATGACCAGTGTTGGCAGATACAGCGCGCTGCTGCCCCAAATAGCAAGCCCGTCGCTCAAAACGAACGAGTGCAGATCCTGAACGAGAACGCCCGCGAGCGAGACGATATAAACCGGCAGCGCCAGCGCGTTTCGTACCAGCAGCAGCAGCGAGGCGATCACACCGGCGGTTACCGCGACGGCATAGGCCGACGTCGCCCACATCGGCATGTTCTCGAGAAACGCCTGCTGCGCCGCGTTGAAGTTATCCGCCAGCACCTCCGGCGCCATGGTGACCTGGTCGTAGTAAATCATCAGGCCGAAGAAGTTCCATAACAGAAAAACGCCGCCGATGATCCAGAAGGACGTGGGCAGCTCACTGTTCGGTATGTCAGACATCGCGAATTCCCCTTGTTGGTATTTTTTTCAGGTTCGATTTCGTCTTAAGCAGGATACCGTATACAGCCTCGGGCGCCTCGGAATCAAGCGGACCGGAGGGAGCCATCTCCTGGTGAAGACTTACGACGACCTGCGCGCAACGGAGGTGCCATTGGACGCCGCCAGAATAGTCGGGATCGCGACGCTCAGCGGCGGGTCTTTCCGAGTTTGGCGCAGGGCTTGTGCCGAAAACACGGAACCACGTGATCGTTGACCATGCCGGTGGCCTGCATGTGGGCATACATGATCGTACTGCCGACGAACTTGAAGCCGCGTTTCTTGAGGTCTTTGCTGAGGGCATCCGATTCCGGCGATGTGGCCGGCGTGTCGCTATCCTTGCGAATCCTGTTCTGTATTGGCCGGCCGTCGACGAACCGCCAGATATAGTCACAGAAGCTGCCGAACTGCTCTTGCACCTCCAGGAAGGCCTGCGCGTTCACCACGGCCGATTCGACCTTGAGTCGATTCCTGACAATTGCGGGATCCAGCAGAATTTTTTCGATGCGCTTCTTCGTGAAGCGCGCGACCTTTTCCGGGTCGAAACCGGCAAAGTTTTTTCTATAGCCGCCGCGCTTGTTCAGGATCGTCGACCAGCTCAGGCCGGCCTGCGCGCCTTCCAGTACCAGGAATTCGAACTGCGTCCGGTCGTCCCGGACCGGCACGCCCCACTCTTCGTCGTGGTAGGCGATGTAATCGGTATTCACGCCCTCGGCCCACCGGCAACGCGCCACTGATTTCTGCATGATCGCCCCTCTTGCGTCAGTAGACAGGAGCCCCCGTATCCGGAGGCTTCGCTTCGAAAGAATACCTGCGTCTGCGGCAACGGTCAGCTTTCGTTTTTTTGCTTCAGGTATAAAAAAGCCCGCGCAAATGCGCGGGCTTTGTCGCAAGCCAGGCTTGCTTCGATCCTAGAAAGAACCGCCGCAGGAGCCTTCGCCGCAAGAGCCTTCACCCTGCTTCTCGCCGCAGGAACCCTCGCCTTCTTTCTCACCGCAGGAGCCTTCGCCATCCTTCTCACCACAGGAACCCTCGCCATCCTTCTCGCCGCAGGAACCCTCGCCTTCTTTCTCACCACAAGAGCCTTCGCCCTTCTTGTCTTTGTCGCCGCCACAGGAACCTTCGCCACAGCTGCCTTCACCGGCAGTGTGCATGTAACCGGAGCTCAGCGCAGACATCTGGAACGGGCTATCTACGGATTCGGCGTTGACGGCGCCGCTGATCGCAAAAGTTCCGGCCAGTGCTGCGCCAATCGCCAGTGCAACTGGCTTAACTATCTTTTTCTCTGACATCGTTGATCTCCTACCAGGGTTATTCGCCCGGGACCGGGCTATCGATATTCAGCGAAGAGAGCCCTAGATGCTCCACCTCACTGAATCCAAAACACTTTTCTCAACACGTTCCAGCTGCTCGTCGCGGGCGCCGATAATGCCGACGCTGCCGTCACCGACCGGCAGGATAACGCCACGGATATTCTCGCCATCGATCTGGATGGCCGCCGCTACCGGCTCTTCCGGCATCAGCAGAATCGTAATCGGGCCGTGCTCGCCCTGGATGACCAGGTGCGGCACGGTCTTGCCGTTGATCTCGCAGCTTCGGGCATAGGTTATCAGCCCCGCACTCCGATCGAGCTCCGCAATACTCGCCGGCACGACGTGGGCAAGCTGGTCGTCGGATACCGCCGTCGTCGATGGCCGCAATGCGGCGGGCTCGTGATCGAGATGTGCGAGCACCTCGTCGGCGAGGGAATCATACGTGACACCAACGCCGAGCATGCGCACGCCGACAAGGGCTGCCAGCATTACCGTGGCCGCGATCGCGAACCAGGTCGCCCGCGGTCGTCGCCTGGCCGTATCCAGGGAGACGACCTTGCCATCGTCCATAGCCTCGTCGATCCCGGGCAGCTCGGGCAGCGACAGCTCGGGTACTTCGAGCCGCATCGCCCGGCGAATCCGGTCGTCGAGCGACAGCATCTCCCTGCGAAAAGCCTGGCATTCCCGACATTGGGACAAATGCCCGGCGCCGCCGTCAAAAGACGGGTCCGCGGCAATTTCCTGTCTGTAGTCTTCGCAGTTCATCGCATCGTCTTGTGGCCGGCGGACGCTAATCCACGGCGACTTTATCCTTCAGTTTCAGCCGCGCCCGGTGCAGGCGCGTCAGCACGGCTCCCTGCTTCAGGCCCATCATTTCTCCGATCTCGCTGGTGCTGTAGCCCATCAGGACCTGCAGCACCAGCGGCTCTCGATAATCGTCATCGAGCTCGTAGATCGACTCACGAAGCTCGTCGAGCTCCTCATCCGGCTCCTCGGCCAGCAGGGCTGACTGGGAAGCCGTCAAATTGTCTATATCAACCGTCTGCAGCCGCTTTCGCTCAAAGTAGCGCGCATTCTCGCGGCGCACGATGGTCAGTAGCCACTGCTTGGCGGCGGCGTCATCCCTGAGGGAGTGCAGCGAACTCCATGCCCGCAGCAAGGCTTCCTGAACAACGTCCTGTGCTATCGCCCTGTCCCTGCTCAGCCACGCGGCATAGCGGTACATATCCGCATGCCAGATCGTCACCACGCGGTCGAATCGTTGCCTGCGCTCGGCCTCAGCAGTGCTTTTGTTCATTCCAGATGACCCGCCTGTTCTGGCAATTATTACGAGAATCGCTTATTAGTGTGATTGAGACGTGGAAACCCTACCTAAATACAGGGAAAATAAGAACTTCTATTTTCTTGGTTCTTTCGCCCAGGTTCATTGGCGAAGTTTATTGGCGAAGTTAATTAGCTATGAGTAGATCGATCCCCGGACAGTTCCCGGAACTCCGCCTGCGGCGTGGCCGCCGCACGCCGGCGCTGCGCCGCCTGGTGGCGGAAACCACGCTGTCGAGCGCCGATTTTATTTACCCGGTTTTCGTGCTGGACGGCGAGGGGCAGAGCGAAGCGGTTCCTTCCATGCCCGGGGTGACGCGCAAGAGCATCGATCTCCTGTTGCCCGAGCTTACTGAAGCCAGCCGGCTTGGCATTCCCGCCGTCGCGCTGTTCCCGGTGATCGGCGCAGAACTCAAGTCGCTCGATGGCGCCGAGTGCGCCAATCCCGAGGGCCTCGTACAACGGGCGGTGCGTGCAATAAGGAAGGAGCTGCCCGACCTTGCCGTCATGACGGACGTCGCACTCGATCCCTACACGACCCACGGCCAGGATGGCATCATTGATGAAGATGGCTATGTGCTCAACGACGAAACCGTGGCCATGCTGGTGCGGCAAACGCTGTCGCATGCGGCCGCCGGCGTCGATATTGTCGCGCCTTCGGACATGATGGATGGGCGCGTTGGAGCAATGCGCAAGGCGCTCGAGGAAAAAGGCTTCGTAAACACCGTCATTCTCGCCTATGCGGCCAAGTTTGCGTCCGCCTACTACGGGCCGTTTCGCGATGCCGTCGGCTCGGCCGCGAACCTCGGCGGCGGCGACAAATCGACCTACCAGGTTGCGCCGTCCAATAGCGACGAGGCTGTACGCGAGGTCGGGCTGGACCTGGAGGAAGGCGCGGACTTCGTGATGGTCAAACCGGCAATGCCCTATCTCGATATTGTCCGTCGCGTCAAGGATACCTATGGCGTGCCGACATTTGCCTACCAGGTCAGCGGCGAGTACGCGATGCTCAAGGCTGCGGCCGAAAAGGGCTGTTTGAACGAGCGTGCCACCGTACTCGAGGCGTTACTGGGCATCAAGCGCGCCGGCGCCAACGGTATCCTGAGCTACTTCGCTATCGATGCGGCGCGATGGCTGCAGGAGGACATGCAATGACCGTGGACCGCTATGGCGTCATGGGTTACCCCGTCTCGCACAGTCGCTCGCCCGTCATTCATCGTCTTTTTGCGTTGCAGACAGGGCAGGACCTGCAATACGAACTGCTGCAGGTGTCCCCGGAAAAACTTGAAGCGGCCGTGCGCCAGTTCCAGCGAACCGGCGGTAAAGGTCTCAACGTTACCGTCCCGCACAAGAGCGAGGTTACGCGGCTGGTGGACCAGCTCAGCGCGCGCGCGAGCACCGCGGGCGCCGTCAATACGCTGTCGTTCAGTAAGGGCGAGATCTTCGGCGACAACACGGACGGCTTCGGGCTGTTGCGTGACCTCACCGTGAACCATGGCCTCGACCTCAGGGGTTCCAATATCCTCATACTCGGCGCCGGCGGCGCGACCCGCGGCATTATTGGGCCTTTGCTCGAATTGCAGCCGGCGTCGCTCAGAATCGCGAATCGGTCGCTGGCCAAAGCGCAGGCCCTCGCCGAGCACTTCTCTCGTTCCGGGCCCGTTACCGCCTGTCGCTTCAACGTCGTGCCGGTATCGGAGCCTTACGACCTGATCATCAACGCGACATCGGCCGGCCTGCACGGCGACGCTCCACCGTATCCGGCGGCCGCCGTTTCAGCGAGGACCGTCTGCTACGACCTTTCCTACGGGCTGAAACCAACGCCCTTCAGCGTCTGGGCGCGCGAGCAGGGAGCAGGGAAGTCCGTGATGGGCTGGGGCATGCTCGTCGAGCAAGCCGCCGAGTCTTTCCGCATCTGGAGGGGCGTGCGCCCAACGACGACCGATGTGCTCAAGCACATGAAAATCAGCGCATAGTCACCAGTTCTTCGGCACTGGTCGGGTGGATTGCCACTGTATCGTCGAAATCCGCCTTGGTCGCACCCATTCGCATTGCCACAGCAAAGCCCTGCATCATCTCGTCGGCGCCCTCCCCGATAACGTGACACCCGACCACGCGCTCGTCCGCTCCCGTCGTTATCAGCTTCATCGATGAGCGCTGCTTGTCCTCGCCCAGCGCGTAGTACATGCCGACGAAACCGGACGTGTAAACCTTGACATCATCGCCAAATTCCGCGCGCGCCTGATCCTCGGTCATGCCGACGGTGCCGATAGTCGGATGGCTGAAAATGACGGTCGGAATCAGTCGGTATTCAAGATGTCGGCCTTTCATGCCACCGTACAGGCGGTCTGCCAGCCGACGGCCTGCGGCGATAGCGACGGGCGTCAGCGCATCGCGGCCCGTCACATCGCCCAGCGCGAAGATATTGTCCACGTTCGTCCGTTGATAGTCGTCGGTTGGCACGAAGCCCCATGCGTCCATGACGACGCCGGCTTTGCCGGCATTGAGGGTGTCGGTGTTGGGGGCACGGCCCACGGCCCAGACCAGGCAATCGACCGGCCCGAAAGTGCGCCCGTCAACAGCGTGCAGCATGATGCCGTCACCGGCCTTCTCCACGGACCCCGGTATTACACGGGTATCCAGCGCGATACCGCCGTTGCGCATGGCCTCCGTGAGTTCACTACTGAGCATCTTGTCGAAACTTCGCAACACACCTTCCTTGCGCACGACGACCTGCGTCTCACTGCCGAGCGCGTTGAAAACCCCGGCAAGCTCAACGGAGACGTAGCCGCTTCCCACAAGCAGTACCCGCTGCGGTCGTTCCTCGAGCTCGAAAAAACCGTCTGACGTGATACCGAGATCGGCCCCCGGAATATCCGGGACAATCGGTCGGCCGCCGGTCGCGATAACGATGCGATCCGCGCTGTAGCCGCGGCCGTCGACGTCGATCGTGTTTGCGTCGATGAAAGACGCGGCACCGGCAATGTGGGTGACCTCGCGCTTCGCCAGATTCGCGGCATAGATGCCATTCAGCCGCGCGATATACGCATCCCGGCGCGCCTTTAGTGCGGCCCAGTCATGGCCCCTGATATCGATATCGAAACCGTAGTCCGGCGCATGGTGGAATTGCTGCGCATGATGCGCCGCGTACCACATCACCTTCTTCGGCACGCAACCCACGTTCACGCAGGTTCCGCCCAATGGGCCGTACTCGACGACCGCCGCTTTCGCCCCGTATTCCGCGGCACGTTGTGCATGCGCAAGTCCGCCGCTGCCACCCCCGATGACGAGGAGGTCATAGTTGTCTGTCACAAGTTTCTCCGTTTGTTGTCGTTGTTCTGATCCTTTCTCTCGAACGGAATCATCATCAGAACACCTGATTTGCGCGCATGCCGCTTACAGCGGCACATGCTAGTATTGGCCGCCGCCAGATTGATAGTACTCCAGACTATGCACAACCCCTTGCTCGACACCTCATCGCTGCCCCGATTTGACGAAATCCTGCCGGAGCACGTCATGCCGGCAATCACGACGGTTATCGCGGAGCACCGCAGTCGGCTTGACGCGCTACTCGATAACGCGACGAAACCGGACATCGATTCGCTGGTCAGCCCGGTTGAGCAGATGGAACACACACTGGGCCGAATCTGGTCGCCTGTCCGACACCTGCAAAGCGTATTGGGCTCACCCGAGTGGAGGGAGGCGTATAACCAGGCACTGCCCCTGCTGACCGAGCATGGTACAGAGATTTCCCAGAATGAACGACTGCAGCGGGCCTATGCGGCGGTCGGCAGCAAGCTGGCGCCCGACGCCAGCCCGGCGAGCCGCAGCGCCGTCGAGCATGCGCTGCGTGACTTCCACCTGGCCGGGGTCGACCTCGAGGCGAAGGCCAAGGATCGCTTCAAGGCCATCATGCAGGAGCTCGCAGCGACACAGGCGAGCTTCGAGCACAACGTACAGGATGCGTCCGATGCGTGGTCATTGCATCTGCCCGACGCCGAAACCCTCTCGGGCCTGCCCGCCCAGGCGACCGCTCGAGCCGCGGAAGATGCCGCGGGCAAGGACCTAGGTGGCTGGCTGCTGTCCCTGGACTACCCGACCTATCACGCCGTCATGACGCATGCCGAAAACCGGGACCTGCGCGAGACTTTGTACAAGGCGTGGGTCACGCGTGGCTCGGACCAGGCGGACAACAGCGAGTGGGACAACAGCAAGAACATCGAGCGAATCCTCGCGCTCCGCCACGAGGCCGCCGGGCTGATCGGTTTCTCAAGCTACGCGGAATACTCGCTGGCGACCAAAATGGCGGATTCACCGCAGCACGTGATCGGTTTCCTGCGCGAGCTTGCCGCGCATGCTCGCGGCACCGCCGAGAAGGAATACGCCGAGCTGTGCGCCTTTGCCGGTTTCGACCTCGAACCCTGGGACATTACGTTCTGGCTGGAAAAGTTCAAGCAGGCGAATTTTTTCATATCCAACGAGGAACTGAAGCAGTACTTCCCGGCCACGACGGTCATCGACGGACTGTTCGCGCTGGCTTCGAGGCTCTATAACGTCGAGCTGGCTGAAGACGATACGGTGACGACCTGGCACGAGCAGGTGCGTTATTACACCGTTCGTAACATCGGTGGCGAGATCCTCGGCGGCTTTTACACCGACCTGTTCGCGCGAAACGGCAAGCGTGCCGGTGCGTGGATCGACGAGTGCATAGGCCGGCAGCATTTGAACGGGCGCGTCGATTTGCCGGTCGGATACCTGGTCTGCAACTTCCCGCCGCCGGATGAAAACGGCGTGTCGCTGCTGACCCATGACGATGTGCTTACGCTGTTTCACGAGTTTGGTCACATGTTGCATCACCTGCTCACGCAGATCGGTTTCCCGAGTGTCTCGGGCATCAACGGCGTGCCCTGGGACGCGGTGGAATTGCCAAGCCAGTTCATGGAAAACTTCGCGTGGAGTTACGAGGTGCTGACGCACTGTTCCTCGCATGCGGTGAGCGGTGAGCCGCTGCCGCGTGAACTGTTCGACAAGCTCGATAACAGCCGTCATGCCGGCGCTGCGCTCGCGATGATGCGCCAGCTCGAACTCGGGCTCTACGATTTCAGGCTGCATGCCGAGTACGATCCCGACAAGCCGCCCAGGGTGCTCGAAATACTCGACGAAGTCCGGGACGAAGTGGCGCTGGTTCGACACCCCGACTACAACCGCCTGCCGCATGCTTTTTCGCATATCTTTGCCGGCGGCTACGCGGCCGGTTACTACAGTTACAAGTGGGCCGAGGTCCTCGCGGCGGATGCCTTCGCCGCTTTCGAAGAGGCCGGCATCTTTGACCAGGCGACGGCACAGCGATTCCGCCGCGAAATCCTGGAGATCGGTGGCAGCCGCGACATCATGCAGGCCTACATCGCCTTTCGGGGCCGGGAACCGTCGATCGACGCGCTGCTGCGACAAACCGGAATAGAGCCGGCGTGAAAATCGCCACCTGGAACGTAAATTCGATGAACGTCCGGCGTGACCATGTCATCGAATGGCTGCAGGCACAGCAGCCGGACATCCTGGTGCTTCAGGAAATAAAACAGCCAACCGAGAAATTTCCGGCGGATGCCTTTTCGGAACTGGGTTATCACTCGCTCGCCAGCGGACAGAAGACCTACAACGGCGTTGCCGTCGTCAGCAAGATCGAGCCGATGGATCCGGTCACCGACTTGCCTGGCATCGATGACCCGCAACGGCGCGTTCTCGCCAGCACGGCAGGTGATATCCGGATTATCAACCTGTATGTCCCCAATGGCTCCGAGGTAGGCTCCGAAAAATACACCTACAAACTGGGCTGGCTCGCTTCGTTGCGGGAGTTTCTTCAGACGGAGCTGGCGGAGCACGACAAGATTGTCGTGTTGGGCGACTTCAATATCGCTCCGGCCGACGAGGACGTGCACGATCCGGAGAAATGGGGAGATGCAATACTGTGCAGCCCACTGGAACGACAGGCCCTTGCTGCATTGACCGAACTCGGACTCATCGACGTGTTTCGCAAGTTCGAGCAACCTGAAAAAACCTTCAGCTGGTGGGATTACCGCGCGGCAGGTTTTCGCCGCAATGCCGGCTTGCGCATCGATCTCATTCTCGCGAGCGAAGCTATGGCGGAGCGTTGTACTGCCAGCTACGTCGACAAGGAACCGCGCGCGTGGGAACGTCCGTCAGATCACGCGCCGGTCGTCGCCGAGTTTGATGACTGACGAACGTAAAGAATACCGACATAACATATTCCCGATTTTGTTCCTGTGGGCACTTTGACTGCCGTGTATCATTGTCAGAAAAAAAGGCGGGGCAATAATGTCTCAGGATCGACGTAACGATTACGACGTCACCAACACCGTGCAGGTCAGCAACCCTGCAGCGGTTCGCGACGCCGTTCACGAACTTTTTTCCCAGACTTTTCCGGGAACTTCGTTCGACAAGCTGTGGCTTGCGTTTTACGATTTCGAGCGCCTGTTCACCGGCCGCTATCCCGGCTACCGCGGTTGCGACACGACCTATCATGACATGCAGCACACGCTCGATATGACGCTGGCGCTGGCGCGCCTCGTAGTCGGCTACGAACGTAGCGCCGAGCTTGCCGACCGACTCGGCGCAGCGCGTGCACAGATGGCTATCATCACCTCGCTGTTCCACGATTCGGGCTACATAAGGCACGAAGAGCGCGACGCCGATTTTTCGAACGGTGCAGAGTTCACGCTTTATCATGTATCGCGCAGCGCCGACTTCCTGCGCCGCTACCTGCCTGAACTCGGGCTAAGCCGGGACATCGGTGTCAGCAGCATGATCGTGCACTTCACCGGTTACGAGCTGGACCTCGATGACATCGAACTGGACGATCCGCGCGATATCATCTGCGGGCACCTCATCGGCACTGCGGACCTTATTGCCCAGATGGCGGATCGCTGCTACCTCGAAAAGTGCCGTGACAGGCTCTATAAAGAGTTTGTGGTCGGCGGGGTCGCGGTGGAAAACGCGGGTCCGGGCGAATACATGGTGCGTTACAAGTCCGGCAAGGACCTGCTGGAGAAGACGCCGATGTTCTACCAGCAGGTGATGCGCGAGCGTTTGAACACCAAGTTCAATCGCGTGTACCGCTACATCGAAGTCCTGTACAACGGCCACAACCCGTACATCGAGGCGATCCGCAGCAACATCACCCACCTGGTTCGAATCCTGGACACCGGCAACTGGGCGCTACTGCGTCGTGAGCCGGCGTTTTATCTGGGTATCGCGAATGCCGTGCAGGAAATCGAGCAACTGGTTGCACGACAGCTGGCCTCCTTCCACGGCGCAGCGATTCCAGCCAAGAATCCGCTAGTGATGCCCGTTTGACTGCTCGCGCCACAGCCGCAGCGCGTAGTATTGTGAACGCGTGAGCGCACGCTGCGACAGGAAGGCGGCGAGGCCTGCCGACAACACCGCGTAGAAGCCATCAGCCACGTTCAGTACCTCATCGAAGAATACCGGCCAGGTCATAGTCGTTACGGATTGCAGCACGTGCAGCGTGCTGGTGTTGAAAATATCCGCAGTCGTCGATGCCGCAACGACGATGTTCGAGAGCAGGGCGCCCGCCAGCGTGAGTACGGCAGCCGCGGTCGGAAACCGCCAGTCAACACCGCGGCCCGCCTGGCGAACGGCAAAACCCACCATCGCGCCCAGCAGCACCGTCATCCAGGGAAACACACGATTCAGCAATGCCGATAAAGCAACCCACAACAGGCTGAAGATGACAATCGCAATCAGTCCGGCGACCAGCGCACTGCGCAGGGATTGAGCGCGAACCAGTTGCTCGCCATCCCGGGCAGTGACATCGCGGCGCTTGCCGGCGCCGTGTTTCCTGCGCAGCCGCAGTGCTTGTTGCGAGGATCTTTCTTTCATAGTTTCCGGTTTGCGGTGCGGCCAGCTTCGGTCCTGAGGCCCCACCGGCGCAACTGGCGCAGAAGCCATCGACGTGTAAACTGTCTCGATCGCTCAGGGTAAATCGGCTCTGCTGCGAAACAATGGTTCACAGGTGCCCTAGACTGCCTGCAAATGAAAAAGCCCGCAAATAGGAAAAACATTGTACTGATATCGGGCGGCGCCTCTGGTATCGGCCGAGCCATCGCCGAGCGATTTCTCGCGCAACGGGACTCGGTACACATCTGCGACACGTCGTCGAATCACATCGACGAGTTTCTCGGCGCCAATCCCGGGGCCACGGCAACGCTCGCCGACATTGGCAACCGCAGCGATGTCGACTGCGTTTTCGACGATCTCGTCAGGCATCATGGCGGCCTGAGCATCCTCGTCAACAACGCCGGCATTGCCGGTCCATCCGCACCGGTGGAGGAAACGGATGAAGACGGCTGGGACCGCTGCATACAGGTCAATCTTTCGGGAACGTTCTACATGACGCGGCGCGCGGTACCGCTGTTGAAGGCGCGGGAGAGGAGTTCGATCATCAACATCGCATCGACCGCGGCTCTATTCGGTTACCCGCTGCGCTCTGCCTATACGGCCAGCAAGTGGGCACAAATCGGCCTGACCAAGACCTGGGCAATGGAACTCGGGCCGCTTGGCATCCGCGTCAACGCGGTGTGCCCGACCAGTGTCAGTGGCCCACGCATCGAGGCCGTTATCGAACGCGATGCAGAGCAGCGCGGGTTGACCACCGAGGAGGTTCGCCAAGTGTATCAGCGCCATACATCGATGCGGACTTTCGTTACAGCGGATGAAGTCGCCGATACGGTGATGTTCCTCACATCCGACCAGGCCTCGAAAATATCCGGACAGTCCATCGCCGTCGACGGCCATACCGAGGGGCTGTCCAACTGGCTTGACTAACCGCCCACTAACTGGAGTTTTCGCAAATGCGCGCAGCATGGTTTGAAGAATTTGGTTCCGCCCGGGATGTGCTGAAGGTAGGTGAACTGGACACGCCCTCGGCCGCTGCCGGCGAAGTACTGATAAGGCTGGCGAGCAGCGCCGTCAATCCGTCCGACGTCAAGAAGCGCGCCGGATCGTTCCCGAATCTGCTCGACGACGGCCTCGTCATCCCGAACAGCGACGGCGCGGGCATTGTCGAGGCCGTCGGTGACGGCGTGAGTGCGGAGCGTGTCGGGGAGCGCGTGTGGGTCTACCAGGCACAATACGCGCGGCGCTTCGGGACGGCCGCCGAATACGTGGCGATCGACGAGAGTCGGGCGCCGCGGCTACCCGACGAAGCCGGGTTCGATGTCGGCGCCTGTCTTGGCATTCCGGTGATGACGGCACACCGCAGCGTTTTCGCGGATGGCGATGTGGCGGGTCAGACAATCCTGGTAACCGGCGGTGCCGGGCGCGTGGGCCACTATGCGGTGCAGTGGGCCAGCCAGGCCGGCGCAACAGTGATAGCGACGGCGAGTAACGAAGCCGACAAGAAGACCTGCCTGAATGCCGGCGCACAGCACGTGGTGAATCACCGTGCGAAAGACGTTGTCGAGGCGATCATGGCGGCGACGGGCGGCAGGCCGGTAGACCGCGTTGTCGATGTCGAGTTCGGCGCGAACCTCCCCGTGTCGGTCGAGATTCTGCGAACGGGCGGAACGATTGCGACGTACTCATCGACACAGGTAACGGAGCCCAAGCTGCCTTTCTTCAAGATGATGTACAAGGACATTACGGTTCGCATGATCATCGTGTACGCAATGCCGGAGGCTGCGAAACGGCAGGCCATCGCTGATATCGACAGGGCGCTTCGGGCCGGCGCGCTGCAGCATCGCATCGCGTACGAGCTGTCGCTCGCAGACATAGTGACGGCGAATGAAATTGTCGAGCAGGGCAGTGTCCGTGGGGCAGTTGTCCTGACGATGAACTAGTGTCCTGTTTGCTTGGTTCGCTAGCTCTCAGCGTTGCCAGCAGCGCGTCCTGGGAGGCGCAGGCGTGCAGGATTAGCGGGCTACTTCAAGCGACTGCAACGCGGCAGGTCGTGCTGCTGGAAACGCCCGCAGGGAAAGCCTGCAAAGCGCTACTGCGGCGTTGCAGCCCTTGGCAAGGGCCGGGCCATTGCCGGCGGACTGCGCCTTGCACTAGCGCTTTGCAGGCTTTCTGAAAGTAAGCGAACCAAGCAAACAGGACACTATCACGCATGGAGCAAAACCGAATCGACTGGCCCAGTTTCGGGCTCTGTGCGTTGATCCTCGTTGCCGCCAGCATTCCCTTGCTGCTGTACCCGGAATCCTCCGCGGCGGCGCTTGAATCGCTGTACGTATTCATTGCCACGCAGTTCGGTATTCTCTACCTGTTCGCCAGCGTTGCGGCGATCGGTTTTCTCGCCTGGCTCGCGGCCGGGCGCTTTGGCGCCGTCAGGCTAGGCGACGCCGATGAATCGCCGGAGTTCAGTGAGCTCAGCTGGGTCGGCATGTTGTTCTGCGCCGGCGTCGGTGCCGGCCTGCTGTACTGGTGCGCGACCGAGTGGGCGTTCTATTACGATGCGCCACCGTTCGGCGCGGCGCCGCGCAGTGTCGAAGCGAGCGAGTGGGCCTCCACGTATGGGCTGTTCCATTGGGGCTTTACGGCCTGGGCGTTCTATTGCCTGCCGACGGTTGCGATCGCGTATCCCTACTACCGCAGGAAGCTGGACGTGTTGCGCTTCAGCGTCAGCTGCCACTGGTTTTTGCGAGGCCGTGAACACGGCCCCGCCGCGCGGGCAATCGACTTCCTGTTCATGATCGCACTGCTCGGCGGCGCGGCATCGAGCCTCGGTTTCTCGACGCCGATGATTGCCGCCTGTATCGGCTGGCTATTCGGCATGGAGGCGAGCGATACGCTGGAGGTGGCCGTCGTCGTGCTGTGTATTGTCCTGTTTGCCGCCAGTGTCTGGCTGGGCCTCAAGAAAGGCATCAAGCGACTGAGCGATATCAACGTAACGCTCGCGTTCGCCTTGCTGCTCTTCGTGTTCATTGTCGGACCGACGGCGTTTCTTCTTAAGACCAGCGTAAACAGCCTCGGGGTCATGGCACAGAACTTCATTCGCATGAACTTCTGGACGGACCCGTTTACGAACTCCGGTTTTGTCGAGAGCTGGACCATCTTCTACTGGGCCTGGTGGATCGCCTTCGCGCCCTATGTGGGCCTGTTCGTGACCCGCATCTCACGGGGACGAACAATCCGCCAGCTGATTCTCGGCATGCTGATCTGGGGTTCGCTGGGAAGCTGGCTATTCTACATGGTACTGGGCAACTACGCGCTGTTCCTCGAGCTTAGCGGCACGCTCGATTTCACCGGCATCATGAAGTCAGAAAGCGGCAATGCGGCGATTGTGGCAATGCTCGCACAGTTGCCGCTTGCGGCCATCGTCATCGCCGTGTTCTCGATGATTTCCATTATCTTCGCAGCGACGACCTATGATTCGGCGTCCTACACGCTCGCATCCAGCGCGACCCTGCACCTGAAAGCCGGCGACGACCCGGCCCGCTGGCACCGCGTCTTCTGGGCGATAGCGCTGGGGCTCCTGCCGATTGCCCTGATGCTGATGAACAGCAACCTGCGGCCGATCCAGGTCATATTGCTCGTCGTCTCGCTGCCGATCCTGTTTGTCGGCATCCTGATGTCGGTAGCCCTCGTCAGGTCGCTGCGAGCGGATTCAGCCGCAAACGATTAGCCTTATACGTATATCTACTGATCTATTCGTCCGCAAATCGCGGAACCTTCCAGGTTGTTTATTCGTGTATTGAATTGAAAAGTGCGTGCGTGGGAGCGTCGCGCGCTTCGGGTTTCAAACCTAAACAATCAGGGTGGACGATATGAGCGACGTCAGGCGGGATCTTGCGGTAGTACTATTCATGGGCTTCGCAGCCCTTCTCGGATCGACCAATGCCGAAGCATGGCCAAGCTGCGGCACGGTCTTTAACGACACCTATTTCAACCAGGATCACAATTTCTCGGAGACGGCCAACCTCGGAGGTTGCAGGACCTGTCATCAGTCAGCCGCCGGCGGCAGCAACTTCAACGCCTACGGTCAGGACCTGCTCAGCAACGGAGCATCCGGCGTTGGCTCCAGCTGCTCGCCGACGGCCTTCGCCGCCGCCCTCCTGGCCGTCGAAACCCTCGATTCCGACAACGCGGACCGCCTGCACCTGAATCTGGCCGAGATCGAAGCAAGCACACAGCCTGGTTGGTGCGCGGAGATCGACGGCGCCAACTGCACAAACTCTGTTGGCACGCCCCCTAATGTACCCCTGGATCCGGCAACGGCTAACGCGGCACCGGTCGCCGTTGTCGGTGGCCCGTACGCCGGCGAGGCCGGTACGACATTGATACAGTTCGATGGCACCGGATCCAGCGACCCCGACGGCGACCCCCTCGGCTATGCCTGGGACTTCGGCGACGGCGGTACCGCGACAGGCGCCACACCGGCCTACACTTATCCGGCCGCGGGCAGCTTCGAAGTAAGGCTCATTGTCAACGACGGCCAGGCTGACAGCGAACCGAGCGTTACCTCCGCGACTATTACGGCACCACCGATGAACATTGCCCCGACTGCCAACACCGGTGGCCCATACAGCGGTGAGCCCGGCGTGGCGGTCGCATTCGACGGCTCGATGTCATCGGATCCGAATGGCGATCCGATTACCTTCGCCTGGGATTTCGGCGACGGTTCGATGGGCGATGGCGCCACGCCGTCGCATGTCTTCTCGACCGACGGAAGCTTCGTCATCACCCTGACGGTGACCGACGATCAGGGCGCCAGTTCGACCGCGACTACCACGGCTACGATAGCCACGCCGCCTGCGAACAGTGCGCCAACCGCCGACGCCGGCGGTCCTTACAGCGGCGTGACCGGCAGCAGCATCAGTTTCGACGCTTCGGCTTCCAGCGATCCGGATGGTGACGTTCTGACCTATGCCTGGAATTTCGGCGATGGCAGCGCGGGCAACGGTGTCTCCCCCGATCACACGTACGCTGCCGCCGGTGTCTATAACGTCGCATTGACGGTCAGCGATGGTGAATTCATCGACGAGGCAATGGCCGAAGTGACGATTTCCGACCCCTCGGATCAGGGCGACGGGGGAGCGCTCTACCAGGTCAATTGCGCGGCCTGTCATGGCGACCCGTGGTCAGGCCCCGCCGTAGACGAAACGCTCCCTGGACTGCGTCGTGTCGCAGGCGCGCGATCCTGCAATATCAGCGGATCGATCTATGGCACCAGTGTGTTTCCCAACGGCGTTCCTGACATGCAATACCTGCAGGGCCTCGATGAAGCCGCGATTCTGGCGATTGCCGAGTACCTCAATTCGGAGAACGCCACGGGCGAGCAGCGTTACGTGACCACCTGTGCGGGCTGTCATGGCAATGACGGCTCCGGTGGCCGAACCGGCGAGGACGTGCACGGTGACTCCGCCGGCGAGACCTGGGAGGCAATCGAGGAAGAAAGCGAAATGCAGTACCTCGCCTGTATGCCGGAATCCGACATCGTTGCTATCGCCGAGTTCCTCGCGGGTATGGACGATGACAACGACGACGACGGTATCAACGACGACGATGACGATGATGACGACAACGACGGCATCAACGACGACGACGACGATGATGACGACAACGACGGCGTCAGCGACGACGACGAGCGTGACGATGGCACCGATCCCCGGGACCACGACAGCGATGACGATGGTGTCGACGACGGCGACGAACGCGATGATGGCACCAATCCGCTCGACCGCGATACCGACGACGACGGGCTCGATGACGGAGAAGAACGTGATCGCGGTACTGATCCGAAGGACGCCGACAGCGATGACGATGGCGTCAGTGACGGCGATGAAGTCACGATCTTCGGCACAAACCCGCTGGTCGCCGAGAGCAGCACCTCGTCGCAGAGTGGCGGCGGCGGCTCGACCGATCTGCCAGCACTGTTGTTGCTGGCCATCGTAGCGCTGGTCTGGCGTACTCGTCGATTATTGTATAGCTAGCAACAATCGCACGTCGAAAACAGCCACGCCTGTAGGGCGTGGCTGTTTTCTTTTGCCCCGGGGGTGTCAGCCGACTGACTGGATGAAGGTCGGATTCAACTGATCGACGCAACACACTGACGAATCGTTCAGCTGGTGTTTCCCAGCGACATGTTTCTCGCGGTCACTCGCCAGCTTGTCTTGCTGCAGCATTCAGGCTGTTGCGGCTTGTGTGCCTGCCTGGTATGCACGTTGACCGCGGTCTTGGCGTCCATGCTGTCGGTGCGAATCAGCATGCAATAGCGTAAATGTCGTTCGATCAGTGTGGCGACCTGGCTATTATTACTGCCGCACAAGAGATCACCTTCCCGGAGGCCGAGCACGGTGCGATCATCGATCTCAAGGCGAAAAGGAACGACTTTGTCATCCAGCGTTCGCCAGTCACCGAAGCGCACCTCTGTCCGCGGGTGGCTCCGGAAATTCGAAGACAAGACCCGCCGGACTTCGAGAATCGCCCCCCTGGAGGCTCTGAGACGGTAAGCAGGAAGCTCAGCGAGGTGCTGCTTTACACCGCAATTCAGCCGTTCGAGAAATCTGAGGTAAAATACCCACTTCTGACCCATTGCTTCGCCCCCGGCTTAGTAGACGGTCACGAGGAAAGACCGATGAAAAGGTTCATGTTGCTTGCCGCGCTCGCACTTTCGGGCTGTACCGGTATTCCCGAAGGCATCGAGCCGGTCGATGACTTCGAACTGGAGCCGTACCTCGGCACCTGGTACGAGATAGCGCGTCTCGATCACAGTTTCGAGCGCGGGTTATCGAATGTCACGGCCAACTACTCGCTGCGCGAGGACGGTGGCGTCGTCGTCCTGAACCGCGGTTTTCGTAATGAGAAAGGCGAGTGGGACGAGGCTGAGGGCAAAGCCTACTTTATCGGCGATCCCAGCATCGGGCGGCTCAAGGTCTCGTTTTTCGGGCCCTTCTATGGCGCATATAACGTATTCGAGCTTGGCGACAACTATGAGTACTCGATGGTTGCCGGCCCGGACCGCTCCTACCTCTGGATTCTCGCGAGGGAACCGCGGCTACCGCAGGCAATGCTCGACGAACTGCTCTCCAAGGCCGAGGCGGCCGGCTACGACACGTCCGAACTGATCTTCGTCGAGCACGATAGGGCGCCCTGAAGGCTTTGCATCCTGGTTCGGTCAACCAGGCAACTTCACTCTGACCATCCATGGCCAGGTGCAGAAATTCGCGAGGCGAAGGAATGAACGACTGCTTTACTTCGCATGACCGCCGATCGACGCTCCTGGGTTCCAATTTCTGCTGATGACCCACATCGTGCAGCTGCTATTTCTGAAGAATTTGCTCACCTCTGAATAGTCGAGAAAGTCCAGTGAAGAATATTGACCTGGGACAAACCTTGAACACGCTCGCTAACGTTGGAGTAATCGCCGGAATCATCTTCCTCGCATATGAACTCAACCAGAACAATGAGTTTCTCGAGCTGGAGGCGAAAGCCACACGAGTACATATCACGCTGGACGGATGGGAGCGGATGCTGTATTCGTCGTTGCAAGTTGCGCGGTCAATGACTGCCCCGTAAGCTGACTCGATGCTCACTGCCGCCCTGCTTGCGAGAGGTACCGGTCTCGTCCACGATCGCTCATGACCACCAGGCCTGAAGTGCTGCTTCTCGGATTCGATGAATCCCGACACCGGGAAGGCGTCCGTGAATGCCTGATCGAGCTGCAGGACTTCGAGCGTGGCATTGACCCGAGAATGCCACCAGGCGCCACTATCGCCGATGCCTACCTCGCCGAAATGCTCGATCGCTGCAAAGAATGCGGCGGTCGTATCCTGGTCGCTGAGGTCGACGGAAATGTTGCCGGATACGCCACGATATTGCCGAAGGTCAGGAGCGAACAGATCGAGGACGGCAATATCGAGTACGGACTGATATCCGACCTGGTCGTCCTCGAAAGCTATCGTCGCCTCGGGCTCGGAAAAAAACTACTCGAAGCCGCTGAGCAGTATGCGAGGGCGTGCAAGGTCCGGTACCTGAGAATCGGCGTGCTCGCGGGCAACCGGGTCGCGGAGGACCTTTATACGTCTGCAGGCTACTCGTCCTTGTACACCGAACTTGAAAAGGTTCTAGGCCGATCGTAAGGTGGATTGTCGTGTCGGGTCTCCGCCGTTCGCCGTGGACAACATCATGCTGAAAGCTTCCTGCCATTGCGGCGCCGTCCAAATCGAAGTTGCGAGAAAGCCGCACTCTGTTACGCAGTGCACCTGCTCGATTTGCCATCGCTATGGTGCGCGCTGGGCCTATTGCACGCGCAAGACCGCAACCGTTGGCGGCGATGCCAATGCTCTGAAGACCTACTCCTGGGGCGACCGCTCGCTCGAGTTCTTCCATTGCAGACACTGCGGCTGCGTGACGCATTATGAGAGCGTCGAAAAGGACGGGGACAGCCGTATCGCCGTGAACGCCAGGATGATGGCGCCTGCCGATATTGCCGATGTCCGGGTGCGAACGTTCGACGGCGCCGACACCTGGAAGTACCTCGATGATTAGGAGGCCGCTGTTTGCCGGTCCGGCGCCTGTGACATTGACGGAGTAGTGACCGAATCTGACTGACAGGACTTATCATGCGCAGAGAACTGGAAGACCGATCGATCGACTGCCCCTACTGCGGAGAGACGATCGATTTGCTCCTGGACCATTCCGTCCCGGCACAGAGTTACGTGGAAGACTGCCAGGTTTGCTGCCGCCCCATCAATATCAGCTACTCGGTCGAGCCGAGTGGCGAGATACTGCTGCGCGCGACCACGGACAGCGAGTAAGATGCTAGACACGATTCGACACGAATCCGCCCACCGATCGGCCGAATCGCAGCGTGACAAACGACACGCCGGCCACGCAGCGCCTGCTCCAGCCGCGGCGTTCGTTAATCGTATGCGTAACCTGCGCGACCGCTTGCACGACGTCGCTAACGATCTTTATGCACTGTCCGTCCGTCAGGTCCTGGCGGGTCACCAGCCGCAAACCGTTCAGGGAGATGTCGTCGATGCGCCCGGAATGCGCGCTCAGCTGCGGCCAATGCGTGTAATAACGGATTCGCATTCGCCGGCCGATTCGCTCGATTGCGCGCTTGCCCTCTGACTCCATGCGATGCTGCTCCGCGGCGGACAGCGGGCTGTCGCAGGTCCGGCAGCTCATCTCGATTTCGATGCGGCGACCATGACTGTGTGGCGTTTTGCAGAAGACACAGTGTTGCGACCAGTCCAAGGCTTGCCCGGCCGCGGTATCGCGGCCTGGCTCCGTCGTTTTCCCCGGCATGCCGGCCGCTATGCGGGCCATGACGTCCAGTCGCGCGTCGTATGCAGCGCGCTTCTCTGCATTTGACAGCACCGCGTAGGCCTCGTTGATCAACGCCGCCATCGCCGCGTCACCGCCGAGGTCCGGGTGGTGTTTCATCCGCTGCATGAGTGTGCGATAGCTGCCGCGGATGATGTCGACCGGCGCATCATGGCTGACGTGCAGCACTTCATAGTAGTTGCGGCTGTCGAATCTGTTACCCATCCAAGCGTATCGGCCGCGGCCCCGACTTCCTTTAGCGCTCCGGGCGCACGGCTAGGGGGCCGCTACCGTCACGTAGGTTGTACCCAGTTCCTCGGCCAGATCGTTGAGCTGCCTGAGATCTTCATCGATCAGGCGGGCCAACTCTGCCCTGCTCTGCTCATAGAGCGTCGCGTGCTCCCGGTTCACCTCCTGCATGCCCTGCGTCGGTGGTCCGCTGTGATCCAGCGCCGTGCGATACAGCCAGCCAGACCGCGAATAAAGCTTCGCGCCGCCGTCGCGCCCGGCAAGAATGTCGTAGTTCACCTTGGCGTTCGGGCTGTAAAGCAGATTCTCGATCATCGAGACTTTCCTGAGCGCTTCTTCGCCCAGCGTCATCAAGCGACTCGCACGCGGATCATCGGAGAGCGCCTTGTGGCGGACCTCCAGCTGTTCCCGTATGCCGCGGAGCTTTTCGGCGTCGGCGGTGATCGACGAGATTCGGTCCCTGACCCCGATCAGAAATTCTGTCTGCGCCCTGAGATTCTCGATCGTGGCATCCGATCTCGGATCTGGCAGCACCGTGACCGGCTGCTCAGCGCTCTCGCCGCCGACGGTCAGGCGCAGTCGATACTCGCCGGGAACAACCAGTGGCCCGACGTTTACGTTGCCCGCATCGTTGGTTGAGCCCGGAATCCGTTTCGCGCCTTCGAAAGCAAGGTCCCATGACGCCCGATTCATGCCAGCGACGGCCTCGAGATCGGGCTTGGGATCCGCATCAGGGTCCGCGTCCGGATGATCCGGTGCGACATAGGGCGGCTCGAGCTCGCTGCTCAGGCGACGTATCACCTTGCCATTGCTGTCCAGCACCTCGAGCACGACCTCGTCCTCCGGCTCTTTCGCCAGGTGGTAGGTGACAATTACGCCCTTCGGCGGATTCGATGTCTTGCCGGCATCGGAACCATCGGGTCCGGCGGCGTAGGTCCAGCGAATCGCCGGCCGCGGTGCAAACAGGTGCAGCGATGATCCTGCGATTTGCGGCGACATCTCCCGAATCGGCGTCAGGTCGTCGAGAATCCAGGCGGAACGTCCGAGCGTGCCCACGACCAGGTCATCGCCAGCGACGACCATGTCGGCAATCGCGACCGTTGGCATGTTGAGCCGCAGCGACTCCCAGGTCTTGCCATCGTCGCGTGACGCCATGACTCCCCGCTCGGTACCGAGATACAGCAAGCCCGGTTTGCGCGAGTCTTCGCGAACGACCTTCAGATACACTTCGCGGTCCAGCCCTCGTGTCAGGCTGTTCCAGCTTTTTCCGTAATCCGTGGTCTTCCAGACATACGGCGTCTCGTCGTCCAGTCGGTGCGCGTCGTAGACGGCGTAGGCCGTGCCGGCATCCCAGCGGGATGCTTCAACGGTGACAACCGTTCCCCATTCCGGGGCACCGCGCGGTGTCACGTTGCTCCAGTTCTTGCCGGCATCGCGCGTGACATGAACAAGCCCGTCATCGCTTCCCGTCCAGATGGTCCCGGCCGCCAGCGGCGATTCCGCAACCGCGAAAATCGTTCCGTAGAACTCCACGCCCGTATTGTCCCCGGTAATCGGACCACCCGCCCACTTCTGCTTGCTCTTGTCGTTGCGTGTCAGGTCGGGGCTGATGATCTCCCACGACTGCCCTCCGTCGCGCGTCTTCTGCAGGGTGTTACTCGCATGGTAGACCAGCTTCGAATCGTGAGGAGAAATGACGATCGGCGCGGTCCACTGGAAGCGGTGTCGCAGGTCTTCGGCTCCGTGACCACTGCCATTGTCCGGATAGATTCCGACGTGCGGCGCCTGGCCCGTGCGCTCGTCATAGCGGGACAGGTAACCAAGGTACTCGCCCGCATACACGATGTTCGGTTCGTCTGGGTCCGCGACAACGAAGCCCGCCTCGCCGCCACCCACGGGCGCCCAGTCACCGAGCAGAATGCCCTCGGAATGCAGGCTGTTGCTGGGGCCGGCGCGGGTGCCGAAATCCTGAAGGCTGCCCATGACCCGGTAGGGTGTGCGACTGTCTACCGACAGGTGATAGAACTGTGCGATCGGTATCGGCGGCCGCTCCCAGGTTTCGCCGCCATCCCGGGACAAGGCCACGCCGCCATCGCTCGCCTCGGCGATACGCTTCGGATTCGACGGGTCTATCCAGACATCGTGGTGGTCCCAGCCGCCGGCCTTGGCCGGAAGAACGGTACGACCGCCGTCGATCGTCTTCAGCATCGAAACCTGCGGGAACCAGACGACGTCGGCGTTAGTCGGGTCAATCGTCAGGGTGGTGTAGTACCAGGCGCGCTGCCTGAGGCCTGCCGAATCGTTGATGAGTTCCCAGCTGTCGCCGCCATTATCGGAGCGAAACAGTCCGCCTTCTTCGGCTTCGATCAGTGCGTAGACGCGCTCGGGTTTGCTCGCGGCTACCCGAACCCCCACCTTGCCCCAGATACCGTCGGGAAGGCCTTTGCCTTCGAGCCTCTTCCAGCTGTCGCCACCGTCGCGTGACATGTACAGGCCACTGCCCGGCCCGCCACTTTCCATGGTCCAGGGCTTGCGGCGGGTCTGCCACATGCCGGCGAACAGGATGTTCGGATTGGTCTCGTCGAACGCCACATCGGAAGCGCCGGTGTCGTTGTTGACGAACAGCACTCTCTGCCAGCTCTTGCCGCCATCTTTGCTGCGATACACGCCCCTTGCCGGGCCCGGGCCGAACGGGCTGCCGAGCGCAGCGGCGAATATGGTGTTTTCATCATCCGGGTGCACGACGATGGTGCCGATCTGCCCTTCCGCCTTCCAGACGTGGTCCCAGTTCTTGCCGCCGTCAAGAGAACGATAGATGCCGTTACCCTCGGCCACGTTACCCCGGATGTTGGCCTCTCCCGAGCCCACGTAAATGATATTGGGATTGGTGTTGGCGACCGCGACCGAGCCGATCGACGAGATCGGCTGATCGTCGAATATTGATTCCCACCCGAGACCGCCATTGGTGGATTTCCAGACGCCGCCTGCCGCCGTCGCCAGGTAGTAAATGAGCGGGTCACCCGGTATTCCTGCCACACGCGTCGTACGCCCGCCGGATGCCGGGCCGACGAGACGGTATTGAACGCCGCTGTCCTTGTCGTCGGCTTCTTCGTCGGCGGCGAACGCCGGGGCGGCCAGCGGCAGCGCCAGCAGCAGATATGTAATGACAGAAATTATCGACGGCTTCTTTAGCATTGTTGTCTTCCTTGGAAAGAAGGGGGGCGGGGAGGTGCTCTATCCTACACCGGCGTTGCCGAAAAAAGCAGACGGCAGTCAACGTTGTTCATTGGGGGAAACATCACGGCCCCCTTCACCGGCCAGTCCCCCAAAAGAGAGGCTGTAGTGAATCAGGATACTGAGTCATTTCACAATACATCCGGCCTTGACTTGGGGAAAGCCTGCTACGGTAACATCGCCCGGCTCCCAATAACCTAGTCGTTGTCACCATCCAGTTCATAGTCAACGAATTCGATGACAGCCATCGTCTGTTTCTCTCCGGCTTTAATTGAAATCTCGTCGCCGACACGTTTTTTCAGAAGCGCCTGCGCCAACGGTGAATCGACATTGATCTTGTGGTTCGACGGATCCGCCTCGTCCTCGCCGACCAGGCGATAGCACAGGGATTGCTCGTCTCCGACGTTCAGCGTGACTTTCGCGCCAAAAAAAACGCGATCCGGCGGGGTCGAGTGCCGAACGACCTCGAGATCGGGCAGACGCTTTTGCAGGTAGCGTATGCGCCGGTCGATGCCGCCCAGCTCTTTCTTGCGGTAAATGTACTCGGCATTCTCGGATCGATCGCCTTCCGCAGCGGCGGCGGACAATGCGGCGACGACCTCCCGCCGCTGCGGCCACAGTGCCTCCAGCTCATCCTGAAGCGCCCGGTAACCCGCCGGGGTTATATACGGGGATCCTGCCTGGCGTGGTGGTCTCCATCGTCCCATTACGGCCTCTGTATCATCGCGACTTGTTTGCCCTCCGGCTTGCGGTTCACGGTCCTGTGCATCTCAGGCTCCATCGTCTTGTTCGCCAGCCTGAATACGTCGGTGGCTGCTTTGCGTCGTATTGAACTGAATTCAGGAAAGCGAATACGGCATTCAACTGATACATTATGATTGTACCGCGAAGAACCCCTGGGTAGACCGAAACCACCTGAAGAGCAGTGAAATGCTGGAAAAATTTGAGCGCTATCCGCTGACCTTCGGCCCGACTCCGATCGAGAAACTGAGTCGCCTTTCCGCTCACCTGGGCGGTGGGGTCGAGCTTTTCGCCAAGCGGGAGGACTGCAATTCCGGTCTCGCTTTTGGCGGCAACAAACTGCGTAAGCTCGAGTACATCGTGCCTGACGCGATCGCGTCCGGGGCGGATACGCTGGTCAGCATTGGTGGCGTACAGTCGAACCACACGCGCCAGGTCGCGGCGGTGGCAGCAAAACTCGGCATGAAGTGCCGCCTTATCCAGGAAAGCTGGGTTCCGTTTCAGGACGCCGTCTACGATCGGGTTGGCAACATACTGATGAGTCGCGTCATGGGCGCACAGGTCGATCTGGTTGACGAAGGATTCGACATCGGTATTCGCGAGAGCTGGGAACGAGCCTTGCAGGACGTCAAAGACCGCGGCGGCCGGCCGTACGCAATTCCGGCCGGCGCTTCCGTGCACAAATATGGCGGCCTCGGCTTTGTCGGCTTTGCCGAGGAGGTGCGTGCCCAGGAATCGGATATGGGTGTCCGCTTCGACTACATCGTGGTCTGCACGGTTACCGGCTCCACCCATGCCGGGATGATCGTTGGCTTCGCGAAAGATGGCCGCACGCGCAACGTGATCGGCATCGACGCCTCCTGCACGCCCGCGCAAACCAGGGCCCAGGTTCTGGACATCGCGCAGAAAACGGCGGAACTCGTCGAGCTTGGGCGGCCAATAAGCGACGACGACGTTGTCCTGAACGAAGACTACGCCTACCCGGTCTACGGTGTGCCCTCCGCGGAGACGAATGACGCAATTCGCCTGTGTGCCCGAACGGAAGGCATGATGACCGACCCTGTCTACGAGGGAAAATCGATGCAGGGTATGATCGACCTGGTGCGAAAAGGCTTCTTCCCGGTCGGCTCAAAGGTGCTGTACGCGCACCTGGGCGGTGTTCCGGCCATCAACGGCTACAGCTACATTTACAGGAACGGATGAAAAAGTTTGCTACCGTGCTCGTCGCGTTCGTCGCCATTGAGCATCTCTATATCCTGGTTCTCGAGATGTTTCTCTGGACCCGGCCTGCCGGCCTGCGTGCGTTCGGGCTGACTCCCGAGTTCGCCGCACAAACGGCGGTACTCGCGGCGAACCAGGGCCTTTACAACGGGTTCCTTGCGGCGGGCCTGATCTGGAGCCTGTTTCGCAAGGAAGACGGCTATCCACTGCGCGTGTTTTTCCTTGCCTGCGTCATCGTGGCCGGCATCTTCGGCGCCGTTACAGCCAAGCCGTCAATCCTGTTCGTGCAGGCGGCCCCTGCGTTGCTGGCTTTGGCTGCAACGCTGCTTTCCCGCCGATAGCGTCATCCGCTTCGTCTATGGCTGACTCAGGAGTATCCAGAATCCGCCGAAGACGGTAATCACGCCCGCAGGGTCTATCGTGAAAATGCCCTGGTTCTCTTCCGTCTCCGAAATCGTCAAGTCAAAGAAGTCGATACCGCCGTACGTGTTTCCGACCGGCGCAAAGCCTATACGGGTGAGTGTATTACTCGCATTGATCTCTTCAATGTAGTTCGAGAAATAGGCCCGGCCATCGATCAAATCGTAGGTCGAGGAATCCCAGCAATTCGTGAATTGCCAGTCGAAAGCATCGCCAGGGTTCAACTCGTTGCCCGAACTCACGTTCGTGAAGACGTTTTCGCCCTGCGCCAGGACTCCGGGAGGCGGAGAACTCGGGAACATGTCGCAGGTCTCCACGACCGGGTTTGTTGACAGCGTTAGCTCGAGCTCATCGAATTGACCGGCGATTTCGAAGGCCAGATCGAAGATGAAGCCGAACGTCGCTCCGGCCAGTGATGCCTGGCGCTGCCAGGTCTCGGCCTGCGGATTATCAAGCAGCACTTCGTATTCCTCCCATGTGAACGGGATTGCAGTCCCGCCGTTGAGGCTCAGATCCACGCCGCTCGCTGAAAGAACGGCCGAGACCGTCCCACCGGGCGCCATTACGTCGAAAGCGCCGCTCGTGGGAGAGTCGCCCACGGTGGCGCTGACGGCGGACGTAACGTTGAGCACATAGACACCGTTGAGGTCTGTCTGACTGCCTCTGACTACGACGCGCATGGTCGAGCCGGCGTCTGTGACGTAGGACAGGAATGTTACATTGGAGGTACTGATGACGTTCAGGTCTACGCTGCCGAACAGCGTATTGCCGAACTGGATCGTAATATCCAGTTCGCCGCCCACATCGATAAAGAAGGCGATGTTTTCCAGCATTTCGCCGATCTCGAATCGGTAGCTTGGCAAGATGGTCAGCGGGGGCTCGACGCCACTTGGCAACTGGCTGTCGCCACCGCCACCGCCGCCGCAGCTCCACATCAAGGCTGCGGCCATGCCAATGCAGACGTAATTTGCTCGCTTCATGACTTTCCCCTTTGCATTCCCGTTTTACCGTGTGTATTCGGCAGTCCGGCGGTCTTGGGGTCCTTCGGGGAGTCATAGATGGCTTCACGGAGGAAGCGAGGATCCGCGACTTTGCGTCCCTGACTTTCGGCAGGTTTGCCTTTATCGTGACTGCAATTTTCTCACGGCACCGACAGTCGTCAATTCTGAGAAATGCCTATTGCCTGGTTCTGCGCAGAAGCAGCCGAAGGGGGCTATCGGCGTACGACAGGCCGCTGGCGGCAAACACGGTGGCGCGGTCAGGATTCGATCAGATGGATATCTCGCGCTGCGAGCAGACCTGGTTCACGATTTGCTGGAACGTAATCGATTCCTTCAGATCCACCTCGGCGAACAAGTCTTCCTGGCGGTCCATCGTAAAGTCTTCCATGTTGATATATCTTCGAATCGAATCTCCCACGAGCGCCGATACATCCGTATTCGGTCTCAGCTCAGAGATCTCTTCGCCAACGTAGTATCTCGCCAGATATTCCGCCAGCTGATGAGCAATCTTTTTCTGGCCGTCGAAGAAGTAGTCGCGAACGAACGCGCAACGGGGCCACCAGTCTGAATTCGTGTGCATCGGAATCTCCTGTCCACATGCAGTCAACGACATAATGTTTAACTGCCTGTCCAGAAGTTAGTTTGGGCTTCGCGCCCGTTCTGCGACGTACTTCTCATTTGTGGCTTTTGTAGGAGAAATTAGTCGGGCTGCTGCTTTCGTGTGACATCGGATCGCTGGCGACCCCCGTCGGGCGGCTCTTTCTGACGAAACCGACGGAGCGACCGGGCAGATTCCACGCAGCAGCCACAATTCGGCGAAAACAACGCTATCTTTTCGAATCGCAAGCCCCATAATAGCGTTCGTCAACATTTTGGGAGAACGACTTGTCTAGCCTGACGTTGGAAAAAATTGAGCAGGAATTGCGGCTAATGAACGTCAACCTGGCTGAGGCGAACGACATTGCGATGCTGGGAGTCTACAAGGCAATGCCGCCTGAACTCGACGATGACAGCAGGAAAGCGTTGGCTCTGCTTCGTGACAAGATGATGAAGCGGGCAAGGGACCGGGCTGACATCTAGAGCTACTTGTCGCGAAATTTCGGCAACTTGTGTTTCGCCTCTAAAACCTGCCGCTCAAGCGGCCGCTTTCGGGTTACATTGACGGTCGGTCGCGGATCCGAAGCAGCGATGCCTGGCGCTCGCCCTGGTAATTCAATGGTCAATCATGAAATCGTATTTCGAAATTGCATCTCGTTTGACGTAGGCTAATCACGCGGGTCGCTTGGTCTTGTGGCTGTCTTTTCAAGGGGGCAGGTATGAATTGGGAAGCACTCGGAGCAATAGCTGAAGCTGTTGGCGCAATCGCAGTATTTGTCTCACTCGTATATGTAGCTGTTCAAATCCGTCAAAACACGAAGCAGTTTTCCCGTAGCGTCGAGGCTAATCAGCTCGCGGCCTTCGAACGCAATGTCGAGTCAGGTAATCGTATTCGTGAGTTGCTGATTTTGCACCCAGACCTCGTACAGCTCCTGTTGAGGGGCTTCAAGGACTATGAAGAACTCAAGAGGTTGGAAAAATTCCGGTTCGGAATGCTACTGCGGAATATTTTTTCCAGCATACAGGGAGGCTACATCCGCCAGCTTTCAGTGGAACACGATCCGTTGGAGTTTGAGGGCACAGCGCGCTTGCTGGATGAAATTCTCGTCAATAGGGGTGCGCGGGAGTGGCTGGATGGCAACGAGCCCGACTGGCGGCCGGCGTTTCGAGAATTGGTCGACAGGCGGCTCGTGGCAATCATGCAGCGGGAGGCTGACAAGCATCGGGAAGCAGAGTTGCTGATCTGAATTTACGGCAGTATGCGTCTGGCCGGGTTTGTTTGAAAATGCTGCAACGACTAACATGACCTGACAGACACTGTCAGATTGAATCGGGACCGATCAAGCCAATTCAGTAGTTGCCTGCCATATCGATGAGTAATATGTCCGATTCGCAAGGGATCGATCGTCGCGGCCATCGTCGGGTTACCCCTGCGCCTGGCGCTCGTGGTTGCGCTTTTCTTGCTATCGGCTTCGCTAACGTTGCTAATTTGCGTACAGAATAGGAAGGCCCGGCTGGTACGGAGTGATCGAGCTACTAATCAGCTACTCATCAGAACCGATCAAAATCGGTTGGTAGAAGCAGCGTTATACCCAAGAATCGTGGATGCCGGGCATTCAGATACGGTTCATTCAGTCTCTGTAATATGAGCTAGATGATAAATAGCGATAGGATCGGAGCATGCCTGCGACAAGTCATGTCGAACTTGCGGTCGCGCTATTAAGAGACGCGGCAGGATTTTTCAGAAATGTCGGCGAACAGAATCGATCCTTTAAAAGCGAAATGTTCGATAATGCCGACGTTTACGATAGGGTCGCTGACTTGTTGGATGAGGACCCAACGGGCCTGGTGGAGCTTGAGGAGGATTGAACTGTAACTTGCTTCAACTTTGCCTGATCGTCATGACGAATGCATTCTGTTCTTGCGACTGCGATTCTAGCCAATTGACAGAACACATTTGCTAAGAACGTTCGACCAGCGGCGATACGAAGCTTTTATGTCGCTATCCCGGCTTATCAATCCTTGTTGATGAAGCTACTGACCGCGTGAGCGAAATCGTCCGCCGCGCACCAGGGGTCGCCATGGCCGCAGTCTTCGTCGAGCTCAAGGACAGTTACGCCGATAATCTCTGCAAACTCCCGCGCTGGCTGCGGAGTGACGATCCTGTCGTCCTCCCCAACTACAATGAGGAACTCCGTTTCAATTTGTCCGGCAGCTTCTCGAAAATCGTTGCCGAAGTCCCGGGCGATATTGTGATTTATCATCGCTTCAGCTTGACGCTGCCTGTCCCAGCTTTGCCCGACGGTCATCGAGTTCGTTTCGCCACGCAGGACAATGGTCGAAATAACCTCCTCCCTCGCAACTTCCTGCGCCAGCTTGGTCGGTACCGACGTGAGCATCCCCATGCCAGCCATCGCTTCGAGGGCCTCGTCGCACTGACATTCCCTGAAGAGAGCCAGCAGGCGATTCTGCGTGGTCCACAACGCAATATCGAAGGCCGGCAAACGTGGGCTACTAATGGCTGCCACTGTCTTATCCGCAAATCCCGGATAGCGCACCGCCCACTCGAACGCCTGCATGCCGCCCATCGACAGTCCCACTACGCCATGTAGTGCATGGATATCCAGGATCTCGGTCAGCAATCTGTGCTGACTCTCTACCATGTCGGTAATGCTTATCTGCGGAAACTGGCCGTTCGCCTGGGTGCTGCTGTTCGACGGTGAGGTTGACACGCCGTTGGCCAGCGCATCAACAATGACGATGAAATAGTGTTCGGGGCTGAGTACATCCGGCGACGCCAGGTAGGCGTGCTCAGCGGATGTGCCGGTGTACCAGGTTGGGACGAGCAGCGCATTGGATTTGTCGTCATTCAAGCTGCCGTAAGTCCGATACCCGATCAGGCAGGGCGCCAGTACTTCGCCACTTGTCAGGCGGCATTCATCGAAGGCTGCAAACTGCTGTGGGGAATCCGGCAACGTGTCGGCACCACTCGGGCCGCTCCACAGGATCATGCTGAAGATCACACTCAGAATTCGTCCGCTCATGGTTTCAAGGTCTCATCAGTAGCCTAAAGAAGTGTTGCCCGATGCTGCATAAGGTCTCGTCAAGTCTGAGCGAGTCGCGACTCGCGGCGTTTTCGGTAAACGGGCTTAACCGTACTATTCTGGTGTCCAGCTATTGACGGACATGGGGCCGCATTCCGCAGTAAGACGTTATGCTACCTCAGAACTCATGGGCGGCGGGATTCGGCTGCAGTTTCAACTGATCCACGTAACACATTGGCTAAATGGTTCGGCTGGTGTTTCGAAGTTTAAGGTATATCCCGTCGCTCGTCAGGCTGTCTTGCCACGGCGTTCAGTTTGTTCTGGTGAATATCGGACAGATCCATTCTTTGTAGGAAGTTCTGCCGGATCGCGTTGCTTCAAGGTCCAATACGCAAATGCACACTCCAGATCTGATGCCGCGGATCGGGGTCTTTGGGTCCAAGATCGCGCGCGCTGCAACTCTTTAAATCGCCGGCGACAATCGCATAAAGCGAACGTAGTGAGGTTCAACTTCAAAAATACTAGTAGAATCTTGTCTGGTGCGATACGAAACTTGCGGAAACCTTATTGAAGGGGATAGTCATGCTTAGACGTACATTCTGCAATGCAACGCTTGCCGCCGCCGTTGCCGCTACCTTACCCGGCTGTGGCTCAGAGTCGAAAACTGACATTGGTCGTTTGATTCCTGCTGTTTCGAGTACAGGCGAAGAGCTTTCGATCGAGTCCGCTGCGATTTCCGATCTCGCCGCAAGTCTCGACGGGCGGGTGTTGTTGCAGTCCGACGACGGCTACGCTGCTGCGAAGCAAGTATGGAATGGCATGTTCGACAGTAAGCAGCCTGCAATGGTCATTCAATGCCTGTCGACAGGCGATGTCGTAAACGCTGTCAATTTCGGACGCGAGCGCAATCTGCTTTTGTCCGTCAAGTGTGGTGGCCATAGCCTCCCGGGAAAATCAACTTCGGATGGCGGCGTGATGATCGACCTTTCACAAATGCACTCTGTTGATGTCGACCCTGAGGCGATGCGCATGCGCGTGGACGGCGGATCACTGCTTGGCCATATGGATAATGCCTCCACCAGGCACAAGCTGATGACGACAACGGGTATTGTTTCGCATACGGGCACGGGCGGATTTACTCTCGGCGGCGGCCTAGGCCGTACCGACCGAAAGATGGGGCTGGCTATCGACAACCTGCTTTCAGCGACTGTTGTGACGGCAAGCGGCGATGTCGTTCGCGCCAGCGAAAAGGAAAACAGCGACCTGTTCTGGGGGTTACGAGGTGGCGGCGGCAATTTTGGCATAGCCACCGAATTCGTATACCGGCTACATCCTTTCAATCCGATGGTGTATGGCGGCGACCTGATTTACGCGGTCGACAAGGACTTTCTGGCGTTCTATGCAGAATTGCACGAAACGCTACCCATTGAGGCAAACATCGAACCGCAGCTGGTTCCGGGTGCCGGGGAAAACGGGGAAACCCTCGCTATTGTCGGCGTCACCTGGTGCGGCGATCACGCTGCTGGTGAGAGGGCGCTCGCTCCGATGCTGGCGTTTCCTGGCCTCAAAGGTGGCGAGCTGGCACCTTTTGCCTATCACGACGTTCAAACCAGCGCCGATGGAATTCTCGGTCCGGGCAAGCAGTATTACCTGAAGTCTGGTTTTCTCAACGAGCTCACGCCCGACGTCATCGATGTCATCGTCGAATTCGCAAACCGCGGTGCGGTCAACTCGTGGTTCCAGCACATGGGCGGCGTCACATCGACAATTGCTTCCGATGCAACCGCTTTCACACATCGCAGCGCCGCGTTTAACTTCGGCATCATGTATGTCGGCAACGATCCAAGTCAGAATGAGTCCAAAATCGCGGCCGTCCGTGAGTACTACAAGGAAATGGAGCCGCACATGGCGGGCTTCTACACCAATCTCAACCAGGAATCCGAGCAAAAAACCTGGGGCAACTACGGGGCAAACTACCCGCGGCTTGTAAAGCTCAAGAACAAATACGACCCGAAGAATCTATTCAGGCTGAACGCGAATATCAAACCGAGCTAGGCCCATAGTCGATGATCAACATCCTGCGTATCGCAATCTGAGTGCCTGGATCCGGGTAATGGAAATTTGAAAGTCTGCCGCTTCTGAGGTCGCGATGGATTGACCTATTGTTGTACCGAACATCAAATCAACAGGCTAACTCCATCACAATCTGTGACAGGCAACCACTCGCGAGCGGAAAGTTCGGGTCAGATTTGTCGCCCGGCGCTACAGGATCTAGCGACAGGACTTCACCCGTTCTTTCCGCCCAGGTTGAGCGGCTGATTTTTCCAGGACCTGCTGTTCGAATGTCTGCTTTAGCGAAATTGCGAACTACCGCTAACGGCCTATTCTGTTGAAAAACTCTGTATCGCGAGCGGCACGGAAATGCGCGAAGAATTTTACTTTATCCTGTGCGCATCGGTTTACGCTGGTTAGCGCCACTGAGCTGCGCCAGGAGATATTTTCATAGGCTTTACACTACCTCCACGTATATACAATACGAAATAGGCGGCAGATCGCAAATTAGAAGCCGGCAATATTGAAAACGGAGTTTTTCAACAGAATCGGCCAAAAGGGGTCGTTGGAGAAGGCTATTGCTTGACAAAGATTTCAAGAATCTCGTCCCCATATTTGTCAAAGTTACCTGTCGAACGCCATCCCAGGTGTCTATAGAAGCCGTGAGACCGGCTTGCCGGATCGGGGGAGCATCCGAGGAACAACCGAGCGTGACCAAGTTTCGCCAGTTCCCCAATCGTCCTGTCTAACAGTTCACGACCAATGCCGCGATTCTCGAAATCAGGAAGCACCGCGATGACTTGTATTTCTCCGCTTTCGCGCACACCGAAGCAGAACCCGACTACCTTTCCATTGACAGTACAAACGTGACCCGGCAGGACGCCAGAGCGTATATTCTCTGCCCAAGATTCCGATGTGATGCCTATGGAGTTTAGCCATTCTTCCGAGGCAGCGTTTTGTCCCGTCCTTCCGCGAACGACAACGCACTCGGCAACGTCTTCTGGCAATGCCCGTCTGTATTTCAAATTAGTAGGCTGATAATTCGGTATCTGAGATAACTCTAAAAACGCCGCGCGCAATAGAGAACCGTTCCAGCTCTATCATGTACCTTTGATCGCGGACGGCTGTTTCGGGTCAGCAGCCGACATTTTACCTCAGATCGCTCGACTGGCGGCTATGCGACGTTTTGGTTCGACCCCGGTTTAGTGGATCGTTTGAAATTGATTTTGGTTGCGCTCCTCGAAAGCCGCCAAGTTCAATTGCCTTCATATAGATGCGATCGACTTGGTCGTGCGAATCGGCCGCAATGCCGGCCATCACGCCGTTGCCCACCGTTGCCGGTTGACCGTCATAGGGCGTCATTATGCAGAGCATCGGCTTGTCCATTGCTGCGGCCCATGCATAACCTCTGTCGCCAAATTCCATCATGGGACTGACGCCCATCTCCGCAAGTAGTTCGTCGTAGAACGACGCGGCGCGAGCGAGGTCATTGGTACCAAGAACAGCATATCCAATCATCTGGATCTCCTTCGGACGTAGTAACTGTGTTTGACTATCAACTTGGCGACTTGCTGCTAGCGCCGTTTCAACGTTGGCGGGTTGATATTTTGGGTCCGCCTGATGGCTGCTCTGGGTCACAGGCCGACAGTTTACCGCAGTTTCCTCGAAGGGCAGGTTCCGAGTGCGAAGCGGAAATCACTATGCAACCAAGGCAACTGTCGCGGTACGGCCAATTGCGGTCGTTCGGGCAAGTAGAAAATCACTATGCTGTCCAAGCGGGCACTTCGTTTGCATTTGTTAACAGCAGCCAGCGGGCTCTATCGTTGCTATCTGTATACTCGACTAGCAGTCACCTCATACTTCATCTGATTGCTGCTGCTTGCCGGATAACGTTGCCACCTTCCGCCCTGTAACCATTGCTTTGACGAGATTCTCGCGATGCGAAAGACTCGCCACGATCACGCCGGCGACGTGCAAGAGAACCAGAAACAGGGTTACGTTTGCCGACACCTCGTGAACTTCCTCCCAAAACTCCTCGGCACTCTCGCGACGACTATCATGATCATCGTCATCACTATCATCACGGGCGTAGGCGCTGGGCACCAGAGCGAAGCGAGCCGGATTGTTCACGCCGGTGCTGATCATACCGGCCAGCGGACCCGCATTCTCTTTAATGGCGTAGATTTCGAGACCGGAAAAGGTCACCACGGCCAGGCTTGCAATCAACGCTAAAATCATTGCGCCACCGGCCGGGTTGTGGCCGACAAAGCGTTCCGCTCTGTTCTTGGCGATATCGCCAAGGTAGCGCATCGTAACGCCAGGTGACCGGACGAAGTCCTTAAAGCGCGCGTGCTCACTACCTATCAATCCCCAGAAGATCCGGAAAAGGACAACGCCGGCGACAGTGTAGCCAGCCCAGACATGCTGCGTAAGCAGCTCCTCCTCTGTGAAGTAGGCGATAAAGAATGCGCTTACCAGCGTCCAGTGACCTATCCGAACGAGCGGATCCCAGACCTTGACAGAGATATTCGTTGCTTTCATTAGTAGCGCTCCATTCAGGGCTTAGGGCAAGATTGCTCAATTCCGCCCGATGCTACAATTGGCCATACCTCCTACGTTGCCACTCACTCAGGGGAGATCCGCTTCCTCACTCTTAGGCCAACTGATGCTAGTGCATATACTGGCTGCCAGTGCTCTGACATTTATTTACGCGCGCCAATCTTCGCATTCCGCTGGCGAAAGCCTTTTTGCTATTTTTGCGTGGTTGGTTCCGTGTCTTGGACCCCTTTTGTTTCGCGATATTTCTCGCGGCTAGACGTAACCCGAAAAATAGCAGCGAGCCGAAGAACGCCGAATCGCTTTCATAGACGAGACACTGTTCGTCGGCTTATGGCCGACTGCGGTAGTTCGCCAGGAGCATGAATGAGCGGCTGGTTTACCTCGCACTCCAGCCGGTCAAGTCTCCTGCGGTATGATGGCGGCTGATTACCCATTGCGGACGTTTGGGAACTCGACGGATTCAATGAAAATTGCTCAAGAATTGAGAAAATGTCTTTGTGCCACACTCGCGATTCTCGCAACAAGCACGAGCCTAGTCGGACTCGGATTGGCGCACTGGGTCGGCCTTCGGCGTCACGGTATTGACTCGGATCCAAATGTTGAAGTTTTCGGCTTGTTACGCGCAGCCGCTTGCCGTTTGGTCCAAACGAACATTCCCAGAAGGATGCCGACAATGACGCTGCCGCCGGCAGAGATGTCGAACCAGAGCGGACTCTGATTCTCAAGATGTAGCAAAGTAGTCTCGGTACATAACCAGATCAGCAGCGGGGTCGCATGTAGGAATGGATGAGCGGGCGCTATTGCAGCGAGAATATAGCCACCGAATACCGCTGCCACCGTTGTCATACCGCCACCGACCAGCAAATCAACAAGCGGAGAGTGGTGGGTAACACCGCCGAAAAGGAGATCCTGGAAAACAATTGCGCCAATCAATATGGCAACGTAACCAGCTAGCGGGGCGCCAATGCTTCGCAATAGTGACTTCATATACCTAGCCTCGCCTCGATTCGTTTGCCATAACTAGAACATTGTTCTAAATTACCTCAATGAACGATTATTTTCAACCGGCAAAGCAGGCACGCAGTCATGCCACCCAAGTTCGTATACTTCAAGCGACGGCAAACCTCCTTCGACGAGAGTCGTTCGACGCAATTACCATTCGACGGATCGTGCAGGAGGCAGAGTCGTCGATTGGCTCGTTTTACGCACGCTTTCGCGACAAAGAAGCCCTGCTGCCGGCTCTGTATGCCGATTACGAGAATGAGCTGGGTGAGCGTGTGCAAATGCTCGAGAATGCCGTTGTCGAAAGCGAGACGCTGGACCATGTCGCGAATTTGATCGCGCAGCACTTCGTCGAAACCTATGGCTCGAACCCGAATCTCAGTCGAGCGTTATTCGAGTATGCGACTCGCAAGTCGGAATCCGACGAATCGAAGCGACATTCCGCGAAGCGACTTCAGCAGTATAGTTTTCTTGTCGATGCGTTATGCCGATTCAAGGATGAGGTAACGCATCCGAATCCGAGACGGGCAGCAGGACTTGGGCTCTACTTCCTCACGGTCAGCTGCAGAAATAGACTGTTCTACCCCCAGTACCCTCAGACGCGGACGCTCAACATCAAGAAGTCGGAGCTAAGGCTTGAGTTGGCGCGACTGCTGACTGGCTATCTTCGAGCCTAGTCGAGAATGGCGTGGATTGGGATGTGGTACCCCAATCTCTCATTGTTGCTTGTTATGTTGGTTAGCTACCACTCTGATTGCGCGGTGAGCAAACCGTTTCTAGTGTCACTCGTGACCCAATGGAGACGGTCGCCGAAAGCGATTGATTGAGCAGCCAGTGTGCGACTTCATCATACCGCTGTGGTGAGGTTGAATCGATAGCCGGTGTTGACTATTCTGTTGCCTCAATCTGGGCGCTGCCTCGGCAGTGTCCAGCCTTCGTCGAGGGGCACTGCAGCGGATATTCGTTCCGCCACGCTCGAAGGAAGGTCAGTAGAATCAAGGGTGCCTCTATTTGGTGGAGGCAATCCTGCAATGTCTAATATCTCTGATGCTATAACTGTTGGCCGTGTGGTTGGCTTGTGGCGATACCCTGTCAAGTCCATGGGAGCCGAAATGCTGACCGAAGCCGATGTCTCCTGGCACGGGCTGTCGGGAGATCGGCGCTGGGCATTCGTCCGGGACAACGTGGCGCAGAACGGGTTTCCATGGCTGACGCTTCGTGAGTGCGGGGAGATGGGCCAGTACCTGCCATCTTTCGCCAAGCCGCTTAATCCTGATACCTCGCCTACGGTCGTGCAGACTCCTACCGGCGCTGTGTTCGATGTTACGGACCCGGCACTCGCCTTCGAGCTGTATTCGAAAGGAGCTCGGATCATCAGACAAAGTCGAGGCGTTTTTGACACGTTTCCGCTCTCCCTTATTACGACCCAGACCATTTCACAGCTTGGTGAGACTGTCGGCGATCGGCTCGATGTCCGAAGGTTTCGCCCGAATATCCTGGTGGAGGCGGCAGACGATACGGCGTTCCCGGAAGACGACTGGGTTGGGCGAATTCTTCGCTTCGGTAGCGTGCGCATGCGCGTCGACAAACGCGACGGCCGTTGCGTAGTCATAACCATTGATCCAGTGACCGCTAAGCGTAGCCCCGCGATCCTGCGAGCCGTGGCCGACGAGCGCCAAGGCTGCCTCGGCGTGTACGGAACGACAGTGGAGCCGGGCCGAGTTGCAGTAAACGATAAAGTGCTGATAGAGCCTCCGACCGGCCGCTCCTAGGCGAAGGCAGACATCGCGAAAACTGCAAGGTCAGGCAATAAACATCATTTGGGAGCGACTGCTGGCCGATAGCGAGCAGTACTTGCCAATTCAGACCAGAATCCAAAATCGTGAAATGACTACTCTCCAAAAGCTAGCTGCTATTTTCGTTATTTGCCTGGTCCTGGGCTTTGCCAGCTATTCACAATTGGCAAACGAAGGCCCCACAGGCTTCTGCGCTCATTGGTTTTTTCGTGTCGTAGGCACGCTTTCTATATCCGCGTGGTTTGTTGTGTGGTGGCTTTCCTCAGATCGGTCGAAACAGTAGCAAGTGACCGGCTGGTTTTGGCCTATTGTGTTGAAGAACTTTGTTTTGTGCGCGGAGCGAAAACTCACAAAGAATTTCGTATTGCCCTGCGCGCGGCTTAGACTACTAATTAGCCTTTGTGAGCGGCGCCAGGACGTATTTTCATAGTGATTACACTACCTCCTCGTATCCACGATACGAAATCAGCGGCAGATCGCGAATGGAAAATCAGTGATTCCAGCAACGGAGTTTTTCAACAGAATAGACCGTTTGCAGACTCTCGCAGTATTCCTTAAGCAGACATTCGAACGGCTGGTATTCGGAATAGCAGCCGTTACGTTAGCTCCCCGAAATTATCGAGTTTGAAACTTTGTCGACGTCCAGCTTTCCGATACGACTGGTCACTTTTCGATCAATTTGACCCGAATCGCGGCAATTGTCGGTGACCCTCATCGCTGTCTCAGAATAACCTACCGATTCAGTTGGGTTTGAATCAATATTTTTGGACAATGTCTGGTAGTCTGAAACTTTAATGCCGAGTTTGAAACTTTATTATGACGAACCAACCAAGTGGTCTCTAGTAGTTAAATTTGCCGGAAGAACACGTCTAACACATTGCACTGCCAGCGCCCCGACAGGCTATTCTTGCAACTAGAAGTGTAGGAAAGCGAATGGCCGATTTTTCCGGATAGCCGTCGTTCCAGCGTCTTGTTTAGGTGACTAGCGAGCTTCCGCTTTCGGCCGAGGCCGTGTAAAAACTCGGGCGAAATTTGCCCTCATGGGACAGCGCTACACAGATGATCAGGGAAGCTGAACAACACGCTTGCTGTGTTCCACCAGCTTGCAACCAACGATTGTTGAGAGTTTTAATTTCCCACCGAATAATCTGATTTCACGTTTTTGCACGGCCTCGGCCAGGAGCGGACGTTCATCTACGACTTGGACTGGCGTCGGGGAATCGGGCTGAGAACTGCCGCGCCGAGATAAAACCGAATGTTGGCATGACGACGGTCAATCCCATGTAAATCCATCCAGACAAGCCTACGAGCCGATCTGGCAGGGTCATCGCGAGTATCAGAGATACGAGGCCAGAGCCACCGACAATTGACCATGCAAGGACCTCCTGCTTGGTCAGCAGTCGCTCCTCTGGCGTCAACGCCAAGGCGTCCGCGCACCGCAATGCGTGCCAGTTCAGCGATACCAAGCAAAGGTTCGATATGAAGAAGCCGATTCCATAGATTGCGAAGAGACCTCGGACCTTGCTGACATCGTCGATATAAAACTCGCTCGGCAGCCAGCCATTAGTTAATGCGCTCATAGCTGCCGTCGCCATCGCGCGCAGTGGATAAACATAGACGAGCAGTACAAAGATCAATGCCAGACTGACAAGGGTTGCGTATGTCGTATCGAGGCCGAAGCGCATCGACCAATTGCGGTGGGCGAGCCAAAACATTGCAAGAATACAGAAGGCAAACAAGAACGCTGGAACGGCTCGCAGGGCGACTACGAGCTCGTCAAAGCTCTGTGGCACCGCGTCGAAGGAGATGACCAGCAAAGTTAGCGCGAAAGCGAAGGCCGCATCAACGAAAGCCTCGAGTCGCGTCGTATCCTTGCCGCGGTGATAGAAGTGGCCAGATTTTTCGAGGCCGCTTAACAGCTCTTTTCTACTCACTTCTCAGTGGCCATGTTTCTTACCGCTCGATACGTGACCTTCCTTGGCGGACAGGCAATATAGGTCTGGTTTGCGGCAACAGCTGCCATTCTACCTCGAATTGCCTGGCCGGCGGCTTCCGGCCACTGCCGGCCATTCATTCAGGATTACGTCGGCGCGCCAATACCCACAAAGCCGACCATTCTGGAGATCAAATCTCCATCTGATTCAACGAAGTATTGGCCCAGCTGCGTTTGCTCCGTCCCATCAGGCCCCCTCCCACTGAAAGCAACGGTAGCGCGCGTCATGCCGGCAATCGTGTCGCTTACCACGACCTTCGCGGACCAGCCGGGTGCATTCGCGGAAAACGTTCCAACATACTCACTAAGAGCGCTGATGCTGGTTATGGGTTTTGGCGTCCGCGGATCAACATATACAATGCTCGGAGCGACAGAGTTGGTGATTTTTTCGAGCCTCTTTTCTCGGGATTGAAGTTGCCATGCGCCGAAGAAAGCGTCGATTTGATCAGTCATAGTTAGCTCCAAGCATAAGCAAGACTTATGCTGTCAAGAAGGGCGCTTCACAAGTCAATTAGCTCTATTCCTGACCGGCGACTTTGGGTCAGTGGCGGAAATTATAGCCTGAACCAAGCGACCGTCGCCTTACGGCCGGAATCAGTAATTTGGCGACGCCTGCGGACCTACCAGTCAAAGCCACCAAACTATGACTCCAGTGACAAAACAGATCAGGGAGACTGAAATACCGGCAAGTGGCGCAGCGAACCAATATTGCCGTGCCAAGAGAACAAGACCGCTGAGCATCGCAATACCGACGGTCAGAAGATAGATCGACCCAAACAACAGATGCACCTCAAACACCGCCAGATAGCCGTATACCAATCCGAACAGAATAGCCCCCATGCTGTGGCTCGCATTGAATCCGACCCATGCACGCCACATGGTCGTCTGATCGCTGATTTTAGGCGAAACGCTATTCATTGAGGCCTGCAACCCTGCGTCGCGAGGAAAAAGTCTACGGCCTCGAAACGTATACAAGAGATGCACTGCGCCCAAGGTGAAAATGAGTCCTGCGCTAAGCCCAATTAAGACACTCGACAACATACGAATTCCAAGATACCTAGTCTGAAAATCAACGATTCTGGCGTTTGAAGAACAAAAATTTCGGCTGACCACTTTGGGTCGCAAACGGACATTTTACCTCAGATTTCTCAAGCGGCTGCTATGCGAAGTGGAGCAGCCGCCCATTCGGCTGGAAAATCGACGAACCCAACGGTCGAGAACGGCCATTAGCGGCGGCCGCGCAAAAGCAAGAAAAGTGGGACGGCGGCCCTTATCGCCGTCCCGAGGGTATCAACCCACTTGTGCTATGCGATCCTTGGGCAAATTGCTCGCTGGTAAAAACTTCATGGCGTCTCTGTTTCGATATGAAACAATCAAAGCTGCAGGGAAGAAGTCATCCAGCGCACCACTCGACCCGCCACCACTATCACGCGAACGAATCGAAATTTGATTGCCAAAGGCCTTAAGCAAGCCCGGTGTAATGGTCAAAATATCATAAACCACCTGGTCGGCAGCGCCTCGTTGCAGACGGACCAGAACTTCATTTAGTACAAGCTCGTTGCGATCATGGTCCGTGCCGCTGTGAAATGGGATGAGAGTGCTCCCACTACCGTCGTTGAACGGAGCGTCGATTATTGTGGTCCACTCCTGGCCGGCAAACGGGACACCTTGATTGTCCTCGGGATTATCACCGATATGAATCTGGTCCCGGAAAAGAATTCTTACTTGAACTGTCATGACTGTCTTCTGAAGATGTGCATGAGAGGAGTAGCCAGCATCTCGATCAAGTCGGTCCGGGTCCTGACGGCACGATGATTTCATTGTGATGGTTCGCTTCAGGTCACAAGCCGTCATCTTACCGCAACTTTTTCGAGCGGCTGCAATGCGACGTTATGCAGCCCTCATTTAGCTTTCTAGCGAGCGTCTCAGAACGGCCATGAGCAGACATTCACTTTTTTGGCGTTTGCCATTCGGTCGGCGCAATTGCCAGCGGTTCACTGTGTCTAGCTAACGGTCTCATACAGCGTGAATCCCGAGACGACCATAAATGCGATCAAGGCAAGCACAAAAACCGCATGAAACCTGTCGTTCTTGGTAAAAATTGCGGTGAAGGAAAGAGCCACGATTGCTAGCTGTGCGAACGTGTAATGGAAGCCCAGGCTGGCGTAATAATCCATACCCTTGAGTACGGAATCGGCGATATCTACGAGCTGTGAAAGAATAAACACACCGAAGAACCAGGCTCGTTTTGCATAGAAGTAATCCTTGAATCCGTCATAGCCCGCAAAATTGGTGGGAAAGAGCAGCGCGCACAACAGAAACACCAGAAACGCGTAAAGAATGACGAACAAGTAGATCCCGAAAGTCCAAACTTCGATGGCTACAAGTCTGAACTCCCACCACCACCAGAACACCGAGAAAAGAAACATGTAGAACACCCAGCAAAGGTGAACCCAATAGGGCTTTGCTTGCTCGGGATGCTGGATTAGACGAGTCACGCCCATCAGCAACTGCGCCATTCCGAGGCCAATAATTATCGACGTGAGAACCGCCACGTACTCAAACAATTCCACTTGGTCAGGTCCTCATTGTACTTCTCGTTTCGGAGTGATGTCGCCGTGTGCTTCTGCTGCCAGGGTTGCCGGAAATGTTACACTCGGTCGTTCACACGTGCATTTGAAGTGTACGTCCGCTTTGTGTAACAAGCCGTCATTTTACATCAGATTTCTTGGCCGGCCGCTATGCGAAGTAAAGGAGCCCCTCCGTCTGACTCCTGGAGCTCGTCTCAGAACGGCCGAAAGGAGCCGGTAGTAGTTAGTGTCTAGAGACCTGTTCGCGAACCGCCGGGCGGTGTTGTTCCAGGAGGTCAGGCCAGAGTGGAGTTGCGCTCCGGTCTGCCGATAACTAACTATGTGCTTTTCGTGCTGCCATTCGATAGTAAACTATGTAACTTAGTTGGATTCGCCTATGCTACAAAAACTCCAGTACTGGTTCGCGTTGCTCAGCGCTGCCGGTGTTATCGCCGGCACATCAATCATCATTTATGCCACCGCATATATGAACGCAGGCCATCCGCCTGCTTCTGGCATCATCGCATTGTTCGTCGTCGTGGCTATCACACCGGTGTCCGGACTATGCCTTATTGCCGCTATGATTGGTCGGTTCGCGTACGAGGGCGGCAAGCAGGCACTCTATTACCTGTTGCTCGGCATAAACTTTCTGTACATCGTCGTGTTCGCACAAATCTGGTTCTACAAAGCCATATTGAATAAAGCGATATGAACTTCATCCAGCAAACATCGCGCTACGACCATGAAGGTAAAGCGCGTCATTACCAGCGCACCTACGAATACCGCGACCAGCAAGGTGCAACTCGGTGGAACTGCGATGTATTCGGCAGCTGCATCAGCGCGCCGACAGTGTTTGCGCCGCAGGCTCGTGGCTGCGACAGCTTTACGATGACGGCCAAGGGCAAGTTCATGAATGCGACGTACTACCTTGATGATGCGAATGGCAAGCGCTTCGCGACCATTTCCCGCAAAGGCGTCGGCTTACGCTGGAAGATTCTTGGCGCGGACGATAGCGAGATATTTCGAATTGTGGATCCCACGAGCTGGAAAGAAGCGATGCTCCGAGACGTTTTTGGTGGCCTGCGCGACGGTTTCGCTGTAATCCAGAACGATATTTTCGTCGCCCGCGTCGCGAAGGAAGACCTCGTCGAAACCGCCAAGACCAAGCCCAGAAACAAACTCGGCAAGTTCCTCGACAAGGTGTTTTCGAGTCGTGCCATGACCTTGCGCTTCGAGGATGGCCAGTCACCGTCACTTGATACCCGCTTGCTGGTTGCTGTGATGACCCTGTTGCAGGCACACGACGTTACCGGGGCGGCATCTTCAGGTTAGATCACCGCTTAGGTTGCCGGGGCCTCTTGTTTCTCTCAGGATCAACCGACCAGTTCGTTTCACTGACCGCCCATTGCTTCTCTAGAAGCTGATTCGCGATCATCACTGCGACTACGCCAGCTGCAAAGCTCACGCCTAGAGCGAACGAGGCTGCCGAATTCTTCAGGATGGCAAGTGCAGCGCATCGTTAGGCGTCAACATCCATAGGCAGTTTGGTCTTTTTGAGCATTAACCCGATGGCGCCTGGGATCATAAGCCAGCCACCGCCTGTAGGCATCGTGAGAATGCCCAGGATCGTTATCATCAGAAATCCGTAGCTTAGAAATGCGGGAAATCCTCGGCTATCCTTCTCTAAGCGGTCAACCGTTGCGCCGAATAGAATGGTAAAAAGACCGAGGAACTCAAACCAAAAGGCCAGGGGTCTGCCCGGGTATCCGTCAACCGCATTCCAAATGCCGTCGCGAACAATTCCGGAAAGTGGCTCAAAGAAGATAACTGCACCAAATACACAATGAACCACGCCAACAAGAATGATCCATCGACCTACCCATCGCGTCATCGTTTAGTCTCCGAAGCGGGTGACAAACCAACATTCCTGTCGACGAATCGCGAATTAACATACCAAACAACTGTCAAATCACGACTGTCGCCTTAGGGTCACAAGCCGCCATTTTAGCTGAAAAACGATGAGCGGCTGCTATGCGGGGTGTACCAGGCGCTCGTTCAGCTTCCCGGTGAATGCTCGCTATCGGCCAGAAGCAGCCGTGGCCGCTAGCAACCTTCCACCAATGCAGCGTAACAGCCAGGCTTGGCATTATGAATATGAAGAAATTTGGCAGAGTTGTTCTTCAGCATGCGCTGAATCAATGATTCAAGACTCTCGCCATCAATAACGTCAGCATCAATCATCATTCCTGAGCTATCGAAAGCACGCAACGAGAGTAGTCGATGCCTGAAGAACTGCGGAACTTCATTCTTATCCGGCACGGCCTGAGCAGCATTTTCCCGAACGAATATTGCGTGACTGGACCGATACGGAGTGGGCAAAGCCAGATGTTCATAGTTCATTAGCAGCACTGCTTCGCCGATTTCAGCGTCCTGCAGCGAAACACGACAAGGATATCCGGGTTTACTGTCAACAATCATGCGCTGGCTACCGTGTTTCGCAAGCGCCTCTTCATCTTGCCCGAATAGATGACTGAATTTATCGATACTGAGGGCGGAAATTTGAAAGTCCACAGTGCACTCCTGGCGAACTTGGGCGACTAAGTCTAACGGATCAACTGGCTAGAACTGGCCGCTTTCGGACCTTTAACTGAAGGCGCCGCTTCTCGCAATTCCGACAGAGAATGAACGTAAGATCATGAGGCTGTGACAACTTCATTTCTGTCCGCTTCGGGTCACAAGCCGTTATGTTACCGCAGATTATTCGAGCGGCTGCTATGCGGAGTGGAGCAGCCACTCATACTGGCTCCTGGCGACCGTCTCAGTTCGGCCAGAAGCGGCCATTAAAGAGTTAGAAATCGGTTCGACCCCTAATTCCCATTAATTCTATGATGCAAGCTGATACATCCCGGCTCTGCATATAAATGCACTTTCTCGAGTAATCCTGCTGGTGCGAAGCCAGGTACTCCATCCAAGTGAGTTACATGCGCGCTAACGCTGACATCTCGGTTAGAGCCAAAGAGCCGTGATTTCGATGCGTGTTTTCTTCTGCGCCGCCGGCGTCCTAGTTGACCAGAGTTATTACAAATAGTTCAACTTATATATTTTCCCCTATTCCGGCACGCACCTCTTTATACGCGCATACTGCCGTCGCTCGAACTAGATACTCAACTGATCCAAGGAAAACTGACTATGAAGACAATCATCGAAACGGCAAAAGAAGCCGGTAAGTTCACCACCTTAATTGCGGCTGTAGAAGCTGCTGGCCTGACGGAGACGTTGAACGGTAAGGGTCCATTTACGGTATTTGCGCCTTCTGACGCAGCCTTCAAGAAAGTGAATAAGGCCGATCTTGATGCATTGCTGAAAGACGCGAAAAAGCTCAAATCGATACTTACGTATCACGTCGTCCCTGGCAAGATAGATGCGAAAGACGTCAAAACCGGTGAAATCAAGACCGTGCAGGGAACGACCCTCGCTACTGCCGTAAAGGACAAAGACGTTACCGTAAATCGCGCCAAGGTCGTACAAGCGAATATTTCAGCCTCCAACGGCATGATTCATGTAATCGATACGGTTCTCATGCCAGAAGGCACGAAACTGCATAAAGCCGCATAAAGCTGCATAACGATTTCTGGATGGCCTCGCGAAAGCGGGGCCATTTTTTTGGAGCCGCCTTAGCCGAAAAGGGTGCCGTTAACTGAGCGCTTACACATGCGCTTCGCATTGTCGAAGCCAAACGCCCACTTGCCGTTTAGTCGCGCCACAGCCGTATCATAACTAGCGATAACAGGCCTTCTCGCTATTTATAGACGTGCGCGGTTGTGTGTAGGGTCGCAGAATGGCCCGTTACGTAACACCTCCGAAAAAACCCTCGCGAAATGGGAGCTAGATAACGCTTTTGCCCAAGCCCGCAAATACGTCCGAATGAGTCGTTCTGACCGAACTTGGAAAGCCTACAGAAGTTACTGGAATCATTTCGATGCGTGGCGTCGGAGAGTGGCGCTCAATACGTTACCAGCCGAACCCGACACGATCGCCATGTTCGTGGCAAGCCAGGCTGCCAACGGCCTCTCAGCGACCATCTGCTTTGTATATGGACTCCTCCCGGCCAGTAAGCGACGTTGTTCAGATGTAAGACGCGTATGTATATCCGGCTTTTTGGTTGAGACGCTATCTCCCAGCCCACAATGTATACGCACCCCGGTTCCTCAATGGGTCAGTGGACTCTAGGTCCCCAAAGCAGACCAGGTTTTACCGAGGGATATCTTCATATCTGATTTTAGTCTCTCGCTGACGTTTCGCTAACTTACCACTTTCTCTCGAGCAGCTAAACGATCATGCTGCCAGCTGCTCGTGTTGATACTGCTTCTCGTATGTTTCACCGCGTGTCAGCATCGCCCACGCAGTTCGGGTATTCTTGTTGGCAAGCGCAACAGCCGCCTTGCCATGGCCTGCGCGCTCAATCAGTTCCTTGAGCCATCGATCCTTGAACGACTTTGGCTCCTTCAGCCGATGCACATAAGCCCGCGCGCCCTGTATCAACACGGCGCGTAATCGCTTGTTCGCCGCCTTCTTACTGATGCCGATCAGCTTCACCTTGCCGGCACTGCTGTGCTGCTTCGGTGTCAAACCCAGGTACGCCGAGAACTGGCGGCCGTTGGCAAAGGCTTCGCCCGTGCCCAAGGTCGCAAACAGCAGCACCGCACCGATCGGTCCGATGCCTTCCAGTGCCAGCAGTTCTTTACAGGCCGCATGCTGCTTCACCAGCGTCTTGATCTCAGTGTCCAGCTGCTCGATGTCGATGCGTAACTCAGACAGACGGCGCCATAGCAGATGCAGCGTCGGCCGGTACATGTCCGGCAGCTCGTTGTCACCGTCCTCGAGGATCTCCGGAATGTGACGATGCAAGGCGGCCCAGCCCTGAGGGATCACGATACCGAACTCCAGCAACAGACCACGAACGTGGTTCGACAAGCCAACCCGGTTCTGCACCAGTAACTCTCGTGAGCGCTGCAGCGACTGCATTCCCTGTTGCTCGATACTCTTCAGCGGCGCCTGTTTGATGTCTGGTCGGCGTGCCGCCTCAGCTACTGCAAACGCATCGTTGGCATCGGTCTTATGGCCCTGACGATAGGGAGCGACCATCTTGGCCGGGATGATCTTCACCGCGTGACCGTGACGCTGCGCAAAGCGACCCCAGTAGTGCGCCGTGCCGCAGGCTTCAAAAGCCACCAGGCTCGGCTTCTGCCGTGCCAGAAACTCGGCAAACTTCTTGCGTGTCAGGGATTTGTTCGTGAGCTCGCGATGCGATCCCGATACCACCGATACCTGGATCACATTCTTCGCCAAATCGACCCCGATTGTGTTTATCTTACGCATTGTATGGACTCCTTCTGTGAGCGTTTTCGTCAACACTCAACCTAGTTGTCTAGGTGGGAGGAGTCCATACCTTGGGTCATTAGCTGAAATTATAGCGCGAAAATAGTGACTGGCGGCTTCCGGCCGCATACCGGCCTCTCGTTACTCTGCCTGGCTAACTTCGCCAATCGGCCATTTGCGGTAATTCGTTTCTCTGCTTCAATGCGATCATTCAAATCGCAAGAACCTCTTCCGTGCCAGACGCTATTTACGGCAATGTGTGGGATGCAAGGAATTTCCAGATGTGGTCGTTCGTCAGTTCGCGTGTAACGGCCCCAATTTTACGCGCCGATAGATACTGGTAACCATTTGGCCAGGTGTGTCCGCCGTTGATTATCCGATAAACGACCAGCGGAGCCTGACAGTCGCGCCAGTCGAACCGCGTCACCCGTGTGCCGTCATTCAATCGATCCGGCAATTCCGTCGCCACAAAGTCGTCTGCACAGCCATTGATATCACGCCAGACGCGCACGCTGCGTTCCACGGCGATGTATTCCCCCTTGAACTTTGGCGCACCGACGCAGTTCGGTTTGCCGCCATCGTACGGCCAGGCGCAATCGGCCGTTCCATGAATCTGCAAAATGGGGACCGCCCGGTCTGGCTTGCAGCCTTGTACCGCACTCACCTGATTGGCGCCCGCCACTGCTGCGATTGCCGCAATTCGGTGCGGCATTTCGCAAGCCAGTCGGTGGGCCATGGCCGCGCCGTTCGATATTCCTGTCGCAAACACCCTTTTCATGTTGACCGGGGTACTGGCCTCGAGTGCATCAAGTAACGCATTGAAGTACGCAATATCATCAACATTGTTATTACACGCCAGTCCCGACGTGCAGATCCAATGCTCATCATTATCGCCGCCGCCGGCATTCCAGCTCCGCATTTGCTTCAACAGTCGGCGCGATGTGCCCCGGGGGAAAACGGCGATGTAACCATTCTGTGCCGCGTGGTTCGTGATGCAATCCTGATTGCTGAGGTCGCCTTCAGGGCAGGTCATCCGAATTGCATTTACTGCATCAGCGCCTCCACCGTGAAGGACCAGAAGTACTGGTGCCGGCGCTTTCAGATTGCTCGGAATAAAGACATCATAGGTTCTATTCCGGTACCCCGGCAAAGCTACATGCTCGTGGAAGCTGCCACCGGAATCGCTGTAATGACGGGCAGGATCATCTTGTACCGCAATACAGCTTGAGAGCATATATATGAGTGCCAAGAGACATAATTTCGTACGCACGATTTTTACGCTTAATTCGAGTCTAACAGCTGACAACAAAAATATTCAGACACAGGTCGAACGGCATTGCTATGTCTGCTTCGGGTCACAAGCCGCCATCATACCGCAGAATACTTGACCGGCTGGAGTGCGAGGTAAACCAGCCGCTCATTGTTGCTCCTGGCGACCGTCTCAGTTCGGCCACAAGCGGTCACTGGCGAGTGTTTCTTCAGTACCAGGAACGACAGCCGCTGGTCACAAGGACGCTAGTCAATCAAACAGCTACTAGGATTCTCTATCGCGGCTTTAATTTGTGCATCCAATACTTGCTGAAAGGACTCTCGAAAATGCCAACCCTCGATGAGCTCTCGATAGATAGGAACTGAAAATTGGCAACGAATTTCCCGGACGTTTTTCAACCAATGCTCCTCCGGCAGAAAACCCGCTTCATATTGAAAATGCTGGTTCTCCCAAAGACCCATATACGCACCGAGTTGATACTCAAGCGCTACAAGCTCTTCGGGAGTAATAAGATCTTGCTCATCCCTGTACAGCTTGGCCGTAGCGGACGTAAATTCTGGACTGCTGAACGATGCCGTCGCTATGTCTACAGACATCTGGGATCGTGCCTGGTAGGTCGCTGATAACGCAATTTCTTGACTTTGCCTTAATTGAATTCCGACAAAAATCAACGATGCGACGATCGCTGCTACACCAATCAATTCCGCCGTATCTTTCCAATCGAGCTTTCGCATATATGTGCCTGTCGTGAGCGCCGGTAAAACCTGGACAACAAATACTCGAACGTCTGCTTCGGGGTTGTGGGTTCAATCGGTCGTTGCAACACCTAAACTCTACCACCGTAGAGAGGAGGATGTTGCCGATGGGACAGAGAAGAAGACGCCATTACACGCAGTCTGAGAAGTCGGAGATGTGGGGTCGCTGGCAGAAAGGCGAGTCCATGAACGAGATTGGCCGGCACTTTGGCATTCAGGGTCACTCGTCGATTCAAAGGATCTTTTCCGAGACGGGTGGCATCCGGCCTTTAGAGCGACGACGATCGGCACGCTCTCTATCGATGTCAGAGCGCGAGGAGATCTCCCGTGGCTTGATAGCCGGCCGGTCGATGCGATCGATTGCCGGAGCGCTTGGCCGGGCACCATCAACGGTGAGTCGAGAGATACAGCGTAATCGGGGCCGGCGACACTACCGGGCACACGTGGCCGACGCAGCCGCCTGGGATCGAGCGCAGCGCCCCAAGAGCTGTAAACTGGCTGCGAACCGTGCGCTGGGACGTATTGTGGCCAGCAAGTTGCAGCTCGAGTGGGCGCCGGAACAGATCGCTGGCTGGCTCAAGCGCACGTACCCAGGTGACGAGGCGTACCAGGTGTCACACGAGACGATCTACAAGAGCCTGTATATCCAGACCCGCGGGGCCTTGAAGAAAGAGCTATTGAAGTATCTGCGGCGAACACGAGCGTTGCGCCGCTCGCGCCACCATACGCAGAAGGGTGCGGATCATGGCCAGATCGTTGATGCTGTGCCGATCAGTGAGCGGCCGGCCGAGGTGGCCGACAGGGCAGTGCCGGGCCACTGGGAGGGCGATCTTCTTTGCGGCACGAAGGAAAGCCAGATCATTACACTGGTTGAACGTCGCACCCGCTACGTGATGTTGGTTCGGGCACCGAGGAAGGACACTGAGACGGTGGTTAAGGCACTCACCAAGCACGCCCAGAAGCTCCCACGCGAACTCTACAAATCGCTGACCTGGGATCGTGGCAGCGAGATGGCGGGTCACAAAACATTCTCACTGGCTACCGACATCAACGTTTACTTCTGCGATCCACAGCACCCATGGCAGCGCGGCTCGAACGAGAACACCAATGCGTTACTCAGACAGTACTTCCCGAAAGGAATGGATCTGTCGAATGTTCACCAGAATCGACTCAATGCTGTGGCGAGACGACTCAATGAGAGACCCAGAAAGACTTTGGGTTATTATTCGCCTGCAGAAAAATTTGCTGAATGTGTTGCATCGACCGGTTGAATCCGCAGTCAGAAGCCGTCATTCTACCTCAGACCCGGCGACTGGCGGCTTACGGCGAAAAGCGGACGTTTTGCCGGGCGTGAATCGTCACCTAAGCGCTACTTACGCTTCCGTTCTTTTTCTAACGCAGCCTGAAATTGCTCGGCTTCTTCCTTAAACCGAACTAGACGATCGTTGATTGAAGTGTAGAAGCCGATTGTATTGATGAACCGATTTCTGAATGATGCGTCGTCGCATATCTCTGCGACAGGCCGGTCTAACTTAAAACCCCAACCCTCATACTTTTCTGTATCGGCAGAAAAAAAAGCGCTAACGTCCGGATGGCGGTTAACGTGATGAGACCACATATTGTTGTAGTGACTAGTTAGCTGCTCGTTTTCCTCCATTAGCCGTCCGGCATAGAGCCCAAAGTCGTCCTGAAACTTTGGAGACAGCAAAACTTGATACCGATCGTGGCGGGCGAGTTGATCGAGCGCGACATTGACAAAATTGGGCTGAACATCTTCGACCAAGTCCCACAACGTACGCTCTAATGCAGCCACAGCATCCGCTGAGAAGGCGCATTCATTCAATGCGTCGCGGCCCTGATCTAGATCTCCTCGGCCTTCCTCAAAATTGATCAAGACCTTATCGATCATGTCGATGTTCTGAGATACTTCTTTATCAAGTCGCTCCAATGAGGCGGCCAACCCGGCTTTATCTTTTTGGATATCGTTCCAATTCGCCACCTGAATACCGATGAATACACCGACGACGACGATGACAAAGTCCAGTCCAACCGCAAACCAATTTTGGTCTTTAACGTGCTGGGTCAGTTTACGTAAAAGCATGTACTGCGAAACCTTCGACAAAGATAAAAAGATGTCTGCTTTGGGTCACCATCAGCCATCATACCGCAGAAAACTTGACCGGCTGGAGTGCGAGGTAAACCAGCCGCTCATTGTTGCTCCTGGCGACCGTCTCAGTTCGGCCAGGAGCAGCCGTTGAGATAGGTCCGATTCCTACTCCGAACTATAGAAGGCGTGGCCACCGCCGCGTCGTGTAGAAGCCAATGATCACACGAGCAGAGAGCTGCCAGAAGCGGACATTGGTAGTGCCGTGCATTGTTAATCGTCGGCTGTGACGATCTCAATCTGCTGATCCACGTAGTTGGCAAACTTCTCGTTGAACTCGCCACGAGCTTTACTCCAATATGCGGAAAAGAAATCGGTTCGGGCGAACATGCGGATGATCAAGGTATAGGACTCGGCGATATCACTGTCTAGCAGGTCTTGTTCGGCCAAGTGATATTGGAGTTCGTACAGTCTAAAGAACGATTGGTAGAAGGCATATTGCCGGGCAATCTCTTCGCTTTCGAAGTTGCGAATGTTGGTCCATATTTTCGCGAGAGCATCGTTTGAAGCTATTTGGAGAATCGCATCTCTTGATGCGAGATATAAGTCCTTTGTTGTTTCCGCCCGTGCGACTTTGGTGCTTTGTCGTATCTGAACAGCCAGATATAGGAGAGAAGCGATAACGCCTATGGCTCCGATTATTTCGGCAATCGTTCCCACGCCTTCCCAGTTCACGACACGAAGTACTCCTACCTTGTTAGCTTTTTCATGCCCAGATCATGAGGACAGCATCCCAAATTCCCCGACCCACTGAATGTGTTGCATCGACCGGTTGAAGTCGCAACCACAAGCGGTCGTTCAGCAACGGCGCCATCCGGAGCAGCGGCACGTTAGGCAGCATTTATTCATTTACGAAGCACGCGCGTCAACCGATCAATATTCTCTTCGTTTGCATTGCCCGCTCTTTGCTTAACGGCTCGTGCCATAGCCGCATCGTCAAAAGTCTGCACCCAACTCAGGCGCGTGCCATCGTTCTCGGGCGTAAGTTCTATCGTCAGTGTGAAGTGCGGAGGACAGTTATGTTCGATGACAACTTTGGCGTCAGGTACAAGCTCTACGAACCTGCTCTCATTTAAATAGTCCTTTCCATCTGCGCCATGCATTACAAACTTCCATTGGCCTCCCGGTGTGAAGTCGAAAATCTCGAAAGAATTGGTGAAACCCTCTGGGCCCCACCACGATGCCAATGAATCGGGCGAAGAGAAGGCCGAATAGATCTCACTTGGCCTGTACGGCAAAAAGCGCGAGGTACGCAGTGTTCTATCTTCAGCCATTGGTCTATCGAACTCCTCGACTTCGAATCATTGGGTGACCGCACTGGGTCAATCCGAGTCCCTCATCACAGCCTCGAAATATAGCATCTGAGCGGCAGCTCATGAGCGCGTTCGAGTCGTTCAGCGAGCAATCCCTGCGAGCGTCTCGTTTCGGGAAGGTCTTGGGCCTTCAGATTCGCTCGATTCTCGCATGGGCGAACTCACCTCTTCGGCCATCAAGAGACATTCGACCACCCGATGTGCTTGCCTGCGAACGGACACTCGCCGCATGCCGCTATCACCTAGACTCGAACGGTCACCTTCAGCAGTCTACGATTGTGGAGCTTGTTCGAAATAGTTCCGTTTCCAAAAAATTACGGCAACAAAGACAAGGCTCGCGATTGTTGGGCCAAGAATCTGTAGTACCCCCAATTCTTCCCTTACTGCGAAAAAGGCAACCGTGTTATTGAGAACGAAGACGCCATTGTAAGCAAACGCCCACAATGCGGCCCAATGCTTTCTATTCCAAAGGGCAAATAGAAATGTCCCTGGCCCTATGAAATCCAGGAGTAGCGGGAGAATAGCCGCATTCATGCCGTAGACAAAAGTCCCAAAGACCGGCATTCCGTTTTCGTACAAATTCGGAAGGTTTATAACTGACCCAACCATCCACAGGACGAATACAACAAAAAGTATTTTTAGAGAGAGCGGGATCGGTCTCCATCCGCTTCCGTTTGCTGCAATCTCTTTCATGGCCATTTCGCTCATTGTGCTCCCTTTTCTTCTTGTAATTCGTTGAGGATCTCGTCAATGATTTCGTTGCCCTGAACCGGCCGTTCGCGACGGGCAGCAACGGGTCAGTGGCGGAAATTATAACTCGAAACACGTGGCTGGCGGCTTTCGGGAGCATACCGGGCCCTCGCTACTCGCCCGGGCTAACTTCGGCACTCGGCCAGAAGGAGTCATTCAGGACTACGTTCTATCAATCCTCGCATTGGCCTCAAATGCCCGGGTCGTGTGTGATCCCTAGTGCGAGGTCGAGCTGAGTGTGTACTTCGTCAACTTGTGAAAGCCACGGCCCCAATCCATCGCGGACAAATGCATCGAAAACATCCGTGTTCAGTGCGATGTCATTCATTAAGTTGCGATTGCTTCTAATCTTGTCGACATCGCATCGCACATTGAACGACCGCTCGAAGCCGTTGTCGCGTGTTGCACTAGGGCGCAACGAAGAGACCAGAGGGAAGAAATCCGGGTAGAGATGCGGAAGATCATGCATTACGTTCTCAAAAACCATAGTAGTTTCTAGTGCCTCCCGCCGTTGTATCAAGCCGATAAACGCGTCCTTCAGGTCAGAATTTCGAACGATATCCATTCTTCCCGTCGACTGCAGCCGGGCCAGTGCGGGTAGGTCCAGGCGACCGACATACAGCCCGTTGGAACCTGCAAGCGCCTTACACTCCGCATCGGTAAGTGCACGGTTCGGCGCCAGGCCGAACAGCACGTCCGTCGCCCGAGCAATGTCTCTGGCCACAACTGTTCGGAAATCGAGAATATTCGCGGTTAATGCTTGCGATTCCAACATCTCATTGTGCAATGAGCGTATCGTTGCGCCTTCATCACGGCGATCAATTCTGGCGTCATTCCAGTTATCAACCTGGAGGCCAACAAACACACCCACGAAGACGATGAAGAAGTCGATCCCAACAGCAAGCCAGTTTTGGTCCTTAACGTGCATTGATACGCGTCGCAACAACATTGCTTAGTAGTCCACTCCGATGGCATGCGAACGACTGGTTTGGGTCATCAGCGGAAATCATACCGTAATTCAGGCGAATGGCGGCTTCCAGGGGCAAAGCAGCCGGTCGAATCAGATCCACGCCACTGGCTCAGAACGGCCAGGAGTAGACATTCGACCATGAGCTAATTCTTGCTGACAAAGTCGCACTTTCCGGACCTGCAAACGGGCAACACAGTCGACGGTCCAATGCCGCAATCGTATAAGCAGCTCTGACAAGACTCAGCCGATTCTAAGAACGCCGATTGAAGCTCCGGGAGTTTGTGCTTGTTTACCGCGTTCACACAACCAAAGGGACATCCGAACCCGGTAGCTACGCAGTCGGCGTCTGTATTACAGTGCCGTGAACTTTCAATCAATTCGGCAAAATTCTGCTCAAACGACTTACAAGACAATTCTCGCATTGCAGCGCCCACTTCGGCAGGCTGCTCGCCGTTCTCGGCAACCACGATCTTGTTGTCCGCCTCGGTGCAACCGGACGCATGTGCGAAAAGCGTGAGAGCAAGAAGAAAATGAACTCGCAATGCAAAATCCCTATGTCAGTAACCGGTGGCCTGGGGTCACAGGCAGAAAGTATAGCGCGAAACTTTCAAGCGGCCGCTTTCGAGCGCTTACCGGCTCGTCGTTTTTCGCCCAGGCTCACTTCAGCACTCGGCCAGAAGCGGACGCTTTCTACCCAGTGAAACGGGCAAGGAATATAAAGATAATATTGACAAAGCAAAACCAGAGTGAATACAGCCGATCGAACATCGTTTTGCGCAAGTACATGCCCAGACTCGCTAACGCGAAAAAGTGAACCATCATTGGCGTGTAAAACCAAGGTGCTAACTCGCCATCACGAATTTGGATGACTATTGGTTCCACCACGCAGTAGAGCGCCAACACTGCATAAAACTTGCCTCGAATCTGCTCGAAGGCGGGGGTCTCCGCAGTCCGTAAAGGGCTGAGAATCACTGCCATGACGTAAAACAACGATACGTAGACGCAGAGCAGAAGAAATTCGACGATCGTCCATATCTCGTATGGTTGCCAGCGAAACGTCGACCACCATATGGTTATGAGAAGCACGATAATCCCGGCTGAGAATGCCACGTGAGTAATATCAATTCGGCCGGTGGAATCTCTTGGCGGACGCGTCAAGCCAGACAAAAGCTGAGCTAATGCGAGACCGGCGATTATGGAAATCAGTACGAATATGAACTCAAACTGGGACACGGCTGGCTCTTTTTGTTGTTATTGATGTATGACCGCTTCGGGTCACCAGCAGCCTGCCAGCAGTTTATCACCTGGACGGCTGCTTACGAGAGCATACCGGCCGCCTGCTGACAAGAGAGTTGCCGAGTGCTCAAAATTAGTCGGGCGATGAACCATGTTCATTCCGCAGCCGCAATCCCCGAGAACTATTGAACTCCAAACGCCTTGTAAGCGCCGGTCACCTGCTCGGAGATCTCTTCAATCGTGCATGTGTTTATCTTATAGGTCATTGAGCGTTTGGCTTGTTCCAGTATTGTCAGGTGAACACTCTTTTCAGGGTAGTACGCACTGTCCGCTGATTTCATCTGACTAATGCAGATGCCAAGGGCGAAGATGAGCTGAGCGCCCTTGTCGAGAACGTATTGTTCGTCCAACGGTTTGTGTTCTAGGGCTATCAGGATTTCTTGGAACATCTCCCTAACCTCGGAGTAACTTATTATTCTCGCCTTCACTTTTCCGTCACTTTGGCAGGTTCAACGCAATAGCAGCTTACTCGAACCAGCCATACTATTCCGAACTCAAATTAGAGCGGAATACAACGTCGGCTCCTGCGGAAAGCAGTCATCTGATTGACGAAATGCGAATCGTCGCAGTTCGGCCAAAAGCGGTCGCCCATTCTTGTTCTGTTTGGTTTTGGGACTACTGCCACGCAACCAGAGGCGTGACGTGATCGAGTACACGCTTGTGAATTGTTGGCCAGCTATCCATTGACTCTTCGGAAAATTCGTATCGAACACGAACCCCCGGGCGTAGGCCGAACCCCGTGAGGCATCGAAGCGGGCTGCAATCAGCCGTCGGATGCCAACATCTTTCGGCCGGCTTTCGATAAATGTAAGTGCGCGAAGCTTTGGAAGCCGTCTGATAAAGCTCGACCTCGGCATTTGCGGTAGCGTACGGACCTTTATAAAGGTCATTGCTGTAGTCGCGGTCGACGTTACAGCCTGGCTGCTGCGTTGTTACCGGTCCCGCCATAAGAAATATTCGAATCCGATCTGCCTGCTTCTGACAACCCAGGCCATCCAGTTCATCTTGTTCGCGCAAACAGAGTGCGGTTGGATACCTGTCATACGCGGCCGCGGGCGGTGCCGGATGCATTTCCTTTGGGATTCGCAGTTCTACCTCGCCCAGCATGACTACCCACCGACCTTCTTCGTCAAAGGTCTCCGTTGCAACTCGTCGCGGATCAGTCAAGACCGATTTTGTTGTGCTGTCGATCCTTTTCTCGTCACCTTCCGAAGGTATTGATTTGATCAGGAATAGTATGATGACAACCACTGTTGCTACGAGTAGAACTGCCGGAAAGCTAACTTTATTCATAAGAAGAAAAGTGTCGGTCGAGCGTCCGTTCCTGCCCCAGCGTTGCCTTGACGTGACCGTCCGGGTCGGTAGCCGTCATCTTACCGCAGATTTTTCGAGCGGCTGCAATGCATTGTGAAGCAGCCCCTCAGCTAGCTTCCTGGCGACCGACTCAGATCGGCCAGAAGCAGCCACCCAACAGACTAAATCATCGGCTATTTACCCGCCTGCCTAATCTGGTCGAGATAAGAATCAGGGACTCCCAATGTGGTTGCCACTTCCAATAGCGACTCTGCATACCCTTTGTTGGCCCCAGTGACTTGATCGCTAGGCAAGTTGTAGCAAGTTGCTTCAACTTGTGTGCCATCCATCAGTTCGACAGTAATGGGCTCTGGTAAATAATCCGCGACGCTATCCTCCGCGTACAAATCTGTTGCCTCACCAGGAGAGATATTCATCATGGCTCCGTAGGCCCTACCATCAGGACGACGAACCAATGTTGCCCGCTCACCGATACGCAAACCATAACCGTCTACAAAGCCTACACTTACTTCCGCAGGTCTTATTCCCTTCGTTTTGAGCAGATTCACATCCATGAAGAGGCCATAAAAAAAGACTTTCACTACGTAAGCTCCGGGTGCAAGGTTAGCTTTTGCAGCTAAATTCTACGCCGCTAGCGACCGTCCGGTATGGGTCATCAGCGGAAAGTTTACATGAAATAAGCCGACTGGCGGCTTCCAGGGGCATAGCGGTCGGTCGCCTCAGCTCTGCCCCAACGGCCCAGTCCGGCCAGAAGCAGCAGTTTCCGCTAGCAAAAAAGCGTATTGTTAATTCGCTGCTTTCTCCGTACCACCGATTTCCAACCTCCTCGATAGTCTAGCGGACAGCATCATCAACCAAAGAAAAAGAACACCTAAATATAGTCTCTGATACGTACCAGTACCTTCTCTTGATGCCTCCGATTGAATCATTACTATCAGCAATACGAGTGACAAGATCGCGGTTCCCAAAGTATAAATTCCGAAATGACGCCAACTGGCATTGCGAAATAACGAAAGACCCCAAAAAAATACGCCCGCTGTGAATGATGGAAAAGCAAGAATGGAAAACAAATCATGGAGTTTCTGATCCGGGGTTGGTTCGGGTGGCGAGCACCCCACGTCACAGGGAAATACGCCAGCAAGGAACATGCTGACTGCAAAAACAACCAACAGAGATGTGCCAATTGAACTCAGCGCGGTGCCTGGGAAACGGGAACGAAAAGCTAGGACGAATATCAAGATAAATACAGCTGGAAGCATGAATCCAAAGTATTTCATCAGCCAAGCAAACTGGCCACCGGCTTCCGCGAGCTCGCTCATGAACTGATTAACGTGACTATAGTCTGGGCGTAGGGACCCGACGACGAGAACGGTAGCTGCAAAAAGAAGTGGTCCAACAATCCCTGCTAAGAGTAGCAATCGAAAGAACAAGCGCGACCGCAAATGTGCCATCACCCTATGCCTCGTATGCATCAGTGGACAAAAATACAGGTATATTCATTAACCGTTTCAACTGTCCGCTTAGGGTCACTAGCCGTCATATTACCTCAGATTTTTCGACTGGCTGCTATGCGAAGTAAAGCAGCCCCTCGTTTTCTCGCCTGGCGAGCGACTCAGAACGGCCGAGGCTGTGTGATAACTCATCATAAATTACCGGTTTGGCATCATCCTGTCAGCAAGTCACCGATAAGTTATCTGGATTCGTCGTATTCGCTGTGATTTTTTCGAGACGAACGAGCTTAGGCTCGGATCGTCGCAATGATTTTCTCAGTTCCCAGCAGGTTGATGGCCCGTTTCATGTTGTAACTTAGAACATGCAGGCTCATCTCCGTACTCACCCTCGGTAAGGTCTTCATCTGGAAGTGCGTTGCACCCATCCAGGACTTGATGGTGCCGAACGGATGCTCCACGGTCGCGCGCCTCACGCGCATGCTGTCCGGTTGTTTATCGAGGCGCGCCTGGGCACGATCCAGCACGTCCGCATGCACCCAGCGACTGACACGGCGCTCGTTGCCGGTGGTGCACTGGTGCTTGATGGCGCAGCCTGAGCAGGCCGATGTCCAGTAGCGCTTGATCGCCTTACCTCTATCGCTGGTCGTCGTGCGGTGCGTCAGCCGTTCCCCAGCAGGACACCGGTACTCGTCGTCCTGTTCGAGGTACTTGAACGCGGTGCGATCGAACAGGCCCTTGGCCTTGTTGGGCGAGGTCTTTGGCTTGGGCAAGTAAGTATCGATGCCGGCCTGTTCACAGGCACGGATCTCATCGCCGTTGTAGTAGCCTCGATCAGCAACGACGTCCAGCGCCTCGGCTTGCAGTGTTTCTTTAGCCTGTTTTGCGACATTGGCGAGCTGGCTGCGGTCACTGCCAACGTTGGTCACCTCGTGCGCGATGATCAGGTGGTGTTCACTGTCCACCGCGCTCTGCACGTTGTAGCCCACCATGCCTGTGCCACGGCTGTTCATTGAACGTGCATCCGGGTCGGTCAGAGAGAGTTGTTGGTCCGGCGCCTCAAGCATCCGGACTTCGTGCTTTTTTAGTCGCGCCATCTCCTCTCTCAACTGCGTGATTTTCCTTTCCAGCTCCGGACCCTTATCGTCGTCCGTCTCCGTCGCATCGACCTCAGTCAGTTGCGTGAGGTAGCGATCAACGCTCGCCTCGACTTCCGCCAGACGGCGCTTCATCTTGGCGCGTGTGAAGTTCTTGTCGCGGTTGTTGACTGCCTTGAACTTGCTGCCATCGATCGCGACCAGCGTGTTGTTCAACAGCCCGAGCTTCCTGCACAACATCACGAACTCGCGGCACACCAGGCGGATCGCTTCACCGTTATCTTTCCGGAAGTCGGCAATGGTCTTGAAGTCCGGCGCCAGGCGGCCAGTTAGCCACATCAGCTCAACATTGCGTTGCGCTTCACGTTCAAGACGTCGGCTCGACTGCACACGGTTCAGATAGCCGTACACATACAGCTTCAGCATCATCTTCGGGTGGTAGCTCGGTCGTCCGGTGGCGTTGGGCTCTGTCCTGAAGCCAAGACCCGAGATATCCAGGTCATCGATAAACACATCAACGACCCGAACTGGGCTGTCCTCAGCAACGTAATCGTCAATACGTTCGGGGAATAAGGTTGCCTGGTTGCGATCTTCGCCTTCGATAAAACCGCTCATCGTGCATACTCGTACCGGAAAGCATGATTATAATCGCTGCAGAGTTTTCACACAGCCTCGGCCAGAAGCGGCCAGTGGTTCGCGTTGCTTGTCATCTAGCTGGCGCGATCCCGAAAGCGGTTCCAGACTGCCCTGGCCGAGATGAAGGTGACCAGGAATAGACTGCTCTTTGCCGACAGGATTGGAATTACCATGATGAAGAACTCGATGCCACTATCGTATTGGTGTACGAGGACTAACCATAGGACTAGAACTAAGCCGAGACAAACCGCCAAAAAATGTAGAAAAGTCTTGAGGAACGCGTTGCTAACGATTGCAAAGAATCCTACGATCGCGAATGTCAATGGTGCTAGCCAATTGTAATACCAGCCCGAATCAACCTTGATGCCATACATAAAGCAAGACAATGCCACCAAGATCATTCCAACGATATTACGAACTGTGGTCAGCATCGCGAGTACGTCTGCTTTGGATTTATGTAAGAGTATCTCAGAAACTTAGTGTCTTGACGGCCGCTTGGGGTCAGTAGCCGACATTTTACCTCAGTTTGCTCGACCGGCGGCTATGCGACTCTTAGGAGTCGTTCGTTCATCTTCCTGGCGACCGGCTCAGTTCGGCCAGGAGCGGCCATTCATATCGGCAGGTGCGGCGTATTGTTAGGCGTCAGTTGCGAAGCTCTTTTCGCACTACTAGTTTCAGACCCGACCAGATTTCGTCGATCGCGCAAACCTTAACATCGACCAAACCCAAAGGTAACGCAATTTTGCGAATCGAATCCTCGGTTACAGTGGACGGAACACCGGATGATTTTTTTGGCCAGGATACCCAGATTGTGCCATCTGGTTGAATAGCCCTCATCAGCGTTGGAAGTTTTGACTGGAGCTCAGAGAATGACTTCGTAAAGATGTGCCACAGGTCTATCCTTTTGGATATGCTACTAGAGATTGTTACGTTCGGCGGTACTGGATTGACGAGCTCTAAATAGTCACTAGGGGCTCCGCTCGTTCGAACACGATACCCCTCTTTGATACCGAGCTTTTTTGCAAGCGGCGTTCCAGAATATCCAGCCATATCGCTCCTCGATGTCGCCTAATTAGTGAATAGAATGTTGATTCGAAACATGACATCCTGTTTGGCTCGCTATCATTCAAACGGCTGCTATGCGACGCTTAGGAGCCACTCGTTGCTATTTCTGGCGACCGTCTCAATTCGGCCAAGAGCTGCCGATTCAAAAATCGTAGCAATATTTCAGTATTGTCAATCTTTGACCTTAGTCAATCGATCGAATCATTATTTCCTCTATAGGCGCGTTAGCTGGTATCTGTTTCTGAAGGTCGCATCGCCAGAGGCTGACACTTCATACGTCGCCAATGAAAACTGTTGCGCTGAAAGCTCGAGCGTATAACGGACTAATTTTTCCTCAGTGAGCCTCTCAAGAATTATCGTTCTAACACCGTCCTCGAGTGTGTTCGCCACGATCGTTGCATCCAGCGCTTCAGGCTCGGTAACGCCAGACGTCCAGCTCACGCGATCGGAAGAGAATTCAAACGTCAAACTCTCGTACGAGTAGACGGTCTTGCCAGGGCCGTCATCGAAGGTAAGTTGTAGGACTAACGTTGCTGGAGAACCCATCGCCGCGAACATGCGGGTCGGGATGCTAACCAATGATCCCGGGTTGCTGTAGTCGTTGTATGTCAACTCGCCATGCCATTCGCCTTGCGCGAGCGCTATATTTGAATCTGGCGCAGGGTCATACAACGCCGCAGCCGGTGTCGCTATCGAACCAATAACCATTGCAAAAATGGCAGAGAATTTTTTCATGGGCAGCCTCTACGGTTCCGTAACAAAGTATGGAGCCATTATGGCACAGGATTCGAGAGAGACGTCAAAGCAGCGAAATGACAGCGGCGATTTTTCTCGACAACTTGACTTACAATTTAGTATTCGAAAACGGAATTTGCCGGTAATTCGTGAACGACTGCTTCGGGTCATTTGCGGAACTCAATGATACCCCGAAAACAGCCGTTCGAGCGGCCGGTATTGAGGGTATAGCAGACCTAGCCATTCGCCGAAAGCGGCCGTTCGTGAGCGGCAAGTTTCGGGAAACGACCAGGGAGCTCGAGCGGTAAGTATTGGCCGAGACACGGCCCGCGAGTTTTCAATAAGTTACGATCAAAAGTGACAATGCTAAGCGGCCGAAACTACAGAAAGTGACGGAGTTAAGCTCTGAGGTTCACTCCGACTAATTACAGTCTTTCTCGTGCTATTTACAATTCGCTTGCCTTATTTACAAACTTTTTTGTACGTTCACACAAGTCGCCCCAAACCATCCCTACTCCACCGTTACCGATTTCGCGAGGTTGCGTGGCTGATCAATGTCGGTGCCTTTCAACACCGCAACATGATAGGACAGAAGCTGCAGCGGAACAGTGTAGACGATTGGTGCGATAAGCCGGTCGGCATGCGGCATTGCGATGACCTTCATGCCGGGCTCGGCAACGATGCCTGACGCACTATCCGCAAATACATAGAGTTGACCGCCGCGCGCCCGCACCACCTGCATGTTCGATTTGAGCTTGTCCAGCAAATCGTTATTTGGTGCTACGACAACAACAGGCATGTCCTCGTCAATCAGCGCGAGCGGACCGTGCTTTAGTTCGCCCGCCGCGTATGCCTCGGCATGTATGTAGGAAATCTCCTTGAGCTTGAGTGCGCCCTCCATTGCGATGGGCCACATCGGGCCGCGACCGAGGAACAAGGTATGGTGCTTGTCGGAGAAGTCTTCGGCGAGTTCTTTAAGCTCGTCGCTCATTTCCAGCGCCTGCTCACAGGCAGACGCCGTACGATAAATGTGTCCAACAAATTCCCTTTCGCGCTCGTCACTGAGGCCGCGATGCCGCGCCAGCATCAAGGTTACCAGCAACACCGACAACAGCTGCGTTGTGAATGCCTTGGTGCTCGCAACGCCGATCTCGGGGCCTGCCTGCGTCATCATGACGAGGTCGGAATCACGCACCATCGAGCTGTGCGCACTGTTGCAGATCGTCAGCGTACCGATATAGCCTGACTTCTTGGCTATGCGCAGCGCCTCGAGGGTGTCGGCGGTTTCACCTGACTGCGACAGCGTCACGAACATTGAATTTTTTGGTACTACAACTTTTCTATAGCGGTACTCACTGGCGATTTCGACCTGGCAGGGCACGCCAGCTAGTGATTCTATCCAGTACTTCGCGACACATCCGGCGTGATAGCTGGTGCCGCAGGCAACGATGTGAACGTGCTCGGCCTGATCGAGGAGCTCTGCCGCCTTGGGACCCAAAGACTGCGGCAGCACCTGATGGTTAGTCACCCTGCCGTACAGGGTATCGGCCAGTGCCGCGGGTTGCTCAAAAATCTCCTTGAGCATGTAGTGTCGGTATGGTCCTTTTTCAGCAGCTTCCGCGTCCCGCTGCGTCTCGTGGACCTCCCGCGTTACCACATTTCCGTCGGCGTCGAAAATATTCACCTGGTCCCGCATTATTTCGGCGATATCGCCCTGCTCGAGATAGATGAATCGCTGCGTAACGGGCAACAATGCGGTCTCGCCGCTGGCCACGTAGTTCTCGCCAAGCCCCAGCCCTATGACCAGCGGACTTGCCACGCGGCTGACCACAATGCGCTCCGGATCTTCCGAATCGATAACCAACAACGCAAAAGCGCCCTGGAACTGTTTGACGGACTTGCCCACCGCTTCAAGCAGATTGTCGCCCTGAGTCAGGAAGTCATGTACGAGGTGTGCCGCAACTTCGGTGTCTGTCTCTGATCGGAACTCATAGCCCTTCGCAACAAGTTCGTCCTTGATCGGCTGGAAATTTTCGATGATGCCGTTATGGATGACAGCAACGCGGTCACCTGAGAGGTGTGGATGGGCATTGTTCTCTGTAACGCCGCCATGCGTCGCCCAGCGCGTGTGCGCGACCCCGATTCGTCCGCGCAACGGAGAGTCGGAAAGCTTTTCAGCCAGCTCGGCAACTTTGCCGGTAGTGCGACACAAGCCGATTTTGCCATCGTCGCCGACAACAGCAACACCGGCCGAATCGTAGCCGCGATACTCGAGTCGACGCAGACCCTCTATCAGGATCGGGACAATATTTCTTTCGGCAATCGCGCCAACAATTCCACACATAAACTAGCTTCCTTTCTTAACCGGCTTCTTCCAGCCGCGCACACTGATCTGCTTGGAACGCTCCAGGGTCAGCTGCTCGTCCGGTGCGTCTTTCGTGATGGTCGAACCTGCACCGATAGTGGCGTCCTTACCGATTTCGACCGGCGCAACCAGCTGCACGCCAGAGCCGATAAACGCACCGTCACCAATCTTCGTCTTGTACTTGTTGGCACCATCGTAGTTGCAGGTAATCGTTCCCGCGCCAACATTGACGCCCTTTCCGATCTCGGTATCGCCGATATAAGTCAGGTGATTCACCTTGCTGCCATCGTCGACCGTGCTTTTCTTGATTTCGACAAAGTTGCCGACCTTGACCTTGTTGGCGAGCGCCGCGCCGGGACGCATGCGTGCGAACGGCCCGATCTCGCAGTCCGTCCCCGTGCTCGAGGCCTCGATGTGGCAGTTGGGATGGATGACGGTGCCTGCGCCGAGGCGGCTGTCGCGTATCAGGTTATTCGACTCGATCCTGACGCCATCGCCAAGCTCGACGTTACCTTCGAATACCGCATTGACGTCGATGAAGACGTCCTTGCCACACTTCAGCGTGCCCCGAATATCGACTCGCGCCGGATCGGCAAAACCGACGCCTTCTTTCATGAGCTCGTCTACAAGACGCGCCTGCAATGCCCGCTCGGCCTGCGCCAGCTGTTTCTTGTCGTTGATACCCATTACCTCCACCGGGCTGCCTGCCTTGATTCCGTGTACGGTCACCCTGTCGTTCACGGCCATCGCTATGACGTCAGTCAGATAATACTCGCCCTGCGCGTTGTCGTTACTGAGATCTTTCAGCCAGCGCTTGAGTCTTGCTGCCGGGCACAGCAATACGCCCGTGTTGATCTCCTTCACGGCCTTTTCGTCGGCGCCGGCATCCTTTTCCTCGACGATACAGCTGACGCTGCCGCGCTGACGAATAATACGGCCGTAGCCGGTCGGATCGTCCATGTCGACGGTCAGGACCGCCATGTCGGTGTCCGGCGTCTCGCCGAGCAGAACCGACAGGGTTTCCGGCATCAGCAGCGGCACGTCGCCAAACAGGACCAGCACACGATTATCCTCCGGGGTCCCGGGCATCGCCTGCTGCATCGCGTGACCGGTGCCCAGCTGCTCGGCCTGCAGGGCCCATCGCAGGGTCTCGTCCGCATAGGTGGCCCGGACCGTCTCGGCACCATGGCCGTAAACGATACAAATATCGTCCGGTCGCAGCCTTTTCGAGCATTCCAGCACATGCGACAGCAGTGGTTTGCCGGCGAGGGGCTGCAGCACCTTGGGCTGGTCGGAGCGCATGCGCGTTCCCTGTCCAGCGGCGAGAATTATGATGCTCAGGCCCAAGCGGCGGTCTCCGGAATTCGTGGCCTGCGCATGATACATGAAGTGCCGGAGTGCGAACTTGCTTCAGGTCTCGTTAATGATCCTGGCGTATGCTTGGCGGCATGCGAAATCTCGCTATTCTGTCGCTCCTGATGCTCACCGCGTGCAACAGCGAGATCTACACCCGCGACGGCGTCACGGACGGCGACTCGTTCTACCTCGCACCGCAGGCTTTGCAGGACGACAATCCGGTGTTGCAGAGCTGGGTGGCCTACAGCCTGATGAAAAGCGCCTGCCAGCTGGAGGCAGACGGCGAGGCTCCGGCGAGGGTCAGCAATTACGGCTGCGAGCTGACTTCGCGCCGACACCTGCTCGCGACCTGGGAGGAGCAGCGTTTGCAGCATCTCGGTGCCATGGACGACTATCTCGACACCCTGATCGTTGTGCGCGACGCCGGCTATCTGGACGAGTACACGGCGCATTACTTCGGACGCAGGCATTGGCAGCTGCCCGCGGAATTACGGCGGGACGATTTTCAGCACTGGCGGCGCAAAAACCTGCGGCGCCACAAGCCGGAGACACGCATCATCGGCTCCTGGGGTTATCGCCAGCGGTAGCATGGTCGCGCGCCGGGGCGCGCTCCTACAGGTATCCGGCAGAATAGCAATCCTTTGTAGGTGCGCCCAATGGGCGCGAAGCGCAGCGGCGGCCGCAAGGCCGCTACATGGCATCCGGCTCGACCACGGGGTGCAGCGTACCCGGTCGCGGCCAGTGGCCGCTCCTACAGGCATTCGATCGAAGGACGTTATGCGTATCGGGTCGCGTCCGATGGGACGACGTTATGCGTATCGGATCGCGGCCTGTGGCCGCTCCTGCAGGAACGTTATCGCTTGCCTTTCAGCTTCTGCGCGGCACGATAACGGGCGCGGGCTTCTTCGAGCTCCGCCTGGGCGCGTGCGACGTCAGTCTCCAGCGAAGCGCCCCTGAGTGCCTCTTCGGCATGCTGTTGCGCGGCCAGCGCTGCGGCTTCGTCGAGCTGGTCGCCGCGCAGTGCGGTGTCGGCCAGCACGGTCACCTGTGTCGGCTGTACTTCCAGCATGCCGCCCGTGATGTAGAAGCTCAGCTCCTTGCCTTCCGCATCCTGGACGCGAACCTCGCCCGGCTTCAACGCCGTCAGCATCGGCGCATGACGCGGTGCAATACCGACCTCACCCATTTTCGCCGGCGCGAACACCATTCCGGCTTCGCCAGAAAAAATCTCGCCCTCTGCGGATACGATGTCGACGTTGATGGTGGCCATTTTGGTGCGTCCTTGTTTGCTCTGTTTGTCGCGGCCAGTGGCCGCTCCTACAGCTACACTGTTACTGGAACTTCTCGGCGTTGGCCACGGCCTCGTCGATCGTGCCGACCATGTAGAAGGCCTGTTCCGGGATGTGGTCGTAGTCACCGTTTACGATGCCGTTGAAGCCACGAATGGTTTCTGCGAGCGTCACGTACTTGCCCGGTGAGTTCGTGAATACCTCGGCGACGAAGAACGGCTGCGACAGGAAGCGCTGGATCTTGCGCGCCCGGTTCACGATCTGCTTGTCTTCCTCGGACAGTTCGTCCATGCCGAGAATCGCGATAATGTCCTGCAGCTCCTTGTAACGCTGCAACACGGCCTGTACGCCACGCGCGCAGTCATAGTGTTCCTGGCCGATAACGAGCGGATCGAGGATTCGCGAGGTCGAGTCGAGCGGATCCACGGCCGGATAGATACCGAGTTCGGCGATGTTGCGAGACAGTACCAGCGTTGCGTCAAGGTGAGCGAAGGTCGTTGCCGGCGACGGGTCGGTAAGGTCGTCAGCAGGGACATACACCGCCTGGAAGGAGGTGATCGAACCGGTTTTGGTCGAGGCGATGCGCTCCTGCAGGATGCCCATTTCCTCGGCCAGCGTCGGCTGGTAGCCAACGGCCGACGGCATGCGGCCGAGCAGCGCGGACACCTCGGTTCCGGCCAGCGTGTAGCGGTAGATGTTGTCGATGAACATCAGTACGTCGCGGCCTTCGTCGCGGAAGGCCTCCGCCATCGTCAGGCCGGTCAATGCGACGCGCAGACGGTTGCCGGGAGGCTCGTTCATCTGGCCGTAAACCAGCGACACCTTGTCGATAACGCCCGACTCGGTCATCTCGTGAAAGAAGTCGTTGCCCTCGCGGGTACGTTCGCCAACACCGGCGAACACGGAGTAACCACCGTGTTCCTTGGCGATGTTGTTGATCAGTTCCATCAGCGTCACGGTCTTGCCAACGCCGGCGCCGCCGAACAGTCCGACTTTACCGCCCTTGGAGATTGGCATGATGAGGTCGACGACCTTGATGCCGGTCTCGAGGAGCTCCGTCGTCGCTGCCTGGTCCTCGTAGGACGGTGGCTTGCGATGAATCGGCAGACGAATTTCCTCGCCGATTGCGCCGGCATTGTCGATCGGCCGGCCGAGCACGTCCATGATACGACCCAGCGTCTTCTCGCCGACCGGTACCGATATCGGGCCACCCGTACTGGTGACGTCCATGCCGCGCTTCAGGCCCTCCGACGAGCCCATGGCAATCGTTCGGACCACGCCATCGCCCAGCTGCTGCTGAACCTCGAGCGTGATATCCGCATCATCGATGACCAATGCGTCGTATATCTTCGGGATCTGGCCCGCCGGGAACCTTACGTCCACGACAGCGCCAATTACCTGCACAGTAGTTCCGGTGCTCATCTCTTTTCCTTAGCCCAGTTGAACGGCGATGCCGCCCATAAAATTAACCATTGATGTGATTAGCCTGAAACGGCGGCTGCGCCGCCGACGATTTCTGAAATCTCTTGCGTGATCGCTGCCTGCCGAGCCTTGTTGTACTGCAGCTGCAGGCCTTCGATGATTTCGCCGGCGTTGTCCGTTGCCGACTTCATCGCGACCATTTTCGCCGCCATTTCGCAGGCGAAGTTCTCGACCGCTCCGCGGTAGACCTGCGACTCGATGTAGCGCATCAGCACGTCATCGAGCAGCTCGCCGGCATCGGGTTCGTAGATATAGTCCCAATGTTCCTGAAGCGTTTCGGCGTCATCGCTGACGCCGCTGGCCGGCAACAGCTGCGTGACGACCGGTCGCTGCGTCATCGAGTTGACGAATTCGTTGTTGATGAGATACAGGCGATCGATTGTCCCCTTGCCGTAGGACTTCAGCATGATGCTGATGGCGCCGATAAGATCGTTGATGCTTGGCTTGTCACCCAGGTGTGTTGCCGTACCGACGACCTTGCCGCCCATCCGGCGGAAAAACGCCACCGCTTTGGCGCCGACCAGGGCCAGGTCGACTTCAACCTGGTCGCCCTGCCATTTTGCGATTTCGCCGATCATGCTCTTGAAGAGGTTGGCGTTGAGACCGCCACAAAGGCCCCGGTCCGTGGAGATGACGATGTAGCCCACGCGTTTTGCGTCGCGTTCGGTCAGGAACGGGTGCTTGTAGTCGGGATTGGCATGCGACAGGTGCCCGATCACGCGACGAATGCGCTCGGCATAGGGGCGCGATGCCTCCATCTGCTTCTGCGCCTTGCGAATCTTGCTCGCCGCGACTTTTTCCATCGCACTGGTGATCTTCTGCATGTTCTTGACAGAAGCGATCTTTGTGCGGATTTCCTTTTCGCCTGACATGTCTTTCCTATTCGTGTTGTCGCGCGCCGGCATTGTCCCCGCATGGGGAGGCGCGCTCCTACAATATCCTGTCGTTTGCTGCCGTCTTTATCCTGCTCTTCTGTCGCGCGCCGGGGCGCGCTCCTACAATATCCTGTCGTTTGCTGCCGTCTTTATCCTGCTCTTCTGTCGCGCGCCGGGGCGCGCTCCTACAATATCCTGTCGTGCTTCGCCTCTTCGTCGCGCCCTGTAGGAGCGCGCCCTGGCGCGCGATCAATAAGCGCCTTTCTTTGCGAATGAATCGCAGATCGCTGTCAGCGAGGCCACGATGTCGTCATTGTAATCGCCGGTCTCGTTAATGGTGTCGAGGTCGGTCTGGTTGTTCGCCCGCGCGAAGTCGTGCAGCGCCGACTCGAAATCGACGATCTTCGCAACCGCGACCTTGTCCAGGTAACCCTCGTTCGCCGCAAACAGCGACAACGCCATCTCCGCCACCGACAACGGCGAGTACTGCTTTTGCTTCATGAGCTCGGTAACGCGCTCGCCGCGCTCCAGCTGCGCGCGCGTCGCGGCGTCGAGGTCGGACGCAAACTGTGCGAATGCCGCCAGCTCGCGGTACTGGGCAAGCGCCAGTCGCACGCCGCCGCCGAGCTTCTTGATGATCTTGGTCTGCGCCGCACCGCCCACTCGCGATACCGAGAGTCCCGCGTTGATGGCCGGGCGGATGCCCGCGTTGAACAGGTCGGTCTCGAGGAAGATCTGGCCGTCCGTAATAGAGATCACGTTGGTCGGTACGAACGCGGATACGTCACCGGCCTGCGTCTCTATGATCGGCAGCGCCGTCATCGAACCCGTCTTGCCCTTGACCTTGCCGCCCGATACCTTCTCGACGTATTCCGCATTGACGCGCGATGCGCGCTCGAGCAGGCGAGAGTGCAGGTAGAAAACGTCACCGGGATACGCTTCGCGGCCCGGCGGACGACGCAGCAGCAATGACACCTGGCGATACGCCCAGGCCTGCTTGGTCAGGTCGTCGAAAATAATCAGCGCATCTTCGCCCTTGTCGAGGAAATATTCTCCCATCGAGGCACCCGAGTACGGCGCGATGTACTGCATCGCCGGGCTGTCGGCGGCGCCAGCGGCAACGACGATCGTGTGATCCATCGCGCCTTCTTCTTCGAGCTTTCTCACCACGCCAGCGATGGACGAAGCCTTCTGGCCGATGGCAACGTAGATGCATTTGATACCAGTGCCGCGCTGGTTGATGATCGTGTCGACGGCAACGGCGGTCTTGCCGGTCTGCCGGTCACCAATGATGAGCTCGCGCTGTCCGCGGCCGATGGGCACCATTGAGTCGATCGACTTCAGGCCGGTCTGCACGGGCTGGCTTACAGACTGCCGTTCGATAACGCCCGGGGCTACTTTTTCGATCGGCGAAGACAGGCTGGTTTCGATCGGGCCCTTGCCATCGATCGGGTTACCGAGCGAGTCGACAACGCGACCCAGCAGGGCGTCGCCGATTGGCACTTCGAGAATACGCCCGGTTGTCTTTACCGTGTCGCCTTCCGAAATATGCTTGTAGTCACCGAGGACGACCGCGCCGACCGAGTCCTGCTCGAGGTTAAGCGCCATGCCGAAGGTGTTCTTCGGGAACTCGAGCATTTCGCCGTAGCGTGCGTCGGCGAGACCGTAAATGCGAACGATACCGTCGGTTACCGCAATAACGGTTCCGACGTCACGCGCTTCCGCGGATGCCTCGAAGTTCTCGATGCGCTCTTTAATCAGCGTGCTGATTTCAGAAGCTTTGAGTGCCATTTCGTTTTCCTCTCTATTTGGTCAATGCGTTCGCGAGGCCTTCGAGCCTGGCGCGCAGTGACCCATCAATAACAACATCACCGGCGCGTATCACTGCACCGCCGATGAGCGTCTCGTCTAATTCTGTTGTGATGCGTACGTCGCGGCCGAGTCGCTTGCGTAGGGAATCCGCCATCTGGCTGAGCTGCGCGTCGCTGAGCGCAACAGCCGAGGTGACAACGGCATCGACGCTGTTCTCGACCTTCGCCTTCATTGCCTCGAAGTGCGTCGAGATCTCCGGCAATACCGCTACGCGATCGTTCTCGATAAGCAGCTTCAGAAAATTCGTGCCTTTGCTGTCGCCGCCGGCGAGCTTCGGGCTGCCGGCTTTTTCGAACAACCCGGCAAGGAACTCGAGGCGCCGTTCGTCGCTGAATGCCGGATCGCCGAGGTACTCGACAAGATCGCGATCGGCAAGCAGCTGGCCGGCAACGGCGAGCGACTCCGACCACTCGGTAAGCGCCCCCGCGCCCTCGGCAATCTCGAAGATCGCCTGCGCGTAAGGTCTCGCTACTGTGTTGTTGTCGGCCACTTCCTTCTCCGCGTCCTGTTCTCGTTGCAGCGCTTGATCAGAGTTCCTGGGCGAGCCGGCCCAGTATGTCTTCGTGTGCCTTGCCGTCGATCTCGCGATTCAGGATCTTCTCGGCGCTGGCAATGGCAATTGCCGATACCTGGCCACGCAGCTCCTCGCGCGCGCGGTTGGCTTCCTGCTCGATCTCCGCCCTGGCGGCTGCCAGCTGACGTTCACGCTCCTTGGTGCCGTCGGCCTTGCCGTCCGCAACGATTTCGTTCGCACGGGCATGTGCCTGGTCGAGAATGCCGGTGGCCTGCTTGCGGGCTTCCGCGACGATCTCGTCGGCTTCAGCGGCAGCACGTACTAGGGACTCCTGCCCCTTGTCCGCCGCGGCGAGGCCTTCCTCGATTTTTGCCTGGCGTTCTTCGAGCGCCGCCATCAGCGGCGGCCAGATGAACTTCATGCAGAACCAGACGAACACGACCATCGCGATCGTCTGGCCCAGGAGAGTCATGTTGATATCCACGTAATGCTCCTCGCAGCATTCTGAGATTCACTGTAGGAGCGCGCCCCGGCGCGCGATCGGTCGCCCGCCAGGGCGGCCTCCTACAGCAAGGAAAGGTCTTTAACCGCCGGTAGCCGTTTGCAGCTGGCCGATGAACGGATTGGCGAAAGCGAAGAACAGCGCGATACCAACACCGATCATCGCTACGGCGTCGAGCAGCGCGACGACGATGAACATCTTCGTCTGCAGCATCGGTGCCAGCTCAGGCTGACGCGCAGCGCCTTCGAGGAAGCGGCCACCCAGAAGGCCCATTCCGATACCAACGCCGAGTGCGCCGAGGCCGATCAAAAGTGCGACAGCGATTGCCGTCATGCCAATAACAGTTTCCATCAGTTTCTCCCAGGGGGTGTTAGTTACAACGTGTTGAAGTCAATAAAGAAATAATCAATGCGATTCCGACGCCAGGCTTAAATAGACTATGGTCAGCATCATGAAAATAAAGGCCTGCAGCGTCACGATAAGGATGTGGAAAACAGCCCAGCCGAAGTGCAGCGGCAGCTGCCAGATTCCGAGCAACGCGATCAGGATAAAAATCAATTCGCCGGCGAACATGTTGCCGAACAGTCGAAGTGACAGTGAAACCGGCTTGGCCAGCAGTGCGACACTCTCGAGGATGAAATTGAACGCGATAATAAAGGGTGCCGCTATCAGTCCGAGACCCTTGGTCGGCGGCGCGATCGGATGCAGCGTCAGTTCGCCGATGAACCCTGTGACGCCCTTGTTCTTGATAGTGTAGAAAATGATCAGGAAAAATACGGCGATCGACATGCCAAAGGTAACGTTGACGTCAGTGGTAGGCACGACCTTCATGTACGGAATGCCCGCCGCGCCCGCCGCGAGCGGAATCCAGTCGACCGGGATCAGGTCCATGAGGTTCATCAGGAACACCCACATGAAGATCGTTAAGCCCAGTGGGGCGATCAGGCGGCTGGTGCCGTGAAACGTATCCTTGACGCTGCTATCGACGAACTCGACGATGATTTCGACGAAAGCCTGAAATTTGCTCGGTTTGCCGGCCGATGATTTCTTCGCGACACCCCGGAACAGCAGGACGAATACCAGGCCCAGCAGCAGTGACCAGAACATCGAATCGACGTTGACGGCCATCGGATTGCCGGCGCACTGATTCCACACCCACTCGCCGCTGTCTGTCTTGCAGACCTGCAGGTTCTGCAGGTGATGGGAGATGTACTCGCTTGACGTCTTTGCGCCGTGTCCGCCCTCAGCTGCCATTTCTGTTACTCGCTTCCAGTTCCTGTTCGCTCTGCATCAGGAAACCCGACAGGGTCACCAGCTGCGTCGCAATAAATGTTGCAAACAACGCTGCCGCCGAAAGCGGCCGTACCAGCGTAAAGACCAGGACAAACATCAACACGGTCATCGCCAGTTTTCCCAACTCACCCAGGTAGGCTGCCCGGACCAGCGCCTGGGCGCCCGGATCCCGGCGCGGCAGCGCCAGCCGTAGCGCCAGGAAAGCGTTCGGAAGGACGCAGACCAGGCTTCCCAGCAGCGCCGAGTACCCGGCCACATCTCCGAAAAAGCGCCAGGCGACCGCAGCCATGACCACACCAACACCCGCCTGTGCCGCCAGCATTTTCAGCATCACCGATTTGATGTCGTATGCCTCCGGCACTAAAAACGCCACGTCCATCGGTTTGACCGGCGGCTGGTGGCGCTTCAAGGTTTTGGTATTTCCAGGCGGGCCTGTAAATCGCGTGCGCATTATAGTGTCACCCCCACGGCAAGGCAACACGAAACCCCGCCAATAACGGTGTTTTTTGGTTATTTTTCAGGGCTTGGGGCGATTCTGCTGTGGCGTGCGGCAACGGCACAAGATGTCGCCGTTTGGGATTTCTTGCAGGCGACGAAGGGGTCCTTGCGGCGGGTATCGGGAGGGATGGGAATTAGCAGCCTGACGGCTGCCGCTGCGCTTCGCGGCCAAGGGCCGCTCCTACAGGTGGCTCGAATTGTCGGGGCGGCGAACGGGGGCCGGGTGGGAAATTGCAGCCTGACGGCTGCCGCTGCGCTTCGCGGCCAAGGGCCGCTCCTACAGGGGTTCGAATTGTCGCGGCATCGGGTCGCCCGCCGGGGCCGCAAAGCCGTTAGCGGATGTGCTTCAGGATGCCGTCCAGCTCATCGAGGTTGTTGTAGCTGATAACGAGCTTGCCGGCGCCCTTTTTCGTGTGATCCACGCGCACCTTGGCGCCCAGCTTCTCCGAGACCTCGATTTCGAGGCGCCGGATGTCCGCATCGACGGCGGCAGCCCGGGCGGGGGGCTTGCTCTTCGGGGCCGCCAGCATGTGCCTGACCAGCTTCTCGGTCTCACGAACGGAAAGACCTTTCTTGACGACCTGGCGCGCCGCATCGAACTGCTGTGTCGCGTCGGAAATCGACAGCAAGGCCCGCGCATGCCCCATTTCGAGCTGTCGCTGCTCGAGCAGCGGCTTCACTTTCTCGGAAAGCTCCTGCAGCCTGAGGAGATTGCTGACGGACGCACGGGAGCGGCCGACGGCGGTAGCGGCCTCGGCGTGCGTCAGGTCGAACTCACGAATGAGCCGATCGAGTGCCCGCGACTCCTCCAGCGGGTTGAGGTCTTCGCGCTGAATATTCTCGATGAGCGCCATCGCGATGGCCGACTCATCCGCTACCTCGCGAATCACCGCCGGGATTTCCGCGAGGCCGGCGAGCTGCGCGGCACGCCAGCGGCGCTCGCCCGCGACGATTTCGTAACGCTGCGTTCCGCCCGTCTTCGCAATGGGCCGCGCAACGATCGGTTGCACGACACCCTGTGCCTTGATCGAGTTTGCCAGGTCTTCCAGCGAATCCTGCCGCATGTCGACGCGCGGCTGATACTGGCCGCGCTGCAGCAGCTCTACCGGAATCTGTTGCAGGGTGTCCCGCCCGCCACTATTGTCCCGACGCTCCGCGGGCTTGCTGAGCAGTGCATCCAGGCCACGGCCCAGGCGTTTCTTTTTTGCATTCATTGGATATCCCTATACGGCCTCGGCCACGCGTGCGTCCTCGCGCCGCAGCACCTCGCCGGCCAGCGCCAGGTAGGCAATGGCACCGCGCGACGAACGATCGTGCAGCAGCACCGGTCGACCGAAACTCGGTGCCTCGGCGAGCCGGATGTTCCTCGGCACGATGGTACGGAATACCTTGCGATCGAAGTGTTCGATGAGCTGCATCGACACCTCGTTCGACAGGTTTACGCGGGGGTCAAACATGGTTCTGAGGATGCCGTACATCTCGAGTTCCGGATTGACCGAGTCGCGCACCTGCTCGATGGTGTTCAACAGCGAGCTCAGGCCTTCCAGCGCGTAGTACTCGCACTGCATGGGAATGAGCACGCCGTCGGCGGCCGCCAGCGCATTGATGGTCAGCATGTTTATCGACGGGGGACAGTCGATCAGTATGAAGTCGTAGAGGCCGGCCACCGGCGCCAGCGCTTTCTTGAGCTTCATCTCCCGGCCGATTTCCTGCAGCAACGCGACCTCCGCGAGCGTCAGGTTCTCGTTGCCGGGCAACACGGCGAAGTCGCCTTCCGGCGCCGAGATGATCGTATCGGCCGCCGTTGCGTCGCCGAGCAGCACGTCGCAGGTCGAATTCTCGATCTCCATCTTGTTGATGCCGCAACCCATCGTGGCATTACCCTGCGGATCCATGTCGACGAGCAGCACCCGCCGCTGCGTCGCGGCGAGCGACGCGGCAAGGTTGACGCAGGTGGTGGTCTTGCCGACCCCGCCTTTCTGATTTGCCACGGCAATAATTCGCGTCATGCGTCCAGCCTGATCCGTCTGTCGGAGATTACTTTCGCCGCAACAACACCGCATGCCTCGACCCCTGCTGCAGGCCAGGCACCTTGAGTTCCGTCACGACGTGACTCCATGGTGTGTTGCTCATCTGTTCGAGTTCTTCTGCCGGGTAGCGCCCTTTCAGCGCCACAAACACCCCGTCCTCTCCTACGTGATGCCCTGCAATTTCGACGAGACGCGGCAAAGCGGCCAACGCCCGTGCAATCACGGTATCAAAGCGCCGGCCGGGTGCATAGTCCTCGCCTCTGCCTTTGACGGTCTCGACGTTGTCCAGGCCGAGCAAACCCGCGGCGTGCCGTACGAACTGGATCTTCTTGTTATTGCTGTCGAGCAGCGTGAACTGGCGTGCCGGCTCCACGATCGCCAGCGGCAGGCCCGGGAACCCGGCGCCCGTGCCGACGTCCAGTACCGTCTCGCCGGACAGCAGCGGCCGCGCGACCAGGCTGTCCAGCAGATGCGCGGACACCATCGCGCCCGGCTCCCGGATGGCGGTCAGGTTGACGCGGCGGTTCCAGCGCTCGAGCTCGATCAGCAACGCCGCCAGCTTTTCGGCCGCCGCGGCGGGAAATGCCTGGTCGAGCGCGGCGATCGCCGATTCGATGTCGTCTGTGCGCACGCTCATGTGCTAGTGTCCTGTCCGGTTAGTTCGCATGATTTCAGAGCCCCCAAAAGGCGCAAGGACAAGGCGCATTGCGCCGCCAATGTCGAGACCTTGGCAAGCGATGCAACGATGGCATTGCGCGTTTTCGGGGCTCCCGAAGGGCGCGCCGTACAAGGCCTGTGGCCGTGTTGCGTTCCTTGACAAGGGCCGGGCCATTGCCGGCGGAACGCGCCTTGCCACACGCCTTGTACAGCGCGCTGGAATTATGCGAACTAACCGGACAGGACACTAGTCGCTATCGACGAGGTGTTCCCTGAAAAACAGAATCATCGCCTGCTGGTAGGCGTCACGGTTGGCGCGCTTGCGGTAGCCGTGCCCCTCGTTGAGCGCATTCATGTACCAGACGGATTGTCCCAGCTCGCGCAGTGCCGCGACCATCTGTTCGGATTCCGTCACCGGCACGCGCGGATCGTTCTGGCCCTGCACGACAAACAGCGGCACGCGAATCTTCTCCACGTTGTTCAGCGGGCTGATCTTCTGAAGATACGCACGCATGGCCGGATCACGCTCGTCTCCGTACTCGGCGCGCCGCAGGTCGCGGCGGTAGCTCTGCGTGTTCTCGAGGAAAGTCACGAAGTTGCTGATGCCGACGATATCGACGGCCGCTCTTAGCCTGTCGCTGTAGTGCACCGCGCTCGCCAGCACCATGTAGCCGCCATAGCTGCCGCCGTAAACCGCGACGCGCTCCGGATCCAGGTCGTCCCGGGTCTCGATCCAGTCGAGCAGCGCGCCGATGTCCCTGACCGAGTCCTCTCGCCCGAAACCGTTGTCCAGGCCCAGGTAGGTCTTGCCATAACCCCGCGATCCGCGCACGTTCGGCTGAATAACGGCAACGCCGAGCTTGTCGAGCCACATCTGGTAGGTGGCGCTGAACGACGGACGTGCCTGGCTCTCGGGCCCACCGTGAATCGAGATGATCACCGGGAACGGCCCGCTGCCGGGCGGCTTGTAGATCCAGGCCGGGATTTCCCGGGGCGCCTCGCCGACCTTGTCGAAAGTCGGGTAGCGAATCAGCTCCGGCGTGCGGAATGCGCTCGTATCGAGACCGCCGACCTCGCTGGTGGTCCAGCGCGTCAGCTCGCCGTAGTCCAGCGGCTGCTCGCCCAGCTCGAGCACGAACGCATCGCTCGGCGATTGCGTGAAGTTCAGCGTCATGCCCAGCTGGCGGTCGTCGGGGCTGAAGGTGATGCCGAAGGCCAGCCCCGTGGGAATGCTCTCGATTCGTCGATACTCCCGCGACCGGGTGTCCAGCAGGTAGACGCGTGACGTGCCATCTTCGTTGGTCACGAACGCGATACGGCGGCGGTCATGACTGATGGTTGCGCTCGATACGCTCCAGGGTATGTCGCCGGTCACAATCACGGGCTTGGCGCCGGGCACGGCAGCCTGCCAGGCGAGCTGACTGAACTCGCTGCCCTGGTCGGTGATCAGCCACAGGCCGTTGGCATGATCGTCGAAGGCGACAGGCACGTTGGCGCTGCTGTCGCCCGTGCCGCCCGCGACAAGGACCAGATCGCCCGAATCGAGGTCCAGCAGATACACGCGCGAATCGGTAATGCTGATGAAGTTGCCCACCAGCAGCTTGCTGCCGCCGGCGGAAAACTCCGCGGGACCCCACCAGCTGCCATCGGGTGACTCCAGCACGATACTGGCCTTTGCCGGCTCGGCCGGATCCATGACCCAGATATCGTTCGATGTGCCGTTGCGCCGGGTGCTCTGGTAGGCCATGCGCGTGCCGCGCCGATCCCAGATGACGGCATCATTTCGCGATTCGCCGTCGGTCAGCATGGTCGCCTCGCCGGTTGCCGGATCGAATTCGAAAACCTGCGCGAACTCGTTGCCGCCTGCATCGCGCGTGAAAAACAGCTCGACGCTGCCGGGCCGGCGTATAACACCGCTGACCGGCTCACGATAAAAGGTGATCTGGTTGCGCGCGCCTCCCGGCATGTCAACGCGGTGCAGCGAGTCCACGTCGCCAAAGCCGGTGGAAACGTAGATGCCTTTGCCGTCCGCGGTGAATGCTCGAAAACCGGCCGCACGAATGTTTTGATAGCGCATGAGATCCACGATCACGTCGACCGGGATTTCGGGTATGTCTTCGAGAATCAGCTCGCCATTGTTGAGGGTGCGCCGATCCACCTCGGCGAACGCCACGGGCATCACCAGAACGGCCAGTAGGAGCGGCCCCCAGGCCGCGAAGCAACGCGGCAGGCGCCAGCCTGCTTCACGATGCGCCGGCGCGGCCCGCGGCTTTCCAGTCCACGCCGTCCATCGTCGTTGCGACGAACCTGTAGGAGCGGCCCCCAGGCCGCGAAGCAACGCGGCAGCCGTCAGGCTGCTTGTTGGTGTCGCGGACCGAAGCACGAACCTTTCGGTATTATCGGCCATGCAACAAGCACCTCCATGAAATTGTCGACCGCGGTCGCGGCCAGTGGCCGCTCCTACAGGTGCTATTGCTCAGGCAACGAGCAACACCGTGAAACATCGGTCGCGGCCAGTGGCCGCTCCTACAGGTGCTATTGCTCAGGCAACGCGCAACACCGTGAAACATCGGTCGCGGCCAGTGGCCGCTCCTACCGGTAGTAGGCGTCACGCAACGAGCAGAGCCATGAAGTCGTCCACCGCCGTTGCGGCGAGCCTGTCGCGGTCGCTGCACAGCACGTTGAGGTCGGCCCATTGTTTTGCCGCGAGCTTCGGCGAGACGCTGTCGACGAATTTCTGTTTCAGCACCGGAATGCCCTCCTCGCGGCGTTCGCGATGGCCGATCGGGAAGTGAACCTCGATGCGGTCGGTGCTGCTGCCGTCCTTAAAGAAAACCTGTACCGCGTTACCGATGTAGCGCAGCTCGGGATCGAAATAGTCCTTGGTGTACTGCTGGTTTTCTTTGACCGTCATCTTGTCGCGCAGTTCATCGATGCGCGGGTCGCTCGCCACGGAGTCCTCGTAGTCGGCGGCGGTCAGGCGACCGAAAATCAGCGGTACCGCCACCATGTACTGGATGCAGTGATCGCGATCCGCCGGATTATCCAGCGGTCCCGTCTTGTCGATGATGCGAACGCCCGCTTCCTGCGTTTCGATGACCACCTTTTCGATGTCGTCTATGCGATCCCTGACCTCGGGATGCAGCGTCATGCCGGCTTCGACCGCGGTCTGCGAATGGAACTCGGCCGGGAACGAAATCTTGAAGAGGATATTTTCCATCACGTAGCTGCCGTAAGACCGCTGGAATTTGAATTCCTTGCCCTTGAAAAGCACGTCGTAATAGCCCCATGTCTTCGCCGACAGCGCCGACGGGTAACCCATCTCGCCGGTCATGGCGATGAGCGCGAGCCGCACCGCGCGACTGGTCGCATCGCCGGCTGCCCAGCTCTTGCGGGAACCGGTGTTTGGCGCGTGACGGTAGGTGCGCAATGAACAGCCATCGATCCACGCGTTGGAGACGGCATTCAGCACCTTCTCGCGATCGCCGCCGAGCATGCGCGTGACGACGGCGGTCGAGGCGACACGCACCAGCAATACGTGATCGAGGCCGACCCGGTTGAAGCTGTTCTCGAGGGCCAGCACGCCCTGGATCTCATGTGCCTTGATCGCGGCGCTCAGTACGTCCTTCATCGTGAGCGGCTCCTTGCCCGCGGCGCGCGCCTGGCGACTCAGGTAGTCCGCGACAGCGAGTATGCCGCCGAGGTTGTCGGACGGGTGTCCCCACTCCGCGGCCAGCCAGGTGTCGTTGAAGTCGAGCCAGCGATTCATCGCACCGATGTTGAACGCCGCCAGTACCGGGTCGAGTTCGTAGGAGGTGCCCGGCACGCGGGCGCCGCCGGCCAGCGTCGCCCCGGGCACGACAGGGCCCAGCAACTTGGTGCAGGCGGGGTAATCGAGGGCCTGGAAGCCGCAGGCCAGCGTATCCATCAGGCAGTAATGCGCGGTTTCGAAGGCGAGCTCGCTGCCGATCTCGTAATCGCAGACGTAGTCTGCGATATCGACGAGCGCCTGATCCCAGTCGGCGCGTTTCGCCGAACGTATATCGATCGTTGACATGACTATTTCCTATCGGTCCTCGATGCGGACCCATTGTTGCAGGCCGGGGCCGATGTAATCGGCAGCCGGTCGAATGAGCTTGTTGTTGGCGCGCTGCTCCATGATGTGAGCGGCCCAGCCCGTTATGCGTGAGCAGACGAATATCGGCGTGAACAGGTATGTCGGTATGCCCATGAAGTGGTACACGCTGGCGGCGAAGAAATCGGCGTTGGCGAACAGTTTCTTTTCGTCCCACATGACCTTTTCGACCGCTTCGGAAACCGGGTACAGTGTGGTGTTGCCGACGTCGGCGGCAAGCGCCTTCGACATCTTCTTGTTGACGGCATTGCGCGGATCCGAGGTCGTGTAAACGCGGTGCCCGAAGCCCATGATCAGGTCTTTACGCGCCAGCATTTCGTGCACGCCCTTGACCGCCTCTTCGGGTGAAGCGAATTTCGAGATCAGCTCCATTGCGGCTTCGTTGGCGCCGCCGTGCAGCGGCCCGCGCAATGCACCGATCGCGCCGGTCACCGCCGAATGCATGTCAGACAACGTGCCGGTAATGACGCGTGCCGCAAACGTGGACGCGTTGAACTCATGCTCGGCGTAGAGAATCAGGGTCGTGTCGAGGCTCTTCCTGTGCAGCTCCTTCGGCGGCTTGTCGTGCAGCATGTGCAGGAAGTGTCCCGAGATACTGTCGTCGTCCGTCATCGTATCGATGCGCACGCCGTCCTTGTGGAAGCGGTGCCAGTACAACAGCATGGACGGCAGGCAGGCCAGCAATCGATCGGCAACATCCTGCTGGTTCTTGAAGTCGCCCTCGGGCTCGACGTTGCCGAGGAACGAAACGCCGGTGCGCAACACGTCCATCGGGTGCGCGCTCTTCGGCACCATTTCGAGCACCGTCATCAGGGCCTCCGGCAAGCCGCGGTTCGCCTTGATTTTGCCGATGTAGGCATCGAGCTCGGACCGTGTCGGCAGCTTTCCGTAAAACAGCAGGTAGGCCACCTCTTCGAAAGTTGCGTTGTCGGCCAGGTCGTAGATGTCATAGCCGCGGTAGGTAAGGCCCGCGCCTTCCTTGCCGACCGTGCAAATGTGGGTTTCGCCCGCGGTTACGCCGGCAAGTCCGCCGGTCTTCTTAGTTGTTGCCATTTGTCTCTCCCGTGTTCAGGCCCTGTTCGCGGAACAGCGCATCGAGCTTGTCTTCGTAAGCCTGGTAGCCGAGCACGTCGTAAAGCTCCGTTCGTGTTTGCATGGTGTCGACCACGGCCTGCTGCGTACCGTCATTCCTGATCGTCTCGTACACCCTGATCGCGGCCGCCGACATCGCCCGAAACGCACTCAGCGGATACAGCGTCATTGCGACACCGACGTCAGCCAGCTCCTTCGTCGTAAACAGCGGCGTCTTGCCGAATTCTGTCAGGTTGGCGAGTACCGGTACTTTAATCGCGTCGGTGAACTGTTTGTATTCATCTATTGTGGTAAGCGCCTCGGCGAAGATCATGTCCGCGCCTGCCTCGACGTAGGCGGCCGCGCGATCGATAGCCGCCTGCTGGCCTTCCACGGCGTGCGCATCGGTGCGCGCCATGATGACGAAGTCGTCGTCGATGCGACCGTCCACGGCCGCCTTCAGGCGATCGCACATTTCGGCGGACTCGACCAGCGCCTTGCCGGGCCGGTGGCCACAGCGCTTCACGGCGACCTGGTCTTCCATGTGCACGGCGGCGGCACCGGACCAGGTCATTTCGCGAACGGTACGGCCAATCATGAAGGCACTGCCCCAGCCGGTGTCTATATCCACCAGCAACGGAACATCGGTGGCGGAGCAGATGCGACGCACGTCTTCGGCGACATCATTGAGTGTCGTCACGGCGAGATCGGGCATTCCAAACGAGGCATTCGCAACACCGGCGCCGGACAGGTATATCGCCTTGAAGCCGGCCCTTTCGGCCAGCATTGCCGTATAGGCGTTGATGGTGCCAACGATCTGAAGCGGGCGTTCCGCCTCGAGCGCGGCGCGGAATCGGGCTCCTGCACTCATCTCGAATCCTCTTTAGGTTTTGCCGGCGGCGTCGGCTTGTTGCATTTTTTAATCGGGATTAGAACCGGCCGCGACCGCGATTCTAAACTACCGGAAGACCCATTCCCAAATGAAGCGAAATGGAAACTTTAGCTGACCGACCGGGCACATTGAGGGCCTCTCGCGAGGCTGCCGGCGACCTAGGGGCCTGGAATGTGCGAGAGAACGTCCTCCGCCAGGGCGCGCTGATTGTCCAGCAAATAGATGACGACGCTGAGCTCCGATTGCCTGTAGACGAGTCTTCGGCGAAGCTCCCGGTCGGACTTTAGCGGGGCAAACAGCGCCTCCAGCTCGTCGTAGTCGACTCCTGTCAGCTCGCAGGGCGGAAATCCGGTGGGGGTGCCGTCCAGGTTCTCGAGCGTCGGACAGTCTTCGCGTATCGAATCCTGAATACGATTGGGAATGACTCCGCGAATGATGCGGCGATAGTCTTCCGTTGGCGTCCAGCCGCTCCGCGCCGTGTTTGCCTGGTTGTGGTATGTCGCAAGACTCGTGCGCAGGTTGATGTCATCGATGAGTCGAATACTGCCGGTGCTCAGCAAATCCTGGTAGGTACTCTGGGTGGCGACAAACGGCCAGATCTCTGACGAGTAAAATGCCGCCAGTACTGTTTCCCTATCGAGCGGTGTATCCGCATCCAGCCAGTCAAGAAGCTGCTGACTGAATGCCTGGACGTCATGGAAGAACTGAACCCTGTATTCGAGCGCCTGCCGATCATTTTCGACATCGCTCCGTATTCTATCGATGTACTCATTGCGCAACGCACCATCGCGCCGCTCTTCGAGTGCGGTATCCACGGCCAGCGCAACCAGCACGCCGGCCACGACCAGGACAAACTCCGCCGCGAGTCCGCCGCGACCTTCGAGAATCTTGCGCAGCGTCACTCGCCATCCCCGATGTTAACGACAACGCGCCCGGTCACTTTGCCGTCGATGTAGTCCTGGAATGCACCCGGCAATTGGTCGAAGGTAATCGTCCTATGACCGATCCGGTCGAGGTGCTGTGGTTTCAGGTCGCCGCCGATGCGCTGCCAGACCGCGCGCCGCAAATCCCGCGGCGTGTCGACGGAATTGATACCCAGCAGGCAGACAGCACGCAGGATGAAGGGCAGGACGGTTGTGCTCAGCGACGCGCTTGCCGCAAGGCCGACGCTCGCGATGTTGCCGCCGTAGCGCATGGTGCGCGTCAGCCAAGTCAGGTATTCGCCGCCGAGGTTGTCGATGGCGCCGGCCCATTCCGCCTTTTCCATCGGCCGCTTGCCGAGATCGATCTTGTTGCGCAGCAGTATTCGCGACGCGCCGATCTCGTGAAGGTAGGCCTCCTCTGTCGCCTTGCCGGTAACGGCGACGACCTCGTAGCCGAGTCCGCTCAACATGTCGATGGCAAGACTGCCAACACCGCCCGTTGCGCCGGTAATGACGATGGGGCCCTGCTCCGGCGCCTGGCCGTTTTGCTCCATGCGATGAATGGCGAGCGCGGCCGTGTAACCGGCGGTACCGATCTGCATCGCCTCCACCGCCGTCATGCCCTCCGGAATCGCAACGAGGCTTTCGCTGCCGATGCGGGCGTATTCGGAATAGCCGCCATCGACTGTCTCGCTGAGTCCGCAGCCATTCACCAGCACCGGGGTGCCCGGCTGGAAGTCGGCGTTTTCGGAGCTGACGACGACGCCGGCAAGATCGATGCCGCCGTTCAGCGGGTAACGCCTGAGAATGCGTCCCATGCCGGTCGCCGCCAGTGCGTCCTTGTAGTTGATGGTGGAGTGGCTGACGCGAACGACGACATCACCCTCTGTCAGGTCGTCGATCGACAGTGTCTGGAACGCGGCGACGATCTTGCCGTCCTTCTCATCGATGCGAAAGGCGCGAAAACTGTCCATCACTTATCTCCCCGTCCGCTGCCGATCCAGGCGATCGAGCCATGACACCAGGCCCGCCGCGTTCAGTATCACGTCTATTTCGATCACGGAACGAACAGCATCCGGGCCGCCCTTGTAGCCGTGCTCCAGCAGCCGCCCCGACAGGTAGTCGTACATCGCGAGCTCCAGCGCCTCGCCGCGATTATCCACCTGCCTGCAGTCCAGTGCCATCTGTACGAAAGCATCGATGCCGGCATGCATGTCGGCGGCGAGACGGTCGAGGTGTCGCACCCGGCTGTAGTGCGTCAGATACACCTGCTCCGGATCGCAGGCGAGGATGCGGTCCACCGACTTGTGCGCTTCGGCCGGATCGAAACTCGCCGGCGTCGAGGTCGGGTAGATGAATTCGCCCTTGATCGTATCGAGTTCGCGATACGAGACACCGAAATTGTCGCCGGTGAACACGCCACGCGAGCCCGGATCGTTGAGGCAATAGTGGTGTCGCGCATGCCCCTCGGTAAACAGGGTCTGCATGGGGCGGCCGTTGAAGTCTATCCAGCCCTCGTCTTTTGCAAGCAGCACGCGCCGCTCATCGATCGGCTGAATCTCACCGTACATCTCGCGCGTGCGCTCGACACCGTAGACGCCTTCGGTGCCCCTGATGAGCTTTTCCGGATCGATCATGTGCGGTGCGCCTCGCGGATGAATGACGCAGCGCGCGTTCGGCAGGCTCTGCATCAGCAGGCCTGCGCCACCCGCATGGTCGAGGTGAACGTGCGTCAGAAAGACGTAGTCCACGGCCGAGCGCTCGAGGTCGCGCGCGCAGAGCGCGTCCAGCAGCAGCGGTACGCTGTCGTTGGTGCCGGTGTCGACGAACGCCGCACGGCCATCCTCGACGATCAGGTGGCTGGCGTCCTGCATCGGACGCACGTACTCGGTGTCGACGGCAAAGATACCGTCGTTCAGCGCTGTCATTTGTGCGTTGCCGCCCGGCATGGTTCAGCGAGCCCCGGCGGCGCGAGCGCTACTCGACCTTCGTCGTCTCGAGCCCTTTCAGGCCGGCGAAATAGCGGGCGAGCACGGGAATGTCTTTTTCGTCAATCATGGCCGCCTGCGCGCCCATGACGGCATTGCGGCGGGCGCCGCTCTTGTACTGCTTGAGCGAGTGTTCGAGATAGCTCTCGTACTGACCGGCAAGCGTCGGCCATTGCGCGTTCACGCTGATGCCGTTTTGTCCGTGGCAGGCGACGCAGGTCGTTGCCGCCTGCAAGGGCGGGGCGTCGGAGCCGCCCGCGGCGACGGTATCGTTGCCGAGCGTCGCGAGGTAGGCGGAAACGTCCTCGATCTGCTGGTCGGTCAGGCTCGAGGCCTGTGCCTGCATCGTCGGATGCGGGCGCTCGCCGCTTCGATAGCCTTGCAGTGCGATAACCAGGTAGCCCGCTTTCTGGCCACCGAGCTTCGGCACACGGAAAGAGGGATACGCGTTGCGATAGCCCTCTATGCCGTGGCATCCCAGGCAGGTGTAACCGAGCTCCTTGCCCGCTTCAGGATCGCCTTCGGCAAGAACGGCCTCGCTGGATATCAGGGTAGCCAGGAGCAGAGACACTGCGCCGGCTACGATCTTCATGTTCGCATTCACTGTAGGACCTATCTCGGGGTTGCCCGTGACCCGGGTGATTTGTGAGGGCGCTATGGTAGTGGCACTGCGGCGTGATTTCTAGTGTCGCGTCCCCCGCCGGTATCGAGGCGGCTTTGGGCCATCGCGCTTAGGCTCTCCTGCAAGTGCATGCTAGGATCGGCGCAGTTTCGTCATTTCGACAGGTATTTTATTGTGAAAAAAAGTGTCGTTGCGGTGCTGGTCATCCTGGCTCTCGTTGTCATCGTTTCGCCCGGCATCCTTGGGCGGATGGCGGAAAGCAGCGTCGACAAGAACCTGAACTGGGCGGCCGCCGAGCAGGGCGACGTTGTCGTCAGTTCGGACAGCTTCGATCGCGGGTGGTTCTCCTCGGAGGGGCAGCATCGCATCGAGATCAAGGGGGGCGATCTCCGCAAGGCGCTGACGGACGATGGCTCCGCCGGGGTCCGAGCTGCCGGTCCTGGTCATCAACACGCATCTCGACCACGGACTGATTCCCTTCTCGTCTTTGTCACGGGAAAAAGGGTCACTTGCGCCGGGCCTGGGCAGCGCCGTCTCGACCCTTAATATCGAGTTCGGCGATGGCAGGAAGGTCGAGGTTCCAGGGAAGATCTTCAGCAAGATCGGCCTCGGCGGCGTACTTGAGTCCAGCTACCAGGTCGAGGCCGGCTCGCGTGCGGACGGCCACAACAAGGCCGCCTGGGGAACCAGCAAGATCGATGTAACGACGAACCCGATGAGCGGCGACGTCAGCTTCGCCGGCGATATCAGGGGTGTGTCCTTCAAGGACTCGGCCGATGCGCTCAGCATTGATGACACTGACGTTTTCCGGCAACCAGGCACGGACCAAATACGGTTTTTCGGTCGGTGACATGACGATGGAGCTAGGCGGCATGTCCGTATCCAAAGACGGTGCCGCGGCCGGCGGCATCCGCTTCATGGGTGTTGACGGATACACGAAGCTCGACGGCGACAGGATGAATGGCCGTACCACCTTCAAAGTGGAGTCGCAGACTATTCCTCAGTTCGGCGAAGTGACGATTACCGCCGACTTGAGCGTGATGGACGCGAGCGCCGAAGCCGTCGGCGACCTGACGCGGAAAATGCAGGCCATGGGCCCCAGGCCGGATCCAATGCAGACCTTCCCGGCGATCGAGGGTGATCTGAAGCGGCTGTTCGGATCCGGCATGGAAGTGCGCTTCGACAAGCTCGACGTGACGATACCCCAGGGAACGGTGGCGATGACGATGAACCTCAGGTTCGCCGAGGCCGACGCCGGCACCTTCGAGTGGACGTCGCTGCTGCTTTCTACCGAAGGCGCCGCCAGACTGGCAGTCCCCGAAGCTCTCGTCGACCTGGCGCTGGCGATGAATCCACAGGCGGGCGCGGTCGTCGGCATGGGCTTTCTCAAGAAGAACGGCGACATCTACGAAATGGATGCAAAGCTCGCGAAGGGCCTGCTGACGATTAACGGTGCGCCGATTCCGATCCCGCTCGGCGCCTTCCAGTAGCCCCGTATAGCGGCCTTGCGGCCGCCGCTGCGCTTCGCGCCCTTGGGGGGCACTCCTACAGGAACGTCATGCTGCCCGACCCTTGTAGGAGCGCGCCCCGGCGCGCGACCAGGTACCTGACGGCGCGGCAGACACCGATGCCGTGTAGCGGCCTTGCGGCCGCCGCTGCGCTTCGCGCCCCAGGGGGCGCTCCTACAGGAACGCCATGCTGCCCGACCCTTGTAGGAGCGCACCCCGGCGTGCGACCAGGTACCTGACGGCGCGGCAGACGCCGATGCCGTGTAGCGGCCTTGCGGCCGCCGCTGCGCTTCGCGCCCCAGGGGGCGCTCCTACAGGAACGCCATGCTGCCCGACCCTTGTAGCAGCGCGCCCCGGCGCGCGACCAGGTACCTGACGGCGCGGCAGACACCGATGCCGTGTAGCGGCCTCGCGGCCGCCGCTGCGCTTCGCGCCCCAGGGGGCGCTCCTACAGGAACGTCATGCTGCCCGACCCTTGTAGGAGCGCGCCCCGGCGCGCGACCAGGTACCTGACGGCGCGGCAGACACCGATGCCGTGTAGCGGCCTCGCGGCCGCCGCTGCGCTTCGCGCCCTGGGGGCGCTCCTACATTCGCAGGTTCGGTCTTTGGCGGGGCCATCATCCGTGCTGACGCGTTGGCCGGCGCAGGTCGAGTTCCTCGGCGCGGTGGCAGGCCACTCGTGTCCCGCCGACGTCGCGCGCGACCGGCGGCTTTTTCGCGCAGGCGTCGACACTGTGTTCGCAGCGGGGATGAAACACGCAGCCGCTCGGTGGATTCAATAGCGACGGCACCTCCCCCTGCAGCGGCGCCCTGATCGGCACGGCGACCGGGTCGGGGACCGGAACCGCGTCGATCAGCGCTCGCGTATAGGGATGGCGTGGGCGAGCGAACAAAGACGCATTGTCTCCCAGCTCGACAAGCCGGCCCATGTACATGACTAGCACCCGGTGGCTGAGCGAACGAACGACCGCCAGGTCGTGCGTGATAAACAGCATTGAAAGCCCGGTGTCTTCCTGAATTCTTCGCAAGGTTGCAAGCACGCGCTCGCGTACGGAGCCGTCAAGCGCGGCTACGGCTTCATCGCAGATCAGTACGCGCGGGCCCAGCACAAGCGCGCGCGCAATGGCGACACGCTGCGCCTGCCCGCCGGACAGCTCGTGCGGATAGCGCCGCAGGTACTTGTCGCTCAGGCCGACCTGCTGCAGCGTCTCGACGATACGGGCGGCCCGCTGGTCCCGGGTCAGCTGCGGCTCATGCACGAGCAGCGATTCCCCGATGAGGGGCTGCACACGCATCTGCGGATTCAGTGCACTGATCGGATCCTGAAACACGAGCTGCAGGTCGCGCCGCTCTGACCTCGCGCGCTTTTCGACGGGACCGGCGAGCGGCGCCCCGGCATAAACGACACGACCCGCTTCCATCGGAATCAGCCCCAGCAGCGCCCGAACAAGACTCGTTTTACCGGAGCCGGACTCACCGACGATAGCGACCGTCTCGCCGCGCCGCAGCGACAGGCTGACGTCGCGAACCGCAGTCAGCCGCTGCCGCCCGAGCGCCCTGTAGCTGACCGTTGCCCCCTCGACGCCCAGGATGGACGAACCCGTGACCGCAGGCAGGATATCGGCCCGATCGATACGTGCTGCCGCATTCAGCAAGACGCGCGTGTGCTCGTGTTCCGGGGAGGCAAACAGCGATGTCGTCGCACCCGCCTCGACCGCGCGCCCGGATTTGAGCACCAGCATGCGCTCACAGTGGCCCGCAACCACGCCGAGGTCGTGCGTAATCAGGAGCAGCGCCGTGTCGTCACGAATCGCTTCGAGCAGCTCGAGTATCTGCGCCTGCACCGTCACGTCCAGCGCGGTCGTGGGTTCGTCCGCAATCAGAAGGTCGGGTTCCGCAATCAGCGCCGAGGCCAGCATGACACGCTGCCTCATGCCGCCCGACAGCTCGTGCGGGTACGCGTGAAACTGCCGGGCGGCATCGGACAGGCCGACGCGCCCCAGCATGTCGACGATACGCGCATCGACATCGGCACGAGCGCCTAGCCTGTGACGCACGAGGATTTCGCGCAGCTGGCGCCCGACTCGAAGGTAGGGGTTCAGTGCCTGCATAGGGTCCTGGAAGACGATTCCGACGCGACGCGCCCGCACCGCGTTCAGGACCGATTCGCTTGCACCGAGCAGCTCCTGGCCGGCGAAGCGGATGCTGCCACTGACGACCGCCTGCGGCGGCAACAGGCCGAGAATCGCGAGCGCTGTTTGCGATTTTCCGGAGCCGGACTCGCCAACGAGACCGACTGAGCCGCCGCGGGCCACCGAAAAACCGAGGTCGTCGACGACGCGGGTGTCGCCGTACCTTATGGTTAAGCCCTTGACGTCGAGGAGGCTCATTGGCCGTGCCTCGCGTCAAAGTAATCGCGCAGGCCGTCGCCGAGGAAATTGAAACACAGCAGAATCGCCGCCAGCAGGCCGGCAGGAATCAGTAGCGCCCACGACGCGCCCTCCATCTGCTTGACGCCGGCGTTGACCAGCGCGCCCAGCGAGGTTTGCGGCTCCTGAATGCCGAGCCCGAGAAAGCTCAGGAACGATTCTACGAGTATCGCCTGGGGAATGGTCAGCGTGATGTAGACGACTACGATACCGATCAGGTTCGGCGCGATGTGGCGAACGATGATTCGCGCCGTGCCGACGCCGGTCAGCCTCGCCGCCTGAACAAACTCGCGCTCCTTGAGGCTCAGTGTCTGGCCACGAACGATGCGCGCCATGTCCAGCCAGTTGACCGCACCGATCGCAACGAAGATGAGAAAGAAGTTTCGTTCGAACGCCACCATCAGCAGTATGACGAAGAAAATAAACGGCAGTGCATACAGGGTATCGACAAAGCGCATCATGACGGCGTCGACGCGGCCGCCGACGAAACCGGCGACGGCACCGTAGCTGACACCGATGACGAAGCTCACAAGGCTGGCGACGATAGCGACCAGCAGCGTAACCCGAATGCCGAGCATCGTGCGCACGAACAGATCGCGGCCAAGGTCGTCGGTGCCAAACCAGTGCGCGGCCGTCAGAGCAGGTGGCGACAGCGGCAGATCGAAATTGGTCGTCAGGTAGTCATTCGGACTTATCCAGGGACCCACGAGCGCGAACACCGCGGTCACGAGAAGCATGCCGCCGCTGACCCTGATGGCGCGATTGCGCATCGGGCTCACCGGTAGCGCACGCGCGGGTCGATGGCGCCGTAGAGCACGTCGACGACCAGGTTCAGCGAGACGATCAGCGTCGCGTAAAAGACGACGATGCCGAGTACCAGGGTGTAGTCGCGATTGAGCGCGCCGCGCACGAAGGCCTGCCCGAGGCCGGGTATGCCGAACACCTCTTCGACGACCACGGACCCCGTCAGTATCGCGGCGATCGCCGGGCCCATGTAGGAAAGCACCGGAAGCAGCGCTGGCCTGAGTGCGTGCACGCGTATGACAGTCAGCATGCCAAGGCCCTGCGCGCGTGCCGTGCGAACGAAATCGGTCGCCAGCACGTCGATCATGCTGGCTCGGGTGAGGCGCGCGATGTACGCGATTTGCGGCAATGCCAGCGTGATGACGGGGAGCACCATTCGCGACATGCCCGTCGTGCTGCTCCAGCCCACCGGTAACCACTGCAGCTTGACGGCAAACAGCAGCACCAGGACCGGCGCAATCACGAACACCGGGATAGAGATACCGGTCATCGAGAAGGCCATGATCCATCGATCCAGATAGGCGCCCTGCCTCAGCGCCGCAACCGTTCCGGCGCCCACGCCGACGATGATGGCCACGCCCATCGCCAGCGCGCCCAGCCGCAGCGACAGCGGAAAGCTCTGGCCGATAAGTTCGCCGACCGAGAAATCGCGCAGGCGGTACGAAGGCCCCAGGTCACCCTGCAGCAGCCCCGATACGTAACGTAAGAACTGCCGCGGCAGCGGTTCGTCCAGGTGGTACGCGCGCCGGATGTTCTCTTCGACGTCGGCCGGAAGCACTCTCTCGTGGTCGAACGGCCCCCCCGGTGCGGCATGCACCATCAGGAAGGTCAGGGCAATTACCAACAGCAACGTCGGTACGGCCCCCAGCACTCGGAGCAACGTGTATCGCAGCAAATCGTCTTCCGCCAAATGTGCGCTGGCCGAACTAGTCGGTCGCGCTGAGGCTCAGGTGCCGACTGTAATGATAATCAAGCACATTGTCTTCCCAGCCCCGGACCTTCGGGCTGACGAGATGCTTGCTGACGTAGAAGTACAGCGGAATGACCGGATGATCGGCCAGCATCACGCGCTCGGCCTCTTCGAGAAATAGCGCGCGACGCGAAAGGTCGGCCTGCTGCGCCGCGCGCTGCATCAGCGATTCGTAGTCGTCGTTGGCGTAGCGCGGCATGTTGGCCGCGCTGCCCGCCTGCAGCACGCTCAGGAAGGAATGCGCGTCATCGTAGTCGCCAATCCACGCGGAACGAAACATCTGCGTCACCTGCGCGCTGCGCATGTTCGCGAGCAGCACCTGGTACTCCTCGTTGATAAGCGTGGCCTCCGCACCCAGGACCTCTTTCCACATGGCCTGAAGCGCGACCGCAATCTTCTTGTGCGTATCAGAGGTGTTGTAGCGCAGCTCGAAGCGCAGCGGCTTTGCCTCGCTGTAACCTGCCTCTTTGTAAAGCCGGCGAGCGAGTTTGTTGCGCTCCGCGACCGTCAGCGACGTGAAGCCGAAAACGGTTGGCTCGTAGTTCTTCACGCCCGTCGGTACCCAGCTGTAGGCGGGTGACTCGCCGCGGCCGACGATTTTTTCGGCGAGCAATTCCCGGTCTATCGCCATCGACAGCGCCTTTCGCAACGCAAGGTTGTCTTTGAACGGCGGTTTGGTGAGATTGAAGCCATAGTAGTAGAGCCCCAGGTAGGGCGCGATGCGAAGCTCGTCGCCGAACTGCTCCCTGAGCTCCGCGAAGTTGTCCGGCGGAACGGTGCTCGTAATATGCAGTTCGCCCGCACGGTAGCGATTGAGCTCGGCCACGTCCTGCACGACGACGTGGTAGTTCACACCATCGAGGGCGGTTGCATCGTTGTCCCAGTAGAGTTCGTTTTTCTCTAGCGAGATAAGCGAGCCGGGCACCCAGGCCTTGAGAACGAACGCGCCATTCGACAGCAGCTTTCCGGGCCGCGCGAAGCTCGCGCCGTGTTTTTCCACGGCGCCCGGATGCAGCGGGAAGGTACTCGGGTGCGAAAACAGGCTGAGGATATACGGCGTCGGTCGCGTCAATCGCACAACGAGCGTCAGCTCATCCGTCGCCTCAACGCCGAGCGACTCGGGAGGCTGCTTGCCGGCAACGATCTCCGGCGCATTGACGAGCGCATCCACGAGATTCGCATAGAACGACGCAGTGTCCGGCGACACGAGCCGCCGCAGCGCGAAAACAAAATGCCCGGCGGTCACGGCATCTCCGTTCGACCAGCGCGCATCCGGCCGCAGATGGAAGGTATAAGTACGGCCGTCATCGGAGACCTCCCAGCGCTCGGCCATGGCCGGCTGCGGCTCACCCGAAGGCGCGTACGCAACGAGCCCCTCGCCAACGTCTCGCAAGACCTCCAGCGCCTGCGTGCTGCGCGCCTTGTGCTGGTCGAGCGATTCCGGATCCGTCGGTATGCCGCGCTGCAGCACGACGCCGGCGTTCGGGGCGTCACCCGAACAGGCGCAAAGGCCCGACAGCAGCACCAGGAAGATCAGCGAGACCAGGTTTTTCGTCATAGGCCCAAGAATAACCGATTGCCCGCCGGCGCAGTCGATTCGTCGTGAGTCCGACAGGCCGCTAGGCGCTTTTCTTCAGCTGCCGCTTCTTCAGGTGAATGAGTAGCAGCGAAACGGCCGACGGCGTCATGCCTTCAAGGCGCGACGCCTGGCCCAGCGTGAGCGGCCGCGATGCTTCGAGTCTTTGCCGCGCCTCGTTCGACAGGCCGTCAACGAGCGAGTAGTCGATGTTATCGGGCAGGCGCAGCGATTCCTGTTTCGCCTGTTTCGCAATCTCGCGCTCCTGCCGTTCGATGTAGCCCGCGTACTTCGCCTGCACTTCCAGCTGCAGTTCGACCTGTTCGCGCTGCTCGTCGCTGCCGAGAGCGCCCGGATTGAACGGGCCGACGGCGGTCAGTCCCGACACAGCAGCATAGCTGAGCTCCGGCCGGCGCAGCAGTTCGAGCGCGGTGGTCTCGCGCTGCAGTGTTTTGCCGATCAGCAGCTCATCGTTCTCGCTCAAGAGCTGTGGCCGCAGCACGATGCCGCCGAGGCGCTGCCGTTCGCGCGCGACGACCTCCTGTTTGGCGTCGAATACCGCCCAGCGCTCATCGTCGACGATACCCAGCTCGCGACCGACGGGCGTCAGCCGCAGATCGGCATTGTCCTCGCGCAGCGTGAGCCGAAATTCCGCGCGGCTCGTAAACATGCGATACGGCTCGCTCACCCCGCGCGTGATGAGATCGTCGACCAGCACGCCGATGTAGGCTTCGTGTCGCCCGGGAAACCACTGCCCTTTGTCGCCGGCGTTTCGTGCCGCGTTGACGCCGGCAAGCAGGCCCTGCGCACCGGCCTCTTCGTAACCGGTCGTTCCATTGATCTGTCCGGCGAAATACAGACCGGCAATGTGCTTCGTTTCCAGCGTCGGCTTGAGGTCGCGCGGATCGAAGTAGTCGTACTCAATCGCATAGCCCGGCTGCGTGATCTTCGCCTTTTCGAAGCCGATGATCGTGCGTACGAAACGCTCCTGAACTTCATGCGGCAGGCTCGTCGAGATGCCGTTCGGATAGACAATGTCCGTTGTGAGGCCCTCGGGCTCGACGAAAATCTGGTGCGAGGCCTTGTCGGCAAAGCGCACCACCTTGTCTTCGACCGACGGGCAGTAGCGCGGACCGACCCCTTCGATCATGCCCGAATACATCGGCGACTCGTCGAGCGCCGCAAGAATGATCTCGTGCGTGGCGGCCGTCGTTTTCGTGATGTGGCAGGACAGCTGTTGCGGGTGATCGTGGCGACGCCCGAGGAAGGAAAATACCGGCCTTGGCTCATCGCCCGGCTGTTCCTGCATCGCCGCATAGTCGAGCGTCCTGCCATCCAGGCGCGGCGGCGTACCGGTCTTCAGGCGGGCCACGTTAAACGGCATTTCACGAAGACGCGCGGCGAGCCGATTGGATGGCGCATCACCAACGCGTCCACCGGCTTCCTCGGTGCGGCCGATCAGGATGCGGCCACCGAGGAAGGTCCCCACCGTCAGCACAACGGCCTTGCCGAAGAAGGCCTGCTTGTCGTCGCCGATGACGCCGGTGACGCGATCGCCGTCGAGAACGAGGTCATTCACCGAGGCCTCGACGAGCGTCAGCCCCTGCTGGCGCCTGATGATGCGGCTGATCGCATTGCGATACAGCGCCCGGTCGGCCTGCGCTCGCGTTGCCCTCACGGCCGGCCCTTTACTCGCATTCAGGGTACGAAACTGGATGCCGGCCTGGTCGATCGCCTGCGCCATCGCGCCGCCCAGGGCATCGATCTCCCGGGTCAGGTGGCCCTTGCCGATGCCGCCAATGGCCGGGTTACAGCTCATCTGCCCGAGCGTCGCGATGTTTTGAGTGATCAGCAGGGTGCGGGCACCCGCGCGCGCGGCTGCCAGTGAGGCCTCCGTGCCGGCGTGTCCGCCGCCAATCACAATTACGTCATACCGTTCAGTCATCGTCGCCCGGCCACTGGTCAAAAAGTGAGCACTCAGGGTGGCGCATTCTAGAGGCTGGCGGGCAGCGGCGCTACAGAAACTTTACTATTTACAGGCTGTTGTCCAAGATAGCGCGCTGTTTCGCGGACAGGCTATTCGATGATCCGATCCACCTTCGTACTGATGGCGGCGCTGCTGCTCGCGGCGCCGGGCAATGCCGGGTCGCTGGAGCTTAACGATTGCCGTATTAGCGCGGGGGCCGGGACTCCGAGCATGAAAGCGCGCTGCGGGACATTGCTGCGACCGCTCGACCCGGCCGGCATGGTGCCGGGCGAGATCGAGCTTCGCGTTGCGATCGTGGCCGCGCTCAACCTGACGCCGGAACCGGATGCGTTCGTACCGATCGCCGGCGGTCCGGGTCAGGGCTCGGTGCAGTTCTATGCCGCCTACGCCGCGGCCTTCGAAGACGTGCGCCGCAATCGCGACATCCTGCTCGTCGACCAGCGCGGCACCGGCGAGTCCTCGCGCATGGACTGCCCTGTCGATGAAGACCTGGTCGAGGGCCAGTATTCCACCGAGCTCACCATCGAATACACGAACGAATGCCTGGCCGCCCTGCCGGAGGACCCGCGCTTCTTTACCACCAGCGTTGCCGTTACCGACCTCGAAGCCGTTCGCCAGGCGCTGGGCTACCCGTCGCTCAACCTGTATGGCGTTTCCTACGGCACGCGGGTCGCTCAGCATTTCGCTCGCCGCTACCCGGACTCGACGCGCAGCATCGTGCTCGACGGCGTGGTGCCGCCGCAGCTGTCGCTCGGGCCCGAAATCCCCACGGAGAGCCAGAAGGCGGTCGACAGGATTCTCGATCGCTGCAGCGAAGACGCCGCCTGCGCCGAGCGCTTTCCCGATATCGAGGCGACCTTCCGGCGCGTGGTCAATCAGCTACGCGAATCCCCGGTCGGCATCGAGGTACCCGACCCGAACAGCGGCCGCTTCGAACGCATCGCGTTCGGCAACACCGAACTGGCCGTCGCCATCCGTCTGCTCGCGTATCACCCGAATTCGGTCGCGCTGATGCCGCTGCTCATCAGCGAAGCGGGCAATGGCAATTTCGTGCCGCTGGCGGCGCAATACCAGATGACGATGATCGCCATGCTCGATGCGCTCGCACTGGGCATGCACAACGCGGTGATGTGTTCCGAAGACCTGCCGTTTCTCGACACGAAGAGCATCGACTACGACAGCATCGACGCGAGCTACATGGGCTCGATGCAGATGAAGGCGCTCGAGGCCATTTGCTCGGTGTGGCCCGCCGGCCCCGTCGACGACGGCTTCAAGGAGCCTCTTTCCACAGACCTGCCGGTGCTGCTGCTGTCAGGCGACGCCGACCCGATTACGCCGCCGCGCTATGCCGACATGGCGGCCGTCGGACTCACGAACGCCAGGCACCTGGTCGGCGAGCACCAGGGACACGGCCAGATCGCGGTCGGCTGCACGCGACGACTGGTCGCCCGCTTCGTGGAGTCCGCGGACCCGGATGCCGTTGATGCGGAATGCCTTGAGCGGAACTTCGTCATGCCCTTCTTTCTCGATTTTTCCGGTCCGTCGCCATGATCAGGGTCGAGGGTATTCACAAGTCATTCGGCAAGGTGCGTGCCGTTCGCGGCGTGAGCTTCGATGCCCCTGACGGAAAGATAACGGGGCTGCTGGGCCCGAACGGTGCCGGCAAGTCGACGACGCTGCGCGTGCTGTACACGGTGCTGAAGCCCGACATCGGTTCGGCATCGATAGACGGCATCGACGTCGTCGGCGACAGCCTGCGCGCAAGACAGCGTATGGGCGCACTGCCGCACGGCTCGGGACTCTATCCGCACCTCACCGCGAGAGAGAACGTCGCCTATTTCGCACGACTCTGCGGCCTCGACAAGGCGGAGGTGGACGACCGCGTCGACGCCATCGTCAGGCTGCTTGAGATCGAGGACTTCGCCGACCGTCGCAGCAAGGGGTTTTCGCAGGGTCAGCGAACCAAGGTCTCGCTCGCCCGCGCCCTGGTGCACGACCCCCAGAACGTGCTGCTTGACGAGCCTTCCAATGGCCTCGATGTCATGGCGACCCGCTCCCTTCGCCACCTGATCCTGAAGCTGAAAGACTCGGGGCGCTGCGTGCTGTTCTCCAGCCATGTCATGCAGGAGGTCGCGGCGCTCTGTGACGATATCTGCATCATCGCGAAAGGCCAGGTCGCCATCGACGACTCCATCGATGGTATCCGCGAGCGCACCGGCAGCGAAGACCTCGAGGAGGCTTTCGTTCGCGCCATCCAGCTGGTCGGAGACGAATGATGCGCACGGTCTGGATCGTGTTCGTGAAGGAAATCATCGATAACCTCAGGGACCGACGCACGCTGGCGTCGGCGCTGATCATGGGCCCTGTTTTCGGGCCCCTGCTGTTTGCGTTCGTCATCAACCTGTCCATCGAGAAATCCCTCGAAGATGTCGAGCGCACGCTCGAGCTTCCGGTCATCGGTGAAGCGAACGCACCGAACCTGGTCCGCTACCTCGCCAGCCGTAATATCGATGTCATTGATGGCCCCGCGGATCGCGAGGCGGCCATCGATGCCGTCACGACCGGTGCGCACGATATTGTCCTGGTCATACCCGACGGCTTTGGCGACGAGCTCGCGGACACCATACCCGCGCGGGTCGAGCTCGTATCCGATCAGGCAAACACCGACGCCGACCGCGAGGCACGCCGCGTGCGCACGGCGCTGTATGCCTACAGCCAGGAGCTTGCCGGCATAAGGCTGTCTGCTCGCGGCGTCAACCCGATGCTGCTGCGGCCAATCAACATCGACGAGATCGATGTCTCCACCGCAAGCGGTCGCTCCGCCATCCTGCTCGGCATGATGAGCTACTTCTTCATCTTCGCGACACTCATGGGAGGCATGTACCTGGCCATCGACGCAACCGCCGGCGAACGCGAGCGCGGCTCGCTGGAGCCTCTGCTGTCATTACCTGTCACCCGCGACCAGCTGATTCTCGGAAAGATCGCCGCGACCTGCCTGTACATGGCCCTGTCACTTTGCTTGAGCCTGTCGTCGTTCTATGTCGCGATCAGGTTTCTGCCACTCGAGCAGCTCGGGATGACGCCGAACTTCGGACCAGCGGTCGTGTTCGCGACCTTCCTGCTGTTTGCCCCGTTCATCCTGCTCGGCGCGGCGCTCATGACCCTGGTCGCATCGTTCACGAAAAGCTACCGTGAAGCGCAGACCTGGCTGAGCGTGGTGCTGGTCGCGCCAACGCTGCCGATTCTCATCGTCAGCATCCTCACCCTGCGGCCGAAACTCGAGTTCATGTTCATCCCCAGCCTGAGTCAGCACCTGCTGCTGGTCGACATGGTCAAGAATGAGCCACTCAATAGTCTGCACGTCCTGATCTCGGTACTCAGCACGCTGTTTTTCGGGGCGTTGCTGACGCTTATTTGCGCCCGGCTCTACCGCCGGGAAGGCCTCCTCGGTTGACAATCCCCGCCGAATCTCCACCATGGGCGTTCCGGGGAATACAATAATTACTATGTCTCTGTTTTCCGAACTCCGGCGCCGCAATGTTTTGAAGGTAGCCCTGCTCTACGCGGTCGCCAGCCTGCTGCTTTTGTGGCTCGTGGGTCACGCGGTTTCGGGCGGCATTCTGCCGATCTGGGCCAACGACTTCGTGCTGCTGCTGGTGGCTATCGGTCTTCCGGTCGCGCTGATTTTTGCCTGGGTCTACGAGATCACGCCGCAGGGGCTGAAGAAGGGCACCGACGTCGACCAGACGCAGTCCATCGTCTACAAGACCGGCCAGAAACTGAACGCGGCAGTCGCCGTCCTTGCTGTCTTGGGGGTCGCCGCCATAATCGGCGAACGCCTGCTGCCGGAGTTCGAACTGATTCTCCCCGAGGCCGTCGAAGAGATACCGCTGCGGCCGGTCTACGACTCATCCGACAGCGTCGGTGTGCCCAGGGAAATTACGGCCTACACAATGGCGAACGGCCTGCGCATCGTTGTCTGGCCGGACCACGATATTCCCAACATTGCGATGTACAACTTCGTGCGCGCGGGCGGGCGCAACGAATATCCCGGCATTACCGGCCTTTCCCACTTCTTCGAACACATGATGTTCAACGGCACCTCGAAGCTTGCGCCCGGCGAATTCGACCGCATCATGGAGGCCGCCGGCGGCGCCAACAATGCGTACACCTCCAACGACCTGACCGTCTACCAGAACTGGTTCCCCCGCTCCGCACTGGCCACGGTTATCGAGCTCGAGGCTGACCGCCTGCAGAACCTCGCTATCGACAAGGACGTGGTCGAAAGCGAGCGGGGGGTCGTGTTTTCGGAGCGACGGCTGCGCGTCGAAGACGATAACGAAGGCCGCCTCTATGAACAGGTGATGGCGACGGCGTTTGTCGCCCACCCCTACCAGTTCCCCGTGATCGGCTGGCCCTCGGACATCGAGGGCTGGACGCAAAAGGACCTGGAGTCCTACTTCAGGACTTATTACGCGCCGAATAATTGCACCATGGTCTTCGCCGGCGCCGTATCGCCCGAGGAGGTCTTCCAGCTGGCCGACAAGTTCCTGCGCCCGATTCCGGCGCAGGCGCCACCGCCGCCGGTACGCACAGTAGAGCCCGAGCAGGCGGGCGAAAGAAGACTGGTCGTTGAAACAGAAACAGAGGCACCGTTGTTGCATCTCGCGTTTCATGCCGGCCGCGCCGCCGATCCGGAGACGCGGCACATGAACCTGCTGCTCAATATCCTGACTACGGGAACCTCGTCGCGCCTGCACCGGCTGCTCGTCGAGGAAGAAGGGCTGGCACTGTCGGTGGGCGCAATGCAGATGGAAGGATTTGATCCCGGCCTCGTCTATTTTTACCTGACGCTGCCGCCCGGCGGGGATGTGGCTGCCGTCGAAGCGCGGATGATCGAAGAGCTCACGCGCATCGCCGTCGAGGGCGTAACGCGAGCAGAGCTCGCAAAAGCGAAAAACATGCTGCTGGCCGATTTCTGGCGAACACTCGCCACCATCGATGGCAAGGCGTCGGCGCTGGGCAACTTCGCCGTTTTCACCGGCAGTTATGAAAACCTGTTCTCCTTGCCGGAAGAGATCCGCGCGACCACCGCGGAACAGCTGCAGGCCGTGGCGTCGACGGTCTTCAGTCGCAGCAACATGACCATCGGAGTCCTGCGCCCGCCCGGGGACGCAAAGGAGCGCGGGCAATGATGCGCCGCCTGGCTGTCGGTTTTGGCCTGTGCCTGCTGGCCTTTTCTGCCGGTGCGCTGGAGCTTCGCCTGCCGGCCCACGAACGCGTTGAGCTTGCCAACGGCACCGTTCTCGTAATCAGTGAGAAACACGATGTGCCGCTGATAGGTCTCGAGGCGATCGTGCGCGGGGGTGCGGTCACCGACCCGGAGGGCCTCAACGGACTCGCGAGCCTCCTCGCCAAGGTCATACAGTACGGTGCCGGCAAGCGCGACGCGGCCGCCTTCGCCGAGGCTATCGAGTCCGTCGGCGGCGAGCTGAGCGCCTCGGCCGACCTGGAAGCGCTGCGCATATCAGCCGACTTCATGGCACGCGATGCCGAGCTAATGATCGAGCTGGTCGCCGACATGCTGCAAAGACCTGCGCTTGATGAGGAGGAACTCGAGAAACTTCGTGAGCGCGCCATCAATCTCATCCGGGCAGCCAGGGGCGGCAATCCCGGCGAACTGCTTCCGAACTATGGCAACGCGTTTCTCTTTGGCACACACCCTTACGGTAATCCCGTCAGCGGCAGCGAGACGACGCTCGCGGCCGTCACGCACGAAAAGCTGCTTGACTATTACCGCGACTATGCCGGTGGCGATCGACTGATCGTTTCGGTCGTCGGCGATTTCAACATGACGGCGATGAAGGCGCGGCTTACCAAGGCTTTCGGCGACTGGCGGGCCGCCGCGGAACCGCTGCCCGAGCTTGTCGCAGCCGCCAGGCCGGCCGGCCGCAAGGTCTTGCTGATTAATGCGCCGGGTTCGGCGCAAACGTACTTCTGGATCGGCAACCTCGGTGTTGCGGTCGATTACGCGCGACGCGCGGAGCTCGACCTGGCCAACACCGTCTTCGGCGGCCGCTTCACTTCCATGCTCAACACCGAGCTGCGCGTCAATGCGGGGTTGACCTACAGCGCTCGCTCACTGCTGCAGCGGCCTTCGCTGCCCGGTGCCGCCGTGGTCAGTTCGTTCACCGAGACCGGCACCACCGTCGAGGCGATCGACCTTACCATCGAGGTTCTCGAGACGTTCAGGCGCCGCGGTGTCGGCGACGAGATGTTGTTGTCATCGCGAAACTACATCATGGGGCAGTTTCCGCCCCGCCTTGAAACGGCCACTCAAATTGCCTCACAGCTCGCCATGCTCGAGCAATACGGCCTCGGGGTTTCGTATATCAACGATTACGGCGCCGCTCTCGCAGCGGCGAGCAGCGAATCCATCGCTGCCGTCATCGAAGAGGTTTATCCGGTGGCTGACGACCTCTCGTTCATCCTTATCGGCGATGCGGATTCGATACGCGAGGCCGTGTCGAAATACGGTCCGGTGACCGAAATGTCGATTGACGAGCCACTATTTCGACCGTAGCAACGCGCCGACCTCAACAATAATTGTCGTCCGCGCATGCCGTCAGTGCGAGCAGCAACAGTAGCGGTATGGCGACCGCAAGACCCAGGCCCGCAGCGGCGGTTTTGATTGGTGCAATCACAACTCGCTCGGCTGCGTAGATGTCCTCCCAGGCGATCACAATTATCGCGCCCGTCTCCATCAGTTCGCCGGTGACTTCCTTTTCATTGACAGCACGCACACGGATTTCTTTGGCCGCATCGTCCGGGAACAACAGCCGAACCCTGTCTCCGACCCTGATTTGTCGGGCATAACTCTTGCTCTCATCGACCGTCATCGGCTTTAGCGTTGTGCAGGCCGTATTCAGCAGCAGAAGCACACAACTTATTGCGACAACGGTAGCGCGGAATGTCGCGTTCATCTGCAGTCCCCATGAAGTGTAGGGTGGTAAATGGTTGGTAAAAAACCCCGCCGAAGCGGGGTTTCTGTTTGCCTGCTACTTGCCGCCAAAATAGACGCGGCCAACAAGACCATAGGTCGTCGTGTCCTCATCAAACCCCAGCGTAACGCCGGCCGAGAGGCTGTCGCTAAACGCGTATAAAGCCGAGCCGCCCAGCGCTGTGCCATCGGCGCCATCGCCAAGGTCCACGTAGCTCAGGCTGCCATCGAGCTCGACGCGGTCAGTCACCATGCCGCGCAGTCCGACCATCACCCCGTAACCGTTATCGTCAACCGAGCCGAAACCGACGACGTCAATCTCGGCGCTGACGTACGCGAGGTTTGCATAGAAGCTCGTGTTGTCCGAGATATCCGCATGGTAGCCCGCACCGACCGCCAGCTCATTCAGGTCGATGTCGAAGTCGAAGCCAATCGTCGAGTAGCCGGCGAAGATGTGCCAGTTTTCTGCCAGTTCGTAGGAACCTCCGATTCCAAACCCGTCGCCGTCTACGCTGGGCCCGAAATCAATATCGAGATCTACACGCTGATAGGAACCTTCGATGTAGTTATAGCTCGGCGTTTCTGCCAGTACCGCTGCGCTGATAGTCAGCAGTGCCGTAATCGTCAGTATTCTTAACATGGTCTTCTCCTTGGTGTAGCTACGTTGTTGTAGTGTGCGGAGCCTGGTGTGAAGCCCGACCCGGATCCTGCGGTTTTGCTGATCCTGTGGTGATCTTGCGGTGACCTTCCGAGTATTGCCCCTCTGCCGGTGCGAAACTCCCGCGATACAGGCTCGTTGCGTCGATCGTGTTTTGCTCTATTCCTGGCCGCAGTCACCCCCCGCTTCAGCCAGTCCGTGTTTGTTGGAATGGCCCGCTTATTCGCGATCACATCAAGTGAGTTCGTCGACGCGTTCGTCTGTTGTGTGCGCGACGCGCAGAGCCTCTGCTGCCGACCGCCCGGGCTGCGTCGGCTCGGCAGTGATTTCGGGCCGAAAGAACTGCGCCTCAGCGCCTCGCGCTTCCACCGACCCGTCCAGCCGCACGCTGGTGCCGGTGACCAAATAGCTCCCCGTCAGGCCATCGCACTCGCGGACGCGGATGCCCGCGACTTGCGATGTCGACTCGAGCTCAGCAGGTCCCTGTGGCCGGAACCAGGCCCAACCATCACCGACGAACTTCAGGGGAATGATAAAGGCGCCGAAGCCCAGAAGGCTCTCGACCGGTTGCTGACTGAGTTGCGCGGCCAACAGTATCTCCCCTCTGCCAGTGCGGCTGTCGTAGATACCCAGGTTCCCGACTGTAATCGGCCGGCCGTAGTCGCAGAGTGAATACAGCGCGCTTTCGGTGTAGGCGGGCTGCGCGATCATTTCATTGAAGGAACACCCGGCGACCACCACCAGCACACCCGGCAGCATCGGCAGCGATCGCCAAAGACTATTCCGCCGGGGCGTCTTCATCGGGTGGTGGCAATAGACAAGGGCACGATCAAAACGCCAGGAGTGTTGCCGTTGCCACGGCCGCAGCGACCACATAGGCGATGGCGACACTTCCGGCCGCGAGCGCCGTCGTTTTGCCCCCACTGAACTCACGCGTTTCAACCGCAATAATCTCGTCGACAGGAATTTCGATGCCCTGTCCCGCGATCTGGTCGGCGGTAACCGCGGTTACCCTGAACTTGTGAACGGAGCCATCCGTCGTGACGATCTTTACAGAGTCACCGACCTCGAGGACGTCGCCTGCGGAGATTCGGTCCTGCAGTTGTTCAGGCGACATTTGTACTGGCTTCAGCGTGGTACAGCCGGTTGCCCCCAGGAAAACGATAAGCAGCAGTAATGGTTTCATCGATCTCACCCTTGTGTTGGTCATAGCAGCCCGTAATGGCTGTATCACGGCGTCAGGGTGCGCCGACGACAGGGTCGGCGCCTGTGGTTTTCGTGAGGTTTGGCTGATTTCGCGCTATTTGCCGATACAAAACTCGGAAAAGATCCGGCCCAGCAACTCGTCGCTCGAAACCGCACCGGTTATTTCGCCCAGCGCCTGGTGGCTGAGGCGCAGCTCTTCTGCCAGCAGCTCGCCCGCCCGGGACTCTTTGAGCGCGTGGCGTCCTGCGTCGAAGTGCGACCGGGCTCGCTCCAGCGCCTCAACGTGGCGGCGACGAGCGGTGAACGCGCCCTCACCCAGGTTCCTGTAGCCGGCCAGCCGCTTGATGTGCTCGCGCAAGGCATCGAAGCCGGCGCCGGTCTTCGCAGACAGGTTGATGGTGTGATCGTCCAGCGCGCCGGCTTCCTCGTCCGTCAGGTCAATCTTGTTGCGAACGACCGTCAGAGGAATGCCGCCCGGCAGCTCTTCCGCCGGCGCGCCCATGTCCGTATCCGATGCGTCCTGCATCCAGAGCACTGCGTCAGCGCTCTCCATGGCCATGCGGGCCCGGCGAATACCCTCTGCTTCGATGCGGTCTGGATTCTCACGCAGGCCGGCGGTGTCTATTAATTCGACCGCAAGCCCGTCGATGTCGATCTGTTCTCTCAGCACGTCGCGCGTCGTGCCCGCGATCTCGGTCACGATCGCCGCGTCCTGGCCGCTCAGCCTGTTCATCAGGCTGGATTTTCCTGCATTTGGTTTGCCGACAATCACCAGCTGGTAGCCGTCGCGCAGCACGCGCCCCTGCCCGGTTTGATCGATCAGCGTGTCGAAGGCTTGAGCACATTCATCGAGTTTTAGCTCGAGCTTGTCATCCGACAGGAAGTCGATCTCTTCCTCGGGGAAGTCGATGGCCGCCTCGACGTACATGCGCAGGCGCAGCAGATACTCATGCAAGGCGTTCACCGCTGTCGAGAATGCACCGGACAAGGAGCGAAAGGCGCCACGTGCGGCCTGCTCCGTCGTACTGTTGATGAGGTCGGCGATGGCTTCTGCCTGTGCAAGGTCGAGCTTGCCGTTTCGAAACGCACGCAGGGAAAACTCGCCGGCCTCCGCGCGACGCGCCCCGAGTTCAACAGCCGCCTCGACGAGCATCGAAACCACGACCGGCCCGCCGTGGCCCTGCAGCTCGAGCACGGACTCGCCGGTAAATGAGGCCGGCGCCGGAAAATAGAGCGCGACGCCCGAATCGATCTGCCGGCCGTGACCGTCGGTGAACCGGCGATACGTTGCGGTTCGGGGTTCAGGTAGACTGCCCAGCATGGCGCGTGCGATGCGCTCTGCCAGGTCGCCGGAGACTCTCACGACTCCGATACCGCCGCTTCCGGGCGGCGTCGCCGCGGCTACGATCGTGTCTGCGTCCGAAATCATTCAGCAATGTAAACACAGGTGGCCTTGTCATGCCGAGTCGGAAAATTGAGTTCCAGAACGAAGACGGACACGCGCTCGCCGGAATTCTCGATATGCCAGCGCGTCGCCCGATCGCCTACGCGCTGTTTGCACACTGCTTCACCTGTTCCAAGAACATCAAGGCGGCAGCCAATATCGCGCGTTCGCTGAACGACGCGGACATTGCCGTACTGCGTTTTGACTTCACGGGTCTCGGCCAGAGCGAAGGCGAGTTTGCGGATACCAACTTTTCGTCCAACGTGTCCGACCTGCTTGCCGCCGTCGACTACATGGATCGTGAATTCGAATCGCCCGCAATCCTGATCGGTCACTCGCTGGGCGGCACCGCGGTGCTGCAGGCCGCGTTTGGAGTTTCTTCGGCGGCGGCCATCGCCACCATCGGCTCGCCCTTCGAGGCCACGCACGTATCCAGAATGATAGCCGGATCGGAAAAGACTCTTCGCGAACGCGGAGAGGCGACCGTCAACCTGGGCGGGCGGCCGTTCAGGATGAAACGACAGTTCCTGGATGACCTCGAAAAGCAGGATCCCGGTTCGTCCATCGGATCGTTGCGTAAAGCGCTTCTTGTCATGCACGCACCGCTCGACAATATCGTCGAAATCGACAACGCCTCCGCGCTGTTCTCGGCGGCCAAACACCCCAAGAGTTTTGTGAGTCTCGACGACGCCGACCACCTCTTGAGTCGCGAGGCGGACTCGAGGTATGCGGGCCGCGTGCTCGCGGCATGGGCATCGCGCTACCTGCCGGAAGCCCCTGCGGAGGAAGGTCTCGTGCCGCACGACGGCCCGGTTACCGCGCAAACGCGCGCCGGCGGCTTCCGCACCGACGTGCAGCTCGGCGCGCACAACCTGGTCGCGGACGAGCCGGCCTCAGTGGGCGGTTCGGATCTCGGTCCCTCCCCTTACGACCTGCTCTCCGCCGCGCTCGCGAGCTGCACGTCGATGACCCTGAAGATGTATGCCGATCACAAGAAGCTACCGCTGGTTTCGGCGACGGTGACCGTCGAACACGACAAGGTGCATGCCAGGGACTGCGAGGACTGCGAGTCGACGGAGGGCCGGATCGATGAATTCAGGCGCTCGATTGCGCTCGAAGGCGAACTCAGCGCCGAGCAGCGCGAACGAATGCTCGAGATCGCCGATCGCTGCCCCGTCCATCGCACACTGCACGGCGAGGTGAAGGTGCGATCGAAACTCGTGACAGCGTGACGGTTCTGTCCATCGGATAGCCCCCCGTTTGACAGACAGGCGCTTTCTAACGAAGCCCACCCCATGCGCCGTGCACAGGTCATGCCCTGGGGAGTTCCTTGCAGGGAGTAAAGCGGACCGCAGGGAGCCATCCCTGCAAGGAACTCCCCAGGGCATGGCCGGGGTCTTGGCAGGACTTACGGCGACCGCAGAGAAGCTGGACCCTTGACGGTGCGACCGGCTTCAACAGCCGCAACAACGCAAGTCTATTCGCTGTCTTTCTTTTTCTTCTTCGTGCCTTTAGGCGCTTTCGCTTCGGCCTCGACGACCTTGTTGATCTTCCATTGCTGCGCGATCGACAGCAGGGTGTTCGTTACCCAGTAGAGAACGAGGCCCGACGGGAAGAAAGCGAAGAAGCCGGTAAACATCACCGGCATGATCTGCATGACCTTGGCCTGCACCGGGTCTGCCGGCGCCGGGTTGAGCTTCTGCTGCATGAACATGGCGGCGCCCATGATCAGCGGCAGGATAAAGAAGGGGTCGCGCGTCGACAGGTCGGTAATCCACAGGGCGAACGGCGCCTGGCGCATTTCCACGCTTTCCAGCAGCACCCAGTAAAACGCGAGGAAGAACGGCATCTGGATCAGTATCGGCAGACAGCCGGCGGCCGGGTTTACCTTTTCCCGCTTGTAGAGGTCCATCATCGCCTGGCTCAGCGCCTGGCGGTCGTCCTTGTAGCGGTCCTGCAGTGCCTTCATGCGCGGCTGCAGGTTGCGCATTTTCGCCATCGATCGGCCGCTCGACTCGGTGAGCTTGTAGAACGCCAGCTTGATAAGGAAAGTAACCAGGATGATCGAGACGCCCCAGTTGCCGACGAACGTGAAAACCTTGGCCAACAACCAGAACAGCGGCTGCGAGATAATCGTCAGCCAGCCATAGTCGACCGTGAGCTTCAGGCTCTTGTCGATTTTTTCGAGCTGGGACTGCAGCTTGGGGCCGACGAACAGCGTCGTTTCAAAGGTCTTGCTCGAGCCGGGCGCAACCGTTTCGATGCTGCGCCCGATCGCGCTGCTGATCGAGTTTTCGCCGACTACCGCGACCTCGTACCTGTGTTCGACGCCGGGCTTTGGAACCACGGCGCTCAGGAAATGATGCTGGATGGATCCGAACCAGCCGCGCTCCGAACTGAATTCGACCTTGCCGTCTTCGATCAGGTCGTCACGCTTGAGCTTCTCGGACTTCTCGCCGTCGTAGATGATGGGGCCGGCGAAGGAGTACGAGTCGACGTCGAACATCGATCGCTCCTGCTCCTGGAAGTGTCGCTTGATGCGCACGTACTCGGCGCCGCGCCACAATGCGTCGCTGCCGTTCAGCACCTCCTGCTCGAGGCCGATCTGGTAGCTGCCTCGCCTGAAGCGATAGCGTTTTTCGATTATGACGCCGCTGTCATCCGTCCATATCAGCGGCACGATGATTTCGTCGGCCGCACCGAGTTCATAGGACAGGCGCTGGCTCGAGAACGCCGTCAGGTGCGTTGCCTCGGGACCGCCGTCCGCCGCTCGCACGCCCGACTCTATGAGCCCGACGGTGCGCGGATCGACGCTCAGAAGCTCGACGAGGGTATCGGGGCTGTCCTTGGCGACCGGGTATTTCAGCAGCACCGCTTCTTGCAGGGTACCGCCCTGCGTGCTGATCTCGAGGTCCAGGACGTCGGTCCTGACGCGAATGGCGGGCGCCGATTCCGCCCTCGCTTCCGGCATCGCGGCGACATCCTCGGTCAGGCTCGGCGCCGCCGTTGTCTCGCCCAGTGCGGGCAGGTCCTGGTCCGTCGGTGTATCGAGCGGCATCAATTCCCCGCTCTGTCGGGTTGGCTCGGCGACGGTGTCTGCCGGCCGGGGTCCGTAGTCCGCCATCCACGTCTGGTACGTCATCCAGACCGTCAGGCCGAAGAACGCCCAAATCAGCAGTCGTTGGTTATCCATCGCGAAGCCTACCTAGCGGGTTTTTTTTGCTTTCTGGCATCGGCGCCAATGTGATTCCAGGCTCGCAAACAGTTCCTGATTAGTGGCGGTCGCCGCGGCCGGTTGGTTGATTACAACAATGTCCAGATCGCTCAGCAATGCCTGGTGCGCGCGAAACGATTCCCTTATCACTCGTTTTATTCGATTTCTTGCTGTCGCAAGCCGACAGTGCTTCTTGGAGATAGCCAGCCCGAGTCTTGCGATATGCTGTTCGTTGCTGCGGCAGAGGACCGTAAACAGCCGGTCCCGGCTGCGCGTCGCGCTGCCAAAAACCCGGCCAAACGCCGCGGCATCCAGGAGCCGGTTTCGTCGTCCAAATCGGCAGCCTGGACCATTGGTCAATCCTGGATAGGTGTTCTTCGTCGCGTTCGACGGTGAGCTGCTTACGGCGTCAACCGCGCCCGGCCCTTCGCGCGTCGGCGCTTCAGAACGAGACGCCCGGCTTTCGTGGCCATGCGGGCACGAAAACCGTGGGTTCGCGCGCGCTTGATCTTGCTGGGCTGAAATGTGCGTTTCATGGCTTTGTACCTGGGCGTTCAGCAGGCCAACGGAAGGCCTGACTTTTCGGAGGGCGGCAAGGGTACGCAGATGGCCTGACACTGTCAACAGAACCGGCGTCGCGTCGCCGTTTCAGGCCTTGGTAAGCTGTGGATAAAGCATCTGGCGGCGCCCCCGCTTAAGCGTTAGACTGCCCGGTCTTTCCTATCTTTGTTGTTGTCATGCGGCCGCGCGCCGCCCGCCGGGGAACGTCTTGTCTGCTGAATCGACGCTTTGGAACAACTGCCTCCGCGTCCTGCAGGTAGAGCTTCCCGAACAACAGTTCAATACCTGGATACGGCCGCTGCAGGCTGTCGACGACGATGCCCTGCTTCGCCTGCTCGCCCCGAATCGCTTTGTCGTTGACTGGCTCAAGCAGCATTACATGTCGCGGATTCTCGAGCTTGTCGAGGATGGTGGCAAGCCCATCGAGGTATCGCTCGAGGTGGGATCCAGGACGGCAGAAATGCCGGTCACAAAGGCGGCCCCCCGCCCGGGGGTCGTCACGCACACGACTGCGGCCGCGCCCATCGTTTCCCGCCTGAATGCTTCGTTTACCTTCGAGAACTTCGTCGAAGGCAAGAGCAACCAGCTGGCGCGAGCGGCGGCCACCCAGGTCGGTGAGAATCCCGGCAAGTCCTATAACCCGCTGTTTATTTACGGTGGCGTCGGCCTCGGCAAGACACATCTCATGCATGCAATAGGCAATGCGATGGTCAAGAACAACCCGGGCGCACGTGTCAGTTACGTGCACTCGGAGCGCTTTGTCGGGGACATGGTCAGGGGCCTGCAGCACAACACGATATCGGAGTTCAAGCGTTCGTATCGCTCGCTGGACGCCCTGCTCATCGACGATATTCAGTTTTTCGCCGGCAAAGAGCGTTCCCAGGAAGAGTTCTTCCATACCTTCAATGCGCTGCTCGAGGGACAACGGCAGATCATCCTTACCTGCGACCGGTATCCGAAAGAGGTCAACGGCCTGGAGGAGCGCCTGAAGTCCCGGTTCGGCTGGGGACTGACGGTCGCTATCGAGCCACCGGAGCTCGAGACCTCGGTGGCCATCCTGATGAGCAAGGCGAGCGCAGAGGGCATCGAGCTCGCGGAGGAGGTTGCCTTCTTTATTGCGAAGCGAATTCGTTCGAACGTTCGCGAGCTGGAGGGGGCTCTTCGCCGGGTAATCGCGAATTACCGCTTTACCGGCCGGCCGATCACGCTCGATTTTGCGAAGGAGGCGCTGCGCGATTTGCTGGCGGTCCAGGATCGGCTGGTGTCGATCGAAAACATCCAGAAAACCGTAGCAGACTACTTTAAGATTCGCGTCGGGGATCTGTTGTCGAAAAAACGCAGTCGCTCGATTGCGCGCCCGCGGCAGTTTGGTATGGCGCTGGCGAAGGAGCTGACGAATCACAGCTTGCCCGAAATCGGTGACGCTTTTGGCGGGCGAGACCATACGACCGTGCTGCATGGCTGTCGTCGAATCGAGTCACTGCGAGAGACCGACAAACGAATCGATGACGATTATTTGAATTTGTTGAGAACCCTGACAGGATGATGTTGATAACAGGTGCATAAGCCCCGCAGTATTTTTCATCCACAGGCTATGCACAATTGGCAGGCGCCTCATTCAACTTCTATCAGTCGCGATTCTACACTGTAAGTCTCTGATTTATAAAGAAGTAAAATAGTTATGCACAGGCCTTTGGGGTCTTAATAGTAATAATAAATTATAAAATTCCAATATTTATTAACAGGTGGAACCTATGAAGTTTACCGCAGCCCGGGAAGCGCTGTTGAAGCCATTGCAGGCCGTTATTGGCGTTGTCGAGCGACGACAAACGATGCCGATCCTTTCGAATGTTCTTGTGATCGCACGTGACGGACAGCTGTCGGTGACAGCGACGGACCTCGAGGTCGAGCTGGTTGCCACGGTGGAGATCGACACCGAATCGGGTGGAGAAATTACCGTTTCGGGTCGGAAACTTCTCGATATTTGCCGGGCTGTGCCGGAGGGGACCGAAATCAAGGTGAGCTTGAGCGGCGAGAAACTGTCGGTGCGGGCCGGTCGCAGCCGCTTCAACCTGGCGACGTTGCCGGCGGCCGAGTTCCCGGTGGTGGAGGACATCAAGGCCGGGCAGTCGATACAGGTGTCTCAGGAGGCGCTCGGTAAGCTCATAGAAAAGACGCATTTTTCCATGGCTCAGCAGGATGTGCGCTATTACCTGAACGGCATGCTGCTCGAGACCAAGGGAAAGTTCCTGCGGGCAGTGGCGACCGACGGGCACCGCCTCGCCTTGTCCCAGGCAGTGCTTGCGAAGAGCTTCGATGAGCAGCAGGTGATCGTTCCGCGCAAGGGGGTGCTGGAGTTGCAGCGATTGATGAGCGGTGACGGGGACCTGAACATCGAGCTGGGTTCGAACCATGTCCGTATTCAACTCGACGGTATCCGTTTTACCTCAAAGCTCATAGATGGGCGGTTTCCGGAGTACGACCGGGTAATACCGAAAGAGTCCTCGAATGAACTCAAGGCGGACCGGGCGGAATTCCGGGGGGCGCTGCAGCGTACGGCAATTCTATCGAACGAAAAATACCGGGGAATCCGTCTGGTAATCCGCGACAGCGGCGTCGTACTCCAGGCGCACAATCCGGAACAGGAAGAGGCCGAGGAGGAGCTCGAGGTGGAATACAGCGGCGAGGACATCGAGATCGGCTTCAACGTGAATTACCTCCTGGACGCACTCGCTGCGGTCGAGGGCGACTCGGTGACGCTGTCCGTTCAGGACAGCAATTCGAGCTGCCTGATACGGCAGCCCGGCAATGACGACAGCAAGTTCGTGGTTATGCCTATGCGGCTCTGAGGCCGCCGTACTGAGCGGTACATCAGGATGATTCGCTTGTTTCGGGTCAGTAATTTTCGCTGCCTGGAAAAAGCGGAGCTGCAGCTGTCATCGAGCTTTAACCTGATTTACGGTGCCAACGCCTCCGGCAAGACGAGTCTGCTGGAGGCGTTGGCGTATCTGGGGCGCGGAAAGTCCTTCCGCGGCGCCAGCACATCGGACTTGATTCGGCATGGGGAGGAGGAGTTCCTGTTATTCGGACAGGTGACCAGCCACTCCCGGATGCGCAGCCTGGGCGCGATGAACAGTCGGCGGGGACTCGAGGTCAGGGTAGACGGGGAGAGCGTTGGCGGGGCGGCGGCGCTCGCCGAGGCGCTGCCGCTTCAGGTGATAGACCCTGAGGTGCACAACCTGGTGGCGGGTGGCCCGGAGCTGCGCCGGCGCTTCCTGGATTGGGTGGCGTTCCACGTGGAACACGAACATTTGCTCGTGTGGCGCAGGTTCAGGCGGGCGCTGAAACAGCGCAACGCGGCGCTGAAAGCCAAGTCGGCGGCAGCGACCATACGCAGCTGGAATGCGGAGTTCGAGGCGCTGAGCAACGAGCTGGATGCGTCGCGTCGCCGGGCCCTGGAGACGGCCCGTGAGAGCCTGGCGGGTTTTGGGCAGAGGTTGCTGGAGACCGATCTCCACTTCGAGTATCAGCAGGGCTGGAATCGCGAGCGGTCGCTTGGCGAGGCGCTGGAGGAGGGACTGCAGCGGGACATTCTTCAGGGCGCAACGCAGCACGGTCCGCATCGGGCTGACCTGAGGATCCGTTATGACGAACGACAGGCCCGAAAACTGGTGTCTCGAGGGCAACAGAAGCTGCTGGCGAGCGCCATGATTCTCGCCGCGACGGAAACCGCGCAGACCGCGCTGGACCGGCCCCTGCTGCTGCTGCTCGACGACCCGGCGGCCGAGCTGGACGGGGAGTCGCTGTCCCGCCTGATGGGCGCCGTCAGCGACCTGGGGTGCCAGGTCGTCGCCACCAGCCTCGAGCGCGACGCCATTGATGTCCCGGCCGGGGCAGCGGTGTTCCACGTGGAACATGGTGCCCTGACGCTCATCGAAGCCCCCGAAAACACGCCCTGACGGGCAGCCGGGCCCGGGCGCTGAGCAGCCTGAAAAAGAACCGTGTCAACGTACTTTCGGGGCTCTGTTTTGATACAATAGGCCGGTTACGCCCAGAGGATACGGAATGACCGAGGACACCAGCTATACTTCCAGTAATATCAAGGTCTTAAAAGGCCTTGAGGCGGTGCGGAAACGACCGGGAATGTACATCGGAGATACCGACGATGGCACCGGTCTGCATCACATGGTTTTCGAGGTCGTCGACAATTCGATAGACGAGGCGCTTGCCGGTCATTGCAGCACGATTACCGTCACCATTCACGCCGACGAGTCCGTCACCGTCAGCGACGACGGCCGGGGAATCCCGGTAGATATGCATCCGGAGGAAGGCGTTTCCGCCGCCGAGGTCATCATGACGGTGCTCCATGCCGGCGGCAAGTTCGACGACAACTCCTACAAGGTCAGCGGCGGCCTGCATGGCGTCGGTGTCTCGGTTGTCAATGCGCTGTCGGAAAGCCTGGTCCTGACGATCCACCGAGATGGCAAGGCCTACCAGCAGGAATACCGGCTTGGCGAGCCGGTCTCACCGCTGGCCGAAACGGGCGATTCGGAGCGCAGCGGTACCACAATCCGGTTTCGACCCAGCGGCGGCACGTTTACCAACATCGAGTTTCATTACGACATTCTCGCGCGACGACTGCGCGAGCTGTCATTCCTGAATTCCGGCGTTCGCATTCGCCTGATCGACGAACGGGACGACAAGGAGGAGGTGTTCGAATACGTGGGCGGGATCCATGCCTTTGTCGAGCACCTGAACCGCAACAAGACGCCGGTGCACCCGACGGTGTTCCATTTCACGACGATGAAGGACGGCGTCGGTGTCGAGGCGGCTTTGCAGTGGAATGACGCGTACCAGGAGAACATGTTTTGCTACACCAACAACATTCCCCAGCGCGACGGCGGTACGCACCTGGCCGGTTTCCGAAGCGCGCTGACGCGAACCCTGAACGCCTATATCGAGACGCTGCCCAGCACGCGAAAGGACAAATACACGCCCAGCGGTGACGATGCGCGGGAGGGTCTGACGGCCGTGCTGTCGGTCAAGGTGCCCGATCCCAAGTTTTCGTCACAAACCAAGGACAAATTAGTTTCATCTGAAATTAAAGGCATCGTCGAACAGGCGATGGCGGCAAGCCTGGACGAATATCTGCTGGAACACCCGCAGGATGCCAAGGCGATCGTATCGAAAATCGTCGATGCCTCGCGGGCGCGGGAGGCAGCGAGAAAAGCGCGCGAGATGACGCGCCGCAAGGGCGCGCTCGACATCGCCGGTTTGCCCGGCAAGCTAGCTGATTGCCAGGAAAAGGACCCGGCGCTGTCGGAGCTGTTCCTGGTCGAGGGTGACTCCGCCGGTGGTTCCGCGAAACAGGGCCGGGATCGCCGCACCCAGGCGATTCTGCCGCTGAAAGGCAAGATCCTGAATGTCGAGAAAGCCCGTTTCGACAAGATGCTGTCGTCGGCGGAAGTCGGCACGCTGATCACGGCACTCGGCTGCGGCATCGGGCGTGACGATTTCGATCCCGACAAGCTGCGTTATCACCGCGTCATCATCATGACGGATGCGGATGTCGATGGCTCGCACATTCGCACCCTGCTGTTAACGTTCTTCTATCGACAGATGCATGAGCTGATCGAACGCGGCCATATCTACATCGCACAGCCGCCGCTCTACAAGATCAAGAAAGGCAAGCAGGAAGTCTACGTGAAGGACGATGCCGAGCTGAACGACTACCTGCTCAACGCGGCGATGGACGGCGCGGCGCTTCACGTGAACAGCGAGGCACCGGCACTGGCCGGTGTCGCCCTGGAAGCGCTCGCCAGGGAATACATCGCCGTCGAGAACATTTTCGCCCGGCTCGCGAACCGTTACGACGAAGTCGTCCTCAGGACGCTGAGCAAGCTGCCGCGAGTTACGAAAGAAACCGCCGCCGATCTCGACGCGCTCGACACCTGGGCGCAAACGCTGAGTGAGACGCTGCCGAAACACAGCGGCGATCGTGCCACAAACGGTGACGGCGGCAGTTATACGGCTGCGCTCGAGCGCGGCGACGAAAACGGCGAGGGCGTGCGGATTCGCATTACCAAGATCTTGCACGGCCTCGGTGCAACCCGTTACCTGCCGCGAGAGTTCTTCGCCACCAGCGAATACCGGCACATCAGCGCGTTGTCCGAGAAGCTCAGCGACCTGCTCTCGGAAGGCGCAATGGTGCGGCGCGGTGATCGCGAGGCGCCGGTGGAAACATTTGCAATGGCGGTGAACTGGCTAATGAGCGAAGCCCGCCGCGGGCAGGCCATTCAGCGTTACAAGGGCCTGGGTGAGATGAACCCGGATCAACTCTGGGACACGACGGTCAACCCGGAGACGCGTCGCCTGCTGCAGGTGAAGATCGAGGACGCGGTAAAGGCGGACGAAATCTTTACGACGCTAATGGGTGACCAGGTCGAACCGCGCCGCGAGTTCATCGAGAAGAATGCCCTGACGGTTGAAAACCTCGACATATGATCGGGCGCCGCCTGTTCATACACGTGGTTTTCCTTACCGTCGCACCGATCCTGGTCGCTTGGTTCGATCTGTCGGTACTGTCCGCCGTTCTGCTGGTGCTGTTCCTGCTGCTTTGGCGCTGGCTGGTCGTACTGAGCGGTTTCGTCGTACCGGCGAAAACGCCCGAGCTCGTTCTGAGCACGATATCCGCGAGCCACTTCGTCGAAAAAGTACGCTGGAGCATGGATCGTCTCGGCCTGGAGTACACCGAGCAAGCGGCGGGGGGCGCCCTGGGCGCGTTTTTTCTGGGGCGTACGGTGCCGCAGCTGAAAATCCGAACCGGCAGCGTGCAGTCGAGCATCGGCAACTCGGCCGAGATACTTCGCTACCTGTGGGGCCGCTACGCCGTGGACAAGCCGGCTGCAGCGGCGTTTCTCGAGCCGACAGAAGAGCGTATCGAGCTGGAGTCACGGCTCGACCGCTTAGGCGTCGCCCTCCAGGTCTGGGTCTATTACCACATCCTCAAGGACCGTGACGTGACGCTGCATGCCTGGGGCGCCAACAGCCTGGCGACTCCCGGCTGGCAGCGCCTGTTGCTTCGCCTGCTTTTCCCGGTGCTGCGCGTCCTGATCCGACGGTCGTTTCGAATCACCGAGGCCAACTACCAGCGCGCCGTCAGCCGGATCGACGAGATACTCGGCGAGGCCGATATGCTGCTTGGCGACGGCCGCAAGTCACTGCTCGGCGGAGACAGCCTCAATTACACCGACCTGGCATTCGCCGCGATGACCGGCCTCATATCGATGCCGCCGGCGTATGGCGGTGGCAGGGCGGAGGGCGTGAGGCTTACTCACGACGAGATACCGGCTGCGATGCAGCGGGACATCGAAGACTGGAAGCGCCGGCACGAACCCGCGTTCGACTTCATGCTGGCGCTGTATGCGAACGAACGGTTCGCAGAAGCGCCGGTGGATGACGGAAAACTTTAGGCCGCAACGGCGGTCGAACACCGGCGTGGAGGTGCAAAGATGCGCTTGACGTTAATTCTTGCGGCCGCGCTGTTGTCGGGCTGCGCCGTACAAACCGGCCCCAGCAAGAGCGATGCGATCGCCGACTTCATCGCGGTGTCCGATATCGAGGCAGAGGATCAGCTGCGATTTCGCGACCAGTTCAACTACACACAGCTGACGGAAAAATACCTTATCCTGAAGGCGCGCGACGACTACTACCTGGTCGAGTTCAAACGCAGGTGCCGTGAACTCAACCGAAACGAGATAAAGCCGGACATACGTTACGACAGGAATGTCTTGCGCGCAGGCATCGACACGATACGCGGTTGTCCGATAGAGCGACTGTTTGCGATCGACAAGGGCCAGGCAGAAGAGCTGGAACTCATCGAAGTAGAGCCCTGATACCAACAGGGCGCGGGGAGAAATAATGAAGACACGGTTACAAACGGCTACAGGAACATCATTGCTCGGCGCCGCGGCAATACTCGTCGCTGCCGCCTGCGGGCAATCGGACGGCAAGAGTGCGGTTGACGAATCGCCGGCACCGGTTTCCGGTGTCGATCTGCATTACATGGATACAGACGTGAAGCCGGGCGATGACTTCTTCGCCTACGTCAACGGCGCGTGGCTGGAACAGACCGAGATTCCGGCGGACCGCTCCAACTACAGCGTATTCGCGATTCTGCGCGACGAGGCACAGGAAAACGTCCGAAGCATTATCGAGGAATCTGCCAACGGTGATTTTGCGAAGGGCACGGACGAGCAGAAGGTCGGCGATCTCTACAAGTCTTTCCTCGACTGGGACTCACGCAACGCGCGCGGAATCGAGCCGTTGCAGCCGGAGTTCGATCGCATCGACAGCATCGACAGCCACGACGACCTGGCCGTGTATTTCGCCGAGACGGTCAAACGCGGTCTCGATGCGCCATTCGGCCTGGGCCAGTATGCGGATTTCAAGGATCCGAAAACCTACATGATCTATGCGGCGCAAAGCGGCCTCGGCCTGCCGGATCGTGAGTACTATCTTCTGGACGACGAAAAGTCGGTCAAGCTGCGCAAGCAGTACGTGGCACAGATCGAAAAAATGAGAGCACTCGCCGGGCTGCCAGGCGGCGCGGAGGCGGCCGGCACGATCATGGCGCTCGAAACGCGCCTCGCGCGCGAGCAGATGAAGAAAGAAGACACGCGGGACATGGTGGCGCTGTACAAGAAAATCCCGCTCGACGAGCTCGGCACGCTGATGCCGAAGTTCAACTGGGACGGCTACCTGTCAGAAGCCGGCCTGACCGAACTCGACGGACTGGTCGTCATGATGCGCGACTACATGCGGGCACTGGACGACATCGTTGCCACGACGGATCTCGATACCTGGAAGACCTACCTGAAGTGGTCGGCGCTGAACAACATGGCCGGGCGACTGAGCGAGGAGCTGGACGCGCAAAACTTCGAGTTCTACGGCAAGATCCTGACCGGCACTCCCGAGCAGCGCCCGATGTGGCGCCGTGGCGTCGATACCGTCAACGCTACGCTGGGCGAGGTCGTCGGCAAGGTGTACGTCAAACGTCATTTCCCGGCAGAGGCGAAAGAACGCATGCTGACGCTGGTCGGCAACCTGATCAGTGCCTACGAAAAAAGCATCAAGGAACTCGACTGGATGACGGCGGAGACCAAGACGCAGGCCCTCGACAAGCTCTCGAAGTTCACGCCGAAAATCGGCTACCCGGACGAATGGCGCGACTACTCGGCACTCGACGTCGAGCCGGATGATCTGTACGGCAACCTCCAGCGAGCCGCAGAAGCCGAGTACCAGCGTCAGCTCAATCGCCAGGGCGGGCCGGTGGACCGCAGCGAGTGGGGCATGACGCCGCAAACGGTGAACGCCTACTACAGCCCGCCGCTCAACGAGATCGTGTTTCCCGCCGCGATATTGCAGCCACCGTTTTTCAACATGGCGGCGGACGACGCCGTCAACTACGGTGCGATCGGTGCCGTGATCGGTCACGAGATTGGCCACGGCTTCGACGATTCCGGCAGCACCTTTGACGGCGACGGCGTATTGCGCAACTGGTGGACCGATGAGGATCGCAGCGAGTTCGAAAAGCGCACAGCGAAGCTGGTCGACCAGTACTCCGCCTTTCGGCCGTTCGATGACCTCGCCGTCAACGGCGAATTTACACTGGGCGAGAACATTGGCGACCTCGGTGGCATCAGCATCGGGCTCCTCGCGTACAAGCTGTCGCTGCAAGGGGCGCAAGCGCCCGTAATCGACGGACTGACGGGCGTACAACGGGTATTTCTCGGCTATGCCCAGGTCTGGCGGGCCAAGTCACGTGAGGAGGCCATGCGCGTGCGCATCGCCACCGATTCGCATTCGCCGCCGAAGTACCGAACCAACGGTGCGGTCAGGAATGTTCCGGAGTTTTACGAAGCATTTGACGTAGCGGCAGACGACGCCTTGTATCTGCCGCCGGAGGAGCGCGTCAAGATCTGGTAGTGCTTCGGCCGGAGCGACGCGACAAGGGCCTCTTTGCAGAGGCCCTTTTTAGTGTCAGCTTCGGTGTCCGTTTCGCCCCGGTGAATCAGTCGGGCCAGGCCTGTCTTTGTAGGCGACGCTGATCTCGCGCATCTTGCCTTCGATCCAGTCCTGCACGATGAGGTTCGTGTCCTTCGGCGACTGTGCGCCGGCGTCTATCGGGGGACCGATACAGAAATACACCGTTCCGGGCCGCATCGAAAACTCGCGGCTCCGCCAGAAATCGCCGGCGTTGTGGGCGACGGGCACAATCGGTACGCCGGCCTCGCTGGCGAGCGCCGCGCCGCTGATGCCGTAACTCCGCGTCTCACCAAAAGGCACGCGCGTACCCTCCGGAAAAATAGTGACCCAGGTTCCTTCGGCGAGGCGCTTCTTGCCCTGCTCGATTACCTGCCTGACGGCGGAGCGACCTTTCCCGCGGTCGATTGCAATCGGGTTGAGTACCAGGCCGATTGCCCAGCCGACGACGGGCACCCGAAGCAGCTCGCGCTTCACTACCCAGGCGGTCTTCGGAAACATCGGCACATGGCCGTAGGTTTCCAGGATGGTTGTGTGCTTGATCATGATCACGCTCGGCGTATCCGGAATGTTCTCCTGGCCCTCCACGACGACCCTCATGCCGCAGAAGAAATCGCCGGCCCAGAGCGCAAAGCGACAAAAGCCGACCAGGATGGCTCGCACCCAGTTCGATGGTGCCCAGAACATCAGGAGTATGACGGTAGCAGCAACTATCGCCATCGAGCCGGCGACAATGATCAGGGCGAGGGATCGCAGCCACCGGATCATGGCATCATTCCCTGAGCAGCGCCGCGGCGGCCGCTGCGAGGTCGTCGAAAACCTCGGTCTCGGCAAGCGCGCCCTCGAGTGCGCGTTCTGTCTGCCGGCCGTTACCGGTGCGCACGAGGACGGCCCTTGCGCCCACGCGACGGGCGGCCTCGAGGTCCCGAAGCGAGTCGCCGATTACCGGAATGCCGGCAAGGTCTGTGCCGAAGTGCCGGCCAAGGCGCAACAAGAGACCCGGTTTCGGCTTGCGGCAGCTGCATCCATCGCCCGGTCCGTGCGGGCAAACGACGATACGGTCGATTCGGCCGCCCGCCGATGCGACCAGCCTTCGGAGTTTCCGATGCATGGCGCGCAGCGCTTTGCGATCGAAGAGTCCGCGTGCCAGTCCGGACTGGTTGCTGGCGACGGCCACAGCAAAGCCTGCCCGGCTGAGCGCGGCGATTGCCTCGATGCTGCCAGGCAGCGGCAGCCATTCGCCGGGCGTCTTGACGAAGTCGGCTGATTCGCGGTTGATGACGCCGTCGCGGTCCAGAATCACTAGCTTCCTGTGCAAACCGGGCTGCCTTCCTAGCCCAGCGAAAGCCGGGAAATATCGGCAATATCGAGGAAAAGTGACCGAAGTTCGCCTAAAAGTGCCAAACGGTTGTTTCTGACCGCCTCGTCATCGGCCATGACCATGACCTCGTCGAAGAAACGATCCACCGGCTCCCTTAAGTCGGCCAGCGCGTTCAGGGCGTCGGCGTACTGCCGCTGTTCGATCATCGGCGTAACCTTGTCCCTGGCGTTGGCCAGCGCGTTGAAAAGGGCACGCTCGGCGTCATCGGCCAGCAGCTTCTTCCTGATCTTCAGGCCCTCCGGATCCCCGGCCTGCCGCAATATGTTGGCGATGCGCTTGTTGGCGGCCGCGAGACTCTCCGCCTGTTCCAGCCGTGCGAAGGTCTGCACCGCCGCGAGACGCCGATCGAAGTCGAGCAGGGAGCGGGGATTTCGCGCCATGACCGCCTCAAAGGTTTCCGTCGCGAGACCCGCGTCACGATCCAGGAAATAGCGCCGCAAACGATCGCTGACAAACGTATGCAGATCGGCCACGAGCGGCTTCGCCTCGATCTTTCCTTTCGGCTGCGCGTCGACGGCTTTTGCAATGAGTGCTTTCAGTTCGATGTCGAGTCCACCCTCGATGAGGATACGAATCACACCGAGCGCTGCCCGCCGCAGAGCGAAAGGGTCGCGGTTGCCCGAGGGCTTCTTGCCAATCGAGAAGACGCCCGCGAGCGTATCCAGCTTGTCGGCAACGGCCAGTATCCGGCCTGCTTCGGTGGCCGGCAGCGCATCGCCCGCGAAGCGGGGTCGATACTGTTCGCCGATGGCTTCGGCGACGGCCGGCGGCTCTCCGTCCGATAGCGCGTAGTAGCGCCCCAGCGTTCCCTGCAGCTCCGGAAATTCGCCGACCATCCCGCTCAGCAGGTCGCACTTCGCGAGTTCCGCCGCTCGCCTGACGTCGTCCTTGTCGGCTGCCAGTTTCGATGCCATCCAGCCCGCGATTTTCCCGATGCGCCCGCTCTTGTCGGACAGGCTGCCGAGTCCGCGCTGGTACAGGACCTCGCGCAGAGCATCCCGGCGACTGTCAAGCGTACGGCGCCGGTCGCTGTCCCAAAAGAACGCCGCATCCGCGAGCCGCGGCCGAATGACGCGCTCATTACCTTCCCGCACCTGTTCCGGGTCCTTGCTCTCGAGGTTGGCGACGGTGATGAACAGCGGCAGCAAAGCGCCCTCTCCGTTGCTGACCGGGAAGTAACGCTGATGCCCGGTCAGTGTCGATACGACAACCTCTCGGGGCAGTGCCAGGTAGGTCTCGTCGAATCGCCCGAGTATCGCAACGGGCCACTCAACGAGGGCCGCGACTTCATCGTAAAGCGACTCGCCGTCAACGACGAGGCCGCCGGACTTGACGGCGGCGGCCTCGACCGCGTCCCTGATCATTGCTCGGCGGCGCTCGAAATCGGCGATCACGTGACCCTTTTTCTCGAGCGTATCGAGATAGGATTTCGCCTCTGGAATGACGATGGGACCGGGAGAATGAAAGCGGTGTCCGCGTGACGCCTTGCCGGCCAGGGTGTGCATGACCGGCGCCTCGATCACGCGGCTGCCATGCAGCATGACGATCCAGTGCACCGGACGCACGAACTCCGCGTCCCCGGCCCCCCAGCGCATGCGGCGCGGAATGGGCAGTGTCGCCAGCGCTGTTTCGATCAGGGACGGCATGAGCTCGGCGGCGGTCCTGCCTTTTTCGACCGCTTCGAACACGAGCCACTCACCCTTGCCTGTCCGGGTCCTGCCCAGCTCCGCGACGTCGACGCCGCACCTGGCCGCAAACGCGGTGGCCGCGGCCGTCGGCTTTCCGTCCTTGTCGAACGCTATCGTCGTCGGCGGACCCTTTTGCTGCAGCGTGCGATCCGCCTGCCGGTCCGCGAGCCCGTCGATAAGGACCGCCAGCCGGCGCGGGCTGGCGTAGCTGTGCACCTCGCCATGTTCGAGTGACGCATCATCAACGGCGGCGGCCAGTCCCGCAGCGAAGGACTCCATCAGCGAGCGCAGCGCCTTGGGCGGCAGCTCTTCGGTGCCGACCTCGATCAGAAAATCGTCGAATCCGCTCATTGCGAGCGCCCCGCGCCGACTGACTTCGTCATCGGAAAACCGAGCGCCTCGCGACTTGCGTAGTAGGCGTCGCAAATGGCGCGCGACAGCGTGCGAACGCGGAGGATAAAGCTCTGTCGTTCCGTAACGGAAATAGCCTGTCTCGCATCGAGCAGGTTGAACGTGTGCGAGGCGGTGAGCATTTGTTCATAAGCCGGCAGCGCGAGACCCAGCGCAATGAGCCGCTCGCTCTCGTGCTCCGCATGATCGAAAGCGCTGAACAAGGCATCGACGTCGGCTTCCTCGAAGTTGTATCGCGACTGTTCCACCTCGTTCTGGTGATAGACGTCGCCATAGCTGATGCGCCCCAGCGGCCCGTCGGTCCAGACGAGGTCAAAGATGCTCTCGACACCTTGCAGATACATCGCGAGCCGTTCGAGGCCATAGGTAATTTCGCCGGTCACCGGACGACACTCGAGGCCGCCGACCTGCTGGAAATACGTGAACTGCGAGATTTCCATGCCGTTCAGCCAGACCTCCCAGCCCAGGCCCCAGGCGCCCAGCGTCGGGGACTCCCAGTTGTCTTCGACAAAGCGGATGTCGTGCACCAGCGGATCGATGCCGATGGCGACCAGGGACCCGAGATAGAGCTCCTGGATGTCGAGCGGGGACGGCTTGATGACGACCTGGTACTGGTAGTAATGCTGCAGGCGAAACGGGTTGTCACCATAGCGGCCATCGGTCGGTCGGCGACTCGGCTGCACGTACGCCGCCGACCAGGGCTCGGGCCCCACGGCGCGGAGAAAGGTTGCCGGATGAAAGGTGCCCGCCCCCATTTCCATGTCGTAGGGCTGGAGAATGACACAGCCCTGCTCGGCCCAGTACTGCTGAAGCCTGAGTATCAGATCCTGAAAGCTCAGGCGTCCGGGCGATCTGTGGTTGCTCATCGGGTGGGTCGCGGTGTCGGAAACGCGCGCAGTATAACGGCTCCAGGCCCCGCGTAGGAGGCCCTTATGGGCCCGCCGTCAAAAAACGCCCGCGTCCCGACGCCCCAGGAAGGTGCGCAAAGCCAGGTTTTGCACTAGAATGGTGCAGCCCATTTCCTCCTTGCACCCGCTTGGTGCACCGATCGGGGGCAGAATATTCGAAAACCGTTTATAAACAATCGCTTAGGTGAAGCTCCATTCTGGCACATTTAGTGCACAAGAAAGCTCTAAACGGGTCGCATCGGGCGACCCGCTGAAACGCACAGCAAATACCTGGAGGAAGACGCATGACGCCCGCAGAGGTACTCGCCCTCATCAAAGATGCAGAGGCCAAGTTTGTCGATTTTCGTTTCACGGACTCGATCGGCAAGGAACAACACGTAACCGTGCCCGCACATACCGTGGACGACGACCTGTTCGAGGACGGCAAGATGTTCGACGGCTCGTCGATCGCCGGATGGAAGGGCATCAACGAATCCGACATGATCCTGATGCCGGACCCGTCGTCCGCTGTGCTGGATATCTTTCCGGATGAACCGACGGTCAACCTGCGCTGCAGCGTCGTCGAGCCCTCGACCATGCAAGGGTACGATCGCTGTCCGCGTTCACTCGCCGATCGCGCCGAGGCCTACCTGAAATCCACCGGCATCGCGGACGACGCCTACTTCGGACCCGAGAACGAGTTTTTCGTTTTCGACAACGTGACCTGGGACGACAACATGCAGGGCGCATTCTACAAGGTGGACTCGCAGGAAGGCGCCTGGAACACCGATCGCAGCTATGAAGAAGGCAACACCGGCCATCGGCCTACCGTCAAGGGCGGCTATTTTCCGGTGCCGCCGGTCGACTCCCTGCACGACATACGCTCGGCGATGTGTCTCGCGATCGAAGACATGGGCGTCACTACCGAAGTGCATCATCACGAAGTCGCAACGGCGGGGCAGTGCGAAATCGGCGTGAAATTCAACACGCTGGTTCGCAAGGCCGACGAAGTGCAGATCATGAAGTACGTCGTGCACAATGTCGCTCACGCCTACGGCAAGACGGCAACCTTTATGCCGAAACCGCTGGTCAACGACAACGGTAACGGCATGCACGTGCATCAGTCGCTGTTCAAGGGTGGCAAGAACCTGTTTACCGGCGATGGTTATGGTGGCCTGTCGGAGACCGCGCTTTACTACATCGGCGGCATCATCAGGCACGCGAAAGCGATAAACGCGTTCGCCAACCCGTCCACCAACAGCTACAAGCGCCTGGTACCCGGGTTCGAGGCGCCGACCATACTCGCGTACTCCGCGCGCAATCGCTCGGCATCGATTCGCATACCCTTTATTGCCAACCCCAAAGGACGGCGCATCGAGGTTCGCTTCCCCGACTCGATGGCAAATCCCTACCTCGCCTTTTCGGCGATGATGATGGCCGGTCTCGATGGCATCCAGAACAAGATGCACCCGGGCGACGCCATGGACAAGGATCTCTACGATCTGCCGCCCGAGGAAGAGAAACAGCTGAAGCTGGTTGCCTTCTCCCTGGATGAGGCGCTGAACGCGCTCGACGGCGACCGGGAATTCCTGAAAGCGGGCGACGTCTTCAGCGACGACCTGATCGACGCCTACATCGATCTCAAGATGGCCAACGTCACGCGGCTGCGCATGACGACACATCCTGTCGAATTTGACATGTACTACAGCCTGTAATCGGTCCAAAAGTGTGAACCGGGCGGCATTTTGCCGCCCGGCCACTAGCCCGGGGAACCTCGACGCTGCTATGCTCCCAGAATGCAATTTCGACCGATACTCATGCTTCTGGCGCTGTTCGCCGCAAACGCGGCATTCGCGCAGGCCTACACGTGGACGGATGCCGATGGCATTGTTCACTATTCGGATCGACCGGAACCCGGCGCGAAGGTCATCAATCTGCCGCAGTCACGGAGCAGTGGAGCGTCGGCTTCCACACCCACGCCACGCGTTGCGGCGGCTAACGACGAGGCCGCAGCGGCAGACGAGCAGCCGTTCCGCTATCAGTCCCTCGAAGTCATCGCACCGTCAGCCGAAGAAACCCTATGGAACATCGAGGGGACGCTAAACGTATCGCTGGCGCTGAACCCGGCGCTGCGGCCCGGCCACCAGGTGCGGGTGTACTTCGACGGCACGCCTCAGATCGTGCAGGGAACGACGTTCCGGCTGGAAGAAGTCTATCGGGGCGTGCACAACATCCAGGCGGAGATCCTGGACGAAACGGGCACGATGATGATCCGCAGCCTGCCGAACCGGTTTTACGTGCAGCAGACCTCGATCGTCCGACAGCGCTAGGGCCTTACGGCGGCCGCGATTCCGACAACGACGATGCCATTCGTCGAAACGCCAATACCATCCTCGATGTCCTGAGTTGCGGCATTGTCCTGCTTGACGAACATCTCCTGATCGTCGGCATGAATCCGTCGGCAGAAAATATTCTGGGCATCAGCCGTCAGCGCGCTCACGGCAAGTCGCTGTTGCGCCTGGTCGACGATGAGCCCGAGATGCGCGACATACTGAGCCGCGTGCTGGCAACCGGCAATCACTACGCGAACGAGATGCGACTGTCGCCCAACGAGGCGCACGCGCAGGAGCGTATTGTTGATTGTCGCGTGTCGCCCATCAGGGCAGACAAGGCCCGTGTGCTCGTTGAGTTCACGGACGTCACTCGACGTTCGCAAATCAGCCGCGAAAACGCACTCCTGATTCAGCACGGCGCGGGCCGACAGATGATTCGGCAGCTCGCACACGAGATAAAGAATCCGCTCGGCGGTATCCGCGGCGCGGCGCAATTGCTGGAACGCGAGCTCGATGACAGGTCTTTGCACGAATACACCGATGTCGTAATCAGCGAAACCGATCGCCTGGCCGGACTTGTCGATACGCTGCTCGGCCCCGGCGGACCGCCCAACAAGCAACCGGTCAACGTGCACGAGTTGCTGGAGTATGTCGTCAAGCTCGTCGAGGCTGAAAACGAACGCGAGCTCCGGATCAGGCGCGACTACGATCCCGGGTTGCCCGACCTGAACCTCGATCGCGACCAGATGATCCAGGCACTGCTGAACCTGATTCGCAATGCCTTTGCCGCGCTGGATGGCCAGGGCACCCTGACCCTGCGCAGCCGCGCGGCCAGCAACTTTACGATCGGCGACACTCGCCACCGGGTCATCGCGTCGATCGAGATCGAAGACGACGGACCGGGGATCCCGGGCGACATGCAGGATTCGGTATTCTACCCGCTCGTTACCAGCCGCCCGGAAGGAACCGGTCTCGGATTGCCGGCGGCGCAGGAACTGCTCAGTCGACACGGCGGGCTGATCGAGTTCGAGAGCCGTCCCGGTCGTACGGTCTTCTACGTGCGTATACCCATAGATTCCACAAGGGCTGACGTCAATGGCTAGTCATACCCTGGAAACCTGGATCGTCGATGACGACCCGTCCCTTCGATGGGTGCTCGAAAAGGCGCTGAAACAGGCCGACATCCAGACTCGCAGTTTCGAGCGAGCCGAACACCTGCTCGAGGCCATCGACGAGGAAACGCCGGACGTTCTGATCACCGACGTGCGCATGCCGGGGATGAGCGGCATCGCCTTGCTCGAGCGACTCCGCGGAAAGCTGCCGGATCTGCCTATCATCGTCATCACGGCCCACTCAGACCTCGACAACGCCGTCGCCGCCTACAAGGGTGGCGCGTTCGAATACCTGCCGAAACCGTTCGACATCGACGAGGCGGTGGCACTGGTCCGCAAGGCGGCGCGCGCCAGCGGTCACGCCGGAGACGACGCCGGCATCGAGACCGGCGCGATCGCGTCGATGATTGGCCAGGCGCCGGCAATGCAGGAAGTCTTCAGGTCGATCGGTCGCCTGGCCGGTTCGAGCATGACGGTCTTGATTACCGGTGAATCGGGCACCGGCAAGGAACTGGTTGCACGCGCATTGCATGAACACAGCCCCCGTTCTGACAAGACCTTCGTTGCGCTCAACACATCGGCGATCGCCTCCGAGCTGCTGGAGTCCGAGTTGTTCGGTCACGAGAAGGGCGCTTTTACCGGGGCCGACGCGCGCCGTATCGGCCGATTCGAACAGGCCGACGGCGGCACCCTGTTCCTGGATGAGATCGGCGACATGTCGCCGGCGCTGCAGACCCGCCTGCTGCGCGTGCTCGCGGAAAGCGAGTTCTACCGGGTCGGCGGGCAAACGCCAATCAAGGTCGACGTCCGTGTTATTGCGGCAACGAACCAGGATCTTGCGCGCGCGGTCAAGGAGTCGCGCTTCCGCGAAGACCTGTTTCACCGGCTCAACGTTATCCGTATCAATACACCACCGTTGCGACAGCGGCGCGATGACATTCCGGTCCTGCTGCGGCATTATCTTGCCGAGGCCGCAAAGGAGCTTGGCGCGAGCGCGAAGACGCTCGACGAAGAGGCACTGGCGACGCTGCAGGCGTTCTCCTGGCCCGGCAACGTTCGCCAGCTGGTCAATGCGACGCGCCGACTGACTGTCACGGCACCAGGCGGGATCATAACGGCCGAGGACGTGCCACGAGACCTTGGCGGCAGCGAGTCGCCGACCCGCGGAGCCAGGGAATGGACCGGCGTACTTGCTGCCTGGGCGGAGCGCCAGCTGCATAGCAGTGATGCGCCGCTGCTGGAAACGGCGCTGCCGGAGTTTGAAAAGACGCTGATCGAAACGGCCATGTCACAAACAAAGGGCCACCGGCAGGAAGCGGCAAAGCTGCTGGGCTGGGGACGCAACACGCTGGCGAGAAAGATGAAGGCGCTGCAACTCGACTGAGACAACATCGAACCTACAGGCAAAACATATGGCGAACAAAGAATCGAAGACCAGGAGGGCGGCAAAGAAGCCGGCAACAAAGAAAAAGGCGGCGAAGAAAGCCGTGAAGAAGCCGGCGGCAAGGAAGAAGGCGGCGAAGAAGCCGGCCGCAAAGAAGAAAGTGACCAAAGAGCCGGCGCGCAAGAAGGCGGCCAGGAAAGCCCGCAAGACCGCGGTCGCAGGCAAGCGACCGGGCCCGTCACCGAAAGCCGAACTCACGCCTGAGCAACGATTTATAAAGACCCGGCAGCTTGCCTACCGGCTCTCGCAGCAGGATGGCTTCCGGCGGGACCCGAGGCACTACTGGCTGGCCGCAGAAGCGCAGCTCGGAAAAAAAGACTAGCCCCGGCTCAGGGCCGAAGTGAGCCGACAAGTTCGGAAACAGAAGCCAACTCGTGACGTTCAAGATAGTCTGCTATTCCGGCGTTGATTTTCCTGCAGACCAGCGGATCGTAGAACAGTGCCGTGCCGATACCCACGGCCGCAGCGCCTGCAATCAGGAATTCGAGCGCGTCCTTCACCGTGGTGATGCCACCCTGGCCGATGATGGGAACGTCGTGTTGCTTCGCGACCTCGTAGACCTGGTGCACCTTGAGTAGCGCAATCGGCTTTATCGCCGGTCCCGACAGCCCGCCCTGCACGTTGCCGATGACCGGACGGCGCGACTCGCTGTCGATGGCCATGCCCATGAGCGTGTTGATGACCGCGAAACCATCGGTACCGGCCTCGATGCAAAGCCTCGCGTTGGTCTGAATGTCCGTCTGATTCGGCGACAACTTGGTGATGATGGGCTTCGACGTCTGCGCGCGGCAGGCGGCAACGACGCGGGCCGACATCTCGGGATCGTTACCGAATGCGACGCCGCCTTCCTTTACGTTCGGACAGGAGATGTTGATTTCGATCGCATCGATGTCCGAGTCGTCGAAGCGACGGGTTACCTGTTCGTACTCTTCAATCGTCGAGCCCGAGACGTTGGCGAAGAAACGCGTCTCGGTGAAATCGAGACCCGGCAGAATGTCGTCGACGACCTTGTCGACACCGGGGTTCTGTAGCCCGATGGCATTGAGCATTCCCTCCGGTGTTTCATAGACCCGGTGTGGCGGGTTGCCCAGTCTCGCGGTGCCGGTCGTACCCTTGAGAACAACGGCGCCCACATCGCGGTTGGAAAAACCGGCGACACGCGTGTATTCCTCGCCGAAGCCCACGCAGCCGGAAAGCAGGACAATCGGCGACGACATCGCAACGCCGCACAATTCAGTGTGTAATAGGCTGCTTTCCATGGCAGCGGCATTTTACAGGGTTTTGAATGTTTAGCCTTATCCTTTACGAGCCCGAGATACCGCCGAACACAGGAAACATCATTCGGCTGTGCGCCAACACCGGTATACAGCTCCACCTGGTCGAGCCGCTGGGATTCGAGCTCGACGAACCGAGACTGAGACGCGCCGGACTGGACTATCGTGAGTTCGCGAGCGTCGCAACGCATGCCTCGCTCGACGATTGCCTGCGCGCGACAGGACGGCCGCGCGTGTTCACGCTGAGCACGCGCGCTGCGACACGATACGACCAACCAGCATTCAGAGAGGAAGACGCATTCCTGTTCGGGCCGGAAACGCGCGGCCTGCCGCAGGACGTGCTCGAGTCGGTTCCGGTGGAACGGCGCCTGCGCCTGCCGATGCGAGAAGGCAGCCGCAGCCTGAACCTGTCGAATGCAGCCGCCGTCGTCGTCTACGAGGCATGGCGACAGCTGGGTTTCGGGGGTGGCCGCTAGATAGTGCGTCTAGCTGTGATCGTTCTCGGATTTCAGCTTGCGTCTCATCAGCGTTTCTACCGCCTCCCGCGGCGACACGCCTTCGTACAGTATGCCGTAGACCTGCTGGCAAATCGGCATGTCTATCCCCAGCTTGTCGGCAACCTCTTTGACCGCCCGGGCGGCGAGGACACCTTCCACCACCTGCTGAATTTCTTCCTGGGCCTCTTCTATCGTCATGCCCTTGGCGAGCGCGAGTCCCATGCGCCGGTTACGCGACAGGTTGTCGGTGCACGTCAGCACCAGGTCGCCCATGCCGGCCAGCCCCATGAAGGTTTCCTTGTTGGCGCCCAGAGCAACGCCGAGTCGCATCAGCTCCACGAGGCCGCGGTTGATCAGGGCGATCCGCGTGTTTGCACCGAAACCGAGCCCGTCGGACATGCCCGCCGCAATCGCAAGCACGTTCTTGACGGCGCCACCCACTTCGACGCCGATTATGTCGTCCGAGGTGTAGGCGCGGAAATTGTCACTCGACAGCGCGGTGGCCAGCGCCTCCGCGAAATCCGGGTCATTCGAGGCGATGGTCATCGCCGTCGGCAGGCCGGCGCCCACTTCTTTCGCGAAAGTCGGTCCCGACAGCACGGCCGTCGGACGGTCCGCGCCGAGCACTTCGGCGGCCACCTGGTGAGGCAGCTTCCCGGTGCTCAGTTCGAAGCCCTTGGTCGCCCAGCAAACGCGGGAGTCCCGGTCGAGTAATGGCTTGATCGTCTTCAACGTATCGCGCAGCCCATGGCTCGGCACTGCCACGAGGATGTCGCGAGCGCCCCGCAGACAATCCTCGAGCCCGGGACAGGCGGTCAGGTTCGGCGGGAACTTTGCGCCTGGAAGATAGCGCGTATTTTCACCGCTGGCCGCCATGGCTTCGAGCTCGTCGAGCTCCAGTATTCCGCCAAGCCTGACATCGCAGCCGCTGCGCGCAAACTGCAGGGCCAGCGCCGTTCCCCAGGAACCGGCGCCGATTACCGCAACCGTTTCAGGCGCTTCGTTGTTAATCAGTGTTTCTCCGCCTCGGCCGCAGCCTGTGTCATTTGTTGCTGTTTCGATTGCATGTAGAGCGCGTCAAAGTTGATCGGCTGCAGAACGAATTCCGGGAAGCCGCCCTTCTGCACCAGTGATGCGATCGACTCGCGGGCATATGGGAAGAGGATGTTAGGGCAAAAGCTGCCGACGATTGCCTGCAACTCCTCGCCTTCATAACCCGCGATCTCGAACAGTCCGGCCTGCTGCAGTTCGATCAGGAAGCAGGTCTTGTCGTCTTCCTTTGCCTCGATGGTGATCGTCAGCACGATCTCGTGATGGTCGCCCTCAAGTTTGTGATGCGCGCTGCGGAGGTTCAGGTTCGTCTGCGGCTTCCATTCGCCACGGCGAAAAATCGCCGGCGACTGTGGAGACTCGAACGAAGAGTCCTTCAAATAGATCTTTGTGATCGATAGCCGTTTTTCAGCGGTGTTTTCCTTGTCTGCCATTTCCCTTCCCGTTGTCTAATCAAGCGCCGCAACGTCAGGCGGCGAGCATCTTGTCCAGCTCTCCGCTCTTGTCCAGCGCGTAGAGTTCGTCAAATCCTCCAATCGGAGTATCGTCGATGAATATTTGTGGCACGGTGCTGTTGCCGCTGCGCTCCTTCATTTCCGAAAACAGCGCAGGGTCTGCCGCGACACTGATGTCCATAAACGCTATTCCTTTCTTTGTAAGCAGCATCCGCGCCGCGCCGCAATAAGGGCAGCTTGCATTGCCGTAGAGCGTAACAGGCTTCATTCGTGCGATCTTACTGCTTTTTCTTTTTCGTCGATTTACTTCGCGTCTTCTTGCCGGTCACCACTGGCAGCCCCGCCTGGCCCCAGCCAGCCATGCCGCCCTTCAGGCCGAAGACGCTCTCGAAACCGGCCGCGCGAAGCTTGCTCACGATACCGGTTGTGCTGACCCCGGAATCGCAAACCGCAACGATGGGCGTCCCCTTGTATTGCTGCAGCTGGTCGAGCTTCGCATCGAGTTCGTCTTTCGGTACATTTTTCGCGTTGACAATGTGGCCCCGGGAGAACGCATCCACGCTGCGTATGTCGATGACCACGGCGTCGTTGTTGATCAGCTTGACGGCGTCGCCTGCGTCCACATTGACGAGCCCGCCGGCCTTGCGGCGCAACTCGGAGAAGACCAGCACGAAAAAGCTGACCATCAGGGCGGACACAAGCAACACGTGGTTACTTGTGAATTCTAGAAATTTGTCCATGAATCAATAATTTCGGCGCAGGGTGTGGCGCAATGCTGCAGGCTAAAGGGAGGATTATACGCGTATTGGCGGGCGGTCACAGCCTTGAGCCTCTACACTCGCGCCCATGAAATGGCGACCGATGATCTTGCTGGCAATCCTGTCCGCTGTGCCTGCTGGCCATGCCCAGGAACCCGACAGCGACATGGGCAAGATCAAGGAGCAGGAACTCGAGGCCGTTCGCGAACGCATCAGCCGGCTCAAGGAAAGCATGGATGCGGCGGCGGACGATCGCGATCGGCTGGCCGGCGAGCTGCAGGAAATCGAGGTCGCCATTTCGGAGCAGCGCCTGCGGATCGCCGAGATCGAGCGCGAGCAACGCTACACGACGAAAAAGAAGGACCAGCTGGACGCCACGCTGGCGCAGCGCCAGGCGCATCTCGACGAGGAGTCCTCGGCGCTGGCCGCGCAGGTCAGATCTGCGTATCAAAGCGGCAGCCAGGAAAAGATTCGGCTGCTTCTCAACCAGCGGGATCCGGCCACGCTCGGGCGGCTGATGGCGTATTACGACTACCTGAACGACTACCGGGCCGAAAACATCGAGGCCGTCATGGCGGAAATCCGGGAGCTTGACGTCCTGCGTGGCCAGATCGCCGCGGAAGAGGCGCGGCTCACGGATTTGGCCAGGGCGCGCTACGCCGAACTGACCCGCCTGAATTCCTCCCTGGAAGAGCGAACCGCGTTGCTGGTATCGCTGCGCGAGAGAATCAAGCGGGAAGGCGCCGAGGTCGAACGCCTCGCGGCGCAGGAAAAAGACCTGACCCGCCTGATCGCAGAGCTCACCAGCATTCTTTCTGACTATCCCATCAGTTCGGAACAGCCCTTCAGCGACCACAAGGGCAGGCTGACCTGGCCGGTTGCCGGCAGGCTGCTGCATGACTTCGGCCAGCCGCGGGGCGGCGGAACGATGAAATGGAACGGGGTCGTGCTGGAGGCCCGCAGGGGCACCGAAGTCAGGGCCGTGTACCATGGACGGGTCGCGTTCGCCGACTGGCTGGCCGGCATGGGCTTGCTGGTAATCGTCGATCACGGCGAGGGCTACATGACGCTGTACGGTTACAACGAAACAATCCTCAAGAAAGCCGGCGACTGGGTCGCACCCGGCGACGTCCTGGCGACGGTTGGCGACAGCGGCGGACAATCGGAGGCCGGCCTCTATTTCGAATTGCGCAGCGGCGCGCGGCCGGTCAATCCGCGCGTCTGGATAACCCGCAGACCCGGCAACTAAAGCTATCGCGGCAGCAGGACACTGCTGCTCCGCCAGAATAGCTGTGCTAAGGTCAGGCGTCCTTGTCGAGAGTGAAAACGGACGGCGCGTTGGAACACAAATGTCCCTGAAGATTCGTGCATTTCTGGTCGTGGCGATCGGCCTCGTACTGGGGCTGAGCCTGTCTGTTGGCGGCGGCCTGATGGATGGCCGCAAAGGGCCGGACACGGAGGCGCTGAACTGGGAGCAGGCACGGCTGTTTGCCGAGGTGCTCGAGCGCGTCAAGCGGGATTATGTCGAACCCGTCGATGACGCGGTATTACTCGAGAGTGCAATCCGCGGCATGGTTAGCGATCTCGACGCCCATTCGCAGTACCTGGACGCCGGCGAATATCGCGACATTCGCGTCAGTACCTCGGGCAGCTATACCGGCATCGGTGTCGAGGTTGACGAGGTCGACGGCGCACTGCGGGTGGTAACGCCGATTGCCGGGTCGCCGGCGGCGCGCTCCGGTATCAAGGCAGGCGACCGCATTATCGCCGTCGATGGCATTGCTATCGAGACGGACAACCTGCAGCGCACCATAGGGCGGCTTCGGGGCCACGCCGGCTCCCGGGTGACGGTGACGGTGCTGCACGACGATGTCGCGATCGAGCACGAAATGCGCCGGCAGACCATTCGCGTTGCCAGCGTGCACAAGGAATTCCTGGCGCCGTCCTTCGGCTACGTACGGGTCAGTCAGTTCAGTGAGAACACGGCTCGCGAGCTCGGCCGTGCCGTGGACGAGCTGCAGGAAGCCAATGCGGGCATGCTCGAGGGCCTGGTGCTGGACCTGCGCAACAATCCCGGCGGCGTCCTCGACGCGGCGGTCGAGGTTTCCGACCTGTTTCTCGATGACGGTGTCATCGTGACAGCGGAAGGCAGGACGGACGAATCGCGTTTCGCGCGCTCGGCGCATCGCGGCGACATTCTCGATGGCGCCAGCATGGTGGTCCTCGTCAACAAGGGCTCGGCGTCCGCGTCCGAGATCGTGGCCGGGGCATTGCAGGACCACGATCGTGCGCTGGTGATTGGTATGCCGACATTCGGCAAGGGCCTCGTCCAGACGGTAATGCCCTTGTCCAAGGGCCGGGCGATCAAGCTCACCACGTCGCGCTATTACACGCCGTCCGGCGACTCGATTCACGAGGTCGGCATCGAGCCGGACATATTCGTCGAGGACACGCCCGGCTTTCCGGACCTGACGCTGGCCGGCGTTCTCGATCGCGAGGCCGATGCGCAGCTGGCGGAGGCGATCGAGTACCTGAATCCTCGTTCGGTGATGCACAGCAAGGCGCAATGATTTTCCTGCGAGCCTGCCTGGTGGCGACAACATTGCTCGCCGCGTCGCCTGGTGTGCAGGCCGAGCCCGCGCGGGTTGCCATTATTATCGACGATCTCGGCTATCGCCTGGACGCCGGACGACGCGCGATAGCGCTGCCGGGCCCCGTTGCCTTTGCGGTGCTGCCCGGAACACCCAGGGCGGCGATGCTGGCCGGCCGGGCGCACGATCGTGGTAAGGAGGTGCTGCTGCACCTGCCGCTCCAGGCGACTTCGGATGACAGGAACAATGAACCGATCGGCATCGATCTGGACATGAGCCGCGAACGCCTCGCGACGATGTTCGAAGCAGCGATGCGTTCCGTGCCGCACGTTGTTGGCGTCAACGGGCACCAGGGCAGCCTGCTCACACGGCATCCCGGCCATATGCGGTGGCTGATGGAAGAGATCCGCGCGCGCGACGATCTTTTTTTCGTCGACAGCTACACGACGGCACACAGTGTCGCCCTGCAGATGGCGAACGAAGCCGGTGTCAGCGCCCTGCGACGGGACGTCTTTCTCGATCCGGATCCGTCACCCGAGACCGTTTCGCGGCAGTTCGAACGCATGAAGCGCCTTGCCAGGAAACGAGGCTTCGTGGTGGCGATCGGGCATCCTTACGATGCCACCCTTGCGCTGCTGGAACGGGAGCTGCCCCGGCTTCGTGAGCAGGGCATCGAGCTGGTCCCGATCAGCGAGCTCATCAACGGGCCGGGGAAGGCAAAGCTTCATGTCGGCCTCATCAGCGAAAGGGTTGAACCGCCGCTGCCCGATCCGCTCTAAGACATAAACCGGACCCTGATGTTTATGCGACAAGCCCCTGCACTCGAGATATGGCTCCTGCTGGCGAGCCTTGCCTTTACCGCACCCGCCCTGGCGGCCGATATCGATCTGCAGACATTGTTTGCTGCTTCCGAAGCTCCGTTCGCGGCCAGGCAGCTGGCGCAGGCCGACGATGTGGCCTGCACCATGCAGTACGAGCCGGTCTGTGGCGAAGACGGTCAGACCTACAGCAACGAATGCGTAGCCCTGGCCGCCGGCGTTGAAATCGCGAGTACCGGCATTTGCCCGGGCGCGGCAAACGGCTGTCCGGAAACCTTCGACCCGGTCTGTGGCGTCGATGGCAACACCTACATCAACGAGTGTTTCGCGATGAAGTCGAAGGCGGAGATCGCCGGGCTCGGCGCCTGCACGCCTAACGGCTGTCCCTCCATCAACGAGCCCGTTTGCGGCATGAACGGACGCAGCTTCATCAACCGCTGCGAGGCCGATGCCACGCGAATACCGGTGCAGCACAAAGGTCCCTGCGATCCGGATAACTGCCCGAAGGTTTTCGCCCCGGTGTGCGGCGATGACGGTGTCACCTATGACAACGCCTGCCTCGCGGAGCGTGCCGGACTGGAAACGTTCAAGCCCGGAATCTGTAATGTGCGGCCCTGTCCGAACCTGTTCGTTCCGGTCTGCGGATTCGATGGCATGACCTACGGCAATGCCTGCCACGCGGAGCGTCGCGGTGTGCGTATCGAGTATGCCGGCGTCTGCGAGACACTCGGCCGGAATTGCCCGCGCGATTACTCCCCGGTTTGCGGAATGGACGGCGTTACCTACGACAATGAGTGCCAGCTCGACAACGCCGGCATTACGAAGGCGTATGCAGGCTCGTGTCTCGGGGATTGACCCGGACTCCTGCCAGTCGCCCTATCGCAGCGCCGAGACGGTCAGCCATTCCCGGCGCGCTCTCCGGGCGTCCGGATCCTCCACGGCCGCTACGCGTTCGATCGTGCGAGCGTAGCCGGCGGGAAAGCGATTGAACGCGCATCCCAGCAAGACCATGTCCCTGTACCAGTCAAACGGCCGCAGCGATTCATCGACTGCATCCGGGGCGGCGATATAGGACGAACACGTGCCGAAGCCCTCCGCCTCGATCGTGAAGTGTTCGTAGCCGGCGCCGAGCCCCTCGAAGCCATCCAGGATCGATCGCTCCGATTCCGCGATGCTGAAGATCGCAAGGTGAACGCCGCTGCCGCCGGCGACGACATTGCACTTTCCCGAACCGTCTTTCCAGCTGCGCTTGTTGAAGCGGAGTCCGTAGCCGGGCAAGAAGCCCGTTCCCAGTTGGCGGGCCGATGGCACCCTGTTTGCCAGCCGAAGCGGGTGCAGGTTGGAACCGTAGGCGGCGTAGCGGTAGTGGCTCACGTGGTGCCAGCCGGGCGAGCCGATCCGCACGCCTGTCTATGGGGCTTGGCGCCGTCAGGCGGCGACTTCAACATAATCCACACGGCTGGATGCCGGCGGGATCGGCAAGTTGTCGGCCCTCAGTCCCGCCAAGTGAAACTCGATAGCCTCGCGGATCTCCCGCTCGGCGTCCTCAACGGTTTTCCCGGTGGCAACACAACCCGCAAGGTCTGGTACATAAGCGGAGAAATTGTCGTTCGCAGCTTCAATGACAATTGCATAACGCATGACAAGCCTACTCCTTCAGTTGAGCCTGCTTCAGGATACTGTTCAAAGTACCGGGCGCCAAGTCATCCGATGGCTTTCCCGGAACCGTAACCCGACCTGGCTTGGTGGGATGTTTAAGTTGACGATGACTTCCGCGACGAGACACCTCGAACCAGCCGTCATTCTTGAGTATTCGAAGCACAATCCTGATCTTCACCCGCCCATCGTCGCGGCGCGAGGCGGTGCTCAGCTATTCGCAAAACTGAGAAGTTTGTGACCTAAGGCGGATGAATTCGCGGCTTCGATTCGTGGCTCGCACAATTGCAAGTGGCGTATCATCGCCAACAGGAAAAATCAGCGGTCGTCCGCCCTCGCTCAGCAAGCAGTCATTTGGCATTCCAGTTTGTAGCTTGGCCTTCGGGCGGGTTGGTATGTGTACAAGGACCGAATGTAGGCTTTCGGCTGACTTCAGCGGGATTATGTCCTTGCGCGAGAAGGCCGAAACCCATGCCTGACACGGTATGAGCATCTGATCGATTAACGCGTGGCTCGAGTCTGCCCCACTTCGGCTTTTGCTACTGCCGTTAGTTTTTCGGCCGCCAAACGTAATTACCAATTGAGCGAGGAGGACTTGGATGCCGACCTCCGATGCCGGGCGGTTCACCGGCCTGATTGAGCCGCACCTGGATGCATTGTTCCGTGCTGCTTTCAGGCTAGCCCGTAATAAGCCGGACGCTGAGGATCTGGTGCAGGAAACGTGCGTCCGCGCTGTCGAGCGGATCTCGACGCTCGACGAATCGCGTCACGTCAAAGCGTGGTTACTTCGCGTGCTGCACAATGTTTTTATCGACGGTTCTCGCCGAGTGCGTCGTTCTCCGATCACGAGCTCGGAGAACAAAACGGATGGCGTGGCGTCGTTCGCGGGTACGGACCCGAGCCCCGAGGAGACAACTTACGCATCACAGCGAGAAGTGCAACTGCAGCGGGCATGGTCGAAACTCAATCGTGGCCAGCGTGTGCTTCTCGCCCTGCGCGCCGAGGGTTATACGTTAATGGAAATCGCCGAGATCACGGGCCTCGCTAACGACGCAGTGAATGCGAGGCTCTATCGTGCTCGTCAGAGCCTTGCAAGGCACCTGAAACACGAAGAAGCGAATTAGAATGAGAATCGTACGGAGCTCGCCAAATGAATTGCCACGAGATTAATGACATCCTCGACTCAAGCGCGGTGGATGAACTTCGCACAGATCAGAAACATGCAGTCGATCAACATCTAGAATATTGCCATGCATGCCGAGAGGCTTGGGCAACGTACTGGGAGGTGTCTGCGCTGGAAATTCCCGAAACGCCCAAAGCGTTGCGCTCGAGAATCGAGGCCGCACTCGCCCCAGCGGAGCCGCGTGCCGCAAGCAAGAATCTGATAGTCGGAGCTGCGCTTGTTGTTGGCGCTGCGATTGCGGCAACGATGGCGTTACAGGTCAATGATGGCACGCCAGGTCGTACCCAGCACCCTGAGGGTTCAGCACCGGTTACTACCGCTACGTCGTTCGCCGAGCACGAGCCCCTTCAAATTGATGCAAATCGAGTCGAGAACGCCATGGATAGCAATGGGCCAAGGGACTCGACGCGCCCGCCCGTGGCGGCCCCTCTCGATCCAAATACAATCGTCGTGGTATCCGTTCCAAATCGATATCTCGATGCGCGCCGCGCCGCTTCACTAGAGCAGTTCTACAAGGAACTACTGCGGCATCTGCAATCGGCGCCAGGTCTAAACGTAATTGGCCCGGAGCATGTCGCGCCGTTCCTGGCGTCGGGCACATTGGAGGAAGAGATCGCGCGCGAGCTTGGCGCGGCCCACCTCGTCGTGCTTTCGACGTCACCGGAGCCCTCCACCAGACTGTTCATCACACCCGTCGATGTGGAGACGGGCAATTCGACTGGCTCGATGGGTTTCGGATCTCCATTCGAGAGAAGATGGCCGGCCGAGCTTTCATCTGACGCTGAAGATGTCGCCGACTTCATCAAGGAAGGACTAAGCGACCACAGGCCAGTCGACCGATCAGCTGCCATTGCGGATGCGCGAGCGATTGTCCTGAATTCTTCTTTGCCACCCGCCGAGCGCGTCGAGGCGCTTGGAAAGCTGCCGCATACGATGGAAGCGTGGACTGAGGACGTTGTTCAAGCGGCCATCGAACTTGCGACGAATGCTCCGAATCTGCGAGCGCGTATCTGGCGTTCGATTCACGGCATCGACAACCCTTACCTTATCGACCCGTTGCTCAACTCCCTGAACTTCGATGACGCTGAGCACAGGCGCCGTGCGGCGGCGACTGCCCTGGCTACATTCGTGACGAACCCAAGTGTTGAGGCGGCACTGGAGCAGGCGCGAGCTAACGACGCGTCGGAAGCCGTACGCGAAGCTGCGCAATTCGCGCTGTCAACAGCGGACGAACGTGACCAGCTTGCGCTGCAAGTGCTTCTCAACGAGGAGCTTTCGGCTCGGGAGCGTCTGGGCGCTACCATGCTCTACGAGGTTCGTCGTGCTCGGGAAGTAACGTTGACCACGGAAGCAGCACAAGCAGTGTTCAACATCGGCACAGACTCGGACGACCCGGACCTTCGCGCTATGGCCTGGGGAAAACTCGGCCGTAGCGGTATCGGCAATCCGGAATTCATACCGGTACTGCTTAGTGATCTTGCCAATCACCCGAATCTGGAAGTACGCACAATGGCTGTGTTCGCACTAAAGCATTATGCAAACGAATCTGAAGTGCGTGCGGCATTGGAACAAGCGGAAAACGATCGATCGTTCAAGGTTAGAGAAGCCGCACGGACAGCCCTTGAACAGGTCCGGCCGTAATAAGAATATTTCGTATAGATGATTCAGCGGGACGTCCGGACTTGGCCGAACGCGGCCCTTTCGATATAACCGCAAGCAGCCAGTCGAACAGCAAGAATTGATGGGAGGTGACAGGGCTTACTCATTTGTCTGACAGCCGTGCTACCAGGCAGGGCGCAGGCGTCCTTTTTCATCGCTCGTATACGGCAGCCAGACGAGGCCGGTAAGAAGCACATGGATGTCCGTGCTCTTTGCCCTTACCACCACCTCGTCGAGCTCTTCGGACTGTGCGTCGAACGCGGTGTCGAGATCGGCAATCTCCTTTTCCAGCGCCAGGTTCAACGCGGCAATTTCTTCCTTGACCTGCTCGGCTGTCTGCATCGCGCGATCGACATCGGCGGCCTCCTTGCTCGCGCCACCCGCCGTCTTTATCGCCGAGCCGATCTTCGTGGCGGTCGCACCGCTCAGCTTCTTGCGGCCGAGCACGGCGCCCAGTATGGCAGTACCAAACGATATGGCGGTATCCAGCTTTTTCTTCGTTGACTGCTGTTTCTCACGCGCAACGGACTGCTGTGCGCGCAGCAGCCGATTCTCCAGCGTCGTCACCTTGCTGGCGTAGCGCTTGCGAATCTTCGCGATCGACTGGTCGCGAATTTCACTGGCAGCATTCTGCAGTCGCGCCCGGAAATCGCCCTCGCTCTCGCCCGCCGTGGAGGTGAGCTTGAATCGCTTGCTCTTGTAGAGCGTGATGTTCTCGTTCTGTCGCAACCAGCGACTGTAATCTTTTGCCCAGCGGGCATAGGCCTTCGGGTCGTTGGCCGCCGCGGGGCAGTCCGCGAAACCCGCGCCCTCCTCGCTTTTATCGAGTAGATCGGCGACCGAAAGATCGAGCGGCTCGCTGTTGTCCCAGTCGATCTCGACAGGGCCGTCCTCGAATTCCACGGTGTGCAGTACCTGGCGCTCGTCCTCGATACCGTAGCGGGCACTGGTGAAGACCACGTCGCCGGCGCCGACAAGGCGAGGGTGATAGACGATCTCCTCCCCCTGCCCCTTGAGGAAGAATTGCTCGACCGCCGGCGGCAGTGCCGGCGCGCTGTCTGACGCCTTGCGCTTCGGTTTCGATACCTCGTTGACTACCGCGGCGAGTTCGTCTTTTGCGCCGGACATCAAGCTGCGAATATGGTCACGGGTCAGCGGCCCCGCCAGGTAAGACAAGGCCCAGCGCGTGTTGAACACCACCGCCTCGTCTTCGTGCACGTTATGCAGCAGGAAGCGACGCTTGCCGAGGCCGGCGATCGTGCGTTCCATAGCCTGCTTGTTGAAGCTGCCGCCGCTGGCACCCTCCAGCCCCTCCATGACGCGAGCCTTGTCGCGCTCGGTTTGCAGGCGCCCGATAAACCAGGTGCCGGTGTTCGAAAGCCCCTTGTAGTCGAGATCGACCGGGTTCTGCGTCGCGAGCACCAGGCCCAGACCATAGGCACGCGCCTGCTTCAGCAGCGTAAGGAAAAGATTCTTGGACGGCGGGTTCGCGATCGGTGGCATGTAACCGAAGATCTCGTCCATGTAAAGAATCGCACGCAGGCTGGAGGTGCCCTGCTGAGCGCGCATCCATGCGATGAGTTCGTTGAGCAGCATGGAGACGAAGAACATGCGCTGCGCATCGTCGAGATGAGCGATCGACATGATAGAAATACGTGGCTTGCCCTCCTCCGTGTAAAGAAGATTCTTCGCGTTCAGCGGCGTGCCCTGCATCCAGGCCTCGAAACCGGGCGCTGCCAGCAGGTTGTTGAGACGCATCGCAAGCGCAAAGCGGTCGCTGGCCGGGAAGAAGGCATCGAGATTCATGACGCCGACTTTGGTGATCGGCGGGTTCTGAATCTCGCCGATCAGCGTTGGTACGTCGAGACTTCGGCCTTCGCGCCAGGCATTGTCGAGCAGCCGGGAAATCAGAATATGCTCGCGGCTGGCCACCGGGTCTGCGTCAATATCCAGCAGCGTGAGGATGCCCGTCGCGGTTGACTGCACCCGTTCGCGGTAAAGATCGACGTCGTCGATGAGCGACTGTTCGGGCGCGCTGAACGACTGCAGCACGGAAACAGGCAGGCCGGAGTTGCTGCCCGGTGTATAGATGTTCAGGTCGACGTTCTTCCTGAGCTGCGCAATGCGTTCGCCCGTCTGGCCCCACTCGCCGAGGCCCTTCTTCCACAGCGCCGCCTGCCCCGCCGCAAACTGATCGACGGTCTGGCCCTTGTCCATGGCCGTTCGCGGATTCACCCAGGGGCGAAAATCGTCCGCCGCGAGCCCCGGGAACGTCAGCAAAAGGTTGCCCATGTCGCCTTTCGGATCGATGGCGATAACGGGTATGTGGTCGAGCGCCGCTTCCTCGAGAATGCCGATGCCGAGGCCGGTCTTGCCCGAGCCGGTCATACCGATGATCACGGCATGGGTCGTAAGATCCTTGGAGTCATAAAGCACCAGCTCATCCGTGAGCTTGTCGGCCTCTGTGTCGTAGCGCTTGCCGAGGTAGAAAGCGCCTAGTTTCTCGAAGTCGTGCATGCGGGATCCTTAAGGCCTTAGCTCGCGGGATAAGTGTAGCTGGCCCCGATACCCAGCGGCAGGCCGATGGCGAAGTAGATGAGCAGGAAGATCGTCCAGGTCAGCAGGAACCACAGTGAATATGGCAGCATCATCGCGGTCAACGTGCCGATGCCGGTCGACTTCACGTAGCGCTGGCAGTAGACGACGACCAGCGGGAAGTACGGCATCAGCGGCGTGATGATATTGGTGCTGGAGTCGCCGACGCGATACGCGGCCTGCGTCAGGTCGGGCGAGATGCCGAGCGACATCAGCATGGGCACGAAAATGGGCGCCAGCAAACCCCACTTGCCGCTGGCAGAGCCGACGAAAATATTGACGAAGGCGGTGAGCAGCACGATGCCGACGATCGTTATCGAGGCGCCCGCATTGATGCCCTGCAGGAAACCCGCCCCCTCGAGCGCCAGCAATACGCCGAGGTTCGACTGGCCGAATGCGTAAACGAACTGCGCGATGAAAAACATGATGACGAGGTAATAGGCCATGCCATGCATCGAGTGCGTCATGCCCTCGATCATGTTTTTCGAGCTTTTCATCGTGCCCGCAACGATGCCATAAACGATACCGGGCACGAGGAACAGGAGGAAGATCAGCGACACGATCGAACGCATCATGGGTGCGCTAAATGCCGTCAGATCGCCGTCTGCCGTGCGCCAGGGCGAACCCGACGGCAGGGCCGTTACAAACAACAGCACGATGCCCAGTACCATGGAAACCAGCGCCCATCGCAGGCCCCTGCGCTCCTTGTCCTTGAGATCGTGCATTTCCGGCAGGTCCTCGGCGTCGCCGTCGACCTCGGTTGCCCGGAGGCGCGGCTCGACGATCCTGTCGGTGATATACCAGCCCAGGCCGACGATCAGCAGGGATGAGGCCGTCGTAAAGAAGTAGTTGTTGAGGGGATTGACGATGACGGCAGGGTCGAGGATCTGGGCGCCCGCCTGGGTGAGGCCCTGCAGCAGCGGGTCGAGCGAACTCGGTACGAAATTCGCGGAGAAGCCGCCGGAGACACCCGCAAAGGCAGCCGCGATGCCGGCCAGCGGGTGGCGGCCCGCGGCGTAAAAAATCACACCGCCAAGCGGAATGACGAGGACGTAGCCCGCATCGACGGCCGAGTGACTGACAATACCGACGAGGATCACCATCGGCGTCAGCAATTTCGCCGGCGTGACGTTCAGCAGAGAGCGTATCGCCGAATTGATGAAGCCCGTGTGTTCGGCGACCCCGATACCCAGCATCGCGACGAGCACGACGCCAACCGGGTGGAAGTGCGAGAAGTTGGTCACCATCACGGACAGGAACTCGGTGAACGCGGAGCCGGACAGCAGGTTGTTGATCACCAGCGGCGCTTTTGTGCGCGGATCGACGACGTCGAAGCTCACATAGGACAGCAGCCACGACAGTACCCAGACGATAAACAGAAGCGCGATAAACAACACCGCGGGATCGGGCAACTTGTTGCCAACGCGCTCAACAGTGCCGAGGAAACCGCCAGGCGCGGTTGTCTTTTTTGCCGACATGCTTGTCCCCTTTTTCTTATTTTGGTTCGACCATGGAAATTACCAGCCGCAACTCCTGCCGGCGTTCTGCTCCCTGAGGTAGGCCATCAACGGCGCGAAGTAATCGATAATCGCGGTGGCATCCATGTCGCGCGTGCCAGTGAGTTTTTCCAGCGCATCCTGCCATGGCTCGCTGCTGCCGGACGCCATCATGGCGTAGAAGCGTTCGCCAGCGTCCTTGCTGCCGTACACAGAGCAGGAGGCCAGGTCGCCCGTGTGACCGGCGATTTCGCAAAGCGAGCGCTGGAACTGAAATTGCAGAATGTGCGCGAGGAAGTATCGCGTATACGAAACGTTGGCGGGCACGTGATACTTGGCGCCGGGATCGAAATCGGATTCGCTGCGTGCAAGCGGCGGTGAGATTCCCTGGTAACGGGTGCGAAGCTCCCACCAGGCCTTGTTGTAGTCACCCGGCCCCACCTTCCCCGAGAACACGTCCCAGCGCCACTCATCGATGAGCTTGCTGAACGGAAGGAATGCGATCTTGTCGAGCGCCATCTGCATCTGCCGGTTGATGACCGCTTTCTCGCTTTCTTCCGCGGAACCGACCAGGCCGACCTCGGCGAGATACTGCGGCGTCATCGACAGCGTAACGGTATCGCCGATCGCTTCGTGGAATCCGGCATGCGCGCTGTCCTGGAAAAGCGCCGGCTGATCGCTGTAGGCGCCCTGGTAATAGTTGTGGCCGAGTTCGTGATAGATCGTGCGCAGCTCGTCGTAGGTCTGCTTGATGCACATCTTGATGCGCAGGTCCTTGCCGCCATCGAGGCCCCAGGCGCTGGCGTGGCAGACCACTTCACGGTCCCTGGGCTTGCTGAACTGCGAGCGCTCCCAGAACGTATCGGGCAGGCGCGGCATGCCCAGCGACACGTAGAAATTCTCGGCGGAGCGAACCATCTCCTGCGGCGAATAGTTTTTCTTCTTCAGCGTGCTGTCGACGTCGAGGTCAGCGACGCCCGGGTAGGGTTCGATCAGGTCGTAGATGAAACCCCAGCTCTGCGACCACATATTGCCGAGGAGGTGTGCCGGGATCGGCCCGTCCTGCGGCACCCTGTCAGCGCCATACACTTCACCGAGCTTCGCACGCACGTGGCAATGCAGCTCGTCGTACAGGGGCTTGACCTGTTGCCAAAGGCGAGCGGTTTCCTGCTCGAATTCCGCGGGGCTCATGTCGAAACCGGCACGCCACATCTGGCCGAGATCGCCATAGCCAAGTTCGCCGGCACCCTCGTTGACCAGCTCGACGTAGCGCTGATATTTTTCGCGCATCGGTGGCGCGATCGTGCGCCAGCCCTGCCAGGCCTCCGTCAGTTCGTCGAAGTCGCGACTGTTGGCAATAATGTCCTCGAGTTCCGGTAGGCTCTTGCAATCGTTTGCGCTGCGGCAGTACTGGCCCGCGCCGTACATGCCCTCGAGCTCGGTGGCGATCATCGTGAGCTCTTTGCGTTTCGCCGCATCGGAAGGCGTCGGCAGTGTGGTGCCCAGTTTCAGAAGATCGATCGCGCGGCGGGTCTCCGGGCTCAGCTCGAGGCCGTCGTATTGCAGGGCCTGTTGAACCATGCCGCTGTGCCATTCTGCGAATTTCTGACTCGCGGCGGCAGCGATGATCGCCGTGTCCTCCGTGATATAGGTCGAGCGCACCCATTCGGCGGCGCCGGTTTCTTTTCTAAGTTCGCCGAGTTCGGCATTGGCGCGCGCAACAAATTGCCCGGCCGTTTCAGCTGCTGCCGCAGCAGCTGTTGCGTGCGGCTCCTCGGAGACCTTCTTGTCACAGGCACCGATCAGCAACAACAGCGAGACGCTCGCCGTAATTTTCACGAGATTTTTCATTTGGCAATTCCCAATTTCTGAGACAGGTTCCGGGCCATGCTCATCTGGCGTTAACGGGACAGGACACTAGTGTATGCCGTGCATCCAGCGACGCAGGACAGGTGAAATGATGATCATGAACACGCCCGCGCCGATACCGAACCACATCAGGAACTCGAACAGCTGCGTATAGGTGGCCAGGGCCGCGGCCGCATCAGCCGTCTCGCTGCCCTCGGTACTGATCGCCGCCATTTTGCCAAGACGGGTTGCAACGGTTTCGGACAACGCGGTGGCAAGAAACCAGGTGCCCATGCTGACGCCGACGACGTTTCCGATAGACAGCTTGGTCACGGCGGACAGGCCGACGGGCGACAGGCAAAGTTCGCCGGTGGTGTGCAGCAGATACGCGAGTATCAGCCAGATCATGGCGACCTGGCCGAACTGGTCCGTGTGCTGGGCGCCGTAAACGAGCGAGCCGAAACCGAGTCCTGCCTGCAGAATGCCGAGGCCGAACTTGACCGGCGTCGACGGTTCCAGGTTTTTCTTGGCGAGCCAGGTCCAGAGTGCGGCGAACGGGATTGCCAGCAGCATGATGAATCCGGCATTCAGCGAGCCGAACTGAGCGGCCGTGAAAGTCGTGTCGCCGATCGATCGGTCGACAACGCGGTCTGCGTAAAGCGTCATCGAGCCCGCGGACTGTTCGAACAGCGCCCAGAACACGATCGTCGACAGGATAAGAATCATCAGCACGACGGTGCGGCCGAATTCCGGCGAGTTATGCGTCATGAAGCCGTAAACCACGAATCCGACGACCAGGATAATCGAACCGTACAGGACGTTCTCGGCGAGTGTCTCGCTGCCGGGAATGAAGTGCAGGTTCACCGCGATGGCGTACAGCGCCGCGACAACGGCGATGCCGGCGATTGTATAAGCGATCGTGTTGTTCTGGTCCTGCTTCGTATGCACCATCGAGTAGAGAATCAAGCCGACGATCGCGATGACCAGGAATACGTTCTGCGTCAGCAAGACGACGGGCTCGTGCTGCACCAGCAACCACAGCAGGCCGAGTACCGGCAGGCTCAGAATATAGATTGACCACTCGAGATTGATTGGGCCGAGGAAGGATTTCTTCAGCTTTTCGGGCTCGGACGGTTCTGCGTGTCCCATCAGGTATTTCTGTCCGTACATGAAGGTGAACAGGCCGAAGATCATGCCGATGCCGGCGGCGCCGAAGCCGTACTTCCAGCCGAACGTCTCGCCGAGCCAGCCGCACAACAGCGTCGCGGTAAACGAGCCGATGTTGATGCCCATGTAGAAGATCGTGAAGCCGGAGTCGCGGCGCGGGTCGTTGGTTGAATACAGCTTGCCGACGATGGTCGAGATGTTGGGCTTCAGATAACCGACGCCCATAACGATGAGCGCGAGCGCGAAATAGAAAACGTTCAGTGCGGCGGTGTCCCGCATCAGGATGTCTTCGCTCAGGACGGTGCCGGCGGCGAGTACCTCGCCGCTCGCCAGCGTCAGGCTTTCCTTCAGCGTCGTCCCCGCGGCGTAAAACATCGCCTGGTAGCCTTCGACAGCCATCAGGATATGGCCGAGCGACAGCAGGGTGCCGCCAAACAGCACCGACTTGCGCATCCCCAGGAAACGGTCCGCGATCATGCCGCCGATCAGCGGCAGCGCGTAGACGAGACCGGCATATGAGCCGAGAACATCGAGGCCCATTTCATCGGTGAACAAGTGGTACTTGGTGAGATACAGCAGCAGCAGGTATTTCATTCCGTAGAATGAAAAACGCTCCCACAGCTCGGTGGTGAAACAGACGTACAGGCCTTTCGGATGGCCAAGGAACTCGTCGTCGCGTGGTATGTCGTCCGCGGTCGCGGCAACGGAATCGGTCATGGTTTCCCCCGGGATTCTGCCAGCCGCCCTTGAGCTTTGGTTTTCAGGCGGGCCAAGCCCCCCATTAAACACTATTTAACGTGCATCCCGCCAGCACGCGAGGCAGGCACGGTAATCGCGTGGGATTTTGAATTATGTTGTATTACAACGGACTAGCTTTCTGTCGCCACGGACTCGTCAGGCTTCGCTCGCACCAGCCGCGACATGATGATGCCCAGTTCGTAGAGCAGGTACACGGGAACCGCGAGTATCGTCTGGCTGATGACGTCGGGTGGCGTCAGCAGCATGCCGACGACGAACGCGCCGAGAAAAACGTAAGGACGGGCCTTGGCCAGCTTTTCCGGCGTGGTCAGGCCCGTGAGGACCAGCAGCAGGGTCGCGATCGGCGTTTCGAACGCAATACCGAACACCAGTGACACGAGCATGACGAAGCCGACATATTCGGCCATGTCCGGCTTCCACTCGACGACGTCCGGCGTAAACGTCGCCACAAAGCCGAATATCAGCGGGAACACCACGTAGTAGGCAAAGGCGAGCCCGGCGAGAAACAGGATGATGCTGGTGACGAGCAGCGGGCCCGCGAACCCCTTTTCCTTCTTGTAGAGCCCGGGGGCGACGAACGCCCACACCTGGTACAGGATGATCGGCATGGCGAGGAACAGCGACAGGTAAAACGTCAGCGATATGGTGGCCGTCAGCGATGTAACAGCGCCAATCGCGAGCAACTCTCCGCTGGGCACGAAGCGCGTCAGCGGCGCCGCGATGAAATTGAATATTTGTCGGGAGAAGGGCACCAGCAGCAGAAACACCACAAAAATACTGGCGACGATCTTGAACAGCCGGTTTCGCAGCTCGACGAGGTGCGACATCAGCGTGCCTTCTCCGAGATCGCCGTCCTTGTCTTTTTCCGTTTCAGTCATCAGGCGGACTTTTCTTGCCGTTTGTCGGGATCCCCGGTCTCGACAAGGCGTTCGCTAGCGTCTTCAGCGTCTTCGGCGCCTTCGTCGTGCAGCGGCGAATAGGTGTCGTCTTCGCGCGGTGTCAGCAGGGCATCCGGGTGGAAATCCTTGGGATTGATGCCGAGGTTCTTCTCCATGTCGATTTCTTCTTCGAGTTGCCGCTGCATGGCGCGGGTCATCTGCCTGGCCTTGCCAATCCAGCTGCCGAGCTGGCGCGCGACGCGCGGCAGCCGCTCGGGACCCAGTATCAGGAGCCCGATAACGCACAGGAGCAGAAATTCGGAACCGCCTATTCCAGACATGGCAGGGAGGGAATCAGGCGTCTTTTTCTTTGCGGGGTTCTTCGGCCGGCGTATTGTCGAAATCGGCGTCTTTCGCGGGGTCGCCGATCTTCTCCGGCGGCTGCTCGGCCTCGTTCATTGCGGAACGAAAGCCCTTGACGGCACTGCCGAGGTCCGAGCCCAGTGATCGCAGCCGTTTCGTGCCAAAAATGGCCAAAACGATGACGAGAATGATCAGTAACTGCCACGGACCGATGTTGGCAAACATTCTGCTACTCCTGGCGGCGTACCGCCGTTAAATCAAGGGTCAGCGCCGACTCCTGGCCGGGCGCGAATTATGTTCATGATACCCCCGGCCGCGCAACAAAACCGTACCGGTGTCACACACGGCCGAGCGGCGCGTCCAGGCTATTGGACCGGAAGCGGGGGTATTCGATCGATCCAGGACAGAAGAACGTTCGTGCTTCAGGTTTCGAGCCAGAACGTCACCGGACCATCGTTTACCAGGCTTACTTCCATATGGGCGCCGAATCGCCCCGTTTCAACCGCGTCCAGGCGCCGCCGGCACAGGGCCACGAGCGAGTCGAAATAGCGGGCCCCCTTCTCCGGCGGGGCGGCCCTGGTGAAGCTCGCCCGGGTGCCCTTCTTCGTGTCGGCCGCAAGCGTGAACTGGGGCACCAGCAGCAGGCCGCCGGCGATGTCTTCGAGACTCCGGTTCATGCGGCCCTGTGCGTCCGGGAAGACGCGATAGCTGAGTATTCGCTCCGCCAGGCGGCTTATATCCTGCTCGGAATCGTCGCGGTGGACGGCGACGAACACCAGCAGGCCCCGGCCTGTCTGGCCTACCGTCTTCCCGTCGACACGGACCTCCGCCCGGCTCACACGCTGTATCAGTCCTATCATTTTGGCTCCGATTCCCCGGAATCGTATCTCCGGCGCCGTTTGTGGGCGGATTGGGCAGAATAATAAGCCACCGGCCCGTCTCGTGGGTGGGAGACTGTCGGCACCAGTTGGTGGGAGACGTCGGCCGAAAGTGGACCGTAAAAAGGCCATGGAGGGCGGTCATGCGGCGAGATACTCCGGCTGGGCCAGGGAAGGAGGGGTCCCAGCCCTCAGGCTGGGGCCTTTTTCCGCTCAGGTGGGTAATACTTTCTACTTTTTGGGGCAGGAATTATCATTTAGTGGGAAAATAAATACACAAATATTTCCCACCTGCCGACTCTTGCAAAGCGGCAAGCGATCAATAGACTGGCGGCACCGCAAAACCATCGGACTCCGCCATGAAACGACGACAATTTGTCGGTGGGCTCGCCGCCGCGGCGACCCTGCCGGCCTGCGCCAAGCCGGACGCCAGCTGTGACGGCGCGGCCAGCCAGCAGTCCTTCGAGTGGTCTTGCGTGACCTCCTGGCCGCCCAGGTTCCCGGGTCTCGGCATGGCTCCCGAAAACCTGGCGGCGCGCATCGAGGCGGCATCGGCAGGGCGGCTCAAGATCAAGGTCTACGGCGCTGGCGAGCTGGTGCCCGCCTTCGAGGTCTTCGATGCGGTCAGCCGCGGCACCGTCGAGATGGGCCACGATGCGTCCTACTATCACAAGGGCAAAGTCGATGCCGCGCAGTTCTTTACGGCAATTCCTTTCGGAATGACCAACCTCGAGCTCAACGGCTGGCTCTACTATGGCGGCGGCCTCGCGCTCTGGCACGAGCTCTACGCGCCCTTCGATCTCGTGCCGTTTCCGACCGGCAACACCGGCGTGCAGATGGGCGGCTGGTTCAACAAGGAAATCAACAGCGTCAACGATCTGAAGGGACTCAAGATGCGTATTCCCGGCCTGGGCGGGGAGGTGCTGCGGCGCGCCGGCGGTACGCCGGTGACCCTGCCCGGATCCGAGATCTTCACGGCCCTGCAAACGGGTGCGATCGATGCGACCGAGTGGGTCGGGCCTTACAACGACTCGTCATTCGGGTTGCACAAGGCGGCGCGTTATTACTACTACCCGGGCTGGCAGGAACCGGGGCCCGGCCTCGAGACCCTGATCAACACGTCTGCCTGGGAATCGCTGCCGGCCGATCTCAAGTCGATCGTCATGACCAGCTGCCAGGCAATCACCGTGGATATGGCGGCGGAGTATACGCACGGCAACGCCATGTCCCTGCGACAGCTCAAGGAAGACCCGAATATCGAGATCCGGCCGTTCCCGGCCGACGTGCTCGCGCTGCTGCGCTCGATTACGAAGGAGGTCGTCGACGAACTCATGGCCGCCGACCCGGCGGCAAGAAAAATCGGCGCGGCCTACTTCGACTACCTCGAGCTGGTCGCCGACAACTCCCGGATCTCCGAGCAGGCCTACTTCGATACCCGGGACTAGCCGTAGATGCGGCTGGGCAACCAGGTAACGAGCTCCGGGAACAGCGCCAGCAACAGCAGCGCCAGCAGCTGGATGCCAACGAAGGGCACGGCGCCACGATAGATCTGTGCCGTCCTCACCGAGGGCGGCGCGACGCCGCGCAAATAGAAGAGGGCGAATCCAAACGGCGGCGTCAGGAATGACGTCTGCAGGTTGATCGCGATCATGATGCCGAGCCAGACCGGGTCGATGCCCATGGCGAGCAATACCGGCCCGACGATCGGCACGACGACGAACGTGATCTCGATGAAGTCGAGCACGAAGCCGAGCAGAAACATGACGAGCATGACGACGATGACGGCGCCGATCACGCCGCCCGGCAGCGCCTCGAGTATCGCGCGCACGCCGTCGTCACCCCCGTAACCGCGGAACACGAGCGAAAAAACGGAGGCACCGATCAGGATCAGGAACACCATGCTGCTGATTCGCAAGGTGCTCTGCATGATCTCCGAGAGCCGCTCGAACGATAGCTCGCGCCGAGAAAGGGCAAGCAGCAGTGCACCCATGCCGCCGACCCCGGCGGCCTCGGTTGGTGTTGCCAGCCCTTTCAGTATCGAGCCCAGCACCGCAAATATCAGGATGAGCGGCGGCGACAGCGCCCGCAGCACCCGAACGAAAGACACGGTTTCGCCTGCCTCCCGCTGATGCGCAGGCATACTTCCGGGGCGAAAAAAAGCGATGCCCAGGATGTACAGTACGTACAGGCCCACCAGCATCAGTCCCGGAACCAGCGCCCCGGCGAACAGGTCACCGACCGAAACCGTCTTCGGCGAGTAGACGCCCATCTCCAGCTGCGCCTGCTGATAGGCGGTCGTCATGACGTCACCGAGCATGACGAGAATGATCGACGGCGGAATGATCTGACCCAGCGTTCCCGACGCGCAAATCGTCCCCGCGGCAATCTCGGGAGAATAGCCCCGCTTGATCATGGTTGGCAGAGACAGGAGCCCCATCGTGACAACGGTGGCACCGACGATTCCGGTGCTGGCAGCGAGCAGCATGCCGACCAGCGTCACAGAAATACCGAGGCCACCGCGCAGACTGCCGAACAGGGAGCTCAGCGTCTCCAGCAGTTCCTCGGCGATGCGCGCCCGTTCGAGCGTTACGCCCATAAACACGAACAGGGGCACCGCGACCAGCGTCTCATTGTTCATGATGCCGAAGACGCGATTGGGAAGGCCCGACAGCAGCGCTTCGTTGAAACTGCCGCCGAGCACGCCGAAACCCGCGAACAGCAGCGCGGTGCCACCCAGTGTAAAGGCCACCGGAAAGCCCGCCAGCAGCAGCACGATGACGGCGACGAACAGCAGTGCAGCCACCCACTCCATCTTCAGCCGCGCCTCAGCGTCTGCAGCGAACGCAGCAACAGGGAAAAGCCCTGCAGGGCTACTGCCACCGGCATCAGCACCAGTACCGTCTTCAACAGCGGTATCAGCGGATAGGGCAGGCCACCCGACTCTCTCGACGCCTCCCGCAGCCGCCAGGACGCTGCCACGAAATCCACCGACTTCCAGCCGATGAATGCGCAAAGCGGCAAGAGAAAAATGACGACGCCGACCAGGTCGACCAGCGCACGACGCCTGGCGCTCATGGTTCGATAGAACACGTCGACACGCACGTGGTCTTCCTGCTGCAGGGTATACGCCGCACCCAGCATGAATACGACGGCGTGCATCCAGATTACCGACTCCTGCAGCCATATCAGCCCGGCGTCGAATGCGTAGCGCATTACGACGACAACGAAAGTAACGATCACCATGAAGAGCGTCAGCCAGGCCGCCGCCTTGCCCGTGACGGCACTTATACGATCGATCAGGCTGGCTGAGGTTTCGCTGTGCAAAGCCGCGTACCTCTTATTCAGGTGCGCCAGAACGTCGGCGTGATCAGGACCAGCAGCGTAAAGATCTCCAGGCGACCCAGAAGCATGCCAACCACGGATATCCACTTGGCCGTATCGGTCAGCGACATGAAGCCGGAAGCAACGTCGCCGAGGCCGGGACCGAGGTTATTCAGCGTTGCGGCGACGGCGGAGAACGCGGTCACCTGATCGAGGCCGGTCGACATCATGGCGAGCAGCATGACGCCGAACACGATGATGTAGACCGAGAAAAACCCCCACACGGCGTCGACGACGCGGTAAGGGACGGCCTTGTTGCCGAGCTTCACGGGGATCTCCGCGCTGGGGTGCACCAGGCGGGCAATCTCGCGGACCCCTTGCTTGTAGACCAGCAACCAGCGAATAACCTTGATGCCGCCCGCGGTCGAACCGGCACAGCCGCCGACGAAGCTCGCGAAGACGAGCATGACCGGCAGGGCGCCAGGCCAGATCGCGAAGTTCTCCGTGGTAAATCCGGTGGTCGTCGCTATCGACACCGCCTGGAACAGACCGTTGATCAGTGTTACGCCCGGGTCCTGGATGCCGCGGTAGCCGTAAAGCGTGGCGACGACGACGACCGACAGGGCGATCAGGACGGCGCTGTAGGCGCGAAACTCCGGGTCCTGAAAATAGTGCTTAATGGAAACGTATCGCCAGGCGAAGAAATGCAGGGAAAAGTTGATTCCAGCGACGAACATGAAGAAGACGGCGACCAGATCGACGGTCGCGCTGTCGAAGTGGCCGATGCTCAGGTCATGCGTCGAGAAGCCGCCGATGGCCACGGTCGAGAAGGCATGACACAGCGCATCGAACCAGCCCATGCCCGCAAGCCGGTAGCCGAGCATGCAGGTAATGGTAAACGCCAGGTAGACATACCAGAGCGCTTTCGCGGTTTCGGTGATACGAGGCGTCAGCTTGGTGTCCTTGACCGGACCCGGCGTTTCCGCGCGATAAAGCTGCATGCCGCCGACGCCGAGCATCGGCAGTACCGCGACCGCCAGTACGATGATGCCCATGCCCCCCAGCCACTGCAGCTGCTGTCGATAATAGAGTATGGATACCGGCAGGTCGTCGAGCCCGGTGAGTACGGTGGCCCCGGTCGTGGTCAGGCCCGACATCGACTCGAACACCGCGTCCGTAAAGGTCAGCGACAGCCCGTCGGCGAAATACAGCGGCGCCGCGCCGAAGGTACCCAGTACCGTCCAGAAAGCAGCCACCACCAGGAAGCCGTCGCGAAGCCGCAAATCCTTGCGGGAACGATGCACCGGCAGCCAGCACAGCAGGCCGGCCACCAGCGTGATCGCGAAGCCCTCCACAAACGGCAACCAGGAGTGGTCGTCGTAGTAAAGGCTGAACGCGATCGGCGGCAGCATGGTCACGCTGAACATCATCAGCAGCAGCCCAAGGATGCGTTGTACTACCGTCCAGTTCATGCGGGCTGGTGCTGACTGCGCTTACACAAAGGAAACGCCAACCTGGAAAAGTTTCTCCAGGCTTTCGATCTTGCGGCGATCGGTCATGAAAAGAATCATGTGATCGTCCGCCTCGATGACCGTGTCGTGGTGCGCGATAATGACCTTGTCGCCGCGCACGATAGCCACAATGGCGGTGCCTTTCGGCAACTCGATGTCTTCGATTGCCCGGCCAACCACCTTGGAATTCTGTTCGTTGCCATGCGCGATCGCCTCCATGGCTTCGGCGGCACCGCGCCGCAGCGAATGTACCTTCACCACGTCGCCACGCCGGACGTGCGCAAGCAGGGAACCAATCGTGACCTGCTGCGGCGATATCGCGATATCGATACTGCCGGACTCGACGAGGTCAACGTAGGAGGCGCGATTGATCAGGGCCATGGCCTTGTGGGCGCCCAGTCGTTTCGACAGCATCGAACTCAGAATATTGGCCTCCTCCGAGTTGGTGAGAGCACAGAAGACATCGACGTTATCGATGTTTTCCTCGAGCAGCAGCTCCTCGTCAGCCGCATCGCCGACGAGAACGATTGCCTTGTTGAGCTGTTCCGAGATATCGCGAGCGCGCCGATGGTCACGTTCGATAATCTTGACCTGGTTGGTCTGCTCCAGCGCCATCGCAAGGCGTACGCCGATGTTGCCACCGCCGGCGATTACGACACGGCGCACGGGATCTTCCAGGCGTCGCATCTCGCTCATAAAGATGCGTATGTCCTTGCGGTCGGCAATGAAGAACACCTCATCGCCTTCCTGTATCACCGTATCGCCGTCCGGCAGCATGGCCTTTCCCTGGCGATATATCGCCGCAATGCGGCCTTCGGTGTTCGGAATATGTTCTTTCAGCGTTGCGATACGCTGCCCGACGAGCAGACCATCGCGGTCGGCCTTGACGCCAACCAGGCGCACCCGGCCATCCGCAAAGTCGAGTACCTGCGACGAGCCGGGATAAAGAATGAGCTGTTCGACGTAAGTGCACACGAGCTGCTCGGGGCTGATACGCACATCGATGGGTATGGCGTCCTGCGTAAAAAGCTTGTGCGCATTCATGTATTCGGCTGATCGAATGCGCGCGATCTTCGTGGGCGTCCGAAACAGCGTATAGGCGACCTGGCAGGCGACCATATTAGTCTCGTCGCTGTCGGTCAGCGCGACGACAATGTCGGCATCCCTGGCGCCGGCGCGTTCGAGGACCTCGGGATAAGCGGCGTGACCGACAACCGTGCGGATATCGAGTCGATCCTGAAGCTCACGGAGAACCTCCGGTCGCCGGTCGACCACGGTAACCTCGTTGGCCTCCTCGCGAGACAGGTGGTAGGCCGCTGAGGAGCCGACCTGGCCAGCGCCGAGAATGAGGATTTTCATCGCGGCATTTGTCCTGTTTTGCTTATTGGGCGATGCAGAAGGGAATTGCTAGTGTGATGCATCGATTGCCGGTATCCCGATTTTAGTGGCGCAGCGCGCCTCGTAACAAACTCTTTGTGCCATGCTGAAGCTGCCGGCGCAATATCCGGGCCAGTTTACATCAGATCGAGATTCGCATAGCTCAGAACCAGCCACTTGGTGCCCGCCGCCTCGAAATTCACTTCGACACGGGCGTGCGCCCCCTGGCCTTCGCAATTCAGGATCACGCCCTCACCGAATTTCTTGTGGCGGACCCGCTGGCCGAGGCGAATGCCCAACTCATCCCCTGCGCTCGCTGACGTTCGTATTCGCTGTGACGTCGACGGCGCTCGCATCGGCCGCGATACCTGCACGCGGGGTCGGACTTCTTCCACATGTTCGTCGGGAATCTCGGCAATAAATCGCGACGGCTGCGAGAAATTGTCCATTCCGTGCAAACGTCGCTGTTCGGCATGCGTTATGTAGAGTAATTGCTTGGCGCGGGTAATGCCCACGTAGCAGAGTCGACGTTCTTCCTCGAGTCCATGCGGATCGGCAATCGATCGCTGGTGTGGAAACAGGCCGTCCTCCATGCCGCACATGAAAACCAGGGGGAACTCCAGGCCCTTGGCCGAATGCATGGTCATGAGCTGAACGCAGTCCTCCCAGGCGTCGGCCTGTCCTTCGCCCGCCTCCAGCGCCGCATGCGAAAGAAATTCATCCAGCGGCGACATTTCCTCGGCCGGGTCCGGCGCGAAGCTCTTCGCGGCGCTGACGAGTTCAGCCAGGTTTTCGACGCGCGTTTCGCCCTTCTCGCCCTTGTCCTTCTTGAAGAACTCGATCAGGCCACTGGTATGAATAACGTGATCGACCTGGTCGTGCAGATCGAGGCCGCGGGTCTCGCGAGCCAGTCGTTCCATCAGCGAAAGAAACGCATTCACCGCACCGGACGCACGTCCCTGGAGCTCGTCGCTCGCGATTGCACCGGCAGCGCGCCACAATGAACAGGCGTTCGCCCGCGCATAAGCGCGCATCGACTCCGCCGTCCGCGCACCGATACCGCGTGTTGGCTTGTTGACGATGCGTTCAAAGGAGCTGTCATCGTCGCGATTCGAAATCAGGCGCAGGTAGGCCAGCGCATCCTTGATCTCGGCGCGCTCGAAGAAACGCAGGCCCCCGTAAACGCGGTATGGAATACGGGCATTGATGAGCCCTTCCTCGAGCACCCGTGACTGCGCGTTCGAGCGGTACAGTATCGCGGAATCCGCGCGCGCATTGCCCTGGTCGATCCAGTCACGCAGGCGCCCTATTACGAAGTCGGCCTCGTCGCGTTCGTTGTAGGCGGAATAGACGCGGATCATCTCGCCCTCTGCACCTTCGGTCCAGAGATTCTTGCCAAGTCGAGCGCTGTTGTTGGCGATTACCGCATTCGCCGCATTGAGTATCGTTGCTGTAGAACGGTAGTTCTGCTCCAGCTTGACGACCCTTGTACCGGGAAAGTCCTTCCGGAAGCGTTGTATATGCTCCACCCTTGCGCCCCGCCAGCGGTAGATTGACTGATCGTCGTCACCGACGACGAAGGGTATACCGTCCTTGCCCGCCAGCAGTCGCAGCCACGCGTACTGGATTGCGTTGGTGTCCTGGAATTCGTCGACGAGAAGATGCCGGAAGCGACGCTGGTAGTGGGACAGCAGCTCCGCGTTGTCGCGCAACAGTTCGTGAGCGCGCAGCAGCAGCTCCGCAAAATCCACCAGGCCGCCCCGCTGGCAGATTTCCTCGTAAGACCGGTACAGTGAAATCATCTGCCTGCGATCCGGGTCGCCGTCGTCGTCGAGATGCTGCGGTCGCAGGCCCTCGTCTTTCTGCGCGTTAATAAACCACTGGATCTCGCGCGGCACCCAGCGGCTGTCATCGATCTCCAGGTTCTTCAGCAGGCGCTTGATGAGACGAAGCTGGTCGTCCGAGTCGATGATCTGGAAATTCTGGGGAAGTCCCGCTTCGCGCCAGTGGCGACGCAGCATTCGATGCGCCAGGCCGTGAAAGGTGCCAATCCAGAGGTGTTGCACCGGAAGCTTCAGGAGCTCCTCGATACGCCCGCGCATCTCGGCGGCCGCCTTGTTCGTAAACGTGACCGCGAGGAGGCTCTGCGGTGACAGGCGCTCGACGTCAATCAGCCAGGCAGCCCGATGCACCAGCACGCGCGTCTTGCCGCTGCCGGCGCCGGCAATCACCAGCGCCGGCTCGGCAGGCGCCGTAACGGCCTGACGCTGCGCGTCGTTCAGCTGGTCGAGGATCGGTGTTACATCCATGAGATCGGGCGTCGTTCGCCCATCGCGGAAATTCGGGAGCGATGAAGTCTAACAGAGAATCAGTGTTCCCAACGTACCCCGAGAAGGTACTGGATGCGTTCATACTGGATGCGTGTGTCGTTGGAAACCGTCTCGCGATAACGCCCTTCCGCGACCAGGCTCAGGTGTTTCGTCATGCGGAATATCCCCGTCACGCGCCCGTCCAGCGATTCCTGAGTCTTGGGCCCGGCGACCGGGTTGTGAAAGGCGAAGGCATTCGGGTAGTCGTACAGCCGGTAGGCACCGCCGGCTTCCAGGTCGAAGCGCTCACCGATCCCCCAGTGAAAATCGAAACGAAAGCTGTCTCGCGTGTAATCGTTATAGCCTGCGTACTGATCGATACGTTCAACGCGATCGATGTCAAAGCCAAACCACATGCTGCCCGTAATCCGCTGCCGTGCGCGCAGCCCCAGCGAATAGTAATCGTAGCGAATGTTCGGATTGCCGAGACGCTGCTGGCCGTCCAGGTCATGCGATACACGATCGCCGAAACGGCGGCTGTAATACTCGGCCGTCAGGCGGAACAGCGATGTGCTCGTAAACCGGTACTGGCCGTAGAGGCTGACAAGAAAATACTCGTGGTCGTACTCCGGCAGGACCCCGGTTTCCTCGTAATTCCAGAGCTGACCCTTGAACTCTGCGCCCACGGACAGGCGTTCGTGCGACTGTCGCAGCGAAAGCTCGGGCCCATAGCGCAGGTAATTCATACGGTCTTCGACCGTGACGCCATTGATTACGCGGCCGACGCCGTCGTCGGGGTCGTAGTAAACATCGTCATGCTGTGCAATCGTGAAGGCACTGTTGATTTCCCGCCTGCGCGTCTCTTCCTTGCGTTCATACTCGCTGCCAAAGCTTAACTCGTGAATGTATTCATTGGCGTTGTCGAGCTCCTTGTCCTGGTAATAACGGCCGGCGAGACGATATGCGCCGTAAAACCCCTCGAACGGCAGGGTATTGACCCTGTACTTCGCGCTAAGGCTGACGGGCATGAATGCGCCGCTCTGCACAACCGGCGTTACGACGGGCAATGTCGGGTCGGAGAAGTCGACGTAGCCCTGGGCCGGCGTACGAAACACGTTGTCGTCGTTGCCAAAGCTCACGCGGGCACGAAACTCCAGGTCCGCAAACGCCCGCTTCTTCTCCCGCTCGGCAACGCGAATTTCAAATTCATCCGGCACTGCCTCGGCGTCCCGGATGCGGGAAATCGCCACGACGGCGTACTTCTGCAGCTTGCTGTTCTGGTCCTGGTCGCGCACGAGTCGAAACCAGCGTAACGCCTCTTCGTTGTTTCCTGCGGCGTAGGCGTTGAGCCCGAGATTGTACTGCGCCGCGATGCGAAGTCCCGGGTCCGACAGGGATCTCTGCAGCGAGTCGCGCGCGCGGTTGTATTGCTTCGCGCGGTAGTGCGCGACGCCTTCGTTGTAGTGCAGCAGCGGCGTGTCCAGGCCCTCTTCGGCGGCCTGGCGGTAGCGCAGCAGCGCTGCCCAGTAGAGGTCGTCGCGAAACAAGCGGTTGCCGTCCTCGAAATACTGCTCGGCCGACAGCGCGAACGCGGCTTGCGAAGGCAGTAATGCCCCGAAAGCGGCGAGGATCAGCAGGTAACTTGCGAAAAAAGTCTTGTTGGCCATCGAGGTAAGGCGCTTCAACGTTATGTCAGATCGCAAGGGTACCGGTATTGTTGTGTTCAAAACTATGACGTGGTGCAAAAAAATACCCCCGCAAAGACAACAATCGGGGGTATTTGATGGTTTTAAGGTGACTCGCCGGCAAACCAGGCGAGCAATGCGGGGTCAGCCGATGTCGTCGTCGTCGTCATCGTCGTCATCGTCGTCGTCGTCATCATCGTCGTATTCGTCATCGTCGACGTCCTCGCCGTCCTCGAAGTCGTCCTCGTCATCCATTTCCTCTTCTTCGAGCTCATCGTCGTTTTCGAATTCGTCGTCCATGTCGCCATCGTCGAAGTCGCCGGCACTTTCGGACTCATCATCATCGCGGCCGTCGGCCTCATCGTCGTACTCGTCGTCGGCGTCTTCACCGCCGTCCTGCCAGTCGCCCTCGTCCACGTCGCCGTCATCGGGGCCGCGCATTCTCGTCATGTTGAATTCGAGGTCGGAAGGATCGTCCAGTACTTCCATGGTCACTTCGAGGTCGTCCATTTCGTCGGCGCGTGCGACAGCCGGAAGAAACGACATCAGCGTCAACGCCGCAACGGCCAAAAATATACTTGCGTGTTTCATAACCCGCTCCCTTAGGTTACCTCTATCCGCAGCCGAAACGTCCGGTTGCGATCATTGTGTTCGAGTCGTGCAAGGACCTCGCCGCCCATCGGCGACACCGCGATCAGCGTCAGCGGCAGGAAGTTCTTGCCCTCATTCAGGCTGGTCTGCCATTTGATCTCGCGTTGCCCGGGAAAGCCGGCCAGCTCGAGGCCATCCGGCAGCGTCACGGTCAGCATCGCGGAGTCCAGCGCGGTTGCCGATGCGAACACCAGGTTCACCGTGCGCGGCTCCTCGAGGGTCATCGTAATGCCCGGTATCTGTGGCTCGCTGATCGTCGCCTCGGGCGTCGCAAAAAAGAAGCCACCGACGAACCAGAGCGCAATGCCCGCGGCCACGGCCGAACCAAAGCCGGTCATGATCCAGCGATTGCGCTGTCGCCGCGAACCCTCATGCGTCGCGCGCGCCAGCGCCTGCTCGTAAAAGCCAGCCGGCGCTTCCGGAGCCGGGTAGTCTTTCAGCAGCGCCTGCAGCGCCTGATCCTCGATATTGCTGTTTTCAGTTCGCATAACTATGCCCTGTATATTCCCTTACACGTTCGTGGTCACGGAATGGTTCCACTTTTCGTCAGGATTTCCCGAAGGTGTGCCCGGGCCCGGTGCAGGCGCGATTTTATCGTACCCACCGGAACGCCGATAAGTTCCTGTATTTCCACCAGTTTATAGCCCTCCGTGTCATGCAGGAGCACGACAGTGCGATGCTCGTCGCTGAGCTGGGCCAGGGCCGAATCCAGCGCTTCTATGCGCTCGCGCCGCTCGTTGTCCTGGGCGGGGTCGTCTGCCCCCGACAGGCCGGCGATGCCCTCGCCGGGCAGATTGCCTTCTTCAACCGTGTGCAGCCGCTGCCGCGCGAAGCGGCGGCGTTCATCGATGAACAGGTTGTACATGACACGGGCCAGCCACGGACCGGGCTCGTCGATCCTCGCAAGCTCATCGAGCTTGCCATAGGCCCTGATCAGCAGCTCCTGGAACAGGTCTTCCGCCTGCGACTTCTGACCGGCCAGGCGCCAGGCGAGACGGTACAGCCGGTCGAAGTGCGGGCGGACCAGCCGTTCGAACGTCATTTTGTCGCTGTGATGTTTGCTGCTCATGCGTCAACAGAGTGTATTACGCTATCCGCCGACAATACCGGATCGACTTGGCAGTTTTCCGGGAGCCGGGTCAGGGCTCAGAGCCATGCCTGACGAACAGGTAGTTGCGATGCCTTACCGCCGGATGCACGTTCGGGTAACGGAGCCCGGTGAGAAAGCTGAAAAGCTCGCCCCTGTCGGCTTCCTCATCGTGACATTCGAACAACAGTACCGGCTGGTCTCGACGGAGCAGCTGTTGTGCACCGCGAAAGACGTCGAGTAGATGCCCGCCCGGCTCGGGCCGGGCTTCAAACGCGAGCAGCCGGCCGTTCGCTCCGGCAGCGCAAGATATGCTGGTGAGGAATTCTGCACGTCAGAGGCTGACCCGAAACAGCAGGTAGTGATCGATGAGGATGGCAGCGAACAGGAACCCCAGGTAGCTGATCGAAAACTTGAAGGTCTTCATCGGCAGCTCATCGTCATCCGGCACGCGGTACATGCGAATGGCGTAGTACAGGAAGAAAGCGTCGAGTATCAGTGCGGACAGCAAGTAGATCAGGCCGCTCATGCCGATGAGGTAGGGCAAGACCGTTACGAGCACCAGCAGGATCGTATAGAGCAGTATGTTGAGCCGCGTGTAGGCCTCGCCATGGGTGACCGGCAGCATCGGGATATCGACCTTCGCATATTCTTCTTTTCTGGCGATTGCGAGCGCCCAGAAATGCGGCGGCGTCCAGACAAAGATGATCAGGAAGAGCAGCAGTGCTCCGGTGTCGAGCTCGTTGGTCACGGCGGTCCATCCCAGAATGGGCGGCGCGGCCCCGGCGGCGCCGCCGATGACGATATTTTGCGGCGTGGCACGCTTGAGGAAAACCGTATAGACAACAGCGTAGCCGATCAGCGAGCAGAACGTCAGCACGGCTGTCAGCGGATTTACGCCGAACCAGAGTATGACCATGGAAATGACGCAGAGGCCCGATGCAAACCCCAGTGCCGCCTGCTCCGTCAGCTTTCCCTGCGGCAGCGGTCGGCCGCGGGTGCGCATCATCTGGATATCGATGCGCGCATCCAGGACGTGATTGAAAACGGCGGCCGACGAGGCAGCGAGGCCGATACCGAGAGTGCCCAGGACCAGGGCGATCGCGCCCGGCCAGCCGGGCACCGAAACGAACATCCCGACGATCGCGGTGAACACTATCAGCACGACGACACGAGGCTTGGTCAGCTCGTAGTAGTCGCGCCAGTCGGTAAAGGTTTCTACGTTCGTATTCACGCCTGTTTTCCGCTCAGCCGATGCGAGACAGCTCGAGCAAGTGATTGATATCCTCGACCATGTCAGCGGGATCGATGTCAGGCCGGAAATACATGACCAGGTTTCCCAGTGGATCGATCAGGAAATAGCCACCCGCCATGAGTTCCCTGGGCCGTTTTTTCTCCAGCAACCCGCTGAGCTTGCCGTCTTTAAGGGTAATGAGGCCCGGATGCTCGCTGCTGAGAAACACTGTATCCGGCACCGTATCGCCGTGCAAGAATACCCGCCGCAGACGATCCATTTCCTTGCCCAGCATGAGGCGCGACTGCCGCAGCGTCAGCAGCGCAAACTCGCAGGCCGCGTCGCAATCCCCGGTATTCATATAAACCAGCAGCCAGTGGCCGTCATTGTGTTCGAGGGTCGCAGCGCCGGGCAGCGCATCGCCGATATTGACCAGCGGCTCCAGCAGCTGGCCGTGGTTGCTTCGGCCATCGGGCCGGAATCCGGTGCCGCTGAAATACATCCAGGCCGCCAGAATCAGGGGGCCGAAGAATACCAGCGAAATCAGGAACAACTGTATCCGGCCGGCCGGGTCTTTTCGTTTCGTCATGATTCAAATCGCTTTTTCCGATAGTTCCAGGTCAGCAGCGCGGCCAGGACCACGGCCATCGCGAACCATTGAAAGGCATAGCCAAAGTGCTTGCCGGGACCAAACTCGCTCGGTACCCATTGACGCACGAAACCGTGCTGCTCCTCCGGGTCCATGAGCAGGACAAAGGATTGCACCTCGCTGCCGAGCGCCGCCGCCACCTCTTCGGCACTCGGGTAGACCGCGGTTCGGGGCCAGCCCATCGAGGGGTCGATAGCGGTGCCCATCTTGTAGCCGGCGCGAGGGAGCGAGCCGGCGCGGCCGCGAATCGTGATTCGGGAGGTCGGCACGTCGAGCAGGCCGGGTTCGATCGGCGCAGCGCGCTTCTCGATCCAGCCCCGGTTGACGAGTAACACGGGCTCGTCTTCTTCAGCGATCAGCGGCGTGATCACGTAATAGCCGTAGCGGCTGTTAAGGATGATGTTCTCGAGCAGAAACTGGTGCTCGTTGTCGTAGTGGCCCGTCGCGCGGATGCGCTGGTATGAACGGACTTCCATGCCGTCCTGCCATGCCGTGAAGCTGCTGTCGTCCCTGAAGGCCGCCTGGCTCGCGCGTTTTTCCAGTCCGCGGCTGATTTGCCACACGCCCAGGCCGGCAAACTGGACGACGAGCACGGCGCCGACAATTAGCGGCAACCACGCCGGCAACGGCTTTTTCGATTTCGTGTTCAAGGTATACTGCTGCCTCGGAGGGCAATGTCATGAAATACATCGTTTTCGCGCTACTGGCCGCGATCGTCATCAGCCTGGGCACCGGGCTATTCTACCTTCGTCGCGAGGACGCAGACTCCCCGAAGATGCTGCGGGCGCTAGAGATCCGCGTTGGTCTCTCGCTGGTCCTGATCCTGTTCCTGGTTGCGTCGTATTTCCTCGGCTGGATCGTGCCGCCGACGCAATAGCCGCCGCCGGCCTCGCAACAAAACGGGCGCCGCGGCGCCCGTTCCGGTTTCAACGCCTGCCTTTACCGCAGCTACATCCAGTAGACAAAAACGTACAGGCCTATCCAGACGACGTCTACAAAATGCCAGTACCAGGCAACGGCTTCAAAAGCGAAATGATGGTCCGGCGTGAAATGCCCCTTCATCACTCTGAGGAAAATGATCGTCAGCATGATTGCACCAATCGTCACGTGCATGCCGTGAAATCCCGTCAGCATGAAGAAGGTCGAACCGTAGATGCCAGTTGTGAGCTTCAGGTTCATGTGCTGGTACGCCTCTACGTACTCGACCCCCTGCAGGTACACAAACACGAATCCGAGGATAAAGGTCGCCGCGAGAAACACCTTGAGCTGCGCGCGTCTGCCTGCCAGCAGGGCATGATGAGCGATCGTCACGGTAATACTGCTGCTGAGCAGCAATGCCGTGTTGATCAGCGGCAGGCCAAATGGCGGCATGGCCTCGTACTCCCCGCCGACAGCGCCAGGGCCGTTGGTCGGCCAGGTGCTTTCATAGCCTTCCCACAGAAGCAGATTGGTGAAGAAGTTATTGCTCGATCCGCCCAGCCAGGGAATTGACATGTTGCGCGCGTAAAACAGGGCGCCGAAGAATGCGGCGAAGAACATGACCTCGGAAAAGATGAACCAGAACATGCCCTGGCGGAAGGACTTGTCCACCTGGTCGTTATAAAGGCCGCCCTGGCTCTCGGTGATGACGTTGCGGAACCAGCCCGTAATCATGAAGATCAATACGGCGAAGCCGGTCAGCATGATGTAGAAGCCGGCGTCCGCGCCGTTCAGCCAGCTCGACACGCCAACCATCAGGAACAGCAGGCCAGCGGAGCCGACGATGGGCCAGTGGCTGCCGTGAGGGACGTAATAGTGATCGTCTGTGTGGGTCGTCATGCGGTTTACTTTCCCGTGTCAAGGCGCGCCGTTACTGGCGGCGCGCGGCGTATCAAAAAACGTGTATTGCAGTGTAATGGTGTCAACGTAATCCGGGAGATCCGGGTCGACGATGAACTGCAGCGGCATGGCGCGCGCCTCGTTCGCGGCGAACGCCTGGCTGGTGAAACAAAAACACTCGATCTTCGTAAAGTGTGCTGCGGCCGACACGGGCGCGACGCTGGGCACGGCCTGCGCGACCTTGCCGGTCGGCGTGAGGTTCTTTGCCGTGAACGTCGCAAAGTACATTTTGCCCGGGTTCACCACCATGCTGTCTACGTCTGCCGCAAACTCGAAGGGCGCATAGGAATTCACCGTGGTCACGAACTCGATTCGAATCTCGCGGGACAGGTCCGGCGCTTCCTCGACGGCCGCCGCGGTGGCGTTGGTGCGACCACCGAAGCCCGTAATCTCGCAAAACACATCGTAGAGTGGCACCAGCAGGAAACCGAAGCCGAACATCGCGACCGCCAGCAACAGCAGCCGCCGGGTGAGGGAGCGGTTCTCCGTCGCGAGAGATTCCTGTCGATCGCGCATGGCGTCAGGACCGCAGTACGCCGATCATGATGAAACCGACATAAAAGGCCAGCGCGATCGCCGTCACGATCAGCGCGGTGCGGCGTATGCCCTTCTTGCGCTCAGTATCGTCCATGTTACTCAAATGCTTCGTCGGCAATGCGTGCCTTCGGCGGCGTCGTGAACGTATGGTACGGAGCCGGTGATGGCACCGTCCATTCGAGGCCGTGCGAGCCCTCCCAGACGCGGTCCGTCGCCCTGGCGCCTTTCCACGCGGTAACGAGGACCCATACGAAGATGAGCTGCGACAGGCCAAAGCCGATGGCGCCGATACTCGCGATGGTGTTGAAGTCCGTGAACTGCGTTGAATAGTCCGGGATACGACGCGGCATGCCGGCCAGGCCCAGGAAGTGCATGGGGAAGAAGGTCAGGTTGACGAAAATCGTCGACAACCAGAAATGCAGCTTGCCGAGGTTTTCGTTGTACATGTGCCCGGTCCACTTCGGCAGCCAGTAGTACGCGCCCGCCATGATGGCAAATACGGAGCCCGGCACGAGCACGTAGTGGAAATGCGCTACGACGAAGTAGGTGTCGTGGTACTGGATGTCAGCCGGCGCGGCAGCCAGCATCAGGCCCGAGAAGCCGCCGATCGTAAACAGGAATACGAATGCCAGCGAAAACAGCATCGGCGTCTCGAAGGTCATCGAACCACGCCACATCGTCGCAACCCAGTTGAAGATCTTCACACCGGTAGGGACGGCAATCAGCATCGTGGCGAACATGAAGAAAAGTTGCCCGGTCAGCGGCATGCCGACCGTGAACATGTGATGTGCCCAGACGATGAACGACAGGAAGGCAATACAGGACGCCGCATAAACCATCGAATCGTGACCAAACAATTTCTTGCGCGAAAACGTCGGGATGATCTCCGAGACGACGCCGAACGCGGGCAGGATCATGATGTAGACCTCGGGGTGACCGAAGAACCAGAAAATGTGTTGGAACATGACCGGATCACCGCCGCCCGCGGCGAGGAAAAAGCTGGTACCGAAAAACTGGTCGGTCAGCAGCATCGTGACGGCGCCCGCGAGCACCGGCATAACCGCGATCAGCAGGTAAGCGGTAATCAGCCAGGTCCACACGAACATCGGCATCTTCAGCAGCGTCATGTCCGGGGCGCGCATGTTGATGATCGTCACGATCACGTTGATGGAGCCCATGATCGAGGAGATTCCCATCAGGTGAACCGAAAAGATCAGGAACGGAAACGCGTCGCCGGTCTGAAGAATCAGCGGCGGATACATCGTCCAGCCGCCTGCGGGTGCGCCGCCCGGCATGAAAAGCGTGGAAAGCAGGATGCCGAAAGCCACCGGGAGGATCCAGAACGACCAGTTGTTCATTCGCGGCAGCGCCATGTCGGGCGCACCGATCATCATCGGGATCATCCAGTTCGCGAGCCCGACGAACGCGGGCATTACGGCACCGAAGACCATGATGAGCGCATGCATGGTCGTCATCTGGTTGAAGAACTCCGGATGTACGAACTGCAGACCGGGGATCGCGAGCTCGGAACGAATCACCATCGCCATGGAGCCGCCGATGAAGAACATCGCGAGGCTGAAAATAAGGTACATCGTTCCGATGTCCTTGTGGTTGGTCGCAAACAACCAGCGGCCTATGCCTTTCGCCGGGCCGTGGTCCTCGTGATGATCTAGCAGGTCTGCTGCAACAGTACTCATTCCGTGTTACTCCGATTGCGTTTCGTCATGCCGGGCATGACGGAAATTCGTTCCTAAAGCGCGTTCGCGACCCGCGGCGCATCGATTGCCTTTCGTGTTTCGACCCACGCCTGGTAGGCCTCCGGCTCGACGACCTCGACGACAACCGGCATATAGCCGTGATCCTTGCCGCAAAGCTCCGTGCACTGGCCGCGGTAGATGCCTGCCTCGGTTGCCTTGAACCAGGTTTCGTTGACGATGCCGGGAATGGCGTCCTTCTTGATGGCGAGGTCGGGAACCCACCACGAATGCACGACGTCGTTCGAGGTGATGAGCAGGCGGACCTTGGCGTCGCGGGGCACTACCACGCGGCGGTCTACCTCGAGCAGGTAATTATCGACGGCGAACGGATCGATGCCTGACTCCTTGCGGCGCGCCTCGACGCTTGGTTTCGCAAGGCTGGAATAGAACGCAATATCCTCGTCCTGATACTTGTAGTGCCAACGCCACTGGTATGCCGTTACGACGATGGAAAGATCCGGATTACGCGAATCCTCGAGCTTTACCATGGTTTCGGCGACAGGAATTGCGATAAGCATCAGGATCACGACCGGAATTGCGGTCCATATCACCTCGGCGACCGTGCTGTGTGAGAAGTCGGCGGGTTTCGCGCCCTTCGATTTCCGGTGCTGGAAAAGCGAGTAGATCATTACGCCGAAAACAACCACGCCGATCGCAACGCACCACCAGAAAATCATCATGTGTATGTTGTAGGTCTCGAGGCTGAGCTCCGTTACGCCCTTGGGCATGTTCAGGCCCCATTCGGCCCTTGCTACCCCGCCAAGACACAGGGTCAGCAGGCCTGATAATGACTTTCTTAACATTGCTCATTCACCTTGCGGATCGTCGCGACGATCGCATTACGTTTTGGATGTCAGATGTGACTACTGGCGAATCGCTACGGTTCGCCCTGGCCCGGTGACCCCGGGAAGTCGTCTGTTGGCCGCCCTGACCGACGAGGCCGGTCAAAAAAGCAAGCGCAGTGTACTCAAATCACGACGACCGTGCAACGCGGAATCCCCGAACCGTAGTGAGATTAATTCTTATTTAACAATGGCTTAAACTCGGCTTTCCGCGAAAAAAGTTACAATTCGGGGCGTGGTGAGCGATCAGCCTCGACGGCGGGGAATGCGTGATGCGTCAATCCGGATGTTTGCCGGGTCCTTACGGGGACCTCCGCCCCAGCAGTGCCCGTAAACGAGCTCGAGATCAAGCCGGATCTTTCCGCCGTCGGCAGTTGCCGTCAGCGCCCGCTGCATACGGGCGAATCGCTGCCGGCCGGTTAGCGAGCGCCGGCGTTGTGCGAGCGTGTTGCCGGCAGCTACGTCCTTCAGATCGCTGAAAAGACGGCTCGCATGTTCGTATTCGACCGCGAGACGATCGACATCGAGGACCGGGTCACGCAGGCCGGAGCGTACCAGCGCGTCACCGAGGTCATGCATGTCGGGAAAATCATTGACGTGCCCATCGCTGTCGACCTGGCGCCATGCCCGGCGGATTTCCGACAGGCTGTCTGGCCCGAGCGTCGCAAAGATAAACACACCGTCCCGTTGCAGCACGCGTGAAACTTCCTCGAAGACCCGCGCCGGCCGATCGATGTACGGCAGCAGCAGGTTGCAGAATACCAGGTCGATACTCTGGTCCTGGAACGGCAACTGGCTTGCATTCGCCTGTACGAAGCAGGGACGCGACCGGGAATACCAGGCGTGCTTGCCTCGCGCCTGTCGCAACATGTTTCGGGAAATATCCAGCGAAATCAGCTGCGCGTGCTTGAAACGCTTCCTGAGCGGAGCCGTCGCGCTGCCGGTGGCCGCGCCCAGATCGACGATGCGCGCCGGCTTGACGAGGAGCGGCTGCAGGCGCTCGATCAGACCGTCACGCGTAACGGCGTGCACGAAGTCAGCGGCATCGAACGTCGCCGCCGCACTGTCGGCGCGGCGCCGTGCGTCGCGCAGCTTCAACGTCGCTTGCTCGTTCACGTATCGATCGGGCCGTTGCATGGATTGCAGCAACGCTATCACGCTTTTTGCCGTCGATTGCAGCGAAAGGCGGCTGGTACGCGGCGACACGATTGCACGATCCTGAACGCATGCGACGCTCCTTGAACTACAGGGCATGGCCGAAACGCCTCGCCCGTGCCGTCCGCCAGCTTGACCGCGCGATCATGCCCATCGGCTGTGCGTTTTGTGGAGTGCGCCTGGAGCCCGCAGAAAGGCGCGTCTGCAGGGCGTGTTATGACGATTTGCCGTGGATAGGAAACGCCTGCTGCCGATGCGCGGAGCCGCTGGATGCCTGTGTCCCGGGCGGCGTCTGCTGCGGGCGCTGCCAGGCACGACCGCCGCCCGTCGCCGTGACGCTCGCCCCGCTGCACTACGAGTTCCCGGTCGACGCTGCCCTGAAGGCGCTGAAGTTCGGTCGCCGCCTGCACTACGCGGCGGCATTTGCCGAGCTGCTCGCCGCACAAAGGCGTCGACTGCCATCGACAGTCGACGCGCTGCTGCCGGTGCCCCTGCACTGGCGACGCCAGGCGCTGCGCGGCTTTAACCAGTCGAGGGAGCTTTGCCGGCCACTTGCACGCCGCCTTGATCTGCCCATCATCGATGTCGCCCGGCGTCGCCGGCATACACGCTACCAGTCAGGCCTGAGCGCGGCCGAGCGGCACAGGAACCTGCGCAATGCCTTCAGCATTCGAGGCGCGACCCGGCACCGACACATCGTGATCGTTGACGATGTCGTAACCACCGGCGAGACGACGCGTCAGCTGGCAATAGCGCTCATCGACAGCGGCGTGCCGCAAGTGAGCGTGCTGGCGGTAGCCCGGGCCAGGCGGAGAAATTTCGGGGCTAGGGGTTGAAGGTGTAGTGCAGCACGATACCGATAAAGACAGCCATGCCGATAAGGTGATTGTGCAGGAACGCGGCAAAACAGCCGGCGGGCTGACGGTCGCGCGCAAGCCATTGATGCCAGCCCATCAGCGCGGCAGCAACCGCGACTGACAGGTAGTACCAGAAACCCAGCCCGGCACGCAGGCCGATCAACACGAGCGCGATCAGCATAAGCGCCTGCAGGCCGCCGATGACGAACAGGTCGGCCTCGCCAAAAAGGATGGCCGTCGATTTGACGCCCACCTTCAAATCGTCGGCGCGATCGACCATCGCGTAGAACGTGTCGTAGATAACGGCCCATATCATGGCCGTTCCGAAAACAAGCCAGGCAAGTTCCGGTGTATTTCCCGATTGTGCCGCGAAGGCCATCGGTACACCCCAGCCGAACGCGGCACCGAGAACGAATTGCGGAATGGACAGGTAGCGTTTGACAAACGGATAGGCGATGGTCAGCACCGCACCGACAACGGCGAGCAGTCGTGCGGGCGTATTTAACAGGCTGGCAAGGCCAACGGCAATCAACGCGAGTGCGACGAACAGGGTCAGCGCTTCGGTTGGCGCGACCGCACCCGAGGCAATCGGTCGCGTTCGCGTGCGTTCGACATAGGGGTCGATGTTGCGATCGGCATAATCGTTCAGCACGCAGCCGGCGGAGCGCATGATGACGACGCCGAGCACAAATATGACGAATAGCCCCTGGTCCGGAGAACCCTCGCCCGCGAGCCAGAGCGCCCAGAGCGTGGGCCACAACAACAGCCAGATGCCTATCGGCTTTTCGAGTCGCATCAGCCTGCCGTAGTTGCGGAGCTGACGGACCAGTTGCGGCCGGAAGTTGTTCGCAGGTATGGATTTCATGGCGCGTAGTGTACTTGACCGCAGGTCATTGTAGGAGCGCGCCCCGGCGCGCGATTCTTTTTCCAATTGTTTGCAGCCTGACGGCTGTGGCTGTGCTTCGCCCGCCAGGGCGGGCTCCTACACCGCGCAGGCTTGTGCACCTTGCGGGGCTCCCAAAGCTCGCAGGCTTGTGCACCTTGCGGGGGCTCCTACACCTTGCCGTAGCGACCCGCGTCGCCAAGCCAGCGTCGAACGATCTCGACGGCCGTTGCCGGTGCGGTTTGCCGGAGGTTTTCCGCCGTGATCTGTACCTGTGGCATCAGCTCGGCGTCGCGTACCAGGTTGGCGACGCGATAGTCGGGCAGGCCTGTCTGGCGCGTCCCGAGCAGTTCGCCGGGTCCGCGAAGTTCGAGGTCGCGCTGTGCAACGACGAAGCCGTCATTGCTGTCTCGCAACACCGCCAGGCGCTCCTTGGCGATGCGACCCAGGGGCGGTTTGTAAAGCAGCACGCAGTGGCTTTGCCGCGTTCCGCGTCCAACGCGTCCGCGCAGCTGGTGCAACTGAGACAGGCCCATGCGTTCGGCATTTTCGATGATCATCAGGCTGGCATTCGGAACGTCGACGCCGACTTCGATCACGGTCGTCGCAACCAGCAGCTGGATCACGCCTTCCTTGAAAGCGCGCATGCCGCGCTCTTTTTCCGCTGGCTTCATGCGTCCGTGAACCAGCCCGATACGGAGCTCCGGCAATGCGTCAGTCAGCGCCTTGTAGCTCGCCTCGGCGGCCTGGTAGTCGAGGAGTTCTGATTCCTCGATCAGCGGGCACACCCAATAGGCCTGTTGGCCCGATGCGCAGGCCGAGCGCACGCGTTCCACGACCTCGGAGCGCCGCGTTTCGGGGATAGCGATCGTCGAGACGGGCCGGCGACCAGGCGGAAGCTCGTCGATAATCGAGGTATCCAGGTCCGCATAGGCGGCCATCGCCAGGGTTCGCGGTATCGGTGTTGCCGTCATTACCAGTTGATGGGGATGAGCACCAAACGACCGGCCCTTGTCGCGCAAGGCCATGCGCTGGTGAACGCCGAAGCGATGTTGTTCGTCGATAACGACCAGCGCAAGGTCCTTGAATGCAACGCCCTCCTGGAAGAGCGCGTGCGTGCCGACGGCGAGCTGTGCTCGCCCATCGGCGATGGACTCGAGCGAGTCCCGCCGCGCCACTGCCCGCTGGCTGCCGCTGAGCCAGGCCGGCTCGATACCCAGCGGGCGCAACCAGTCGCAAAAATTTCGCCAGTGTTGCTCGGCCAGGATTTCGGTCGGTGCCATTATGGCTGCCTGCACGCCGCAGGCGATGGCCTTCAGACAGGCGATTGCGGCGACGACGGTCTTGCCGGAACCCACATCGCCCTGGATGAGCCGCATCATCGGATGCGGCATTGCCAGGTCGTCGAGAATTTCCTGCATGACCCGCGCTTGTGCAGCGGTGAGCTCGAAGGGCAAGGCATGCAGGAAGCGTTGAATCAGTGTGTCGTCGCCGACCAGCGCCGTGGCCGTTTCGCTGTGGGCGAGAGCCCGGAGATTCCGCAGGCTCAGGTAATGTGCCAACAGCTCTTCGAAGGCGAGTCGTCGCTGGCAGGGGTGCGTGCCCTGCAACAACTCTGCGGTATCGGCGTTCGGAGGAGGCCGGTGGAGGAACCGAATGGCGTCCGCCAGCGAGGGCATCCCCAGCTTCTGCGTAACGGCGCCCGGAAGCAGCTCGACCGGCGGCGTCTCCTGCATCGAACGCAGCGCCTGGTCGGTCAGGTAACGCAACCGCCCCTGCTGTACCCCCTCCGTTGCCGGGTAGATCGGTGTCAGTGCGTCGGTGGTCGCCGCCGCGTCGTTCTTGCCGAGGATGCGGTACTCCGGATGAACCATCTCCAGACCGCTGCTGCCGCGGCGACACTCGCCGAAGCAGGTCAGCTTCACACCGGGCCGAAACTGCGCCTGCTGCTGCCGGGAAAAATGGAAGAAGCGCAGCGTTAGCTGGCCACTGCCGTCGCCGATGCGAACGAGAAGATTGCGCCGTCCCCGATAAACGGTCTCGGCCAGCAATACCTCGCCGCTGACCAGGCAACGCTGCCCGGCGCTCAGTGCGCCGATCCTTACCAGCTGCGTTCTATCCTCGTAGCGCAGCGGCAGCAGGAAAAGCAGGTCTTCTACGCGAAACAGACCGAGCTTGCCGAGCTTCTTCGCGAGTGCCGGTCCGACGCCCTTGAGAGACGTTAAGCTTGAATGCAGATCCACAATACGTGCGCTTCAGCTGCCGCCGCGGGCGATTCGAACGCGGCAGCCGGGCTTTCTACAGGACCAGGATTGCGTCGGCCTCGACGTCCGCGCCCTTCGGCAACGAGGCAACGCCGACCGCGGCGCGCGCCGGGTAGGGCTTTTCGAAGAACTCCTCCATGACCGAGTTCACGGTCGCAAACCTGTCCAGGTCGGTCAGGAACACGGTTACCTTGACGACATCGGCAAGTGTGCCGCCGGCCGCCTCGGCAACCGCCTTCAGGTTCGAGAAAACCTGGCGCGCGCGCGCCTCGAAATTGCCATCGACCATTTCCATGGTCGACGGGACGAGCGGAATCTGCCCGGAAAGAAAGACGAAACTGCCGCTTTTCACAGCCTGCGAATAGGTGCCTATTGCGGAGGGCGCGCTGCCGGTTTCTATTGCCTGCTTGCTCATTGCTGCTTCCTGGGTGTGGTTTCGAACTACGCGCAGTCGCGCGTAACCTTCATTACGTTCGGCATCTTGCGCACGCCGCGCATGATCCTGGCAAGGTGGGTACGGTCTTTTACGGTCAGCAGGAACGATAGCACGGAGCAGTCGTCGTGCCGTCCGAGCACCTCAACCTGTTCGATGTTCGAGCCGCAGTCCGCGATGGTTGCCGCGACCTCCGCCAGTACGCCGGTGCGATTGCGCGTTTCCGCCTGGATCTGTGACGAGAACTCCATCTCGATGTCTTTTTCCCAAGACACCGTGATCCATTTTTCGGGCTGCTTGCGAAAATTGCTGAGATTGCCGCAGGTGTTTCGGTGGATCACAACGCCCCGCCCTGCTGTAAGGTAGCCCATGACGACATCGCCCGGAATCGGGTAGCAACATTTGCCGTAGCTGACGACCATGCCTTCGGTACCGGCGATGACCAGGCTCGCTGCTTTCTGGTCCGTTTCGCCGGCCGCATCGGTGCCGACGAGTATGCGAGCGGTCAGTGGCGCGAGCCGTTCGCCGAGTCCGAGTTGCTCGAAAAGCTCCGTCGTATTGTTGAGTCCGAGGTCCTCGAGCGCGCTGGCCATTCGTACCTTGCCGACCTTGCGCAGGGACGAGCCGAGATCTTTCAGCGACTTGTCGAGCAGGCGCTTGCCCAGGTCAACGGATTCCGTTGAGCGAAGATTCTTCATGTGGTTGCGAATCGCCGTACGCGCCTTCGCCGATCTCACGAAGGTCAGCCAGTTGGGGTTGGGCCTGGCGCCGCGCGCCGTGATGATCTCCACCGTCTGGCCGTTCTGCAATGGCGTACGAAGTGGCACGAGTCCACGATCGATCTTCGCCGCGACACAGCGATCACCGATATCGGTGTGTACCGCGTAGGCGAAGTCCACCGTCGTCGCGCCCTTCGGCAAGGGCATGATGTCGCCCTTCGGCGTGAACACATAGATCTTGTCCGGAAACAGGTCGACCTTGACGCTTTCGAGGAACTCCTCGGAGGTACCGGACTGCTGGATTTCGGCAAGATTGGCCAGCCACTCACGCGCGCGCCGCTGCGGTGTTGCGTCCGTCTTCTCGTCGGCCTTGTAAATCCAGTGCGAGGCAACGCCCGACTCCGCGACGCGATCCATCTCCCGCGTCCGGATCTGCACTTCCAGCGGCATGCCTTTCGGACCGAACAGGGTCGTGTGCAGGGACTGGTAGCCGTTGATTCGCGGAATTGCGATGTAGTCCTTGAAGCGACCGGGCATCGGCTTGTAGAGGCCATGAATGAGGCCCAGGGTCTGATAGCAGGTATTTACATCGTCAACGATTATTCGAAACCCGTAAACATCGACGATATCCGCGAGCGGCCGCTTCTTCTCGGCCATTTTCCTGTAGATGCTGTAGAGATGTTTCTCACGGCCGATCACCTGGCCCGAGATACCCTCCTCGTCGAGTGCCTTGCTGAACTCCTCGGATATTCGCTTGACGATCTGGCGCTGAGTGCCCTTGCTTTTCTTCAGCGTGTTGTCGAGGACGCGGTAGCGATAGGGGTACAGATGCATGAAGCCGAGGTCCTCGAGCGCAATCTTCATGCGATTGATGCCGAGCCTGTTCGCGATTGGCGCGTAAATGTCCAGCGTCTCGCGGGCAATGCGTTTCCTCTTTACCGGCGGCATCGAGTCGAGTGTCTGCATGTTGTGCAAGCGATCGGAGAGTTTGACGAGGATGACGCGGATATCCTCGATCATGGCCAGCATCATCTTGCGGAAGCTTTCTGCCTGAGCCTCGGCACGGCTGCGAAACTGAATCTGGTCCAGCTTGCTGACGGCATCGACCAGCTGAGCCACTTCCGGACCGAACTGCTCTTCGATTTCGGACAAAGAGGCCGGGGTATCCTCGACGACGTCGTGCAGGATAGCGGCGCAGATCGCCTGCGCATCGAGGCGCATGTCGGCCAGCTCCTGGGCGACGGCGACGGGATGCGTGATGTAAGGCTCGCCCGACTTGCGCGTTTGCCCTTTGTGGGCGCTGGCGCCGAACTCGTAGGCTTTCAGGACCTCTGCGACATGCTCTTCGGGCATATAGCCCTTCAGGGTTTCAACAAGCCTGCCCAGTCCGTGGTCTCGTTTCGAGATACCCGGGAACCTGGAGAAAAGCGTTGTTGCGTAGTCCATCCCCTGATAATAGCGGTAATAACCGCGCAGCGGGGAGCCCGTCGTTACAGAAATCGGGCCGCTCCGGACCCCGTGGCTAGTCGCCGATCGAGATGCCGCGGACCGGCAAAATGTCTTCCGCCGGCTCAGTCGAGCCCATCAAATCAGCGACGGCCGGCTGGTCGACTTCCTCGAGAATCGAGGGGGTGATGTGGCCCTCGGCGATTTCGCGCAAAGCGAGCACCGTCGGCTTGTCGTTTTCGAGCTCGACCATCGGATCGGCGCCGTGAGCGATGCGACGCGCCCGCTTGGCGGCAACGAGCACCATCTCGAATATGTTTTCGATATTGTCGAGGCAGTCCTCGACGGTAATCCTGGCCATGGTTCATTGTCCTGTCAGTGGCGGCCGCCGAAGTGGTGGCGTCGCTTTAGGGCGCCGAGTGTGCCCGGTCGGCGCCCGGCCCGCGACCCTATATAATCAAACGTTATATAACCCGGAGACCGGCACTAGCCGATGATCCTGGACACCAGGCGCCTGAGCCCCACGTTGGTACGCGCACAGGCTTCGCCCGAACCCTGGAGGACGTGCTCGAGATCGGCAACGGCCTGCTCGAGCCGGTCGTTGATGATGACGTAGTCGAACTCATCCCAGTGGGCCATGTCGTCGAGCGCGTCGCGCAGCCGGCGATCGATGACCTCCGGGCTGTCCGTCCGCCGGTCCCGAAGGCGCCTCTCGAGCTCCTCGAGCGACGGTGGCAATATGAAAATGCTGATGCATTCGGGCATCGATTCGCGAACCTGCCTGGCGCCCTGCCAGTCAATTTCCAGGATGACATCCTCACCGTCGGCCAGGTGCTTCTCGACCTGGCTGCGGCTGGTGGCGTAATAGTTATCGAACACTTCGGCAAACTCGAGGAGCTCGCCCGTCTTCTTCAGTCGCTCGAATTCATCGACGTCGACAAACAGGTAGTCGACGCCATCGACCTCGGTACGCCGCTTCTGGCGCGTCGTGTAGGAAATCGAAAACTTCAGTTCAGGGTTGCGCGCTACCAGCGCCTTTACGATCGTCGTCTTGCCGGCTCCGGATGGTGCGGCGATGACAAACAGCTTCGCGTTCTTGCCTGCCATGATCGCCTACTCGACGTTCTGTATCTGTTCGCGCATCTGTTCGATCAGTACCTTGAGGTCGACGGCGGCCTTTGTGGTTTCCGTATCGGCGGACTTGGAACCCAGCGTGTTGGCCTCCCGGTTGAGTTCCTGCATCAGGAAGTCCAGGCGCCGGCCAACGGGTTTGCCCGCCTTGATTCCGTCGCCAATTTCCACGAGATGACTCTCCAGTCGATCGAGCTCTTCGTCGACATCGAGCTTCTGCGCCACCAGGGCGAGCTCCAGTTCGAGGCGCGCCGGATCCGCCTCGATGTTCAGGTTTTCGATGCGCTCTTTCTGCCTGGCTCGGGTCGCCGCCAAAACCTCGGGCATGCGGCGGCGGACACTCCCGGCGATCGCCGCGATATCGGCACAGCGCAAGTCGAGCATCTCGGCTATGCGCTGACCCTCGCTGGCGCGCATGCTGTCTATTGACGAAAGCGTCTTTTCCAGCAGGGCCGAGGCGTGTTCGAACAGCGGTTCGGTGTCCAGCTCGCTTTGCATGATGACGCCAGGCCAGCGCAGGATCTCGATCGGGTTCGCGGCGGCCACGTTGGGAAGCTTCGCGGTCAGTTCGGAGATGCGGTGGCCTATCAGCTCGACCAGCTCCGTATCCAGCTGCAGCTCGTTTTCCTGGTTGTGTGCCCGGCGAAAAAACAGGGCGCACTCGACCTTGCCACGAGCCAGCGTGTTGCTCGCCTGCTGACGAAACAGCTGTTCTTTCGGACGCAGGTCTTCGGGCAGTTTGAACTGCACGTCGAGATAACGGTGGTTGACCGTACGGATCTCCCAGGTCAGCGTGCCGATGCTGGTTTCTACCGACTCTCGCGCGAAGCCTGTCATACTGTGTAACATCGGCATCCTTCTCCCGGCAACGCCACAGTCTGTCGCCTGGGTCACATTTTTATGAGGACGGCCATTCTAAGCTGTGGTCCACGCTGAAGGCCAATCATCACCGCCGTAGAATCATGAAGATCGAATACGCCAAAGTTTCTGCATTGGGAGACCGACAGGACAACCAGGACAGGGCTGCCGTTGTCGTCGCAGAGGATGCGGCGTTGATGATGGTATTTGACGGCATGGGCGGGCACTCGGACGGCGCCAAGGCCGCCGAGACGGGGCTGAAGATCGTGCAGGACCTGTTCATGGCGGCTGCGCTGCCGTTATTCGATCCGCAGGGCTTCCTCTACTCGGCACTGGCCCGTGCCCATGATGAAGTGGTTGCCCTGGGCCAGGAGCTCGCCGTCGATTTTCGACCGCGAGCAACCTGCGCCGTCTGCCTCGTGCAGGAGAGCGGTGCCTTCTGGGCGCACATCGGCGACAGTCGCATTTACCAGGTTCGCAACGGCTCTGTGCAGAGGCGATCGCGTGACCACAGCCACGTCGAGGTCCTGATTCAGGAAGGCGCCATCACGGAGGATCAGGCCAAGGATCATCCGATGCGAAATTTTGTCGAGTGCTGTATCGGCGGCGACTCGCCGGTTCCGGACATGAGCATTACCGGGAAGATCCGGCTCGCGCCGGGCGACGTACTGCTCGCCTGTTCCGACGGCTTGTGGTCGGGACTCAGTGACGATGACATGGCGGAAATCGCTGCGCCTGGCAACAACAACCTGGTGGAAAACCTGAAGGCGGTGAGCTTGAAGGCGCTGAGCGTGAACTCTCCATACAGTGACAATACGACCGGCACAGCGTTAAGGTGGCTGGGCGATTAGCCAGGCCACCGTCCGGCCGTTTTCAGGAGAGACACTTATGCGCCCCAGCGGACGCGAAGCTTCACAAATGCGCGAACTCGAGTTCGTCACCGATTTCACGAAACACGCAGAAGGTAGCGTGCTCGCCGCGTTCGGCGACACGCAGGTACTTTGCACGGCCAGTATCGAGGAGCGGGTGCCCGGCTGGATGCGCAATAGCGGTCGCGGCTGGGTCACCGGTGAGTACGGGATGTTGCCGCGCGCTACGCATACCCGCTCGGGACGCGAGGCATCGCGCGGCAAGCAGGGCGGGCGAACGCTGGAGATACAGCGTCTCATCGGTCGTTCGCTGCGCGCGGTGATGGACCTCGATGCACTGGGCGAGCGTTCGGTGATGCTGGACTGCGACGTCATCCAGGCGGACGGCGGCACGCGAACGGCATCGATCAGCGGCGCCTATGTGGCACTCGCGATTGCCATGCAACGACTCGAGAAGAAGGGAAAGATCAAAAAGAATCCGCTGCACGGGCAGGTTGCTGCGGTATCGGTCGGCATCTATCGCGGCGTTCCCGTACTCGACCTCGACTACGATGAGGATTCCGAGGCCGAAACGGACATGAACATCGTGATGAACGACGCGGGCCGTTTCATCGAGGTGCAGGGCACCGCGGAAGGACACGCATTCACCGACGACGAATTCAGCGCGATGATAGGCCTGGCGCGTCTTGGTATCGACGACATTATCGCTGCGCAGAACGAGGCCGTACGCTCCGCAGTCCGGTGATTCGCGCGCCGGGAAAAATTGTCATGGCCAGCGGCAACGCCGGCAAGATTGCCGAGATCAGGCGCCTGCTCGATGGACTGGATATCGACGTCGTGGCGCAGTCGGAACTTGGCGTCAGCGACGCGCAAGAGACCGGCACCAGTTTTGCCGAAAACTCACTTCTTAAAGCCAGGCATGCGTCCGATGCGACCGGACTGCCTGCCATCGCCGACGACTCCGGGCTGGCGGTCGATGCGCTCGGTGGCCGCCCCGGTGTTTTTTCCGCGCGCTACTCGGGTGCCGATGCGACGGACGATGAGAACATCGACAAGCTGTTGCGGGAGCTCGCCGCGGTCGGCGACGAGGAGCGCGGCGCCGCGTTTCACTGTGTTGCGACCTTCGTGATGCCGGGGCAGGCGCAGGCAATCGTTGCCGAGGGGGTCTGGCGAGGCAGCGTGTTGCGGGCACGACGGGGTGAAGGAGGTTTCGGATACGACCCGATATTCCTCGACCCGGACAGCGGGCTCAGCGCCGCAGAGCTTGGCCCGGAACAGAAGAACGCCCGCAGCCATCGCGGCAAGGCGCTGCGCGCGCTCGTCCGCCAGCTGCAGCAGCGCATCGAATGACGCCGCCGCTGTCGCTTTACGTTCATCTCCCGTGGTGCGTTCAGAAGTGTCCTTATTGCGACTTCAACTCGCACGCGGCGGGTGACAACACGCCGCGCGGGCGCTACCTGGCCGCCGTGTTGCGAGACCTCGAAAGCGAAGCGCTGCGAGCCTCGAACCGGGAGCTGCAAAGCATCTTCCTTGGCGGCGGAACGCCGAGCCTGTTCTCTCCGCAGGAAATAGCCCGGCTGCTGAGCGGCGTTCGTGCCTGCTTCGATGTCGCCGACGACGCGGAGATCACCATGGAGGCGAATCCCGGCACCGTCGAGTGCGGCGATCCGGCGGGCTACCGGGATGCGGGCGTCAATCGCCTGTCGTTCGGAGGTCAGACCTTCGATGACGAGCTGCTGAAGAGAATCGGGCGAATTCACAGCAGCCAGGACATCGTGAATGCCGTTAACGAGGCACGCAAGGCCGGCATCGACAACATCAACATCGATCTGATGCACGGACTGCCGGGCCAGACCATCGAAGCAGCGCTCGACGATCTCCGCAAGGCGATCGCGCTGGAGCCGGCACACCTCTCCTGGTACCAGCTGACGCTGGAGCCCAATACCGTTTTCTACGCGAGACCACCGGCGGGTCTCCCCGACGACGAAACAGCCTGGGAAATGCAGGATCGCGGCCAGGCGCTGCTGGCCGACACGGGCTACTACCAGTACGAAGTCTCGGCCTATGCGCGGAATCAGCGGCATTGCCGACACAATCTCAACTACTGGCTGTTCGGCGATTACATTGCCGTCGGGGCCGGTGCGCACGGCAAGCTAAGCGATGCCGGCGGCGTGTTTCGTTACATAAAGCCGGCGAACCCGCACCAGTACATGAAGACCTTCGAGGGCACCGAAGTCGTGACGGAGCTCTTTCCCGTGGCGAAGCAGGACCTGACCTTCGAATTCATGCTCAACGCGCTGCGACTGACCGAGGGATTTGCCGAGGACGTCTTCCTGCAAACGACCGGGATCGGCGCCGACGAGCTCGCGGCGACCATGAGCTCGGTCCGTGCGAGGGGCCTGGTGTCGCGCGATTCCCACGGGGTCTGGCGGCCTTCAACCCTTGGGCGCCGTTTTCTGAACGATTTGCAGGCCGAATTTCTTCCGGACACGCAGCAAAACGGTGTCCTCGGGTCACCGGGCTAGCGCAGTCTTGCGGGACTTCCGGGCCAGCCTGGTGGCGGTGCCGGAAGTTTCCAGAGTGTTCATTTATGCACAAGGGCTCGCGCGCGCCTTAAATTTCAGTGTATCAGGCCGTGGAATTCACTCGGAGTGTTGTAAAAGGGTTTTAAACTATTGTTTTTATTGAATAAACAAAAGTGGACACAAATTAGTCATATTGACAAGCCTGCTTGAAAATCCGCACCTTAGGCCATCCACTCAATTTGCATCCACAGTCTTATCCACAGGTTCTGTGGATAAGATTGCGGGCTTGCGGCGGCAGGCACTTCGCTATATCCTACGCGGCCTTTTCGCCAAGCAGTGCGTTCCGGAGAGCCAAAATGAAAGCCGACATTCACCCCAATTACAAAGCCATCAAGGTCACCTGTAGTTGTGGCAACGAATTCACGACGCGCTCCACGCTCGGTGAGGACCTTCTCATTGAGGTTTGCTCCTCCTGCCACCCGTTCTATACCGGAAAGCAGAAGATCGTCGATACCGGCGGTCGCGTCGATAAGTTCCGTAAAAAGTACGGAATGGGTTCCGCGGCGAGCACGAAGTAAGCCCGGACCGGCCGCCATCCTGGCAGCCCGTCAAGATTGTGCGTTGCGCTCTTCCACGACTCCCCAGGTCGCGGAGCTCTGCTATGCTTCTCCTGTTCTGTTTGAGTTTATCCTGAAGGAGTTACGATGAGCGACGATGCATATCGCCTGATTAGCCCGAGCGGCACCGAGACGCAGTTACCGGTGCGGAAAGGAACGACCGGTCCGGACGTCATCGATATCGCAAAGCTGTACAAGGAACAGGGGGTTTTCACCTATGACCCCGGTTTCGTCGCTACCGGCAGCTGTGAGTCCGACATCACGTTTATCGACGGGGAAAAGGGCGTCCTCATGTACCGGGGCTACCCGGTCGAGCAGCTGGCGGCCAACTCGAGCTTCATCGAGGTCGCCTACCTGTTACTGAATGGCGAGCTGCCGACGACGGCCGAGCTGGAGAAATTCGACAATACGATTCGTACGCACACCATGCTCAACGAGGGCATGCTGAATTTCTTCAAGGGATTTCGCTACGACGCGCATCCAATGGCGATGCTGTCTTCGGTGGTCGGGTCGATGTCGGCTTACTACCACAAGGAGATGGATTCATCGAATCCGGCGCACCGCGATATATTCGCGCACCGGATTCTGGCCAAGCTGCCGACGATTGCCGCCGCCGCCTACAAGCTGAATATCGGACAGCCGTTCATCTACCCGCGCAACGACCTTAACTTCGCGGAAAACCTCTTACACATGCTGTTCGCGGTTCCCGCGGAGCCCTACGACGTTGATGAAGTCGCGGCGGAGGCGCTCGATCTTCTTTTCATTCTGCATGCGGACCACGAACAAAACTGCTCGACCTCGACGGTCAGAATGGCCGCGAGTTCCGGTGCGAATCCCTACTCCGCGATCGCCGCCGGCGTTTCGGCACTCTGGGGTCCGGCACACGGCGGGGCCAACGAGGCGGTCCTCGAGATGCTCGAGGAGATCGGCGACCCCAGCCAGATATCGAAATACGTCGCGAAGGCAAAAGACAAGAACGATCCGTTCCGCCTGATGGGCTTCGGCCACCGCGTTTACAAGAACTTCGATCCGCGGGCGACCATCATCAGGGACATGTGCCACAAGGTTCTGCAGCGGCTCGATCGCAAGGACACGCCGTTGTTCGACCTGGCACAGGAACTGGAGCAGGTCGCGCTTAGCGACGAGTACTTCATCGAGAAGAACCTCTATCCCAACGTCGATTTCTACTCCGGAATCATCTACCGCGCGCTCGGCATTCCGCCCTCGATGTTCACGGTGATGTTCGCGCTCGGGCGATCCGTTGGCTGGGCGGCGCACTGGCGCGAGATGATCTCGGATCCGGCGATGAAGATCGCGCGGCCGCGACAGCTGTACACCGGTGCGGCCTCACGAGACTACGTACCGATCGCCAAGCGCTGACGGCGATCGCCGTCACTGGCCGGATGCGACAATTGGGCCCCGACTCGTCGGGGCCTTTCTCGTTCGGGGAGCGTTCTAATGCAGCCTGTCGCGGCGATCGCGGGGGTATCCCAGTCGCTCGGACAGTGCTCACGTCGGCCGGGGCCGACGATCGCAAACTCGCTTGGTGTGATACCCCCGCGCTCGCCTTTACGTCGGAGCGGCGGTGCGAGTGCGCGGATGTCTCACCAAGCGAGTTTGCGAAGCACTGTCCGAGCGACTGAGACATCCGCGTGCTCGCGCCGCAATCAAATAGACAGGCCACTGCCCCTTATACGTGCTCCAGCAGCAGCTGCACGGCTTCGGCGGCGACGCGCTTCATCGGTTTACCATCGATCGGACTCATGGGCGCCTGACGAATGCCGTCGACCGGAAACACCGTTACCTGGATTGCGCTGTTGCTGTGGTGAAACTCGAAGCCGGCATAGGTTTCGATGCGGTCGCGGCGGCTTTTCAGGCGGCGCTCGTAGGGTCGATAGCTGATACCCATCTCAGAGAGTTCCATCGCCACCGCTTCGGCGCTGTCCGCGAAAACGTGCAGGTTGACGGCCGAATTCTCGTCCGCGGTGCCGACGAGCACGGGGCCGACGAGTCGCGGACTGAACGACGCCAGCAGCTCCATGGCGGAGAGCGCCGCCACCCGCATGAGGCGCAGGTGGTCGGCATGGGATTCGCGGCCGAATATCTCCAGGTGTTCGGCGACGGCCGCCTCGATCTCCGCATTGCCCGGTAGCGCGCCGCGACTCACGATGCCTAAGCGATCAGCGGCCTTCTGCTTCGCGAGGCGGTAGTCGCGAACGCCGTGATCGACAATGATTCTTGCCGCCTCCTGCGCGACGAGCTTGCGTGCGCGCTCGCTGTCGTTGTTCTTTTGCCTGGCCATAGATCAGAGGCTCCTTCCCGTCTCTAAAAGAGTGACTCGTCTTTTTCCTCGTCAGCCTCTTCCTCGGGTGCCGGGTCCATGCCCGCCGCATCGTTGAAGATGTCGGGTAATTCGTCGACGATCTCGCAGGTCGGCACGTTACCGGCCATGAACACCTCGAAAATACCGCTGCGCTGTCCGGCACGTGCCGGACAGCCGGATACGGGATCGATCTTGACCGAGACGATTCCTTCCGGCATCGGCATCTGGTTCTCCGGGACACCCGCGAGCGCCAGGCGAGTGAAATCGATCCATATCGGCAGCGCGGTCCGCGATCCTTCTTCGCCAGGACCCAGTGGCAGATCGTCGTCGTAGCCGACCCAGACGATACTGGCCAGGTCAGCGTTGAACCCGCCGAACCAGGCGTCCCGACGATCGTTCGAGGTACCGGTTTTCCCGGAAAGATCCCGACGGCCCAGCACCAGTGCCTTCCGGCCTGTGCCGCGTCGTATGACGTCGCGCATCATGTCCTGGACGATATACATGTTTTGCGGACTGACGGATTGTGGCGCCGCGTTGATGCCGGCAAAGAGCCGCGGCTCAATTCTGGCATCCGGCCGGTAATCCATCGCGACGTCGGCCATTTCCTCCAGGGTCATCGCGGTTGCCGGGGCAGGCTCGAAAAAGTCGGCCTCCTCTCCTGCAACACACGCATCGCAGACGACCGCGGGCTCTGCACGGTACAGGACCTTGCCCTCGGGCCCATAGATCGCATCGATGACATAGGGTTTTATCGCGTGGCCGCCGTTGGCAATGGTGGCATAGCCCTGCGCCATATCGAGCGGCGACGCTGCACCACCGCCGAGTGCCAGCGAGCCATTGCGTGGCAGCGCGGCGTCACCGAAGCCGAACTTCTCGATGTGGCGCACGGCATTGCCTACGCCGGTCTCGAACAACAGCAATCGGACCGAGACCAGGTTCATCGATCGGACCAGCGCTTCGCGCATGCGCGTCGGACCGTAGAAGCGGCCGCTGTAATTGATCGGGCGCCAGACAGCCTCGAGTTCCGAGGAATTGATGACGACCGGTGCATCCAGGACCACTGTGGCCGGCGTATTGCCGTATTCCAGGGCGGCTGAATAGATAAACGGTTTGAAAGACGAGCCGGGCTGACGATAGGCCTGTCGTGCACGGTTGAACTTGCTCATCGTGAAGTCGAAGCCGCCCGTCAGGGCGCCGACGGCACCGTCGTAAGGGTCCAGTGATACCACCGCGCCCTGGGCCTCCGGAACCTGTGCCAGTGCCCAGCCGCCACTGCTGGTCGGCATCACGTATATAAGGTCTCCGACAGACAGTACGTCACTCGCTTTTTCCGGCGCCGGTCCGGTCGTCTCGCGATCGACAAACCGCCTGGCCCACTTGATGCCGGACCACGGCAGCGTCGCTTCCACTCCACCGCTGAATACGATGCTTGCCGAGTTGTTTTCGGAAACGGCCGTGACCAGTGCCACCGACAGGCCGCCGGGCGCATACTGTTCGAGCGACTCACGAAGCTCGATCGGCCATTCCTCGAACGGGGTCCCCAGCAGCACCTCGTCGTAACCCGTCGACGTGATCGGACCCCGATAGCCGCGGCGCCTGGTGAACTCGAGCAGGCCGTTTCTCAGCGCGTAGTTGGCTGCGTTCTGCAGGCGCGAGTCCAGGCTCGTGACGACCTGGTAACCGCCGGTATAGGTGTCCTCGCCATAACGCCGCAGCATTTCACTGCGGACCATCTCCGCGATGTAGGGTGCGTTCAACTCGATGGCGGCACCGTGCAGCTGCGATTCCATCGGCAAGCTCAGCGACTGTTCGTACAGCGCATCGTCAATATAGTCGAGGTCATGCATGCGGCCGAGCACGTAGTTGCGCCGCACCGTGGCGTTGGCAGCACTGAATACCGGGTTGTAACGCGAGGGCGCCGGCAACACACCGGCAAGCGTCGCGGCCTCTGCCGCATTGATCGCCTGCAACGGCTTGTTGAAATACACCTGCGCGGCGGCGGCGACGCCGTAGGCGCGTTGTCCGAAAAACATCTTGTTCAGGAACAGCGCCATGATCTGTTCCTTGGTGAATTCCTGCTCGATCTTGTAGGCGAGAAACGCCTCGCGAAGCTTGCGCGTGAACAGCTGTTCGCGTGTCAGGAAGTAGTCCCTGGCAAGCTGCTGCGTCAGCGTACTGCCGCCGCCGCTGATCTCGCCGCTCTGAAGCATCCTTGCAAAGGAGCGCAGAATGCCCTGGTAGTCGATCCCGGGGTGATCGAAGAAGCGCCGGTCTTCAGCCGATACAAACGCATGCACGACATGCGGTGGCAGGTCGTCGAAACTCACGAGGATGCGCCGCCTCTCACCGATCTCGGAAATCAGGTAGCCGTCGCGACTGAATATGCGCAGCGGGATTTGCAGCGGGATGTCGCGAATGGTTTCCGCCCGGGGCAATCCGGGCTCGACGAAATAATAGGCGCCGATTACGGCCGCAACCCCGCCGATCGCTCCCGTGGTCCCCAGCCCCAGCAACAGGACCAGGCCGCGCAGAATACGGCGACGCCGTTTGTGACGTAGATTCTTGTTTGTTTTCGGTGCTTTATGCATAGTTGCTGGCGTTTTCCGCCGAATATCCTGAATTCCCGGGGGCTAGCCGACCCTAGTTAAGAGTATTGTCGTGGTTGCCAGGTGCCGGAAATATGGCTTTTCAGGGGCAAGGGCCCGGGCTGTTGAAGATTGGCGGCCGATGATAGACGCGCATTGCTGAATGCTGCAATAACGAGTCTCATCCACAGCCGCCGACTGGTTCACGGAATGTTGGCTGATGGGGGCAGTACTATAGGGATCGGTGGATCGTGAGCAAAGTCACGTTTTAATTAACATTTTATTGATATATAGTTAAATCGACTTGCTCAGGTCCAAACTACGTTTGACTCGCAACTTACCGACTTAGAAGGAAAAAAACGTGCTATTTGGCAACAAGAAACCGCCATTGCTGGGCCTCGATATCACGACATCGTCGGTCAAATTGATAGAGCTGTCGCAGAGCGGAAAGCGCTATCGGGTCGAGTCCTATTCTGCTGAGCCCACGCCCCCCAGTTCGGTCAGCGAAAAAGCCATCGTCGATGCCAAAGCGGTCGGCGAGGCAATTCGTCGTGCCGTAAAACGCGCAGGGGCAAAAGCGAGCGACGTGGCTGTCGCGATAAGTGGTGATGCGGCCATCACCAAGGTCATTCAGATGCCGTCGAGCCTTTCCGCGAGAGACCTCGAGGGACAGGTCGAAATCCAGGCAGACCAGTATATTCCCTTCCCGATGGAAGAGGTCAGCTTCGACTACGAAGTCATCGGCCCCAACGAAAAGGATCCGGAACTGCTGGACGTGTTGCTGGTAGCAACGCGTACGGAGAATGTGGAGCAGCGCCAGTCGGCCGTCAGGGCGGCGGGGCTCGAAACCCAGATTGTCGACGTCGAGGCCTTCGCTCTCGAAAATGCCTGTCGGCTTCTGAGCCACCAGATTCCCGACGGCGGTATCGGGCAGGCTGTCGCCGTCGTCGATATCGGCGCGAGCAGCACGACCTTCAGTGTGCTCTACGACCTCAAGGTTGTTTACACGCGTGACTTTAACTTTGGCGGGCAGCAGCTGACCGAAGAAATCATGCGCACCTACGGCCTGTCGATGGAAGATGCCGGTCGTGCGAAGAAGCAGGGCGGCCTGCCGAGTAACTACCAGCCCGAAGTGCTCGAGCCTTTTATCGACGACATGACGCAACAGGTCAGTCGTTCGCTGCAGTTCTACCTTGCCTCGGGCGGCGGCCGGGAGCAGCCGGACATGATTCTCGTCTGCGGCGGTTGCGCCAATATCCCGGGTATTGCCGACGTCATCTCCAGCCGGGTGGGAATACCGACCGAGGTCGGCGATCCGCTCGGACAAATGAAGATTTCATCTAAGGCTAAATCACAGGGTGTCAGTAAAGATGCAACAGCACTGCTTACCGCCTGCGGCCTTGCACTAAGGAGCTTCGACTAATATGCCGAGGATTAATTTACTCCCGTGGCGCGAGGAAGAACGCAAGAAGCGTCAAAGAGATTTTGGTGTTGCCGCGGGTGGCGCCGTCGTGGCTGCTATTGCACTTGTGATGGCCACGATATTCGCTTACTCGCAAATGATATCCGACCAGAAAAGCAGGAATCAGCGGCTCACCGCCGAAATCGTCGAGCTTGAAAAAAGCATCCAGGAAATCGATGGTCTTGAGCGCCAGAAAGAGCGCCTGCTGGCGCGCATGGAGATTATCGAGGAGCTGCAGAAAAGTCGGCCGGAAATCGTACATCTTTTCGACGAGCTGGTCCGTCAACTCCCCGAGGGCGTCTATCTGACCGGCATGAAACAAACCGGCTCGCGCGTGGAAATTCGCGGCGTGGCACAGTCCAGCACGCGCGTATCGGCGCTGATGCGCCAGATCGATGCGTCGGAATGGCTGGGCGATCCGGAGGTCGAGCGAGTCGAGACCACGCAGTCCGGGGCGTCCCGCCAGGCCCAGTTTGTTCTCTACCTCAGACAGAAGAGATCGGCCGCAGAGACGGAGGAGGCAGAATGAATCTTGTCGAAGAACTTCGGACTCTGGATGTCAATGACGTTGGCCGCTGGCCACTGGTCTTCCGCGTAGCCGTCATCGCCGTGGTGTTCCTGCTGGTGCTTGGACTCGGCGTGTACTGGTTCATCGTCAAGGACAAGGCTCCACAGCTCGAGCGCGTGCAGAAAGAAGAACAGGAGCTACGCGTCACCTTCGAGAGCAAGCAGCGCAAAGCGGCGAACTACGACGCCTACAAGGCGCAGCTGGCCCAGATCGAACAGTCGTTCGGCACGATGCTCAGGCAGCTGCCGGGTGAAACCGAGATCCCGAGCCTGATCGTGGATATTTCCCAGACGGGGCTCGCGGCGGGCTTGCAGGAGAAGCTGTTCGTGCCACGCGGAGAGGTGCCGAAAGACTTCTATGCCGAGAAGCCGATTTCGATTCGCCTCGCGGGCAGCTATCATGAAATCGGCAATTTTGTCAGCGGTATTGCGGCACTGCCGCGAATCGTCACGCTGCATGACATCAACATTACGCGTGACGACCAACAGACCTTTGACAAGCTCAGCATTGAGGTCACGGCCAAGACCTACCGTTACCTTGACGAGGAGGCAAACTGATGCGCGCTTCCCTGTTAATCAGAAAATCAGCGATCGTGGTCCTGTCGGCCTGCATGCTGTCGGCCTGCAGCGGCGACATGGACGATCTCGACAGGTACGTCAACGAAATCAAGGCAAGGCCGGGCGGTCGAATCGAGCCGCTCCCCGAGATTACCCCGTACGAGGTCTTCACCTACGTCGCCGACGCGCAGGGCCTGCGTTCGCCGTTCGTGCCGGATACCCCGCAGGCTTCGGGTAATACGGGCGGAGCACGACCGGACCGCGATCGCAGCCGCGAATACCTCGAGAGTTTTCCCCTGGATTCGCTGGGCATGGTTGGAACACTCGACATCGGCGGTACATTATTCGGTCTGGTACGGACCTCCGACGGTTTGATCCACCGCGTCGTTCCCGGTAACTACCTCGGGCAAAATGACGGACGAATCACTGAAATTTCTGAATCACAAATCGCCCTGGTGGAAATTATTTCTGACGGAATCGGCGGTTATATCGAGAGAGATGCCGCGGTCGGTCTTGCGGACTGACACCTGAATGGAACTGGGAGTAATTGGAATGATGCTCAAAATCGAACCGACGGCCGGTCGTCGCACACTGGTGCTAAAACTGGCCGCAATGGCACAGGCAGCATTGCTGCTTTTCTGGGGCGTTAGCGCAAGCGCACAGGAAAGTAACCGACTGCAGGACATTCAGGTGCAGAGCCTGCCTGGTCAGCGCGTCGAACTGAAGCTGGTCATGAGTGACGCGGCGCCCGAGCCACTGGCGTTCACGATCGACAGTCCCGCGAGGATTGCACTCGACCTGCCGGACACGACGCTGGGCCTGAGCTCGCGCCGGCGTGACGTCAATCTCGGTCCCCTGGACACGGTGCTGACGGCAGAGGCCAACGGCCGCACGCGCGTCGTGCTCAACCTGGACTCGATGGTCGAATACCAGACGAGCCGCAGTGGCAACACGATCACCGTCATCCTCGGCGAGAGTGGCGACTACAGCGCTGATACCACCCAGTTCGCCAGCGCACCTGCAGCCACCAGTCGCTCCTATGCCGCCCCCGGCAGCCGGGCGATATCCAGCGTCGATTTCCGCCGCACCCGCGATGGCGGCGGTCGCGTCATCGTCAACCTCACGGATCCCTCTACGCCGGTTGATATTCGACAGGAAGGCGGACGCGTCGTCGCGATCTTCAAGGATACGAGCCTTCCGGCTGAGCTGATGCGCCGGCTCGATGTCATGGACTTCGCCACACCGGTTACGACGGTCGATACCTTGCGCACAAATCTCGATACACGAATCGTCATTTCCGCGGACGGCAAGTATGAGCAGCTTGCCTATCAGTCGGACAACGAGTTTTCGATCGAAATCAATCCCGCTGCGGAAGACAGCGCTGAAGAATCCAGCCTGTTCTCGGAGACCAAGGAATACGAAGGCCAGCGCCTGACGCTGAATTTCCAGGACATCGAGACGCGGGCGGTACTGCAGCTGCTGGCGGAAACGTCGGGCAAGAACATCGTTGTCTCCGATACGGTTTCGGGCAGCGTAACCCTGCGCCTGCGCAACGTCCCGTGGGACCAGGCCCTGGATATCGTCATGACGACCAAGGGTCTGGATATGCGACAGAACGGCAACGTGATCATCGTTGCACCGGCCGAGGAAATTGCGGCGCGCGAGACGGCGGACCTGGAGGCGAGACTTGCCATCAGCGAACTCGAACCCCTGTATTCCGAGTTCCTGCAGGTGAACTACGCAAAAGCGGGTGATCTGGCCGCATTGATACAGGCTGGCGCCAATGGCACCGCGATGATTTCAGATCGCGGCAGCGTCGGCGTGGACGACCGTACCAACACGCTGCTGGTCCAGGATACGGCTGAAAACCTGCAGAGCATTCGCAGGCTGGTCCGCGCCCTCGACATCCCGATCAAGCAGGTGCTGATCGAGTCACGCATCGTTGTCGTCAACGACGACTTCAGTCGCGATCTCGGCGTTCGGCTTGGCGTCACCGCGTTCAGGGAAAGCAATACGGGCCTGACCACCATCAGTGGCACCGGTAACGGTACGGACAACATGATCAGTACCTATCTCGAGAACCTGCAGGACCCCACCAGCACCACTCTGCTCGAGTTGCCGGGACTCAGTGATCGCTATAACGTGCCGCTGCCGATCGGTAGTGCGGCAGGGCGATTCTCGCTGGCGGTACTCGAGAATGACTACCTCGTCGATCTCGAACTGACGGCGCTGGAGGCAGAGGGCCGCGGCGAGATCGTATCGACCCCTCGCGTCATCACGGCAAACCAGAAGGAAGCCACGATCAAGCAGGGTGTGGAAATTCCGTACCAGCAGTCGGCATCGTCGGGTGCAACGACCATCCAGTTCAAAGAGGCCGTGCTGGAGCTGGTGGTAACGCCGCAGATAACGCCGGACAACAACATCATCATGGACCTGCGCGTCAGCAAGGACAACGTCGGCGAGATCATCTCGACGGGTGGGCTTGGTGGCACCGTACCGAGTATCGATACGCGCTCGGTCGAAACCCAGGTCCTGGTCGCCAACGGTCAGACGGTCGTGTTGGGCGGTATTTACGAGACGGAACGCCGCGAGACCGTTACCAAGGTTCCGGTACTCGGCGACATCCCGTTTGCGGGTGCACTGTTCCGCAGCAAGCAGCGGACAGACAACAAAGCCGAGCTGCTGATTTTCGTCACGCCGCGCATTCTCGAGGAAGGCGCGAGCGTTTACTAAGCGTTAATTTGCCTGAAGACCAGGAAAGCCAACCCTCGGGTTGGCTTTCTCTTTTGAGGGCTTTTCAAGACAGCGATGAAACATCCAAAGAATATCTTCCTGGTTGGTCCGATGGGCGCAGGCAAGTCCGCGGTCGGCAGGCAGCTTGCTCGCGCGTTGCATCTGACTTTCATGGACAGCGACGATGAAATAGAGTCGCGCACCGGTGTGGATATTCCTTTCATCTTCGAGAAAGAGGGCGAGGCAGGCTTCCGCAAGCGCGAGTCGGCGGCGATTGAGGACCTGACGAAAATGGAAGGCGTCGTCCTGGCCACCGGAGGCGGCGCGATCGTCGACCCGGACAACCGAAGCTGGCTCGGCGGCCGCGGTTTTGTCGTCTACCTGTCTACCTCGGTCGATCAGCAGTTCAAGCGGACCAGCCGCGGCCGAGAACGCCCGATGCTGGAGAATGGCGATCGCCGAGAGATACTGGAAAAGTTGCTGGAGCAGCGCGATCCCTTGTATCGGGAAATCGCAGACCTGGTGGTCGAAACGGATGGTCGCAAGGTGCATTCGGTCGCCAACGAGATCATCGAGCAGATTTCCTAGCCCGCGGATTGCACACGCCGGGAGTACATGACACGCTGAAATGATACGACACCTGCAACAGGACACCGGCCCGGCATGAAAACTGTCACCGTCAATCTCGGCGAGCGCAGCTATCCGATCGTCATCGGACGCGCACTGCTGGATGGAAATTTCGAGCTTTCCCGCTACCTGAGATCGTCCGATTGCCTGGTCGTGAGCAACGAGACGGTCGCGCCGCTGTACCTCGACCGGCTGCTCAGGAATCTCGATGGCTGCAGCGTCGGCAGCATCGCTATTCCGGATGGCGAATCCTTCAAGACCCTCGCTACGCTGCAGACCCTGCTCGACGAACTCGCCAGCCGGCGGGCCAGTCGCGACACGACCGTGATCGCCCTGGGCGGTGGCGTCGTCGGCGATATCGCGGGATTTGCGGCCGCCTGTTACATGCGCGGCGTCGCGTTCATCCAGGTTCCGACCACGCTGCTTTCCCAGGTGGATTCGTCGGTTGGGGGCAAGACCGGCGTCAACCACGAGAAAGGCAAGAACCTGATCGGCGCGTTTCATCAGCCAGAGCTCGTCCTGATCGACACCGATACGCTCAAGACCCTGCCGCCACGCGAGTTCAGCGCGGGCCTCGCCGAGGTGATCAAACACGGCGCGATCTGCGACGCGGAGTACTTCGCCTGGCTGGAATCGAATATGCCGTCATTGCTCGCCAAAGAGCCGGCGGCGCTGGCGCATGCCATTCAGCGCTCCTGCGAGATCAAGGCGGACGTCGTTGCCGAAGACGAGCGCGAGTCCGGACGCCGGGCAATCCTGAATTTCGGGCACACCTTCGGTCATGCGATCGAAAACAGCCTGGGTTATGGCGAGTGGCTGCACGGCGAGGCCGTCGCCGCGGGCATGGTGCTGGCGGCCAGGCTCAGCGGAATCGACGCCTCGGAAGTCTCGCGCCTCACCGCGCTGCTCGCCGCCGCGGGGCTGCCGACAGAGCCCCCTCCGATAGACAGCGGGCGCTGGTTGGAGACCATGGGCATGGACAAGAAAGTCCAGCATAGCCGGCTGCGTTTCGTATTGCTGAGAGCGCTCGGCGACGCCTATGTCAGCAGCGACTATGATCGGGCAAGGCTGCAGGCGCTGCTCGGAGCCGGCGGCTGATGGCCGCGGCGGGCTGCGCGCCGTACGCCGCCAATGAGTCGAAAAGCCGCGGCAGGAAATACGACGAGCCGCCGTCGAGGTATCGCGGCGAATATCAGCGTGACCGTGACCGCATCATCCATTCGACGGGCTTTCGACGGCTGGTGTACAAGACCCAGGTCTTCGTCAACCACGAGGGCGACCTTTATCGTACCCGCCTGACGCACTCGCTCGAGGTGTCGCAGATAGCCCGCACGGTCGCCGTCGCACTCGGCCTCAATGAGCCGCTGACCGAAGCGATCTGCCTGGCGCACGACATCGGCCACACGCCGTTCGGCCACGCGGGACAGGACGCGTTGAACGGCTGCATGCAGGACTACGGCGGCTTCGAACATAACCTGCAATCGCTCAGGGTCGTCGATGTGCTCGAGGCCAAGTACGCGGCGTTCCCCGGCCTGAACCTGATGTTCGAAACGCGCGAGGGCATCCTCAAACATTGCTCGATACGCAATGCGCGTGAGCTCGGCGATATCGGCGAGCGTTTTCTGCAACGAAAACAGCCGGGCCTGGAGGCACAGCTCGCCAACATCGCGGATGCGATTGCTTACAACAATCACGATGTCGATGACGGTTTTCGCGCCGGACTGATCAGCCTCGATCAGCTGCGCAGTCAAACGCTGTTCGAAACCAGGTACCTGGAGGTGCATCGACTCTATCCGGAACTCGAGGATCGTCGCCTCATCTACGAAATTATTCGCCGCATGATCGGTACGGTCGTGAGCGACCTGATCGAGGAAACGCGCAGCCGGATCGAGCAGGCCAACCCGGCGTCGATCGACGACGTACGTGACGCGGGGCAGCCCCTGGTGTCGATGTCGGCGACGATTCATGAACAGCACGTCGCCCTGAAGCGCTTCTTGAATCGCCACCTTTACCGACACGAAAAGAAGATTGCGATGACGCAGAAGGTGCAGATCATTGTCGAGGAGCTGTTCGCCGCGTACATGCATGACGTCAAGCTAATGCCGCCCGAATTCGCCGATGCCGCCGCGCCCCTCGACAAGCCTCTGCGGGCGCGCGTCATCGCGGACTACATTGCCGGCATGACCGATCGGTATGCAATCGCCGCCCACGAGGACATCGCGGGCTGATAGAATGCGCCGCGACTCACACGCATACAGCGCCGGAAGGGCCCCAAGTGAAGCACAAAAACATTCCAACAAAAGACCGCCTTATCTTCGCCATGGACGTTGCCGATTGCGCCCGGGCGCGTGCGCTTGCGGACGAGCTCGGCGACGCGGTGACGTTCTACAAGATCGGCCTCGAGCTGATGATGAGCGGCGAGTATTTCGAACTGCTCGACTGGATGCTCGAGCGCGACAAGAAGGTCTTCTGCGACCTGAAGTTCTTCGACATCCCGGCGACGGTGGGCTCCGCCGTGCGCTCGCTGAAGGATCGTGGCGCCACCTTCGTGACCGTGCACGGCAACCAGTCGATCATGGAGGCGGCCGCCGAGAACAAGGGTGACAGCCTGAAGGTGCTCGGCGTGACCGTGCTGACCAGTCTCGATCGCGGAGATCTCGATGATCTCGGCTTCGACTGCGATCTCGAGTCGCTGGTCCTGTCGCGTGCCAGGCGCGCGCTCGAGAGCGGCTGCGACGGCGTCATCTCATCGGGCCTCGAAGTACCCAAATTGCGCGAGCATGTCGATAACAAGCTGCTCGTCATCTCGCCGGGCATACGGCCCGTTGACAACAAGCCGATGGGCGATCAGAAACGCGTTGTCACGGTCGAGACGGCGTTCTCCAATGGCGCCGACTACATCGTGGTCGGCCGGCCGATTCGTGACGCGGCGAGTCCGCGTGCCGCCGCGGAGGCGATGCAGGCCTCTATCTCGGCTGCGGTGGCTGCCTGATGGCCGAGCTGAAGAACGATCTGTTTCTGCGCGCCCTGCGGCGCCAGGCGGTCCCGCGAACGCCCGTCTGGATCATGCGGCAGGCCGGCCGCTATTTGCCGGAGTACCGCGAGGTTCGTGCCGAAGCCGGCGACTTCATGAGCCTGTGCCGCAACGCGAAGCTGGCCTGTGAAGTAACGCTGCAGCCGCTCAGGCGCTTCAAGCTGGATGCGGCGATATTGTTTTCGGACATCCTGACGGTGCCCGATGCACTCGGGCTGGGCCTGTATTTCGCGACGGGCGAGGGGCCGCGTTTCAAGCGGCCTGTGCAGAGTGCAAAAGCGATACGCGAGCTCGCCGTACCGGATGTCGGCTCCGAACTCGGCTATGTGTTTGAAGCCGTGCGCACGATAAGGACGGCGCTGGACGGCCGCGTGCCGCTGATCGGTTTTGCGGGCAGTCCCTGGACGGTGGCCACCTACATGGTGGAAGGGCGCTCCAGCCGGGATTTCGCGACGATCAAGGGTCTTGCCAGGGAACAGCCGGATGCGCTGCTGCAGCTGCTGGACGTGGTTACCGAAACCACGATCCGGTACCTGAACGCGCAGATCGATGCCGGCGCGCAGGCGATCATGGTGTTCGACACCTGGGGCTCGGCGCTCGAACCCGATGACTACCGACGGTTTTCGCTGGCCAACATGCAGACGATTGTCGATAGCCTGGCGCGCGACAAGGGCGCAGAACCGATTCCGGTAATCCTGTTTACGAAGGGTGCCGGGGCACTGCTCGCCGACATGGCAGATACCGGTTGTGATGCGCTCGGTGTCGACTGGACCACCGATCTGGCGACCGCGCGCCGCTATGTCGGGGACAAGGTCGCCCTGCAGGGCAACCTGGACCCCGCGACGCTGCGCGAGAGCCCGGAAGTTATTCGCAAGGGCGTTGCCGACACGCTGGCGAGCTACGGCAGGGGGCCAGGGCATGTCTTCAACCTCGGCCACGGCATCACGCCCGACATCGACCCGGAGCACCTCGGCGTGCTGGTCGACGCGGTACACGAGCTAAGCCCGCAGTACCACGATTGAAAGCAGCGGCCCCAGGCCGCGACAAGGGAACGCGAATCCTTGCTTCTGCAGGAGCGGCCCCAGGCCGCGAGGGAACGCGAATCGTTGCTTCTGTAGGAGCGGCCCCAGGCCGCGACAAGGGAACGCGAATCGTTGCTTCTGTAGGAGCGGCCCCAGGCCGCGACATCAGGGACGATCGCGTCTGGAAGGCACTCCCGCGATCAAGGCCGGTAATTGCAGCGCGGCGAGCTGAAGAGCCCCGCGTTTCCCTCGCTTATTTGCGAGACGCGTAGTAAGCGACCACCTGGGACTCGCTCTCGATGCGCTTCTTGTGCCCGACCAGCCCCGGCGCCAATCGCTCCACGATATCGGTTGGCACGTGGTCCAGGGTGCCGGCGAGCAGCGACTTCGTCTGCATGTACACTTTCAGGTCGGCCACGGTCATGCGACTGTCGGCGAAGTACTCACCGCCGCCGCGAGTCAGCAGCTCCCCGAGTCCTTTCAGATAAACCGACAGCCATCCATCGGCCAGCTTCTTGCGCGCCGTCTTCAACGCTTCGCCCTCGAGGCCGAAGGTCTGCACCGTGTAATGCAGGAGATCCTCGACGGCGTCCATCGCTTCGTCGCAGTACAGCGCCTGCCGGTCGTCCTTCGGGTACAGGCCAGCCATCTTGCCGACGTAGCGCAGCATCGCGTTCGACTGCGTAACAGCGGCACCGTCGATCTCGAGGACCGGCACGGAGTTGAATCGCGTCGTCTTTCGCATCTTGCCGAATTCGGGAAACGATATGCGATGATCCTCGAACGTGATGCCCGCCGCGTGGAACGCAATTCGGATGGGCTCGGCGCGACCGCCGTCGAAATCGAAATATGTCAGTCTGTAGCGGGTCATGGGCGTTCCTCAGTGCGTTGTTGCCGATCCCGGCCTTCGGCGTGTCGTTCCTGACGATGCGTGGCTTTTGCGGCGCGGATGTCTGCGCTGAATACTATCCTGTTCTATCCCACGATGGCATGCGTCGCCACGCTGGCCCGGATTCGGCTCGGGTCGGAGCCGCGTATGCTATCGTAGACCGCAGTGGCCGCATGATCATAGGGGTCATCCGGTGGCACGGTCGACGACCCCCTGGTTGTTCCGGAAGTACCGGATTATAGGTAGTCATATGGGGCTGGTGTCAGAACTCAGGCGCCGCAATGTGTTCCGCGTAGCGATCGCCTACCTGATTGTCGCCTGGCTAATTCTGCAGGTCGGCGACACGCTGGCGCCGGCGCTACGCTTGGGCGACTGGGTCAACAGCGCACTGGCATTCTTCCTGATCCTTGGCTTTCCCATTGCCCTGATCTTCGCCTGGGCCTTCGAAATCACGCCGGAGGGCTTGAAGAAAGAAAAAGACGTCGACCGCGCCGCCTCAATCTCTCACCGGACCGGACGCAAGATCGATTTCGCGATCATTGCACTGCTGGGGGCCGCTGTTCTGGTCCTGGTTATCGACAATTATTTACTTCCGTTGGCGACGCGCGATACGGTGGATGTAGCTTCTCTGCAAGATGCCGCGGAGTCCAGGGAAGTCGAAAACTCAATCGCTGTATTGCCTTTTCAGAACAGGAGTAGCCTGAGTACGGACGCTTACCTTGTCGACGGCATTCGTGATGACATCCTGACACAGCTTGCCAAGCTGTCTTCCTTCGGCAAGGTAATCTCCCGGACCTCGATGGAACAGTACCGGGACACCAACAAGTCGATACCGGAGATAGGCAGGGAGCTCGGCGTTACGGCCATACTGGAGGGCGGGGTGCAGCGGGCCGGTGACCGGATTCGCGTCAACGTGCAGCTGATCCGGGCTGCGACCGACGAGCATCTGTGGGCCGAAACCTACGATCGAACTCTCACGGCGACCGACATCTTCGAAATACAGTCGGAAATCGTGGGGGCGATCGTACGACAGCTGGATGCAACTCTTACATCCGGAGAAACCGAGCAACTAACAGCGCTGCCAACCAGGAGCCTGGACGCGTACACCGCGTACCTCAAAGGCAAGAGCGCCGCCGATATCGAATCCGTCGAATCGCTGAATACGGCGATTGCTCAGTTCAGATCGGCCGTGGACCTGGATCCGGATTTCGCGTTGGCATACGTTGGCTTGGCAGACGCCTACCTGACACTGAGCGCCAATTTTCTCGGAGGACTACCGGCCGACGAGAGCATTGCCTTCGCCGAGCCACCACTCAAGCGGGCGCTGGCATTGGGCCACGAGATGGGCGAAGCACATGCGACGCTCGGGCTGCTCCGGCAACAGCAGGGCGACTTCGATGCGGCCGAAAAGTCCTATAAGCAGGCAATCGCCCTGCAGCCCAACTACGCGCGTGTCTTTCGATTGTACGGGCGGCTTCGCTGGCGCCAGGGAAGGAACGAGGACGCAATGGAACTGATGCAGAAAGCATTGCGCCTGGATCCGTTTTCAGCAACCGTGAATTACGACGTTGCGCGGCTCTATGAGGAGGCGGGCCGGTTCGACGACGCAATGGCAGGCTATCTTCGGGTCGTAGAGTTGGAACCGGATCACGCGTTCGCGTATGTCTACATCGCCGCGATCCACTACCTGGTGTACGGTCGCGCCGATGAGTCCCTTATCTGGTATCAGAAAGCAGCGGAAAACGATGCGCTCAGCCCGAGCCTGCAGTCGGCCCAGGCGATTGCCTACCTCGAGCTCGGCGATGCGGACAGCGCCAGGCAGTGGGTCGACAGAGGTCTGCAGCTGGGGCCCGAGACGTTCTGGCCGCTGTGGGGCGATTTGTTGCACAACGTTTATACAAGTGATGACAAGGCAGCAGAGGCTGATGCGCGCAAATTGCTCGAGATCTATCCCCGAAACTGGGGCGCGCTGTTCATTCTGCGCAACGCCGACCTGAGGGCGGGGCGATACGAAGTAGCGCGGTCGCGTTATGAGCGGGCGTATCCCGAGCTGACCGGTCCGGAGGCCCCGCGAGTCGATGTGGCCAACTATTTCGCGGCAATCGATCTGGCGCTTGTCCTGATGCGACTCGGTGAAAAGGAGCGCGCGAACGAACTCCTCGAGCCCAGCATGGACGTCATAAAAACCCTGCCGCGCCTCGGAACCGCCGGATACTGGATTAGCGACGCGAGAATATACGCGCTGCAAAACCGGCCGGAACTCGCGATTGCGGCCCTGGCCCGGGCCATAGACGAGGGGTGGAGAATTCTGTCGTGGTTGTATCTCGGGTACGATCCCAACCTGGAGTCCATTCGCGACGAACCGGAGTTCGAACAGCTTCAGAAGAAGCTCCAGGCGGACCTCGACGAACAGGCGAATCGTGTCCGGGACCTGAGAGCCAGCGGTGAGCTGATCTCCGCCGTCCGGGGCGGCGACTAGCTGCACGGCATTGAGACAGGAAGTTGCTGCAGCCGCGATCTTAATGGAACAAACACCATGCAAGTTACCGAAATAAAAGTACTGATAGCGACCGCGTCGCTGTGCGCAATGGCCGGCTGTACAGACCCGGCGCAGGAAACGCCGGAGCAGCGCGCGGCTTACGCCAGCGCGGCCGAGCTTGGCAGCTTCTGCGATCGCCTGCCGCGGGCCGCCTATGCGCAGTTTGAAAAACATGCGGCGAGCAATGACTGGTTCGAGGTCTACGAGGTCGAGCCGGATGTTTTCGCGATCTACGAGCCGTTCCAGTGGCAGGAAGTCATTTCCTACCTGATCGTCGGTAGCGAGAGGGCCGTCTTGTTCGATACGGGTAACGGCATTGGTGACATCAGGGCCGTTGTCGACGAATTGACCGAGCGGCCGGTGCAGGTCATCAACTCGCACAGCCATATCGACCACATCGGCGGCAATCACCAGTTCGACAATATTCTGTCCGTTTCAACGCCGTTCACCTTAGCGCGGACGGCCGGCCTGCAGAGCGAGGAACTGTTGCTGGAAGTGTCGCCCGAGGCGCTCTGCAAGGACCTGCCTGCCGGCGTGAAAGCAGGGGATTACCGGATAAAACCGTTCGCGATAAGTGAGAAGATCGAGGACGGAGACGTGATCGATATCGGCGGGCGGCAGCTCGAAGTGCTGCGGGTCCCTGGCCACACGGATGATTCCATCGCCTTGCTGGACAGAAAGGCGGGGCTTCTCTGGTCGGGCGACAGTTTCTACGAAGGCCCGATCTGGCTGTTCTTTCCGGAGACCGATCTCGTCGCCTACAGGGCCTCAGTCGAGCGCTTCGCGGGCCTGGCGCCCGATCTCCATGCCGTATTTCCGGCGCACAACACGCCGAAAGCGGACCCGCACTTACTGTCCGAACTGCGTGAGAACCTGGCGAAGGTGCTGGCCGGGCAGGCCGAGCCGGTACCGGTCGGGGACGGCAACGTCGAATTTCGCTTCGGCGGCTTCAGCCTGCTGATGCGGGAGGACTATCACAGCATCCCCGCGGACTAGCGTCGCCAGCAGCCCCAAAATTTACGGAAACCCGTTGTTTCGACGGTTCGAGGGACAGGTCACCTCATTACGAAATCTCGTGATTAAGTAAACAGGCTCTCGAAATAAGCTCTCCTCGACAATAAATTGCAATGATTCAGGTGAATGGCCCTGCGCAAGGGCGTATTCACGAAAAATCGTAATCCTGCTGCGGCGTGACTCAGTATGTCAAAAATTTTTGACAGGACGAGGTCGGGCGTTTATGATCGGTGTCAAATATTTTTGACACAGGAGGTACACAATGCCTTTCAAGGAAAAATCAGCCTGGATCATGGCTTTCCTGCTCACCGCGCTCGGAGCGGCCTATTTTTTCGCGGTCGCCTCGATCTGGTCGGAATCCGGGCAACTCGCCGCGCCGATGGCGCCGCTCGTCATAGCCTACACGGCCAGCCTGATTGCGCTCGCCATCGTCGGTCATATCGCCATCGCTGTCGTCGCACCCAAGGATGCAAATGCGTCAACCGATGAGCGCGAACGCCGCATCCTCGAGCGCGCCGGGCACCACTCCTCCTATTTCATTGCCGCGGGGGCGCTGCTGTCACTTGGCGTCTACCTTTTCGTTCGCAACGGCGACCTGCTTTTTTACGCCGTGTTCGCGAGCCTGATGCTGGGCCAGATCATGGAGTACGTGTTTCAGATCGTATTCTTCAGAAGCACGGTCTAGCTCGTGGCACGAAAAAACCCGATCACCAACAGGGTCAAAGAATTGCGGGAGCGTCACGGATCCATGACCCAGCAGCAATTGGGCGACGCGATCGGCGTTACTCGACAGACCGTCATCGCTATCGAACAGAACCGATACTCGCCGTCGCTGGAGAGCGCTTTCAGGATTGCACGGCTGTTCAAGGTGGGCGTCGAGGACGTATTCAGCTGGGACGATCTTTCCCTTGAAAAACTTGCCACCTGGTTGCTCGACACGCTCGAGGGTCGCTGGTCCGACGAGCGAATCCACAAAGCCCTTGTCTCGGAATTCAATCTTCCGGAGCAAGATGCCGGCGAGGCATTAGAATCAGCCCGTGATGGTGTCATTCGCGCGATCGGCGGAAAAGAAGCCAACCGGCCCGACGCGAAAACCGATTCGCTCGCTCACGCGGCGTTCGACATCCTCTGGGATTCCTTCGAGAAAAACGAATTCTTTGCGACGGGACGCACACCAACGCGAAAATGGCTCGACTGGTACAGGGATTACATGGCAAAAAACGAATCGACGCGCAGGATTAACAAATAAATCGTCGCGAGACCATTACCGGGCCCATCCTCGGCGTAAAATCACTGCCGGGAATGGACCGCTATTGGCGACAAAGAAGGAGTTATCTGCATTCGGGTTTTGCCAACTACTTGTAGATCATTCCGTTAACGCAGCTAGCAAAGCAATCTCCCTGGCCGTGCTGACAGGTCTTGTCGCATTAATTGTTGACTGTCTTTTTTCCCCGGGTGAACTACCCAGCGTAAGCTGCGCCCTGACTGTGGGCTTGGTCCACCCGGTACCGTCCGAACGTTTTGCATGCCTGTACCGCCTGCTATTCTCGACCTTTACGACTACGAACCGTCAACGGGGAGCGTCGAGCCGCATGTCGAAAAAATTTACCCATCGAGTCGCGCAAGCGGCCGATGTGCCGGCGATAATCGAGCTGATGCAACAATCAATCGCCGAAAATATGAAGCCCCGGCTTTCTTCGGCGGAGATCGAAGCCGCCCGGGAAACCATGGGCGTTGATTGGACGCTGATTAAAGACGGCACCTATTTCCTGGTCGAGACGGTCGAAAGCGGCCAACGAGTTCTCGTCGGATGCGGCGGTTGGGGCAAACGTCGAACCCTCTATGGCGGCGATCATACCGTAGGGCGAGACGACTCCCTCAGCGATCCGGCGACTGAGGCAGCGCGCATCCGGGCGATGTACACGCACCCCTCGTGGACTCGCCATGGTATCGGGAGCCTGCTGCTCGAGCTCGGAGAAGCGGCGGCCCGCGATGCCGGTTTCAAGTCCATTGAGCTGGGATCTACTCTGCCGGGCGAACTATTCTACCTGGCAAGAGGCTACAAGGAGGTCTGTCGAGAGACTAGCGTTGCGGCCAATGGCGCCGACAACGTCGTGATCAAGATGGTAAAGCCCTTGTGACAGCTTGAAGCTCATCAGTGAATCCCTGTCACCCCTGATATTGTTCAGCGGCACGCCGTAACCACGAGAGGCACTTCTTGTCGCACCTTAGCCCGCACTAGCCTGGGAAATAGACCAGGAAAAACGGGGCCGTTGCCGGCCCCGTCGGTTCAACCCTTGCGATGACGCCTGTACTCAGATTGCGCTGTCGCCAGCATCTTCCCCGTCACCGTCCTCAAGATCGCCGGCGTCCTCTTCGTCCATGTCGTCGAAGTCTTCCTCGTCCATGTCATCGGTATCGCCTTCATCCATGCTGTCGAAGTCTTCCTCGTCCATGTCGTCGGTATCGCCTTCGTCCATGCTGTCGAAGCCTTCCTCGTCCATATCGTCGGTATCGCCTTCGTCCATGCTGTCGAAGTCTTCCTCGTCCATGTCGTCGGTATCGCCTTCGTCCATACCGTCGAAGTCTTCCTCGTCCATGTCGTCGACGTCACCCTCATGGTCTTCCTCCTCCATGTCGCCGTAGTCTTCTTCGTCGATTTCCTCGTCGATTTCCTCGTCGATTTCGTCGTCAACCTCATTGGCGTCGTCTTCATCGATGCCGACAAAGCCGTCATCCTGCATGTCGTCGGCGTCGTCCTCATGCATGCCGCCGGACTCATCCTCGCCAAAGTCATCGGCGTCATGCTCGTCCGCATCGCCGTATGCTTCATCGCCGAAGTCGAGAACCGTCATCCCGTCATCGAGATCTTCGTCCGCTATTACCGGCGAGAATCCCAATGTCCAAACCAGAGCAGCCGCCCCGAGTGATGTCATCCATTTCATTATCGTTTCTCCTTTAAGCGGTCCCCAACCGGGAACTTGCCAGTCAAAAACGCGGTCGCCCGGAAAACAGCTCGCGGGAGGGTGCGTATTTCTATACACGTGAATGGCAAGCGAAAGGTTCCATCGCCGGGACAATTACCTGACGAGCCTTGCCGCGCAACTGTCTGTTGTTGGCGACAGTCTATTTTCGAAACTTCGAGAAAACATAGTTGTCCTTTTCGACCGACTGGTGACAGGCGAAGCAGGATGCACCGCGATCTTTGACGACACGCTCGGTCTTGCTGTCGCCGGCAAAGGCTTCAAACCCCCAACCACCGGTCGCCGCAAAACGTTCGGCATCGAATTCCATGACACCGATAAACTTGCGTTTCCCTTCCTGGGTTGCCCCGCCTCCAAGCTCCTGACTCAGGAGGTCGAATACGAGCACGGCACCTTTCCGGTAAGCGTTACTCTCGAGTCCGGCGATCGCTGCTTCATTTGCGTAAATGTGGTGAATGCCTTCAAACGGATCGGCCAGACCGTGGTCCGGGTGAATGACCATGGACTTGACGTGCGTCCACGAGCGATAGCCGTCGGGATACGCGACGGAGTCTACGGTGGCGGCGACCGCCAGCAGCGGCAAGGCCATGATAATCGTGCCAATCAATGTGTGCTTTCTCATGGGTAGTTCCTCCTGTCACATGGTAGCGAGTCGATACTATAAGGAGGACGGCCGCTTGTCAAACACGTATCGAGTCAATACTATAGTCGCATGAAGGACATCCTCCAACTGATACAGCGACTGGCCGTGGTGGCGCTAGCGGAGAATCGCCGACTCGCCGGATCCGCTGGATTGCAGCCAGTTCATATAGACGTATTGAGATACCTCGCGCGCTGCAACCGCTACAGCAACACGCCAGCGGCGATCGGTCAATTTCTGGGCTCTACCAAAGGAACGGTGTCTCAAAGCGTCAAAGTATTGGAGCGAGAAAGGCTCATAAGCAAGCTGTCGGACGCAAACGATGGCAGGGTCATACGGCTGCGACTTCTAAAGAAGGGTCGAGACTTGCTTAAGCGGATCGACGAGGAATCGACGATTCAGGCCGCTGTCGAAAATGCCAGAGCAGATGAGCATCTGGCGCTGGCGAATAGCCTGACCGCGTTGCTTCGCCGTGCACAGCGGCTGAATGAATCGAAGACCTTTGGCGTTTGCAAGACCTGCCGTTTTTTTACCCGAGTCGCCGACGGCGGCTTTCAGTGCGGACTTACCAACGAGCCACTATCGGTCGGCGATTCCATGCAAATCTGCGTAGAGCACGAGAACGAAGCACGCAAAGCTTGAGCAGCTATTGGCGGAATTGAGACGGTCACGCCTTCGCCAAAGCAGACGCTCGAGCGGCCGGTTTTGGGAAATCGTGACCTTCCGCTATTGGCCAAGGCTGTTTGAAAAGAGCCGAACTTATTCTCAATTTGTTTTTGCCCGGAAAACCATACCGGCTTTCTGTGTCGCCAAGTGAAATCACCGTTGCGGCACGAATATTCTCAAGCGGGATATCGGATAAGCAAATCGTCGCCTCAGCGGCACACGCCCACAAACTCCATGCACACACGGCGGATGGCCTGGCGGTTGTCTTTACGGAAGTCGGCAATGGTCTTGAAGTCCGGCATCAGCCGTCCGCTCAGCCAGATCAGCTCAACGTTGCTATGGGACTCACGCTCCAGGCGACGGCTTGACTGTAGACGGTTCAAAAAACCGTACACGTAGATTTTGAGCAGCGTCGCCGGCTGATAGCCAGGTCGACCCGTGGCGCTCGGTTCCGCCCGATCAAATCCCAGCTGATTCAAATCCAGCTTGTTGACGAACGCATCCACCACCCGAACCGCATTTTCTCCTGCAATGTAATCGTCAAGGCTCTCCGGGAAGAGCGATGCTCTGGCATCGGTTCTCACCTTCATGAATCGCTTCATCCATCTGACCCTGAAACTGAGACCTTTACATCATAATGAATGCGGCGTTTTCACATAGTCTCGGCCGTTAGCGGACACACTTGCGAAAAACTTCGCATTAGCTTCAATACATCCTTACCTGATGATAGAGCAACCAGGCTCAAGAAACGGGAGGACAACAGGGCGAAGGATAGTGGCGATTCCACTGCCGTCACAATTACGTGAATGGATGTTGGGTTTCTCAATAAGCTAGCCAAGGTTCGACGAAACAATCAAATTGAGTCCGTCACGAGTAACTACGCGTACGCTCATGCCTGCCGATAACACCTCAGTATCGTCGGGATGGCGAGTCGCCAACCACGTCTCACCACGAACGGAAACCTGTCCGTACGGGGAAGAGTCGAAGCCAGTAACGATTATTGCTTTTTCTGCCAAAGCTTCGGACTTCAGGGCCTTCTCCCCAGGGCCTATGTTCACTTTGGTTGGTGCGACAGCCTCCATCGAAGCGACTATCAAAAGATCCGCGGCTAGCGTCGCAATAAGGGCGACAGCAGCGCGCTCTGAGATCTCCCAGTCTGTGAAATGTCCGACGAGGAAAAACGTCGGTAAACCAACGATCACAGAAGTCGGGAGAATAATCGACCACCACAGAATCGAGTAGCGTTTCATTTGACGAGCCCTCAAGGCAAACCCACGGCGAGGCGGAGTCGATCCACCGGCCGCAGGTCTCATGTGCCGCCTGAAATGTAGCTCCGCATAGCGTCAGCCTCTGACTGCACTTCGGTCAATCTAAGTTGCAGTAAATCACGGATACTAATCATGCTGACGAATTTGCCGTCCTCTATTACAGGCACGTGGCGCAGGTGCTTGGAGACCATTACTGCCATAATTCCAGCCGCACGATCGGTCGCCACACATGTAACTACCTTTTCGGTCATTAGTTCCTTTACCGGTTTGGCGAGCAGGCCGTCCCCAATCTTTTGCAGGCCACGCACGATATCGCGCTCGGATATTATTCCCTCGATCGTATCGCCATCGGTGCTGACGACTAGTGCCCCCACGTTCCTGAACGCGAGCGAACTCAGGACATCGCGGACTTTGGCATCCGGCGCGATATACGCCCTTTCAACGGTTTGTTGAGAGTCGAGAATACGCTGGACGGTCACAACTAGCTCCTTTCAACTGCGTGTTTTGCGCGCTTCCAAGGTGCGAATTACACTGAAGAGCCCTACACTGCGCGCGTTAGTCGCGCTGGCTGCCCAATCTACCTAGGATAGAAGCAATGTATGTTCCGGTAAATTCGTTTTATTTAGCCTAACTCTTCGAGAGAGCCGAAGTATTGGTCTGGCTCGACGTTTTGGCGAACGTCCGGAAAGGGTCAGTAGCCGTCTTTCTACCTCAGGCCAGGCGACCGTCGGCTTCCGGCCAGCGGTCGGTCAGGAAAGCTCTTTTTCAGCGCCTAACGAGTCGTGTATCCTTCTGCAGGAACACGGCCGCAATAACAATCGACACAGCTAAAGAGGTTGTCTCGACTGTCTCAATCCCCGTGACGCCCCGAACGCCGTCATTCACGAGTGAAAACGCATGAGTAGGACAGGCACTTTCTCGCATTAGTTTACTGCCCCGGCTAACATGTGCCTTTCTTTTGGCAATCTTTCGGAGCCCCCAATGCCCAAGAAAATCGTCGTGTTTGCGGTGCTTTTGATCGCGCTTGGCGTCGGCGCTTTCCTGATATCTTCCAGCCGTACCGCCCTGCTACCCGCCTACGTGGGCGGCGCCTTGGTGATCGTCGGGTTCCTGGCGATGGGACTCTCTGGTTTTCGCAAGTATATGCTTCCGGTGGCCGGGCTCGTCGCACTGCTCGGCGCTCTGGCCCCGGCGGCGGCGCTCGCCATCCGCGCAGCCGCTATGAGCCCGCTTGCTCTGACGGTCAACGTCTGCATGCTCGCTTTAAGCGCGACGCTTTTCGCCCTGATCGTCCGCGAGTTCATGGCTGAGCGGCGCGCCTAGCGGACGTGCCGCGGCGGCTGTGTCGGTCGGCGCTGAATGCGCCAAAAGGGAGACCAGTTGAGTTTCTCCAGCAGGGCACCAGCGACTGCTTCCGACGAAGCGGGGTTCTGACTGGTGATGAGCTAGCCGTGCACGTGCGGACAAAGCCCGCCCAGGGTCAGTAGCCGCCAGCGTACCTTAGTCCACTCGAGTGTCGGTTATACGAGGTGCAGTGCTCGTTCCTTCATCGTCCTGACCACAGTGGCCTAACGGCCAGGAGCGGTCGGTGGATTGGCAGTCTAGCTATCTTGGAAAGGATCTCTCGACCATCGGACCTTTGCTACTAGATCGAACACGAACGCAACTAATTCGCATGGACGAGGCGCTATTTGCAGCGGGAGAACTCTGAGCCTACAGTTAGCGGATGGAAGCGGAAACACATGCATTCCTTGCGCTGGCGGAAGCCTTGGGAATCGGGATTCTGATTGGTATCGAGCGTGAGCAGAGTGAACACCTGACAGGCAAGGATGCATCGGCTGGCGTTCGAACCTTTGCGCTGGCATCGCTCATTGGCGCAATCAGCATGATGACAGGCGGCGTACCACTATTGGCTGTGGCAGTTGCGGCGGTCGGTACCGTTCGCATCGTGTGGGTCGCGCAACAGGGCGATCCAACCATCGGACTCACCACGAGCCTGACGCTTGTCGCGGTCGTTCTGCTGGGGGCGCTTGCAACAGAAACGGCGCTGCTAGCAGCTGGCGTCGGGGTGGTCATTGCATCACTTCTCGCGGCGCGAGAGGTTCTGCGCGGTTTTAGTAGGACGGTGCTGACGACAGCGGAGTTGCGAGACGGGCTTATTCTTGGCGTATCGGTACTTGTAATCTTGCCGGTCCTGCCCGACCGCAACTTTGGTCCTGGCGGTGCGCTCAACCCGCGCGACCTTTTCATTATCGTGGTTCTCGTCATGCTGATCGGTGCGGCGGGGCACATTGCCACGCGGGTCGCAGGCGCCCGGCTGGGGTTGCCGGTGAGCGGTTTCCTCTCGGGTTTTGTGTCGTCTACCGCGACGATCGCGGCCCTTGGTCGGTGCGCCAGCGAAAAGCCAGACTATTCCAAGAGCGCTGGCGCGGGGGCAACGTTCTCCTCAGTTTCTTCACTCATCCAGATCGGAATAATCCTCCTCATATTGAGCCCTGCAATGTTTGCTGTGGGGTTGCCAGTGCTACTCGGAGCCGGCCTGGCGGCGGGGCTGTATGGAGCGGTAATCTTTTTCCTGGCTCAGAGAGGCGACGTTAAATCGGTAGGGTTGGATCTTCCGCAGCAGGTATTTTCCGTCAAGGGCGCAGTCAATTTTGCGCTTATCGTGGCGACAACGATGCTGATCTCCGCGATCCTTAACGACTATTTCGGGAGCGCGGCCATTCTCATGACCGTGGCACTTGCAGGTTTAGCAAGTACGAATTCTGCAACCTTTGCCCTAGCCTCTCTCGTGGCAGCCGGGCAAATCTCAGCAATCGACGGCGTATTGCCCTTGGCCGCTGCGCTCAGTGCGAACACGGTTGTTCGGATCTGGATCGCGCTGCGCAGCGGCGAATCTTCGTTCCGTAGCACCGTATCTGGCGGCCTCTTTGTCCAGCTGGCGGTCCTTTGGGTGGCTTGGTGGTTGGGCAGCATCACTTGGGCGTGATCCTCGGAACTTTGTCTAGCTATGCTCTCGTAAACCACCGGTCCGCTTTAGATGTTGTCCGGCGGAATAGCACACGCGACGGCGATGTTTAGCGTCAGCCCTTGTAATTCAATCAGCTCTCTCGGGCAATCCGGGCCTTCGAACGTATGTCCGCGTTAATATCTGATCCAAGCGTCAGCTCCTGCGGAAAGCTGTCGTTTAGCTTGCGCCGAAGAAAACTTCAGCACTCGGCCAAGAGCGGCCTCTACGGTTGGGTCTGTCGCAGCAACAGGATCGCACCAGCGATGATGATGAATGAAACGACGAGTAGCCCCATTTCAATCATCGCCATTCGAAACTGCTCGGGTTTGCTCTGGATATACTGAGATGCTTCTGTAGTAAGGATTAACATCCGCCTGACGCCGGCGATCAGCGCTACAATTAGAAAAGGCTCCGGCACCAAGGCGTGTTCGACAATAAAAAGTCGGATCGTGTGTAACAACTCAACGATCATGAGCACCAGCAGGAGCGAATCAAGGGCTTTCAGTGCTTCCGGCAAGACAGGGCGCGTTCGGAAAGAGCCAAATAATGTCCGTCCGGTCGTGACGAGTAGAACAATTGCCGTAAGCGCCAAGAGTGCCGCAGTGAGGAGATAAATTCCGTCCTCGGCGTATGTAAGCCAGCCTGCAATATCCTGCCCAACATTTCCCACAGCGAAGCCCCTCGCTAATGTGCTCAAAGCATTCTAGCTAAACCTTGCTCCTGCGTCCGCTTTGTATATGGACTCCGCCAGTCTGGCAGACAGATTCTTCGATCAGGGCTCAGACGCGTTTGTATAGTCGGCCTTTGCTTGGAGACGCCATCTCCTGGCCCGCTATGTATGCGCTCTCCGGTTCCTCTAAGGGTCAGTGGGCTCCAGGGCCTCAATGCGGTGCAGGTTTGACCGGAGCAAATATCCTTATCTGTTACGTCGTATCTGTGTGCAGGACATTCTAAGCAACCGTCTCGAGTTGCTCTCGACGTTGGTAATCAGTTGCCTGGGTTACAGGAGCCCAGGCCGTTCGTACATTCTTGTTGGCCAGCGCCACGGCAGCACGCCGCGGTCCCGCTCGTTCAATGAGGTCCAGAAGCCAGCCATCCTTGCCCGTTCGTGGCTCCTTCATGCGATAAACATAGGCGAGCGCACCCTGGAAAAGGATCGATCGCAACCTGCGACCGGCTTTGCTTGCCCAGAAACTCCGCAAACATCTTGCCTGTCAGTGAACGGTTGCAAAGCTCTTTGCCTCGGCTCGATACGACCGAGATCTGAACGGGTTTTGCGCCAGCTCGACCCCGACTGTAGTCGAATAGGACATGTATGGAATCCGTTCTGGTTTTCGTCGACTTTCCAACCTGAGAAATTAGGTTGGTGGAGTCCATACATAGGGTCAGTAGCAGAAACTATAGCTTGAACGTGCCGACCGTCGCCTTACGGCCTGGCAGTCGTTCGTTCGACTAGTCCTTTTAGTTAGGTCTCAACGTCACAATCTTTAAAGGCAACAGCTCTTTCTTGAGCGCAGCGGGTAGCCAACCCTGTTCACGCCTGACATTTCGAGCCACAGCGCCCATCGAGTAGCCTCTTTCAGTATCCCCATTCGAAGAGACCAGAATCCTGAAATGTCGGGAAATTGCAGTCCGAATCACTGGGACCTGCGTCGCTACCCGGTGAACTGGCGGATAATGCTGCGCCGTGTCCGGTCGGATAGCGCCCCCAATATCTACAACGGCCGGCCGCTTATTCGTGAGAACTCGCAAATGGTTTTTGAAGATTCGGAAAAGCAATTTCAGTTTGTTGGAACAACCATTGCCGAGCCACAATACTCGGAGTTCGCCAAGCTGGCTGAGCTCGAAGAATCAGTTTTTGAAAGCGGCGTACGGCTGAGCCTCAAGTCGGGAGAGACGCTGCAATACGATGGCAATGAATGGGGTCATGTCGACAAAGAAGATAGTATTGCCGACAGGGAATAACTACAGAATCTCGATCTCGAGGATCTTGCATTCCTGTACGACCTCGGCGGTGTCTCCGCCGTGCGTTTCCGCCGGCGCCCACACGGCCTCGCCAATCTTGAACAGCTTCATCTCCTGGCCACCGTGGCCATCGTCCTCCAGCCACGCGCAGGATTGCAGGTAGACCATGACACGGTCGAGATGCCCATGCAGCGGCGGCGTCTCCCCGTTGCGTACGGTTTGCCGGAGCACGCGAACCTTCTCGTTTTCAAAGACCAGCTGGTAGATGTGCGGCGCAACGCGTACGGGGTCAAGCGGCTTCGGCACCGCTGCCCCGACGACGGCCGCGAGCAGCAACATCGGCACGATTGAAATTATCTTGTTGAAAGGCATCCCGACCCCCGTGATTTTCGATTCAGACGATGACCGCCAAGTAACCGCCGGCGACGTCAGTCGCGCAGCGCCCGGCGCAGAATCTTGCCGACATTGGTCTTGGGGAGCTCATCGCGAAACTCGACGATCTTCGGGCGTTTGTAGCCGGTCAGGTTCTCACGACAGTAATCGAGGATGTCTTTCTCCGTAAGATCGGGATCCTTGCGAACAACGAAGATTTTCACGATTTCCCCGGAACGTTCGTCGGGCACTCCGATGGCAGCGGCCTCGAGTACGCCGTCGATTTCAACCACGACGTTTTCAATTTCGTTCGGATATACGTTGAAGCCGGAAACGAGGATCATGTCCTTCTTGCGGTCCTCGATATAGAAGTAGCCGTCATCATCCATGCGCCCGATGTCGCCGGTGCGCAACCATCCTCCCGGGAACATGACCTCGGCTGTCTCCTCCGGACGTTGCCAGTAGCCCTCCATAACCTGTGGCCCCCTGATACAGATCTCACCGACCTGCCCCGGCGGCAGAGGCTTGCCGTCCTCGCCCGCTATCATGACGTCAGTCGACGGGATTGGCAGGCCGATGGTGCCGGTGAATTCGGAGTCGATGCGACAGACGATCGCCGCCGGCGACGTCTCCGTCAGCCCATAGCCCTGCAGGATGGTAACGCCTGTGGCATTTTTCCAGTCTTTCGCAACGGCCGGCTGAACCGCGGTGCCGCCGCCGATACACACCCGAAGGTGACTGAAATCGATGTCCTTGAAACTCGGTGTGTTCATCAGGGCCGCGTACATCGTGTTGACGCCGGTGAACATGCTGAACGGGTACTTCGCAATCTCCCTGGCGAATCCCTCGAAGTCGCGCGGGTTGGTGATGAGAACATTCAGCCCGCCCTGCGCCATGACCGTCAGGCAGTTACCCTGCAGCGAAAAAATGTGATACAGCGGCAGCGCCGTAATCGCGATGATCTGTTGCAGGCCCTCGTAGGCGTCGGCCTGCCAGGTAATGGTCTGCTGAACGTTGTATACCATGTTGCGGTGGCTCAGCATTGCGCCTTTTGAAACACCTGTGGTTCCGCCCGTGTACTGCAGGTAAGCGATATCGGCGAAGCCGATGTCTACCGGCTTCAGTTTCCTGCCGGCGCCGGCTTTCAGCGCGCTCTTGAAGCTGATGCTGTTTGCAATCTTGTAGGCAGGAACGGCTTTCTTGACGTGGCGCAGCACGAAGTTTGTTACGAGGCCTTTGGGGAACCCCAGCAGATCACCAACGCCCGTCGTGACGACATGCTCGACGTCGGTGTCCGCGATGACCTCCCCGAGAACGTGCGCGAAGTTTTCGAGTATGACGATACAGCGCGCGCCGGAGTCCTTGAGCTGATGCTTCAGCTCACGCGCCGTGTACATCGGATTGACGTTCACCACGACGAGCCCGGCGCGGAAGATGCCGCACATCGCTACCGGGTACTGCAGGATGTTCGGTAGCATGATGGCGACGCGCTCGCCGCGCGTCAGCCCGATTGTCTGCTGCAGGTAACAGGCAAACTGCATGGAGAGGTGGTCGAGGTCCGCGTAGCTGAGCGTGCGCCCCATATTGGTATAGGCCGGGTTCTCCGGGAACTCCGAAAAACCATGCTCGAAGAGTTCGCGAATCGAACCAAACGGCGGTGTAGGAGCCTCCGCCGGCATCCCTTCCGGGTAGGATTTGAGCCACGTCTTTTCCAAAATATTGCCCCCTCGATAAGTCCGCAGCCGTTCTGTGGTTTTCGGCGCTGGCTAAATCATAACGTACGATCGAGCGCAGCGCTGATAATTGGCCACGCATTCTCGAGCAGGATCGGCTGTGCCTCGGCGTTCGGGTGAATGCGATCGTCCTGCAGCAGTTTGTCGTTCATCGCGACGCCCTCCATGAAGAATTCGATCCACTCGACCTCCTGGTCGTCAGCAACCTCGCGGTAGACGGTCTCGAAGGCGGCGGTATATCGCGCCCCGTAGTTTGTGGGGATGCGGATTCCCAGGAGCACGACGGCAGCGCCCGAGGCTTTCGATCGTTCGATGATCTTCTCGAGATTCGCCTTCATCCGTTCGGGCGGGAAGCCACGCAGGCCGTCGTTGCCACCGAGTTCGAGGATAATCAGGTCCGGCGAGAAGTTGCTCAGGGCCGCATCGATGCGGGTTGCGCCGCCCTCGGTCGTTTCGCCGCTGATGCTGGCGTTCACGACGCGATGTTCGTACCCTAGCTTCTTGAGCCGGTCCTGCAACAAAGTGGTCCACGAGCGGTCAACCTCAATACCGTAGCCGGCACTCAGGGAATCCCCAAACACCAGCACCGTCGGCGGCGAGGTGGCCAGGGCGTTCGCGTTCACTAACAACACAATCAGAGTAAGCAGTCTTCGCATGGGAAATCAGTCAGTTGGAAACGATGTGGTGCTGGAAGCCAGTCACCTCAGCAAGCAGGTTAGCAGTCCCGAAGGGACTCTGACCATATTATCGGACGTCAGTTTCCAGATTTACGCCGGCGAGTCCGTGGCCGTGGTCGGGCCGTCCGGGGCCGGGAAATCCACGCTCCTGGCGCTGCTGGCCGGCCTGGATCTGCCGAGCAGCGGACACGTCTTGCTGAATGACAGGAACCTGTCCAGCCTGGACGAGGACGGGCGCGCCGGCGTGCGCGCCGAAAGCGTCGGCTTCGTATTCCAGTCCTTTCACCTGGTGCCGTCGCTAAATGCGCTGGAAAACGTCATGCTGCCACTGGAGCTCGCCGGGCATCGCGACGCGCGGACGCTGGCGAGGAAAATTATCGACCAGGTCGGCCTCAAGGACCGCTGGAGTCATTATCCCTCGCAGCTTTCCGGCGGCGAGAAGCAGCGCGTCGCGATCGCGCGCGCATTCGCCACCGAGCCCGCGGTCCTGTTTGCCGACGAGCCGACCGGCAATCTCGACAGCCGCACCGGGGCGAACATCATGGAGCTCATGTTCGAACTCAATCACAGGTCCTCGACGACTCTCGTTCTGGTGACGCATGACACCGATCTTGCGGAACGTTGTGATCGCGTTCTTTCCCTGGATGGCGGCCGCCTGGTCGGTGATCGGAAGGCGGCCTGATGCGAGCCGTGGCTTTTTCGCTGCGGACCTTCGGCCGCGAGCTGCGTTCCGGCGAGGTGCTGGTATTGCTGGCGGCTGTCGGGCTTGCGGTAGCGGCACTGACGGCGGTCGGATTCCTGACGGACCGCATCGGCAAAGCCGTCGCGCGGCAGGCCAACGAGGTGCTTGCCGCCGACCTCAGGTTGCGCTCGCAGGAGCCGGTGCCGGCGGAGTGGAGCGAGCTCGCCGCCCAGTACGGGTTGGAGACGGCGCGCACCCTGTCGTTCCCCTCCGTGGTGTTTGCCGGTGAGGAAAGTGCGCTTGCCTCGATCAAGGTCGTCAGCGACGCGTATCCGCTGCGTGGTGTGGTGCGGGTGTCCGATCAGCTGTTCGGCGAACAGCGCGAGGTAGACGGCATTCCGCAACCCGGCGAAGTCTGGGCGGACGGTGCGCTGCTGGCGCGCGTTGCCGCCGACGTCGGAGATCGCCTGTCCGTCGGCGAGGCAGAGCTGCGCGTGTCCGCGGTGCTGACCTACCGGCCTGACCAGTCGATCGGCTTTGCCTCGCTCGCGCCGTCGCTGATGATGAACGAGGACGACATCGCCAGCACCGGGCTGATCGGCGAAGGCAGCCGCGTCAGTTATGCACTGCTGGTTGCCGGCGACGAACGCGCCGTTTCCGAATTCAACGCGGCGATCGAGGATTCGCTGCCCGAGTCCGTGCGCATCCGGAGCCAGGAAGAAAGCAGTGAACGCGCCTACAATGCGGCCGACCGGGCGCAGCGCTTCCTGTCGCTGACCGCCGTAATCAGCCTTCTGTTGAGCGCTGTCGCCGTCGCGATGTCGGCGCGCCGCTTCGCACACCGGCGCATGGACACGGTCGCGCTGATGAAGAGTCTCGGCGCAACCCAGGGTTTCGTCATCTCGGTCGCGCTCATCCAGCTGTTCCTGCTCGGTGTGCTGGGCGTCGTCATTGGCAGCATCGTTGGCTTTGCTGCGGAAGAGTTGCTGTCGCGCATCCTCGCCGGTTTTATCGCGAGCGATCTGCCGGAACCCGGACTACGCCCGGTTATCCTGGCCAGCGGCAGCGCGATGGTGCTGCTGCTCGGCTTCGCGCTGCCGGCACTGATTCAGCTTCGCAACACACCGCCCTTGCGCGTCCTGCGCCACGACGCCATGCCGCCGGCGCCGTCGAGACTGCTGGTTGCCGGCCTGTCGCTCGCGGCCGTTGCCGCGCTGCTGTATCGCTCGGTAGGCGATCCGCGCATGCTGCTGATACTGATCGGCGGCATTCTCGTGATCGCCGGCGCGCTTTACCTGGTGGGCCGGGCGATGGTGGCCGTCATCGGCCGCTTTCGCTCCGGCGTCGGCGTTGCCTGGCGCTATGGCCTGGCCAACGTGGCGCGTCGCGGCCGCGACAGCGCCGTGCAGGTCGTCGCTTTCGGGCTCGGACTGACGGTGCTGTTGTTACTGACCCTGGTACGCACCGACCTGCTCGAAGGCTGGCGCCAGACACTCGACGAGGAGGCGCCCAATCACTTCCTGATCAACATCCAGCCGCAGGAGGTCGAGCCGCTCGCCGCGTTTTTCCGCGAGCGCAATGTCGCGGTGCCGGCGTTCACGCCGCTGGTGCGCGCCCGCATGACGACGATCAACGGCGAGTCCGTCAAGGACCGGCAGTACCCGAGCGAGGATGGCCAGTGGCTGGCCAATCGCGAGGCGAACCTGTCCTGGACCGCCGAGCTGAGCGACAGCAACGAGCTGGTCGCCGGCGAGTGGTGGCCCATGGACTACGCGGGGCCGCCGCTGGTGTCGATCGAAGAGGAAGCGGCCACCGATGCCGGGCTCGGGGTCGGCGATCGCCTTGGTTTCTTCGTGGCCGGGCAGGATGTCGAGGCCGAGATCGCCAGCATAAGAAAGGTCAACTGGGACTCTTTCCAGCCAAACTTTTTCATCGTCCTGTCACCGGGCGCGCTGCAGGGCATGCCGACGACCTACATTTCGAGCATGCGTATCGAAGAGACGCAGCAGGCGATGCTGATCGACCTGGTCCGCAGCTACCCGAGCATATCCGTTATCGATCTCGACGCGATACTTCAGCAGGTGCGGGGCATCATCGAGAAAGCCAGCCTCGCCGTTCAGGCGGTGTTCGTCTTCACGCTGGCCGCCGGTATCGCGGTGCTGTTCGCCGCAGTGCAGTCGACGATCGACGAGCGGCGTTTCGAAAGCGCAATGCTGCGTGCACTCGGTGCCCGTCGACGCACGGTATTCCTCGGCGTCATGGCGGAGTTCGCCGCACTCGGCGTCGCCGCCGGCGTGCTCGCGTCCGCCGGCGCCTCGATTCTCGCGGCCGTCATCGCCGTGCAGCTGTTTCAGCTGCCGTACGAGTTCAACCCGCTGCTGTGGGTGATCGGTGTCACGGCGGGCGTGCTCCTGGTTTGCATCAGCGGCTTCTTTGCGGCGCGCGGCGCCATCAACGCGGCGCCGGTCGACGTCTTGCGGTGGGCGACTTGACCGAGGAAAAGCATTCCTGCGGAGTGGTCGTCGCGCGGCAGACCGACGACGGCTGGCTGACCCTGTTACTGAGGGCCTACCATCACTGGGATTTTCCGAAAGGGGTCAGGGAGCCCGGTGAGGAAGCCATGCAGGCTGCGCTTCGCGAAGTGCGCGAGGAAACCGGCGTCGACGATCTCAACTTCGATTGGGGTGATCGCTACTTCGAGACGGGCCCCTACAGCCGCGGCAAGGTGGCGCGCTACTACATCGCGACGACGCGGAAGTCGGACGTGACGATGGGAATCTCGCCGCAAACCGGCGTGCCCGAGCACCACGAGTGGCGCTGGGTGAGCTTCGACGAGGCCTATGACCTGGGCTCGCCGCGCGTGCGCCAGATCGTTCAGTGGGCGCGACAAATCATCGGCGCTTGATGCGGCGTCAGACGACCCGGTTGCGTTTTTCACCGTCGATGAACGCTGCAACGTTGGCGGTGAGTTCGTCGATGGCCGCTTGCCGCGCCTCGTTGCTTGCCCAGGCAATGTGCGGCGTTAGCAGGAGATTGTCGCCGCGGTTTTTGTCCAGATAATCGAGCAGCGGGTCCCCCTTCACGGGCGGCTCCGTGGGCAGCACATCGATCGCGGCTCCGGCGATCTCGCCGCGGCGCAATGCGTCCGCCAGCGCCGCCGAATCCACCAGGCCACCCCTGGCCGTGTTGATCAGGATGGCGTCGTTCTTCATCCTTGTGAACGCATCGCTGCCAAAGAGATTCCTTGTCTCCCCGGTCAATGGGCAATGCAGGGAGATAACGTCCGATCGGGCCAGCAACTCATCGAAGGATACCCGCCCATCGTCGGTCGCGGTGCTTCCCGGGCGAGCAGCAACGATGACATTCATGCCAAATGCAGCAGCGGTCTTTGCGACGGCCTTTCCGAGATCGCCGTAACCGACGATGCCGAGCGTCATTGCCGACAGCTCGCGCACCGGATGCGTCAACAGGCAAAAGTTGTCGGACAGCTGCCATCGGCCGGCGCGCACGTCCCGCGAATACGACGCCAGGCTGTGCGTAAGACTCAGCAGGCATCCGAATACATGCTCGGCGACAGACCGGCTGCAGTACGCGCGGATATTGCAGACGGCGACGCCGTGACGCCGCGCGGCATCGAGATCGATATTATCGGTTCCGGTCGCGGTCAGGCCGATAAAACGGAGGCGCGTGCACTGCTCCAGCAGCTGCTCAGTGAGGCGAATCTTGTTGGCCAGGACGAATTGCGCGTCGCGGATTCTCGCGGCGACCTGGTGATCGGCGCTGACCTCAAAGACCTCGAGTTCCGGCAGCACCTTGCGAAGTGCGCCGGTGTCGAGGCCGGGGCCCATGGTGGCCCAGTCAAGAAAAACGGCTTTCATGTGCTATGTCCATAATGCGGCAATCGAACCAGCAGCGTGTTGAAAAAAGCCCCACGCGGCATGATACGGCCTCAAAAGCCTCATGTACTGGCGTCTACACGCCGTTTTTTCGGCCACTTCTTCCTTGTCTCCTGCTCGCGCGAGACTTTTTCAACAGGCTGCTTGATGATATTGGACGGCGGATGTCGCAGAGTAGGGACGATGACGGATCAATTCTGGAAACGCAAATCACTCGGGGAAATGACCGCGGCGGAGTGGGAGTCGCTCTGCGACGGCTGCGCGCTGTGCTGCATGCACAAGCTCGAGGATGAGGATACGGGAGAGATCTACTACACGGATATCGCCTGCCGACTGCTCGACATCGGCAGTTGCCGCTGCACGGATTACGCGGCGCGGGCGAAGCGTGTGTCGGATTGCCTGGTGCTGTCGGTCGATCAAGCCGAGACATTTCGCTGGTTGCCCGACAGCTGTGCCTATCGCCGTCTCGCCGAGGGCAAGGATCTGCCCGAGTGGCACCCGCTGCTGTCCGGCAGGCCGGAGTCGGTGCACGAGGCGGGCGTATCGATGCGCGGCCGCGCGGTGTCTGAAACCGAGACCAGCGAGTGGAGCGTTCTGCAGACACTTGGCGACAGCAAGCGATAGCGGCGCCGGGACCGGCAAACGAGGGCAAATGGGCGATAATGGGACGATGACAAGCCGCGATCTCGCCCGCTATCAGCGCCAGGTCCTGCTCGCTGACATCGGCGAGGCGGGGCAGCGCCGACTGCTGGACTCGACGGCCATGCTGCTGGGCTGCGGCGCCCTCGGCAGCGTCGCGGCCGACATGCTGGCTCGCGCCGGCGTCGGCCACCTGGTCATCGTCGACCGCGATTTCGTCGAACTCTCGAACCTGCAGCGCCAGGTGCTGTTCGACGAGCAGGATGTCGCCGATGCCATTCCCAAGGCAATCGCCGCGAAGCGCAAGCTCGCCAGGATCAATTCACAGCTTACCGTTACCGCAATCGTCGACGACATCAACTACACCAATATCGAGCGATTCGCGAAAGATGCGGACATCCTCGTGGACGGGCTGGATAATTTCGAGACGCGCTACCTGGGAAACGACTTCGCCGTGAAGAACGCTGTGCCGTACGTCTACGGTGCCGCCGTTGGCACGAGCGGCATGGCGTTTGCGGTAATGCCGCACGGGGATGGCCGTGCTGCCTGGGAGACGGCCGAAAGCGGCAATCTCGCGACGCCCTGCCTGCGATGCCTGTTCGAAGAAATGCCGCCGCAGGGTTCGAGCCCCACCTGCGACACGATTGGCGTTCTCGGTTCCGCCGTCGGCATCGTCGCGAATTTCCAGGTGGCCGAAAGCCTGAAAATTCTGACCGGAAATTTCGATCGCGTTAACCGGACGCTGCAGGACCTGGACCCCTGGTCCAACCTGTTTCTGCAGCACAATGTCAGCAGCGCCTATGAGAAAGGCAACTGCCCGTGCTGCAAGCAGCGGCGATTCGACTACCTCGACGGCAACGCCGGCTCGAGCGCCGCCCAGCTGTGCGGGCGGAATGCCGTTCAGCTGCGACAAAGACAGCATGCCGGAGGCGTTGAGCTCGAAGCGGTCGCGGCGCGACTACGCAGCTTCGGAGCGGTGAGCGTCAACGAATTCATGCTGCAGGCGCAATTTTCAGACAGCGACAGGGATTATGAGATCACCCTGTTTCCGGACGGACGCGCGATCGTAAAAGGGACGGACGAACCGGCCATCGCGCGCAGTCTTTTTTCCAGGTACGTGGGAGCCTAGGAGTTTGCGCAGCAGGAATACTTTCTGCCGCGCTGATTCCTGGCTCGACAATAACAAAGGAGATCCCAGATGACCGCCATTCGCATTCTCGTCGGCACCCGCAAGGGCGCCTTTATCCTGACCTCCGATGGCAAGCGCAAGAAATGGTCGATTGACGGACCGCATTTCGGAGGCTGGGAGATCTACCACGTCAAAGGGTCCGAAACGGAGCCGAATCGAATTTTCGCCTCGCAGACATCGAGCTGGTTCGGCCAGATCATCCAGCGATCCGACGACGGTGGCAAATCATGGACGCAGCCGGGTTCGGACGGCAAGGCCGATGCCGGCGACATGCCGCAGGGCGAAAGCAACCGCTTCGTCTACGACACGTCGGCCGAGACCGGCAAGCCGCTGACCACCCATCAGTGGTACGACGGTACGCAACATCCCTGGGAATTTGCCCGCGTCTGGCACCTCGAGCCCTCACTCGACGACCCGGACACCTGGTATGCCGGCGTCGAAGACGCGGCTTTGTTCAAGACGACCGACGGCGGCGTGACCTGGCACGAACTCGCAGGGCTCCGCGGCCACGAATCGGGAGCGGGCTGGGCGCCCGGCGCCGGTGGCATGTGCCTGCACACGATCGTGCTGGATCCGGACAAGCCGAAACGAATCTTCTGCGCCATATCGGCGGCCGGCGCCTTTCGCTCGGACGACGCGGGCGCCACCTGGAAGCCAATCAACCAGGGGCTGCACTCCGAGTACATTCCCGATCCGACCGCCGAGGTCGGGCATTGCGTGCACCGGATCGCAATCCACCCGCGCAACCCGAACATTCTCTTCATGCAAAAGCACTGGGACGTCCTGCGCAGCGACGACGCCGGCGACTCCTGGCGCGAAGTGAGCGGCAATCTGCCGAGCGACTTCGGCTTTCCCATTGCCGTGCATCCGCATGAGCCGGAAACGATCTACGTCGTGCCGATCAAGAGCGACTCGCTGCACTATCCGCCCGACGGAAAGCTGCGGGTTTACCGCAGCCGCTCCGGCGGCGACGACTGGGAGGCGCTGACGAAAGGCCTGCCGCAGGAGCACTGTTACGTCAATGTGCTGCGCGATGCGATGGCCGTGGACTCGGCCGAACCCGGCGGTGTCTATTTCGGAACGACGGGCGGGCAGGTCTATGCATCGAGCGACAGCGGCGACAGCTGGGCGCCGATCGTGCGGGACCTGCCGGCGGTGCTGTCGGTCGAGGCACAGACGATCTCATGATCCGCGTGCTGCTGCCGCTGCATCTGCAGACACTCGCCGGCTGCCCTCGCGAGGTGATGCTCAGTGTCGAGGGCGTGATCACACAACGCAGCGTGCTCGATGCGCTGGAAGCACGTTACCCGATGCTGCGGGGCACGGTGCGCGAGCATGTGACACTTAAACGCAGGCCACGCGTCAGGTTCTTCGCCGACGGCGAGGACGTCAGTCACGACCCGGAGGATGCGGAGCTGCCGGCCTCGATCGCCTCGGGCGAGCAGCCGTTCATGATCGTCGGTGCGCTCGCCGGGGGCTAGTTGCCTGTCCGGCTAGCCGGTGTTCTGTAGCGCCTGCGCGATACCGTTGACGCTGGCCAGGAGCGCCGTGAACAGGCCCTCGTCTTCGCGACCGGACGCGCGCCATCGCGCCAGCAAGTCGACCTGCATCAGGCTCATCGGGTCGACGTAGGGGTTGCGCAGCATGATCGAGCGCTGCAGCGTGACGTCTCCCTCGAGCAGCGACGCGTGATCCGAGTACTCGAGAATCAGGTCCCGCGTCAGTTCGAACTCCGCCTCGATTATCGGGAAGAACTGCTCGTGCAGCTCGCCGGCCAGCTTCGAGTAAAGGCTCGCAATACGCAGGTCCGATTTCGCCAGCACCATCTCGGCGTCGGCGGTCAGTGACCGCAGGAAATACCATTCCGCGAACATGTCGCGAAACGCGTCCTCGCCGAACTGCTCGGCCGCCCTGGCAATGCCGCTGCCCAGACCGTACCAGCCCGGCAGGACGAAGCGTGCCTGCGTCCAGGAGAAGACCCAGGGAATTGCGCGCAGGTCTGCGATACCAGACTGCGAGCGACGTGACGAGGGCCGCGAGCCGATGCGCATGCGTTCGATCAGGTCAATCGGCGTCGCGCTCCTGAAATACTCGTAGAAGTCAGGCGTTTCGTAAATCAGCTTCCGATAGGCAGCGCGGCTCTCCGCCGCGATCACGTCCATCATCGTGTGCCATTCCGGCATGTCATTGCCGCGGTGTTTCGGCATTGCCGTCGCCAGCGCCACAGATCCCGCAATCTGTTCCAGCGTACGCAGTGCGATGCCGCGCAGGCCGTATTTCTCGTTGATGATTTCGCCCTGCTCGGTAACGCGCAGCCGGCCGTTGACGGTGCCGGGCGGTGCGCCCAGCACGGCCGTGTGGGTCTTGCTGCCGCCACGGCTGATCGTGCCGCCGCGTCCGTGGAACAGCGTAAGCTCGATACCCTGCGATTCGACGGTCTTGACCAGCGTTTCCTGGGCGTTTTGCAGCGCCCATCGCGCCGAGGCGAGCCCGCCATCCTTGTTGCTGTCGGAGTACCCGATCATGATCGTCTGGCGGTTTCGCCGCCGCTCGAGATGGTCGCGATAGAGTTTCGTGCTCAACAGGGATTCGAGAATCTCGGGGCCGTTGTGGAGATCATCGACGGTTTCCAGCAGCGGCGTGACATCGAGCGGCACGTGCCCCTGTCGATTGTGCAGTTCACCCCATTGCGCCAGCAGCAGCACGGACAGTATGTCGTCGCTGCCCTGCGTCATGCTGACGATGAACGGGCCGATCGACTTGGCGCCGTACTTGCGGCGACAAAACGCGATCGCCTGGAACACACCCAGTGTCTTGCGGGCCCGGGTGCTCAGGGTCATGGGCGCGTTTTCGCGCGTATGCAGTGCCGCGACAATTCGCTTGGCTCGCTGCTCTGCGCTTTGCTCTAGCCAGTCGTCTTCGCCCAGGCACTCGCCGACGACAGCACGATGGACCTCCGCATCCTGGCGGATATCCAGCGTTACCAGGTGAAAACCAAAGGTATGGATGCGGCGAAGCAGGCGCTGCACGGCGAAAAGACCCGCATGCTTGCCCTTGTTGCACGACAGGCTTTCGGCGACCAGCTCGATGTCGGCGAGCAGCTGGCTGACCTTCTCGTACGGGTAGACGTCATCGTCGAAAGTCGACTGCAGGCGCTGCTGGACGAGGCGCAGGAAAACCCGGTAGGGCATGTCGCGGTGCCGTGCGGGAACCGCGTGATACGCGTTCTGGAAGATGCCCCGATATTCCTCGATCTTCTCCAGCAGGCCTTCACTGAATGTCGCGCGGTCGGTCGACTGGCTGAGCTTGGCGGCGATGGTCGCGCATTCGTTGTAGTACAGGTCGAGAACCAGTGCGCGCTGTCGTGCCAGCGTCGCCCGGATCGTCTTCGCGTTGACGTTCGGATTGCCGTCCATGTCGCCGCCGACCCAGGACGCGTACTTGACGATGATCGGGATCTCGAGGTTCTTCGCTTCGTCTCCGTAGATCTTGTTGACGGCCTCGCGAATATCCTCGTAGAAGGGCGGCATCGTGCGATACAGGACGTCGGTGACGAAGAACAGCACGTGCTCGAGCTCGTCGGCGACGGTCATTTGCTCGCTCGGATGTTCGCTCGTCTGCCAGCCGGTGGTCACGAGAAGCCGGATATTCTGCAATGCTGCGCTCGATTCCTGCGGTGTCATCGTCGGGTTCAGCAGGTCGACGAGGTGCTTGACGATCTGCTGTTCCTTGCGAAGTATCGTGCGTCGCGTCGGCTCCGTCGGGTGAGCCGTGAAAACCGGCTCGATCATTATCGAATTGAGCAGCTCCTGCAGGCCCTCAATGGTCATTCCCGAGGCTTTCAGCTTGACCAGCGTCTCTTCGAGTCCACCCGGCTGGTTTTGTTCGGCATCCCGAAGGTATTCGCGCCGGCGGCGAATGCGATGGACTTTTTCAGCGGTGTTGACCATCTGGAAATAGGTCGAGAAACTCCGGATCAGCTGCAGCGCGAGATCCGGTTGCAGGCCCTCGACGTGGGACGCAAGGTCCTCGCCCTCCACCTCGTTGTTTTCTCGCCTGCGAATCGCGCGCAATCGGGCGGTCTCGACAATCTCGAAGAGTTCTTCGCCGCTTTGCTCGCGAATGAGTTCGCCGACCAGCGTCCCCAGCGTGCGCACATCGTCGCGCAAGGCCTGATCCTTGTCCTCGAAGGTGATGTCCTGGCGACGCAATAATTTTTGAGTTCCGGTACCCATTTTTCTTTTTCTCGGAATCAGCCGGTCGCGGCGGATTCAATCAACCTGGCACGTCGCTCCGGGCAGCTCAATCCCGGAAATTCTCGTACTGTAACGGCAGCCCGACATCGGTCTCTTTCAGCAGGCTGATGACCGCCTGAAGATCGTCTCGTTTCTTGCCGCTGACGCGCAGCTTGTCGCCCTGGATGGCCGCCTGAACCTTGAGCTTCGCAGCCTTGATTTGCTTGACCAGTTTGCGCGCCCGGTCCGCATCGATGCCGCGCCTGAGGATGATCTTCTGGCGAGCCTCGTTGCCCGAGAACTCCGGCTCCTGCTCTTCCAGGCAGCCAATGTCGATGCCGCGCTTGGAGAGTTTCTGGTGCAGGATGTCTGTCATCTGCTTGAGCTGAAAGTCCGACTGCGTCGTCATCGTAATTATCTGCTCTTCGAGCACGAACTTCGAGCCCGTACCCTTGAAGTCGAAACGGGTGGTGACTTCGCGATTGGCCTGGTCGACGCCGTTGCGCGCTTCATGTGCGTCGAAGTCGCTGACTACATCAAAAGAGGGCATCCGGGCTTCCTGTTCGTTGCAAGGTCGCAAACGGTACACCTGCAGCCCGGAACACGCCAGACCCGGTGCTGAAACAGGGAAAAACTCAACAGGCTGCCCAGTAACGGCGGCGGCCGGAATCGTCCGCCGGCGACAGGATAGTCGCCATGTTTATCGTTATCGATGCCGCTTCCAGGCCGCCGGAAAAATATTCCGACCTCGTCTGGCAGCATCTCTGGGCGCTGCGGGCATGCATGCCCGTCAATATCGTGGTTCCCACGGTCGTGTCGTCGCCCTGTCCGCTGCTCTCGGATGAGCCCGCGGATGCAATCCTGCCCGCTAGCGGCATCCAGGTGCCGCGAAATACGGCCTGGATCCCGATGCGGATAGACCTGGCGACGTATGCCGATCGCCACGGCGATATGCGGCTTGGCGCCCTGGAGAAAGCGCTGCTCGACTGTGTCGATCGCGGCGACGCGCTGCATGACGCACGTGCATGGCCAGGGCCGGCTATCGGGGCTGACAGCCGCGCCAACCGGCGCCTCGCCATTCTTGTTGGAGGCTGGGGCGAACTGGTGCGCACTCGGGGTGCGGACCCGGCAGACTTTCGGACGCTGACCTGGCTCGAGGAGCTCGCCGACTTTGTCTCCGGCATCCTGCGCGCGCGATCGAGACGACTCGCCGTTGAGAGGGGCCACTGTGCTGCCATCGACCTCGCCGGAGCGAGGATCTCCGGCAGCAGCCGTGAAATGAAAGTGCGTTGGCAGAGTGCGGTTGCCGACAAGGCGCTGCGGCATCGCAACCTGATCGCGATGTCTGCCTGGGACGTATTCCCGCGCGGCCAGCCGGCCGACCCGCGCTATCTCGACCTGTTGCCCTTGCTGCGCAGCGCGAACTGCCTGTCGTTTCGGCGCGAGGTGGACATCGAGCATTGGGGCGTCAGGGAATTCAAGCGTTTCTATGAGCGCGTAAGCGCAGTGCTGCAATGCAGTATCGACAAAGGCCAGCTTGGCCGGCAGGTATGAGCCGGACCGCGAAACGCCGGCAACGGCTATGATTGATCCTGCTTCTGTTATAAGTTCTATGGTCGCTTGCCCGGGCAATCGATTGAGGGAACGCATTGCAGCCGATAACACCTGATGCTCATGGCATAGCCGTTCTCGTATTGACGGTGCTCGCGCTTATCCTGTTTACGCGCGACAACATCCCGCTGGAATCTTCGTCGCTCGCCATCCTGATTCTGCTGGTCGCCGCGTTTCAGCTCTTTCCGTATACGAAGGACGGCGAAGTCGTTCTCGGGCCCGTCAATTTCTTTGCCGGCTTCGGCAACGAAGCGCTCATAACTATCTGCGTTCTCATGATGGTTGGAAAAGCGCTGGAAACGACTGGCGCGCTGCAGCCGCTGGCAACGGTCGTCGGCAGCGCCTGGGCCAGTCGTCCGGTACTGGCGCTGATTACCACGCTGGTTGCCGGCGCTATCTTAAGTGCATTCATGAACAACACGCCAATCGTCGTGCTGCTCATGCCGATACTGGTGGGCGCATCGCTGCGCTCGAAATTCCCGGTGTCCGGCGTCATGTTGCCCATGGGTCTCGCAACCATCATCGGCGGCATGTCGACGACCATCGGAACCTCGACAAACCTGCTGGTCGTCGGTATCTCGCACGACATGGGCATGCACGATTTCGGCCTGTTCGACTTCGTGCTGCCGGTGGCCATTGTCGGCGGCTTCGGCATCGTGTTCCTGTGGCTAATCGCGCCGAGGATGATACCGGATCGCACACCGCCGATGGCGGATACCTCGCCGCGAATCTTCAGCGCACAGCTGCACGTCAAGGAGGACGGCTTCGCCGATGGCAAGTCGCTATCCGAGGTCCTTGCCAAGGCGGGCGGCAGTTTTCGAATCGACAAGATCCAGCGTACCGATTCGCTCTTTCTCGCCAAGCTGCCGTCGGTAAAACTGCAGCCGGGCGACCGGCTGTTCGTCAAGGATTCGCCGGAGAATCTGAAACACTACGAGCAGCTGCTGGGTGCGACGCTGTTCAACATCTCCGACAACGAACACCCGGTCGACGAAGAGACGCCGCTGAAGGCGGAGGGCCAGCAGCTCGCGGAGGTTGTCGTCACCCGCGGTTCGCCGCTGCACTTGCGCAGTCTCGCCGCGGCAAGGTTCACGGCCAGCTATGGACTGCTGCCGCTCGCCCTGCATCGCGCTCGCGCACCAAGCTCGCAGGTAACCGGCGACCTCAACCTCATCCGCCTGCGCGCCGGCGACGTGCTGCTGGTGCAGGGCACCAGCGAAGCGATAGCGAACCTGAAGGACAGCGGCACGATGCTGGTACTCGACGGCACGACCAAGCTGCCGGAGACGCATCACGCCAAGCGGGCGCTCGCCATCATGGGCTTCGTCGTTGCGGCCGCCGCGACCGGGCTCATGCCGATCTCGGTCAGCGCCATCATCGGGCTCGGCCTGATGATCGTGACGGGATGCCTGGGCTGGCGCGATGCCGCCAGTGCCCTGTCGATACCGGTGGTCATGATTATCGTGACGGCGCTGGCGCTCGGAACGGCGCTGCGTGGCACCGGCATGGCCGACTACATCGCCGTCAGCTTCGTCAACGCGGCCTTCGGACTGCCGCCGCCGGTTGTGCTGAGCGCGTTCCTGCTGCTGATGACCATCATGACAAACATCGTGTCGAACAACGCGGCCGCGGCGATCGGTACGCCAATCGGTATCAGCATCGCGCAGCAGCTCGGCGTCGATCCCGAGCCTTTCATTCTCGCCGTCCTGTTCGGCGCAAACATGAGTTTCGCGACGCCGTACGGCTACCAGACCAACCTGCTGGTGATGAGTGCCGGCGGCTACAAGTTTGCCGATTTCCTGCGTGTAGGTATCCCGCTGACGCTGATCATGTGGGTCGGGTTCTCGCTGGTGCTGCCCATGCTTTATGACCTTTAGCCCGGCTAGAGCTGCCTCGGCCCGGGGTTCGACAGGCTCGCGGAAAATCCGATAGCCGGCCTTATGTCCGGCGAAACTTGACGGCAGCGCGAAGCGCCGGTAATACTCGATCCATGACTGCTCGGATCGCAAACAACTGGTGGTGGCCGCCCGAAACAGAGGGGGTGGCTGGCTGACCATTAGCTGAGCAAAAGAAGACCAGAAGCCCGTCTCTGCCGAAAACAGGGGCGGGCTTTTTTTTGGCAATGGATAGCGTTATGCCGCGAAGCACATGGATGTGCGAGAGCGGCGTTGGCCATGCCGCGTCCCGGAAATATTGTAGGAGCGCGCCCCGGCGCGCGACAGAGCAGCGGGACAGACGAATTGTAGGAGCGCGCCCCGGCGCGCGACAGAGCAGCAGGACAGACGGATTGTAGGAGCGCGCCCCGGCGCGCGACAGAGCAGCGGGACAGATGAATTGTAGGAGCGCGCCCCGGCGCGCGATCATCGAGCAGCGGCCCGGAAAAACTGTAGGAGCGGCCCCAGGCCGCGACAAGGAATCGCAACACATGCAGGCACCATTCGACATCGCCGCCGACCTGGACACGCCGGTTTCGGCCTTCCTGAAACTGAAGCCGATGCGGCCCCGGTTCCTGCTGGAGAGTGTCGAGGGCGGCGAACGTCTGGCGCGTTATTCATTCCTTGGCTTCGGCGATGCCGTCGAGGTTCGAATGGATGCAGGCTCGCTGACGGTCGACGGCGAGCTGCGGCCAAGGCCGCGCGACCGCAGCGAATATCTCGATGCGCTGCGCAAGGTCCTCCAGGCCGCCCCGCGACCCAAACCCGACGACGGTCTTCCCTTCGCCGGGGGGCTGGTCGGCGTATCGGGCTACGACGTGGTGCGCCTGTTCGAACGCCTGCCGCGAAACACCGAGGCACAGGCGAGCGTCCCGGATGCGGCCTTCGTCGCTCCCGCCTCGCTGCTGGTGTTCGATCACCTGACGCGGCGCGTCGCACTGCTGCACGATGGGCCGGAAGACGACAGGAAACGCCTGAGGGCCGACGTCATCGAGCGCCTCCGCGGGCCGGTTCCGGCAACGAACGGCGATGTTTCCATCTCCGCCACGGAGGCGAGCCTGACGGAGCAGGAGTTCTCCGAGCGGGTTGACGCCTGCAAGGAATACATTGCGGCCGGCGACATCTACCAGATCGTGTTGTCCGTGCTGTTCCGCGGCAAGACCAACGTCGCGCCGTTCGAAGTGTATCGTGCGCTGCGCCTCCTGAATCCGTCGCCGTACATGTTCTTCTTCGACTTCGACGATCTCAAGGTTGTCGGCTCCTCGCCGGAGGCGCTCGTCAGGCTGCATGGCAGGCAGGCGTCGCTGCGGCCGATCGCCGGCACCCTGCCGCGCGGCGCGACGCCTGAGGAAGATGTCGCCAACGAGGCAGCGCTGCTGGCCGATCCGAAAGAGGCGGCGGAACACGTGATGCTGGTCGATCTCGCACGCAATGATCTCGGGCGTGTCGCCAGCGCCGGCTCCGTGAACGTCGATCCCTATCGGGCCATCGAGCGCTACAGCCACGTCATGCATATCGTCAGCGGCGTGCAGGGCGAGCTTGCCGACGGCTTCGATCAGTTCGACCTGTTCGCGGCGAGCTTTCCGGCCGGTACGCTGGTCGGCGCACCCAAGGTGCGGGCGATGCAGATCATCGAGGAAATGGAAGCGGTCGGACGCGGACTTTACGCCGGCACGGCCGGTTATTTCGGACTCAGCGGTGACATGGACCAGGCGATTACCATCCGCACGCTGGTGTTCTCCGGCGACGAGTACAGTTTCCAGGCGGGCGCCGGAATCGTTGCCGACTCGGTTCCTGCCAGCGAGTACCAGGAAGTGCTCGCCAAGAGCGCCATCCTGAGACGCGCCCTCGAGATGGCCGGGGAGGGTCTGTAATGGCTGACCAGCAATCCTGCGATGACGTACGCATGCTGCTCATCGACAACTACGACTCCTTCACCTACAACCTGGTACAGGCGTTCGCGGCGCACGGCGCCGACGTGATGGTGTATCGAAACGACGCGATCAGTGTCGACGACGCCGTCGCACTCGCCCCGACGCACCTCGTCATATCTCCGGGACCCGGCCGACCCGAAGACGCCGGCCTGTCACTGGCCATGATCGAGGCCTTCGCGGGAAAGATTCCCGTCCTCGGCGTTTGTCTCGGACACCAGAGTATCGTGCAGGCCTACGGCGGAGAGATCGTCCGTGCCGCCCGCCTGATGCATGGCAAGACCTCGATGGTCAGTCACGACGGCAAGACGATTTTCGAAGGTATCCCGGATCCTTTCGAGGTGGGTCGCTATCATTCCCTGTGTGCCGAAGAGAATTCGCTGCCCGGCGCGCTGGAAATTACGGCAACAACGGATCGGGGCGAGATCATGGGCGTCAGGCACAGGACGCTGGCGGTCGAAGGCGTGCAGTTTCATCCGGAGAGCGTGCTGACGCCCGACGGCGATCGCCTGATGGCGAACTTCATGCGCATGGGCCCGCCCGCAAAAGACAGGCCAGGAAAAGACAGGTAATGAACGCAGATTACAGCCAGCTGCTCGATGGACTGCTCGACGGACGCGCGCTCGACGAGCGGCAGGCGTACGACCTGATGCACAGGCTTGCCGAAGGCGAGCTGCCCGCGGCGCTCGCGGGCGCGTTGCTGGCAGCCCTGCGCGCAAAGGGCGAGACGGCCGATGAAATTCGCGGTTTCGCGACGGCCATGCGCGAGCTTGCCGTGCGGCCGCGGATACCCGACGGCGCGCCGACGGTAGATACGGTCGGCACGGGCGGCGACGGCTCCGGCAGCCTGAATCTTTCCACCGGGACCGGTCTCCTGGCCGCCGCGGCCGGCGCGCGCGTCGTCAAGCACGGCAATCGTTCCGTCTCGAGTCGTTCGGGCAGCGCCGACATGCTGGAGTGCCTGGGCATGCCGCTGCCGCTGCTCGAAGACGATGCGGTCAGTTGTCTCGACGCCACCAACTTCACCTTCCTGTTCGCGCCGGCCTATCACCCGGCCATGAAAGCGGTGGTGCCGATTCGTGCGGCGCTGTCGGTGCGCACCGTCTTCAACGTCCTCGGCCCGCTGACCAACCCGGCGGCGCCGCCGTTTCAGCTGATCGGCGCCTACAGCCGGCACGCCGCGCGACTCATGGCGGATGCGCTGGCGGGCATGCCCCTCGAACGAGCCTTCGTCGTGCATGGCGAACCGGGCTGGGACGAGGCGACGCCGGCGGGCGATTTCTGGCTGTACGACGTGCGCCCGGGATCGGTCACCGAAACGCGACGCTCGCCGGAAGACTACGGACTCGAACGCTGCCGGCCGGAAGCACTCGAAGGTGGCGATGCAGAGCACAATGCGAAGGAACTGATCCGCGTCTTCAGCGGCGAAGACAGGGGCGCGCATCGGGACGCGCTGCTGATGGGCGTCTCACTGGTGCTGGAAGTGCAGGGTGCCGCGAAAGATCCGCTCGATGGCGTCAGCCAGGCGGCCAGCGCCATCGATGACGGCCGTGCCGAGGCGCTGCTCAAGAAAATGGCCGCGCATTTCCAGGGTCGATGAGCGATTTCCTGAAAAACATGGCTGAGAGCAGTGCCGAGCGGGCGGCGGCGATAAGTCGCCGCTTTTCATCGGCGGACTTCGACAAGCCGCTGGCCGCGCTGAAGCCGGGTAAGTTCGATGTCATCGCCGAGATAAAAGAGCGCTCGCCCGCCGAGGGCGCGCTGACGTCGGCGAGTCACGATCGCGTCCGACTGGCGAGCAGCTACGCGGAGGGTGGAGCGCTCGCGATCTCCGTTCTCACGGAACCCAGCCGATTCGACGGCGACCTCGATCACCTCGGGGAGGTTGCCGCCGCCGTGCCGCAGGTGCCGGTCATGCGAAAGGACTTCCTCGTCGACGCGGTGCAGGTTCACGAGGCCCGCCAATGCGGCGCCAGCGGCGTGCTGCTGATTGCGACCATGCTGTCGGACGCGCAGCTGCGCGACATGCTCGATGCGGCCTGGCAGCACGACATGTTCGTGCTGCTGGAATCCTTCGACGCCGACGACCTGGCGCGCTCGGCGCGGCTGCTGGACAACGCAAAGGATGCGGATCGTGCCGCCGCCGGCCAGCTGCTGTTCGGCGTCAATACACGCAACCTCCGAACCCTCGAGGTCGACAGTGAGCGGCTTGCGGATCTCGCGCCGCTGTTACCGCACGCGCGCTGCGTCGCGGAGAGTGGCCTCAGGACCGCGGCCGACGCGGCGAGTGTCGCGGCGCTCGGTTACCGCGCGGCGCTGGTCGGCAGCGCCCTGATGCGAAGCGACGATCCCGCCGCGTTGATTCGCGCCATGCGCAGGGCAGGAAGCGCCGCATGAGCATTCTCATCAAGGTCTGCGGACTCAAGGAACAGCCGCACGTCAGGCACGCGGTCGACGCGGGTGCCGGTGCCGTCGGCTTCGTGTTTGCGGCATCGCCACGCCGCATTGCGCCGGCGGCGGCGCGCGCGATCAGCGAGAACCTGCCGTCGCATATCCGGCGCGTCGCGGTCATGCTGCATCCGAGTAACGAAGAATGGCTGGTCGTGCTCGAGCAGTTCGCCCCTGACGTGCTGCAGGCCGACGCCGGCGATTTCGGGACGCTGCAAATTCCCGAGGCCGTCGAGCGCTGGCCGGTTTACCGGGAAGGGCAGTCAGCGCCGGATACCGATGGCCGCTATGTCTACGAGGGCGCGAACAGCGGCCAGGGGAAGACGGTAGACTGGTCCACCGCGGCCAGGCTGGCACGACGCGGCAACATGCTGCTGGCCGGCGGGCTCAACGCCGGGAACGTGGCGACAGCCATACGCGCCGTGAGACCCTTCGGCGTCGATGCGTCCAGTGGCCTCGAGTCGGCGCCCGGCAAGAAGGATCCGGAGCGGATAACAGACTTCATCAATGCGGTAAGGGCCGCGGAGAAACATCTATGAGTGCATTGCTGCAGACCGACGAGGCATCGGCGTTGCTGGAGGCGGAGCTTCGCGGCGAGCTGCCCGACGCGCGCGGCCGCTTCGGTCCCTTCGGCGGGCGTTACGTGCCCGAGACGCTGGTGCCGGCGTTCGAGCGCCTGGAAAAAGGCGTGCGCGAGCATTTGCACGAAGCCTCGTTCCAGGCCGAGTTTCAGAAGGAACTGAAAGAATGGGTCGGCCGGCCGACGGCGCTGACGTTTGCGCCAAGGCTCAGCGCAAGCTGGGGTGCCGAGGTCTGGTTGAAGCGTGAAGACCTCGCGCACACGGGCGCGCACAAGATCAACAACGCCATCGGCCAGGCAATTCTCGCAAAGCGGCTCGGCGCGAAACGCATCATTGCCGAGACCGGCGCCGGCCAGCACGGCGTTGCATCGGCCGCCGCCTGCGCGCGGGTCGGCCTGCCCTGCAGCGTCTACATGGGTGCCGTCGACATGGAGCGCCAGTCACCGAACGTCGATCGCATGCGGCGCCTCGGTGCCGAAGTCGTCGCCGTGGAGTCCGGCGACAAGACCCTGAGGGCCGCTATCGACGAAGCGCTGCGCACCTGGGTTACCGATCCGGAGGGCATCTATTACCTGCTGGGGTCGGCCGTCGGCGCGCATCCGTATCCCTACCTCGTGCGCGAGCTGCAGTCGGTCATCGGCAAAGAAGCCCGGCAGCAGATGATGGACCTGGCGGGCGGACTGCCGGACGTGGCTTTCGCCTGTGTCGGCGGCGGCTCGAATGCCATCGGTCTTTTCTATCCGCTGCTCGGCGACGACATCGAACTCATCGGCGTCGAGGCGGGCGGCACCGGCAACGGCCTCGGGCAGAACGCCGCGACGCTGGCGACCGGCACGCCGGGCGTACTGCAGGGTTCCTACACGATCATCCTGCAGGACGGTGACGGCCAGGTGCAGGAGACGCATTCGATCTCCGCGGGCCTGGATTACTCGGGTGTGGGGCCGGAGCATGCGCTGCTGCAGGCGACCGGCCGGGTGACGTATATTTCGGCAACGGATGACGAGGCGCTCGAAGCGCTGGAAGAACTGTGTGCCAGCGAGGGAATACTGACGGCGCTGGAAACGTCGCACGCGTTTGCCGCGGCACGGCAGTACGCGAAGCGGCACCCGGGCAGCCGCATACTGATCGGCAACTCGGGCCGCGGCGACAAGGACATGCCGACGCTGACCAAGTACCCGGCGAGGACCCGCAGCCATGCAGGCGCATGAACGCATCAGCGCGGCGCTGAATGCCGCCACGGAGTCGGGCCGGCCCGGTCTCGTACCCTTCATCACGGCGGGTTATCCGCGGGCCGATCAGTTTATCGACACGCTGAAGGCCGTGGCCTCGGTCGGCGACGTCGTCGAGCTGGGCATCCCGTTTTCCGATCCGATGGCCGACGGCATGACCATCCAGCGTTCGAGCTTCGAGGCCTTGCGACAGGGCGTGAGCCTCAAGTGGATCTTCGAGCGGCTCGATTCGGCCAGCGGCCAGATCGATGCGCCGCTGGTGATGATGTCCTACCTGAATCCGCTGCTGGCATTCGGCTACGACGCGCTCGCCGAGCGGGCGCTGGCCGCCGGCGTCTGCGGTTTCATCGTGCCCGACCTGCCGTTCGAGGAGAGTGCGGAGATTCGCGCTGCGCTCGAGGCCAAAGGCCTGGGCCTCATCCAGCTGGTAACACCGGCCACCCCGGAGCAACGCCTGCGCACGCTGTCCGATGCGTCGCGCGGCTTTGTCTATGCGGTCACCATCACCGGCATCACCGGCGGCGCTGCCGGACTGCCGGCGGACCTGGCGGCCTATCTCGACAAGGTATCGTCGCTGTCCTCGCTGCCGGTATGCGCCGGTTTCGGTATTCGCACACCGGACGATGTCGCGGCGGTTGGCAAACACGCGGCCGGTGCGATCGTCGGCTCCGCGCTCGTCGAAGTGCTGGAACGCGGCGAGGATCCACAACCCTACCTGCGCTCGCTGATCGGTTCATGAAAAAGCTGACATCGGCGGAATCGCTGATCACGATCAATCACTACAAGAACCTGCTTGCGTCCGAGGGCATTCGCACCGAGATTCGCAACCAGTACCTGGGTTCTATCCTCGGCGAAATGCCCTTCGCCGAAACCTGGCCGGAAATCTGGGTGGCCAACGATCTCGATTTCGATCGGGCGACGCAGCTGATCACGTCGGTAGAGTCGGAGAGCCCGAGCGAAACCTGGCGCTGCAAACGCTGCGGCGAGGAAAACGAAGGACAGTTCGCGGCGTGCTGGAATTGCAGCGCGCCGGCGGATTCGTGAGCATCATTGGCAGCCTGTCGGCTGCCGCTTCGCTTCGCGCGCCAGGGCGCGCTCCTACGGGGTTTTATCCGACCGCGACGGTGCGGCGGAGCTTCTGTAGGAGCCCGCCCCGGCGGGCGACCACGCGTAAATGGAACGTACGGTAATTAGCAGCCTGTCGGCTGCCGCTTCGCTTCGCGCGTCGGGACGCGCTCCTACGGGGTTTTATCCGACCGCGACGGTGCGGCGGAGCTTCTGTAGGAGCCCGCCCCGGCGGGCGACCTTGCATACGGTCGGAAAATTGTAGGAGCCCGCCCCGGCGGGCGACCCAGGCCTTAGGGCATGCCCCGGGCCAGCAGGCTGGTGCCCGCGATCTCGCTGCGCAGGATCGACGATACCTTGTCCGACTGCATGGGCTTGCTGATCAGGTAGCCTTGCGCCAGGTCGCAGTTGCAGCTCCTGAGGAAATCCAGCTGCGTCATCGTCTCGACGCCTTCGGCCGCGACCTCGATGTCCAGGCCCTGCGCCATCGCGATAGCCGCTCGCACGATTCGCTGGTGACTGCTGTTTTCGGCGACGTCGCGTATCAGTGACTGATCGAGAACGAAGCTGTCGATGAACCCGTTGTCGAGCGATTCGAAGGAAAAGTCCCGCGTGCCGAAATGATCGATTGAAATCCGCACGCCGAGCTTGCGCAGTGCCTGCAACGTCTCGAGTTCACCGCGGCGCTTCTGGATGACGTGGCCGTCGTTGATCTCGAATTCGATGCAGCCGGGGTCGAGCATCGTGTCCGCCAGCGACTTCCTGACGGCCTCGACGATACGCCTGTGCATCAGCTGTTGCGGCGAGAGGTTGATCGCGATCGACAGGTCGGGCAATTCGAAATGACGTTGCCATGCCGCGAGCTGCCGGAAGGCGGTCGCGATGGCCCACTCGCCGGCGGAGTGGATAAGGCCGCTGCTCTCGAGAATCGGCAGGAAGCGTGTCGGTCCGAGCAGACCAAAGCGGGGATGCTGCCAGCGAAGCAGCGCTTCGAGCCCGATCAGCCGCCCGCTGGAGACATCGATGCGCGGCTGGTAATGCAGCACGAACTCGTCACGAACCAGTGCGTGCCGCAGTCCGACTTCCAGTTCCTCGCGCTGCGCCAGTTTCGTGTTGAGCGCCGTCGAGTAGTACTGGAAACGATCGCCGCCGCGCTTCTTCGCCTCGTACATCGCGATGTCTGCCGCCTTGACAAGGCGTGCGGCGTTGTCGCCGGACTCGGGATACATCGCGATGCCGATGCTGGGCGTTGCGTAGACTTCGCTGTCGCCGACATCGTATTTTTCGGACAGCACCAGCAGGAGTTTCTGCGCCGCCGCCCCGGCGTTCGCCGCTTCGCCGAAGTCTTCGAGGCAAACCAGGAATTCGTCACCGCCACAGCGGCCGGAGAAGTCGCCGACGCGCAAATTCGTGACGAGACGTTGCGCGACTTCGCGGAGTACCGCGTCGCCGACATCGTGTCCTAGCGTATCGTTAACTGACTTGAAGCGATCGAGATCGATAAACAGCACGGCGAGTGGCACCGACTTTCTCTGGCTGCGCCCGATGGCGCGCGTCAGCTGTTCGGTGAACAGCTTGCGATTGGGCAGCCCGGTCAGCTCGTCGAACTGCGCGCGCTTTTCGAGCTCGCTGTTCTTGCGGGTCTGTTCGGTAACGTCTCGGAAGGTGATGACGCCGCCAATCAGGTCGTGGTTGCCGTCGAACAGGCCCTGGCCGTTCAGGCTCAGCACGATATCGGGTTGCTCGATCGTTCGGTAGATGGCGACCTGGCCGGCAAACTTTTCGCCGTTGCGTGCGCGCACCAGCGGCAGTTCCGACGAGTTGCGATGACTGTTACCGTGCTCGTCGACACAGCAGAAGGTCTGTCCCCATTCCGTATCGGGCTGCGTGCGCGGCCCGAGGCAGAGTATGCTGCGTGCGGCCGGATTGATGTCGAGTACGTGGCCGGCCTTGTCGACGACAATAACGCCGTCATTGACGTCCTTCAGAATTGACAGCACCGTCATGTCGGTGTCCGACAGCCTGCGCTTCAGCTGGCTGCGCTGCACCGCGTGATCGAAAATGGCGTCCTGGTCGTCGACGGTAACGTCGTCGACGCAGAGATAGGCTTCGGCGCCGGCGGCTACCGCGGCGATGCCCCGATGTTCGTGCTGTTTTTGTGTCAGTGCGACAACCGGGTAGGGTCGCAGCGTCTGAATGACGTCGCCGAGCGACTGGCCGGACTGCGCGATCGTCGGCCCGATCTCCAGCAGCACGATGTCAACCATGAATGCTGCATCTTCCGGCAGCTTGAGCGTGGCACTACGGGTGAGCATCGTGCAGCAGGGAAGTGTCTGCAATTCACCCAGGTATTCGGTCGCGAATTCACCCCGGCCGAGGTACAGAATCGAGTGCCCGGACATCAGCGCGTCGAAACCGCTGGTGGCAACTTACCCGTAGTTTCATCAATTTCTGCTGAAAACGGGCAAGCAACTGTGGGTGCCATATGTTGTTTTCGTTCTTCGGTTAAGCCAGGCGTCGGCGTGGCTCGTTACGGGCCAGTCGCATAATACCAGAATAGCCAGCAAAGACAGTCGCTTGTCGGACTTTTTTACCGATCGATTTTCTTGAGCAGATATCGCCGGTTTCAAACCAATTGCGCAACAGGGGCATCCAACAATCAGGATAAAGGGAGAAAAAGCACTTGGCCGCGCTTTTGACCGCAAACAGCAGCGACTATAGTCGGACAATGGTTGCAATGAGTACAGACACCGTCGCTGAAGAGGCGCTCTGGATACGCCAGGCCCAGCGCTCCGACAGCAAGGCGTTCGAGTCGCTCTATCGACTGCACGTGGACAAGGTTTATGGGCTCTGCCTGAGGATGACCGGCAATGTCAGCGAAGCGGAAGACTGCACACAGGAGGCTTTCATCCAGGCGTGGAAACAGCTTGACAAGTTTCGTGGCGACGCCCGGTTTTCGACCTGGCTGCACCGCGTTGCCGTCAACACGGTATTGGGGCGCATCAGGAAATCGAAACGCGAGCAGGACAGGATCGAGGCGGTGTCAGACACGTCCGCGGCCACGTTTGTTGCCGACGATTCCGGCGAGTTACGCGACCTTTCGGACGCGGTTAACCGGCTTCCTTCGGGTGCAAGGCACGTGTTCGTTTTACACGCCGTTTACGGCTACAGCCACGACGAGACCGGCGATATGCTCGGCATCGCGACGGGCACGAGCAAAGCGCAGCTGCATCGCGCACGCCGATTGCTGAGCCAGCAGCTGCAGGAGCAGGGATACGAGACATGAACGACATGAAAGACGACAAACTGACACTGGACGCCAGCCGGCTGGCGACCGAAATCACGCCCGGGCGGGACCTGTGGCCGGGCATCGAAGCCGCGATTCAGACGCCGCGGCGCGGGCGCTGGACGCCGATGTTCGCGCAGGCCGCGGCCGTAGTGCTGCTCGTTGGCGCATCGTCGGCAATAACCTACGTTGCGGTAAAGGAACCACGGCAGCCGATGACCCAGGTTACGACGGAGCTGATGTTCGAACAGACATCGTTCGGCGGCCACTACAATCTCGGCGCCGACTTTCAGGATGCACGCGACCGGCTCGCCGAACAGCTCGACGAAGAGCTGGCACGACTCTCGCCGCAGTCGCGCGCCGACATCCGGGAAAACATCGCGGTCGTGCAAAAGGCGATTTTCGAGATCAACGAGGCACTCGCCGAGGAGCCCGACAATGCCTTGCTGCAGTCCAAGCTGCTGATGGCTTACCGGGAGCAGCTCTCGCTGCTTCGCCGGGTGGGCGGCCTGACGCGAAACGTAATGATGAGGAATGACGTCTAGTCGGTCTTGATGCCGGCTGGAAATTTGAGAGAGAAACATGATGAAAAAGATAATCACGTTTATGGCAGGTCTGCTGCTGGCGCTGCCCGCGTTTGCGGAGGACATTGACCGGACCATCGATGCGGCGCCCGACGGGCATGTCGATATCTCGAATATCGCGGGCTCCGTTACCGTCCGCGGCTGGTCGCGCAAGCAGGTCGAGGTGACCGGCGAACTTGGAAAAAATGTCGAGGAACTGGTCCTCGACCGCGACGGCGACAAGGTAACGATCAAGGTAAAGGTTCCGAAGCGTTCGTCTCGCGGCATCGACAGTGACCTGCACGTCAGCGTCCCGGAAAACAGTTCCATCGACGTTGGCGCGGTCAGTGCCGACATCACCGTATCCGATGTGCGCGGCGAGCAGCGCCTGCACACGGTAAGCGGCGATGTGATCACGGAAACCGCCGGCGCTGACGTCACGGCGGAAACCGTGAGCGGCGACGTCGAGGTGAACGGTGACAGCAAAAACGGCGAAACGACGGCCAGCACCGTTTCGGGTGACGTCACGCTGTTTCGCGTGGCGGGCACGGTCAACGGCCAGTCGGTCAGCGGTGACGTTATCGTCGACCAGGGATCGTTCGGCCGCGTCGACCTCGGCACGGTCAACGGAGAGCTGGTATTCCATGCGGCGCTCAGAAAGGGTGGCAAGCTGCATGCCGAGACCGTCAACGGTGACGTGGATGTCGAACTCGTCGGCCCCGTTTCGGCCCGTATCGATATCAGCACGTTCAACGGCAAGATTCGCAATTGCTTCGGCCCCGAGGCCGAGCGCACGAGCAAATACAGCCCGGGCTGGAGCCTCGACTTTACCGAAGGCGACGGCGACGGCCGGATCGATATTTCCACGATGAATGGTGGCGTTACGCTCTGCCGCGACTAACCGCGCGTTGAAAGAGACTCATACTCATTGGGTCTCTTTCAAGCGGCTGGCGTACGTCCCGACGCCGACCCGGCCGTCTGCGTGCGGCGCGCGGTCTTGAATACGACGAAACCGGACCCAGTTTGATAGTCTTAGCTGTTCGCCAGCCAAAGGCCCCAAAATGAGCCGAGTTAGCAAAGTATTCGCGGGGCTGCTCCTCGCGCTGATCACCCTGTTCATCATCGGAGCGGCGTATTTCCTGCTGTTCTTCGATGCCAACGACTTCCGTGACGAGGTCGCTGCCACCGTCAGCGAGAAGACCGGGCGCGAACTCGTCATCGAGGGCGACGTCTCGCTGGCGATCTTCCCCTGGTTCGCGATCGAGGTCGGACGCACCACGCTCGGCAACGCGCCGGGCTTCGGCGACGAGCCCTTTGCGGAGTTCGAGCGGGCGAAGCTCAGCATCCGGTTGCTGCCGATGTTGTTCCGCCAGGAGATCGTCATCGATACCGCCGAACTCGAGTCGCTCAATCTCAATCTCGAAGTCGCGAAGAACGGCCGCAGCAACTGGGACGATTTCTTAAGCGACAGCGAAACGACAAGCTCCGATTCAGGGGGCCGCGGCAGCGCCATCGAGATAGCCGGTGTCGATGTCAGCGACACGACCATCAGCTATCGCGACAGGCAGTCCGGCGACACCTACCTGCTCAGCAAGATGGCCATGCAGCTGGGTCGCGTGTCCGATGATGGCCGGCCGGTGCCGGCGAAGGGTTCGTTCCTGTTCGACACGCAGCCGATGGGCATCAGCGGCAACATCGACATCGACACCGTGATGTCGTTCGACCTCAAAGAGGGGCTGGTCGTGTTCGACGGCCTGGACGTGGAGGGTGTCGTCGAAGGCATCGCGACCTCACCGACGCGCCTCGAGTTCGAGACGCCCGGTATCGAGCTCAGGACCAAAGACGAGACGGCAAGCGTACAACCGCTCAGGCTCAAAATACTCGGCATCGATATCAAGGCGGATCTCGAACCCTTCTCGTACGCCGGCTCGATCCTGCCCAAAGGCAAAATCGCGGTCGACGCGTTTTCGCCGCGCAGCCTGATGACGCTGCTCGATATCGACGTGCCCGAAACCGCGGACCCCGGCGCACTCAGCCGCGTCATCGTCGATGCGAACGCCACGGTCACGGCGAAGGCGATCGAGCTCCGCGACCTCAACGTCAAACTCGACGACACGACGCTGACAGGCACGTTGTCGGCGCCGCGAATCAGCAACGGCACCTACAGTTTCAACCTGGATGCGGATGAGATCGATCTTGCCCGCTACATGGAACCTGCGGGCGGGGCTGACGCAGGCGGTGCCGGCGAGGTGGTGCCCGTCGAGATTCCCGCGGACCTGATCCGCGGCTTCAACGCGCGCGGCGACCTTCGCCTGAAGACGGCGTCGCTCGGCGAGATGCGCTTCGACAAGGTCGTGCTCGGTCTCAACGTCGCGAACGGCCGCCTGCGCCTCAATCCCGTGACGGCAAACCTTTTCGGCGGCAGCTACAGCGGCGACGTGCGAATCGACGCATCCGGCGCAGCGCCCGTACTTTCCGTCGATGAGAAAATCCAGGACGTGCAGCTCGCTGACCTCGCCCGGGCGATGTTCAAAAAGGAAAACATCACCGGCACGATCAGCGGCGCATTCACACTCAGCGGCCGCGGCAGCGACATGTCCGCCGTGCAGAGGAGCCTTGCCGGCAACATGTCGTTCACGCTGACCGACGGCGCCTACGAAGGCACCGACATCTGGTACGAACTGCGTCGTGCCCGGGCGCTGCTCAAAGGTGGCGCCGCGCCGAAACCGAGCCAGCCGCCGCGCACGCGATTCAGTTCGGTCAGCGCCAGCGGCGTGGTGACCGACGGCGTCATGCGCAACGACGACCTGGCGGCCGAGCTGCCGTTCATGCGTCTGAGCGGTAGTGGCACGGTCGACCTCGCCGCGGCCACGGTCAACTACAGCCTGGTTGCGCGCGTGCTGGAGCGCCCGGAAGCGCTGCCGGACGTCACCGAGGCAGAGCTCGCCGACTTCACGGAGGCCGTCGTGCCGTTGAAGATCACCGGCCCCTTAAGCGCACCGAGCGTGAAGCCGGACGTGGAGAAACTGCTGCGCAAACGCGTCGAGGACGAGATCAAGGGCCGCGTACTTGACCGGCTGCTCGGTGGCGGCAAGAAGGAAGCGCCGCCGGCTGAAACCGTGGCACCGGCGGACGCTGCGCCGCCGGCCGAAGGCGCGCCCGGTGAAGTGCCGGAAGAAGCGCCCGAAGAAGAAAGCGTCGAAGACCAGCTGAAAGACAAGCTCAAGGACCTGTTCAAAAAGTGAGGCCCGCCGCACTGCCCCTGCTGGCCTGCGCGCTGTGGCTGGGCGCGGCCAACGCGGCCGAACTGCGCAGCATCGACGTCCAGCATCACAAGGGCCGCTATTCGATCGCTTCCGAGGTCTGGTTCGATGCGTCGATCGAGCAGGTATACGCGGTCTTCCGCGACTGGGACCTGTCGACGAAGTTTTCCAGCGCGATCGCGGAGTCGCGCAACATCGCCGCCGACGAACTCGGTCGACCCGGTTATTTCGTGCGTAACGAGGGTTGCCTGTTGTTCTTCTGCAAGTCCTTCGTTCGACAGGGCTATGTCGAACTGAGGGCGAACAGGGAACTGCGCGCCGTTGCCAACCCCGAGATAAGCGACTTTCGGCTGGCCCGCGAAACCTGGACGTTCGCGCCTGAAAACGGCGGCACCGTCGTCACTTACCAGCTGCTGATGGAGCCCGACTTCTGGGTGCCGCCCGGCATCGGGCCCTACCTGATCAAGCGCAAGTTCAGGAACAACGGCGGTGAGGCCATCGACAGGATCGAGGCGATCGCGCGGGCCATCCGGGTCGACGAGGATTCGATCGTTGAGTAGCTTTTCCGATCGCCTGCTGACGTGGTTCGACGAACACGGCCGCAAGGACCTTCCCTGGCAGCAGGGCAGGGATCCGTACCCGATCTGGGTCTCCGAGATCATGCTGCAGCAGACCCAGGTGCAAACCGTCATTCCCTACTTCGAGCGTTTCATCGACAGCTTTCCGACCGTCGATGCGCTCGCGAATGCGAAACCCGACGACGTGCTGCATCACTGGTCGGGTCTCGGCTACTACGCCCGCGCTCGCAACCTGCATCGCGCCGCCGGCGTGATCATGAGCGAGCACGGCGGCGTGTTTCCCGATGCCATCGACGCGGTGACGGCGCTGCCCGGCATCGGACGCTCGACCGCCGGCGCTATCCTGTCCCTGTCGCGCGACCAGCGGCACCCGATACTCGACGGCAACGTCAAACGGGTACTGGCGCGACACGCGGCTATCGGCGGATGGCCGGGAAAGACAACGGTAATGCGGCAGCTCTGGGAGCTCGCGGAGCGGCACACGCCGGAGATGCGCGTCAGCGCCTATACCCAGGCGATCATGGATCTCGGCGCAACGCTGTGCACGCGCAGCAATCCGGCCTGCGGCCGCTGCCCGGTCGCGAGCGACTGCGAGGCGCATGCGTCGGATGCGGTTGCCGAGTACCCGGGCCGCAAACCGAGGAAGGAAAAGCCGTTGCGGCAGACCACGATGCTGATCGCACGGAGTGCCGGGCGCGTGTACCTCGAACGCCGGCCCGAGGCGGGCATCTGGGGCGGGCTGTGGAGCCTGCCGGAACTGGGCGATCGCAGTATCGAAAACTGGTGTCGGGACGTACTTGATGCGACGGCGTCGACGAGTGAGTCATGGCAACCGCTGCGCCACAGCTTCAGCCACTACGACCTCGATATACAGCCGATACTCGTGCGGGTCGAGTCGCCTTTGAGTAAAGTAGCCGACAGCGACACCACGACCTGGTACCGGCTCGAAGACGCACCGCCCGGCGGAATCGCGGCGCCGGTCAGAAAATTATTGGATCAGCTGAACCATCAGAGCATGCAAACAGGGAATTAACCGAGGATGAGTAGCAATGTCACGAACGATTAAGTGTGTCATGTTGGGAGAGGGCGCAGAGGGCCTCGACTATGCGCCGTACCCGGGAGAGCTCGGGCAACGAATTTACGACAACGTGTCCAAGACAGCCTGGCAGCGATGGCTGAGTCACCAGACCATGCTGATCAACGAATACCGCCTGTCACCGATAGAGCCCGATGCACGCAAGTTCCTCGAGACGGAGATGGAGAAGTTTTTCTTCGAAGGCGGTTCGGCCGCGCCCAAGGAATTCGTTCCGCCGCCGAAATAAGGCAATTGCAGGAGCGGCTGCCGCAATGCGTTGATCGTAGTTACCTGTAGGAGCGGCCATTGGCCGCGACCGAACGAGGCATTCAAACATCGATCAGCTTGGCGGCTGCTGCTTCGCTTCGCGCGCCAGGGCGCGCTCCTACAATGCATCGGTCAGGCCACCGCTTTGCTTCGCGCGCCAGGGCGCGCTCCTACAAGGCGTCGATCCCGCCACCACGGCCTGTAGGAGCCCGCCCCGGCGGGCGACCGTACACGCGAAGAACGCAAAATCATCAGCAGCCTGGCGGCTGCCGCTTCGCTTCGCGCGCCAGGGCGCGCTCCTACAATGCATCGGTCCGGCCACCGCTTTGCTTCGCGCGCCAGGGCGCGCTCCTACAAGGCGTCGATCCCGCCACCACGGCCTGTAGGAGCGCGTCCCGACGCGCGACCCGCTACACCCGCGTGCAGTACTGCACGCTGAATAGTCGCTCCGCATCGGTCCAGACTTTCTCCACCGCGAAACCGGCCGCTTTCGCCATTTCCGCGAAACCGCGCAGCGTGTACTTGTGTGAATACTCGGTGAGAATGGTTTCGCCGTCGGCGAGTTCGAATTCCTTGTCGGCGATCTCGACCGTCTGTTCGGCCTGGCTGACCAGCTCGATCACGACGCGGCCCTCATCCTCGTCATACACGGCACTGTGTTCGAAGGCGTCGAGGTCGAAGTTCGCGCCGTAGCTCTCGTTGAGATGCCGCAGCATGTTGAGGTTGAACTCGGCGGTGACGCCGGCGGAATCATTGTAGGCGCGATCGATGACGTCGGGATCCTTCTGCAGGTCCACGCCGATGAGGAGCGCGCCGTTTTCACCCGCTTCCTCGTACATGACCCGCAGCAGCTGCATCGCCATTTTGTGTTCGAAATTGCCGATGGTGGAGCCCGGGAAATAGACGACGTTCCGCTCCGGCATGATCGCCGGCGTCGGCAGTGTAAACGTCCGTGTGAAGTCGGCGACGACGGGTCGAATGTCGATCGCCGGAAACTCCTCTCTGAGCTGCGCGGCCGACGCATACAAATGTTCCTCGGAAATGTCCACCGGCACATAAGCGGCGAGATTATCCAGGTTCTGCAGCAATATGCGTGTCTTCAGGCTGGAGCCGCTACCCAGTTCGATAAGGCTGGCGGTCTCGCCGATGAGTGCCGCCATCTCGTCGACACTGTCGCGCATGATCTCGAGCTCCGCATCGGTGAGGTAGTATTCCGGCAGCTCCGTGATCCGGTCGAACAGCCGCGAGCCGCGCTCGTCGTAGAAGAACTTCGGCGATATCGCCTTCTGATCCCGGCTCAGTCCCGCGACAATTTCCCGCAGCTCGCTGGTCATTATCCGTTGCCATCCTTCGCCAGCCGTATGCCAAGAAACTGCCAGCGCGCATCCGGGTAGAAGAAGCTGCGATAGCTCGCGCGAACATGATCGGCGGAAGTCACGCAGGATCCGCCGCGTACGGTCATCTGGTTGCACATGAACTTGCCGTTGTATTCGCCGAGCGAACCCGCCAGCGGCGTGAAGCCGGGATAGGGCGCGTAGGACGAGGACGTCCATTCCCAGACATCGCCGAAAAACTGCCGGCTGTGGCTCGCGGCCGGGTGCAGGACGCCGGCATCCAGCAGGTTGCCCTCCACCGTTTCCAGCGCGGCGGCGCGCTCCCACTCGAACTCCGTGGGCAGCCGCGCGCCGGCCCAGCGCGCGAATGCATCCGCCTCGTAATAGCTGACGTGACAGACGGGTGCGTTACCGTCGATTTCGCGCACGCCACCGAGCGTAAATTCTGTTTGCAGCGATTCATCCCAATACAGCGGCCGTTGCCAGCCGCGCTCCTGTACGACGGCCCAACCGTCGGACAGCCAGAGCTCCGGCGTCGAGTAGGCGCCCTCGTCGATGAACGCACGGTACTCGGCGTTTGTGACAAGACGATTGCCGATCCGGTGTTCCTGCAGCAAGGCGTCGTGCTGCGGCGTTTCGTTGTCGAAGAAAAAGCCGTCGCCGCTTGCACCAATCGGATGAATGCCGCTGGCGCCGTTCGAGTAGCCGTAGTCCGCCACGGCAACGCTCGCCATTGTCGGTAACGATGCCCGCAGTGCCGGCTTGCAGCGGATTGCAGGAAAAGACGTGCTTGATATCGGTCAGCAACAGCTCCTGGTGTTGCTGCTCGTGGTTCAGGCCGAGCGTCGTGAGCTGGCTGACCTCCGCATCGCCGCCTCGCATCTGCAGCAGCTCGAGCATCGCCCCGTCGACATGATGTCGATAGTCGAGGATCTCGAACAGGGTCGGCCGGGACAACAGGCCGCGCTTCGGCCGCGCGTGCATGTTACCGGCCGTGTGGTAATAGGAGTTGAAGAGAAAGTGGTACTGCTCATTGAAGCGCCGGTATCCGGGAAGATGCGGCTCCAGCACGAAGCGCTCGAAGAACCAGGTGACATGCGCCAGGTGCCACTTCGTCGGGCTCACATCCGGCATGGTCTGCACGACGCTGTCTTCCGGCTCGAGGTCGGCAATGAGTGCAAGCGTAAGGCCGCGAACGCTCAAGAAACGGTCGGACAGGGCGTCGGCCGGTTTTTTCAAAAGAGATAGCATTGCTCAGCGTAGCGGTAGCTCGGTTTTCTTCTGTACGGTGCGGATGGCAACACTCGAGTTGACGCGAGCGACGCCGGGCAATCGCGTGAGTGCATCCCTGTGCAGTCGCTCGAAATCCGCCATGTCTGACACTACGACCCGTAACAGGTAGTCGAATTCCCCCGTCATGAGAAAACACTCCATGACCTCGGGGATATTGCGCACGGCATTCTCGAACGCGGCGAGCTCGCTTTCTTCCTCGCGCTGCAGCCCGATATGCACGAAGACATTGCCGGAGAGCGCCACTTTCCCCTGGCTGACGAGCGCCGCATAGCGCTCGATGATGCCAGATTCCTCGAGAGTGCGTACCCGCCGCAGGCAGGCGGACTCGGAAAGGCTGACGAGGCTGGCCAGCTGCACGTTGCTGATGCGGCCGTCCTTTTGCAGGGCCTCGAGGATCAACTTGTCGTATCTGTCCAGCATATCGCAGGAATCCTTCACAAAAATGACTTGAGACCGCAGAATCTGCCACAAACGGACCTGTTTGTCAGCCAAATCGCAAGCAGGCACCGCAGGCAACGGCTACAGTACACGCATAACAATTACGGTTTCAGGTCTGGAGAGAGCCATGAAAATCGGAGTACCAAAAGAGATCAAGACGCTCGAGTTTCGAGTCGGCATGACCCCTGCGGGCGTCCACGAAGTGATCGGCGATGGCCACGAAGTCTTCGTCGAGACGAACGCCGGAGCCGGTATCGGTGTCACGGATGCGGATTACGAAGCCGCCGGTGCCACCGTGCTGGCCGAGGCAAAACAGGTTTTCGATGCCGCGGACATGATCGTCAAGGTCAAGGAGCCGCAGCTCAACGAGTGCGAGATGCTGCAGGAAAGGCCAGGTGTTGTTCACCTACCTGCATCTCGCCGCCGACCCCAAGCAGACCGAAGCGCTGGTCAAGTCCGGTACTACCGCTATTGCTTACGAAACGGTCACCGCGAAAGACGGCTCACTGCCGTTGCTGACACCCATGTCGGAAGTTGCCGGCCGGCTGTCGATACAGGCGGGCGCGGTCTGTCTGCAGAAAGCATACGGCGGCCGCGGCATCCTGCTCGGCGGCGTGCCCGGTGTGCGACCTGCCAAGGTCCTGGTCGTCGGCGGCGGTGTCGCCGGTGCGAACGCCGCCGACATGGCGGTCGGTCTCGGTGCAGCGGTTACTATCCTCGATCGCTCGTTGCCGCGGCTGCGGCAGCTGGATGACATCTGGGGCGGCCGCGTGCGCACGGTCTACTCGACCAAGCACATCATCGACGAGCTCAGCGTCGAGTCCGACCTGATCATCGGTGCCGTCCTGGTCGCGGGTGCAGCCGCACCGAAGCTGGTTACCGCGCAGAACGTCAAGGACATGAATGCGGGCGCCGTCATGGTCGACATCTCGATCGACCAGGGTGGCTGTTTCGAAACGAGCCGTCCGACGACACACGCCGACCCGACCTACGTTGTCGACGAGGTTGTTCACTATTGCGTAACGAATATGCCGGGCGCGGTACCGCGCACCAGCACGTTCGCGCTAACGAATGCGACCCTACCTTTCGTCAAGCAGCTCGCGAACCTGGGCTGGCGGCAAGCGCTCACGCGCGACCCGCACCTGGCGAATGGTTTGAACGTTCATGCAGGGCATGTCAATCACGAAGCGGTTGCTCGTGACCTCGGTTACAAATATCTCTCCGCCGAGGATGCCCTCAAAGCTGCCTGAGACTCCCAACAACCCCCCTGGGTATCAGGCAAGAGTCAGGCCGGGCATTCGCCCGGCCTTTTTTTGTAGGAGCGCGCCCCGGCGCGCGACACCCGGGCCAGGCCGCGACCCGATGCGACAGGGTTTGGACACAACGGGGCAGTCCCCGACGCGCCTGTAGGAGCGGCCCCAGGCCGCGACCGTGCGGCTGGCCGTGCCGGGCCATGAAGCGGCCTTGCGGCCGCCGCTGCGCTTCGCGCCCAATGGGGCGCTCCTACAGGAACGCCGTTCTGGCCACGACCCGGTGCGACAAGGTCTGGCCACACCGGGACAGTCCCCGACGCGCCTGTAGGAGCGGCCACCGGCCGCGACCGCGCCCATCCAGGAAGCTACTTCTCGACGTGCACCCTGGGATCGACACAATCGGTATCCGTCTTTATGCCGTAGAAATACTTTTCGTCTTCACCGAGAACCGGCGGAACGGTGATATAGATGAAGTTCTGGTCGGGGTCGTTCTTGCCTTGCAGCCAGGTGTGGGCAGTATCCTTCGGGAGAATTTCCACCTGACCTATGGCCTTGCTGTTTCTTGGCGTGATCCTGAAGACCAGTTCGGATCCTGGAATTGCCTTGGTGCAGTAAGGACTGGCCGAAAGGCTCTTCGATCTTGTATTGACAATGATGGTCGGGGCATTGGACTCGCCCTTACAAAACCAGGGAAACTGCGACTTGCAGTTTGCCAGGGCGGGGTTGTTGTTGACCGTCGGTCCGGCGCAGGCTGCCGTCAGGCCGCTCAGTAACAAAACAAACAGGATTCTTGTCGTCATTGTTGTCTCTCCTTTTGTCGGATTCTGCGTGGCTTCGACTCCGTGCACTTCGCTAACCGAAAAACAGCGAATGTGTGGAGGAGCCACGCCGTACGCCTAATTCGGCGGGTTCACAATCTCCTTGAAGCTGGTGCTGTCCCTGAGGTTGGACAGGTTCGGATCGCCGGCAAGCATGATTTCCGAATAGCCCTTCTCGACCGCCTTCTCGAACGCGTCAAGCGCCTCCGGCGTCTTGCCTTGCCGGTTACGCATCAGGCCCTCGATGTAATAGACATAGGGATCGTTCGGTTGGAGCCGGATCGCTTTTGCGATGAGTTCATCGGCCGCATCGTGTTCATCAAGGGAGGCCTGGATCCAGGCAAGATCCATGAGCGTCAGCGGGTCATTCGGGTTGACGTCCAGCGCGCCCAGCGCCAGCGTGCGTGCCGTCTGAAATTCCTGTCTCGCTTCATCCTTGGCCCCGGCGATCCAGAGAGCGTCACCGAGGTTCGACTTCGCGAGATAATCGTTGGGCTGCAGGCTGACGGCCTTGCGATGGGTTTCGATGGCCGCATCGAGGTCACCCAGGTAGTAGTACAGCATGCCGAGATTGCTGTACGTGGTTTTCGTCGGTGCGACCTCCAGCGCCCTCTCGAAGGCCGCCGCCGCGGCCAGGAAGTCGCCCATCAACATGTAGGACGAGGCGAGATTCGAGATCGCACGCGTGTTTTCCGGCTCGAGTGCCACGAGATACTCGTACTGCGTCGCCGCTTCGGCGAAGCGTCCCGTTTGGTAAAGGTAGCCGCCGAGGTTGGTAAGCGCCGATGCGTCACCGGGATGAATGTCTGCCGCCTTGCGCAGGCTGGCCTCTGCCTCGTCCAGGCGATTCAGGCGTTGATAGGTTCTGCCGAGGCCGGTCAATGCCGCAACGTTCGACGGGTCGTTGGCAAGCGCTCGCAAGTAGGCCTCGGCGGCCTGCTGATGCTGTCCCGTCGACAAATACAGGTCACCGAGCGCGGTATGCACAATGTCCAGGTTGGGGTTGAGCGCGAGCGCCGTGCCGCAGGACGATTCCGCCCTGGATATGAACGAGGCGTCATCCACCTCACCATAGGCATTGACGTACACGCTGCACTTTCCGGCGTGCGCCGCCGCGTATTCCGGGTCGACGTTGAGCGCCGCGTCGAACCAGCCCAGCGCCGTCGATATCGTATCCATAGAGATCGGAAGTCGGGCCGCCTCTATACCACGCCGGTATAAAACGTAGGCGTCGAGCGACGGGTCTTCGATGACCTTCAGCGATGAGGCGCGCAGGTCGGGCGGCAGCGCAACGCGCACGTTGGCGACGGTGAGGTTGGTAATTTCGTCACGCACCTCAAAGAAGTCTTCACGCGGCCTGTCGAACCGGCGGGACAGGATATGAAAGCCGGTCTCCGAGTCGATCATCTGCACCGTAACGCGCAGCATGTTTGCCGCCATCTCCACGCTGCCTTCGATGTACATCGCCACCCGAAGCCGGTCGCGTACGATCTTCGATGCGCTGTTGGGCGCCAGCGTGAACGCATCGCCGCGCGACGCAACACGAAGGCCGGGCACCCGCGAGAGCTGCGAGATGACGTCGTCGACGAGACCATCCGCGAAGATCTGTGTCTCGGTGCTGCCGTCGAGGTTTACGAACGGCAACACGGCGAAGGAATTTTCGACGATCGGCGGCGGCTGCACCTCGATTTCACGCGCAATCGGCGCAGCCGGCGCGGCGCGCGGCAAGCCAACGCTCTGGTCGTAGATGTAGACGCCGACGCCCGCCAGCGCCAGTGCGCCGATAACGGACACATAGGTGCGACTGAAACGTCGTCTGCGGGCGCCGGCGGCGGAGAGCTTGTGGACGACGGCACGGCCGTCCCGAAATTCCAGGAACCAGGACAGCACGATGGCGATCGGAAAGCCGGCGATGACGAGCACGGTGACGAAAGTCGCCGCCCAGTCGGGCAAGTGCAGCTGCCCGAAAACGATGTCGGCAACCTGGATCAACAGCCAGCCGACGATGAGGTAGGCAATGGCCGTCTCGAGGACGCCGCGTCGTTTCAGGTTTTCGAACAGACCGATGTCGCCGGGCCTCGCACCGTCCTTCGCGCCGATGACCACGCTGGCACTGTGCTCCGCAGCGAGCTCCGGCTCGACGGCGAGACGATAGCCGCGCCGTGGCAGTGTCTGGATGAACACGGGATCGTCGGCATGGTCGTCGAGTGCCTTGCGGATCTCGCCGACGGCGTGGCTCAAAACCTCCGAGCTGTGGTGACCTGACCCCCACACGGTGTCGAGCAGCGTCTCGCGCGTTACCAGCTCGAGGGGCGATCGCGCCAGGCACAACAAGACCTCGATGGCCTTCGGCGGCAGGTGATGTGCTCCGGATCGTCCCGTTACCTGTCCCTTCAGCGGCTCGACAAGAATGTCGCCAAGATAAAAGCCCTGCAGGAGATCTTCGTTCACGTGCCTGCCCTCAATGGACGTGACACCACAGCATATCATTGCCGGCCGTTGCCAATGCGCTTCGGCCCCATACCTGTAGGAGCGGCCCCAGGCCGCGACCGTGCCGGGCCATGAAGCGGCCTTGCGGCCGCCGCTGCGCTTCGCGCCCAAAGGGGCGCTCCTACAGGGAATGCCGTTCTGGCCACGCCTGTAGGAGCGGCCACTGGCCGCGACCGTGCCAGGCCATGAAGCGGCCTTGCGGCCGCCGCTGCGCTTCGCGCCCAATGGGGCGCTCCTACAGCCGCGACCCCAAAGACCCGTTATCCCCCATCCCCGAACGAAGCCCTCTCGCAATGGTCAAATCCGCAAAGCGCTACCTTTACAACCAGCGCCAATGAAGAACAGACTTCTGCACCAACGTTTTGCCGATCTGGCCCCGGATCATGTCCGGACCAAACGGGAGAAACACCATGAACCGTAGACCTTTTGCACCGGCCGTCACTCTCCTCCTCGTCACCCTGCTGACAGCCGGCTGCGGCGGCAGCTCTTCCGCGCCCGCCGTCGACCCCGATCAACCGATCCTCGGCGCCCTCAAGCCGGTGGCGGATGCCGCCGAGCTGGAGGCCGCGATCAAGTCGGGCTTCACGACGATCAGCTCCGGCAACGCCGCGGAGTCACCGCTCGCCTCGAGCACGGCCGGCGACGCCGGCAGCGGCAACTTCACCGGCACCTACACCCAGGAGGCCAACGTCGACGAGTTCGACGCCGTGCGCTACGACGGCTCGCATCTCTACATTGCGCCGCGTCGCTACCTGCCCTGCTGCTTCCTCGCCGGGTGGCAGCGACGGTGCCACCAATACGGGCCAGCCGGCCAATGCATCGATTCGTATCCTCGCCACCGACCCGGCGAACGGCAGCGCGACGCTGGCGGGCACCATCCCGCTGGCCGACGACGTGTCCGTGCAGGGCATGTTCCTCGAGGGCGAGCGCATGCTGGCGCTGACCGCGACGCTGATGTACGGCGGCTACGGCGATTTCTTCACCAGCTTCGCCATCTGGGCGCCCGAGAAGCTCGGCTTCCAGGTGTATGACGTGGCAGACCCGGCATCGCCGACGCTGGAGGCCGACGTCAGCATCGATGGCGTGTTCGTCGAGAGCCGTCGCGTCGGTAACGTCGTGTACATCGTGAGTCGCTACTCGCCCGGCATCGACGGGCTCCTGTACAACGTCACCAACGCGGCAGAGCAGGCGCAGAACGAAGCCGTGCTCGCGAACGTCTCGCTCGACGAGCTGCTGCCGAAAGTGCGCGTCAACGGCGTGGAACGAACACTCGTCGACCCGGGTCGCTGTTTCATCGGCACCGATGACGACGTCGGCTACCCGGTCATCACCAGCGTAACGGCGGTGCCGGTCGATAACCCGACCGCGTTCACCACGTCCTGCTACGACGAAGACGCCTACGGCATTTACGTGTCGGAGCAGAGTCTCTACTTCACGAAGATCGTCTACGACCCGGCCAACGACACTGCGCAGACGCGCATACACAAGTTTGCGCTGTCCGGCACGGCGCTGTCCTACCGCGGCTCCGCCGACATCGACGGCCAGCTGTGGCGCGGCGGCCAGGCCGACTTTCGCATGAGCGAACACAACGGCGACCTGCGGGTGCTGGCCTCAATTTACGATCGCGACAGCAGCGACTTCGTCGACCACAAGCTGTACGTGCTGCGCGAGTCGTCCACGGCGCCCGAGCTCGAGGTGCTGGCCGAGTTGCCGAACGCACAACGCCCCGAGGAAATCGGCAAGCCCAACGAAGCGCTGTATGGCGTGCGCTTCCTCGGTGATCGCGCCTACGCCGTCACCTTCGAGCGCATCGACCCGCTGTACGTCATCGACCTCGCCGATCCCGCCGACCCGAAACTCGCCGGTGAACTCGAGGTGACCGGCTTCTCGGACTTCCTGCACCCGGTCACCGACGACCTGCTGCTGGGCCTCGGCTCGCCGGCCGGCGGTGGCGTGAAGCTTGAGCTGTTCGACGTCTCCGACATCTCGCAGCCCCTGTCGCGCGGCAGCGAGCTGCTCGGCGGGCCCGGCTCCTACAGCGAAGCCAACCACGACCGCCATGCATTCACCTACCAGGCGGACGTCAACGGCATCGACCGGCTGGCGATCCCGGCCCTGATTTACGACGGTAATGCCAGCGGTGCGCAGTACAATGCGGCGCTGTTCCTGTTCGAGATTCACGACAAGAACCAGCCGGCCATCGCCTCGCTGATACCGGCAGGCTCGATCGCGCCGCCGGCAACCAGCAGCACATTCCCGTACGAAGACAGGAACCGCTCCTTCATCCACGACGACACGGTCTATTACGTACGCAGCGAAGAAGTCTGGTCTGCGTTCTGGAACGCACCAACAATAGTCAACGGCCCGTTCTGACCAAACCCGGATGAGGACGAAACGGGGACAGTCCCTTCAGGACTGTCCCCGATCCCCCCTGTAGGAGCGCGCCCCGGCGCGCGACAAACCACCCGTCACCACGTCCCTTGTAGGAGCGCGTCCCGACGCGCGACCCCCACCGCCGACCGGCTGCCAACGCGCTTCGATCATGCATACCTGTAGGAGCGGCCCCAGGCCGCGACCCCCACCGCGGCCGGCCACTGCCAGCGACCCCAACCCCCGACGGGGGTTATACTCCCCCGGGCCCTCGACCAACCAGGTGCCACCATGAACAAACGCACCCCGTGCCTCCTCCTGCTGGCGATCACGCTCTCGCCAGTCACACTACCGGCCGACACGCAGCCAACCATCGAGCCGGCCATACCGGCCAAACCAGCCAGGGTCAAGAAAACCAAACCCGAGCGCGCGAAAAAAACGCCCTACCTCGATCGCATCCAATACACCCCCGACATCAACCAGAACATGACCATCGCGGAACTGCTCGAGCAGATACCGCCATCGTACGCGGCGGAGTTCACACCCAAAGAGATCCACAAGGATGAGCCCTTCTTCATCGCGAACATGTGCGCCCCCGCGTCGGTCGCGAATCACCTGCTGTGGCTCGACAGGCTGCATTTCAAGAACATCAGCAAGGAAAAACATCCCATCGTCGCCGGTGTGAAGTTGATCAACACGCTGGGCAGCGAGCCCTACATGCGGACGATCAAGGGTGACTCGGGCACGACCATGCAGAACCTGGTCGCCGGCACCTACCGCTTCCTCGGGGAAAAGGGCATCAAGGTGAAGAAAGTCACGGTGATCTCCAACTCCGCGGACCCGCAGCCCTGGAACCTCACCGGCTACAAGGTGCCCTTCTCACTGATGCAGGTCGAGCACCGCATGCCGACGGTGGCGGAAATCAAGGCGGCACTGCACCAGCGGGCGATCGTCGTGAACCTGTTCGGCAAGTACGAGTACGTGCCGGAACGGGCCGCCAAGAAGGGCAGCACCGCGCCGCCTGCCTACCTGAGACGCGGCGGCGGACACTACATGGCACCGGTCGGCCACGGGCGCTACGTGCAGAAGGTCTATGACGACGATGTCATCATCTATCACGATCCTGCGGACCCACCGCAAAACCAGCAAAAGTCGCGCTACGTGCGCTGGGTAAAGGAGACGGGGAAGAATGCCAAGCTGCGCATGATCAAGCGTGAAAAGCCGTCTGAATCGTTCCGCGCCTGCGAGGACAACCCGGACTGGAAATGCTACGGCACGCTCGGCGAGACCTATATCCTCGACAAGGCCCTGAAAGACCATAAACCGAACGAGAGCGTAAAAATCCTCGAAGCCCTGATCGTGATCGAGGTGTAAGGCCCCCAGGCCCGGGCTTGCGTGGTTTGCCCTTGACTGAACGGGTCACCCCCGGTCTAATACCCCGCTCGCTCGCGCCCCGTACGACCGGCCAATGGCCGCGACAACACGATAACGAGCTTGTAGGAGCGCGCCCCGGCGCGCGACCCCTGAAAGGCCAGGTAGCTCAGTTGGTAGAGCAGCGGACTGAAAATCCGCGTGTCGGTGGTTCGATTCCGCCCCTGGCCACCATTCTTCCTACGGTAGTCCCTGAGACCCTTCGGGTACAGGAGCTCGCAGCTCAATTTCAAGCTCGTTGACGAGCTGCCTCACAGCTTCCAATGCGTAGCTTCTCTGCGCTCTTACGTTTCTTAGTGCTAAACCAGCTTCCGCGCATGCCCGCCCGACGAGCTCGTCTCGCTCAATCCGTCGGCGGCTCGAATGGCTACTGTCGTTCAGCTCGATGACCGCCTTGACTTCTAGCGTTTGAGGATCGCAAAGAATGAAGTCGAAGTGTTTGGCAGAAATGCGATTGAATGCCTTCGCCCACGTGCTCTTGTCCAGTCCTCGAACTGGTGTAAGTACATCCGCGATGCGAACTTTTCCAAATACCCGGTAGCGCCCGGCGTTCGCCTGGTCGAGCACACCGAGGAAAGAACGTTCCGCTGCCGTGAACAACGTATCGCGCCGCATGAAGAGAATTGCGCGTCTTGGCGTCTCTCTGCCACCGAAAACTATCTTGAGCCCCGCAATCAAGACGATAGCTAGAGCTACTATCCACAGCCAATCCATTGTTTGAGCCCATTTGAGACTGAGAGACGAAGAGTATTCCCTTCGTATTTCCTACCGACAAGGACAGTGATCACAGTGCGCGCTCGGGAATCCTAATCTGGGATATCCTATTTAGGGATATAGCATCCTGGTCAGATGAAGAAATCATTGGCCAGCCAGAAGCACAAACCATACTTGTCGCTTCTGCGAGAAATTCGGATTGACCAGGGCCTGCGGCAACGGGACGTTGCCGAGCGACTCGGCCAGCCGCAGTCATTTGTTAGTAAGTACGAGTCAGGGGAAAGGAGGCTTGACCTCTTAGAGTTAGAACAGGTCTGCGAGGCATGCGGCCTTGACCTAGTGAGTTTCGTATCTCGATATCGGGATGCGACTTGAATCGTTCATTTTACTCAGCACCGGTTCGCCGCTTTCTGAGCAATTCAGCGAATGAAGTCCTGGGCGCGCTCGTTCGCAATAACACGTTCGATACTAGTCAAGAGCAGCGTTTTGCCTGGTCGGAACAAATCTCCATACTTCAACAACATTTGTCCGCCGACCGACATGGGGCAGGTCATCTATTCTTTGAGTACGCTATCCCCCGCATGGGGAAGCGAGTTGATACGGTATTTATTCTCGGCGGCGTAATCTTCGCAATAGAGTTCAAAGTTGGAGAACGTGCCTACCCACGATACGCACTTGACCAAGTAGAAGACTATGGCCTCGACTTGAAGAACTTTCACTCCGGTTCTCATCTGAAGGCCACTGTTCCCGTGCTTGCCGCAACCGAGGCTGAGCCGGCACCCAATTCTCTTTCGCGTGCAAGTGATGGCCTTTACTCGACGCTTCTCGTCAACAAGAACACGCTCGTTTCTACGATCGAAAATGCTGTTCGCGAGATTGATGAGCCGAGCTTTGATGCCGAAGAGTGGGCCGAATCGATCTATAGCCCAACGCCAACTATTGTTGAGGCCGCTCAAGCTTTGTATCGCGGCCACAATGTAAAGGACATCACGCGGTCAGATGCTGGAGCGGAGAACCTGAGCAAGACGGCTAAAGCGATTGATGGCGTTATCGCCGATGCGAAAGCCAATAATCGAAAATCGATATGTTTTATTACCGGAGTACCAGGGTCCGGGAAAACGCTCGCCGGCCTCAATATCGCGAACGAACGTCACAATATAGACGAGGGTGAGCACGCGGTATTTCTTTCTGGAAACGGGCCTTTGGTTAATGTTCTGCGGGAGGCGCTTGCGCGGGACAAGGTGCTGCAGGCGAAAGCGCGAGGCGAGTCGCTAACAAAAAGTGTCGCAAAATCCGAAACCTCGGTATTCATCCAGAATATCCACCACTTTCGAGATGAAAATCTCGTTTCTAAGGAGGCGCCCATCGAGCGGGTGGCCGTCTTCGACGAGGCCCAGCGTGCCTGGACTCAGGAGCAGGCAGCGCGCTTCATGAAGGCGAAGCGGAGTATTCCGGATTTCTCGATGTCCGAGCCGGAATTTCTGATCGATGTCATGAACAGGCACGAGGGTTATGCGGTCATTATTTGTCTCATTGGAGGCGGCCAAGAGATCAATACTGGCGAAGCGGGGCTTCCAGAGTGGTTTGCGGCTCTCGCGAATCGATTCCAGGATTGGCACGTCTACATGCCCGGCCGCCTACGCGAATTCGAGTACGGCAGGGGGCAGGACCTAAAGAGCATGATCGATCCTTCCCGACTTGCCGTGTCTGACGACTTACATCTCGCGGTTTCAGTCCGATCATATCGCGCCGAGACCGTATCGGCCGTTATCAAGCATATTCTTGATGGGAACGAGAGCGAGGCATACAAGGTGCTACAGCCCATCCAAGAGTCTTACCCGATCGTCCTGACGCGAGACCTAGAGACAGCGCGGCAGTGGTTGCGCTGGAAAGCGCGCGGTACCGAGCGTTATGGGATTATTGCCTCGTCTGGCGCCTTGCGGCTTAAACCGGATGGCTTGAACGTGAAAGCCAAGATTGACCCGGTGAATTGGTTTCTCAACAACAAGTCGGACGTCCGGTCCTCCTACTACCTAGAGGATGTTGCTAGCGAATTTGACGTGCAGGGGCTTGAGCTGGATTGGACCTGTGTCGCATGGGACCCGAATTTCTTCAGACAGGATGACGACTGGGTGTATCGGCGCTTCTCGGGGACCAAATGGCAGTTCATCAATGATGAAGATAGACGCCTGTACTTAAAAAACGCCTATCGAGTGCTATTGACTAGGGCGCGACAGGGAATGGTTATCTATGTGCCGCCTGGTGACGAGCGAGATCCTACTCGTCTCCCAGAGCAATACAATTCCATTGCTGAGTACTTGCTGGGGCTTGGCATACTGTCGCTTTCCGATTAAGCGCCACTATTTCCCTCCGGCTTGCATCGCTGGCTGGACCTCGTAATACTCAGACGATCACTCACCCAGCAGCCGCGAAATGAACCTCCAAGATCTACAGGTCAAGCTACGCAAATTCGCGAATGACCGCGGCTGGGGTCAGTTTCATTCCCCCAAGAACCTCTCCATGGCGCTTTCAGTCGAGGTGGCCGAGTTGCTCGAGCATTTCCAGTGGCTCACAGCGGCGGAGTCGAAATCGGTCGAGCGAGTTGATCGTGAAGCAGTTGCGACGGAAATAGCAGACATTCAGATCTATTTGGCAATGATCGCGGACAAACTAGATATCGATATTGAGCAAGCTGTAGCGGGAAAGATCGAAGCGAATGCGATTAAGTATCCTCCCAAGCCCGATTTGGTTAGTGGCTGATTTCAAGGCCCCTGATCATCTACTCGGCCTCTCGAGGAGAAGTCGCAAAGGACGTCTTCTCAATTCGGTACTTTACCCCGTAGACGGCTTCGTGAAATTGTTGAAATGTATTGCTAGTGAGAGCTGCAAAAATTTTTGCGTGAACTAGCCTTGCATCGTCCTGCATCATGTTGCCAATCGAGGAACGAACCCCCCGGTAACTTGTTGAAAAACATTAATCGACTCAACCGCTTACCGCTCTGAAAATTCGCGTGTCAGTGGTTTGATTCTGCGCGCCGCTATCAATTCCAATCAAACATCAATCAGGGTTTGCCAGAAGACGACTTGCCGATGGATCGTCTGTACGCCGCCAAATCTCATGCATCAATTTGGTTATACTGCTACGAGGCACCCGGTTCCCGAAGAAGACTAAATAAGGAGCGCGAATAACATGAAGCCAATGACAAAAAAACACTATTGGGTTGTAACGGTCTGCGCTTTTCTGGCGCTGGCCGGCACGCCGGCAAGCTTTGCCCAAGACTCGTCGTCTGACGACGGGGTGATTGATGAAATCCTCGTCACTGCGGACAAGCGGTCTGCAAAAAGCGTTCAGGACCTGGCCGGCAGCATTACGGCATTCGATTCCGCCAAACTGGAGCGGCTCGACGTGCTGGACTTTGATGACTTCATAACCCAGGTACCGGGCACAAACTTCTTGAACGACGGCGGACCCGGGCGAAGCAACGAGGTCGCGTCTATTCGCGGCCTGTCAACTGTCGCGGACAATACTGTCGGCGTCGTCGCGCAGTACCTTGACGGCGCACCACACTTTGGCAATTCATACAGACTGTTCGATATTGCAGAGGCAGCAGTCCTGCGCGGTCCACAAGGCACTCTGTGGGGCGCCCAGTCGATCGGTGGCCTCATCTACTTTCGGTCCAATCGACCGGACCCAAGCCGTATGGAAGGCAATGTCCAGGCCGATTTCTACACAACCAAGGATGACAGCGACCTGAGTCAACGAGTAAGCGGCGTGTTCAATATTCCGCTCGTCGACGACGTTTTTGCTGTAAGAATCGCGGGACATATAATTGACGAGTCCGGTTTCATCACCAATGTGCGTACCTCAAGTGAGGGAATCAACAACGTCGATGAATCTGCGTGGCGTGTATCAGCACTCTGGAACATGACTGACAACGCGACGGCGACGCTCATCTATCACGGCAATGACCTGGACGCCGACGCACCAACATACATCGATCTTGCTGTACCAGGCCGCGCCGTCGATCAACCGTCAGACTTTGGTCCTGCCAGGCAACAGTACGACCTCGTCAACCTTATCCTGGATATCGATCTCGGATGGGGAACGCTCGGGTACACAGGTTCGGTCTACTCGAACAAGGGCGGATACTCCGACTTTGCCGGTGATATAGGCGCGATCGCACTCACAGAGCGGAACCTCGACGAAGATGCGACAACGCACGAGATTCGGCTTGCGTCGAATGCCGACGGCGCGCTGCAGTGGATCGCGGGATTCTACCTGGATGACTACGAGGACTTCGATGAAACGATAGACTCGACACTTCTCGCTCTTGATGATCCGGCTCCGGTCGAGGACGTTCGAAGTGGCGGCCTTATCAAGCGAACTGACCAGGCCATTTTCGGGGAAGTCAGCTACGATTTCTCAGACCAACTGAGGGTGCTTGTCGGTGGACGGTTCTTCGATTGGGAAGTGGACAACAGAGAGGTGTTCTTGTTCGGTGGCGCCGACTTTGGATTCGTTACCAACGGCGTTGCGTCGGACCAGGATTTCTTTTCCAAGTTTTCGCTGGAATACCGCTTTAACGATGACGTGATGGCCTATGCGACGCGGTCCGAGGGTTTTCGCTACGGTGGTTTCAACACGTTTGTCGGCGAAGCGCTGTTCGGGATACCAGAGCAGTACTTCGAGTTTGGTCCGGACACGCTCGTAAGCTATGAAGCAGGTATTAAGTCCGGCTTCGCCGACGGTCGGGCGCTGCTGAACGCATCCGTATATTTCCTCGATTGGCAGGAGGTCCAGGCCGTCGTACAGAGCGATACCGCAGGCGCATTCGGACAGGGATTTTTTACGACCAACGCGCCAGACCTGGAAGCCTTGGGGCTCGAGCTCGAGTTGTCAACGCAGGACCTGATCGCACCGGGCGTCTACGCTGCCTTAACGTGGGCGAATACGGATAACGAGTTTCAGGACGATGCCCAGCTATTTCCCGGGACCGTAACGACGATCCTGAAAGGAGATTCATTGCGGCGAACGGTTCGTAATTCATACTCAATCGATATTGGCTACGAGTTCGAGGTCGGACAGGCTAGCGCATTTGCGCGCGCCAACTACTGGCACAAAGACTCGACAAACTCCGCCGGATACAATCGCTTCGATGGTGATGTGGCTATTCCGGCCCAGGACGTTGCGAACCTGTCGATCGGCGCGGCTTGGCAAAAATTCATGTTCAAACTCTATGTCGACAACGTGACCGACGAGATTCCGTTCCTGAACGTGTTTACGAATGCGCCGAGAGGTACGCCGGGATCGAATATAGCGACTGTAACCAATACGATTCGTCCGAGGACAATTGGTCTCGAAGGCACATTTTATTTTGGTGACGGCCGGTAGCAGGCAGGAGCGCTGTAGATCGACGGCGTGGCCGGTTTCCCGATGACAAGTGACGTGCACAGGAATTTCGAAAGGGCTTAGGTTTTGAAGAGATTGATTACTGTTATCTGCCTCCTGTTGTCGGCGGCAGGCCATGCCGAGCCGGAACGGCTGGCGCTAGTGGGCGGAACCGTTGTTCCAGCGACGGGTGGGCCGCCTGTAGAGCGGGCGACGGTGTTGGTCAGTGATGGCCGCATCGTCGACATCGGTGACGATCTTTCTGTCCCGTCGGGGTATGAATCAATCGATGTTACGGGCAAATGGATTACCCCGGGATTGATCGATTCCAACGTGCACCTAATCCTCCTGACCATTCCGGAGTTCTTCGTAAAATACGAAGATCGTTTCGTGGAAATCGCGATTCAGTCGGCGCAGGTCGGGTTGAAGTACGGGCTGACGACGATGCCGGATACCTGGGGACCGTTGAAACCGCTTCTCGAGGCACGCGACCGGATCAATAGTGGCGAGTTTATTGGTAGCCGGGTTCTGGTTGCGGGAAACATCGTCGGTACGGGCGGGCCGTTTACGCCCTATTTTATGGGCGGCTGGCCCATCGATGGCGCGACCCTCAGGTATGGGGGTTGGGTGCACTCGGACATCCGGGAACGAATTAACGCACTTTGGGAAGACGATGTAGGACCGGCGATGCTGGCGATGACGCCAGACGAGGCGGCGGAGACGCTGCGTGGCTACATCGCCAAAGGCGTGGATTTCATCAAGGTCGGCGTAAGCGCGCACGGCATTGGCGCGGTTGAGCCGATGCTGTTCTCGGAGGATGTTCTCAAAGCAATGCGTGAGGAAGTGCGGAGAGCAGGCATACCGTTCGTCACGCACACGTTCACTGTCGAAAGCCTGCGAGTTGCAGTCGACCTGGAGCCGGACCTGTTGTTGCACCCGAATGTCATGAGTGTGCCACTTCGATACGCGTCCGACCCTCAACGCCGTGCCACGTTGGACCTGATCGACATCATTGCGGAACGCGGCATCTATTCGGGCCTGATGGCAATTCCGGAAAAGGAGAAGCAGAAAAAATACGTCGAGTGGGACGAGAAAAGTAACGCGGACAAACCGTCTCTGAATCGCATAATGATCAATCGCCGGGGCGCTATGTTGCACGCTTCGTTCGAAGAACGCGTCGCCGACGTGCAGGCATGGCTGAACGCGGGCGTGAAATACACGCTTGCAACTGATCAGGGTCCGGATACGACCGATCTCGGTCCGGTCGCGTGGAGCCGGCTCGGGCGCGCGCATTTCGGCCGCATGGTCGGTTTGCAGGATGCGGGCGCCGCTCCAATGGATATCCTGATCGCTGCGACTCGTAACGGCGCCGAGGCTTACGGTCTTGGTGACGATATCGGGACGATCGAGGTCGGTAAGATTGCTGATCTGCTGGTAATCGGTGCAGATCCCCTGGCCGACATCGGCAATCTTCGACACATCGAAATGGTTATCAAGGATGGTCGAATAGTAGACCGGAATGCGCTGCCCACCATCAAGGTGCTCGACTACGATCCCGAGGCGCCGTGGCCGTACTGAGCTGCAAGACGCCATCAATCGGTCTTCTCGCCCTGTGGACTGTCCACATGCTTGTCGTTTCGGTGCCCGGCGCCGCGCAAGACGGGCACGACGAATGGCGAAGTGTTGCGACCTCAAATCTCGCTGTCGTAGAACTCGACGAAGGCGACATCATTGTCGAACTTAATCCCGCTTTTGCACCGCGTACAGTTGCCCGGTTCAGGCAGCTTGCACGACAGGGATTTTACGACGGTCAGAGTTTTTACAGGGTCATTGACGGCTTCGTCGCCCAGGGTGGCGACGGCAGCGATATGGGTAGTGCGAACGACGAACCAACGATCCCAGCGGAATTTGAAAGAGCCTGGTCGGGTGACCTGCGGTATACGCCGGTGCAGTCACCCGACTTGTATGCCAAGGAGACTGGCTTGGTCGACGGCTTTCCCGTGGGGCGTGACAGGCAAGAGGGAAGGATTTGGCTTACGCACTGTCCTGGAGCGATTGCGATGGCAAGGGGTAGTGACCCGGACTCATCCAGCACGGACTTCTATATCGTCATTGGACAGGCACCGCGCTACCTCGATAGAAACCTCAACATCTTTGGTCGTGTGATCCTTGGGATGGATGTGGCGCAAAGAATTCGCCGGGGCGATCCGGAAAACGACGGAATGATTGACGACCCGGCGATGCGCACGACTATTCAAAAGGTGTGGCTCGTGGAAGACTCGGGCCCGGCGTCGCGCGGGGATGTGCAAGCAATGAACACGTCAAGCAAGGAGTTCCTGCAAATGCTGGAGCGGAGGCGCGACAGGCAGTCAGAGTTTTTCGATTCGAAGCCGCCGCAGGTGCTGGACGTCTGTCAATTACAGATTCGGGGGCGTCGAGTAGTCCGGGATACTGCCTCGCAACGGGACTAGCGGAAAAGGTACCAGGGCTTGCTCCAGGGAATTACCTTGCGAAGTTAAAGGGCCAGTCGCTTACCCTTGCGGGGTTATTGCGCCGAACAGTTGTGAATCGTATGGAATTGGATGCAACGAATGCCCCAGTAAGTTGTTGCTAAAGTAGAGAAGAATCAAACACCTGACCGGACTGAAAATCCGCGTATCGGCAGTTCAACCGAGGCGCGCAGCGCCGACATTTCCTGTGACTTCGATGCTAGGATTTGAGCTGCTTGGAAGTTCAGCCACAGGTAAGGGCGGAATATTATGGCTCATCAATCGTTGACAACCCTGCACCGAATCGTCTGTTTGGGCGCCGTCGCCTTCAGTCTGTTGTCGTGTGACCACGCACCTCGCGAGTACGCCGTTGAAGGCCAACTAAGCGTCGTGCTCGTCCAATCCACGGGCGGTTTTCCGTACCGTTATTTGTTAGATGCTGGCGATGTGAAATATGAGCTCAAATTCAGTGATGCTACTGAATTTGTGAACATCAAATCGACGCCCAGTGGCGAGGTCTGGATTGCTGGCGGCTGGTACGGGGTGAACGGCCTAATCGAGGGAAAGTCCGTCGATGTGGCTGAAATTGAATATCTTGGCCGGCCACCCGCAGTCGAACAACCGGAACGAACGGAACCCATTGAAGTCAACGTGCCTCCTCCAGCAGCGGTTGCCCAGCAGAAACAAAAACCGCCGCCAAATCCGATGGAGCAAGAACGGGCCATGGCTGAAGTACGCCTGATCGTGATGCAGGACGACTGCTTGTCGCTGGATGATCTAACTGAGCAACTAGCAGGACAGATTGCCGCACTGGAAGACCGCTCGACAGAGAGCGGCCTTGGAGAGGACGAAGTACAGCGTAGCGTGAATGACAGAGTCCTTGATGGCTATCGGCAGGAATTGACGGAATTGCTCGCTGAGCAATCGCGCTGCAGAAAACAACTCGCAGACTGGAGGCAGCATGTCGAGGCCTTGGAAAAGCAACAACCGCCGGCCAGATGATCTCTTCGATCGAGAGTCCGCTATTAGGAAGCAGACGTTCGAACGGTCAGCTCAGGAAAAGCGGACAGTCAAGCTGAGTGACGAGCAAGTGTTAACCGGCCGCATGGTCTAAACCTTTTAAAACCGCTGTGTCACCGGTGATCGAAAAGAATACGCTATAGTCCGGCTTGCTTAAGAACAACAGAAGAAGGCGATTAATATGCTAAGAAGAGAATTTTTGGGGGCCGCAGGCCTCGCTCTGGGCGCAAGCGCTTATGTTTCAGGCTCCAGCATTGCAGCAGCAGCGACGCCGAGTTCTAGCGCCATTGAAGCAGGTGATTGGGTAGCGCTGAGAAACTTGTTTCCTCTGACACGCGACTACATCCAACTTTCGACTTTTTTGCTGGCATCCCATCCCAAGCCGGTTGCCGACGAAATTGATCGCCACCGTCGCGGCCTGGATGAAAATCCTTCTGATTACTGGCATGAACATTTCGAAACGATAGACGAAGAAATTTCCGCCGCAGCAGCTCGTTACATGGGTGGGCAGGGAAGACAGATCGCGCTAACCGATAGCACGACGATGGGGCTCGGGCTGGTCTACAGCGGTTTGAAATTGCGGCCCGGTGACGAAATCTTGCAGACCACGCATGACCATTACTCCACCGATCTTTCGTTGGCTAACAGGGCCGAAAGAACCGGCGCAAAGATTCGCAGGATTTCGCTCTACGAAGAACCTGCCACGATATCTGAAGACTCGATCGTCAGTAGCTTGCGGAAGGGCATTTCGGCTAGCACGCGAGTGGTTGCGGTGACGTGGGTGCACTCGTCAACGGGCGTGAAGTTGCCGTTGCGGGCCATGGCAGATGCGATTGGCGAGATCAATGACAAGCGCGCTGAGGAAGACCAGGTCTTATTTTGTGTCGATGGAGTCCATGGTTTCGGCGTAGAAGATCAGGATGTAAGCAAATTGGGCTGTGACTTTTTTATCGCGGGAACACACAAGTGGATGTTTGGACCGCGCGGGACAGGCGTGATCTGGGGAAGTGATCGTGCATGGCAACAGTCGGTAGCCGTAATTCCGAGCTTCAGTGCGTCGTACGGTGTTTGGCTTGGGCTGACGACGCAGGACCAGGTTCCTGTAGGTGAGCATATGTCACCAGGCGGGTTCCACTCTTTCGAACATCGCTGGGCGCTTCCTGCCGCGTTCGAATTACACTTACAACTGAACAAAGCCAAGGTTCAGGAACGCATACATCAACTCAATACCCAAACGAAAGAAGGGCTGGCAAAGATGTCGCACGTGAAACTCTATACGCCGATGAGCAGCGAATTGTCAGCCGGTCTGGTGTGTTTCGATGTCGATGGAATCGGCCCCGAGGAAGTTGTCATGCGAATGCATGATAAAGGCATCATCATGAGCAGCACGCCTTACCGTGAGAGCTACGCGCGTTTTGCACCGAGCCTGATCAATAACGAGAACGAGATCGATCGGGCGTTGGCGGGTATCGCTGAAATGAAATAGGCAGAAAGATTTTTCGGTTTATTGCGAATGGTTGCCACGCACGGCTGCGGGAGATATACGTATGTCAGCTGTGCGCTGTTATGCACAGTAATGCAATCAGAGCAACAGACGCCCCGCTGACTGGTTGATACATAGGAGCCGAATTCATCAACTAGCATTCTGAAAATCCGCGTGTCGGTGGTTCGATTCCGCCCCTGGCCGCCAATTTCTAATCCAACAAAGGCCGATAAAGCCTTGGCTCTTGCACAAGAGCTTGAATCAAGGCTAATTATTCTCCTTTACCATTTACGGACACCCAACCAAATCAAGACCGAAACCGGGGTACGATCTGGGGTATCGCCGGTGTCCAAGAAAGCGTTACCCCGAAATGACCCTGGCCTCGCTCGCAGTTCGCCAAGCGAAACCAAAGGATCGGCCATACAAGCTATTGCATGAGCGCGGCCTGGCCACCACCGAAACGAAAAAGAACCCAGCGGGCCTTTCTTCTTTTGAGAGCTTTCGTCAAGGGCAAAATTACCGCTGAGCGTTGATTCAAGCCTTTAGAAGACTTCCTCGAAGGCCGGGGCGTTTAACACCTTTGATTCGAAGATTCCAAGGCACGGCCTCACGTGTTCAGTAGATCGGAACGGAGTATCATTCCTGCGTGAAATACGATTTGATCGGTGACATCCACGGCCATTGCGAACCCCTGGTTGAACTACTCGAAAAGCTCGACTACCGTCTCGTCAGCGAGGTCTACCGACACCCACACAGAAAAGTAATCTTTCTCGGCGACTTCATCGACCGAGGCCCGCATCAACGTGAAGTGATCAAAATCGTCCGCCCGATGATTGATGAGGGCGCGGCACTGTCTGTCATGGGCAATCATGAGTTCAATGCCATCGCCTACTACACGCAGGACCCGGAGGAGCCAACCAGCCACCTTCGCGTGCATTCGGAGAAAAATCGGCGACAGCACCAAGCCTTTCTCGATGCCTACGACGGCGCTGACGACTATCCTGAAATTATCGAGTGGTTCCGTTCTTTGCCGATGTGGCTGGACCTGCCCGGGTTACGCGTTGTACACGCCTGCTGGGATGAGTCGCTGATGGAGTACTTGACCAGGCGACATCCGTCGCTAAACACCAGGTTGGATGACGCCTTGCTTGTCATTGCGTCGCGAGAAGGAAGCGCGGAGTTTGAAGCGGTAGAGACGTTGTTGAAAGGCAGGGAAATCGAAATGCCCGGAGGCCAATCGTTTCCGGATAAAGACGGCAATCCACGTCATCACATTCGCATGAGATGGTGGGACGTAAAAGCGCGTACGTATCGCGCCGCATTCCTCGGTCCGGACTCGGCGCTGAGCCATATTCCCGAAGACCCGATTGACGTTGATCACCTGATTGAATATTCGTCGGATGCACCTCCGGTTTTCATCGGTCATTACTGGATGGACACCGAGCCGGAACTTTTGGCCCCCAATGTCGCTTGTCTGGATTACAGCGTCGCTGCCAGCAGCGGTGGCAAGCTGGTCGCCTACCGCTGGAACGGTGAGAAGCAGCTCAGCAATGACAACTTCGTGTTTGTAACCAGAGATGCACGTTAGGTGGGAGCGTGGGGAGTTCGTCGCTTCGGCGGATTAGGGTAGTTGAATTGAGACACAGATATCGTCGAAACAGCGGAACTACCGATAAACTTGAAGAATGCAAACCCTCACGCTAGGACTAGTGGTAATAACGACCATCATCGCCCATGGCTCTGTCTGAGAGCGATGACATTCGATTCGCACAACGTCCGACCTTGTAGTTGATTTCGGCCAAAGGAACAACAGATGTCCGCTGCCAGTGATACTTTCTTGCAATCTATTCAGGATGCTGAAAATCTGCTTGAGCACTTCAATGCTCTCAACACAAAACCACCACCACCGGAAATCGAAGTGCTAAAGCGCGCCGGGCTGATCATGGCCATGACGGCTTGGGAAACATATGTCGAAGACAGACTGCAGGAAGCATCGACTCAACGCCTGAGCGAACTTCGCAATCGAGATATCGCAGAGTTGGTAGCGAGCAAACTCGCTGAGGAAATAAGGAGGCTGCACAATCCGGATTACCACAAGACGATCGAACTCTTTGAGGATTACGCCGGCGTGGATCTCCGGAAGTTCTGGTCGTGGAACAATTGCGATCTAAAGACGGTGAAAGTGAAGTTAGGCCAATACATGAAACTGAGGGGAGACATCGTCCACCGCTCGCGAACAATCTCTCCAGGCGAGCCGAATTCGCACCCTGTAAGAAAGGTCGATTTAGAAAAGGCGATTAACTTCCTGAAGAGCCTTGTTGATGCCACGGAGCGGTCGTTTGCGGCCGACTAGACCGCTAGTGCTTGCGTGAATTTTGCGTGGTTCGGTCCTGCATTGTACTGCAAATAGTGCAACGAAAGCCCCGGTAACTAATTGAAGTATTGCGCAAATTCAGATACTTACTCAGTCTGAAAATCCGCGTGTCGGTGGTTCGATTGACTGCGAACCGGCTAAGGCCGGTTCTTGCCCTCGCTGAGCTCGGGTTGCTGCGCATCGCTAGCTGGTTTCGCCGGCTGGTTCGCCCCTGGCCACCCTCTTGTTCAATTACGGCCAGACACCAGGCGATTGGGTGTCTGACCGTTTGTTCATGCGCTGTGCCAGAGCGTGCATGCGCGCCAATAAAAAAGCGGCCCCGGGGATTTCCCAGGGCCGCCTTACTGGAGTCAAGGGGTCTGACCCCTTTTCTTACAGACGATTCTACGGAATCGGAACCGGAACGTAGTCCTCAACAATGTCTTTCCAGCCAAACCGTGATTGGCGTTGCCCGATGCGGACAAATTCAGTGGCCCACGTGGTCAGATACGTGCCGTTCGCCTCCTGGGTATAGAAGGAAAATGGCTGCGGGAAAGGGAAGTTAGGCGTATCAGCCGTTACCTGGACGGCACCATGCGTGTCATCGCCGCTGACGATGAATCGTTTGTAACGTCTTGGGTATGCCTCGTTTAGCGCACCGTGCTCGGTGAGGATCAGGTTACGGTAAACCTGCGGATCCATTCGTGTGGTGTCGCCCTGTGCGAAGAACCGATTCGTTCGGTCAGAGTCCGTCTCATAAAACCCCTCGCGGATGGTTGAATCGTTTTCAAGCCTCCAGTTGATAATCCCGGTTTGTTGGCCAAAGGCATTGCAGCGGCCGTCGTCGATACAGCTTTGCGGGTAGAACTGCTGGAACTGCCAGTCATTCTGACGGGCCCAGACCGACAACCATGGGAGATCGGGACCGCCCGCCCCGGGCGGCGTTCCCAGGTTGACCGCAATTGGTCCTGCGTCGTTGTAGACAGTGAGCTTGGTGTTATTACCAAAGGCGAAACGCGCCAGGAACGGTGCGAAGGCGGCGGCACCGACGCCACCAGCGCTATGGCCCATGACCGTTATCTGCTTGGCTTTCGGGAACATGTCGGCCGCGACATCCATGCCGGCGCTCACGTTGCGAAGCCCGCGGTGGTGTCGTGTCGGGCCGAATGGAAAGGCAGGATCATCCTTCACGTCGTTGTCGCCGCCGAAGGTTGAACCGTCACAGTACGGCATGTAAACAACCGAGTAGTCCGCAAACGGGTTGTTCGCCGCGGTGGAGTCAAAGACGCCCGGGAAAGGACCATCTTCGGGAGGTGACTGGTCTTCGGCCAGGATGTTGCAAAAGCTGAAGTTCTGCCAGCAGGCCCCGCCGCCCTGCAGGAAGATCAATAATTTTTTAGGGTCACCCTGCCTGGTAAACACCGAATAGGGGGTACCCGCGATGCAAATCGGGCCGTCCGGGCGTATGCCCAAAGGGTAAGTGTCATCCGGGACAAAGTTGGCAGCAAAATCATGTTTGGTCCATACGCCATGGTCACTTGCTGACGACTGGGACGTTCCCAGATATTTGTCGACACCCGCGGCTTGCAATTCGCCCAATGCGTCGGCATTGAGGCCGGATACGTCGGCCAGCGCAGTGCCGGACGCAATGGAAAGGCAAAGGATGAGAAAAAGACATATGTTTCGTTTCATTTCTTGCTCCGCGTGAAGGTTTTTAGTTTTTTTCGGCGGCATCCCTGCGAAATCAGTATAGAACAAAGCTGCCCGTCCTCCCAACGAATCTACCGCACTTAACATAAAGCCAATTCTTAATTTAGATTCGAGAAAAGGCGTCCAAATTCAGGGCGGATCGAGCCTGCATTTGCCGGTGAAGTAAATCGGGTACTTCGTACGAAAATTGGACTGCTAATCCAGGGACAAGAACGGACAGCGCCAGCGTCCACACTGATTGTCGGATATCATTGCCAGTATGGCCTGTCATGGATCGACGGGTGTCAACCACGGAGTTCCCGGCGACAGTCTGCGCGGACCCAGATACGGCTGCAGCCCGGGCTCAGTGCGGTTTCCGCGGAGATGACCACAACAATAAGAAGAAGCGCCGGTGGAGAACGAATACACAAGTGCTGAACGCGACGATCGCTCGCTGACTATCAGCCTCAAAGGCGATTGGGTGCTGGACAACGTGCCGGACCTTGAAGCCGCGCTGGCAGAGGTGGACGCGGGCGCCGCCGACGCGGTTACCTTTCAGTGCGGCGGGCTGCAGGACATCGATATCGCCGGCGCCTGGGTGCTGTTCCGCCGGTCTCAGGAATTGGAATCCGAGGGGAAAATCACGAATTTCCTGGGATTCAAAGCGGCTCACTTCAGCTTCCTCAAGAACATCACGGATGTTAACCATCCGCCGACGGTCCGTCTCATCAATACCACTACGACCTTGCCGGAAGACGCAGATACGTCGGCTGGCATCAAGGTCGCCGATATTGTCGTCACGGATGACGGGCGAGGTGTGAACGAACTGAGCTTGAGCGGTACCGACGCGGAGAAGTTCGAGATCATCGGCAGCGAGCTTCGTCTGCTGCCCGGTGCCAGCCTTGATTTTGAGACGAAGCCCAGGCTGGACGTCGCTGTCGAGGTCGACGACGTCGCCATTGGTGCCACGCCGGACGATACGGCGCCATTGTCGATCACGATTACCGATGTAAACCAGCCGCCGGCCATCAGTCTTACCAACTCAATTCAGAGCATACGCGAAGATACGAACACGTCCGGCGGTATCAAGATAGGGGATATCGTGATACACGACGACGCCCTTGGGACCAACACAGTGAGCTTGTCCGGAGCTGACGCGACGCTTTTTGAGATCGTCGGCCCCGAACTCTGGCTGGCTCCCGGCGTCACGCTGGATTTTTCCAGCAAGCCGACATTAAAGGTCGTGGTGGAAGTAAATGACACCAGCCTGGGCGATGGGCCGGATGACACGCTGGCTCTTTCTATCGACGTAATCGAGGTCGCCGGTTCCGCAGTATCCACCGAGCGAGAGCAGGTATCCGTGGTTGACGGGCAGCGCATTCGACACGGATTGGAGTCGCTGGGGAAAGCCGCCACGTCGGGGCTGAGGGATGTCGGCTTCATCGCGACGACGGTCCTGCAAGGCATCACCAGGCCGTCAACGCTTGCCTTTCGCGAGACAATACGGCAGATCTATCAGACCGGTATACAGGCGATTCCCATTGTTTGCCTGATAAGTTTTCTCATGGGTGTGGTCATCGCGTACCAGGGGGCGACGCAACTGGCGAAGTTCGGCGCCGACGTATTCGTCGCCGACCTGGTCACCATTTCCGTGCTGCGGGAAATGGGCGTCGTCATGGCGGCCATCATGGTGGCCGGGCGTTCGGGCAGTGCGTTTGCCGCTTCGCTGGGCGTCATGAAACTCAACGAGGAACTGGACGCACTGCGTGTCATGGGGCTCAACCCAAGCCAGGTTCTGGTGGCGCCGCGCGTGATAGGCCTGATCGTCGCCCTTCCGCTGCTGACCGGATTTGCCAACCTGTCGGGGCTGGCCGGTGGCCTGTTTCTCAGTACGGCCGTACTGGACATTTCCGCGGTTCAGTTTATCGAGCGCGCGTCAGCCAGCGCCGATCTGACGACCCTGCTTGTCGGTCTGGTCAAAGCGCCGGTGTTTGCGTTCCTGATCGGCGCCGTCGGTACCCTGCGCGGCCTGCAGGTAACTTCCTCCGCGGAACAGCTGGGGCGTCTGACCACAGTAGCGGTGGTACAGGCTATTACGCTGATTGTTGCGGCGGATGCCGTGTTTACCGTTGCGTTTATCCGCCTGGGTATCTAGATGGAACCGATAGTTTCAATTCGCAACCTGGTCAACGCATTCGGCGCGCACTGTGTCCACGATCAACTGTGCCTGGATGTCTATGCGGGGGAAATTCTCGGAATCGTTGGTGGCTCAGGCAGCGGTAAATCCGTGCTCATGCGTAGCATGCTTGGGTTGCGCAAACCGCAGGCCGGGGAAATACGTGTGTTTGGACGCGACGTTTTCTCGGGTCGGCCGGGCCCGGCGCAGCGTTGGGGGGTGTTATTCCAGAACGGCGCACTGCTTTCCGCATTGACGGTACGGCAGAACGTGGAGTTACCCATTGCCTTGCATTCAAAGATGTCCGCCGAGACGCGCCGCGAACTGGCACGGCTGAAAGTCCGGATGACGGGCCTGCCCCTCAGTGCATTGGATAAGTATCCGTCCGAATTGTCGGGTGGAATGATCAAACGCGCCGCGCTGGCGCGGGCCCTGGCGCTGGAGCCCGATATCCTGTTCCTGGACGAACCGACTGCTGGCCTCGATCCTATAGGCGCCACCAAATTCGACAACCTGGTGTCTTATCTGCAGTCCAGCCTGAATCTCACGATCATCATGGTGACTCACGACATGGACAGCCTGTTCAACATCTGCGATCGCGTGGCTGTGCTGGTGGACAAGAAGATCGTGACCGGCACTCTTGATGAGATCGTCCGGTCGTCGCATCCCTGGATCCAGAGTTACTTTAATGACCCTCGTGCCATAAGGGCGCGACAGAAGGAGAATAACAATGTACGAACGAACTAACTATCTGGCAGTAGGGGTCTTTATTCTGGTTGGTGCCATCGCGCTCGTTGCTGTCGGGTTCTGGGTTAGTGGGGCCGGCCAGACTGTGCCCATGTCGCAATACACCATCATCTTCGAGCGGGACGTAAACGGTCTCGGTGAAGGCAGTCCTGTGCGCTACATGGGCGTCGATGTGGGCCAGGTCACCACGATCCAGTTATTCCGCGCGGAAGAAACGGCAATAGAAGTTCGTATTGAGGTCGATAGCACGACGCCGATCGACCGTCGCACCTATGCCAGTTTGGGATACCAGGGGATAACGGGCGTTGCCTTCATCAATCTTGCCGAGGAACCCGGCGAGCCAGGGCAGCTCGCGGCGACGCCCGGACTGGACTATCCGGTTATCCGGACTCGGGACGTGGGCATTGCTGCTCTTTTGAACTCGGGTCCTGAAGTCGTGACCCAGATAAACCGTATCCTGGTTGACGTTGACAGATTATTCAGCGAGGAAAACCTGGGCTCCGCCACGCAAATACTGGAAAATCTCGAGCAACTCACCGACGCACTGGCGCAGCAACGGCAAGCACTGGCTGCGCTGCCTGATCGCATGAACGAGTCATTGGACAAGTTACAAAATACGCTGGACGCCGTGGCCGAATTGACCGGGGAGGCAAAGCCGGAGTTGCTGACTGCCGCGCAAAACCTCCGCCAGTCCACGGAAACGCTCGTGAACGTTACGGGAAAAGTGGAACATTGGCTGGTAGAAAACGATGCGGCCGTCGATAGCTTTCTCGCCAATGGCCTTGGCGAAACGGCAGCGCTTATGACAGATACCCGCGAAACAATGCGCGAACTGGAGAAACTTGGCGTTGCAATGCGGAGTGACCCGTCCCGTGTCATCTACAAACCGCAACTCGAACCGGTAGTGGTTGCAAAATGAAGACGTTCACGTGCTTCTTGTCTTGCATTGTCCCGGCTGTAACCCTGGTCGGCTGCGGCGGCATGCTGACCTCGGACGAGCCGCCCGAGCATGTGTATTGGCTGGAGTCGGCTGAGTTGCGTCTCGGCGAGACGTCTACGGAACATTTACCTGCGCTGATCGTTGCGGTGGACACCCTACCCGGTCTGGACACGGACCGAATCCTGGTGAAAGGGCCCGGTGCACGTATGAACTACTATGCCGGGGCGCGGTGGCCTGATCACCTGCCCGAGGTCGTGACCGCAGTGCTGCGTTTGTCCCTTGAAAGTAGCGGTCGCTTCAGTCGTGTCAGCAGCCGGTCTCAAAACAAGAGCAACGACTGGTTACTCGAACTGGAATTGCGCGAGTTCTTCGCCGTGGTCACTGCGGTGGATAGGCCGCCACAGATACATGTACAACTCGCGGGTCACCTGAACTGCGGCTTTGCCGACATCGTGGTCCATGCCACGGCCACGGCTCCTGCGCAGGAGAACAAACTCTCCAATATCGTCGCCGCCTTTCAGAGCGCAACCAACAGCGCACTGATCAGCCTGGGCGGGCAACTGGAAACCGGTTGTTTCCTGGAAAGGCCTCCGTCTGCCATTCAGTAACAGCCTGACACCTTTTCTCTGCCACGTCGTGGTCCATGTGGGAGGCTGCTCCCACGAGTACTGAATTCTTCCTCTGTTCTAAAAGTCTGGTCAGTCGGGGGACTCGGCCGCAGCCCGGGCCGTCAGAATACATCCGGACAGGAACGTCCCTTCCAGTGAGCGTCTGCCGCTGGCCCCGCCGCCGCCGAACCCGGCAGCTTCACCGATCGCAAAGAGCCCATCGATCGGGCTGCCACTCCTGCTCAACGCGCGGCTGGAAAGATCCGTCTGGATTCCTCCCAGGCTCTTGCGTGTAATAAGGCGCAGCTTGATAGCGATCAGCGGCCCGTGATCGAGCAGCGGCTTCGGCTTGCACGTGCGGATCCGGTCCGAACGCCATGCGCGCGCATGCATGATGCGGCGAAGCTGATCGTCATTCCACTGTGCGGGGCCGCGGCGAACGTTGTCGTCGAAACAGTTCACGGCCCGCGCAACATTCTCGAGCTGCACCAAGTTGTGCCCGTCCAGCGCATTCATCCTCTCAACGAGTTCAGGCAAGGTGTCGGACACGATGAAGTGATCACTTTGCTCCTGCATCTGCCGTATCAGTCGGTGATTGCCGAACAGTGTTTCCTTCAGGAAAGACAGGGTTCTGCTGTCGCGGATGTGCGGATTGTGCTCGGCTCCCGAAATCGCAAATTCTCTCGCCGCAATTCGCCAGTTGAGAAGCTGCCAGCTCCAGGGCTTTTGCATCGCCGACAGGCGGCGGCACATGTCGTTTGTATCAAAGCCCGTGACGAGTGGCTCGGGACCGATTCGATTACCCGTATGGTCTAGCCACAATGCAGACTTGCACGGAATCAGGCTCAGTCCGTGGCCCTCGAATTCCGGGAACGGATGCGGCAGTCCGGCCGCGTAATTCCACATGTTTTCCAGATGGGTAACAACCCCGCCTTTCTGTACGACCACGTCGTGCATTGTCCCGTCACAGTACGGATGCGAGCCATTCAGGATTTCCGTCGGCGCGTCGCCCCAGTACCAGTGCTCACGCACTTTTTGCAGATTGCCATTGATCCCGCCCGTGGCAACCATCGTATGATCGCCTAAGAATTCGCGCTCCTCGCCGGTCGTCTCGATCACACCACGACAACCCGCGACCCGGCCATCGGCGACGATCAGATCGTTGACGCGGCAACCGAAAACATACTCAAGCTTCTTGTGATTTCTGTGGGACGACAACAGGCCGACGAATCGTTCGACCAGCCCCAGGCCCGTTCCCCAGAGGATGTGATAGCGCGGCACACTATTTCCCGGTACAAAATTGCCACGCTCTACCCAGTTGACGGCGGGCATAAAGCGCATCCCCTTGCTGCGCAACCAGTGGAAGACTCGTTCGGCACTCTGCTCAACGTAGGCTTCCGCCCATTTTTTCGGCCACACATCAGCGTCGCCAAATTCCGCGAATGAGCGCCAGTCGCGCAGAGCCAGCTCCGGGGTATCCCTGATGCCCATCCTGCGCTGCAGTGGGGTGCCCACCAGCGCCATGCCGCCAAAAGCCGTGCGGGCGAGCCCGCCGACATTCTCCGCTGAGTGCCGGTCGACGATGGTCACGGACCGGCCCCGCTCGAGGCATTCGTAGGCGGCCACGAGCCCTGCCACCCCCGCACCAATTATCACGATGTCGCTTGTCTGCCGAGGCATCCGCTTGTCCCGTACTTGGTCTTGAGTGTCAGTCGGCCCCAAAACGCGCTGCGCGGCTGTCGGCAAACCCGGACGCGGTCAGCGCGGCGACCAGCGCAGCCACTATCGTCCAGATAATCGTCCTGCGTTTCGTCATACGGTGACCAGCATACCACCCAAGGCCCGATCATCAGGACATAAGCCCGGAGGCCGAACACAGCGTCTTTCCTTTACGGCCCGCCGCACGGCACCGCTATAGTCGGCCGATGTAACACGTCGACTTCGAAGAGCTGGTCCGACGACAGCTGGATTGTATCTTCCGTTATCGGGCCGGCGTCATCCGGAGGCTGTTGGGTGATGATGACCTTCCCACGCGCCCGCTGCGTCTCGAGATAACGCAAGGCTTCAGCTGTATCGGCCAACGAATAACGAGTGTCAATCCGCGACGTCAAGCCCCCGTCAGCCAACAAGCCGGCAAGGTATTCGAGATCTTCGCCATTGAGCTTCGCCAGCAAGACACCAATTTGCTGGTCGACGAACGGCGACAGCATAATTGCTTTCAATGGTGGTACCAGCGGCGCGACCCAGTCTCCCTTGGGGCCGCCGACGATCACCAGGCGCCCGTTCGGCTTGAGCACGCGGCGATTCGTATTCAGCGAGTGGTTGCCCACCATGTCGACAATCAGGTCGTACTCGTTGCCGCTCTCTGTGTAGTCCTCTTTCCTGTAGTCGAAAACGTGATCGGCGCCGAGAGCGCGTACCATCTCGACATTGCGCGTGCTGCAAACACCATGCACTTCGGCTCCGAGTTCTTTCGCGACTTGCACCGCATACGTACCAACGCCACCTGATGCGCCGTTGATCAAGACCTTTTCGCCGGCTACCAGGCCACCCTCGTCGCGAAGCGCCTGCAGGGCGGTCACAGCAGCAATCCCGACGGCAGCGGCGGATTCAAAGCTGACACCATCGGGTATCAAGGCAATCGCGCCGTCTTCAGGGACCAGCAAGTATTCGGCGAAGGCCCCGCTGCGTCCGCCAAACACCGCATCACCGACTGCGAATTTCGTCACCTCGTCGCCAATCTCCGCGACCACGCCCGAGAAATCGACACCCATGCGCTGATCCTTCGGTTTGCCAATTCCGCTTGAGAGGCGCATCAAGTACGGCGAGCCTCGCATGTAGTGATAGTCGAGCGGATTAACGGCCGCGGCTCTAACCGCGACGATGACGTCTTGCGGTCGCGGCTTCGGTTTCTCGATGTCGACGTACTCAAGCGCGTCGGGTCCACCATAGCATCGTGAAACGACGGCTTTCATCGCATCTGCTTCGGCAGTAACGTCCGGTATCGATGTGCACTCGGACGTGTAGCTGATCGTAATTGCGAGCGCAACAAAGGCCAATCCCAGGATGGACAGGAAACCGTAAATAATCTTGTATCGAAGTTTCATTGCTTGCTCTTGTGTTTTGAAAACGCCTGTTCGATCATCGCGCGCACAAATTTGGATTCGATATCAGCAGGGCTCGTCATCTTGATGTGCCGTCTGTACTTTCCCTTACCTTCCAACACTGACTCGGGGTCGCTAAATCTGTAGCCGTCGCCAAACTCCAGGCTTACGTGGGTCTTATACACGAAGTGCCAGCAGACCATTGTATTGTGAACCCCCAGCTCCCGTTCGATCACAATTCCACCATACATGGGTCGACGGCCTGCGCTGGGGCATGTATCCGCAATTATGGCATCAATCGCGTCGGTGATTTCCTCGGCGGTTGTCACTACGAAAGTCATATCAGAATTCTAGCAGTAGCAAAACTGAGTGCCGACCATCGCCACGTTGTAACTATCGCGTAAACTCGTGCTTTCAGATTTTACGCTGGCGTGTCCTGTTCTCTGCCCGTTCGCTGAAAATCCGCATGTCGCGCATGGAATAACTCCCGCGCAATCGATGGGCTAAGAGTTTTTCCGAGCGAGGTTCAACCGAGCTGTGCAGCGACGACAGACGCACGATGTGCGCCCGCAGGGCAAGTGCAGCGAGTCTATTCCGTTCCTGTCCATCAAATAGTACCAACTTGTTTATATCCGGTTATTGTCGCTGCCTATCCTGTGGGCACGCCTTCGCACCTCGTGGCGCTGCAGGGACAGTGTTGTGTATGTGACGAAACCAATTATGCTTGTACGAAAGCTGGGTTTTGGGGGCGTATCGGATGGATTTGCTTGATCGATGGCTGGGCATGGACCGGGCAATTTCGAGACGGGACTTCCTGAACGGCGTTGGCATTGCGATAGGCGCCTCGCTCGTGCCCGCCTGTGCAAGAGAAGGGGATCCGGGCGCCGGGACGCCTGCATCGCACTATCCGCCGGCTGCCACAGGCATGCGTGGTGCCCATCCAGGTTCGTTCGAGGCGGCACACGCCTCGGTGCAAGGGCAGCGTTGGGAAGTCGAAAAAACCGGCGAGCATTACGACCTTGTTGTCGTCGGCGCAGGGATCAGCGGGCTCTCGGCCGCGTATATCTATCGCCGCGATATCGATCCCGATGCGCGCATCCTTATTCTCGACAATCACGATGACTTCGGCGGACACGCCAAGCGCAACGAGTTTACGATCGACGGCCGGGTGCTGCTTGCCTTCGGTGGAACGATGCTCATCGAAGCCTGGCAATCCTATCCGGCTGTTGCCAAACAAGTAATGCGCGAGCTCGGCATCGACGCCGATCGCTTCGATGAATTTCACCACGAAGATCTTTTCCGTTCGCTCGGAGTGTCAACAGCGAGCTTCTTCGATCAGGAAACGTTCGGGGCCGATTATCTTGCGGTCGGGGGCCAGGGATATACGGAAGCATTCGATGATGCCCCGCTGTCGGCGTCGGCAAGAGAGGAACTCAAGCGGCTTTTCGCAGACAAGGAAGACTACCTTGCCGGCATGACGCCAGTGGAGCGCCGCGCCGTGATCGAGTCTCACAGTTGGCGTGACTACCTCGGAACGTTTGCCGGAATAGGCGAGGAAGCGCTCACCTTCTTGCAGAAGTGGCCGCACGGTGTATGGGCGATTGGCGCAGACGCGTTACCTGCCTGGATGGCCCGGCTCCAGGGCTACCCCGGATTCGCTGCAGAAGAAGGCGCCGAAGAGAACGGCGGCGATTTCTATTTCCCGGACGGCAACGCATCGGTTGTTCGCGCACTGGTACGCAGGCTTGCTCCAGGAAGCGCAGCCGGTGATTCGATGGAGGACATTGTTTCTGCGCGCTTCGACTATTCCATTCTTGACCGGGAAGAGAACGCAACGCGCATCCGCCTGAACAGCACGGTGGTCGATCTGCGACATAGAAACGGCAAGCTGGATGCTGACGTCGATGTAACGTATGTGAGTCAAAACGAGGGCAGGGCTGTCACGGCCGGGAAAGTTGTCTGGGCCGGCTACCACGCGATGCTGCCTCACGTCTGTCCCGATGTGCCGGAGGACCAGGCTGCGGCGCAGGGAACTTCAGTGCGTGCGCCGCTGGTCTATACCAATGTCCTTGTCCGTAACTGGCGGAGTTTCGTCAACCTCGGATTCTGGCAAGCGTATTGTCCGGGCAGTTTCTTTCAATCTGTGAGGCTCAGTCGACCCGTAAGCATCGGTGACTACCGCTTTCCGCAGTCACCTGACGAGCCTGTCGTGCTGCACCTGCAGCACATGCCACTGGCGCCCGGATTGCCGGCGGCGGAGCAGTTTCGCGCGGGGCGCAGGCGCTTGCTTGAAACGTCGTTTGAAACATTTGAACGAAAGGTGCGCGGCCAGCTCGGCCGCATGCTGGGCCCGGGCGGATTCGATCCGGCCCGGGACATCGCTGCCATTACAGTCAATCGCTGGCCGCACGGTTACGCGTACTCTGTCGACGCCGAATCGGGTGATGTGGCGTGGTGGCCGGAGCATTGGCGGCACGAACGCCGCCCGTGGGTCGATGCCCGGCAGTCGATCGGCAACATTACGGTCGCCGGTATTGATTCTTCGTCCAACGCCATGACGGAATCCGCGATCGAAGAGGCCCATCGCGCGGTACACGAGCTGACGTAGTACGTGAAATTCGCGTGAATCAGTTGTGCATCGTTGTGCGCAGCGATAGAGGTCGCCGTCTATAGTCTCCCCGCTCTACACTCGATGCAGGCACATCGGGTATGCTGGCAGCATTGCGGCAATCAAAATAACAACAGGCCTTTTACACCTTGCATCGTTACGACTCGATAATTATTGGGGCCGGCCACAACGGCCTGGTTTGCGCCGCATACCTGGCGCGAGCCGGACAACAGGTACTCGTCCTCGAAGCGTCGGAATCACCAGGGGGTCTTGCCGCAAATCGTGAGTTTCACCCGGGTTTCTTCACGCCCGTCGCGCACTCGATCAGCCACTTTGCGGAAAAGGTCTGCGACGATCTCAATCTTGCCGCGCATGGCTACAGCAGCAATTCGAACACACTGCCAACCGTCGGACTGGCGACCGACAAAGCGCACGTTGTCGTGCATCGCGAGTCAATCAGTGGTGGCGTCGGCAACGACGAAGGCGCCTACAGCAACTACCGTCGACTCATGTATCGCTTCGCCGATGTACTGAAACCATTCTGGCGGAAAACGATGCCGCGCATCGGCATGAACAATTTTTCCGATCTGGCGACCTTTGCACACATCGGCATCAACCTTCGTCGAATAGGCAAGAAGGACATGCAGGAATTCCTGCGGGTTGCCTCACTTCCCGTTCGCGATCTGATGGATGAGTATTTTGACAATGACATACTCAAGACTACGCTGGGCTGGGACGGGTTAATTGGCGCAAAGTTGGCGCCACGATCACCCAATAGCGCAGTGCTGGCAATGCTTTATCGCCTGTCCGGGGAATCCAGGGGGGCACACACGATCCCGGTTGGAGGCATCAATGGTCTGATCGATGCATTGAGCAAATCTGCGGTGGCTTCGGGTGCTGAAATACGATGCTCTGCCGAAGTCGGTCATATTCTCATCGACGGAAATGCCGACGGACTGGCCGCGAAGGGCGTGCGCCTGGCCAATGGAGATACCATTGAGGCAGGCCGGGTCATCTCGGCCGCTGATCCACAACGGACATTCCTGAATCTTGTCGGTGTCGAGTACCTCGATATCGGCTTTACAAACCGAATACGGCGCCTGCGCTGTGATGGCTACGTCGCAAAGCTGCATCTCGCCCTCGATGGCGCGCCTGAATTTGAGGGTCTTCAGCAGGCCGACGGGCGGATGATTATCGCACCGGATCTCGATGCTATTGAGTTCGCATTCGATCACGCCAAGTACGGTGAATGTCCCGACAGCCCTGGTCATGGAAATCGTCGTTCCCAGCATAAATGAACCGTCGGTCGCACCTGAAGGGAAACATGTTCTGTCGGCGCATGTCATGTACGTGCCCTATCAACTGCAAGGGCGGGTGGAACCGACGCCGCCCGCGACCAGGTTTGTGATCGAAGCGATCGACACGATTGCCCGGTATGCTCCCGGCATTCGCGAACAGATTATCCACCAGGAGTTCCTGACACCTGCCGATCTCGAGCAGACAGTACCGCGTCACCGGCGGTCACTGGCATCACACAGAATTCGCGATGGACCAGATGCTCATGATGCGGCCGACCTACGAAGCAGCGCAGTACAGCACGCCAATTCCCGGCTTGTTCCTGTGCGGCTGCAGGCTGCCATCCCGGCGGCGACATTACCGGCGCAAGCCGGCCACAATGCCGCGCAGGAGATCCTGCGATGAGCAATTACGACGCAATCGTTATTGGCGCTGGCCACAACGGGCTGACCAATGCGGCCTACCTGGCAAAGGCCGGCCTCAACGTGGTCGTGCTCGAGAAAAACGAGTATATCGGCGGCGCCGCAGTTTCGCGCGAATTGCACGAGGGCTGGAAGTACTCGAATTGCTCATATGTCTGCAGCATGATGCGGCAGGCATTGCATCGTGATCTCGATCTCGGTCGTCACGGACTGCTGCTGGTGCCATACCTTGGCACCGTCAATTTTGGCGATGGCGACGAAAGGCTTGTTTTCATATCACGACGAAGAAGCTGCACACCTGGAGCTAAAGCGTCATTCGCCCCACGATGCAGATGCAATGCATCGTTTTCAGACAGACCTGACCCGTTATTCACAACTCATTCGCAAGACATTGCTGCGGACACCGCCTGATCCAACTTCGCTCGGCCCCGTGACATCATGGAATTCCTTTACCTCGCGAAGCAGTTCTGGAAACTGGGCGAGAAAGAGATCTACGAATACGTCCGCTTCTTCACGATGAGCGCCGCAGATTTTCTCGACGATTATTTCGAGAACGACCTGATCAAAGCCGCGATGGCCAGCCCGGGCATCATCGGCACAGCGCTCGGCGTCTACTCACCTGGCTCCTCCTACATTCTGCTGCATCACGTGATGGGCGATGTCGACGGCAGTATCGGCGCGTGGGGACTCGCGCGTGGCGGCATGGGTGCCATTTCGGCACGCGCATCGCGGGAGCGCAGCAGGAGCACGGCGGCAGAAATTCGAACCACTGCGGGCGTACAGCAGGTACTGGTCAAGAATGGCAAGGCCGTTGGTGTCGTGCTGGAGAACGGCGACGAGGTATACGCCCGGATCGTCGTGTCCAACCTGGACGCGAAGCGCACGTTTACCCGCATTATGGACAAGAATGACCTGCCGGATGGCATCTACGAAAAGGCCCGGAATTTCAAGATCCGCGGTTCGTCCGGCAAGGTCAATATTGCGCTGTCCGGAATGCCGAAATTCACCGGCGTGCCGGAGAATCGCTACATGAATCGTGGCGGCCAGGGCTTTACGGGCTCCATGGAAACCATGGAACGGGCCTACGACTGCTGGAAACGTGGCCGCTGGTCGGACGATCCGTTTGTCGAGTCCGTCATTCCGTCGGCCTGGGACCCAACGGTCGCGCCTCCCGGTCAACACTGGATGTCGAACTTTGTTCAGTACTGCCCACCCGAGCTCGCCGACGGTCCGTGGACACCTGAGAAACGCGACGCAGTTCGGCCAGACCGTCATCGACAAGATTGAGCGCTACAGTCCTGGCTTCAGAGACCTGATCGTGCACATGGAGGTTCGAACACCGCATGAGATCGAACAGGAGATCGGCCTGACCGAGGGCAATATCTTCCAGGGCGAACTGACGATCGACCAGCTGTTCTTCAATCGACCGTTCCCGGGTTACGGCCAGTACCGTATGCCGGTCAGGAATCTCTACATGTGCGGCTCATCGACACATCCGGGCGGCGGCGTGTCCTCCGCGTGTGGCGCCAATGCGGCTCGCGAAATTCTCATGGACCTGCGCCGGCCGAATACCGTGCCTGAAGACGATTTTTACGACGAGTAATCATGAACGAGACTGATCCATACGCCGGCGAACGGCTGAAACTGTCCCCCTTCTACCCACAGGCAGGAAGTACTGAATATCCGCGAATGCCTGGGCTGCGTGGAACGGCTACAAGTTCGCCGAGTACTACTACGACGCGGAGTACGAGTACTTTTGCGTCCGAAATACCGTGCGGCACCTACGACATTTGCCCGATGCAGAAGTATGAGATTCAGGGCCGTGATGCCGAGGCCATGCTGAATCGCATGGTGACGAGGGACGTCACGAAGATCGGCCTGAATCGCGTCGCCTATTGCGTCTGGTGCACGGACGACGGACGCATGATCGACGACGGCACGATCTTCAGACTGGCCAGATGACAAATTCATGCTGACTTGCGGCAGCCCCTGCACCGCGTGGCTGGAAAAGAGCGCCTTCGGTTTTGCCGACGTGACGGTCACGGACGTTACCGATGAGATTGCCGCACTGTCGCTTCAGGGCCCGACCTCTTGTGCCGTTCTCAAGAAAATGGGCCTTGATGGCATAGAAACGGCCAAACCATTCGACATCATGCACTTTCCCTTTCACGGCGACACACTGATGGTGTCGCGCACCGGATTTACCGGCGATCTCGGCTACGAACTCTGGATTTCAGCCGGACCTTGCGCTGCGATCTATGGGACGAACTTTACGCGGCGGGCGAAGACTATGGCATTCAGCCCTATCGGCGAGGCGGCCACCAATATGGCCCGGCTCGAAGCCGCTTTCATCATGCCTTCCATGGAGTTCAACGAGGCACTCAGGACCGTGAACTTCGAACACGACCAGACACCGTTCGAGCTGAACCTCGGCTGGCTGGTCGATTTCAAGAAACCGCATTTCAGTGGCCGCGGCGCATTGCTCGAGGAAAAAAAGCGCGGGCCAAAATACACGCTGACGAAACTCGATATTGAGGGCAACAAGCCGGCCGAAGGTTCTTACATTTACAAGGACAAACGCTGCACGCGAGAAATCGGCTACGTCACCTCGGCCATGTGGTCCCCCGCTGTAAAGGCAAACATCGCCCTGGCAATGATCAAAACCGAGCACGTGGAGGGCGAGCTATGGGCCGAAATCTACTACGAGAAGGAATTGCGCCAGTACAACCGGGTGGTCAGATGCACGCGCAAGGACAGAAACCCTTCTGGGCACCGGCCCGAGCACGCGCAACCCCGCCGCCCGACTTTTGATCGGCCAATCCTTGAGCACGCCACCAACACACGAAAATGCCGGTTCCTGGTGCGCGACTGCCGGCAAGATGATCGGCGCCGCCTGCAGCACCGCCCGCGCCGTTTGCGTCTGAAGACTGATGTGCGCCGATACGGTATCTCCGCCCAGGATTGATCTTCACAGGCTGCAGCAAGCCATCAAGTGGGTCGTGTATGCCCTGCTGGTAATCAACTGGGTGTTTTATATCCACGAGGACTGGGATCGCGGCACGCATTCGCTGGATGCGACTTCTACACTGTTCGAATGGACACGCGAATTTGCAACGACCATAGATGTGTCGGCGTGGCTGATCCTGCTCCTGATGCTCGAACTGGAAACCTACATCCTGGAAGACCAGGCCTGGAAAGGCTGGGTCATCAAGGCCGTCCACGGTATTCGTGTCCTGTGCTTTATCATGATCGCGCACACGGTGCTGGCGTTCGCGATTACGGTCAAGGACTATCAGCCAACAGTCATCGTGGAGGACGCGTCGAGTGTGTGTGATCTCGTTGGCCGGGATCTGTCGTTTGTCTACAACCTCGACTACAGCAGGATCACCGCCGACAACTGCAGTGACCTTTCGAGCGACACACGGTTTTATCAAGTCGGCGTCGACCCGATTGTAAGCACGCTCGATGGCCTGCAGCTCGAGAGAAGTCTTGCCTGGGCAGATCTCATCGAGGTAGTCACCTGGTTGCTCATCATACTGGCAATCGAAATCGTGGTACGTGTCCAGGAACGCGGTATTTCCAGCAGCCTTGCGATTACGGTGGCGAACAGGTTGAAGCTGCTTTTCTACCTGATCCTCGTCTGCCTTGCCGTCTACTGGGCCTGGCTGTCGCATTGGCTGTATACGTGGGACACCTTTGTCTGGATCGCCGGATTCGCCGCGATCGAGATGAACATCAGCGAATGGCGCAATGAGCTGCAGGAGGCCGAAACACCTGCATAACGGAGTGCGTACCACGACATGAAATCCGGTGTCGACGAACGTACCTCGAACACAAGGCTGCTACTCCGTAACGCTATTCGTCGGTGAATTTGCGTGTATCAGCCGTGCGTCGTTATGCACCATGCGGCATTAACAGCAACGGGCATCCCCGGTAACCTTCTGATAATTATGGTTGGACGGCACCCATCGAGGATCTGAAAATCCGCGCGTCGGTGGTTCAACCGAGGCGCACAGCGCCGACAGACGCACGTAGTGCGAGCTGGCGAAGCCAGCGTTCCATTCCGCCCCTGGCCACCATCTTTACTAAACATTTTCAGCCAGTTATCGAAACCGGGCATGGCTTTCTGGTGTCGCCGTGTGCCAGATTTGTGCCACGAGGCTGGTTTCACGCTTGTGGTGCAGACTAGCTCGAAGTTCATTTATCGCTAGCTCATGCCACATCGAACCGTACGTGACTTTAGCTGCTTTATTTCATAATGTTGCTAACGTTGAACATCATCGCCCTCATCGACGATGCAAGTGTCATCGAACGAATCCTCAGGCACCGGACCGTGTGGGACAGACAGCCCGAGACCCGCTCTTTCAGCTCCGGCTCCGGGATTCAACGCCGTTTTCGTTCTCCGGGGCTCAACGACGCGATAGATTTTCCTATCCTTGATTTCACGGAATTGGGAGAATTGATTTGTCAGTATCATTACGTGAAATACTTGCACTAAATGGCCAGGCAAATTCAGGGCAGAAAAGTCATGACAGAAAAAGAACTTCCGGAACACGCGCGGGTCGTCATCATTGGCGGCGGCATCATCGGTTGCTCAGTGGCCTATCACCTGGCCGAAATGGGCTGCAAGGACGTAGTACTGCTGGAGCGTGATCAACTCACCTCTGGCACCACCTGGCATGCAGCCGGCTTGATGACGACTTTTGGTTCCGGCTCGGAAACCACCATCAGCATTCGTAAACACTCCATGGAGCTTTACAAACGGCTGGAAAAGGAAACCGGCCAGCAGACCGGCTTCATTGGTTGTGGCTTTATCGAGCTGGCTGCTGATGACGATCGTATGGAAGAGTACCGGCGCATTTCCAGTTTCAATCGCCTGCACGGCATGGATATCCACGAACTTTCGCCTGCCGAAATCAAAGCCCTGTTTCCCTATGCGATGACCGACAACATCAGCGGAGGCTTTTACGCCGAGAACGACGGCCGCATCAACCCGGTTGACGTCACCATGGCGCTGGCCAAAGGCGCGCGCATGAAAGGCGCCCGCATCATCCAGAACACGCCAGTGACCGGTGTGCTCACGCGCAACGGTACCGTCACCGGAGTGCGCACTGAGCAGGGCGAAATCCGCTCAGAATTCGTAGTGAACTGTGCCGGCATGTGGGCCCGCCAGTTGGGCGAACAATCCGGGGTGGTGATACCCAACCAGGCGGCCGAGCATTACTACCTGATCACCGAACCTGTCGACGGCATCACCGCCGACCTGCCGGTGCTGGAAGATCCATCGGTGCACGCCTATTTCCGCGAAGAAACCGGCGGCCTGATGGTGGGCATGTTTGAGCCCGACTGTGCGCCCTGGAAAGTGGAAGGCATACCGAACGATTTTTCCTTTGGCGAATTGCCGCCGGATTGGGACCGCTTGATGCCTTTCCTGGAAAAAGCCATGGAGCGCGTGCCGATTTCCATGGAAGCTGGCATACGCAATTTCTTCTGCGGGCCGGAAAGCTTCACACCTGACCTTGCACCCATTATCGGTGAAGCACCGGAGCTGCGGAATTATTTTGTCGCTGCCGGTTTGAACTCGGTAGGCATCATCACTGGCGGAGGTATCGGCCGGGTGGTGGCGAACTGGATACTCACGGGCAAACCCGACGTGGATGTTACCGGTATCAACGTCGACCGCTTCCAATCGTACCAGTGCAACCCGGAATATCGCCGTCAGCGCGCCCTGGAATCACTGGGCCTGGTGTATGCCTGTCATTACCCGGATCGCTCGCCCAAGACTGCGCGTGGTGCACGGCAATCGCCGTTCCACGAAAGACTTGCGGCACAGCGTGCGCATTTCCGTGACGTCAGTGGTTGGGAGTGCCCCGGCTGGTATGCACCGGAAGGCCATGAACCGGTGGCTGATCGCCTCACCTGGGGACGCGCCAACTGGTTTCCCTGGTGGGCAGCTGAACACCAGGCCTGCCGCGAAGCCGTGATTGCCATGGACATGTCCTTCATGGGCAAATTCCTGGTACAGGGACGCGATGCCGGCGCTTTCCTCGATTACATTTCCGCGAATGCCGTGAATGAAAAATCCGGGCAGATCACTTACACCCAGTGGCTGAACGATGCTGGCAAACTGGAAGCTGACCTGACTGTCATCAAGCTCAATGATGAGAAGTTCATGGTTGTGACATCCGATATCGCTCATCGCCACACCGAAACCTGGATGAAGCGTCATCTGACCGATGACCAGCATGTAATCATCACCGACGTCACCTCAAGTTATGGCCAGCTGAATATCCAGGGGCCGCGCTCACGCGAACTGCTGCAATCCATCACCCATGCCGATATGTCCAACGAGGCTTTTCCGTTTCGTGCCGTAAAGGAAATCGACATCGGCTTAGGGCGATTGATGTGCGTGCGCATTACCTATGCGGGTGAACTGGGCTACGAACTGAACATTCCATCCGAACAAGCCCTCCATGTTTATGACCGCATTGTCGACGCCGGCAAGAATTTCGGCCTACGGCTTGCCGGATTGAAATCGCTGGCCAGTCTGCGCATGGAAAAAGGCTATCGCGATTACGGTCACGATATTGACAACATGGATGACCCCTACTCGGTTGGTCTTGGCTTTGCCGTTCGAGTGGGTAAGGAAAGCGATTTTATCGGCAAACAGGCTTGCATCCAGCGCAAGGCCGATGGCCGCTACCCGGAACGGCTGGTGCAAATCCTGTTGAAAGACCCCGAGCCCCTGATGATTCACCATGAAATCGTGCTGCGAAATGGCAAGCCGGTAGGTAATGTACGCTCGGCATCTTATGGCCACACTTTGGGAGCTTCGGTGGGTCTGGCCATGGTCAGTGCCGGTGACGGTGGTTCGGTTGATGCGGCATACATCAAGGAAGGGACGTGGGAAGTGGATATTGCGGGTCGTATTTATTCCGCCGAAATATCACTGCGCCCTTTCTACGACCCCGACATGGCGCGCATCAAAGCCTGATGGATAGCTCCGACAGAGTATTGTCAAAATGATGGCCACCAACGGCTAATGGAAATCAACAGCGAGGTATCTATGTACAAGTTGTATGGCAGCAAGGGAGCCGGGTCTGTTTGCGTGCAGTTTCTGCTGGAAGAGGCCAAGGCGCCTTATGAAATGATTTGGGTCGAGGATGTGAAGGCGCCCGATTTTTTGAAGGTCAATCCCAACGGCAAGGTACCCGCGCTGCAACTGCCCGCTGGCCAAATCATATACGAGTCGGCAGCCATGATGGCGTTCCTCGCCGAGGCGCTGCCCGCCGCCCGGATGACACCCAAGATCGGCACTGCCGAACACGCGCTGATGCTGCAGTGGCTGGTACTGCTCTCCGCCGGCACTTATGAATCAATCCTGCGTTACTTCTACCCGGAGCGTTACGGCGAGGCCGTCAGCGTGAAGTCCAGGGCTAGCGAAGAAATCGATCGGCTTTATGGCGTGATGGAAACCGAGTTAGCCAAAAAAGGTCCCTATCTCTGTGGCAAACAGATCAGCGCTGCCGATGTATATCTCACGATGCTGGCAAGCTGGTACGAGCCGGATACGACGGCCCTCGGTAAAAAGTTTCCCGGGATCCTCGCCATCTACAACACTGTCGTGGCGCGCCCGTCCTGGAAAACGGTACAGGCGGCCAACGCCAACTAGCCGGTCTGGTCTTGCGTCAATAGACAGGAATTTCAAAAGGGCCTTTTCGATATCGTGGCGGCGGCGACGACCCGGCCGGCGTCATGGCGCCCGTTCTGCAAGGCTGGCGGTCGATACTCACACATATCAGTGACGGCAGCCGATGTCCACGGATCAAAGTTGTCAATCAGCCAAGATTCGATCGTGAGCGATAGACGGGCTGCGTGAAATTTGCGTGGATCCGCTGTGCATCGTTATGCACAGTAAGGCACGTGTTGCAACGGGCACCCCGGTATCCTGTTGAAAATTAAAGCCTTGAGCGGCACCTTACGCGACTGAAAATCCGCGTGCCGGTGGTTCGATTCCGCCCCTGGCCACCATTTCTTGCGAGCAATCCAGTCGTTGGCGGCAGCAACATGGGACGAGCGGCCCGAACGGCGCGTCCAGCAACGCATAGCACTTGCGCCACCAGTCCCAAACCCGAACAATGACAGCATGCCAAACGCCAACAAAATCACGCGTCTGGTCGATGCCGCCAGCCGTGGCGAGTCAGGCGCATCGGACGAGTTGCTACCGCTGGTTTATGACGAGCTGCGTAAACTGGCGCGATCGCGTATGTATTCGGAACGTCCTGGCATTACCTTGCAACCAACGGCGCTTGTCCATGAAGCGTACCTGCGCGTGATAGGTGACAACGTTCGTTGGGAAAACCGGCGGCATTTCTTCGCCGCTGCCGCCGAGGCAATGCGCCGCATACTGATCGATCGGGCGAGACGCTATGCAGCGGTGAAGCACGGCGGCGAGCAGCAGCGCACGGAGTTCGACGACCTTTGTCTTCCAGATGAACAGGACTACAGCAAAATCCTCGAATGGGACGAGATGCTCGACAAACTACATGAACTTGATGCCAATATGGCCGACACCTTCAAGCTTCGATATTTCGCCGGGTTCAGTATTGCCGAAACGGCGGAAGCCCTCGACATCTCGGTTCGTTCCGTGAATAGGCACTGGTCCTCTGCGTTGACCTGGTTTCGCCTGCAGCTCGACGGCGAAGAAATCGGCTAGTTTAGCCTAGCGGCGAACAATTTCGACGCGGCGATTAACCCTCCGCCCGTCTTCATTGTCATTGTTCGCCTTCGGTGCAACAGGGCCGACACCAACTGCCAGCAGACGGTCGGAGCTGATGGCATGCTTGTCGACGAGATCCTGGACAACGGATGCCGCACGCTGCTGCGAGAGGTCGCGGTTGTAAGTGTAATCGCCCGCGTTGTCGGTGTGCCCGACGACGTAGACCGACATGGACGGATTATCTTTCAGCGATTTCGCGACCTCGGCTACCGTGCTCGCTGAAGACGCCTGCAAAGCCGCGCTGTCAAAGTCGAAAAGAATGCCGTATAGCGCGATACGCCCCTTCGTCTCCAGCTGAATGCTGACAGCATCTGCATCGACGGTTTCCAGCGTGGGTTCGAAGTCTTCGACCTCCACGATCTCCACGTGGGCGACAGGGCGATTTTTGATTTCTTTAGGGGTAGAACTGAGCACGGTTGCCGTGAAGACCGACACGTGATAAGTCGCGTCTCCTTTCTGCACGGTTCCGTAGACATACATCGGCTCTTTGTACGTTGATGGAGCGACAAATCCATAGGTGCCGCTCAACACGTTGGGAAACTTGTGGCCGGAACTCCAGACAATTCCTGAGCCAATTCGGGATTTTACGCATTCGGCAGATTCGCATGAGTAGATCTCCGTGAACTCGCCCATGCGGCCGAACGCCGTTTCGAAATTCCGAAAGAGTTGCAGGGAGCTCTGTGTTTCACGACCAACGTAGATGATTCGTGTCGTCTTTCCCTCCGGCGCGGCAATTTCAAACTCCTTGCCGGCGAAGCTGCTGGCAAACCGGCCCGCGCCGTACTCGACGTGTTCGTAGCCGACGATGTTGCTACCTGTAACACGAGGTAGTTCCGGATGGTCAGCGCTGCCTTGCATATCGGTATCGAAGGCGCCCGACACAGCGGGCAGCAGCAATGTGCTCAGGATAATGATCAGCCCTTTCTTCATGATGTTCTCCGGTCTCAATGTTTTGGGCAAAATCCTGCCCGCCTGACTAACAATGCGAAATTGTTGGCCCTGGTGTGCCATAGGCATCGATATTCGGTTTTTTGCCGGTCACCGATTCGCGCTTTGGCACATTCATCCCGGAAAATTCGCATGTATCCATAGGCCGCGAATAATAGCGGTGTCGCCGAAGGAGACATGACATGATTTTTACCTGGTCAGGAAAGGGATACATGGTGCCTTTATCAGCTGCGCTGTCGACAATCGGGTTGATGGTATTGACGAGCCAGCTGGACATCCAGATAAGCGACCAGCTGCTCAGCGCGACCGCCGCTGTTCTAAGCGGAATGTTCATCTGGAATCTCCACCGTCAGTTGGCGCAACAGAAATCCGGCTTGTCAATTGTGGATGACGAGACGGGAGAGGCCACACCATTAATTGTGAAGCACGACTTCTACTGGATACCGCTCAAGTACTGGGGGCTCATCTTCACGGTCGGTGGCATCCTGGTGGCCATCGACGCGCTGTACCCTATGTATCTAGGATCCTTGGTGGCTGGCTTGTTCAACGGTTAGCGCGCACGTGGCCATGGCCTCGTCCGTTTCGACAAGCCAGGGATGATTAGCGCCCAGGCTGGTCTCGAGCGACCGGCGCATTGACCGAATCTCGGCGACCGCGGTTGCACTCTTCGACTTTTCGCAACGCAAGCGGTACCGCCGAATCACTGTCAACAATCGCTGCGGATGACTCTCGGGAACCAGCTTGCCGAAGGCGAGTTCCGCGGCGTCGTAGGCGCTTTCAGCCGATGGTGCATCGCCAGCCTCCTGATACACCTGGGCAAGCAGAAGGCGCGCACGAGTTATTGGCAGGACTGTGTTTTCGCCGGCGGGCCCGAACATGTCGGACGCCCTCTCAAGCAAATCTCGAGCCTCTTCCAGGCGCCCCTGTCTGAATCGGACTTCAGCCAGGCCCGCAAGGACTCTACCGATAGAGTCACCCTGTTCGACGCGCGCCTGCATTGCTTCCAACGCGTCACTTGCGAGCCGATCGGCAGCGTCGACATCGCCCTGTGAGAGCTGGTTGCGGGCCAGGTTGAGCATGGCAAGGACGGTCTGTTCGTCGTTTTCGCCTTTGTTTTCCCGGCGAAGATCCACGGCCTCCTGCAGGAATGCCTCGGCTTCGCTGTGCTTCGCCAGATCATCCAGCACGGCGCCGAGCCGATCGAGCGTCGCGACCAGGTACGGGCTCCCCGGAGCCAGTTGCTCACGATCGTTGCGCAGACCTTCTCTCAACAGGGGTTCCGCCTCGACCAGGCGTCCCATGTCCTGCAGGTTGGTGCCGAGATTGATTCGGAAGCTGTTGACGTTGGGATGGTCAGCGCCGTAGCTGGCAATGCCGACGCGTAACGCTTCCGCCTGCGCCTCGGCGGCCTTGTCAAAGTCAGCGGTCTGGTTATAGGCAATTGCCAGGTTGTTCAAGGTGTTTGCGAGGTAGGGGTAGTCCGGTCCGTAGACGGTACGGTAAATGTCGGCTGCTTGAATCAGGGACTGTTGGGCCGCTTCCGGGTCGCCGGAGCCCCGCTGGATGGTGGCAGCGTAGTTTAGCGCCGTCGCGACGGCCGGGTTAGATTCGCCGCGAGTCCTTCGCAGTATGCTGACCGTGTCGGCAATCAGCGTCTGGGCTTCTTCGAGGTTGTCGCGTTGATAGAGAATATACGCGAGACGTTGCTTCAGCCTTGCGACCGTCGCGTCATCCGTTTCGGCACTTGCCGCCAATACGTCAAGGCTCGATCGAGCAAACTCCTCGGCCTCCGACAGGTTGCCGACGTCGGTTTTGAGGACGCTCAGGTTGCCGAGTATGTCGGCCCGCAGCCGCGGCTTATCGTCACGGCCGAGTGCCGAAAGCGCCTGGACATAGTTGCGCTCAGCGTCTTCAAGCGCCCCGGTGTCATGATAAACAGCGCCCAGAGCATTCAGGACAGCGGCAAGTTGGTCGGGTGGCGTTGGCTGGACGGACCTGAGGTCACCCAGGGCATTTTCCAGCAGCGAGATTGATGTCGCCGCATTCTCGATGCCGCCGAGGACCCGGTAGGCTTCGCCGACCGTCATCAACAAGCGCGCTCTGAGCTCGGGCTGATTGGTCAATTCTTCCAGCAAACGTTCAGAACCCTGGTCGAGCATTTGGCGGGCGGTGACGTCACTGCTCCCGGAAATCTCGGGGTTCGCCGATTCAAACAGCTCGACCATAAAATCCGAGACCTGCTCTGCACGATTGCGCTCCAGCGTAGTCTGGTCAAGCGCTCGTTGCAGGCGCAGGGACTGCACGGTCATCATGCCCGCAAAGCCAATGATCAGAAGCGCGACCAGGGTTGCCGTGGCTACGCCAAAAACATGGCGGCGAATGAACTTCGATGCGCGGTAGCGCCGAGTCGGCGCACGAGCCAGCACCGGCATGCCATTTATATAGCGGTCGATATCTGCCGAAAACTCAGCAACAGACTGGTAGCGGCGTTCGCGATCCTTTTCCATCGCTTTTAGCAAGATCCACTCGATATCACTGTCGAGGCGACGGCGCAGCGCCGCCTGGCCCGTTGCCCGGTCTTGGCTGATACGCTGCAATTCGTCATCGGTAATGTTTGAGAGTCTGCGACTCGGGCGCGGTGCTTCCTCGTCACGAATAGCCTTTTGCACCTCGAACAGGCCCTGGGCCCCGGTGACGGCCTCGAAAGGGGGCACCCCGACCAGCAGCTCGTACAGCAGCACGCCGAGCGAATACACATCAGCGCGACTGTCCGCATCGAGCCCGACGACGCCCGCTTGCTCAGGACTCATATAACCGGGCGTGCCGATCAGCGTGCCGATCCGGGTCTCCGGCTCCGCATTACCAAGCGGTTTTTCTGTTGCTTTAGCAATGCCGAAGTCAATCACCTTCGGCACCGGCGCTCCGTTTTCCTCGGTAACCAGGACGTTCGACGGTTTAATGTCGCGATGCATGACGCCTTTCTGGTGGGCGTGCAGGACGCCGTCGCAGATATCGAGAAATAGTCGCAGCCGTGTATCGATGCTAAGTTGATTGCTGTCGCAGTACTCGGTTACCGGCAGCCCGGGAACGTACTCCATGACGAAGTACGGCCGGCCATCTTCTGTCGTACCAGCATCAAAGATCTTCGAAATATTGGAGTGGCTCATCATCGCAAGTGCCTGCCGTTCGGCGTTGAATCGTGCGATGACATCACGCGATGCCATGCCAACCTGCAGAATCTTCAGTGCGACACTGCGTTGTACGGGCTCATCCTGCGTTGCAAGGTAAACAACGCCCATGCCACCTTCACCGATCAGTTCTTCGATCCGGTAGAGGCCTACCTGGTGGCCCTTCTCGAACTTGTCGGGTCCGATTGATTCGCCGTCGTCGAGCAACGGTTCAAGGCTGGGCAGCTGCTCCTCATCAACGGCTTGATGGGCGGCGAGCATTTTTTCGAGCCTCTTGCGCTGCTCACTGTCGCCTTTACAAACGCGATCGAGGAATTCAGCGCGCTCGGCTTCATCGACTTCGAGCGCGTCGTGAAACGCGGCCCACAACTGATCCCAATGCGAGTTGTTATCGTCGGTTGTCATTCCGGCCGCCTTTCAATAACTCATTCCCGGTTCGTTAAAGCCCCTCCCGCGAATGATCAGTGTATCACCGGGGTTGCGGATCGCTCGACGACAAATTGGACCGCCGTTGGCACAATCCGCTGTGTTCTTACGCATTGAGATGTAAGGGCAAGAAACACTGAGATGCGCCACCATGCCAAATATATTGCTCCAATACAGGATCGCCGTTCGCGCCGGACTGATGCTACTGGCGCTTACCACCGGGGTGAGTGCGGACGAGATCGGATTGGAGACAGGCGTGTATGACTGGCCGAACAAAGTTCCGTATACGATCTCGATCCAGAACCCGGGCGGGAATCCGCGCCAGCTGCTCTACCATCTGTTCCAGCCGACTGAAGACCCCCTTGCGACAACGCTCTACCCGGACTTGTCGGTGAGTAGCCGTGATGGGAGAGAATTTACGCCGACTATCGATACGACTAACCTGCTCAACTACAGGGCTGCCGACCCGTTCCGGGAGTATCGGGTCCCAGTACTCATGGAAAAACTTGGCGGCCAATTCACGGTCCTGGATAGCAAGCGACTTCTCGCCTTGCGGGCGCTCAGCCCAATTCCCGAGGAGGCAATAACTTGGCTCTTCGAAGATGGCGCAACGTTCAACTTGATGTCCATATATGACGATAGGCCGGACCTGCCCGCCATGGCATCGAACCTGCCCGAAAGCACAGGATTGGCGCCTGGCTTGCAAAAGCGTAGGGCCAATCGCATAGCCCAATACATCGACTTTTTTCGCCTCGGGCGCCGCATGCCCGGCGGCGCAGTCGAGGTGGATTATGACCCCTCCCGTGTGCCATTCAAGCCTGCCGTCGAGCCGGTCACACTGGTCCAGATCGGCGATGCCGAGCGAGCGAAGCGTCTTCGTTTGTTTTCGCAACACGTTGGTTATCCATCCGATCCGCGGTTGGGTGATGCGTTGCGACCGCGCCGACCAATGGAGTTTGGCGACTACGAAGTCCGTGTTGTCGGGCTGGGGGGAGCCATCATGGCGCGGCGCAACTTTTCTGTACGCCGTCCGTCTCTCAATGGCTCGCTGTCGCTCGAGCCCGGCAACGACGATGGCTATGAAACGCCGCCCGCCATTGTCGTGACACTGCCTGCTGCTGTTCATGAGTCGCGCCAGGCCTATGCATTGTCACTAAGGGTGCAGCGCGTTCTGGCGGATCAAACCTATGAACGAGTAGAGACCCTTTCAGGCGTGAGCGCCAGCGGAGGCACTATAGGGGGCGCTCCCGACTATGATCCGGCCAAGCCGCGGACTGTCTTTACCCAGCGCGGCAATTGGCAGCCCGGTACCTACCGCGCCACGCTGGTCTGGCAGCACGACGGGCTGCTTGCTGATGAGATTCGGTTCGAGATCAAGCAGCGCGGCGACCGGGATCGTTCCTGGCCGGTCGCGCTCGAACCATCGCTGACAACCGACGATGTCAAAGTGACCCTGCGCGGCGACGACATACAGGTTCGTGGGCCTCATATCGGTTTTGATGTCATGCATGCCGAGAAGCAGGAGCCCCTCGATACCGGGCCGCTAGTTGGGGAACTGTATCGCCTCGGCCACTACACCTACGACTGCGCGTGGCTCGAGGGGTATTACACGGGTGGCAGCGCACTCATCACAGAAGAAGGGTTTGGACAAATACCGTCCCCGATCGAAGCCGGCCGCTATGAGCTGCGTGTTTTCCGCCCAATGGTTTCGTTCCTGGATATCGGCGCACACGATACTGATCTTGGTGTCACGTTTGCGTCACCGGGTTCATCAAGTACCCAGACCATGCAGCTAATTGGTCGTGAACGTTTAACTGTTCGAGCGTCACGCTACGACGGCATCATTCAGGGCGACGCGTTCGAGCCGGATGACATGGGCCGCGCCCTCAATATTGCAATACAGTCGCCGGGTCCGATGGTCGAGGGGCACACGCTGCGGCTCGAAGCCTGGCACGGTGCAGAGCAGGTGCCGGGCGGATTTCAGCGCCATCAGTATCAGGACAAGTTGAGCGCCGGTATTGCTTTCGATGACGGTGATAGAGGCGCTAACTCAATGGTAATCGACAGGTTTCCATTTGCGGCGACGCTGTTGCCGATTCAAACGCCCGGCAACTACGAGCTCCGTATTTTCGACGAGACGACCGGCCTCTACATTGCCCGTCGGCACCTGGTATTTCGCGATCCCGGGCCGCCCGCCATGCCCGAGCATGCCATGTACGGAACCGGGTTGCCCGGCGACTGGCCCGCGGACGGAGACTCGCGGCGGGGTGTAGCAGCCTGGTACAAGGAACGCAGCGAATGCGCCGACCCGGAGTTCGAAACGCCACCGGAACTTGAGATTGTCGAGTACGTTATCGACGAACCGGATGAGCGCAGCGACGGAGAGTTTCGTCCAGTGGCGAATGTCCTCACCGGGAATCCGTACTTTGTCCGCGCAACGTTTGAGGAAGCGCCAGCCGACGAAGAATACCTGGTGCGCCTTAACGGCGAGCGCCGCATCACGATCTATCGAACAACTGATGACCCGAAAGTCTATCGAAGTGCGGTGCTGCGCTTCTCGGAGCAAATCGATGAATAAGTACTGTCTGATTCTCATTCTCGCCGTTGCCCTGATGGCGAGCTGCGGCGGAGACGATGAGCAAACCAACGAGCCGCAGGAAACCATTGCGCCACCACCAGCGGATCTCGTGCAGCGCCTTCAAGGCACATGGCAGATCACTTACGAAGACGAAGCGCTCGGTTTTGTTACGGGGAGTGTTTACCTGAATCCTGATCTTGGGATTGCCAACTTCAAGCTGCGACATCCGAACACGTCGGCTGAGTCAGAGCTCGCTGCGCGTAGTGTTGCCGTGGATGGCTGGGACGTTGTGCTCGAATTGCCGCCAGGATCTCCGTCCGTTGCAGCAGAGGCGATACCGGTTGGTAGCCCGGTGGGCAGCGGTGCGGCGATACAGCTGGCGTTAGGTGAGAGTGAGCTGAACGTGGCAAGAACGTCGACGAGTCCCGTCACAGATGGCGTCAAGCTGCGGCTGCGTTATGACGCCGAGAGCGACGCGCTCGCCGGTCACTGGTCACAAGCCGTCGACCTCGCAACGGGCGATGCGCCGGGCGGCCGCAACGGGTTCTTTCACTACCTCGAGAATGGCGACGGCGAAATGCGCGGCCGGGAAATCTGGCAGCGGCCGCCGCCCCTGATCAAGACGACATTCGCGATCGGCGAGCAGTTCATGGCCACGCCAACCGGACCAAAATGGCGGTATCCCTTCGATGTCCAGTCCTCGGAGCCGACGGGGAGCTACTATAACCAGCGATTCCTCATGATCATGGGCAAGAACCTGCCACGGAACATCCTGGAGACGATCGAGATCGAGAGTGAAGACGACGACCTTCACTATCGCGTGTATCGAACGATGGACTCATACGATGGCCTGCCTGAGGGCGATTCCATCTGGCGCGATCTCGCCTTCGACTACCTCGACAAGCTCGAGTCTCGCGACCAGTTGCCGCTCACGCGCGAAGACGATGATGACTTCCTGATCGTCAACGTAACGATGAAGCCGGGCATACTGCCGGGGCAGAAGGTGTTCCGCCTGAACGGCGTCGAAACGCAATGGCTGCTGCGTTTCGGCGATCACCAGGCCGACTTCGGTTTCGCCCGCGACGTGAAGCTTGGCATACGGGCCGAGTCGATAGACAAGAGTAACCTCGCGATCGAAACGGAGTTTTCCGACTACGTCTACCAGGCGGAGCAGGTCTATTTCGAGGTACGTGCAAAACAGCTCCTGCCGATGCAGTCCCTGGAATTCTTTATAGCGAAGAACGGTACTCCACTGCTGTTCGACAAGAAGCGCGAGCTTTTGGCAACGCCGACAGAGAACGACCCGAAGACGTACCGCTCGCCACCCGTTTACCTGGTCCGCCCGGGCACGCGCGACCTGTACCCGGCGGATGCGATCGTTATCGAAGTGACAAACCAGGATCGGCTGCAGGTTTCGCTAACCTCGAACGTGATCATGGCAAACCCGGCACGTGTCGACGTTCCCGTCCTTGAGTCGCCATCCGAGTTGCGCAGCGCGATACGCCAGCAGCCGGCACCGGAAGGGCTGAAATGGAGCGAGGCAGTGCTTCGGAGTGCCAACTGCGCTTTCCAGGGTCGGCTGGAAGACCTTGCATGGGACGCCGCGATAAATCCTGGGCAAGCAGCGGCAAATTTGGCTCTTGGTGATGGACAGGAGCAGGTCACACGTATGGTCGAGCTTGCTCGTCGTATTGCAGCCGGCGATATCGAACACCTTGAACGCGAAGAGGCGGAGACGCTCGTCGATTATGCTCCCTTGGAATGGACCTGGGCTGCGCTCGGTTATCCGAACCAGTTTGAAATGGAGACCAAAATTGGCATCGGTGAGCATGCCGGGATGCTGATGATCCGCCAGGTTTTTGTCGATCTGCTGCGTAGTCGTTTGCCGCTTTATGCCGGCGTAATGGACGACAAGCAAATTATGGGCCTGCGCGACAGCTTGCGCCCGTACCTTGTCTACGACCCCGGTCTGTTCAATGTCGATATGGACTCACTCGGTGAGGTCGGCATAAACAAGGTTAGGGTCGCTGCGCCGAATGGCAGGGAATGGACGATCGACATGACCTACATGGAGGATCTCCTCGCGACCGAATACAAGCTCGATCCGGACGCGATGGCACGATACCAGGTGGCCGCAATGCGCGAGGCGCGCAAGAAGTACGCGGCTGCCATGCGCACGACCATCGAATCGGCAGAAGGAATTAGCGACTGCGACGTTTACGAACTATCGAAGCTCACCGGGTTTGGCATGGAGCGCGTCGCCGAGCATGCGAAAGCGGCACTGATGGTAAAAACGGTGCAGGTCAACGGCGAAGAGGGCTGGGTGACCGACTGGTCGGCACAGGTTCGCCTTGATCAGATTGCGCACGTCTCAGAAACGCTGGCAATTCAGGAGGCGGTCAGCGCGCAAGGTTGGGACGACTTTTTCCAGGTGGTCAGTATCGTCGCAATTCCGATTGGCGAACTTGCCGTCGGAACGCGGGCGGCCTGGGGCTTTCTACAAGTGATGCGAGTCATCGAGGGTACCGAGGCGTTGGTCAGTATAACCGACGCAACCATTGAGCAGATGAGAGAAGATCGGGAACTGAAATACGCCCTCGGTGCCAGCGTAATTATCGGTACGCGCCGGTTCAATACAGCTCAGGCGAATGACACTTCATGGCTGAATGTCGCGGTCGAGGTTGTTGCCGGATCTTACGATCAATTCAAGAAATTTCGGGAGATCGCGGAGCTCCGGGAGCTTCGGAAATTGAAAGAGCGTGGCTTTGTTGAGACAGTCACGATGCGCGAACGAGGTGAAGCCATTGCGGCCGGCCTGGTCGACGAAATGAAGGAAATGACGCTCGGCAAGCATGTCGATATCGCACTGTCGATGTCGCAGCACCACGACCTGTCGGTGGCCGTAAAGCACGCGATGGCTCTGGAGCTTACAGTCGGTCGGGACTCAATGAATCCGGACGAGCTTGCTGTACTGCATCTGGCAGACAGGCTTGCAACAATGGCGCGCGACATGCCGACTCCCGAGTGGGCAGCTGGTTTTGACGGCACAACTCTCGCGCTGCTCGATGACATGGTGTACCGGCCAGACATCGTCAGGATCGGCGAGCAGCACGCCGCAGAACTCGCTAACATCGTTCACGACGAAACCGGCTTCAGGGTCCTGCACCGTCCGCAATCGACGCTCGAGCATCTGCGTGAAGCGATCGAGTACGTTGATTCGCTGCCTGCTGGGCGTGGCAAGAAATTCTTTGACCAGGCCGGACCGCCGGCGGTTGGTGCGCTCGAGCGGGCGAATGACGAAGGGTATTTTTTCAGTAGCGACGTCGACTCGCGGCGTGTATTGCTTGATGTGTATAAGGGTCGAGAGTCACGTCACGACTTCGATCGCCTCGTGCTCACCCGGAAACCAGACACCGTGTTTGGCAGTGGTAAGGATCTGCTGAGGTATGAAGCGCAATACCAAAGCGAACGGCTGCACGAGGGTGCTGCACCTGCCGGCGAGAATATCGTCGAGTCCATGAAAATACCCTATCGGGAAGGTGAAGCGGGTGTGCCACTTAAAGTCGTATCCGAACTCAGGGCCATTCAACTGCTGGATTTGCAGTACGCCGATTCAGGCCTTGCGGGGCTTGTATTCCCACGTGTCCGCGATGCGCGGCTGGTCGCGGAGCTGGACTGGTTGCGGCAACATTCGCCCGAGTCGTCGCTCGACGAGTTATTTCATTTCACGAGCGCGGCCGTTGACATCGAAACGCTTGCAGACCATATGGGACAGCGGGTTGCAGCGGTTCGGATAACAGGCGCAGACGGGCGCGAGGTCGATCCCTGGCGAGACGACTGGGACATCAAAGCACCGCTGGCGCAACTGGTGGACCGGCAATGGTTGCCCGACAGCGAAGCGAGCAGCGATGAAGAAGCTCGACGAGCATTTCTGGAACTGCACGACCCTGCTCAAACGAGGATGCCTGTGCCCTACGGGTACGACGTCTACATCCTGTTCAAGTAGGTCTGTGAGACAAAGTCGACACGATGATGAGGGATTCACCATGAAAAAATTGTTGCCGATATTGGTCGTCCTACTGCCCGCTCCGGTACTGGCTTGTGGTTCGGTATCGATGACGCTGTCTGGCTACTGGAACCCAGATAATGATCGACAGGCAAAGGAAGCGATCATCGAGTCGGCGGGCTGCGGAGATCACGTCAACTACTTCCCTGTGGAAGACGACCGGATTATTGCATCCGTTGCGGTTAACGCGATCCGGAAGCAGCTTTCTCGCACTGCCATCGAGTCGCTGCTGCAGCGATTCCACTGCGCTTACGCTGCGCGGCACGATCCGGACTACGCCGTTATTCGCTCATTCATTGGTGAACAGCGCTACAACGAGTTCTGCCGTACAGACGAGCTGGAACGAATCTTCATCGTCAGTGTGCCTGGCGGTGCCATTTTACGAAATGCACCGAACTCGAGTGGCAATCGCCTGGCCGCGATTCGCGAGGGCGCCTACGTCAAGCTAGTCGCTCAGCAGGACGGCTGGTACCAGGTTGATGGCGGTCTGTACGGCGCCGGGTATATCCGCCTTGACCTGTTGTCGCCTTACTGAAATCATTGCACAGCCTTCTATGGAAGCTCACGCCGATCAAATGGCAGTTCACATCAAAGAGCTCTGCATGCGTGAAGTTCTTGGCAACTAGCTCTGCATCGTCCTGCATTGTGCTGCAAATAACGCAACGGACGCCCCGGTAACTCTATGAAATATAAAGCCTCAGGCGATCCAGCTCGCGACTGAAAATCCGCCCGTCGGTGGTTCGATTGACTGCGAAAAAAACTGAAAGACAAGTCCTCCCAACCTTTCGATACCGATCTCAGTCTCTTTTCGCGTTTTCCGCTGAATACATGGGAGCCGCGCCAGGACTGCAATTGGAAGAAGCCAATTTTCAAAGCTCCTCGAGTTCAAGAAAGCCGGCAGGATCGTCCTTCAACAAGTCGGCGACCTGATCGTAGACATCGGCATTATCTAACATTTCGCTTCTTATCGGCCGATTCTGTTCGCCGACATTTCTATAGAATCCTGCCGCGTCTCGCAGTAGTTTGATCGCGAGATCAACATAACTTGTTGGTGGCACAACTTTCTCCATGATTTCTGCAGCATTCAATCATGGTACTTATCGCTTCTGAACTAGGTCTGAACGCCCTGACCGATGCGTTGTATTGACGGGTTGAGGTCGCTACCTATGCGGGAGTCGCCAGCGGACCAACTTACGAGTCAAAGTACAGCCCACATAGTTAACACCTTGTCCGGCTGGAACAGTCGCGCCCGACTCTCCGCCGGATTATAGTTGGATTCATGAATCCGATGATCGCGCGTGTCAACTTCTCCGCCGAGGCGTGGCGATTCGCCTGTGTCTGGATAGCGAGCACGGCACTTATCTTCATAGACGTGTTTGGTGTTGGCGATGCCCAGCGTCGTATCAGCCAGGACCTGTTCTATGATGTCGCAGCGATCGTAATCGAGCCGCCGCTGCGACCGCCCATCGCAACGGTACTGGCCACTGATGGCGATCTCGCCAACCTGCAGGCCAGCTGGCCGCTGTCGCACGCTTTGCAGGGCGAGGTCCTGTCTGAAATCGCCGCCTACCGGCCCGCCGCACTTTTCGTCGACATTCTTTTTCTCGATGTTCGGGATCCCGCCGCGACAAATGCGTTGCTGGAATCCCTCAAGGAGTTCGACACCCCCGTGCTGCTCGCTTCTCCCTGGGACGGTGCCAGTGCGCCGCCGCCACCCGACAGCCTGGTTTTTTATGCCCGGGCAAAGGAGTTGGGGGCCAGCATCGTCGATGCGAGGTACCTGCAGCTCGACGGCACTACCGTCGCGCTGCCGGGTGGCGACACGGAGCCCCTCCCGGCTGGCCTCGCAATGCGCGATATCTACTGTCAACAGGCGGATTGTGCGCCGCTGGAAAAGCGCCGTTCCAAGCCGACCGAAATCGCCTGGCGCGGAACACCTGCCGTATGCGTAGCCGAGGAAGGAAACGCATTGGAAGCGTGTGCGCAGATTCCGCGGTCGTGGCCGATGCGCCTGTTTAAGCGGTTCGTCGGTAGTCTGTTCCCGGCGCTCGCCCCACAACCCCTTGTCTACCAGGGATTGCTTCCGTTCGAGACCATCACGCTTTCGGACTTGCTGCTGGCAGACGATCCAGGTGTAGAGCTCACCGATGCCGTTGTCTTTTACGGGCAGAGCTTTCGCGCGGCCTCGGATGTCGTGCAGACACCGGTGTATGGCTCGGTCGGCGGCGTCATGGCGCATGCGGCGCATTTCGACGACCTCGCCAGCAGGGGGGATCGCAAGTTCATTCCGGAAAGACCTTTTGGCGTCGGGTCTATGGTGTATGAGGCTTGTCTCATCGGCTTGCTGTGCCTGGCCATGACTGGCGCCAGGCTAGTGCTGCAAACCAGGGCGAGAGCCATGCTGGTAAAACCTGATGGCACGCTTTCGGAATCGCGACTCCATTTTCTCACTGCGGTTGCGGTTGGTTCGACTGCTTTCGTCGTGCTAATCTGCGAGGCGACTCTACTGCGGACTACTCCGGAGCATTGGTTGGTTGCCTTCGGCGTTATGGCTTTGGACAGCTACGTTCCATGGACACATTTGCAAAATGAAATCAGGGCGCGTCTTAATTCTGTGCGTCGTTATCTTCGCGGTAAATTCGGCAAGCAGTGACGAAGGTTCGGGGCAGAATGCACCGGAGCACGAAAGTGCGTCGGGCACTGACCCTGCTGTACCCGCCGGCACCTGCAGCATCACCGGATACCGGACTGTCGCGCAGGCGACGACCCCGGCATACCTGCCCGGGCAGACCACGCGTCAATCAGAGCTGGGTGCACTGCTGAAGTTTCCGTTGCCGGCATTGGGCTATGATCCGGCGACGCAGCGATTCACGGTTGCTCTGGCGAGGCCTGCGGCCGCGACAGCGGATCAAGAAGCTACCGAGTTAGAGTTGATTGAGTTGCGCCGTAAGCACGTCGATTTCGAGGGAGACTCCTGCCCTGGCAAGACCGAAAACGGCGGGTCCATTCGCTGTTTCGAGACCACAACGCTGGCAAGTCGTGGTTCAAATCCTGTCTACTGCCAGAAAGACAACGACGAAACACCAGAATGACGCGCTTCGTTTTCGGCGTCTTGTGTGGACTGACACTCCTCATGTGCAGACCCGCCGTGGCGGCCGATTCTGTATTTCGTGAGTACCCCGACGAGTGGTACCTGCAGCGCCAGGTATTCCGGAATGTTAGTCCGAACTCAGTATGGCGAGCCGATGCCATTTCGAACGCAGTGCAAACGATAAGCCGACGCCTGGAGAGGGGTGTCGGACTACCCTCCCAGTTTGCAGAAGTCACGGTCACCACCTGCTCGGAAAAGCGGGCAGCGGTCTACGCCGGCGGCTGGGTGGAAGTGTGCCTGCCACTCATGCTCTACGCAGAAACCGAGGATGAGGTCGCGTTCGTGCTCGGCCACGAAATTTCCCACATCATCGCGGATCACCTGCCACAGAACCCCAATGATTTCTATCAGCCAAGCGTTGCAGAAGAAGTGCTTGCTGACGAGCTTGGTCTACGCATGGCCGTGGCTGCCGGTTACTCTCCGGATGGTGCCTTCTCATTCTTCGACAAGATCGATACCGGAGACCCCGCGGCACAACGTGCAATTACTGGACGACAGGACGCACTCGCCGAGTTCGTCGAGCGCGAGTTCGCCGAGGAAAGCGATACTCGCGAATTTACGCTGTTCTCGGCCGAGCTGGTCTCTGCGCAGCAGGTGGCCCGCGAATACCTCGCCGCAATGGAAGTTGTATTTGCCAACACGATCGCGCTGGTAAACGGTCGGAAAAATTCGCCTGATGGTCTCGCGCTGGCAGAGGACTGTCAGGAGGTTTTTTCCGGCCTGCAAGATGTCCACGACACATACGGTTTCATCGAGCTGACGATCCACTCCGCTGCGGCGGCCAATTACTGGTGCCGCTTTCGTGGCGGGACTACCGACGCGTTTCGGCGGTTGTTCATGAGCGATATGCAGATCGACACGATGTCCTACAGCCTGCTGGGCGTTATCGCCGTGACCGGCAGTCTCGATCCCAGCGGTGGAATCACCGGAATCATGCTGGACGAATATCGGCGCCGTGCCCTGATGAACCCCGAGGGTTATCCGGAGCTAAAAGGCAGAGCAGCCAAGAAGAACCGGGCACTTTTCACGACGGCTCGGTTTCTTGCAGGCTGCCGCGCGGTAGGCTTCATCGACGAAGAGTGGGCGGTCAAACGTTACACTGAGTTGACGCCGCAATTGCGCGCGCAATTGCTATCGGCAGTGTCTGCGCCACAGGCAGTCAGTTACGTAATGAGCGAGTGCTACAACACGCTGAACTATTCACGCAACGAAAAGCGACGCGCGGCACAGTCAGCCTACGAGGCTCGCATCGCTGCCGGCCAACCCGCAGAAACGGCTTCGCAAATGGCCAACGACATGGCCCGGCACTGGATCGCCCTCATTTACGTTCGCGACTCCTGGGTGGTGAATCGAATCATCCGGGGCGAATAGCACGAGCGTTCGAAAAGGTACGTCAACGAAACGGGCCGGTGGTTGGCGAGCGAATTCGCGGCGCGGGTAGCAGATGATCTCTGGGATGAAATACGAAGACCCGAAGTCCGACATCTAGCTCCGCACATGCGTTTGGCAATCGTGCGTGAATTTTGCGTGGTTCGGTCCTGAATAGTCCTGCATCGTCCTGCAAATCGCGCAACGAGCGCCCCGGTAACTGGTTGAAATAAAAAGATCAATGGGGACATTCCTAATTTAACGTATTAATACACTAATTTAGGAATGTCCCCATTTCCTTTCTTTAACCCCCATGAGGGACAATCAATCTATCGCACGATCTCGCCGTCGCGATAGCGGATCCGGCCACCGACTATTGTCATGACAACCTCGGTGTCGAGAATCGCATCGTCTGAAACGCTAAACAGGTTTTGCGACAGCACCGTGATATCGGCCAGCTTGCCGGGCGTTATCGAGCCCTTGATGTCCTCTTCAAACGCCGCGATCGCGTTACCCATAGTGTAGGAATACAGTGCGCGCTCGCGGGAATACACTTCCTGCGGCTGGAACAAGGTGCCATCGGGCAGCTGGCGCGTCACCGAACAGTGAAAGCTGCCGATCGGACTGATCTCGTCGACGGGTGGGTCTGTTCCGTTGGTCGGCACCAGGCCCGCCTCGGCGAGCGTGTTAAAGATGTAACCCCGTTCGCGGGTACGTTCCGCGCCAAGACGCTCTTCCACCCAGGGCCCGTCTGAACAGGCGAATATCCCCTGCACGGCCGGGATAACGCCAAGCTCCACGGTTCGCGAGACATCGTCCGGGTGAATCACCTGTGCGTGCTCTATACGCCAGCGCAGGTCGGTCTTGTCAGGGTGCTTTGCAAACTCCGCCGCGTAGATATCGAGAAGTTCACGATAGGCCCGATCGCCAATGCCCTGGATGGCCATCTGGTAGTCGTGTTTCATCGCGAGCTCTGCCGATGCTTCGATCTCCGCGACCGGGACGACATTCAGGCCATGGCTCTGCGGCATATCGGAATAAGGCTCGAGCAGCCAGCCACCGTGTGTGCCAAGCGCACCGTCCAGGACTTTTTCGCCGATGCTGCGTACCGTGAGAAAGTTGTTGCCGTAGCCGACCATGCGATAGTCGTCGAGGCGGCCCGCCATGTCCGCGGCTTGTTCCTCGAATGCCATGTAGAGGCGCACGGGCAGGTTGCCTTCTTCGGCCATCGTCTTCAGCAGATCGACTTCGGCAAAGGTCGTCCCGAGATCCTGGAAAGAGGTAATGCCGTGACGCAGGGACGCTTCACCGGCAAGCGTCACCATGCGGCGCAGGTCCGCCTCCGCAACGCCCGCCGGGCGGCGCCCCTGGTGGCCGGAATAGGCGATGCGAAAGATGTCCTGCGCGGCTTCGCGCATCATGCCCGTGGCCCGGCCGCTCGCGTCGCGCACGATTTCGCCGCCTGCCGGCGGCTCGGTATTGCCGTCGACTTCCACGAGCGTCATGGCGCGCTGGTTAACAAACACTGCGTGACCGCTAGTATGAATCAGCATCACAGGATGATCGGGCGTCGCTTCGCTCAGCGAGTCGTGAACGGGAAGTCCCTCGACGAGCACGCTCTCCCTGGTCTCCCACTTATCCTGGTGCCATCCACGACCGACGATCCATTCACCGGCCGGCGTTTCGGCGACAGCATCTGCAACCATCGACACGATCTCGGCAAAACTTCGTGCGTAGCGGAAGTCGAGGATCAGTAGCGACCCGCCAAAGCTTGTGTAGTGCCCGTGGCCTTCGATGAAACCCGGGACCACCATCTGGCCCTGCAAGTCGATGATTTCGGTGTGCTCGCCGCGATGCTTAAGCATCGCTTCGGATGTACCCACATCGAGAATGAGATCATCTTTGATCGCTACGGCTTCCGCGTAAGGGAGTGCCGTATCCACCGTGACGACGTCGGCATTGACGAGTAGCAGATCGGCGACGGGAGCCGCGTCTTGCGCGTCGGGGCGACCGCAACCGCCCAGCACTGCGATCGCAAAAAATACCAGGGCTCGTATTTGTTTCATTTGCAGGATTCTACGCGATTGTGGGGTCGATGGGGCACGCTTGGGACAGTCATTGATGTTGGTTCAGGCGTTCAGCCAGGAACACAAATGGTTTCCGTGGTTCAGTGAGTTCGCCAAAAACATGGGCGTAAGTGCCGAGCAACGTTATCCCCACAGGTTTCCTCTATGATGAGTACCTTCGCAACCGTATGAAAGCAATCTAAATGAAGAAAATTCCTGGAAGGACATTACTGGCCCTTCTTGTGCTTGCATTGGTGGTGCTAATTGTCGTCTCCCTGCGTGAGCCATCTCTAAGCCGTACCTGGGACGAAGATGTCAGCATCCTTGCGGGCGTCGAGATTTCGGATGACGAGGCTGTGACGCTCACTCAGATTCGTGACTGGGGTTACGCGATTAGTTCGATCTCGTCCAAAAAGTACTTCGATGCCTCGTTCGACCCAAAGGACATCGTCGCGATGTGGATGTACGAGCAACAGCTCGACACCTCCGGGCTGATAGCGCACACTTTTCTGGTTTTCGAATTTGATGAGAGTTACGAACGCGGACGCTACCTGGGCTTGTCGGTTGAAACCCGGCGCGAACAGGGGGAGGAGTACTCGGTTATTCTTGGGGCACTCCGCGCCTTTGAAATAACGCACATCTGGGCAACGGAAAAGGACCTCGTCACACGGCGCGTACAGTACCTGGACTATCCACTTACTCGCTACCGGCTTGTAATTCCGGCGGAGTATCGTTCCCGCATTTTCTTGAAATTCGTGAAAGAAACCCAGAGCCTCGCGTCAGTGCCGCGTTGGTATAACACCGCCAGCAACAACTGTACGAGTTCTCTTATCAAGTATGTGAATGAGAACAAACCGGATGCTATCCCGTTCCATTACAGTTATGCGCTCACCGGAAAGGTTGACGAGTACCTTGAGCAGCTCGGATTCAAGGCATCAGATTACTCGCTACAGATCAGCCGCGATTTTCTTGAGTCGAACGACCTCAGGTAGGCGGCGCGCTTCTGTCACCGAGGCCAAAGTGCAACTAGGTGCCGATCCAAATGTGATGGCGCGGTCCCTTGCCGGCGCGATGCGGCCGCACCACGTGCTCGCGCACGTCGAAGCCGGCTTGCCGAAGCCGTTTGCTGAAGGCGCGATCCGGACTCGAAGACCAGACCGCCAGTACGCCGCGCGAGCGCAGCGCAGCGCGAGTGGCTCGTAACCCGGCAGCGCCGTATAGCCAGTCATTTTCCCGGCGGACCAGCGCTTCGGGGCCGTTGTCCACATCCATCAGGATAGCGTCGAAACCAGCGGGCTCTTGCCGAATGATATCGGCAACATCACCGACGATTACGTGGCTGCGCCGGTCAGTCAACGGATCGCCGGCCGGCGCGCCGATCAGCGTGCGATTCCACGTCACCACTTCCGGCACGAGCTCAGCGACGACCACCTCGGCATCGGGGCCGACCGCCTTCAGGGCCGCCGCCAGGGTAAACCCCATTCCAAGCCCACCGATCAGTAGTCGCGGTTTCGCGTTGTGGCCGAGTTTCTCGCAGGCTAGGTCTGCGAGAGCCTTTTCAGAGCCGTGCATACGGCTGTTCATCAGATCGCCCCGGCCGGGAATTTTGATCGAGAAGAGGTCGCCGGATTGATACAGCTGCATCTCCTTGTCAGTGTCAGGAATCAACGCGGTGCCAAGCAGGACGCGGGGAAGCATGGGGGTGTATCAGGTACTGACCGGGCACATGGGTAACACCTTAGCAGCAAATACGAAGATGATTAGGATCTGTAGCACACCAGCCACCGTTTTGTGCCAAAATCGGGCAGCAAAAAAATAACAACAAATACTTGGCCATACCGCCGGGGGTTGGATGTCTCTTATTCAGGAGCTCAAACGTCGCAACGTCATACGCGTTGCCATCGCCTATTCGGTTATCGGCTGGGTCCTGGCCCAGGTCGCCGAGTTCGCGTTTGAGAATTTCGGTGCGCCGGACTGGGTGCTGAAGAGCGTCGTCGTCATCCTGTTGCTCGGACTTCCCATTGCAATTTTGTTTGCGTGGGCTTTCGAGATGACGCCCGAGGGCCTCAAGCGCGAAAAGGAAGTCGATCGAAGTCGCTCCATTGCCCCGCAAACAGGAAAGAAACTGGATCGCGTGATCATCGCCGTCCTGGCCGTGGCGCTGGCGTGGTTTGCCTGGGACAAATTCGGTGGCCCGACAGAAACCAGTCCTACTGCTGCTTCGTTCTCGGTGTCGGACAAGTCCGTAGCGGTCCTGCCGTTCGTCACAATGAGCAGTGGTCCGGATGACGAATTTTTCGCCGATGGCATGACCGAGGAAATTCTCAACTCGCTGGCGCAGCTACCCGAACTGCTCGTAACAGCCCGTACCTCGGCATTCTCGTTCAAAGGCCAGGACCTTCCGATACAGCAAATCGCCGAAGTGCTGGGTGTCCAGCACGTTGTCGAGGGTTCGGTGCGCCGGTCTGGCGATCGGCTGCGCGTCACGGCGCAGCTGATTCGTGCCAACGACGGTTTTCATCTGTGGTCAGAAACATTCGACAGTACTTCTGAAGATATGATTGAAGTGCAGGAAAACATTGCAGAAGAGATTGCTGTTGCGTTGGAAGTCGTGCTTGACGAAAACAAGCGCGATGCCATGCGGCTGGCTGGTCTGGGGAATATCGAGGCGTTTACCCTTTATCAGAAAGGGAGGGACCTGTTCGATCGGGCCCACGGTGAGATTCCACAGATTGAGGGTCTGCGGCAGGCGAATGTCTATTTTGAGCAGGTAATCGAACTCGTGCCGGAATACTGGCAGGTCTATGCAGACCATTCCGATCTGTACACGCATATGCTCAACAACAATGTCGCTGGAAGGGAAGTGGAAGGGGTCACGGAAGCAATGCTTGCCGACGCATATGCGACAGCAATTGCCGATCTGGAAGCAGCGGCTGAGCATGCGCCAACAACTCGGGCACGTTATCTTGCCGAACTTGATCTTGCTTTTCTAAGTGGTAATTGGCGAGGTCTCTCCGGGCGCGTGGAAAGAGCACTGGCCGAGCCGGGATGCCTAGAAGGAAACTGGACCCCAACCGTTGTGAATATACTCGGCAATGCCAGCGAGTATGTTGAGCTTTCCACGACCATCCTTGCCTGCGATCCGCTGCGCACGCTGTCCTGGTTCAATCTCGCCAGGGCGAAACTGTGGGCGGGCGACACGGAAGAAGCACTAAGAGTCGCTCGTGAGGGCGCGGAAATTGCACCCGGTGCATGGTTGACCATGACGATGGTTCAGGCAATGGCGAGCAACGGTTTGTACGATGAGGCGCTGCGGCTGATCGAGAATGATGTTAGTGATGACAACCTGACACAGGCGCTGCAGATACTGGTTGCTGCGCACCAGGGTGACAGGGAACGATCGGATCGACTCCTCGCCGAATACAACGAACCATCTATCCGCCGTTTCTTTGACATCATGGTTCACGCGTGGAGCGGCGCAAGAGAGCAGGCCAACCGCAAAGCGGCGAAAATTGACGAGCATTTCTTCGGCGCGATAGCTTTGTGGCAGGTTGCAAACTGGTGCCAGTGCGGTTCCCCCTGGGATCTTGAGGCAACACCTAACTTCGCGGCGAAGATCAGGGAAGCGAACATAGCCTGGCCGCCCAAGACGCCGCTGAGTTTTCCGCTGAAGGACTGGTAACGAAACCCTGTCTCTCCAAATCCCGTGTACGCTCGCCGGTATGAAGAGATGTTGGGAATTATCGAGCCCGATGGTTCGTTATTTGCGCATGCTGAGCCGCTGCTTCCAGATCGGCGCCGTCGAAGGATCGGAATTACGATGCGTGAATTTCGCGTGAACTGGTCCTGCATCGTCCTGCACTGTGCTGCAAACTGGGCAACGGCCGCCACCGTAGCGTATTGAAAGTTAACGCCTCAGGCGGCCCTTTACGCGACTGTAAATCCGCGCGTCGGCAGTTCAACCGAGCCTCGCAGAAGCGACAGACGCACGCAGTGCGAGCTGGCGAAGCCAGCGGTCGATTTCGCCGCTGGCCGCCATTACTGTCCTCGCCTCATTACCTGGAAACGAAGGCCCGCCGAGAAGACAAATTCCCGACCGCTGAGGATCACGATCGCGGCTTGACCCAGCCTTTCTCGACCATCGTCTTGGCCGCTTCGAGGATGCTCTCCTCTGTGTTCCTAAGTTTGATCCCGAGTAGCTCCGAGGGACGGTCGCTTCTGAACTGGTAGCGCAGGTTGGCAGAAGCCCGCGCCTGGCGCAGCGAAAAGCGTTTGTCCAGGTACGCAGCGATGTACAGGAGCAGCTTGGGCAGCACTAGCATAGGCGTCTTGTATTTGCGCGACAGCACCTTCGAGATCTCGAGCATCGACATCTGCCGATCCGAGAAAATTATGCGATGGCCTGCGGCTTTGTTCGATGTTAGTGCGCGCACGTGTCCTTTGGATACGTCGCCTACATCGACTAAGTGAAACCGCATTGGTGGGCAAGCGGGATAGGTCCAGCTGACCAGGTCGCGAATGAAAGCGAGGCTGGAGCGGATGTGATGTTTTGCGAGTGGCCGGCCGATCACTACCGACGGGTTTATGGCTACCGCCTCCACACGATCGGCGTGCTTGTCAGCGAACTCCCAGAGCAAACGCTCCGACCGAGTCTTGCCAATACCATAGGGGTCTAGCCATATGTCGTCGCTCGTACACCAGTCGTCTTCGGTATACGTCTTATCCTGCTGGTCGTAACTCATGACGGCGGCAATCGACGAGGTCATGACGATGCGATTGACACTCGGCGTCCTGGCAACGGAATCGAGGACGTTCTGCGTGCCCTTGACTGCGACATCGATGATCTGCCTTTGCGGGTCACGAGCAGCCAGGATTACGGCTGCAGCGGTGTGGATCAACGCATCGCAACCCTCGAGCGCGGCATCGAGGCTCCCTGGTTCGAGCAGGTCTGCTTCGAACAGCTTTAGCTTCCCGGAATACCGCTCCTTGAGCACATCCAGATGCGAACGCTTGGCGTCGTTACCTAGGTCGCGCACGGTCGCGTGGACAATATTGCCGTCGTCGAGAAGGTCGAGAATGACGTGGCCCGCAATGAACCCTGCTGCTCCGGTTACGCAGACGCGGTTCATTGTGGAAGCAGGTCGACTATTTGCTGGAATCGGGGCCGATTGCGCCGTACTGGTTCTTCGAGGAATTCGTGCATAGCCACATTATATAGCTAAAGCAAAAAGCCAAAGCTCCTGATGGATTCCTGAGGATTGTGGGTTCTCTATTCTGAAGATCCACGTCTCGATGGTTCAACCAAGCCGCATAGCGGCGACCGACGCACACGGTGCGAGCTGGCGACGCCATCGGTCCATTGCGCCCATGGCCACCGGATTCAAAAAAGACTCCTTGATGAGAAACCTGTCGTCTTCAGGGTCCTACTGACATTGTTACCACGTTTCGGGTGCCCGTATGCGTAGGCGCGTCAACTTGGTCCGCTCTTACGGCTCACAATCAACCACGCTGCGATCTTCAACGGTTTGCTCTCTAGTCCATACGACCTGAGTCCCGATCGCACTGTTCGGCATCGATGCACCCCTCGCCGCGTAGAGGTAGCGGCACTCGACGCTCATGTTGTCATCCAGCAGCAGCGCCTTGCCAATCGGCTTGGCCTCAATTCTGGATATATGAATCGTGCCAAGGATTGGAATTGTGAGAAAAGCCTTTGGCCGCTTGTTCCATCCCCATGTTCCCTGGGTAGTCACTGGTTCAAAAATATCGAAGATAATCGGGTGCGCTGCTTCGTCACCCGCGCCAAGCACGATCGGCGACGCGATCGCATTGGCACGCGCCTGCATGCGCATTGATCCGCCGAAATGCCGATGTGGATTGATGTTCAACAGGACCCGACCGTCACTCAAGTGCATTTCGCGCCAGTGGCCGGGATAGGACACTGCGATGAAAGTGAAGTCTTTCTCGTTGTCGATGTAAAGGCGGTCCTGGAAGTCGACGAGCTTGGGGTGCAGGAAATTCAGCGCGGCGACGAATATCAGGAGGCCTGCGACGCCGAGGACCCGAGCGATCGTGCCGCGCCACAAGAGCACAATCATGCCAAGCATCAGCAGCAGCAATTCCAGATATAAATATAGAGCGCCGTCGAAGTGGTCTGCTGCATAGATGACTACGAAGCCGGCTGGCAGGTAGAGGGTGATTAGCGGAAATGCGATGAAGGGCGCTGGGATCTTTCCCGACGCCTTCCTCTTCACTATCGAAAACAGGGCGTAGGCTAACAGCGGCAGACCGAGCAACGTCAGTAGGTATACAGGGATCACGCCACCGCCCGCCGGATTGGTGATGCCCTGGGCCGATGTAGTATGAGCTGCAAGTATCAGAACGCAACTGATCACAGGTCGTAGCATTCGCATTCCCTGATGCGCCCAATCGCAGAAGGAGTGTCGGTATCGTAGCACCTGTGCTGCTTATGAAAATAGTGACAGGGTCACAGCGGTGTCGGCCAGATAGCTTTTCTAAGTCGCTCGACGAATGTGCATGCGCTCCGCACTAACGTGGCGTATCGAAATGCCCCATTATTCACCATCTCGTTCGAGCGCGGTCAGATACTCACCGAGCCGGCCAATGGCCGTGTGCCGCCTGTCGACCTCTTCCACACCTGCTGATTTGCAGGGCCACTAATTGGGACATTCCTAATTTAACGCGTTAATACATTAAATCAGGAATGTCCCAATTAAACCCAAATTGACCCACACGGTATATTTTTCGTGCGTTACGGCTCATCCCTCTGACAACCGAGGAGTCTCGTAACGCTCACTGTTGGGATCCGGCGGCAAAAAGAACGGCCTGCGGGTTAGGATTTCAGGGTGATCCTAGAGATATCGCTCCCGGCGCTCACGGCTGCTGTGGTTGAGCAAGTTTATTTTCACGGGTGGAGGTGTTTCCTCAGGTCTTTCTGAAGATTCGGACATCACCGCGCCTCCAAAAAAAGGGGCAGGCTGAGCGTGAACATCTGACTGTCGCAATGCTAGGCGACAGCGTGTCAGTAGTTTATCATTTAGGCGGAAACTGTCAGCTAAGAGTCGTCGCTGCTTATTTGCTTTGCTTTCGTTCTTCCTTTAGCTCTTTCAGTAAGCTCAGTCCCTTCTTGCGCTGCATTGAAATGACTTTTAGGCTGGATGCGATCTCCTGCCGCTCTTCTTCATCGATGGTATTGGACAGTCTTTTTTCCAATCCTTTCTTTTCGCTGCGAAGTGATTTCAATACTTTCTTCAGAGACTTATATTTCTTGAGTTGCGCTTTCCGATCAGCAATGAGAATGTCCTTCAGCTTATCCAGTAGTTTTCTAGTTTTCATCGCGCCGCCTCGTCATCCGCTTCGGCCATCATTTCAACGATCTCGTGTTCGCCGAGAGCGATGCTCCGAATGGCGTCCCTTTCATCCCTATCAGGTTCAGAAAACAAGACTGAACCGGCTTCCACCAAGTCCCAGCAGGTTTCCTTGCAGTATGAAATATCATTCATCAACGATGTGGCCGTGTGAACGTCGATAGTCCCTCTCCTGATGAGCGTATCCAGACCTTCACTGAATTGTTGAGTTTTCACTTCAATCTCCAGCTTGAGCCGATCGAGCGGCAGTACCGACTCGGAACCGACTTCAGCGGCTCTTGCCACATCGATTTCTCTCAGCACCTTGAGTATCAATTTCCGCAGCCGGTCGTATTCTTTCCTGATAGTTGGGTCGTCTGATTGCAGGGACCTGGTAAGGTTCTTTCTGAGGTGCTTTACTCCTTTTACAGCCTCGATCACGTGCTGACCTGCTTGTCGGATGCTGTTCAGCTCGTCCTGCATTTTGCCTTCCGCATAGCCGCCCTTGCTTTGAATGACATACTCGACAATAGCGCCGTAAAGTGCCTTCAGCTTCCTTTCATACAGATCGTCGATGTCTGCATCTATGACGTCGGTGGATTTCTTGAGGACATGCTTGAGTTTTTCTTCAGACTCCAGAGCATCTCGCTGGATACTCAGGCCGTCGGCAATGACCTCCGCTGCCAGGTCATACAGCCGGATACTCTCTTTTTTTACGGCTTCAACCGCAGCATCACGGATCTCCAACGACGCATCACTCAGGTATATCGGGCGCTCGATCTCAATTTTTTCCGATACGATCAGTTTTTCGACGAATCGCACCAGGAGACCCAATAGGGGCAACATCACGATGATGCCCATCAAGTTGAACAGACTGTGAAATACAGCGAGTTGTAACGTGTAATTATCGGCGGCAATTCCGAGAACAGAACTTATCCACTCGACCGCAACCATTAGTTGATAGATTCCAACGATGGCCAGCAGGCCGGTAACGACGTTGAACATCACGTGAGCCAGGGCAAGTCGCTTGCCGTCGGCGCTTGCTCCTAATGACCCGATAATGGCCGTTACTGTTGTCCCGATGTTCGATCCGATGGCAAGCGCCAATGCGTTTTCGTAGCTGATCTGCTGGGTGGCCAGCGCCGCCAGAATCAGAATCAGCATCGCGTGGCTCGACTGCATTACGACCGTGGCTGCAGCCCCGATGCAGGCAAACACGATTACACCGGCGTAGCCGGTCATCGTGTATTTGGCAAGGTCGATATTTTGACCAAACGAATCGAACCCGTCCTTCATGTAGTGAATACCGAGGAACAGAAAGCCCAGGCCGGCCAGCACGTAACCAGCGCCCTTGAGGCTTTTTGCGCTTTGGAATACCAGGATGATGCCGAACACCAGCATCGGCATGGCATAGGCGGACAGGTTTACTTTCAGGCCAAAGCCAGCAACGAGCCATGCACCGGTCGTCGTGCCCAGGTTGGCGCCGAAGATGATACCGATTCCGGACGCCAGCTCCAGCAATCCAGCGCTCAGGAAAGAAATGGTAATTACGGAGACCAGTGAGCTGGACTGCATGATCGACGTCGCTACGATCCCAAACGTCATGCTCTTCGAGATGCTGCTGGTGGACGCTTTCAGTATTTTCTCGAGCGTTCCGGCCGTGAAGGTTTTGAATCCTTCTTCCAGCGAAAGCATGCCGAACAGGAAGATGGCCACGCCGGCGGTAATGGTCTTGAAGTCCGGGCTAACTGCAAAGCCATACGCCAACAACACGAAAATGGCCGGCAGGAAGGTCTTACGTAACATCGGCTGTAACCATAATTGTCCAAGATGGCGCCGCAATCAGTGATTTGACGGGCGTCTTTTCCGGTGAGTGCATCATAGCCCGATGGTGCCCGCCAGACTATGAGAGTACCCGTGTATTGGCGCCGGTCTGTTCGCGGCTTGCCCGATGCCTGTATACATAGCCACGCGTGTCGCCGGCAAAATGCCGCAGTGTCGTCATCTCAATACGGGCACTCACGCGTACTACTGTCAGCGCGCACTAATTGGGACATTCCTAATTTAACGCGTTAATACATTAAATCAGGAATGTCCCAATTAAACCCCTAAAGGCCTGTCACGAGTGGATCACCGCTATGTCGAATATGGCGTGCAAACCGGACATCGCGACTCCGGTCGAGCTAGTCGCTCTTGAATCCTGCCTTTTTGTGTGTGCCATCGCAGAATGGTTTGTTCCCGGATTCTCCGCAACGACATAACGCAACACGGTTACCGCGCCAGGCATCGCGACCGCTGCTATTCCTTATTGTTAGATTGCCGTTAAACATCAACGGGCCATCTTTTATTGGCTTGATATTGAGTTCGCCTCCATCATCGGACTCGCGTGTGCCGGTCTCACCGACGGCGCCGTAATCGGAAAATCCTTCTTTCTCATGTGAATTATCGCAGAATGGTTTGTTCCGCGATTTGCCGCAGCGACATAGTGCAGCGCGAAAAGCGAGCCCCGGCGCGTCGGCAGGTACATCCTCGATTGCCAGGCGGCCACGCACGAAGAGCGGCCCGTTGTAGGCGACGTTGACCGTATTGGCGGGCGCGGGTTGCTCTGTACCCGAACCGTCCACAAAGTCGACAGTCAACGCACCGGTCGGGCATCGGTTTATTACATCGGCGACCTCTTCATCGCTCGAAAGATCAGGCTGGCACCAGGGATCACGACCGCCTACGAAAAGGTCGCCTTTGGCCCGACCGCACTCCCCAACGTGGATACACAGGCGGCCATTCCAAGAAACGGTCGCCTTTCTGCCTGGGTACTGGAAAACTGTCTTCTTTGCCACTGCACTCTCCAATCGCGGTCTGTAAGAGTGTTGCACAACGTGCCAGGCTAGCCAATCCCCAACGTCCGCATCAGCCTATTCTGTTGAAAAACTCTGTATTGCGAGCAGCACGGAAATTCGCGAAGAATTTTGCTTTATCCTGTGCGCATCGGTTTACGCTGGTTAACGCCACTGAGCTGCGCCAGGAGATATTTTCATGGGGTTTACACTACCTCCTCGTATCTACAATACGAAATTGGCGGCAGATCGCAAATAAGAAGCCGGCAATTTTGAAAACGGAGTTTTTCAACAGAATAGGCCGATTGCAGTAGTTTACAACTTCCCTAGAGCAGACACTCGAGCGGCAGGTTTCGGGAAAAGCGGTCGGTCCAGTCTTGTTCTTGGCTGACGCTGATTATTGACCGCCACTCGCTTCAAGTTGCCGAATAACCTCCCCGATTCGCTGCTGCACCTTCTTGTAATCGACTTGCTTCCAGGCTTTCAGCGCCGGGATGAAGCTGGGGTCACTGGTAGCCGCGATCTTGTCCAGCAACAGCAGAATCATGCCGCGATCACGATCTTTGAGATGCGCCATTTGGTATGGCGGGCCGTCGTTGAGCGTTGTCTCGATACCGTTGAGCAGTTCGTCGGCATACTGTGCGCGTTCAATCTCCCAGCCTTTTTGCGTGTACACGAGTAGCGGAAGTCGGTGGCTATGCTCGATGCGCAGATAGCCGTTCAAAATTGCCCAGTCAATGCGTGCGAGCGTGTCTTCATTGGATAAGTCACGGAAATAACCGTACACCGGCGACTGATCGAGGCCACGCTCAAGCACGTCCTTGTTGGCTGACCCCCTAAGGATCCGCATAAGCAGGGTTCTGCCGCCGTGCGCAATGAGGTCATCGGCACCACGAAGAACCGCTTTCAGGTCGGCTTCGGAGAGTTCCTTCAGCCCCTTGGCATCCAGATTGACTGTCACTCGACGAGATCGTCGGCTCATGATAGTCGTACCTTCTGAGTTTCCCGCATGGCTATGATATACGCAGGCAATCATGGTGTGGCCGAAAGTATAGTCCCTTGATCGAGATTGATGAGTCATTGCTGGTCCGACTGGCCGGTGCACGCGCGTTCGGGCAGGGGCTGCACTGCTTTGAGGAGGATTGTATTCATGAGGTTGTCACGACAGACACAACCACCAGGGCAATCGTTGAGGACGGCCGTCAACACGCAGTTCGCTTACGCCATACGCATCGAATGACGGAAGGCGAATGCGACTGCGCCGTATCCGACGGTATCGAGTTTTGCCACCATTGCGCGGCGGTGGCCTTGCACCTGCAGGCATCGATCGAGAGCAGACGCGCTGTCTGTTGGCACAACTAAAGGAAGACTTGAGCGCAGGATAAGCCTTGCATCTCAAGCATCGTTACCCCGGCAATTGAAACTGCACCGACGCGTGCAACAGCGGCAGACCTCTGATGCGGTATTCGTGACAAAAGCGTTTATCGGACACAGGCTCCACCGCCGCCAGGCCAAAAAAGCCGACGAAATGCACAAGCGTGCGCCAGGTATAGCAGCGACGCAGCTCTTCCTCCGGAGAAAAGACCGGGTGCTGCGGTAGCTCGTCGAGCACCATAGGAAAGGCGCTTAGAAAGCTGTCTTCGTAAAACCCGTGGGGCCGCCAGGTATTGCCATAGCGCGTCAGCAAATAAAGAGTAAAAAGGAATGCGGTCTGAATGAACCGTAACTCAGGGTATCGATCCCGGTAACTCCAGTTGAATTGTTCCGCATACGTTCTAAACAACAAAGGGTAGAGTGCGGCCAGACTTTGCCCTGCAAAAAGGGCACGGCAGTTGCGGCTGAGAATGAATTTGCCCTTGTATTTTCGGACCAGCCCCGCCAGCTCTGCCACCAGGCGAGCAATATGCAGGTCAAGAAAATCCTCCTCGCGGTTAATTCCTCCAAATCGCGTGTTCTCCCGGTAGAGTTCTTCGCCCCAATAGGCAAGGGCCGTCTCCCGGCAGAAATTCCGTGGCAGGTTCCCTTTGGCAGTTGGCTTCAACCCCTGCTCGCCGATAGCCTCGAGCAGCATCCCGAAAAGCGTCGCTATCGGGGCGGTCGGGCTTGTGTCGAGCACATCAGGGAATACGACGATTTCGGGGGATGCAAATGGGAAGTTCAGCATGCGGTGCATTAGTTCGGGAGATAAACCGTGAAACTCGTCGAGCGGTCTCTGATTTCGCTGTTGCGTATGGTGCCCGACAAACGCTTCGGCCTCGGCCAGCGACCCGAATGGCACACCCTCCATTGCCTGACGCAGGTCTGCGGACGCTCCTGCTGCCGCACCGTCAGCTGGCATCGATTCCAGCCTTCCCAGGCAACATTTCTTGAATTTTCTCCCGCTGCCGCACGGGCAGGCGTCGTTTCGACCAATAGTCCGGATATTCATGATAATTCGATGAGCAACTCGAACTTTCGCCGGGAGCGCCAGCGGTAGATCTCGAAATCACGATCGAGGGTGAGAATCTGGCCAGTGTCCATCTGGTCGGCCAGGTCAACAAGGCATGCATCAGCAAGCGCCATCGGGACGTCGCGATATTTTCTCAGCAGCTTCTCAACGGCACTGGCCTGGTCGGCAAGACGCATGGGCGTCTGAAAAACGCCGTTAGCAATATTCTTAATAACAGCTTCAGGTGCACCGGGCGTGCGGCGTAGCAAGTAACACACCTCGGCGACTACCGCTTCGCAGGTTACCAATGGGCCTATCAGGTCCGATACGGTCTCAACGCAACTCTCATGATGGCATTCATCCCGATCAAGTAATGCGACGATCACTCCCGTATCCAGAAGGGTTGCCTTCATCGTCCGAAATCGCGCAGATGTTCGTCGTTACTGCCCAGGTCATGGATACCTGAAGCGAACTTGCCAAGACCAACGATGCGCTTGCTCCGTTGCGCCGGTGGTAGCTCTGCGTCTCCGAGTGCACGTATGCCATTTCGTACAATATCCGAATCACTCCACCCATGACGGCGTTGTAACCGGCGCATGATCTTCCGGGTGTGGTCATCGAGCCGCGCGTGTACTATCTCGTTCATGTATACAATCCTATCAAAGTATACAAAGAAATAGAATCTGCGATTCGCGCGCGTGCCGAGGTACAGTAGAGGTGCAGTGGTGAGATTTTGCTGGAGTGCGGGCAAGTGACTAAGCGTTTGTTTCAAGGCGAATTTTCGGCATCTGGCGTGACGGCAGGCGTTTACCAGAATTCGCCTAGATATCCGTAACTTACTGTTTTATAAGCGAATTGAAAATCCGCGTGTCGGTGGTTCAACCGAGCCGGGCTAGCGGCGACAGACGCACGCAGTGCGAGCTGGCGTAGCCAGCGTTCCATTCCGCCCATGGCCACCATCTCCAAATAAACTGCGGCTGTACGCATTCGTTTACAAGACTGTTTTCAGTTCAAATCCCCAACCAGGAGGTCCGTTGCTGCTTCAATCGCTCCCAAAAAATCTTCAGAGGTATCGAAGTAAGGCAATCCGTGTTGTTCACATCCGTTTTTGACCATCTTGCTGTATGCAATCATATTTCCGATATGGTCTCTGATGTATTCGTCTGACTTACTGGTCAGCCAGTCGTTCTCCTCATGGCCATGCTCTTTAACCATCGCAACCTTGTCGTCTACAGTGATTTCGGTGTAACCCACAAACACGGCCTTGATCTTGTCAGGATGTTTTTCGACTAAATCAGCGACCAACTGAGGGAGCATTGCTTCGCCCTCGATCACGTAATCCATGCCATCAACGAGCATATTGTCGATCATGCCCCGCAAAAAAGGCGCCATCTTTTCGGCGATTTCGTTTGGCCACAGTAGATGATGAATTCCGTATTCGGGTATCCCATCGTTAAACCCCATCATCAACCAATCGAGTGACAGGTACGGAATCTGATAGTCCGCGAGGATTTTTCTGGCGATCAGGGTCTTTCCGGACCTGGAGGTTCCACTTACTAGGAATAGCATGTCACTCAGCAACCAAATAAGGATAGGGGATTCTATAGCACCGAGTTAATCGCTGCTTCGTCGTACACACGGGTACAGGGCACTTAGCCGCCGGATACACTGGCGATCGATGGTATGCCTCCAAACTGGCTCCGTATCGCGGCTATACCGAGATGCGGTGCAATACCGAATGATTTCACGCTGATTGGCCCTCTGGTGTTGTAAGGCAACGAGAGGTGTAAATCATGTCACTGAAATCTGAAATTGAGCGAGTAAGTCTTTCACTGGTCCTGATCGCCCTGGTAGCTGTAGCCGTGCCGGCTGAAGCACAGGATCGGCCGTTTCACGTCGAGGCGAGCGTCGGACGGACGTCGGTCGATGATATTGACGGCTTTTCGATCAGTGAATCCGCCACGGCCTTTCGCCTGGGCACCGGCTACAATTTTCTGGAATGGATCGGCTTCGCCGGGGCGTTCGTCGATCTGGGCACCATCGAATCGACGGTCGACATCGGCTCCGGTTCGCCAGTGCCAATCAAGGCCTCCGCAGACGGCTTCGAGGTCACGCTAACCGGGCACATACCATTGACCGACGCTTTCGCGCTCACCGCGCAAGCCGGTGTACTGTGGTGGACAGGTGACAGCAGCGTCGGCGGTACGAACTCGAGCGACAGCGGCAACGATTCCACCTGGGGTCTCGGCGCAGAATATGCGGTCGGGCCGAAATTCGCCGTTACTGCCGGCTGGCGCCGTTATACAGTCGACAACGTCGATGCCGACGCGACCTGGCTGGGCGTGATGCTGCGCTTCGGCGATGCGCCATAATGTCGCAACGTGATCTCGTCCTCTGGAGCTGAAGTGGACTCATTCGAAATACACGCGGATAAACGGCTGGTCGAACGGATGCTGAAAGGCGATGACGTGGCGTTTCGGATTTTCTTCTCCACGTATTTTCCGCGCCTGTTTCGTTTCGCGCTTTATCGTCTGCGTGGCGACGAAGCGCTGGCCGAGGACGTGGCACAGAACACGCTGGGCAAGGCAATGGATAAACTCGACACGTATCGTGGCGAAGCCGCGCTGTACTCCTGGCTCTGCACTTTCTGCCGCCACGAGATTGGTGCCGTGATCAAGCGCACAAAGCGCGACCCGGTGGACCTGATCGACGACCTGCCGCTGATTCGCGCAACTCTGGAGTCGCTCATGGATCCAGCCGCCGGCCCGGAATTCGATGCCAATCGCAGTGAGCTCGGGCGGCTTATCCAGGTAACGATGGACAGTCTGCCGTCGGCCTACGCAGATGCGCTCGAATGGAAGTATGTCGACGGTTTATCCGTTGCCGACATTGGCAAACGTCTGGGACGTGGCCGCAAGGCCGCCGAGTCCCTTCTTAATCGCGCACGCGTATCGTTTCGTGACGGCTTTTCGACGCTGACCGATGCAAGCATCGACCTCATACTGGACGAGAAACAATGAGTACGAATAGAACAGGTGGGCCGGATCCACTCGAAAAAATATTCCTGCTGGCTGGACGCCGAAAACCGGTGAATCCGAAGCGCGCTGACCAAATAGAGGAAAAAACGCGCGAACGCTGGCAAGCAATGCTCGCTCGACGTCATGTCGAGCAGCGACGCCGCAGGACCAAAATGATTGGTGGGGGCCTGGCACTTGCGGCAAGCGTCGTCGCCGCCGTCATGTTGCTGTCGCAATTTGTGACCGAAGCACCCATGGTCGCAACCGTGGTCAATGTGCTTGGCAATCCGGAGACCGGTGCGCGCGGTCACGCAATGATGGCACTCCGCGTAAGCGACCAGCTCCAGGCTGGCAGCGTGCTGGAAACAGACGGTGATGGCGGCGTCGCGCTGCAACTCATCACTGGACACAGTCTGCGCCTTGCTCCAGCAACCCGGGTTCGCATAGAAGTGGATTCTGTCGTACTCGATGCTGGCGCTGTCTACCTGGATTCGGGCGAAGACAAACGGGTGACGCCGATCGAGGTTCGCTCCCGCGTTGCAACAGTGCGTGAACTCGGGACACAATACATGGTTCGCCTGACCCGCAACTCGCTCGAAGTCAGCGTACGCGAAGGCGAAGTCCGGGTGGCGCAGGGAGATAGTGCCGGATCAGCGATCGCCGGAGAGATGTTGCAACTGTTTGAATCCGGTCACACCGAGAAGTCGTCAATTCTTGAATACGGTGAGCACTGGACGTGGGTGACAGAGCTTTCACCCGTGCCCGTTCTCGATGAGCTGACGCTGGCACAATTTCTCCGCTGGCTGACGCGGGAGCACGGTTGGCAGCTCGAATTCGCAAGCCCGGAACTCGACCGCTACGCCGGCATGGTTGAATTGTATGGTTCCATCGACGGTCTGAGCGGAGAAGAAGCACTCGAGGTCGTCATGATCGCGGCTGGCTGGCGGTACAGGCTGACGGAGGGCACGTTGACCGTCGACTCTCGCGCGGACGACGACAAGTGAAGCAAGATGTACTCCGTGGCGGGGCCACAATACTGTTGATGACAATCGCATTGTCTTTTGCACCCGCTGAGCTATTTGCCAATCCGCATACCGGCCAGTTGCTACGGGATGCCCTCATCGAGTTGAACGAACAGGGCGCCACGTTGGTATTTTCGAGCGAGTTAGTAAAAGCAGACATGCGCGTCGCCCAGACACCAAAGCCTGCGGAACCCCTACAGATGGCCCGTGAAATTCTTGCGCCCCATAGTCTCACGCTCTCAGCCGCGCCCGGCGGACGCTGGCTGGTGACGCACCTGGTAGAAGAACCGTCGCCTGAGACGAGCGGCGACAATGAAGCGGCGTCGCCTCCAAATCCCGATTTAAGCCAGCCGACGATCGACGAAGTTGTGGTGATCGCCGGCCGTTATCGCATGTATGGCGACGACCATGCCGCCGAATTTGATCATGATGAGATCGACCGGTTGCCACATCTCGCGGACGATCTGATGCGTGCGATTAGCCGCTTGCCGGTCGCAACCGTTGATGATTTTTCTGCGCGCATCAACCTGCGTGGTGGTGCGCGCGAGGAAACCGCGGTTTACCTGGACGGGCTCAAGCTCATCGATCCGTTTCACCTCAAAGATCTACAGGGTGCACTTAGTATCGTCGATTCAAATCTCATTGATCGTGTGGACGTGTTGCCTGGCGGGTTTCCGGCCATCTACGGCGATGATGCAAGCGGTATCGTCAACATTCACACACTGCCGGTGCCCGAGCAAAGCATTCACTCGGTCGGCGTGAGTTTCGTCAATGCATTCGCCAACACCCGCGGGTCGTTCGGTGATGGTCGCGGCGGTTGGCTGGTTTCCGTGCGGCGTGGCTACCTCGACTGGCTGTTTCAGCTTATCGACACCAGTGCGGCGGAGTTCACGCCACGCTACCTCGACTTTGTGGCCAAAGTTGAGCATGACATCGGCGATCGGCATGTGCTCTCCGGACATGTGCTTGCGGCACAGGACAGCCTGGAGTATTTCGACGACACAGAAGACACACAGGCGGTCGGAGAAGCGAATACCCTGTTCCTGTGGGCACGACTGCGCAGTCACTGGACGAATTCACTGACCTCGGATCTAGTCTTGTGGCAAAACACCATTGATCGTTCGCGTGTGATTGGCGTCAACGCTCCTGATGACATCACTGCGAGCGTGGCGGACCTGCGCGAGATTGAAGTTCTCGGACTTCGCAGCGACTGGCGATGGCAGTTGAACGACGGCTGGTCCATCGGATTTGGAGTTGAGGCGCGAGACAACCAGGTTGACTACGATTACACACTGACGGGCACGACGAGCGGGTCGGGATACCCGGGGCAGCCACCCATCGATCGGCGGACGCTGACGACGATCGACGGTGGGACGCTAGGACTGTACTCCTCCGTAAGGAAGGACTTTGGTCGGCTCGCCGCCGAATTTGGCTGGCGGCGCGAAACCGAAAGCTATACGGGACTGGACGAAGCTGTTTCTGGTCCGCGTTTGAACATCCGCTTCGACCTGACGCCGACAACGAAGTTACTGTTGGCTTGGGGTGACTACTACCAGTTTCAGCCGGCCGAAGGTTTGCAGGTGGAAGACGGCATCGAGCAATTTGCCCCGGCGACAGACGCTGAACACCGCGTTGTTGGATTCGAGCACAACTTCGACACTGCTCTCGGATTGCGTGTGGACGCCTACCAAAAACGCTATCGCAGATTGCGCCCTCGCTTCATCAACCTGTTCGACAACTATGAGCCGATTCTCGAGGCTAAGCCGGACCGGTATCGGGTTGACGCAGACTCCGCCGATGCACGCGGCATTGAAGTGAGTCTGAAGCGCCGTGCCACGGAGGGTTTTTCATGGTGGGCAAGTTACACGTACTCAAAGGTCGAAGAGCTGATCGACGGCGTCGACGTACCGCGGGAATGGGACCAACCGCATGCATTGAACGTTGTGCTCAACTGGCAGGGTGCGCGCTGGAATTTTTCCGTGGCTTCGGCGTGGCGCACTGGCTGGCCTCGTACAGAAGCGGAATTGGGGGTGGTCGATACGCCGGGCGGCCCACAGCCCGGGGTGGTGCCTGGTGTACGCAATGCCAGTCGTTACGACGATTACTTTCGGGTGGATACACGGGTCAGTCGCAATGTCGATCTGGCGCGGGGCACATTCACGTACTTCTTCGAAATTTACAATCTGTTCGATACCGTGAATCCTTGCTGCATCGACGAGCAGGGCCTGCTTCCAGGGCCGTCACTACGACTTGACGAAGGAACTTGGATACCGCGTATGCCCTCCTTTGGTTTCACCTGGACGTTCAACTAGTGTCAAGTGAGCATGCGTGATTTTCGCGTGAATCAGCTGTGCTCTGAAAATCCGCTTGTCGGTGGTCCATGCGGGCGGCGACAAAAATGGAAATCTCTTGGGGCTACTACAATCGCGTGAACTGCTGCCGCGTTCGCGACCAGGCGTAGCCCAGCAGCACGGCGACAAAAAATACCTCAGCGCCGATATCGACGAAAAAGTCGATAACCTGCTTCAGTCGTTCAGGAATGGCGAACGGCAGCATTGCTGCAAGTACGCCCCACAGTGCGTCGGTTACCTGGTCCGTTACGTACAAGGAAACCTTGATCACGAGGATCGAGACCGCCGCAGTGATGCCCGCCTCGAGGCCGGAGCTGAAGAGCGACGCTACGCCACGGGAATTTGCGATCGGCAGCAACATCCAAACGCAAATGATGAAAGAGGTCGTTACATCACTGGTGCGGCCGAGAACCTGGAATTCGGCCTCCGGAACAGATTGAAACCAGGACAACAACGTAACGGCGCTAAAGCAAAGCACCCAGAGTGCAAGCAGATGCGGAGCCACTGCATACCAGTTTTCCTCGGCCTCCGCGGCCGTAAAATCCCGAGCCTGCTCTTCGCCCTTGTGCACCAGTACACGCAGGTAAATGCCGACGACGACGGCCGGAATGATAACCGGATAGAACGCGAGCCTGGCCACGGTTCCCGCCAATTGCACGGCATAGTCATAAAGCAATCCGGCAGTAACGGATGCGCCCAGCACGAGGTACACGAGTTGCCGGAACCGCCGCATCGTCGTCTGCGACTCCTGTATGGCCGTCGGCAGCGTTTCGACATTGCGGACGGTGTCGAAGAGATCCGACAGGCCGCCGAAAGCGCGGCTGCGTATCGTCTTCCAGGCATACGTTCCGTCGTCCTCGAAGATCTTTACCGCATGCTGCTCGACAGGTGCACCGGCGGTACCCCAGAAGAACAGTGTCACGCCCACCTTCTCGGCTATCTCGCGAGCTGTGCGCCGCCTTACGTCGAACGCGAGAACGCCGGGAATTACCTGATCGCCATCGCTGGCTCGCAGCTCGCCGCCGTACCAGTCGTCTGTCGGCAGTTTCGTCTTGGCGCGGGCCCTTGCGGCCGCAGCATCGACGGATCGCCGTTTCTTCTTCAGTCTTGCCAGCGGAACGAAGACGAAAGAATCGGCATTCCTCCTCTTGAGCAGCTGATCGAGATCGGCGCTGCGGAGATTTGGAGCGGCGACAATATCAAGACCGTCGATCGTTACTCGAATTTCGAATGTTCGCTTTTGTTTCTTCTTTTTGCTCATGCGTTGCTGTGCTGTTGTTGTTATCGACTCCGACACCAGAACGCACAGTATAGCGAGAAACCGTTATCCGGCCTTATCGGTGCTGGCCGGCGCGACCGGGGCTTATGCCCACTTTGGTGCCCAAACCAGGATAGCCCATCGTCACTCCGGGTAACTTGCCAACGCCGACTATCGGGGCCTCGCGTGCTCCTGGATTTCCCTGGGCCAGGTTAGGTCGCGAAATCTGTCCACCGAAATTACACGGCGGGGGCTGGACGGAACTGTCCGCTGGCGACGTGTGCTGACTTGCCGCGTGTCGGTGTCTTCAATTGACAGGGTTGCGATCGTATGGCTCCAGCCTTGACTCCCCGCCGGCTAGGTCAAAACGACGATCTTTCCTCCAGCCTTGTTTTCTTCCATGCATCGATGGGCATCGACGATCTGATCCAGTGAAAAGACGCGACCGACTTTTGGAACCAGCGAACCCTCTTCAATTTGATTGATCAGCTCCTGCAGCGGCGTACGCATGAAATCATCCGCGCCACCTGAATAGGTTGTCAGGCAGACGGCAGTAGGAATCGAGCCCATTGGGCTGAAATCCTGAAACGACCATTGGTCGCCAACCATGCCGGTCATACAAACGATGCCCTTAGACTTGGTACTACGCAAAGAATCAATGAGCGTCGTTGTGCCGACCAACTCCAGGACTTTGTTAACGCCGCACGGAAACAGTTCGCGTACTTGCTCAGCAATTTGTCCAGTATCAACAAAGACCTGGTCGGCGCCGTTTTCTCGCAGAAGACTTTCGCGCTCCGGCTCGCGCGTTGTGGCCGCAACTGTGGCACCGTGCTTTTTGGCGATTGCGGCAGCGGCGAGGCCAACAGAAGTTGTCCCGCCACGAACCAAGAGGCTCTCGCCCTTCTCCAGGCGGAGCGACTTGAACAGCGATCCCCACGCCGTTTGTAGCATTTCCGGGATCGCACCCAGTGTCTCCCAAGGCAGCCTCGTCTCCAATTTCTGAACCTGCGTGGCGGGCACGCACGTATATTCGGCATACCCGCCGTCAAACAGCCGGCCCATGCCACCCATTGCCGTTGCAACGATGTCTCCTTTCTCGAATTCGCCGCCCGGGGCAACCTCAACGGTGCCGACCGCCTCAATACCCAGAACACGTGGAAACTGCACGGCGGATTTTGGCGAATGACCCTGGCGGGTGAAGAGCTCGGAACGGTTGAGTCCGAAGGCCCGCACCCGGATCAAGACGTGCCCATCGCGCGCTTCGGGAACCGGGCGGCTCTCCAGCTTGAGAACCTCCGGTCCCCCCGCTTCATAGATTACGGCAGCTTTCATCGTATTGCTCACACTCGTGCTCCGTTGCGCCTCGCAAGAAACTGGTCGACGCTCAGCCCAGGCGCTCCAACCTTGGCGAGCAACAGAAACCCGCCGGCCATCGCGACATTCTTGAGAAACATGATCTGTTGCATCTGGTCACTGAAGTCTGCATGAAAAATGAACGCGGTAACAAACGAGAACCCAGCGAGTAATACAGCAAACAAGCGAGTTTTAAACCCAACAAATATCGCCAGTCCGGCACCAATTTCGAACACTATGGTAGGCAGCAGCAGGAACCCCGGCAATCCGAACGCCTCCATGTACGCCTGGGTCCCCTCAAATGCACCAGCCTTTCCGATTCCCGAGAGGATGAATATCGTCGCCATGAGTGCTCTTGCCGGAGCATCAACGAAAGCAGTTAATCGATCAAACATGATGCCCTCCTTACTGGCGTGGGGGATTGGTCGTTGAAAAAATGTAACGAGCGATCTTCCACTCGCCGCTGTCCTGTTTTGCGAGCACGAACAGTTCCTGGTTTCCCTCCGGGGCTTTATCCCCGGTAGCGTTGATCGTCACAAAGCCCTCGGATCGTGTCCGGGCAAAGGCCCACTGCGGCGATGCCTGTATCACTTCGTCAACAGTGAACCGGACATCGAGGTCGATCGCTCCGAAAACACCATCGTAGGCACGTCGTATAGCTTCCCTTCCGACGCTGGGTGCGCTGTGCTGTGCCATGAATACGCTGTCATCGGCATACAGCGTCATCACCGTGTCAGTATCGGACGCGTTAAGCGCCCGCTCATACTTTGCCAGGACGGACTCGATATTCTTGCGATCGGCTGCTTGATCGGCTGCTGCTATCCCCGCAGACAGGGCAATTGCGGCTCCCGCTGCGATCATTGGTTTGGTCAGTGGTTTCATCGTCTTATCTCCTTTGGTAGACATGCTTTTCAACTCACACTGCCAATTTACTTGTTTCCCATATATAGGATTAGATGGTATTTTTGAGAATCATCTTCCCAAATATGGTAAATACCCGTTGACTGACCTGAATGCCCTGCTGATCTTTGCAAAGGTTGTCGAAGCTACGAGCTTCTCGGAAGCCGCACGGCGTTTGAGCATGCCTGTCTCGACAGTGAGCCGCAAAGTTGCTGAACTCGAAGACCAGCTTGGTGTGCGCCTGCTTGAGCGATCGACCCGACAGCTCAGGCTTACCGACATTGGTGCGGAAGTGCTCGAACAGGCACAACGCAGCGTCGAGGTCAGCGAAGCTGTCGATAGCGTCGTCTCGAATCAGTTGACCGAGGTCAAAGGCACGTTGCGTTTGTCCGCACCACCCAGTATTTCAGACAGCATGGTCGCGCCAATAGCAACAGCATTTCAGGCATCGTATCCGGAGGTACACATTCATGTTCTGGTTACGGAAAGACTTATTGATCACATTGCCGAGGGAATCGACCTGGCTTTTCGCGTTGGTCCGTTAAACGACTCGACGCTGGTCGCACGCAAGATGCTGCGTTACCGGCACCAATTATTGGCCAGTCAGGAGTATCTCGCTCGAAACAAGGCGCCAAAAAAGCCAAAAGATCTTCTGGAGCATCGATTACTCGCATTTTCATTCTGGAATCCACAAAACTCATGGACCTTCACAAAAGGTGACGCCCGTGAAACCGTCACATTTCATCCTCGTCTCGCGATGAATGACTATGCTGGCCTGGCTACCGCACTTTTAGCCGGCTCAGGAATCGGAGAGCTGCCGCCTGTTGTTGCACCACATCTATTACGAAACGGGAAGCTCGTTGAGGTCATGCCGAACTGGCGCTTTCCTGCGGTCGATGTCTCAGTAGTCCATTTGGGTAACCGGCACATCGCTCGTCCCGTTCGACTGTTCAAAGAATTCGCGACACGGATGGCTCCCAGGCTATTCAAAAGCCTGCCGAAGTAATTGTGCCTGCTTTGCCGCCTAGACTACGATCACATAACGTCACTCAAGACAATCTTCCGTGCGTCGAATTTACGGCAGCACGTTTTCTTAGGTGATCTTAGGTCATGGTAAGTTGTTGACTCTAAATTCTGACAGTCCGGATGTCGGCAATTCGATTGATTGAGCGGCAGCTGCGCTGCTTCAGAACTTCTCCGGGCGCATAACGCCAACGTCGGCTACGAACAGCACCATCGCGTAGTCGCGGTAGTAGTGCTCCTGCATGTAATCGGCAATGGTCTCGGCCATCACCGCATCGCAGATGACTTCCAGCCGTATATTGCTGTTGGTTGACCAGCCGGCGTCGCGTACGCCACGACTGCCCTTGCCGCGCGCGTTGATGATCGTGTAACCCCTGGCACCGAGACGCTCGAGAACCGCGGTCAGCTCGTTCTCGAGAGCTGATTCGGTGATGATGGTCAACAGTTTGAAGTTGCGGTCAATCATGATGAGCGGCCGGTCAGGCTCCATGCAATCGCTCGGCCATTTCGAGATAAATCGGAATGCCGACGAAAATGTTGAACGGGAATGTTACGCCGAGCGACGCGGTCAGCGATAGCGCGGGATTGGCCTCCGGTACCGCGATACGCATCGCTGCCGGCGCCGCAATATACGAGGCGCTCCCTGCCAGCGTCGCCAGTAACGTTGTGCCGCCGACAGAAAGGCCCAGCATCCAGCCAAGCAGGGCGCCGCAGAAGGCGAGCGGGATGGGTGCGATCAAGCCGAATGCCACCAGGAATGCACCGCGCCGCCAGATTTCGCGGGCCTGGCTGGCGGCAATCAGGCCCATCTCAAGCAGGAACAGCGCCAACACGCCCTTGAACGAATCGACGAACAGTGGTTCGAGCGGGGCAATACCGTCGGGGCCGGCAGCCCATCCGATCAACAGTCCGCCCAATAACAGCACAATGCTCTTGCCGAAGAAAATCTCGTGCATCAGCCGTCCCCAGCGCGTGCCGGAGTGCATGCCGCGCACCAGTAAGATGCCAACGACGATAGCCGGAACCTCGAGGAGCACCAGGAATAGCGCGAGATGGGCCTCGAAGGTGATGTTGGAGCTGGCCAGAAAAGCAACGCATACCGCGTACGTTCCCACGCTGACGGAGCCGTAATGTCCGGCGATCGACCCCGCGTCGGGCCGATCCAGCCGACCGATGTACAACAGTACCGGGAAGACCAGCAGCGGCAGGACAAAACCCATGGCTAGGACGGCCGCCATCTGCGGCAAGACTGCCCCCAGCGACTGCTGCGACAGCTCCACCCCGCCTTTGAGGCCGATGGCGAGCAGCAGCAATATGCTCAGCAGCTCATAGATGGCCGGGGGCAGGCGCAGGTCGGAGCGTGCCAGGCCGGCGATCAGGCCGAGCAGGAAGAACAGGATTACGGGATCGATCGACATGACCAGACTAGTGTCACAAAAGGGGTGGCAGCCTGTCCAGAAATGATCGCGGCTGCGCGGTCAGGCGATCGGCGGGTCAGACCTCGGACGCCATACTGCTGCCAACTGCGCGGAATTCTTGCGGTATCCATGTCCCGCTGGCCTGTCGCGATTGCTGCAGTTGGCGACCAATGTTCCGTGCCGTTTCCAGAGCGCCATGCCGGACGGCGGTGTACAGATTGTCGGCGCGATTCTCCGCGACAATGACCTGGCAGTCGCACAGGTCAACGCGCACGATGGCCTTGATGTCGCAGCGGCCGTGAGCCGAATTGATGGTTTCGAGCCGAACGTCCGCTGACACGACATGGGCGGCGACGTGCTCGAGCTCACGACACAGTGTCGATTCCACATAACGGCAGACCTCGTCTGTCAGTTGAACGTCATAACTGCTCGTCGAAATCATCATCGCTGGTCCTGATTGCGTTTTCCCTACGACAGGATAACCGCTCGACGCGCGAAGACCAGTCGAAGTAATTGACTTAACAGTTCGGTTTTTCCGTATGAAGAAACACTTTGCCGGTTTCGATATAAGCCTTGAATTCGTATCCCAGCTGGAGTTCCAAAAAAGCGGCGCGGCGAGGTTGTGCTAATGAGCTCCGACCAAACGGTCTCGATGGGCGCTTAAATCAATACTTTGTAAACTTCGCGGTCTGCGAATTTTTTGTCCTGCATCACTATGCCTTCTTCCATATCGTGGTTATCTATAAAGAATCGCAGGCGCCGGGAGTAGACGCGTTGACTTCATACACCCTTCAATCTGTTGGTCGAATATCGAAAGAACCGCAAGGATAACGTCTGCTCAGGGGTGACATCCACGGCTACAGCGAGCCACTTATTGACTTGCTCGAAGAACTCGGCGATGACGAGAGAGCCGGGGTTTTCCGGCACCCGGAACGGCAGTTTCGCTGCAATGTTACAAGTACTTACGGGTAAATGCTTGCGCCGCTCCCGGCCTATACCCAGACTTGCACTCATCTACTCCCCGGGACTCATCATGACTCGCGATGAACTCAATACCTCTGCGCTCGGCAGGTTCGTCAGAATGGGCGGGCTGGTTGGACGTGTCGGCGTCTCGATGCTCAGCGATCAGGCAGTCGGCCTGCTGCGGGACGGCCCCACCAAGCGTCTGAAGAAAGCAGAGAACATGGTCCGCAACGCGGCCCGCATCGCCATTACGCTGGGTGAAATGAAGGGCGCCGCAATGAAGGTCGGGCAGATGCTCAGCCTGCACGAAGGCCTGCTGCCGAAAGAGGTGGCGTCTGTTCTCAGCACACTGCAGAACGACGCGCCGAGCGTCTCATTCGAAGTAATGGAAGGTGCCTTGCGCCGCGAGCTTGGCAATTTCGATGAGGTATTCGAGTCGATCGAGGCCGAGGCATTTGCTTCAGCGTCGATCGGCCAGGTCCATCGCGGCGTCTTGCGGGATGGCCGCGAGGTTGCCGTCAAGATTCAGTACCCGGATGCAGACCGGATGGTGACGGCGGATCTTACGAACCTGAAGGTCTTGCTCGGTAACCTGGTCGGCCTGTTTACGGATATCGACTTCGAACCGATCTGGGAAGAAGTAAAAGAGCGCCTGGTCGAAGAGCTCGACTACCTGCAGGAGGCCGAGAACATTCGGCGCAAGGCGGCAATGCACGCGGACTTTCCGAAAATCATCGTTCCCGAGGTGGTTGCCGAGGCGACCACCCGGCGCGTTTTGACCATGGAATTTGTCGAAGCGATCCCGCCGAACGAGGCGGCCTCGGATCGCTACCCCCAGGATCTGAAGGACCAGTGGGGCGTCACGCTGTTCGAGTTCACGCTGCGAGGCCTCTTCAAGCATCGGTTTCTGCACGCGGATCCCAACTTCGCCAACTTCGCTTTTCGCGAGGACGGCGCAGTGATTGTTTACGACTACGGTTGCATGAAGCAGGTGCCCGATAACATCGCGACGGGTTACGCCCGGCTGATGGACGCGTTGATGAAACGGAAAAAGACGGCGATTCCGACACTGCTGCGCGAGATGGGCGTCTACAAAGAGGGTGGCGCTTTGCTATCGCGAGCCTCGACGGATCCGTACGTCGACCTGATGCAGGACATTGTGCGAGCGACACCGCCCTATACCTTCGGCAAAGACGACACGATCTACAAAGCACTTTATGACCTCGGCATGAGCAACTGGCAAGAGGCCAGCGATATCCGCTTTCCCCGCGACATGGTGTTCATCGACCGGACGCTCGGCGGCCTGTTCGGCAACCTGGCAAGACTGAAAGCAACCGGCCCGTGGAGAAAACTGTTGCGCGAATACACGGCGCCCCTCTCCGATACGTGAACAAGAGAATTTGGGCCAGGGAAAAAATTACGAATTCTGACTCTGGCCCCAATTATTACTAGAGCGTGTCCCTTGCCCGCTGCCGGATGTAATGCTGCAAGGCATCCAGCTGCGCATCCGTGATGCCGGGCATGGCGGGCATTCCCCGAACTACGAGTGCGCCGTCACGGACCACGGCTGAAAAACTCTCGGCGTCCAGCGCTACCGTCGAGGCTCTTAGATCCGGCGCCATTCCCGACGCCAGCACGTCAAGCCCATGGCAGGCTGCGCAGGCACCGAATTCCACTGCCCCCTGCGTTGCGAGTTCCGGGTCGATCTCGAAGTCGGGGGCCTCGATTGGCTTCGCAAAGTGAGGCGGCGGCAGCGCCGGCATGTCGGCCGTTCCTTCCAGCGAGAAAGTAACGAGGCGACGCATGTGTTTGCCGTAATCCCACCCCAGGTGACGTGCGCTGTACTCATCCGTCGAAAACATCGAGCCGAGACCTGCGGAACCGCCGCCCCAGCCCACGAGGATCGAGACGTATTGCCGGCCGTTTAACTCGTAGGTAATCGGGGCGGCAGTCATGCCGAGCCCGGCATTGAAATTCCAGAGCTCTTCCCCTGTCGTCGCGTCGTAGGCAAGGATCCGGCCGTCAGCCCGGCCCTGGAACAGCAGGTTTCCGGCGGTTGCCAGCGTGCCGCCATTAGGACCGCTCTTCTGCGGGATTTCCCAGGCGGCTTCCTGCTTGAGCGGGTCCCACGCAATCAACGAGGCCGGGTAATCACGCGGTTGCTTTGCGAGCAACGGGTCTACCCCGAGGCCGCCAACGAAGGCCTCCATTTGAAAGCCCTCGATGTCATAGCCCTGGTCCGAGTAGTTGGAGGCATAGTGCTGTGCCGGGATATAGGCGAGGCCGCTTTGCGGGCTGTAGGACATCGAATGCCAGCTGTGTGCCCCGTAGGCATTTGGTGTGATGTAAGCCGCATCGACTTCGTAGCGGGCCCCCGGAACTTCGACCGGCCGACCCGTTTCGATATCGATATGCGACGCCCACGTGGTTTCGACGAACGGCTCGGCGGATACGAGCTTGCCGCTTGCACGGTCGATCACATAAAAGAAACCATTCTTGGGCGCATGCAGAATCGCCTTGATCGGTTCGTCCTCATCGCCAAGCTGCAGGTCGGCAAGCACGATGTCCATGTTGGAGTTGTAATCCCAGGATTCGCCCGGCGTAGTCTGGTAGTGCCACAGGTAGTGACCCGTGTCGGCATCCAGCGCAACGATGGAACACAGGAACAGGTTGTCGCCGCCGCCCGGGCTGCGAATCTTGCGGTTCCAGGGCGAGCCATTGCCGGTGCCGATATAGATCGCGTTGAACTCGGCGTCGTAGGTAAAACCGTGCCAGGCGTTGCCGCCACCGCCGTGTCGCCACCAGTCGCCGGTCCAGGTCTTGGCGGCCATTTCCATGGCTTCGTTTTCGAAGCCATCGGCCGGGATTGCCGGGGACGATATGGAACTTCCAGGCTTCTTCACCGGTGTCCGCATCGTAGGCCGTTACCCAGCCGCGCGTAGGGCCGGCCTCCGTGCCGCCGTTGCCGATGAGCACCTTGCCGTTGAAAGCCTTCGGAGTGCCAGTGATGTAAAGAGCCTGCTCGAGGTCAAAGGTCCGTACCGTCCAGATTTCTTTGCCCGTTTTTGCATCGAGGGCAAACAGCCGGCCATCCCAGGTAGCCGCGAACAGCTTTCCTTCATAAAAAGAAATACCGCGATTGTGCTTCCAGCCGGACTGTCGCTTGCCCCTGATCGCGTCGGCGACCTTGGGGTCGTACTCCCAGAGTAGCTCGCCGGTCACGGCATCGACGGCGCGTATCACATTCATCGTGCCCGTGAAATACAAGGTGCCGTCGACGACGAGAGGCGTCGACACGAGACCGACGTCGTTGGGCAGATCCAGGAACCAGTCGACCTTGAGGTTGGCTACGTTGCCGGTGTTTATCTGCTCCGACGGACTGAAGCGGCGTTCGCTGTGAGTGCGGCCATAGGCAAGCCAGTTTGCTGTCTGCGATTCGTCGGCCAGGGCTTTGTCGTCGTAAACGACAACTTCAGCGTCCTTCTCGCAGGCCGCGATTAACAGGAGACAGGCACATAAAGGCAACTGCAGCGACGAGTTTTTCATTCTTGTTAGACCTCGAGTGCGTGGGCTGGCGATATTGAAACATTGTGCCAGATACAACGCTTGCCGGATGCGCAAAATCACGGTCATGTCCGGACGCTGCCGGAGGGCAGGTGGACGAGCCCGGCCACATCGAGTTCATCGCTGTGTCGTCGTACACATTAGATTTCTGAAAATCTGCGTGTCGGCAGTTCATCCGCGCCGCGCAGCGGCGACAGATGCAGATAGCGGGAGCCGGCAACGCCTACGTTGCAATGACTCGAAAGTGGGGACAGTCCCTCAACCGTAATGCAAATCGGCCCGCCCCTGGCCACCACTACCTCACTCGACCGGCCCAAGATAGCGATCAAACCATGCCAATGTTTCGGCGATGATCTGCTCCCTGGGCGGCAGGTGCCCGCCGTTCAGGATCGCGTGCCGTTTCAGGTCATCGGGCGTGCCGAGTGATGCGAAGATCGGCGCCTGGTAGGTGGCGACAGGCCGAATGACATCGTGTTCGCCGCTGATCATGAGCACGGGCTGTGTTACTCGGGAGGCGTAGCTTGCCGAACTCGCCTCCGGGCGTGCCAGTGTCGGTGGAATACCGCCCGACAAAAACACGCCGGCTTTGAATCGGTCGTCCAGCGCCAGTACGACAGGCCCGTTCCAGCCGCCCCAGCTGAAACCATAAAATCCGAGTCGCCCGAGATCCATGTCCGGACGTGTTTGGAGATAGTCGACCGTGCGACGGAAATCCTGGATCCATCGAACAACGTTGTTGCTGTACTCGCGTGTGTCCTCGGGCCAGGTCGAGTCGATACCGGCGTTACGTTCATAGGTTCCCCAAAGCACGGGGAACACGACGGCGCGACCACTTTTAATAATGAAGTCGACAAAGCCGACTTCGAGCTCTTCGCTGCTGCGGCGATAAATGGCGTCGGACGACGGGTAATAGACCACCACCTGGTAAGGCGGTTTGATGTTTTGCGGCAAAAAGACGTGTGCGAGCACGCGCTCGTCGCCGTAGGTCGCATCGAAGCTGACGGTTTCCCGCGTCCATAAGTTTGTTTCGGCCTGCACGGAATCGACCCGGGCATTGAGCGGCGTCCGGTCGTAATCAAACAGGTCGCGGTAAACTTTGAAAACTTCGTCGGATATGGGTGTCAGGCTTTCCTTCGCCGGCAAGGCAACGGGTTCGAGCAGTGCTGTAATCGTGTCAGAGCCTGTTTCATAGCTGACCAAGCGAACTCCGTTAACAGCTGACCTGTCCCAGGGGGACTTGGCAACTCCGTAGGTGTAGAGATACGTCGGATCCTCCGACGAGCCACCCAGAATGTAGCGATCGCTGCCGGCGTCATCGCCGGTCGCGTTCCAGCACCACTCGCGCACATTACCCGCGGCGTCATAGCTGCCGAAAGGCGATACGGCCTTGTAGCTGCCAACGGCGGCGGGGCCGTGCCTGGCGAAGTTGCTCATTGCTGCGAGTTCAGATCGAAACAGGCCGTAGCCGGGCTCCCGTGAGTCCGTCTTAATTTCCTCACGCGCCGGGAATATCGTCATCGAACTCCAGTGGTAGATCGTTGGCAGCTGCTTGCCACGATAGCGAGCGTAGGCCGCAGCCTCGAACCAGCTGATTCCCGACACCGGCAGCTCTGCTGCGCCGGTCGGGTAGGTGCCGCCTTCCCACGTGGCGGGACCATAACGCCCGGTAGCATCGCGAAACTTGTCCACCGCCGCCCCCCAGTATATTTCCTCGCCGTCGCGGACGAAGCGCAGTTGCGACCAGTATGTTTCGTCCTCGTAGCCGCCACTGCGCACGAACTCGAGATAGTCCTCGTTGGTCACCTCGAAGCGTTGTACCTCGAACTCCGGCACGTCGTACAGGGAAATCGGATAACCCGTCAGGAGGAAGTAGCGTTGGGCCGCGGGAATGCGTACCGTGCGATCCGCCAGCGTGCCCTTGGCAAGCTGAACCTGGTAGGTGCCGTCGAAAGTGTCGCCGGCGCGCTCCGCCGTCTCGTAACCGGGCTTGTCAAAACGCCAGTGCAGGACAGCGCGCGGCAATCGAACGTCGTCAATCGGCGTTGTGCCGAGTAACTCCCAGTCGCCATCCGGTTCGTTGTAGCGCTTATAGAAAACGTCGGCGCCTGTCGGCTCGGAGACAAAAGACATGCGGACCGAGATTGTCGACAACAGGCGCTTGAGCAACGGATCTTCCGGTAGGTACCTTTCGGCCTGCAGCGCCAGTGCGTATGCCCGGTCCCAATCATTGTCCGCGACCAATGATTCGATCTGTGGCAGAAGCTCAAGCCTCGCCGTGCGAATTTCTGCCAGTTGCACCGAAAGCATAATGATCGTGCCCGCAGCCATTAGCGCTGCAAGCGTCAATGGTACGGCGAAGCGAGGCCTGCGCAGAACAGCCATGACCGAGGGTGGCTGTGCCGTCGCAGAAGCTGGCATGTCATCGAGTGGTTTACCGCTGACCAATTCGTTGGCGCTGCCGTCCGGAACCAGGCCACCCTTAGTCAGTTCGAAAGCCCACGCCATTATTACGGTCGGGATCAGGCCAATGGCAAGGATGATCACCAGCATGCGGAACGCTGCGGCGTCGAGGCCAAAAGCGGGGAAAATCGTCTCGACAACCTGGATCAGCACCCAGGAGAAAATGACGTAGCCTGCTGCTACGCGGAATACTTTGCGACGCTTCAGTTCACCAAACAAAGACATTTCGCGGTCGTCCCGGCCTTTACCGTGACTATGATCGCACACTCCTCCAAGCAATTCGTGAGTGTAGGAAAGAGAAGAATCAAGAAGTCCATGGACGCTCGTATATCGGCATTTTCCCAGTCTTGGTGGTTCGAATGATTCGCGCCTTTGGTGCTCACCCTACAGGCGGCTGCGCAGTCCTGATTCGCCTCGCGAACCCTTCAATCCCTGACCACCAAAGCTGTGGACGCGCTGTGTTGGTGATCCAGGGCTGTCCGGCAAAACCACAGCGAATTTCTGAGCTCGGGCCGCCCCGCGCGTCGGCAACCGTGGTGATTTCATGGAATGAAAAGAATTGGTGAAGAGAATTGAGGTCAGAGCAAATATTCGCATGGGCACTCCCGCGAATGCCGTCATGTGTAAACCAGGTGTCCGGAATAATCTGCACGCTAACGTTCGATAAGCATATGATCGGGCGGCTTCTGCCCTATGCTCAGACTGCTCGCTGCAGTTGGATCGCAGCGGCCTCCTGAACGTCTCCGTTTATCCAATTATAAAAATAATTTTCCTAAGCAACACTTTTTATTAGTTGGCTTTATTAAGTATTGCTCCCTACAGTCGCCCCTGGAGCAGTACCGGCTGCCGTGCTGACGAAGGGCGCAATGCGCTGGTAATCCGCGTACCGAAGGCTCGCCGTCGTTGTTCGCGCTGCTCCGCGTATTGTCCTTGTTGGTCGCGGGTTCACTGCGTCTGATTCGAAGACACATCATAAGGGCTGTTGTCGAAGCCGCGAAGCGGGCCCGGCCGGCAATCCGCCGACATGCGTCGAATTTCTTTCGTTTGAATTGAATTCGGAGACTACGAAAGCACCTGCCTGGAGAACGAAATATGAAACTTGCCATATTGTCTTGCGGACCGAAGTCCTACAGTACCAGACGCCTGAAAGAGGCAGCGCTACAACGTGGGTACGACGTCAAGGTCCTGAATACGCTGAAATTCGCCATCGACCTGCAGCAGGGTGTGCCGGATCTGTACTATCGGCAGAAGCATCTAAGTAATTATGACGCAGTGCTGCCACGCATCGGCGCGTCGATAACCTACTTTGGCAACTCCGTGGTCAGGCAGTTTGAGGAAATGGGTGTGTTTTGTGCGAACACGGCGAACGGTATCGGAAATTCTCGCGACAAATTGCGCAGCCTCCAAATTCTCAGCCGACACAACATCGGAATTCCTCAAACAACGTTTGTCGCCGACAAGAAGGATATCCTGCCCGCAATCGAACGAGTCGGTGGCGCGCCGGTAATTATCAAACTCATTGAAGGTACGCAAGGCATCGGTGTGTTGCTTGCAGAATCGACCAAGGCGGCAGAGTCGATTATCGAGCTGCTCCATAGCCAAAAACAAAACGTGCTTATTCAGAAGTTTGTTGCCGAAAGCAAAGGTAAGGACATTCGCGCATTTGTTGTCGGCGACCGCGTCGTGGCGGCGATGAGGCGTGTGGCACAGGGCCAGGAATTTCGCAGCAACGTGCATCGCGGTGGCGTCGCACAGCCCGTCGATCTTTCCGATGAGTATCGTGAAACCGCCGTGCGGTCCGCGCAGATTCTGGGATTAAGGGTGGCCGGCGTCGACATGCTCGAAGGGGCAGAAGGGCCGCAAATAATGGAGGTCAACTCGTCACCGGGGCTCGAGGGCATCGAAAAATGCACTCAACTCGATATCGCAGGTGCCATTGTTGAATACATTGCTGCACGAGTAGATTTCCCGGAAATTGACATTCGACAGCGCCTGACCGTAAGTCAAGGCTATGGCGTCAGCGAAATTCTAATCCGCGAGGGCTCAAAATTTCATGGCCTCACGATCGATGAAACCAAACTTGCCGAACAGGATGTCAACGTACTTACGCTATACCGGGACGGGAAAGCCATTCCTAACCCTCGTAAATCGCGAGTATTGGAATCGGAAGACAAGTTGCTGTGTTTCGGAAAGCTCGAGGCGATGCGACATCTCGTGCCGGCAAAAATAATGAGGCGACGACGTCCCGAACTCAAAAGCCTGGAAGCGGCGGCTGCAAAATAGTCTCCGGCGTGATCAGTGAGATACAGGCAAGTCGTGCCGGGTTCGGAACCACGGTTTCGTCGCAAATACTGGACAGCCTGGTAGTGATCAGTGCTACTTTAGAGCGCATGTTTGTCATTGCTTTGCGCCGCAGCTGGATACGTTAACCAGGAGATAACCATGAAGGAAGCCAAGGTAGAGGCTCGGACCAGGCAAGGAAAAGCGGGTTCCCTCCGTGTAATCCTCACCGCCGCGCTGGCATGCCTGGCTTTCGCCCCACTGAGTGGCTGTGTAACGACTACCGCCGGCGGCGCAGTCGGCGCCGATCGCCGGCAGCTAATGCTGATCTCGTCCGAGGAGCTCAATCAACTGGCGGCGCAAAGCTATAACAAGCTGCGGTCAGATGCCTCCGACAAGGGTGTGCTGAACCGGGATGCCGCGATGCTCAAGAGGGTGCGGGCGATCACCGGTCGACTCCAGGCGCAGACGAACGTCTTCCGCAAGGATGCGCCCGGCTGGCAGTGGGAAGTCAACATCATGAAGAGTGATGAACTCAACGCTTTCTGCATGCCTGGCGGCAAGGTCATGGTGTACTCAGGCCTCATAACAAAGCTCGATCTTACAGACGCCGAGCTGGCGAACGTTCTGGGACACGAAATTGCGCACGCTCTTCGCGAGCACGTGCGTGAGCAGATGTCACAAGCATTGGTTGCCCAGGGCGTGATCGGCGCAGGCGCCGCAGTATTCGGTCTTGGAAAAACCACTACCGAAGCCGCGAACGTGGGGTATCAGGTGCTGTTAGCTACCAGGTTCAGTCGCACTGATGAAAGCGAGGCGGATCAGATCGGCCTGGAACTGGCGGCTCGCGCTGGATACGACCCACGTGCCGGCATCACATTGTGGCAGAAGATGACGAGTGCGAATCAAGGCGGCAAACCACCGGAGTTTCTAAGCTCTCATCCCGCAGATGCTACTCGCGTACAGCAGATTCAGAAACTTTTGCCGAAAGTCATTCCTCTATACGACGCGGCGAAGTGATCTATTTTTCGACGCGGTTAAGAAACCAGCGAATCGTCGCGTGACGTCGATAGTGAATATGACCGAATAGAACCCCGCTCAAGTCTTGCAGCGATACGGCATTTCCAGCGGCTCGCGCGGCTCCACGCCCTGAGATTGGATCAACTCGACAAGGTTCGGGTATTTGCTGGCGTCGAAATAGTGATAAGACACAAAATCAAACAGTCTGGCGAGGTCCCTGTTCTCATCGAGCGGCAGGAGTATCTGATGCGCCTCATCATCAAGCCCCATGATCTTGTGGCTGATCCACGCCATCGAAATGTCGTCGGAGTATTTCGCATCGAATTCATCGTGGCCGTTATTGAGTTGTTGTTGACCACGAGATCGTAGCCGTCTCTGCGTTCAAACTCCTCAATCGTGGTGCGCAGCTTATCGATGGCCCCAAGTTCGGAAAGCAGTATGAGCTGGTAGTCCTGTGCGGTCTGATCATTGGGCCGTTCGCGCAGGCACTCGGTATTTAATCGCAGGGCCTCGGCGGGCTGCAGGTTATGCATGGCATGCAGGACGCGCACGCGGGTCTGGTTGACTGGATCGCGTTCGAAACGAATCGCCTTCTCAATAGCATCCTCAGCTTGGGCCAGGTTTGCGACCAGAGATGAAAACCGTCGCTCGACCGAATCAGCTGTACGGTTACCCGCAGCCGGTCTCTCGCCGATCGCACCGAGCCTTCGAGGACGTGTGCGACGCCGGGTTCTGCGGCGATCGTCGGGATGTCCTCGTTCGAGCCCTCGTCCTTCGGGCCGCTACGGTGTCCTGGTTCGCTATCGGGCCTGCGCGCCCCTGATAGCACCTTCTATAAGATTGAGCGCTGCCTGTCGGCTCACGCCGTCAGGATCAAGATTGAATGACGGTGTGGATGCAATGCCGAGCGCGACGGTCTTGGGGTTCTCGAACATCAGTGTCAATGCTGTGGCCAGGTCTTTGCTGCTCGGACCGTCGGCTACGGCCAGCCCGTGCCCCGGTACTTCCGCCGGATCAAGCACGTCCATATCGATGTGAACGTAGATCACGTCGACTCTGTCGGCGAGCTCGTACATCTGCTTCTTCAGGCTGGCGGATAGCTCACGAATATCCTGCACAGAAAATTGCTGGACGCTGTATTCGGCAAAACGATCGGCCTCGAGCGGATCCAGGTCACGTACGCCTCCCCAGACGATGTCACTCACAGGCAACGGCTCTGCAAGTCCAGTCGTCTTGCGGATATTATGCAGCGCATGTCCTGCAGCAATTGCTACGGGCATGCCACCGAGCATTCCGGACAGCGTGGTTTCCGGCGTATTGAAGTCCCCATGTGCGTCGATAAAGACCAGCCCGACGCGCCGCGCATTACCATCACGATCGTATTTGAGTCCCGCAAGCATACCGAGCAGATCATTGCAGTTTGCTTCCAGGCCGATCGTGATCAGATCGTCCTGCAGTCCTTCACGGACCACATCGGCAAAATTCGCGTTCGCCAGTGCCATGCGATTCCACTCACCATACTGCCGCTCTTGCTCTGCATTCAGGCGAATGTCCTGAATGGGCCGGATCAGCTCGCCACCCCATTCACCGACAAGTCGTTCAAGCCCTGCAGCGTGAATGTAGTCGGGGTTGGTCGACAGCTCCGGCGAGTTGCGCGCGCCACCGTACGGGTTCTTGATGATATCGACTTTGACTTCTGCATTTGCGGCGAGTGATAAACTGGCGCTCAAAATAGCAACCAGACAAGAGTGATTAAGTTTCACAATTAAATCCCCTTCAAGACTACCAAGTGCCGGTGGTAACTCTGTAACTTATCGATCCTTGTCTCCAAGGCGTTTCATCGTCCGTGACAGGCCTGAATGAGTTTTCCGAAATCGTTTCGCGACTTCGATTGCTGTCGGGAGCATGCGGTGTTCTATCAGGCAGTCAGGTAAAGAATGAGGAGCGTGTAGCCGGTGAACACGACCGACAGCAACTTGAACCACTGTGGCTTGAGCACCATCAGCACTATCAGGGCGCCACCGAGAATCGGAAATCCAAACGAGGGCAGCGGCGGATTGTCGAACATTGTCAGATTCACGTACGGCCCGACCGCAAAATAGCCGAGCATTGACATCGCAGACACCCGGCCGAGTGAGCGGCTGTGCGCCAGGAAATCCAGTTCCGTATCGTCCGATATATCGAAGTCCTCGGTCGGCAGCGCGAGTTCAGCGGCGCCGTAGACAAATATCGCGCCGATCACCAGGGCGAAGAAATCGATGATGGACCACTCCGAGACCAGGCGCAGCTCCCAGCCGACCCACCACAATTGCAGGATATAGATAAAGATACAGGTGCCCCACAGCATCGTTGCCCAGTGATAGGTCACGCGATTATAGGCGCGTACCAGCAGGGCGGCGGTGTGAAGCAGGCGCGCCATCGCCAGGCCCAGAATAATCGAGATGGCGATGAAGATGTATTCGTGTTGGGTCATGCGGGCAACATGCCTGCGTTCTCGTGAAAACTCAAACGCGTTTCAGAAAGCGTACGATGCGTGAGAGTTGCGAGCCTCGTGCCGCGATCGGTACTCAACACCATTGATGACGAGATTGATGCCATTGCCGCGGAATTGGTATCGGAATCAGCCTTGCACCGCATGGCGCAGACTTACCTTGAGCGCGGTGAAGTCGACCAGGCGCGTGCAACGCTTGAACACGCGACGGAGTCCTGCAAAGGATATGCGAAGCTTCCGGAGCTGGAGCCGCTTCGGACAGCAGCTACGGCTCGTAAATAACGTAAATCTTGCGCGTCATCTCGATGACGTCCCATTCGCCCTCGAACCCGGCGGGAATGACGAAGTTGTCGCCTGACTTCAATTCGGTTTCCTTGCCGGTTGCATCGCGCAGTATCGAGCGCCCGGCCAGGATCTGGCAAAACTCGTTCTCCGTGTACTTGATCTTCCAGCAACCCGGCTCCGCCTCCCAAATGCCGGCAAAGAACTTTTCATCGCTGCTGGTGAAGTGGTGCCAGGTTCGTTGTATGGGCTTTCCGCGGACGCACTTCTCGGCGGGCGTTTCGTATTCGTTGAACTCAGCGTCGTTCCGGTCGAAAAAGACAAGGTCGGAGAAGGATTGAATGTTCACTGGCGACCTTTTCGGCTTCGCTTGTTGGTGGTGGCGGAGATCAGCAGTCTACGGAAATTCTGGACTTTTTCCCAATTGGGGCGTTTAGTACGCGAAAATCGGAGTGTCTCCGGATGGTACAGATTCGATTGGCCAGGCTTTCTCGGGTGCAAGATCACGGCGGATGGTCTTTTGTCTTTTTTGCCGTTGGTGCTCTCAACCCGGCAACAACGTACTCGCAGACACCGATCGATTCTGCCGCTGAGACAGGCGCCCTTGAAGAAATAGTCGTCACGGCGCGGAAAGTCGAAGAGCGTGCGCAGGACGTTCCGATGAGCGTGCAGGTTCTCTCGGCTGACCTGCTCGATCAGTTGGACCTTACCCGCCTCTACGATCTCCAGTTCAATGTTCCCGGTCTGGTGGTCAACAATCTCGGACTCAACGGCGCCGGTTTCTCACTGCGGGGTGTTTCCGATCAGGGCGGTTCGAGCCTGTCGGTCGCACCACACTTGAATGGTGTCTATCTCGGGGTATCCAGTCTCGCGATCGCACGCATGTTTGACCTGGAACGCGTCGAGGTTCTTAAAGGTCCGCAGGGTACCCTGTACGGGCGGAACGCAACCGGCGGCTCTATCAACTTCGTGACGCACGCGCCCGACAAAAAATTCAGCGCAGATGCCGAAGCGGCGTACGGAAGTTTTGATACCACTCGAATACAGGGACACGTCAACCTGCCATTCGACAGAACCATGCTGCGCATCGCCTACATCGGCTCGCAGGGCGACGGGTTCATTCGTAACTCTGTCGACAACCGGACATTTGGCGAAGAAGACTTCTGGGGACTCCGTGGCTCGCTGCGTTTCGATACCAGTGACAAGTTGCGTATCGACCTTGTTGCACAACAGACTGTCGATGACGGCGCCAGCGGTGAACTCTGGATGCCACATCCCGACTTTCGCGCCGACCCATCGGATATTCGACTCACCACGGTAACACTTGCAGACCCCTTCCTCGAGACCAGCAATGCGAATGCCAGTATGAATGTCGAATACGATCTGAACTTCGCGACGTTGCGATCGGTCACGGGCTACGCCAGCAGTAATGTACTCGACCGCGACGATTGCGCGGGCCTTCCACCTCTGGCCGGCTGCGTCCGTAGCGCCCTGCCATCCAGGCATCGTCAATGGAGCCAGGAACTACAACTTGTCTCGAGCAGCAGTGACACGCCAGGCTGGCTGGTCGGCGCATACCTCTATAGCGGCGACGCGTGGCGCAATTACTATCAGTTCACGCCAGTATCCGGCCCGAATCCAAGCAACAACAATTACTCCGCGTCCAAAGAATTGACCCGGGCCATTTTTGGCCAGGCGAGCTGGCCGCTCGGAGAGCGCTGGCGCATTACAGCCGGCTATCGACTGAATGACGAGACACACGACTTCGAAACTATTGGCACCGGCACCCGTGACAGTCAAACACTTCTTCAGACCGAGAATGACTGGCGCAACAACTCCTGGCGCCTCGATGTCACCTATGCGATTAATGACGACATGCTCGCTTATGCTAGTGTATCCACTGGCTTTAAAAGTGGCGGCATTACCGTGCGCGGCGCCGGCGAACTCGATGATTTCGATCCCGAGCACCTGACTGCCTACGAAACCGGCATCAAGACTCAATGGCTGGACCGGCGCCTGACGTTCAACGCAGCCGCCTATTACTACGACTTTCGCGATCTGCAAATTTTCACGTTTACATTTGCGGCTAATGAGCCTGTCTTCGAAACCGACAACGCTGCTGTGGTCGAAATTTATGGGCTCGATGACGGACGCGGTTTTTCGCGTATCTGACAGATTGAGCATCTCGGGCGGCGTCGTCTGGCTGCCAAAACGGGAATTCATCGAGTACCGCAACGATCGCGACGGCGACATCCTTTCCGGTAACGACGTTACTCGTGCGCCGGAATGGACTGTGGCTATCGCGACAAACTACGAGCACGCGTTGCGCAATCGAGGGGCGCTGGCTGCACGACTCGAGTACAACTATCGCAGCGACCTCTATTACACTACTGACAACGATCCACTGTTCGTGCAGGGCGCCTTCAGCCTGGTGAACCTCTTCCTGCACTACGAGCTCCCCGGCGAAAAATGGTACGTATTTGCGTCCGGCCGCAATCTTGGCGAAACCGATTACTACAATCAGGTATTTCTGCAGGCCAGTCCCGGCTATCCTGATACCTACGAAGTGGGTTTTGGCTATCGCTTCTGAACAGGGGTTGTAATCCGATGCAGTGCTATCGATTTGCTCAGTTCGAGTTGGATCTGGATGCCCAGAAACTAAAGTGCAACGGCGAGCTGGTACACCTTGAACGCCGGCCCTTCGACCTGCTGGTGCTCTTGGTCACGGCCGAGGGCCGCATGGTCACTCGCAACGATATCATCGCCAAACTCTGGCCGCCAAAGGTCATCATCGATTTCGATTCCGGCGTCAATACGCTGGTGCGCAAGGTGCGCAACGCGCTGGGCGACTCGTCCGAGAATCCGGTATTTATCGAAACCGTCGCCGGCCGCGGCTATCGCTTTATCGCGCCTTTGCTGGAGGCGCCGGAAACGGCGCTTCCCGCCGAGCCGGTCTTGGTTGCGGCGCCGCCGCGCCGGCGCACACCTTTGATTATCACTGCAGTCGTCGCCGCCATCGTCGTGGTCTCCGCGATACTGATTCAGTGGCCGGACGAACCGGTGCCGGAAAAAACGCGCATTGCCGTGTTGCCGCTGGAGAATCTCACCGGCGATGCGAACCTCGATTTCATGGCATCGGGAATCGCCGAGGAGACCAGCATTGCACTTGCCAACATCGACCTGCCTGACCTCAGTGTCATCGGCTTGATATCAGCGCGGGCGCTCATCAATTCCGACGTCTCGCTGCCGCAGTACGGGCGCGAGCTCGGCGTCGACTTCTTCGTGTTGAGTTCACTCCGGCTCGAAGGACGCCGCATGCGAGTGACAGCGCGCCTGTTGCGGGCCGCCAGCGGCGAACAGGTCTGGTCGGCGACGTTCGACCGCGAGCTGACCAACGCGCTCGGCCTGCAGCGTGAGCTGAGCGTTGCCATCGCCGAACAAATCCGGCAGCGACTTTCCCCGGAAGTCGCGGCGGCGATCGATCGCCGACAGACCCAGAATCCCGCAGCCTATGAGCTGTACCTGAAAGGCCGCTACGAGTGGGCGCAGTTTCAGCCGGACTCCATTCCGAGGGCGCTGCGATTCTATGAGCTCGCGGTCGCCGAAGATCCGGGCTACGCACTGGCATGGGCGGGTATGGCACATGTCCTTATTACATCTATCGTGACGGTCGAGGCGGAACGGGAAGCAATTGTGCCGGCGGCACACGACGCGTTGGAGCGCGCACTGGAATTCGGTCCTCGCCTCGCCGAGACACAGCTCGCGCTCGGTTCGTTTCATTTTTTCGTCGACCGAAACCTCTTACCGGCTGAGGATGCTGCGCGCAAAGCCGTCGAACTCGACCCTAACAGCGCGATGAATCATATGTTCCTCGGCATGGTATTGTCGTCGGCCAACAAGCACGTCGAGGCGCGAACCATGTTGCGTCGCGCGCGCGAGCTCGATCCCTTGTTCCCGCTCATCTTCGCCAACTCGGCCGTGGTTGCGCTGGCGGCGGGCGAACCGGCCGAGGCACTCGAGTACGCAACGCAGGCGATTGCGATCAACCCGGATTTCTGGGTGGGATACCTGCACCTCGGCGGAGCGCACTGGGCGCTCGGCAATGACGAGGAAGCCATTCAGGCGTATGCGCGGGCCGAAAAACTGTCTGGCGACAACAGCGTACGGGCGACTGCGTCACGCGCCTGGTTGCTCGCGAAGCGCGGCCACGATGACGACGCGCGCGAGATACTGGACGGCCTGATTGTGCGCTCGACCAGCCAGTACGTATCGCCTTATTACATCGCGACAATCCATGCAGAACTTGGCGATACGGACGCGGCCTTCGAATGGCTGGAGCGTGCTGTCGCCACAGGCAGCATTTCATGCCTCGGCCTCAGCACCGACAGCCGCCTGAATTCATTGCGAAGTGACATGCGCTTTGAGTCCCAGGTCAGGCGATGTAAATCGGATCTGGCCTGGGACGATTCTGAATAGCAGCGCAACGCTAGAGATTGATACGTTCGCCCGTCATCGTGGCACAGAAGTCCAGCACGTTGCCGCTGATGTCGGTGCGCACGAACCGCGAAACGCCTTCGAAGGATTCACCGTTTCTCGCAACCTTCAGGTCGGTACGAATAGACATCGTAGCCGATAGCAATCCGTTCTCATCGAAGCTGTGGAACATGAGGTGATACTCATATTTGCGACCCCCGGTCCGCTCCCAGACGCCGAATCCTGGGCTGCGCATTGCGGGTGAGGAACGTGAACCGTGCTCGTTCATCGTACCGCCCAGATGGAAGCTGTTGAACGAAGGAAACGGGTTCGGGGCAAACGGAGGCACCAGGGGTGCGGTCGTGCAGTCTTCCGCGTCCACGCGCACAGTCGTGTCGACCTGCCACGAACCTACCAGCGACGCCCCGCCGTCGTGCCCGAAATAATCATTGTCGGCCATCACTAGGCCTGAGAGCAGGGATAATGCGGCAAACGAGCTGATGCCGAGAAACAGGAACTTCTTCATGTGATTCTCCCGATTTGTGGGTGTCTGTGCAGGGCCACTCCCGGCACTGGTTGACGCAGGAACAATCGGCCAAAGCGGTTGCACAAGCCATGGACGACGGGTGCAGAATGGCTGGAGTTTTTCTGCAGTAATTCTCCATGGTCTCTCCATCGTTCCGCCGTTCGCGCCAGGTGATGCTCATCCCCGAAGCATTACGAACTTTGGAGAACCACCATGAAATCGAGCTTTTTTTGCGCCCTGCTACTTACCGGCCTCTCGACGAGCATTGCCGTAGGCTCACCGGCAGGTGAGCTGGACCCGGCTTTTGGCGACCGCGGCCGCGTGTTGTTGCGTGACCCGCAGTTTGACGAAACAGCCGGAACGGATGTCTCCGTCGATCCGGTCAGCGGCCAGTTCCTGGTTGTCGGCGACGGTTACTACGACGACGACAAAGTGCTGCGCTTTAATAGTGACGGGTCGCTTGACCAGGGCTTCGGTAACCAGGGCTGGGTTCAGCTTGACTATAACGGGGACGACCTGAACATCGGCGATGTTGAGTGGTTGGCCGACGGTAAACTGCTTATCGCGGGTGCGCTGAACGTGCAGGGGACGCCTGAAAACGTCATGCTGGGTTCCGCATTGCTCGCACGCATGCACGCCGATGGCACACCGGATTTGTCGTTCGGTAGCGGAGGGCGTGCAGTATTCAACCTCAGCGGGCTTTTCGAGGGTTTCTCCGACATCCTGTTGCAGGCCGATGGCCGGATTGTTGTATTTGGCACGACGCACCGGAACGGGAAAATCGAACCGGTGCTTGCACGCTATACGCCGGATGGCTTGCGTGACAGCAGCTTTGGCAGTAGCACGACACCGGGTGTCCGCGTGATCGACCTGATGGGAATCGATGCGGGGCTCGCCACAGTCGTGCAACAAAACGACGGCAAGTTCCTCGTTTGTGGGGACGCGACTTCCGGACCCGCCACGCCGGACCCGATCAACCTGGTTGCTATCCGCTTGCAGTCAAATGGCATACCCGACGTCGCGTTTGGCACAAACGGCATGGTACTCGTCGGCGGCTGGCAGGACTCGGTCGCTGTCAGTACCTGCTATGGACTCGCTGACGGACATGTGATCTTCGCAGGGTCTGCCGGTAGCGGTGACCGGCAACGCGCTGCTGTCTGGCGCATGGCGCCCGACGGCAGCCTTGATTCGGGTTTCGGCACCAACGGCATGGCAGTGTTGAGTGGCAGTGCACGGTCACAGGCAACGGTGATGACATCCCTGTTGGACGGCTCTCTTGCGATTGCCGGTTCGCGATGGATGCCGAGTGGTAGCGACTGGACCTTGTGGGCCGACATATTCGTCTCCCGTATCGATCCAACCAGCGGCACAATCGACCGGGGTTTCGGTCACCAGGGTATGACGAGTGTTGATTTCGGCCATGGCGTCAACGCAAGTGCTGCCAGGCCGGCCGCTATCAGGCAGCAATCCGATGGCAAGCTGGTCGTCGTTGGGTCGCAAGCCTATCGGTACGATTGGTACTACTGGTTCAATATCGCCGTTGCGCGGGTCGATCCGTACGGCGCCGGCAGCAATGGCTGGGCCAGCATGATCGATTCGAGTGTGACAATGCCAACCGGAGGTGGAACCGCGACTCTGCGTCTCAGGCGGACGGGTGGCGGTACCGGCCAACTGGCAGTCGATTACAGCACGGTGGCCGATACGGCGGTCGCAGGACAGGACTATCTTGCCACTAGTGGAACTGTGACATGGGCGAACGGCGATCTGAATGACAAGACCGTGTCGATCACCGTGCCGACACCCGGGCCGAGTGTCGGTAGCCGATACTTCCACGTTGAGTTGTCGAATTCGAGTGGCGGCCTCGCTATGGACCGGGCAACGATCTTTCTTCCGCCGGGCGGCAATACAGGGGGCGGCGGTGCGGACGGTGGTAGCAGTGGTGTCAGTGGTGGTGGCGGTGGCGCAATGGGTATCGAATTGCTTCTTATGATGCTGACAGGAGTACTCGGATTGAACCGCCCCCGGTTTCCCGAAGACTCGATTCTTTGAGATGGAGTGCCGGATGTTGCCGCTTGCCCGAAGCTAGTCGAGCAGACGGGTGGCAGCATTGATGTGCCACGATTTGAAGTTCCCGGAGTTGTTGTCCTGGGCCTTTCTCGCGATCCTGCCGGCAACACAATGGGTCTTGTAGAAATGGATGGCGATAGTCCCCGAATTCCGTGACGAGTGGCCGCTATTGGCGATTACGGTGTTCGCATGGAAGTCAGTCCGTAGCCGATTCAAGCGTCCTCATCGTCTCATTTCTAGGTGCGTGAAGCTCAACTATTCCCCGGAGCGCCTCAATAACGGCCCGCTCAACCCCTTCACTGTATGCGTTGGCCGCTATGGCCACGCCGACATCAGCTTCCGGGATCAGGATCACAACCATGAAAAATGTCTCGGCACTGCCCGTATACATCGCCACGAGTTCATGGCCGAATGCACTAGTCACGCCCCAACCAAGACCGCTCTTCAGGCGGCGTGTCCAAATATGTCGCAGGGTATCCTTTTCCAGGAAATCTCCTGTCTCGCCCCATGACGCCAGATAAGCCTGCAAGTAGCGGGCCATGTCGGGGAGAGAGGCATGGATATCGCCAGCCGGAGCGAAGAACTGCGGTAGCTGGTAGTCGCCGTTCGGATCTACGGGAATCAGCGAGCCGTCTCGAAATATATGACCCCAGGGCACGCTCTCCCCTTTTTTACCTGCCCAGCCGAAGCCGGCGCTCCTCATATCGAGTGCCGCGAATATGTAATCTTCGATCAGCTCTTCCCAAGACCTGCCGCTGACCTTCTCGGCCATCGAGGCGGCCACAACGAAATGGGCATTCGAGTAATGGTATTCTGCAAAGGGCGTCACAGCAGGCTCCTGCTGGAGTATCCATTGTGCAAACTGCCGACGTTGAGATCCAATATCGTTCGTAAGTTCCGGCAGTCGTTTCAGTTCGGCGTCTTCCTCCATTGGTTGCATCCCAGCTTCGTGCGACAGCAGATGGGACAGGGTGACACCGTAATAGGCACTGTGTGCGGACTCCATGGCCTCCGGCAGCACATCGGCTACCGGCGTATCCCATTGCAGCAAGTCGGCCTCGACCAATTTGGCGATGACCGTTGCAGTAAAGGTTTTTGTTACCGATCCAATATGAAACGGGTCCGAGGACTGCAGCGGGAGTTTTTCATTCATTCTTTTGACGCCGACGACCTGCAGGTCCAATATCCCCCGACTGCTTGCCACGACCGCTCCCATACCCGGTACGTCGTATTTTGCAACCGCATCCCGAAGGATACCTTCGACTGACTTCGGGACATCAGGTCTTTCTTCGGAGTAGCCCTGCGTGCATCCGGCCAATAATGTGAGTACGGCAAAAACGATTGCTGGTTTTGTGATCAGACTCAAGACGTACTCCTTCGGCCGGAAGCAATTGAGAAGATAAAACAGAGGGCGAATCGCCTTTTATTCGAAACAGTAGCCATAAGTCATCTTGAATATCTTCGAGAAAATCGAGCATCTTTGCGAGCGGCTTCTTCAACCCAATGCGACCCTTCGGTTGGCTATAAAGAAGCCCTTTTCCGGGGCAATGCTAGAAGAGCTTGTAGTTGAAACTTGATTCGAGATTTACTTCTGGTGCGTACTTCGCGGCCAAGAGTACTAAAAGCGCGCTCACCAGAATCAGAACCACCGAGTAGACCACTTTTGTCTTGAAATTGTGCTCGAAAGCGATCGCCGCTTCTCTTGCTTCCTCTGTCAAGTACTTCCTCTTCAATACATAGGAGCTCACAAAACCAAGCAATGGGCCGATAGCAGCTGGGAAGAACACAGCGATCGACATGAGACTACCTTCGTCATATTTCCAGAACGACTCAAGTACTGGTTTTCTCAAGAAGAAAACGAAGAAGGCTGCCCACAATATTGAAGGAACAAGGTAGGAGGTAAGTCCGGCAATGACCCATTTCCCCTGGTGGAGACCACATTCCCCGGCTGCTTTGAAGAACCAGATAACAACTATGGCACCCAAGATTATCTGTATCAAAATGGCCTCCCCATACGATCGCTGATCAATGTGGGTGAATCCCACGGAATTTTGCAAAACTGAAGTCCCACATGAATATACTAGCTCATCCGTCCTACGCCAGCGGCAATGGTCGACTGGGCACTATCCTGCCAATCGCCGCAATTCGCAGCTGAATTGCTGGAGCTGCTTCTGGCCGGAAGACACCAGTTCAGCGATCTGCGGTAAAATGACGGCTGTTGATACGTTGCTGCCGTTCGGTTCGAATAGAAAGTACGGGTCAAGAGTTGCTGTTGCTTCGAACTATAAGTATTGATGAAGTCTGACTCGAACTCGTCTACTGGTAAACGCTATGACGGAGTCAGGATGACCCGGTTAACGCGAAGAAAAGCTACGTTGCTAACGCTTGGCACGCTTCTAATGCTGGTCTTCGCCTATTCGGTCAAGTCGTTCACACCACCCATCTTTGCCAAAGACTCGATCGCTGAGCTTACGGCGGTCGACGTCAACGGTGACGAGCAGTACCTGCTCATCAGGGGAGCCAATCGAAATCTGCCCGTGCTTCTGTTTGTTCACGGCGGCCCGGGAATGCCAGCCATGTTCCTTGCACACGACTTCCAGCGGGAGTTGGAGGGGCATTTCATCGTAGTTCACTGGGATCAGAGAGCGTCGGGGAAATCGTTCAAGGCTGATGTCAGTCCGTATCAGCTCAGCACCAGCCGGCTCCTTAGCGATATGGACGCTGTTGTCGATCTCCTTCGCGACAAACTCGATGCTGACCGACTATGGATCGTGGGTCACTCACACGGCTCATATCTCGGGGTTCTTTACGCTCGTAGACAAGAAGGCAAGGTGTGTGCTTTCGTCGGGATCGGCCAGGTCACGAACGATAGTCCGACCGGGCCTGTCTTCTCAATGCAAATGCAGTTCCTCGAGGATCGGCGCGAAGCGCTCGGGCTCGACCCGGGTGCTGTAATCGACAACTCCAATCTGGAGTACCTGTTATTCAAGAGCGGCAGCGAACTATACGGAGAGACGTCCTTCGCCCCGCTTCTGTTTTCCGGCTTGATAGCATCTGAGTACAGTTTGTTCGACAGTATCAACATTGCAAAGGGATCGTCTTTCTCTTCAAGACACATGAGGTACGACATGCCTCGTGACTTGATGACGAATGAGTGGCAATTCAATATTCCCGTCGCCCTGATCATGGGTCGCCATGACATGGTTACACCTACGCAGCTTGCCAGAGAGTATTTTGATCGAATCGATGCACCGCTGAAGGCGTGGTATGAGTTCGAAGAATCGGCGCACTTCCCGCACTTCGAGCAACCGGATCAATTCACGGCGGCGCTGTCAGAGCTGAGAAATACGTGGGGCGAGTGTCCGCAGGCGGCGAGCGGTGAATAATGATCCGTTTTGCGGCCTGCGAATGTCCGGAAGGCGACGATCGCCTGATTTGAGTTACTACTTCTGCTACTGACCCGAGGCGGTCGGTCGATTCGACTCCATATCGTACGCTTAAAGAGAACATGATGCTCAGTGACAAAGATTTTGCAATCAAAGTCATGGCGGAGACTGCCGAATGTCTCAGGCGCCTGAATGCCCTCCTACTGGAGGCGCAAGAGACTGTGGCACTGGCCTGCAATATTGTCCACGGATTACAACGCCGGCGAGGGAAGACTTATACTGCAGATGTTCATATTCACGATGGCGATCGTCCCGCAGGGAATTGTTTATGCCTAATTCGCAATTGAATCCGAAAGTTTATGGCCGGCCGTTATTCTGCATGCAAGTCATAATTTGTTTATCCAGAAGATCTATACGCCTCTAACGATCCGCGGTGAGGGTACCCACTTCTACATTGATGAGTTCGGAATTGTGATGCCGACAATTGGCTGTCTTCTCGCCTTCTTCTTTTATCGTAATGCACAAGAAGAAGGTACTACCTGGCGCCTTTGCGATGAGTGCAGATGACGCCCCGGCAACATTCGAAAACATTACGCCTGTCGCCCGAAAAGGGCCTGGCGGCGTTTCCTTTGCCTGCGCGAGGTCGGGATTCGCTCCTGCGAGGTGCGGAGGTTCAGCCTAGATGCCCCGGCGCGGCAGCGCCGGTTAACAGACGCCGAGACCGACCGGGGCGCAGCCCCGCGGGAGCAATCCTGCCGCGGTGACCATCAGAGTCTATTCTTGTTCCGGTGTACGTCACCTCGAGGGTCACAGGACGGTTCCTACTTATTGCCTGCCCAAAGGACCATGGATAAGCTGAATTCTGGATATGGGCCACGCTAAATTGAAGGATCCACTCCGAGCACTCACTAGAGACGCACGTAATAGCCTGCGCGACCTGACCCCTATAATTGTCGTGATCGGTATCTTCCAGGCTTTCATCGTCCGCCAGCCGGTCGACGGCCTGATGTCGATCGTCGTCGGAGGACTATTCGTGTTTGCGGGCCTCACCTTTTTCATCTTCGGTCTGCGACTCGCGCTCTTTCCCGTTGGCGAAGGGCTTGCTCACTCGCTCGCGCGCAAAGGGAGCCTATTCTGGCTTATCGTCTTTGCCTTCGTACTCGGCTTTGGAACGACGGTGGCAGAGCCGGCGTTGATCGCTGTCGCAACCGAGGCGGCAGCAGTTGCGGCGGATGCCGAAGTCATCGCGAAGACGCCCGAAGCCATGAGTGACTATGCATTTGGCCTGCGCATGACGGTTGCACTCGCAGTCGGCGTTGCACTTGTGCTGGGCGTTTTCCGCATCATTACCAACTGGTCGCTGCCGTTGCTGATCATCAGCGGTTATGCGCTGGTAGTTCTGCTGACGGCGATCGCGCCCCCTGAAATCATCGGCATCGCCTACGATTCCGGCGGCGTGACGACCTCGACTGTGACCGTTCCACTGGTGACCGCGCTAGGTGTCGGGCTCGCCAGCTCGCTGAAGGGCAGGAATCCGATGCTTGACGGCTTCGGCCTGATCGCGTTTGCCTCGTTAACTCCGATTATGTTCGTGCTGATCTACGGGACGGTGTTCTGATGGATCTGGTGGTGAACACGCTGGTTTTCGTCGCCGACAGTGCGCTGGACGTGCTTCCGATTGTCGCCTTCCTGTTCGCGTTTCAGTGGTTTGTTATCGGCGAAAGGATGCCAAACGGAGGCCAGATAATCGTGGGATTTCTGTTCGTCGTCGTCGGGCTTGGCCTGTTCCTGGAAGGCCTTGAGCAGAGCCTGTTTCCACTCGGACGCATGATGGCGGAGCAGCTCACCCATCCCGAATTCCTGCTCGACACTGCAGAGCATGCCGTGGCCGAGTTTACCTGGGAAGATTTTTACTGGGTCTATATCTTTGCGGCGATGGTCGGTTTTTCCACGGCCATGGCGGAGCCTTCACTTATCGCGGTGGCCATGAAGGCCAACACCGCCTCTGGTGGGACAATCGGTGTCGTTGGGCTGCGCGTTGCAGTGGCCACCGGCGCCGGTATCGGCGTGGCCTTAGGTTGCCTCCGCGTCATTACTGGTGTGCCGTTGCCTTATTTTGTCGCGGCCGGCTATTTCGTTGTCATCGCGCAAACGATGTCAGCTCCGAAAGAGATCGTGCCGTTAGCCTACGACTCAGGGGGCGTGACGACATCGACTGTTACAGTACCATTGGTCGCGGCACTCGGACTTGGCCTTGCAGACGCCGTGCCGGGACGCAGCCCATTGCTTGACGGCTTCGGCCTGATCGCACTCACGGCAATGTTTCCGATCATTTCGGTGCTCGCTTACGGGCAGTTTGCCGTGCTCCGGAATCGAATTTCGAAATCGAAGCTGTCAGACAAGAATTCAGACTAGCAATATACCAGTGCCGCTCAATCAGACTGTTGCTTAGGTCGAGAACGCCGACAACTTGCAGAGTCTGCGACTGAAGTTCGGTCGGGGCGCTATCTCTCCAACGTGACCGATTTGGCTCAAAGCACTTTAGGAAATTCAATGACCTGCTTTGCGCTCATTCTTTCTTTCGTTAGTGGATTTTTGGTCACCACGTATCTAATCGGAGTTGACTTATCTAGATTCCAAGTCACGTTATTAACGTCTATCTTCCTCTCCGTGATGGTATTATTGACATGGTCAATGTCGGCATATGCATACTGGGGTGCCTTCTTCAGCGCTCACGATGTGCGTGACATTTCTTTCGCGGGTCATTTTTTGGCCGTGTACTTGGGCGGTTGCTGCGGCGGGGATTTTGAACTTGTTCGCAATCGCGATGTGTCTGCTTTTCATGTGGAACGTGCGAACGTCAAAATGTAAGCCTCCGTCTGCTATGTGCCGTTAGCGAAAGGTTGCCGTTTCCCGAAAGCGCCCGTCTGGCCTTACACAAAGTCATCCGGGTTCATGAAATCTGTTCGCCAAAAGTACACGGCGCGCTAATGAAGTTCAAATCAGGAGAAAACGAGATGAGTAAAGAACAAAAGAGCAACAAAGAGACCAAGAAAGTACCGGCCATGACGGCAAAAGAGAAGAAAGCCGCGAAGAAAGCGAAGAAGAACGAAAGGGGACGTATCGGCGAATAACTCAACCTTATCGGCGCTGACCTTTGCGGTCAGGCAGCTGCCAGTCGTGATGACTCGCGGTACGAAACGACTCTCTGGCGATCTTCGTCCCAGAGGCAACACCGGAAGCAGTCGCGAATGTCGCGAGGGTTGAGTGTCGTCGTCACGGGTGACTGCAGTTCCGGGATTGCATCCATCACCTCGGGCAAGCGATAGAAAGGTATGCGTACGTTAAGGTGATGGATATGGTGAAAACCGATGTTACCGGTGAACCATTGCATGACCCTGTTGAGGCGCATGTAACTGGACGATTCCATGGCGGCCCGATAGTAGGTCCAGGCCTCTTGAGACAAAATGTGCATGCGCTTGAAGCTGTGTTGGGCAAAAAACAGGTAGCTGCCCAGCGCCGAGGCAATGGTCATAGGTAGCAACACGACGAAGAAGGCGGTGCCGAAGCCACCGAATATCCACAGCACCGCAATTAATGCCGCGTGACCGACAAGCGCCAGCAAAGAGTCCCAATGCCGTGCCGGGTTCTTCAGCAGCGGCAACAGCGTGATGCTGAAGAAGAAAATAGTTACATAACCCGCCATCACGGTGAGCGGATGTCGGGTTACCCGGTATCGGGTTCTCGTCGCGCGCGACGCTTCATGCCACATCTTCGTTGTCATGATCGGGAAGGCGCCGATACTTGAGGCGGACACCTGGCCCACGTGGCCATGATGATAGTTGTGGCTCTTCTTCCAGGAACGCGGTGGCGTCAGCGCAAGGGCCGAATAGACCCGGAACAATATCCAGGCAGTACGCGATCGCGCCAGGATCGCCCGATGCATGTAGTCATGGTAGGTAATGAAGGCGCGTACCATCAACATGGCCGCAAGCAGGGAGAACAGTAATTGCAGCGGCCACCAGGGTGCGAGTCCAGCGCCGGTGAGTGCCGCTGCCAGCATTGCGAAGGTCGAGCCGACGTGCCACCAACTGCGCCTTACCGAGTCCTCCGCAAACGGCACGGTCGCGTTGATCAGATCTCGCCCAATACGCAATCCTTCACTCGTCTCGGCAGAATCCGGGTCAAGTTTCAGAGCTTCTTCGTACATCTTCTGCTATCGGCTGAAATCACCAGCACCCAGTATTATATCCCTCGCGTCATGCCCGGAGCAGGGTTATGCGTGAAAGTACTTATACGGAATTCTACGGAATCTGACCCCACAATCCACGACGACACGCCAAACCACGGACTGCACTCTGTGGCTCGCTGATTCATAAAGAGATTTCGCGCGCTGCGTTTGGCGGACCGGCCATTCGACGACACCTTCCCTGGGCCTGTCGGTGCCCCCGTTGTCAGCTCGAGACGATCCTCCTCTGCACGCTGCACGGTCTCTGACCGGGTGCCGCTATAATCAGCTGATGCGACACGTCGACTTCGAAGAGGCAGTCCGGGAAACCGTCGCAGAGCTGCCGCACTGGGTGCAGGAAGCGATGCAAAATGTCGAGATCCTCGTACTCGACGAGGCCGACGATCATCTGGACCCGGACGGCGAAGGATTGCTCGGGCTGTATACCGGCGTACCGCTGCCCGAGCGCGAAGCCAATCATGCAGGCGAGCTGCCTGACGTCATCTACATCTTCAGGCTTGCCCACCTGGAACTCGGGCTTCAGGCGGACGCACTACGCGAGGAAATACATCGCACGCTTGTCCACGAGATCGCACATTACTTCGGTATGGATGACGATCACGTGGAGGAGCTCGGCTGGGGCTGATGGCGCTATACTGACTCCAGAACTCGGGAATCAGCATGTCTTTGATCGGTAGCGTCATATTCTTTGTTTTCCGATCGCGGTACAGCCTGTGAAACGGGTACCGCTGGCATTGCTGCCATTCGGCCGATGGTGAAATATGTCAATGAGCTCAGTCGACATCGCTAGAAAAGCCTTCCGGGACCGTCGAATCGGTCCTCGATACTCGGGACCGCTGCATCTCGCGACCACGATCAGTATCAGTCTGTCGATTGCACTGGCGAGCGCCTGGATGCTCGAGGGCGTCAGGCCGCTCGAATGGCTGACGATTCCACTGACGTTTCTCTATGCCAACCTGAGTGAGTACCTCGGGCACCGTGGGCCCATGCATCACAGGACGCGCTTCCTTTCCAGGGTCTTCGAGCGACACTCGATCGAGCACCATTCGTTCTTCACGGACAAGGCAGCCAGTTTCGATTCCAGCCAGGATTACAAGGCGGTCCTGTTCCCGCCGATTCTTCTGATTTTCTTCATTGGCAGTTTCGCGATACCGGTGGGCGCGCTACTGTATTGGCTGATTTCGCCGAATGTCTGTTTTCTTTTCGTTCTTACCGCGGTGCTGTATTTTTTGAACTATGAGCTGCTGCACTTCGCCTATCACACGGATCCGGCCTCCTGGCCTGCCCGGTTACCGTTCATGAGCCGATTACGGCAGCACCACATTGCGCATCACAACCGACAGCTGATGACGCGCTATAATTTCAATATCACCTACCCGATCTGTGATCTTGTTTTTGGAACCCTGTACCGAGGTGGCGATGACCGTTGAAGCGATGACAGAGACCAGGACCGCGCCCGATGCACTCGCCCATTGGGCGGACAAGAACCCGGAACGCGTGTTCCTGACGCAGCCTTTCGAGGGCGATGTTCGTGAATGGACCTTCCGGCAGGCCCATGACGACGCGGCGCGTTTTGCATCAGCCCTGCTGGCGCTCGGGCTCGCGCCCGGCGACAAGGTCGCCATCCTGTCAAAGAACTGCGCGGAGTGGCTGATCGCCGATGTCGCCATATCGATGGCCGGCCTCGTGTCGGTGCCGATTTACCCCACGGCCGGTACGGATATGATCGCTCATGTACTGCAGCATAGCGACGCGCGGGCTGTCGTTATCGGTCGTCTTGACGACCCGGGACCGGCCCGCCGGGCGATGTCGCCCAAGGTGGCGACAATCGGCTTGCGTTACCCCGGCATCGACTGTCAGCACAACTGGCAGGCCCTGATCGATGGCAGCGATCCGATTGAACAGCGGCATCGTCCGACCCGCGAAGAGACGATGACAATCCTGTACACGTCGGGCAGCACGGGCCAGCCCAAGGGCGTCGTGATCAGCTATGGCGCTTACGAATATGCGAGCAGGACCGGCGCCGAATCGATGGGCGTGTTGCCGCAGGACCGGGCACTTTCGTACCTGCCGCTCGCACACATCACCGAGCGAACCGTCATCGCCGGGCCGGCCATCTACAGCGGCTACCACCTGTTCTTCGTCGACAGGCTGGACACGTTCCTTACCGATCTCCTGCGCTGCGAGCCGACCCTGTTCATCTCGGTACCACGGCTCTGGGTCCAGTTTCAAACCGGCGTGCACAGGAAGATGCCGCCGCAAAAACTCGACCGGCTGCTGAAGATACCGTTCATCGGCAAGCGCGTTGCGCGCAAAGTCCGCCAGGGGCTCGGCCTGGGTAGTTGCCGGCTGATCGGCTCGGGCAGCGCGCCGATATCGCCACTGACACTGCGCTGGTACGAGAAGATCGGTGTGCATATCAGCGAAGGCTGGGGCATGTCCGAAACCACCGGACTGTCTTGCACGAACATGCCGTTCAGGAGCGAATGCATCGGCACGATAGGCGTGCCGCTGCAACGCACCGAGATGAAGCTGAGCGACGCGGGCGAAATCCTCATTCGCTCTCCCGGCCTGTTCAGCCAATATTACAAACAGCCCGAGCTGACGGCCGAGGTCTTCACCGCTGACGGATTCTTCCACACTGGCGACAAGGGTGAGTGGCTGGAGGACATACAGGCCTTCCGCATCACCGGGCGCGTCAAAGAGCTGTTCAAGTCGGCAAAGGGCAAATACGTCGCACCCGTGCCGATCGAGGGCAAGCTCGCCGGCAACCCCCTTATCGAACAGGTCTGCGTGATGGGCGCGGGTCTGCGCGCGCCGGTCGCCGTGGTTATCCCGACGGCCGCCGCCCGGGAGATGCCCCGCGAAGACGTCGACAGCAGCCTCGAAGCGACCCTGCACGCGGTCAACGACATGCTGGAATCGCATGAGCAACTGTCGACGCTCTACGTCATTGACGATCCCTGGACCGTTGAGAACGAGTTGCTGACGCCGACAATGAAAATCAAGCGCGACAAGCTCGAGGCTCGTTACGCAGAGGTGATTCGCCAGGAGGGCGGGGCGATCGTCCGGTGTGAGGCCCCGGTCACCTAGCGTCGCGTACTGAAGTTCACCTCTTCGCCTGGTGTGGTATTCCCCTAGTGTGGGCCACCACTTCAAACCGGGCCTGGAAAAGTGGCTATTCGATGCTGCCGCGATACCGGCCGGACTTGTCGGTGCCGGTCCTCGTGTGATGAACTGCCAGTGTGGATATGGGAATCAGAGTGCTGTGGCTACTGGCGGGCCTGATGTCGGTCGCCATCGGCGCCATCGGTGTCGTGTTACCGCTATTGCCGACGACGCCGTTTCTGCTGATCGCTGCCTTCGCGTTCGCCCGTTCCTCGACGCGGCTGAATAGATGGTTGCGGGAGCACCGCTCCTTCGGGCCGCTGATCGACAACTGGCACCGCGAGGGCAGCATCGATCGCAAAGTGAAACGGATTGCGATCACTGTTATCTTGGTGACGCCGGTGATCACCTGGCTGTTCGGTGCACCGTTGTGGATCATCGCCTGTCAGATTGTCGTCCTTAGCGTCGCGTCTGTATATATCCTGACCCGCCCCTTGCCGTCTGAAGGCCATCGCAAGTAAACCGCACGAAGCTTACAAGGACAAGAATCTCCATGAGCCGAAAGACCGGTAGCAATCAGGTGAACGCGGACAACCGCAGCAGTCGAACGAGACTTGTCGCTGTTGCCGTCGCGTTTCTGGTGCTTGGCCTGCTGGCAGCAGCGTTCTTGTACGACAGTGACGGCGCCGAGTCTTTGCAGGCCGAGGCCGCAGCACGCCAGGCAGCCCTCGCGAGCGAACATTCGCCGACTCTTGGCGACCCGCGGGCCAAGGTGCACATCGTGGAGTTTCTCGATCCGGCCTGCGAAACCTGTGCCCTGTTTTATCCAATGGTCAAGCAGTGGATGGCCGAGGTCCCGGGCGAGATCCGTCTTTCGATACGCCATGTCGCATTTCATACCGGCGCCGACTACGCGGTCAGAATCCTGGAAGCGAGCCGAAAACAGGACAAGTACTGGCAGACCCTCGAAGCCCTGCTGGCATCGCAACATCAGTGGACACAGCACCATACCGTTCAGCCTGACAGAATCGGGCCGGCCCTCGCGGGTGTAGGCTTGAACATGGAGCAACTGATGGTCGACATGAATGCTATGGATGTACTGCTGCGCATTGAACAGGACAAGAAAGACGCCATACTCCTGAAAGTCAGCGCGACGCCGGGATACTTTGTCAATGGCCGGCCGTTACCCAGCTTTGGCCAGCAGCAATTGGCTGACCTGGTCCGCGAAGAGCTGGGTAAATAGCAAACAGGGAGCGAAGCGCTGCGCTAATAAAGGATAACTGCGTGAAGATATCTGCCATCCGTGTGTACCAGGTCGACCTTCCGCTCGTCGAGGGCCGGTATTCGTGGTCCGAGGGCAAGTATGTCGAGGTGTTCGACAGCACCGTCGTCGAGCTTGTCACCGGCGACGGCCGGTCGGGATTCGGCGAGGTCTGCCCACTCGGACCTTTCTACCTGCCGGCGTTCGGGCCGGGCGCGCGAGCCGGTATCGGCGAACTGTCCGCCAGCCTGATTGGACAGGACCCGACCGCAATCGGGCCGATCAACCAGCTCATGGACCGCGCGCTGCTCGGTCACCCGTACGTCAAATCGGCCATCGACATGGCGTGTTGGGACTTGCTCGGCAAGGTCTGCGAAAAACCCGTCTGCGATCTGTTCGGCGGCAGGTTTGGCGAAAGTGTTGCGCTGTATCGCGCAATCAGTCAGCGACCCGCCGACGAGATGGCGGAGAATGTTGCGGCGCATCGCGCGGACGGCTACACCAAGTTTCAGCTCAAGGTCGGCGGTCGACCCGCAGACGATATCGAGCGCATTCACGCGGCCGCAGATGTGCTGACAGGCGGTGAAATACTCGTTGCCGATGCCAACACGGGCTGGCGCGTCGATGACGCAGTCCGCGTCGTCAACGCGGTCCGCGATCGGGACGTCTACATCGAGCAGCCGTGCCGCTCGTACGAGCATTGCCTGACGGTCAGGCGACGCACGTCGCTACCATTCATCCTCGACGAGAACATTACGGGTATCGAAGCGCTGCTGCGTGGCCACAGTGACGGTGCGATGGACGTTATCAATCTGAAAATCTCCAAGGTCGGCGGCTTGACCAAGGCACGCCAGATTCGCGACCTTTGCGTAACCTTGAATCTGCCGATGACCATCGAGGACAGCTGGGGCGGCGATATCATCACCGCAGCGATTGCTCACCTGGCCCATTCGACACCGGAATCGCTGCGATTCTCGGCGACCGACTTCAACAGTTATGTCACGGTTCGCAACGCGACCGGTGCGCCGCAGCGCGTTGCGGGTCGGATGCGCGCATCGGACGAGCCCGGTCTGGGCATCGAGCCGGATATGGACGTGCTTGGCGCGGCCGTCGCCGTCTATACAAACTGACGCTCGACGTCGACGAGCGAAATGACGGAACTGACGATAGTCGACGATGCGCAGGTAACGGCACTGACGCCGTGGCCGGCGCTCATCGATGCGATCCGGGATGCGTTTCGCCAGGGCGGCGTTTCTCCGGTCCGGCACCAGCATTCGATTCCAGGCGACGATCGCGAGGACATCACTCTATTGCTGATGCCCGCCTGGAATCGGGAGGGCGATTTCGGCGTAAAGCTCGTCACCGTCGCACCCTCAAACGCGGCGCTGCGACATCCGACCCTGCACGGTGCATACGTTCTGTTTTCAGGTGCGACGGGTATCCCGCGCGCAATACTGGATGCCGGTGCGCTGACAGCAAGGCGTACGGCGGCGGCCTCGGCGCTGGCATCGACGTATCTGTCGCGACCGGATTCGAAAACGCTGCTGATGATCGGTACCGGGCGAGTGGCTCGACAACTGGTTGCGGCGCACTGTTCGGTGCGGCCCATCGACGAGGTGCGCATCTGGGGCCGAAACGCCACGCACGCGCAGGACGCCGCCGACGAGGCCAGCCGGGAAACCGGTATCAGCTGTGTTTGCGTGCCCGATGTCGAAACAGGCGCCTCGGGCGCGGACGTCATCAGTTGCGCAACGTCCTCTGAAGAGCCGTTACTGGCGGGAGCCTGGGTCGGTCCCGGGACGCATGTCGATCTGGTGGGTGCTTACAAGCCGACGATGTGCGAGGCCGACGCCGAACTCATCGGGAAAGCCGACCAGGTTTTCGTCGACACGATGGAAGCCGCGAAAGAAGAGGCCGGCGACCTGATTCAGGCGGATCGGGCAGGTACCTTCTCGTTCGACGAGGTCGCCGGCGACCTGTATCGCCTCTCGTCCCGGGACATGAGGCTGCGAAACGATTCGAATGAGATCACGCTTTTCAAGTCCGTCGGTTCTGCGCTGCAGGACCTGGCGGCGGCGCGCCTCTGCGTGGAGCCTGTCTAGCTTTCAATACGCTGCAGAATTTGACGACCGGGAAGTTGCAGGAAAAGCGGTTGCAGCTCTAGCGCGCCACGAAATCGCGGTTCCACCCCGGTTCTTTCTGTGGCCGTTTTGCGTTCAGTCATCTTTCATCACGTCGGACCACTCCGGGTGTTTCTCGTACATGGCGTGCACAAAAGGACATTGCGGGACGACCTTGATGCCTTTGGTGCGAGCGTCAGCTACCAGCCTGTTCAGCAGCGCCAGCCCCACGCCCTGGCCGCGAAGACGGTCCGGGATACCCGTATGGTCCGCGATGATCGTGTCCTTGCCGGCCTTTGAAAACGTCAATTCAGCGACGTCCTGTTTTGCGTTTTCGCTCGGGACGTAATAACGCCCTTTGCTTGATGTTTCTTCGAATTCGATCTGCATTTGCTCCATCCCCATGCCAGGTTATCAGGCGCCTTGCGTTGGCTATCGCACATGGCGAGACGCTTAGTCTACACAGCTTGTTCGACCCCGGTTTCGATTCGCGTGTATCCCCCAGACTCCGATGCAGCAGCGCGTCATACCCGCCGGACATTGCAATTGACCACAATATAGAAAAAACTGCCTGTGGCGCCTCGTTGCAGCGCGAGGCAATGGCGTTCAGCTTGCAAGACACTAGTCGAAACGAAGGGCAGGAATGAAGAAACTCGTCTATATCCTCGTGTTCGTGATCGCATACGCTGCGTACGAGCGCATCCTGGTCCCCGAAGCGCCCACGAGCGTTACCAGGCCTGCCGGAGCGCCTACGAGCCCGCGTGTCGAACAGTGGCGCCCCGGACAACAGGTTAAGGGGAGCGGCACCGTGGTCCGCATTCTTGCCGATGACAATGACGGCTCCCGCCACCAGCGCTTCATCCTGGAGGTGAGCACCGGGCAGACACTGCTGGTTGCCCACAATATTGACCTGGCTCCGCGGATTTCGTCACTGAGTACGGGCGACATCGTCGAGTTCTACGGCGAATATGAATCCAACCCGCAAGGTGGGGTCATCCACTGGACACATCACGATCCACAAGGAAGGCACGTCGCGGGCTGGTTGCAACACCGAGGTCGGCGTTATCAGTGACAGCTGCGTTTGGCTGCGAGTCCGGGCCGCGGCAGATTCGCCGAGCCCCTCACGACGCCTAGAACGGATTCAGCGTATACCCCTGCTGCTGCAGAATGGCATGTACCGTCATAGCCGACAGTGCCATCTCGACACCGGGCAGTAGATCATCGGTGGCGACGTCGTAATAGGCGGCGCTTTGTCCACAGACAATAATCCTCACCCCCAGGTCTGTAAGTGCGGTGATTATCCCGGCGCTGGTCGATTGTTTGTCGGCCATTTCCCTGACCGCCTTACCGTGCACGACAACGGCAACCCGGATGTCGCCGACAGGGATGCCTGCCCTTGCGTGCATGTTGATAAAGCGTGCTGCAGACACCAGTGTCGAGTTGGGCTCGCCGGCCGGTGCCGGGGTGGAGACATCGAAGCTGTGCTTGAATGTCATGCCCGGCGGGATCCGCATGGTGACGTCGATATCGGCGACCGGGCCGTGGTCCGTAAAGACCGGTCCCTTGGTAAAACGTCCCTGGTCTGCCGCGGCGTTGCTTGCAAAGGCAGCGAGAATCAAGAGCGGGATTAGATAGGGCATTGGTCTTACCTCTGTGTGGTAGTTCGGGGCATTCCTGATCCTGCAGTTGACATGACACTGTCGTACAATTGCTCTTTTGCTAACGGCGGCTGGCAGCTGTAAGTTGGCGATCGCCAGCCGGTAAAGAAATACTTGCACGGACGACGTTGAAATGGATCGAATGGGACTGTTGAGTTACAAGAACGACCTGATTGCGGTATTTCTTGTCGTAGCCTTGCTTACTGCTTATCAAGTATATCTTCGAAGAGTATCTCGCCGTGACTCGTTGGCTGTATTGTCTCACGCAGCCACCCTCGCGCGTAACGCATGGGTAGAAACGGTAATGGCAAGCCATGCTGACGCCGTCCTGGCCATACAAACACTTCGAAATTCAACGATGGCCGCTTCATTCCTGGCGTCGACGGCCATACTCCTGATGGTCGGTGCGCTGACGTTGACCGGTCAGGCCAAGTCGCTGCAGGCGACCTGGCATTTCCTGAATATATTTGGAACGCTGGCGCCGGAACTCTGGCTGGTCAAATTACTGGCAATCCTGTTACTGCTGTTTTACGCCTTCTTCAGTTTCACGAATTCGATCCGGATAAATAACCACGTCGGATACATGGTGGGAATCAGGCAGGATGACGGGCCGAATCTCTTCTCACCACCCATGGTGGCCAGTCAGCTGAACCTGGGCAGTGACTATTTCCGGGCGGGAATACGCGCCTACTACTATCTCGTGCCATTGGTGTTCTGGCTCTTCGGGCCGCTGTACATGGTCGCGTCGACGCTGATCCTGGTATTCGCCTTGCTGCCGAAGATTGACCTGACGCCAAGGCAATTTCGCCAGGCACAGCAGGACAACAAGTAACAGGGGACATGACAGCACCGTCGCAGATCAACCCCCGATGCCGAATGAACAGACCCCTCGTCCAAGAGCAATATGCAATGAGGCTTTCCGCCAAAAACACGCTGAACCGCGTCTTCGGATACCCCGAATTCAGAGGGCAACAACAGGCGATCATCGAGGCCGCGCTGCAGGGCCGGGACTCGCTCGTCATCATGCCGACAGGCGGCGGCAAATCCCTGTGCTACCAGATCCCGGCAATGCTCAGGGAGGGAACCGGGCTGGTCGTATCGCCGCTGATCGCACTGATGCAGGATCAGGTGGCTGCACTGCACGAGCTCGGCATCGAAGCGGGGTTTCTGAACTCCAGCCAGTCGCTCGACGAAAGCCGAGAGGTCATGGCCAAGCTTCGAAACGGCACCCTGCAGCTGCTGTATGTCGCGCCGGAGCGCCTGGCTTTGGAACAGACCCGGTCGATGTTGCGAGACATACCCATATCGTTGATCGCGATCGACGAGGCCCACTGCGTGTCGCAATGGGGCCATGATTTTCGCCACGACTATCTCGCGCTGGGCGAGCTCGGTGCCCTGTTCCCGGGCGTGCCGCGAATGGCGGTGACGGCCACGGCAACCGACAGGACTCGAAAGGAAATCGTAGCGCGACTCGAGCTGACTGAACCCGATATCTTTGTTGCGCCGTTCGACCGGCCGAATATCGCTTACGCCGTTCAGGCGAAACGCGATCCCAAACGGCAACTGCTGACGTTTCTTGGGGCGCATCGCGGCGACGCAGGTATCGTCTATTGCCTGTCGCGCAAGAAAACGGAAAGCATCGCCGCCTGGATGTGCGAACAGGGATTTGCTGCGCTGCCGTACCACGCAGGGCTGGCACCCGAAGTCCGGCGAGAAAATCAGCGCCGCTTTCTTGCCGAGGACGGGCTGGTCATCGTTGCCACCATCGCTTTCGGCATGGGCATCGACAAGCCGGACGTACGCTTCGTCGCCCATCTCGACCTGCCGAAAAGCATGGAGTCCTATTACCAGGAGACCGGCAGGGCCGGCCGTGACGGCGAACCGGCGGAGGCCTGGATGGTTTACGGCTTGCAGGACGTCGTGCGCCTGCGACAGATGCTGGATGATTCCGACGCCGGCGAAGACTACAAGCGCTACGAAGGCTACAAGCTCGACGCGCTACTGGGCTGGTGTGAGGGCACGGGTTGCCGGCGCCGGCCGCTGCTCGAGTACTTCGGCGATTCGCTGCTCGCGGACTGCGGCAACTGTGATGGTTGCCTCGCGCCGGCGAACACCTGGGACGGCACCGAGGCGGCACAAAAACTACTCTCGGCCGTGTACCGCTGCGGCCAGCGTTTCGGTGCGGCGCATCTTGTCGATGTGCTGCTGGGTAAGGCGACCGACAAGGTCAGGCAGCATCGACACGATCAGCTCAGCGTCTTCGGGATCGGACAGGACCTGGCGGCGACCACCTGGCGCTCGGTCGCACGACAGTTGATCGTCGCGGGCCACCTGCGTGCCGATGCGGAACGATTCGGCGCGCTGGTGCTGACGGAAACCAGCCGTGCTGTGCTGCGTGGCGAAACGCCGCTCAGGTTCCGTGAAGACCCGAAAGGGCCCATCGCGGCAACGAAACGTCCCGCCAAAGCGCGCGTCGTCGCCGAAGACGATCGGGAGCTGTGGGACGCGTTGCGGGTACGCCGGCAGTCGTTCGCGAGCGAGCACAACGTTCCCGCGTACGTCATTTTTCACGACAAGACGCTGCAGGAAATGCTTGCCTTTCGTCCGCAGACCGCGGCGCAAATGCTCGAGATCAGTGGCGTCGGGCAGACCAAACTCGACCGCTACGGAGACGGCTTCCTCGAGGTTCTTCGACGTCATTCCGATGCATAGATCCCCGTTCATGCCTGCTGCATTGCCAGTCTGAAAATCTTCGGCTCGGCGATTCGCGCGAACCCGGCGTTCCAGTTCAAACTGCTGCTGGTCGATGGCGCTGTTGCCGCGGTTGCAGCAAGCAAAGCGGCTAGCCCGCTTCGCGGCCAGGCCCGCGACCGGCCAGCGTCGCCTTGCGGTTCTCGTTCCATTCCAGCGCCGAGATCGTCAGCGCCGGCAGCATCGTGACTGAGACCAGCGCCGCACCGAGTATGCCGAACAGTACGATCGCGCCGACGCCGCGATACAGCTCTGTGCCGGCACCGGGAATGAAAACGAGCGGAGAAAGTCCGCAGATCGTCGTCAACGTCGACATCGCGATGGGTCGCAGGCGGGATGCGACGGCCTCGCGGACCGCGTCGATGGCCGAGTGGTTTCCCTCTCTCATGTACTGCATCGCGCGGTCGACGATGAGTATCGGGTTGTTGACCACCGTACCCATCAGGATCAGGAAACCGAGCATCGAGATCATGTCGAACGGCTGATGCAGGCTGCCCAATCCAAGCCACTCCAGCGCACTGCCAACCAGGTTGAGGAGCGTCAGACCGACGATACCGCCCGCAATACCGAGCGGGATCGTCGTCATGATCAGCAACGGGTAGCCCCAATGGTTCAGAATCGCCACGAGCAGCAGAAACACGATAATCAGTGCGACGGGCAGATTGGCCGCGAGCGCCGCCTTGGTCGCATCGAGCTGGTCACTCGCCCCTGAAATGTCGACATTGACGCTCGACGGCAATGCACCGGATTCCCTCAGGTAAGCGACAACCTCGTTGCGAACAACCTCGACGCCCACTTCAAGCGGAATCGATACCGGAGGAATGATGTTCAGCGTCACGGTTCTCTGCCCGTTGATCCGACGGATCGAGTTCGTGTCTATGGTCTCGTGAATCGTCGCGATCGCATCCAGCGGCAAGATGCTGCCCTGTGGCGTGTAAATGGGGAGACCGCCCAGGTTGTCGACATCCACCCGACCGCCCGTGGTGCCGTAAAGATACATATCGATCTTGTCATCGGACTCGAAGTACTCGTCAACAAACGCACCGTCCGTCAGGGCCGCGACCGTGTAGCCCACCTCGCTTGCCGCGAGACCGAGCTCCGCCGCACGCGCCCAGTCGGGTTGAACTTCGAGCATCGGTTGCGACAAGGCGAGCGATGAGGGACTGGTCTGGATCCGCGGGTTCGCGAAAACCTCCTCCGCGCGGCGATAAGTCGCCAACGCCGCCGCGTAGATGAGGTCGAGACTCGGGCCGGAAACATCGAGGTTAATGCTGCGCGTACCGCCGTCGTTGCTGGAGATAATCGAGCCGCGGGCAGCGAAAGAACGCATCCCCGGATACTGCCGGTATTTCTCCGTTATCGCATCCATCAGCTCGTCGATATCGGCGTGCCTCACGGGTTCAGAAATGATGCGAAAACCGTCGGCCGATATTCTCGTATTCAGATACCTGATCGCTGGGACAGCGGTCTCTCCGCGATCGAAGCGGTCCGGATCGTCGCCAACGTATTGCATGAAAAAATCCTGCACTTCCAGGCCGATCTCTCTCATCGTTTCGATGTTATAGCCAGGTGGCGCGCTCATCGATGCAAAGGTTTTTGCCTCTTCGCCCTCCGGCAGATACTCGGCCGGCGGCGTCAGCAACAAGATCACGGCGATGCTTGCTGTGACCGTGACCGCAATCGTCGCCGCGCGCTTTCGGCCCGTCGCGATGAGCCCATCGATGCGCGCCAGCAGGCGCGCGCGCAGCCTACCTTCCGTGTGCGAGCGATGTTCGGAGCCAAACGACAATCGTGCGCTGGCGGTCGGGATCAGCGTGATCGCCACCAGCATCGACGCCAGTATCGAGGCCGAGATGGCGATGGCAACGTCCGAGTAAAGCTGCCCCGCCTCTTCGCGAATGAACAAGACCGGCAGGAACACCAGGATCGTTGTCATCGTGGAAGCCAGCACGGCGGTCCAGACGCTTCTTACGCCTTCGACAGCCGCCCGGTAGCGATCAAGTCCCTGTCTTCGTTTGAGTTCGATGCTTTCTATCACGACGATACTGTTGTCGAGTGTCATACCGATCGCGAACGCAACACCGGCCAGGGAGATAACGTTGATCGTTCTCCCCGCCGCCAGCAGCCCGATGAACGCAGCGATTGTGCAAATCGGGATACCGATAACACCGACGGCCGTTGCGCGCGCGGACCTCAGGAACAGGAACATCACGGCGGTGGCGAATATTGCGCCCAGCGAAAGGTTCAGCCAGACGTTGCGAATGGACGCCTCGACGTAACCGGCGTCCTCGGCAATCAGCTGCATGCGCATGCCGTTAGGCTGCAGCACGTCCCGGTTCACGCGTTCAACGGCGTCGAGCATCGCGTATTTGATATCGATGACGTTCGAGCCGGCCTCGCGATTGATCGACGTAAACAATATCGGTTCGGCGTTGAAATAGGCGTAGTTTTGTATCCTCGAATGGCCCAGCTCGACGTCGGCAATATCACCGAGGCGAATTAGTGAATCACCGCGCCGACTGACGATCATGTCCCGCAACGCGTCGATGGAATCGAATCGACCGACCGTGCGGAGCAGATAACGTCGTTTGCCGCTGTCTACTTCGCCGCCGGAGACATCGCGATTGCGCGCCCTGATCGCATTGCGGACGTCGAGAATGGTGAGCTGGCGATCGGCAAGGCGCGTCGGGTCCAGCAAAATCTTTATCTGCCGTTCGGCGCCGCCGGATACATTGACCTGGGATACGCCAGGCACGCCGGACAAGCGCGTGCGCACATTGTCGACGATAAAGTCGCGCATCATGATCATGTCGATGTTGCGCGGGTTGCCCGGCAACGGCGAGATTGCGAAATACATGAACGAATTGGCCGAGAACGAGTTGGCAAATATTCGCGGTTCGTCGACGTTTTCCGGGTAGGACGGCACCTGGTTCAGCGCGTTGTTCACCTCGATCAGCGTCTGTGTCATATCGACGCCGAATGGAAAGTCGAGCTCGATGACCGCACGGCCACTGGACGCGGTCGATTCGAGCCGCTGCATGTTGGGCAGGGTGCGAAGGTACTCCTCCTGTTCTATGAGGATCTCCTTTTCGACGTCTTGCGGTGTCGCACCGGGCCACGACGTCTGGATGGAGACCGTTCGGACTTCGAGGTCCGGTATCATTTGCACGGGCACGCGAAACGCGGCGAGGACGCCGAGAACGCAGACGATCAGCGCGACCACTGTCATCAGGATGCCGTTCCTTACGATGGCGTCGAACACGCCTAGCGACTTCCGTCCAGGATCGACACCGCCTGCCCTTCCTGCAGCGTTTCGTTGCCGCGGACCACGACGACGTCACCGGCCGCGAGCCCGTTCACGATCTCGACGACGCCGTCGAATTCAAAGCCCGTGCGCACGACCTGTTCGCGGACGACGCGCTGCTCACCTTCGGTCTCGACAACCCAGACCGTGATGCGGCCGTCCGGATAACGCAAGATCGCGTCCCTGGGAACGGCGACGCCACTGCGACCGACGTCGATGTTGAGTTTGCCGCGGGCGGACATGCCCGGCGTGACCATGAGCCGACCGTCGGACTCGGCAACATCGGCAAGAACCCTGACGAGGAATGTTCTTGCACTCGGATCCTTGACCGGCACGATCGTATCGATATGACCCGAGAGCGGGCGTTCCCGCAGGGCATCGAGCGTGATCTCCACCGGAGTGTCGGGCGACAGGGCGACGAAGTTATCCTGCCCGACACGAAAGTCGAATCGCAGGTTGTCCGTCGCCACCAATTCGAGCAGCGCGTCGCCGGGATTGACCCACTCCCCCAGCTCGGTGTGACGCTCGCTGATGACGCCTGCAAACGGAGCCTTGAGTGTATGGCGTTCGACGATAGCCTGTTGCTCACGCGCCGCGGCCCGCGACGCTGCCAGCGCGGCCTCGTCGCTCGACACCTCGGCGCGAAGCGATTCGATTTGTGTGCGCGCGATACCCCGCTGGACACCGACTTCTTCTGCTTCGGCGAGGCGTCGGCGGGCATCTGCGACGGCCGTTTCACGCTGCCGCACCTCGGCGCGGGCGCGTTCGAGCGCTAGTTGTGCCAGTTCCGCATCCAGTCGCAGCAGCGCGTCGCCGGTCTCAACGCGATGGCCCTCGTCAATCGTCAGCTCCGCGATGAGCCCGGCGACCGCCGTGGACAGCACCGCGGTACGGGGAGACGTCACTGTGCCGGTCACGTTGATCTGCCGGATGATCGCGCGGTTCGAGACAGGCTCAACCTGCACCGGTGCCTGAGCTGCCGCGACAATCGACAGGAGCGTTAGCATAAGTGCAGCGGCGGGACGATGGGGAAATGACATAAGGCCTCTCGAATAACGAACAATAATCCCCACTATGTTTCTGCTATGCAGGGCGCGCATTCCGGGTAAGTCGACAGGCCGCTAGTCCAGATCGACCAGCGTTTCCCTGCCATCAGTGACGACGACGGGTTTACCCGGTGCCGGGTCGCCGCGCAGCCGCACCCTGTAATCACCGACCGGCAATTCAACCGCGTCACCGTTCGTTGCGCCGCTCGCTACGGCATTGCCATCGGCGTCCATGACTTCGAAAGTCGAATCGACGGCCTGACGGATCGAGCCGTTCAGCTGGTCGGCGTCCTGCGCGTCGAAGTAAGCGCCGCCACCGAGTTCCGCCCATCTTTCGAAGGTCTTGCGCAACGCAAATTCGTCTATCGCGAAGCCGACTATATTGACGCGAACATCCGCGCCGGAGCCTTTCAGCTTGCGGATCGCCGCCCCGGGATCGCCGTCGCAGGTTTCCTCACCGTCGGTCACTATAACGACGACACGTTCGCCTTCGACTGCAGCCAAATCCTCGTTCACCTTGCCCAGCGATGCGGCAATCGGTGTCTTGGAAAGTTCCTGTGGATCGATCGCATTGATCTTCGCAACGGCCGTCGCGGGATCAAGGGGACCCAGCGGTATCTCGAGATCAGTGCGGCAGGACCTGGCCTCCTTCTGACCGAACGCGCGGAACGCAAAATTGGTGCCCGCCGGTATCGTCTCCGTTACGAGCCTGACGAGCGCCTCGCGAGCGATCTCTATTCGAAAACGATTGTCGAGTTTTTGCCACATCGAGCCCGAGGCATCCAGTATGACCAGCACCGCCGAATCGGCGCTCAGCGCTCCCGACCGCCGGGAAGCGACGACACGCAGCGTGCCGTAGCTCGGTGCCGGTTCGACCGTGATCGGTTCCCGCGCCAGCTCGACTTTGTCCATCATGTAGCGGACGTTGTAGTTGCCCGCTTCGCGCGGCGCCAACAAGTAGACCGGATTGCCTCGATGCGTATAGCTGTAGTGCTGCAGATCGTCTTCTTTATAGATGCCGACGTAGTCCTGTCGATTGTTCGGTCCGTTCCATGCGACCTTGAATTCACCGCGTGCAATCACGGATCCCGGCACGTCGAGCGACGCACCGACCGGCGTCACTTTGAGCGCGGCGGTGGCCAGAATCACCGCCTCGTTGCCTTCCTGTATGTAGCGAACGGCATAGTCTCCGGGTTTGTCGGGCGCCGTCAGCTCGACCGGGTTCTCCGTGGCGAGTGAGTAGCCGTATTTGTAGTCGATCTTATCGACCTCGACGTCGCCGATCGCAATGTAGTTTCGTTGGCCGTCCGGGCCTGTGTAGCCGACGCTGAATACGGAACCGGCCGCAACTTCGGCCGGCGCATCCAGCGTCGCCGAGACGCTGCCGACGACGATAGCGGCTTCTGCCAGGACCCGGTTCTTCGGCCCGCTCTGGCCCTGCATCACGTAGCGTACGATATATTCGCCGGCGGTCGTCGGTGCAGTCAGGGTCACGGGATTGCCACGACTGGTGTACTGGTAGCCGTAGGTATAGGTGAACGGGCCTGCATCCGTATCGGTCAGTGTGATGAAGTCCTGCCTGGTGTCCGGTCCCTGCCAGGCGACCTGAAACGTTGCGCCGGCTTCTATCGGGGTGGTTGGCGGGCTCACGGATCCAGTGACATCGGTGACCGTGAACGTAGCTGCGGCAAGGTCGCGATCGCCCGGCTTGCCGCTCACGACATAGCGAACGGCATACTGCCCCGGCTCGATCGGTGCCATGAAATTCACTGTCTTTCCGTCCCCGGCCCGGTTCGTGTATTGGTAGCCATATTTGTAGTTCGCATTGGGTGCGTCGGGATCTGTCATCGATATGTAATCGAGACTGTTCAGCGGGCCCGCGAACGTGACGGCAAACTCATTGCCGGCGCCGACAGTGTCGGGTGCGGTCACCGTTGCCGGTGCCTCTTTGACGACCAGCCGTTTTTCGACAACGATCGTTTTGGAATCGGCGGTGATGAAACGTACGGCATACGTTCCCGGCTTCGTCGGTGCCGAGAACTTTGCGGGACTGCCCGCGGAAACGCGATGCCAGTCGTAGCTGTAGCGGTTGGCTTCAACGCCAAGGTCGGTGAATGCGATGAAATCAGCGGGCTCTCCATCCGTCGTGTATTGAACCTCGAAGGCTTGACCGACGGTCAGCTCCTCCGGCACGTCGAGTATGACTTGCTGGGCCCAGCCGGGCGGCGTCAGCAGGATCGCGAGCACGCCGGGTACGGTCAGTTTCATGAAGTTGCGCACGACAAATTCCCCCGCGGTATTTTCTTATTGATGAGTAGTGTACTGGATCGCCGCTCGGGAATAATGGTCCCGGGCCATGCAGATTGTAATCGCAATCCTGAAAGCCGACAGTCGCGTCGAATCGGCGCAGCCACTGCAAAGTCGCGCAGCCGTCTACACCTGCCGGGAAGGTACCGATATCGAAGCAATTACCCGGTTGCCAGGTGGCGCGTTGCCGTGGTCACACGAATACTGCGCGATTCTTGAAGTAACGCCGGGTTCAGGCCCTGGTTCTTGATACGCATCCAACGCTGGCCTTAGGCTCCTGCGCCGGGTGTGGCCCGTCAGGGCGCTGCAGTCAGCATGGTCAGGGTGGCACTTTCCTTTTTCTTGCGTACAGTTCGGCCTACGATCGTACTGCCAGGAACGATGAATGGATAATCTCATCTGGGCAGGCATTATCCTTTGCCTGTGTCACTCCGCCATGTTCTCGGGACTGAACCTCGCTTTCTTCAGCCTCAGCCGGCTGCGCCTCGAGGCCGAATCGGCAGCCGGGAACAAAGCGGCACAGAAGATCCTGGCGTTGCGCGAGGACTCCAATTTCCTGTTGACGACCATACTTTGGGGCAACGTCGGCATCAACGTATTGCTGACCCTGTTGTCGAATTCCGTCATGGCGGGTGTCGCCGCGTTCGCCTTTTCGACCGTCGTCATCACGTTCGCGGGCGAGATCATGCCGCAGGCCTATTTCTCGCGGCGCGCGATGACGATGGCGTCGTTGCTGAGCCCGGTGCTGCGGTTTTACCAGTATGTGCTTTACCCGGTGGCCAAACCGAGCGCGTGGATGCTGGACAAGTGGCTCGGGGCAGAGCGCGTGGTTTACCTGCAGGAGCAGCAGCTCAAGGGCGTGATCGAGCAGCACATCGTGTCCGACCACGCCGAGATCGACTTTATCGAGGGCAGGGGTGCGCTTAACTTTCTCGATATCGACGACATACCAATTCAGGATGAAGGCGAGGCTGTCGACCCGTCCAGCGTAATTGCGCTGCCGGTGAAGGTCGATCTTCCCATCCTGCCGCAGGTCGAGTCACTGGACGACCCGTTCGTCCTGCACGTCAACGCCTCCGGAAGGAAGTGGACGATCATCACCGACAACGACGGCAAACCGCAGCTGCTGCTTGATGCCGATTCCTACCTGAGAGCCCTGATGTCCGATCCGGCCAGCGTCGATGCGTACGCGCACTGCCACCGGCCTATCGTGATTCGCGACCCGACGAGTCCGCTGGGTCACGTCATCCTTGCGCTTAAACAGGGTATGCAGGCGAAAAGCGATGCAGCCATCGAGAAAGACATCGTGTTGCTGTGGACCGACGAGCGCAAGCAAATCATCACCGGCGCGGACCTGCTCGGGCGCCTGCTGCGCGGGATCGAAGCAGGAGCGGTCGCCGCGACCTAGGCCGTATCAGGCGTCCTGCTCCGCGGCGTCGCCACTCGTCGATAGCGACAACCTCGCAATCTTGCGCATGTATGTGTTGACGCGCTGGTAGTGCTCGATGATATCCGTGCAAATCTGGAAGGATTCCATGCGTTTGGGTTCGTCGACGACCAGGCGCCTGGCGACGTGCGCCGTTGCCGCCTCGGCGAGTTCCTTGACTGCCGACTTGCTTTCGATCGCATCCAGGGCGGGTTCTCGCTCGCCTGTCTTAAGCGCGGCCATTACCCTGTCGAACGTGCGGCAGACTTCCTCCTGGAGCGGCCGCAGTTTTTCCATTGTGGCGGCGCTGATGATCAGGTCGGCCTGCATGCGTTTGTTCGCGACGGGCATCATTTCTTTTTCGACGACATCGCCGATGTTCTCCAGGTAGTTGGCGATGCCTACGAAACCGCTGAGTTGTTGCGGTTGATTCCTGATCAGGTCTTTTTGCGACAGCCTGCCGAGGAAACGTATGACGTCGGCATAGAGCGTGTCGATGTCGTCGTCGGCAAGTATAATCTTGTCGACGTCTTCCTTGCGGCCCCCGGTGACGACCCGCAGTGACTGCGCAAGCGTTGCCCCGACCATGTCGCCGAGCCGCAGCAATTCCCGCCGTACCTGGTCGAGCGCGAGCGCCGGCTGTTCGAGGTAGAGGGCGTCCAGGTACAGCGGCTTGATGCCGGCCGGCACCGCGCGTGGCGGCACTATCCGGTTCAGCAAGCGGCTGAGCGGACCCGTGAACCAGATAAAGACCAGCAGGTTGCCGAGATTGAAAATCGTATGCGCATTCGCAATTTGTCGCGGCGTATCCGTCAGCACGCGATCGACACCACTCAGGTTTTCCGACACCGGAGAGATGCTGCGGACGACATCGGCGAACTGGGCTATGAAGAACACCCACAGCAGGACACCCGCGACGTTAAAGATAATGTGAGCCCACGCCGCCTGCAGAGCCTCGCGCGGCCGGCCGATTGCCGAGACGAACGCCGTAACGCAGGTACCTATATTGGCGCCGAAGATCAAGCCGATACCGGATTCAAGCGTAATCAGTCCCTGACTTGCGAGGACGATTACGATGCCGGTGGTTGCCGAAGAGCTTTGCACGAGCGCCGTGAACGCCGCGCCGATCGCGACGGAAAGCAACGGGTCCTGCATATTTCGCATCAGATCGATGAAGGGCGGCCATTGGCGCAGCGGGCCGGTTGCGATACTCATCAGCTCCATGCCAAAGAAGATGAGGCCGAGACCCATCAAGACGGTTCCCCACTGGCGGAGTCGTTCTTTGCGCGCCAGGATCTCGGTAAAGAAACCGACCGCAATCATGAGCAGCCCGTACTTGTAGACCTGGAACGCGATGATCTGAGCCGTAACAGTCGTACCGATATTCGCGCCGAGTATCACGCCGATGGATTGGCTGAGACTCAACAGGCCAGCCGAAATGAAGCCAACGACCAGCACAGTCGTTACCGAGGAAGACTGGATTACCGCTGTAACGATCGCGCCGGCAATTGCCGCAGCAAAACGATTCACGGTCAGTCGCGCGAGGAGGTTCTTCATCCCGCTGCCGGCAACGATCTTCAGCGACTCGGTCATCTGCCGCATGCCGTACAGGAACAGCGCCAGCCCGCCGCCCAGTTGCGTAACGAGTACGCCAAACTCGAGTGTCACCGGTGATACTGCGGGATTCATTGCCAGCTGTTCGCGCCGTCGATCATTCCGACCATTCTAATGCGAAAAACCGGGAAACCGGGGTCGAACAACAGTAAGTCAGAAAATCGCGGCTCGACACCGGTTGTCTGATTCTTGGCTGTCAGTCTTGTCGTTTCGGGTCGTCGTTGCCGTATTTATAGACCGGATACTTGTAGCCTGGTCGTGAAGCCCAAGTGTAATGCGGTGCGAGGAATGCGACCAGATCAGAATGCTGCTCGACTGTCACGATCTCGTTGCAGTTGGCCGTAGACTCCGGGCCACCGGTGGAGGCAGCCTTCTTGAGATAGAGCCCGGAAACACGATGCGACGGATTCATGATCGAGATAACCAGCTGGGCGCAGGTCAGGCCCGTGCTCGATGAGGTCCAGAGGCGTACGCTGACCGGGCCGGCGATTCTCCCTCTCCAATCCGGATTTGTATGCCGAGGAACAGGGTATTCCGGCAAGATGTCGAGCGCCACTTCCGCGCACCACATGGAATCGTGGCAACCAGCACGACGGCGCCAGTGCCGTATACGTGTGCTGGATCGACCCGGCCTGCGTAAGTACAACTACGCGTAGCTGGCTGTCGGACGCGATGGCACGCTTGGCTGGTCTACTCTCGCCGTCAGAATTGCCAGATGTCCAAGGACGCCGCCCAAGTTGCCTGGCACACACAGAGCCCGGCGGAATCGATTCACTGGCTGGAAACCACGGCAGACGGTTTGACCAGCCAGGAAGCGGCCGAACGCCTTGCATCTGTAGGGCCGAATCGTCTTCCTGAGCGGCCGCCGACCAGCCTGGCACAGATCTTCGCGCGCCAATTCAAGAGCCCGCTGATTTACGTACTCGTGGTTGCCGCCCTGCTCGCAGCCGCGATGGGCGACGCGAAGGACGCGATTTTCATTTTCGCGGTATTGCTGATCAACGCATTGCTCGGCAGCTATCACGAGGCGCGCGCGGAGCAAGGCGCGCGGGCCTTGCAGAAATTCCTGCGCGTTCGCGCATTCGTGTCCCGGGACGGCGAGGTATCCGAGATTGACGCGGAACAGCTTGTCCCGGGCGACGTCGTATGGCTCGAGTCCGGTAATCGCGTCCCCGCCGACATCCGTTTGCTGGGAGCGCGTGGTCTCGAGATAAACGAGTCGTTGCTGACCGGGGAATCGCTTCCAGTCCTGAAAGACCCTGCGTGGTCGGGCGAGGAAAATACACCGATCGCCGACCGTCGCAACATGGTGTTTGCCGGCTCGATGGTTGCGCACGGGCGTAGCAACGGCGTTGTCGTTGCAACGGGTTTGTCAACCGAGGTTGGCCGGGTGGCGAGCGACGTTCTCGCGGTGGACACGGGCAAGCCACCGCTGGTGGAGCGCATGGAACGCTTCAGTCGCCGGATTGGATTCGCGGTGCTCGTTGCGGCATTCGTCGTGGCCATCCTCGGTGTGCTTGTCCGCGACTACGGGGTTGCGGACATGATCATGTTTGCCGTCGCTCTGGCCGTCTCGGCGATTCCGGAAGGACTCCCGGTTGCGCTCACGGTCGCGCTGGCGGTAGCGAGCTACAGGATGTCTCAGCGAGGCGTCATTATCAGGCGGCTCGCAGCGGTCGAGGGCCTGGGAAGTTGTACGCTGATTGCCAGCGACAAGACAGGCACGTTGACGGTCAACGAGCTGACTGCGACGCAGATCTGCTTGCCCGACGGCCGGGTTCTTTCCGTCACAGGTCAGGGATTCGCGCCGGAGGGCGAGGTGCTGTTGGACGACAGCCCCGTCGATCTTGCCGAAACACCGGAGCTGAAGGCGCTCGCTCGCGCGGCCGTACTCTGCAATGAAGCCGATCTGCACGAAGCAGGATCGGGCTGGAACTGGCGCGGCGATCCGACGGACATTGCGCTGTTGTCACTCGCGCACAAGATGGGATGGCAGCGTGAAAGCACGCTGGAGGCTCATCCACAGGTCAACTCGATAGCGTTCGAGCCGGAGCGACGCTATGCGGCGAGCTTTCACAGCATTGATTCGCGCATGCAGGTCCTCGCAAAGGGCGCCCCGGAGCGCATTGCCGATATGTGTGCCGACAGGCATGAGGCCGATACTATGCTCGCCAGGGCGGAAGCAATGGCGAAATCGGGATTTCGTGTACTCGCGCTGGCCGAGGGAGACGTGCCGTCAGATCTGAGTCCCGCCGACGACCCTGCGGAGCCCCGAAGCCTGAGAATTCTCGGCCTGGTCGGGATGATCGATCCGCTGCGCTCCGGCGTGCGTCAGGCCGTTGCCGCGGCCAGGGCGGCAGGTATAACGACAATCATGATCACGGGCGATCACCCGAGCACTGCGCTTGCGATTGCCCGCGACCTGGACCTCGCGAGTCGACCTGAAGAGGTAGTGACCGGCACGGAGCTTGCGGCTGCGGATTCGCAGAAGCTCCGCGAGCTGGTCTGCAAATGCAAGATCTTCGCACGCATGTCGCCTCACCAGAAACTCGAAATCGTCGAGGCAGCACGTGCGGCCGGACATTACGTCGCGGTCACTGGCGACGGCGTCAACGATGCGCCTGCGCTCAAAGCCGCCAACATCGGCGTTGCGATGGGCAAAGCTGGCACCGACACCGCCAGAGAGGCGGCCGAACTCGTAATTACGGATGACCACTACGCGAGCATCGTTGCAGGAATCGAGGAGGGCCGGATTGCTTATGACAATGTGCGCAAGGTCATCTACCTGCTGATTTCTACCGGCGCCGCGGAGGTCGTGCTCGTGGCGCTGGCGATCGGGTTCGGATTGCCGCTGCCGTTACTGCCGGCACAACTCCTCTGGCTCAATCTCGTGACCAACGGCATTCAGGATGTTGCGCTTGCATTCGAGCCCGGAGAGGAGCGGATTCTCGAGCGGCCTGCCAGGCCGCCGGGCGAATCGATCTTCAATCGCATCATGATAGAGCGCACGGTTGTCAGCGCCGTTGCGATGGGCTGCATCGGATTTGTCATGTTCTGGTGGATGCTGGAAAACGGCTGGTCCGAGGCCAGCGCAAGAAATCACCTGCTGTTGCTCATGGTTCTGTTCGAGAACGTACATGTCTTCAACTGCCGTTCCGAACTCACGTCAGCGCTACGCATTTCGCCGATGAAAAGTCCGATCCTGATCGCGGGCGTCGGGGTTGCTCTTATGGTTCACGTAATTGCGCTTTATAGCCCGATCGGACAGACCTTGCTCGATACCGAGCCGGTATCCGTATCGAGCTGGATCGTTCTGGCCGCAATCGCCTTCGTCATTCTCGTGGTCATGGAAATTCACAAGGCTTACTGGAATCGATTCGTACGACGGCCGGCGCGGTCGTAGCCAATCGCAGATGCTCAGACTGCGCCGCCGGCCCTCGACCACTTGCGGCAATTTGGGGAAAATGACCGGATCTACGTGACCACACAGGCAGGATTGGATGGGTGACCAACTGCTGACAAGCGCCCTCGTGCCGTTATGGCTCAAAGTCGCGTGGACCGCGATGGTGCTCGTTATCGTCGTTATCTACTGGCGGCATCGCGGTCCGGCTAATTTTCTCTGGTTCTCCGATATCGCGTTTCTCGCGCTCGTGCCGGGACTGTGGCTGGAAAGCTCGTTCATTGTCAGCCTGATGGCATGCATGGTGCTGGTTCCGGAGATCTTATGGAGCGTGAGCTTCTTCGGTGGCGTGCTGAACCTGCCACGCGTGACCCGCCTCGCCGACTATATGTTCGACCAGAGAAGCCCGCTGTGGCTGCGCGCGGTATCACTTTTCCACGTGCCGTTGCTGGCTGTCGTCATCTGGGGTCCGTGGCGACTCGGTTACGACCCCGGCGTCTATCCATGGGCAGTGCTGATCGCATGGCTCGTGCTGCTGCTGACGCGCCTGCTGACAGAACCGGAACCGAATATCAACCATGTATACCGATTTCCGATCGCCGCGGGCGCAGACCTCACGCCGCCCAAGCACATGCTGGTGCTGATGATCGCGGTGCCGCTGGTACTGCAGCTGCCGGGGCACGCGCTGCTGTGGATGATGTTCCGAAATTAACGAATACATCGGGATCGAACCGCAATTTTCCTGTTTATCGCGGTTCGACCCGGATCATGAGCAAGGCCGTGCGTCCATTAGCCGCTATTTCTTCATCTCGTGGCGTGGTATCTGTTGTTCGGTCGGGTAAGCTGGATCTTTGAAGTATGGCTGGTCCCAAGACGACCAGGGAGTGACGATGACCACATTCAACCGAACCCGACGGCGCATCCTCGGGGCAGCCGGAGCCACGACGTTGGCGACTGCGTTTGGCGGTACTATGCTTGGTACGTCCCGAAACGCAGGAGCTCAATCCGTGAAAACCATTCGCTGGGGTATTGTCGGCACAGGCGGTATCGCAAATTCAATGGCCGGCATGATCAGGATGGCGGATGTTTCCGAGATAGGCGCTGTGTCGAGCCGCCGCCTGGAGGCCGCACAGGCCTTCGCGCAAGCTCACGATGTGCCGAACGCCTTCGATTCCTGGCAGGAAATGATCGATTCGGGTGTCGTCGACGCGATCTATGTCGCGACTCCGACGAGTGTCCGCGAGGAAATCTGCATCGCGGCGGCGAAAGGCGGAAAACACGTGCTCGGCGAAAAACCGTTCGCCAGCCTGCCGTCAGTAAAGCGCATCACGGCGGCATGCCGCGACAACAACGTGGCATTCATGGACGGTACCCACTTCGTTCACCATCCACGCACGCTCCATATCAAGCAGAACAGGGACGACAAGCTGGGCTTCGTCTGGTCGGTTGCATCGGCATTTCAGTTCAATCTCGAGGACCGCGGCAACATTCGCTTCAACCCTGAGCTCGAACCCATGGGGGCCATTGGCGATGCCGGCTGGTACAACATGCGTGCCGCGGTCGAATACCTGCCGCCCGACGTCGTACTCGATACGGTCAGCGCTCACCTGCGGCGCGACAAGGAGACCGGGGCCGCGATCAGCGGTACGGGCGTTCTCGATTTCACGGACGGCTCTTCGTCGACCTGGAATTGCGGCTTCGACTCGGGCGCGGTCGTCATGGACCTGCGCATCACGGGTACGGAGGGAGTCATCAATATCGACGACTTCCTGAGACAGAACCGCGACGGCTCGGCAGACTTCCTGTACCGCAAGGGCGGCTGGAGCGATGCCACCTCCGAGGAAATCAAAATCCCCTCGGCCAAACCCGGCGCCGCACTGATGTTCGAAGACATGGCGGCCGCCGCTGCGGATGTATCGCTTCGCGAACAGTGGATGATCGCCACGGAGCGGACGCAGGCGTTGCTGGATGCGGCCTGGATAGCGGCGGTGCAGAGGGACAAGGAGGTGCGTTCCGAATGACGTTGCCGAATTCTTTCGCCCGATGGTCAGCGCTGCTGACTCAATCTTAAAGCTCCTTGCAGGCGCGCAATTGCCTCGTCAATACGAGCAGCTCTGCAAGGTAAGCCTGGCCCTGTTCACTGCTATAGGCTTGTTCCCGCATCTCCTTATCGATGGCGTCGATCGCATCCCGCGTCGTCTTCTGGCACTTGTGCCGGTCCGGTGAGACCGGTTCGGGCCGCGTTGCCTCGGATGGCATTGGCGGCTCTGCGGGTTCGTCAAAAGGATTGACGAAGTCGAAAAAGTCCTCGTTGGCGGCAGGTGTTTCGCCATCTTCCCCCGCTATGCCGACTTCAACGCCGTCGTCGGTATTGACAGCGGGCTCCGGGCAGGGCATTTCCTGGAAAGCGAACGTGCCGTCTTCGAGCAGGCACCGATGGATCTCGGTATCTGCTGCGACGCTCGTGGCCGCGAGCATTATTGCGATCATGGTGATGCGCAATGACAACCACCGTTTTCTGTCGATGCTGGTTCTCCCTTGGTCAGCGCCTCATCGACGGCGTACGAGCCCAACAGCCCGTCGCCTGAACACCATGCGTATCGCCGAGAAAGGTATGTGAGCGGGTGCGAGTCCGAGCAGGCGCGCGATCCAGTTCGGCGCAGTATTGTAACCGAGTCCAAAGACCGAATTGCCATCCGATTCGAGGCTGAGTGTCAGGCCGTGTATCGAAAAAAAGGTTGCCAGAGCAATCCCCTTGCGTTGCACAGTAGCGGAAAATGGCGGGCCCTACTTGCGTCTGCCTTACCTGATATTGCGCGCGTCCTTGATCAGGTCGTAGGCCGCGTTGAGCTCCCGCGAACGCTCTTCGGCCACGGCACGCATGCTCTCCGGCAGACCTCGGGAGGCCAGCTTGTCGGGATGGTTCTGGCTGATCAGCTTGCGATAAGCACGCTTGATCTCGGCCGGGCTCGACTCGGGCGAAACACCGAGGGCAGTGTACGCATCCGCCAGGCGATCTTTTCGCGGAGCAGCGCCAGGTACGGAGGGCCCTCCTGTTGCGGCCCGCAGCAGTGCCTCGAGCTGTGCGACATCCGCTTCGTCAAGACGCAGGCGCTTTGCGATGCGTACCAGCATCGCGTGCTCCGCGGTGTCGATACGGCCGTCGGCAGCAACAGCCATGACCTGCAGCTGCAGAAACAGGCTGACGAGCGGTCGACGGCCGCGACTTATCTCGGCAAACTTGTCGACGGCGGCGTCGAGATCGAATTGCGGCTGCTTGCCGCGATTGAAAGAAGCCTTGGCGTTTTCGCGGAGTTCGCCACGCAGATTCAGCATACGAAAGATCTGTTCGACGGCGTTGATCTCATCGCGCGTAACGACCCCGTCGGCTTTGGACAATGCGCCCATGACCGTGAACGTTGAGTCGAGCAAGGCCGATTGCGCCACCTGCAGGCTGCCGACGACTTGTCGTTTCAACCACGCCGACGCAACGTAGCCGATCAGGCCACCGATCAGGAATCCCGGAATTCCACCGAAAGCCGCGCCGATGAGTGCGCCAATGAGTGCGAACAGCATGGGACTAGTTTAACAACCGGCGGCCGTCAAAAAATCCACCAACCGTCGTCGAGGTCGGCTTCGCAGCGATTGAGCTGCGCGCCCCATTCTTTGGCGCGGTAGTCGACGCGGCGAGCCGCTTTCTTGACCTTGCCCTTGGAGCGGTACGACTTCCTGAGCCAGCCACCCTGGCCCTCGTGGTAAGCGAGGTACTGGTTATACGGATCCCACTTCGAGATACCGGCAATACGCTGCGACTGGTCGGTGTACCAGCCGACGAAGTCGATCGCATCGCCGAAGTTGTCGCGACTGGCCCGGCGGCGCCCGGTGTCTTTTTGATAGCGCTCCCAGGTGCTTTCCAGGGCCTGCGCGTAGCCATAGGCATTGGACGGCCGTTTCCACGGGATGAAGCCGAGCAACCGGGTGCGTGGCGGCTTGGCGTTGAACTTGAAGGTCGACTCCTGGCGGATGATGGCGAGCTGCACCTGGATCGGCGTGCCCCAGCGTTTCTCGGACTTCTTCGCCGCCTTGTACCAGCGGCTCTTCTCCTCGAAGATCTCGCAGATGTTCTCCACGTTCTGCGGCGGCGCAGTGCTACAGCCCGCCACCGCGAGGAGCATCAACGCCGCGAGCCCGCCGGCCGCCAGAGATTTTTCGGATTTCTGCCCAAACATCGTGTCATTCGACCGCGAACGCCAGAGAATGTCGCGGCCGATTGGCTATTGTAGTCGTTTCGTGAGCGCGGGTCCGAATTCGCGTTCCATGGGTGCGGAAACGAATCTTCAGCCGCCCGCAAGCTCCTTGATAATGATGGTCCAGTGATCCAGGGCGTCGTAAAACGTCTTGATAGGCACTCTTTCGTTCAGGCCATGAGCGTACATCTCGTCCGGATTCATGAAAATGCCGCTTGCCGCCCACGTGGGAATACCCGCACGGCGGAAATGCATGCCGTCTGTCCCGCCCGATTCCATATAGGCAATCATCCTGACGCCGGGGTAGCGCCCCTGCACGGCTTCGCTGATGGCGGCGCGAACCTCCTCGCGCAGCTCCGAAACGGGGCTTTCGACGGGTGCGTAGATTTCCTTGAACTCGATCGCATCGTTACCAACGACCTGCTGCAGTGTCTTGAGAACTTCGGCGGCGGGTACTCCGACGAAGATGCGGCAATTGACCGTTGCCGTGGCGGATTGCGGCAACGCATTTTCCGCATGACCCGCCCGCAACATCGTAACGACACATGTCGTTCGGGTCGTGCCAAAGTAGGACGATTCCACCGCAAGTCGATCCGATGCCGTCGTATCTTCCGGATTCTTCGCAAACCGGAGCATGGCGTCGCCGAGCTCACCACCGAGTTGTTCACCCGTCACCTGGAAGAACTCGAGGGTCATCGGATTCCAGCGCACCGGGAAGCGGTGGGCTCGGATCTTGCCGATCGCGTCAGCCAGGTCATAGATCGCATTGTCCGGTCGCGGCCTTGAACTATGACCTCCGGGGTTGCGCGCTGTCATCTCCCAGGTTACGTAGGTTTTCTCCGCCGCCTGGATGGCGTAGACCAGCGCCTTGCCATCCACGCTCAGAACGCCGCCCCCCGCGTCGGAGTTCAATGCGAATTCAGCCTCGGCAAGGTCTTCGCGCTCGTAGGCGAGCTGGCGAGTCGTCACCATGCCGCTTTCCTCGTCACCCGAAAAAACCAGGATCAGGTCACGATTGGGTACAAAGCCGTCTTTCATCAGGCGAATGAAAGTCGAGGTCAGCTGTGCAACGCCGAACTTGTTGTCGATGGTGCCACGCGCATAGAAATACGTGTCGTCCCTGGTCAGCTTGAAGGGCGGCCGCTCCCAGTCTTCGGGCCGCGCCTCGACGACATCCATATGGCCCAGGAAAAGAATTGGCGCCTTGCCTGACGAGCCATCACCGCGATACCTGGCGATAAGGGAGGCTGTCTCGCCATTCGGCAGCACTTCGACATCTTCCCGCGGAAAGCCGGCAGCAACGAGCTCACTGGCCAGGTAATTGGCGACCTCTGGCACATTGCCAAGATTTTTCGCCGTCTCCACCTCGATAATTCGCGTATAGATCTCGAGCGTCTTTTTCGCGTGTTCGGAGTTCGTGTCCTGTGCGCTCGCCAAAGCGGAAAACAGGATAGCGGCAATGAACCAGGAAACCATATTCTTCATCTGAACCTCTGTGCAGGCTGCGGTAGTCAAGCCGCATAGTAACCGGAAAAGAAATTCATAACTGGGGTCAGAGTAAAAATCAGGCAATTTACAGAGACAGCCTAACCGCCAGAGGAAATCGAACTAGCTGAAAATGGGCGATCTATTAAGTAGCCTGCCCTTGTCACGACGGCCTCGACTATGTCCGCTGGGGTATTCTTACCCTGACGCCAAATACTGCGTGATAGCATCACTCCAACGAACTGATCCAAGGACCCTGGATGCCCGAGATAATTCCATTAGGCTGGTTTCATACCGCCATGGGCATCATCGCCCTTTTGAGCGGTGGCTTTACACTTGCCAGGTTCAAGGAAATATCCCTGCAGACGCGCTCCGGGCAGATATACCTGGTGACCACCCTGATTACCGCGGGCACCGCTCTCGCCATTTTTCAACGCGGCGAGTTTGGCCCAGGTCATGCCTTGGCGGTGATGACGTTATTAGCATTGGCGGTAGGGACGGTGGCTGCAACAATGAAGCCGTTCGGGAAATTGTCCCGGCACGTGCAAGCGGTCAGTTTCTCGGCAACCCTGCTTTTTCATTGCGTGCCCGCAGTGACCGACGGCTTGTTGCGATTGCCGGTCGGCGATCCCGTGCTGACGTCAATCGAAGATCCGATTCTTAAGGTGCTTTACCTGGGTATGTTGGTGCTTTTCCTGATCGGCGTCAGCCTGCAATTGCGTTGGATCCATCGACAGCCCGCATAAAGGTGTCAGATCTGGCAGCAGTACGACATGTATTCGACGAACGTCACCGAAACCAGTCTGACACCTTATCTCACGAGGTTGAGGAATTGAGGCAGGACTACTTACAAATCCGGGCGCTCGAACTGGCGCCCCAGGTCTATGTTTGCGGGCAGCTGTTTGAAAAGGATTTGGAGCTTTTGGCCAAACAGGGTGTTCGCAGCATCATGAACAACCGCTTCGACAATGAGTCGATGGGACAGCCCTTGTCGGCGGACCTGGCAAAGCGCGTCGGGGAACTCGGGATGACTTACGTGCATTTTCCCGTAGATCCCAAATCGATAAGCACGCAAGACGTCCAGGCGTTTGCGAAAGCCTGTGACGAGCTGGAGCGGCCTCTACTTATTTTCTGTCGTTCCGGTGCGCTATCAACGAAGCTCTGGGAGACTGCTGAATCGATTTAGCTCAATCGGCGGGACGACATAGACGATATGTCGCGAATCGCTCTGCCTCTGCTACCAGAGTTCGGTGAGAAACTGTTGCAGGTCGCCCGAAACCTCCATGTCGAAGGCTACAACTTCTTGATCTGATCGCCTTCGCTGAGACCAGCAACGATCTCGATATTGATGCCATCAGACAATCCGGTCTGAACCTCTCTGCGTTCGAACTGTTGATCACCAACCATCAGGTCAACGAAGGTTTTGCCATCCATGAAGATGAGGTTGCCTTCACGTATGGCCAATACCTGGTCGCGTTTCTCGAGCACAATATCGGCCGTCGCGCTGTAGCCTGCGCGAAGGAATGTCGATTCAATGAGAGAGATCGCCGCGCGGATGTCAAACTTGACGGCGCCCTGGTCGACGTCGCCCTTCGGTGAGATAAACTCGAGCTTGGCGTCGAATTTCTGGGATTCGATCGCGCCGACCGACAGGATGAGGTCCATACCGACTGCGATGCGCCCCACCTCGGACTCGTCGACTCTGCCCTCGAAGATCATCTCCCCCATGTCGGCCACGGTCGCAATCGTCGTGCCTTCGTTAAACATGTTGGACTCGATAATGAAGGTTCCTTCCTTGACGGGGATATCGAGGATCATGCCGTCGACGGTCGACTTAACAAGGTTGGATACGTTGCCCGAGCGTTTTGCCGAGCCTTCGCGAATCAGTTCGAGGTTGTTTTCGGCTGCCTCGAGCTGTTGTGTTACGCGACGAAATTCGAGCTTGTACTGGTTGAATTCGAACTCCGAGATCAGATCGTCTTCGATCAGTTCCTGGCGGCGCTGTAGCTCCCGCTGCGCATCCTCGAAATTGATGCGGGCGGCTTCGAGCGCAGCCTCGGCGTCATTGAGACGAACCATGTCGGGAATGAGACGGATTTTGGCAACCAGTTCACCCGTGCTGACGATATCGCCCTCCACGAAGTGCAGTTCCTCCACGACACCGGGCACCTGCGACTTGAGCGCGACCTCGCGGCGCGGCACGATCGAGCCGGTCGCAACGGTCTTCCTGACGATATCCGTAACGAAAGGCTCGTCGGTCTCGAAGACGACCGGCGGCTCCTGCGATTTATTGTAGAGGAAGGCAACGGTGCCGAGGAACGCTGCTACAAACAGCAACAGCACGATCACGATGGATATCTTTTTCATAGTCTTTCGCTTTTTTATTTATTCGTCTCGCAGGGCGCGTACGGGATTGATTCGCGCTGCCATAATGCCGGGAAACAAGCCGGCCAGTATGCCGGAGATCACGAGCACGACGATGGCTGAGATCGCCACGCCGAAATCGATTTCCGGATTCGTGAAAAAATCGTTCTGCATTCCGAACTGGTCCATCATCAGCGCAATCCCTTCGATCAGGGCAACACCACTGACAAGGCCGAGATAACCGGCAACGCTGGAGATGACGAGCGCTTCGAGCACTATCATCGTAATTATCGATACGGGCTTCGCACCGACCGATTTGCGAATGCCGATCTCCTTGGTTCGCTCCTTCACGATGATCAGCATGATGTTTGCGACGCCGACCATGCCCGCGACGATCGTGCCGACCGCTACAAACCAGCTGAATCCGCTGATACCGGTGAAAATGCCCTGCATCTGCCTGAATTCCTGCTCGACGTTGAAGGAGGCGAGCGCAGCCCGGTCGTCGGGCGAGATCTTGTGCCGCGTGCGCAGGACATCCTTGATCGCCTCCTCGGTATCGAGGGCCGTCACGCCAGGCATGGGTATGAAACCGAACCAGCTGATCTGGTTGCCCAGGTTGAACGTGCGTTGCGCCGTCGTCAGCGGCAGGTGCAGCGTTTGCAGCTCCTGTATGGCCTGTTCACCCATCACGCGCGTGTTGAATACGCCGACGACTTTGAACGGCACGCCACCGATGCGGATGTACTCGCCGATGACCTGCTCGCCAGGCTCGAACAGCTCATCGCGAACGCGCAAGCCGATGACGGCGACCTTCCTGTAGTCGTTGATGTCGAGCTGATTAATAAAACGCCCGTCCTCCATAATGTAGGGCTTGATCTCGAGAAACTCCGGGTAGTCGCCCATGATGTTGAAAGCTACCGACTCGTCGCCGCGAACGATGCTGAGGGCCTGGTCGCCGAAGCGGTTGGCGACCTGCAGGCGTGGCGAGATCGTCTGCACTTCGGCAAGGCGAGACAGGACTTCGCTGTCTTCGCTGCTCAACTCGATCTGGCGCCCTGCTTCGAAACCCGCGAACGGCACGGTCGTCGGCATCGTCCACACGAAGACGGCGTTCTTCGCGATATCGAAGTTCTGCATCGCGCCGTTTTGCAGGCCATTGCCGGCGCCGAGCAGAATTACGAGCATGAAGATGCCCCAGAACACGCCGAACGAAGTCAATGCCGTGCGCATTTTGTGCTGCACCATCGTTCGCCAGATCTCTTCCCACTTGTCGAGGTCGAACATGCTTATTCGCTCCTCAGTGCTTCGGCCGGCTTTACCCGCGCGGCCTTGAGTGCCGGCACAAGACCGGCGAGGGCGCCTGCTATAACGAGTACGGCGAGCGCCGACAGTGCGACGCGCAAGTCGACTTCGGGACGATTGAAGAACTGCATATCCGCGCCGAATGCGACCAGCGCCGTGTTGATGCCCTCGAGCAGCACGATGCCGAGGAACAGCCCGAGGTAACCGGCGACCAGCGTGATGAAGATGGATTCCTGCAGGATCATCCCCACCACCGACGCCGGTGTCGCTCCCAGCGCCTTGCGTACGCCAATCTCACGCGTACGCTCCCTGACGATGATGATCATGATGTTACTGACGCCCACGATGCCGGCCGTGAGTGTGCCCATGCCCACCATCCAGATGAAGGTCTTGATGGCGAGAAACAGGTTCGCGACGCTGCGGTGCTGTTCTTCCTGGTTGTGTACGAAGTAGGCCTGGTTGTCGTCGGGATGCACGGACTGGCGTTGCTTGACGAATCTCACGATGTCGTCTTCGAGCGCCTTGCCGGAGTGGCCTTCAGCTGTCGTGACCGCGAACAGCGTAACCTCTCGTTCGGGGTTGAAAATGGTCTGGAAGGTCGTGAACGGAATGTAGATCCGCTGTGCCTGGTCCATTCCCGCCGACGAGTCGAAATTGAACACGCCGACGACGCGAAAAACCACTTCCTTGATCTGCAGGTATTCGCCAACCGGGTCGACGCCCTCCGGGAAGATGACCTCGGCGACACGGCTGCCGATCAGGGCGACTTTGCGGCTCTGCGCGTCGTCGAGAGGATTGATCGAGCGGCCATTGATGACCTTCTGGGTCACCTTGATGCCAAAGTACTCGGAGTCGGCGCCGAATACCTGGAATGAGGTTGAGCGGTTCTTGTACTTCACGTCGAACTGGCCCATGAGCCGGTTCTCGGGCGACATCAGGTCGATGCCCGCAACATTCTCGGAGACACTCTCGAGGTCCTCTTCGATGAACGGGTGCTCGCGGCCCGCCGGCATACCCTGGTAAGCCATGGATGTTCGCGCCGGGATGATCCAGATGCTGTTGATGGCGTCGAGTAGCATGTTCTGCTGTACGCCGTTCTGCAGCCCCTGACCTGCGCCGAGTAACAGGATGAGCATCAAAATGCCCCAGAACACGCCGAAGGCCGTGGCAAACGTGCGTAGCTTGTTGGTACGGATAGCCTGCAGGATCTCCTGCCACTGATCGAGACTAAACATAATCCGGATCCGCATCTTCGCTAACGATGACGCCGTCGTGAATATGAATGATGCGATTCGTCTGCGCGGCTATGTTCGATTCATGGGTTACGATCAGGACGGTCTTGCCCTTGTCATTGAGATCCTTGAGTACCTGCATCACCTCGTTCGAGGTATTGCTGTCCAGCGCACCGGTAGGCTCATCGGCGAGAATGATGCTGGGTTCGGCAATCAGCGCGCGCGCAATGGCAACGCGTTGTCGCTGACCGCCCGACATCTCACCGGGCAGGTGGTCTGCCCAGTCGAGCAGGCCCACCCGGTCGAGGTATTCCATAGCGATCGCGTTGCGCTTGCGGCGACGTACGCCCTGGTAATAGAGGGGTAGCGCGACGTTCTCGGCGGCATTCTTGAAGTTCAGCAGGTTGAACGACTGGAAGACGAAGCCGATGTGCCGGTTACGCACCTCGGCTGCAGCAGTCTCGGACAGCTTGCCTATTTCGCGCCCATCCAGCGTGTAATCGCCGTCGTCATAGTCATCGAGGATGCCGATGATATTCAGCAGCGTGGACTTTCCTGACCCCGACGCGCCCATGATCGAGACCAGCTCCCCCGACTCGACATCCATGCTGACCCCACGCAATACATGCAGGGACTGGTTGCCCATGGCGTAGGACTTGTGAATGTTCTGAAGATGCAGCACGTGGTTAGTCTTTTTTGTTAAGTGGCCACTGTCTAGGTAACGACCCCGGATCGACCGCCAAGTTTCACCTCCAAGACTATCAGGGCGAAGACAGAATTGAATATCGGACCCCAAATATCGTACTGCGACGGCGTCGCTGGACATTTCCGCACAGCATGCCCTACGGTCAGTCGGAGATCGAGACTACGCTATGTGAAGAGGGGACCAGGGCATGGGCATGAAACGTCTGGCACGCTTGTTGGTGTTCGCGACGCTGCCGCTCGCGGGTTTTTCAGCCGCCGAGGAGCGGCCGAATATACTGGTGATATGGGGCGACGATGTGCGCCAGGGAAACATCAGTGCCTATTCCCACGGCGTGGCCGGCTATCGCACGCCGAATGTCGACCGCCTGGCGAGCGAGGGGATGCTGTTCACCGACTATTACGGTGGTTTTTCCAGTACGGCGGGACGCGCCTCCTACCTGACCGGGCAGAGTGTTGCTCGCACTGGCCTTTCGGCGAATTCCATGCCGCGCGCCGCTGTCGGGCTGCATGCGGACGATCCCACGATCGCCCTGTTGCTTCGGGAGTACGGCTATACGAGCGGACTGTTCGGCAAGCACCACGTCGGCGACCGCGATCGCCATCTGCCCACCAATCACGGTTTTGACGAATTTTTCGGCAGCCTTTACGACTATGCCGGCGAGGACCTTGAAGGCGCACGCGGCGTCATTCGCTCTTACGTCAATGGCCGCATTGTTGACACAGGACCGCTGACTGACCAACGAATGGCGACACTGGACGGCGAGACAATTGCTGCCGCCACCGACTTTATCGAACGCGCTCACGAGGACAACAAGCCGTTCTACGTCTGGTGGAATGGAACCCGGACGCAAGTTGCGGCCGACGCCATGTCCGAGCACGACGGATATGTCGGCAAGCTCCTCGAAAAGCTCGACGAACTCGGGATTGCGGAGAACACGATTGTCCACTATTCGTCGGATGGCGGGTCAGTGACCGGAAAGACCCGCAGCACCGCTATTTCACCGTTCTCAATCATCGCGGGAGCCGCCGCGGACGCCAACACCCGGGTACCTTCGATTGTTCGCTGGCCAGGCAGAATTGCCGCCGGCAGCGTTTCGAACGAAATCATGACCCACCTGGACTGGCTGCCGACACTCCTTGCGATCGCAGGGGCCGAGGACCTTGAGGACCGCCTCCGGGGGGACGGCGTTCGAGCGGCAGGTAAACTCTACAAAGCGCATCTCGACGGTTATAACTTCGAGCCGTACCTTCTCGGCTCACAGGGCACCGGGCCGCGACGTGAAGTTTTCTATTTCGACAGCATGGGCGCCCTGGTGGCTCTGCGGCATAACGACTGGAAAGGCACATTCCAGGCATCAGGGGAAAAGGAGGTGCCGTCGAGTACCTTGCAGGTGACGAACCTGCGCTCGAATCCGTATGAGCAATTGCTCGCCGCGGATGACGACGACCGACCCGACACCATAGACGCTGCCGCGTTGCGCGCGCCCGCCGAGGGCTACGTTGGTCAGTTACTGGCGAGCTTTGCGAAGTTCCCGCCGCGTGATACCGACTCCGCGGCGAGTGTGGAAGCCGTGATACAGCTGCTGTCGCAGCCGTCTCCCTGAGCCCACTATTGCAGGTCCAGGCAGGTCCAGGCAGGTCCAGGCAGGTCCAGGCAGGTCCAGGCAGGTCCAGGCCGATTCAGGCGCGACTCGAGCGTCGCGCCCAGGATGACATGAATGCGTCGCCAAGCTGACTGAGGCGGTAATTGTCAAAGCCTTCGTTCGAGCCAACGACGGGCTCGAGCATGTTGTTGCTTCTCAGCTTTTCGAGGCAGCGCTGTACCCGTACCGGCCGGGCGCGGAATCGCTCCGCCAGCTCCGGGGCGTTGACCGCGAAGCCCGGTTTGACCGACGCCACGGCCTTCAGGACGGCAATATCGAAGTCGTCGAATTCTATTTGCGGCGGTGAGCTGGTGTCGTGCGACTGCCGCTGTGGCAGCCAGTGCCGGAATTTGACGACCAGCTGGGTCTTCCAGCCGGCGATGGCATTCCTGATACGAAAAACGATGGTGCCGTAAAAAGCGACAACGGTGCGTGCAAGATTGCGGTAGAGCGACAGGATGATCAGCGCAACGAACGGCAATGACAGCCCGACGAACAAGAGCGTCCAGGGCGATGCGGAAACGACGGTTGAGTGAATCGCGCCACCGGCATCCTGCAGATTTGTGAGCCATTCATCAATCATGTGTCAAGGTGACTATGATGCGGCTCGCCGCGTCCGGCCGTGATCCGATTCACATATCTCCGATTTCCGTAACGGCAGCGAACTGAGTGCCAGTTCACGGTTTGTATGCTGGAATTACTAAACACTAGCCATCAGCCGTGTTCGCGCGCGGCAAGTGCGTTATCGGCACCAACAAATGGATTTTGTTAAATCAAGAGGGATTTGTACGATGACGAAACTGGTCCGCATTCAGCTGTGGGTCCTGCTGGTCCTTATCCCGTTGGCGTCAGCTGAAGCACAGGATATCTCCGGTCAGGAGTTGCGCAGCCTTGATGGGCAGGTGCAGGAAATCAAGTCCGACGTACTGAGTATCGCCTCAGAGCTCGGCAATCTCGAAGAGCGCCTCCTGTATCCGAGTAACACCCAGGTCGCGCTGTTCGTTGCCATGAACCACGGCGACGACTTCCGACTCGATGCCGTCAAGGTCGAGATCGACGGCCAGTTGGCGACGCATCACATCTATAGCTACAAGGAGCTCGAAGCCCTGCAAAAAGGCGGCGTGCAGCGCATATACACGGGCAACTACCCCACGGGTGAGCATCAGCTCAACGTGACGGTGATGGGCAAGCTCAAGAGCGGCAAGGATCTGAGCGAGTCCGATAGTTTTGTTTTCGCCAAGGGTGTCGAACCAAAAGCGATTGGCATAACCCTCGGCAAACCGGAGTTCGGCTCGAGCGGGATTCAGGTCGGAGACTGGTAAACCATGCGTTGGGCACCGCTCTCAATCGCCGGGCTCCTGCTGTGCCTGTGTGCGCTCCCCGCCAATAGCGAGGAGCTCGAGGACCTCTACTTCGGCGAGGCGCTCTACTACGCGCACCAGGGGTACTTCTTCGAGGCACTTCAACGTCTTGATTCCGAAGTCCTGCAGCACGATGGCGTTGACGAACCGGAACTCGACACCCTCTATCCGCACATGAACGAGGCCGAGTTCAATCTCGGCGATTTCGAGCTGCGCTATCGCATGCACCATCGGGCCGGACGCGCCATTCGCGCAGTGCTCGAAGGGGCGGTCGATGAGTCAGTTCGCAATGACGCCGCATTCAGGCTGGCGCGCATTCATTTCCAGAAGAACCAGATGGCCGACGCGATTCGCGCACTGGATCGCATCGAAGGCAAAGTGCCGGAAAAGATTCGCGACGACATCGAGTTCCTGCGCGCCAACGTCTACCTCGCGGAGAAGCGTTCCGAAGATGCGATCGAGGTGCTCAAGGGCCTACAGGACTCGAAGAGTTTTGGTGGCTTCGCGGCCTACAATCTCGGTATCGCTTACCTGGAGTCCGGCCGGCGCGAGCAGGCCTTGCAGCAGCTGGCTCGTGCCGGTGAGATCAGCACCGACGACCCCGCCGAACTGGCGATACGTGACAAGTCGAACCTCGTGCTGGGCACGATTTACCTGGAAGACGGCATTTACGACCAGGCGCGCGTGTACCTGAACCGGGTGCGACTGGACGGCCCGTTCTCCAACCAGGCGCTGCTTAGCGCCGGATGGGCGAGCCTGTCGGAGGAAGATTACGAACGCGCTTTGGTGCCATGGAACATTCTTGCCGCTCGAGAGGTTACGGACAGTGCGACACAGGAGGCGATGCTCGCACTACCCTACGCGTACGGGAAACTGAATATACACGGACGTGCGGCGGTCAATTACGGCATTGCTCTCGACGCCTTCGGTACGGAAGTCGAAAAGCTGGGCGCATCAATAGAGAGCATTCGCGAGGGCCGTTTCCTCGAGGCGCTGACGCGCGAGGAAATCAAGCAAGACAAGGACTGGGTCATTCGACTGCGCTCGCTGCCCGAGGCGCCGGAAACCTACTACATGATGCAGTTGCTGGCCTCGCATGACTTCCAGACCGGCCTGCAGAATTTCCTTGACCTCGCCGACCTGCAAAGGAAGCTGCTCGCCTGGCAGGCCAGTTTCGATTCCTTCGATGACATGGTGGATGTTCGCCACGATCACTACGAGCCGCTGCTGCCTGATGTAGATCGGGAGTTCCGCGAGCTCGATTCGCGCATGCGACTCCGAATAGAACAACACAAGATGCTCGTGCGCAGGCGCGATGACCTGCTCACGACCCCGAGGCCCGAGTTCCTGGCAACGCGCGAGGAGCAGGCTTTGCTGGCGCGCATCGAGCACATCGAGACGCTCCTTGAGGACGAGTCCACGCCGTTCGAGGCGGCCCTGGTCGCGCGCATGAAGCGCCTCAAAGGGCTGCTGACCTGGACGCTCGAGACGGAGTATCACGAGCGTTTCACCGAGTTCGATCGCAAGCTGCGCGGACTCGACGAGGCAATGGCCGTCGCACAAACGCAGTACGATCAATATGTGCGTTCGCGACAGGCTGCGACACACAGCTATACGGGCTACGACCAGCCGATCAATCGATTGCGGGCGCGCGTTGCAAGGGCCGCGGATGAGGTCAGTCGGCTGATGGCGCGGCAGGGCCACCTGCTGGAGGCTGTGGCCGTCGAAGAGCTGATGGCGCGCCGCGGCAAGCTGGAGACCTATCGCGACAAGGCGCGATTCGCGCTGGCCGACAGCTATGACCGGGCGACTCAGGCACAAGCCAGGGCAGGCGAAGAATGAGCGGGCGTCGGCTTTTCCTGATCGCCGGCCTGTCGGCCGCACTTGGTGCCTGCAGCACCACGACGCCGCAGGGCACGCTCGCCGAACTGCAGCGGTTGCCGGCGGATGTCGAAGAGATATACCTCGAGGATAGCCTGGAACGTGCGGCCGAGAGCTATCGGCGCTATCTCGAGGAAACCTCCGAGAGCGCGATGACGCCGGAGGCGATGCGGCGCCTCGCCGACCTTCAGCTCGAGCAGGAATACGGCGTCATTACCGGCACCGCGCCGATAGAGATGGCGGCGCCCGACCTTGCGGATCAGTCGGGCCAGATTGTTGCCGCGGCGTCCGGCAGCGGGCCTGATGGGCCAGGCGAATCGGACCAGGCCTTCGAGCAGCGGGCGACACAGCGCCAGGACTTGCTGGCCGGCATGTCTTCGCCGGAAATCGGGCTGCCGGGCAATGGCGAGGCAATCCCCGCCGGTCCGCGGGAGGCGATCCAGACCTACAAGAAGATCCTCGAGACCTACCCGAACTATGAGCGCAACGACCAGGTGCTCTACCAGATGTCGCGGGCCTACGACGAAATTGGCCAGCCGGACGAAGCGATGGCGGTAATGGATCAGTTCGTCGCGAAGTATCCGCATTCGCGCTATCTCGACGAAGTCTATTTCCGTCGCGGCGAGTACTACTTCGTCAGGAAGAAGTTTATCGATGCCGAGAATGCCTACGGTGCGATCATTCGTATGGGTAAAGACTCGTCCTATTACGAGTTGGCGCTGTACAAGCAGGGATGGGCGTACTACAAGCAGTACCTGTACGAGGAAGCACTGCACAACTACATGGCGCTGCTCGATTATCGCCAGTCGACCGGTTACGACTTCGACCAGGTCGATGAAGAGAATGACGAGCATCGCATTGCCGATACCTTCCGCGTCATCAGCCTCAGCTTCTCCAACCTGGGCGGCCCCGAGGTCGTTGACAAGTATTTCGCGGAGCGCGGCAGGCGCAGCTACGCCGACAAGATCTACGGCAACCTGGGTGAGTTCTACTTCAGCAAGCTACGCTATGACGACGCGACGTCGGTCTACAAGTCGTTCATCGAACTGAATCCGTACCACAAGGTTTCGCCGTACTTCAGCATGCGGGTCGTCGAGATTTTCGGCGAGGCCGGTTTCCCGCAGCTCGTCGTCGAATCCAAGAAGGAATTTGCGACCAACTATGCGCTCGATGCCGAGTATTGGCTGCACAATGACATCGGGGCATCGGTCGAAGTGCGTGGCTTTCTGAAAACAAACCTGACCGACCTGGCGAATCACTATCATGCCTTGTATCGGGAGGAAGCGCTCCTCGACGAGCAGCCCGCGATGTTTGCCGAAGCAAATCACTGGTACCGACAGTTCCTGGCTTCATTCCCCAGTGACACCGAATCGCCGCAGATCAACTACCAGCTCGCCGATCTGCTGCTCGAAAACAAGGAATTCTCGGCCGCCGCGACCGAATACGAGCGGACGGCCTACGATTACGATCTGCACGACAAGGCGTCGGCAGCCGGTTATGCCGCCATTTACGCGTATCGTGAGGAACTGAAGATCGCGACCGGTGCGCGGCAGCGCGAGGTCAAAGAGGCGACTGTCGTGAGTTCCTTACGCTTCGCCGACACCTACCCCGGGCACGAGCAGGCGGCGGTGGTGCTGGGCGCGGCCGCGGATGACCTCTACGAGATGAAAGATTTTCCCGCCGCGATCTCTGCCGGGCAGGCGCTCATCGATCGTTATCCGGAATCCGACGCCGGCTTGCGGCGGTCGGCCTGGTTGGTGGTCGCGAATTCCTCGATCGACCTGGCCGAGTACCAGGATGCCGAATTCGCCTACACGAACGTGCTCGGCCTGACGGCGGACGACGATGAGAAGCGCCCCAGCGTCATCGATGGCCTGGCGGCTGCTATCTATAAGCAGGGCGAGCAGGCCAACCTGCTCGAGGACTTTCGGGCGGCTGCCGATCACTTCCTGCGCATCAAGGATGTCGCACCGACGTCGGATATCCGCAGCGTTGCCGAATACGATGCCGCGGCCGCGCTCATGAAGCTTGAAGACTGGTCGCAGGCCTCGGCGGTTCTCGAGGAATTCCGGGCCACGCATGCCGAGCATGACCTGAATACCGAGGCGACCAAGCAGTTGGCGTACATCTATCGCGAAGACGGACAGACGGCACGCGCTGCGGCTGAACACGAGAGAATATCCGCGGAAGCGACCGATCCCGAACTGGCGCGCGCGGCGCTACTCACGGCCGGGGAGCTTTATGATGACGCCGCTGTTGTCGTCGACGCGGTCCGTGTCTACGAGAAATACGTTGCCGACTATCCACAGCCACTCGACCTGGCCATGGAAACCCGTTCACGTCTCGCGGAAATTTTCCAGGGCGAGCAGAATTACGACCGCTACTATGAGACCTTGCACGAAATCGTCGCCGTCGACCGGGATGCGGGCGGCGCGCGCACGGACCGCAGCCGCTACCTGGCTGCCAAGGCGGCCCTGGTTCTTGGCGAACAACGCTACCAGCAATTCGCGAGCCTGAAGCTGGTACAGCCTTTCGAGCAGAGCCTCGCCGAGAAGCAGCGCCGCATGGATGCGGCAATGGACTCGCTCGAAGCGCTCGTTGACTACGAGGTCGCCGAGGTCACTGCCGCAGCGACCTACTATATCGCCGAGACCTATCTCGAGTTCAGCGTTTCGCTAATGGAATCGGAGCGGCCCGCCGGGCTTAGCGACGCCGAGATGGTCGATTACGAACTCGTCATCGAAGAAGAGGCGTACCCGTTCGAAGAGCGTGCAATCGACGTTCACGAGGAGAACTTCGAACTGCTGGCTGGCGGTATCTACAACGCCTGGGTGCAGAAGAGCCTGGAAAAACTGGGGCTGCTGATGCCGGGCCGTTACGCGAAAAACGAGATCAGCGGTGGTTACGTCGGTTCCATCGACTCCTACGCCTACCGCATGCCTATCGCGCCACCACTCGGCGTTGACGGGCAGCCGGTGATCGAGGAGGGTGATTCAGACGAAGCCGCGGACGCCCTGGAGGCAACCGCGCAAACACTCACGGATGCGCTGTAAGGGTCTCGGGATAACGCCGTGTATATGTCAAAAATTCACCGAATACAGAGTCTTGCCAGGAACGCTGTCGTTTCATCGACAGTCGCCTGCCTGTTGTGCGCGTGCGCCACGACGTCGTCAACGCGCACGTCCGCACGTATCGAAATTCAGGAAGCCGTGGGCTTCACGATTACCGAAGAGGCGCGTATCAGCAGCAGCTTGCGCACCGAGTACGAAGCGGCGCTGACGCTGCTCGAGCAGGGTCGACACGCAGAGGGGGTTGCACTGCTTGAGACGGTTGCCGACGCGGCGCCGCAGTTTAGCGCGCCCCGTATCGATCTTGGCGTCGCGTTTCATCTCGCGGGCGACCTCGAGGCCGCGGAACGAAACCTGCTGCAAGCAATAGCGTTGAACGCCGAGCATCCGATCGCGCACAACGAGCTCGGTATCGTGTATCGAAAGACAGGCCGCTTCGCCGATGCACGAAGCAGCTACGAGCGCGCGCTCGCCATTTACCCCGGCTATCATTTCGCGCGACGAAATCTCGCCATTCTCTGTGACCTGTACCTCGCGGACCCTGACTGCGCGCTCGCGAACTACGAGGCGTACATGGCGACGGTGCCCGGGGATGACGAGGCGTCGATGTGGATTGCGGATATCCGCAATAGAAGCGGCCAGTAGGAGGAGTGGAACGATGTTGAGACTATTTCTGCTAGCCGGAGCCCTGTTGTTCTGGAGTTCCTCAGTGTTTGCCGAAGATTCCGAGGATGGCGTCGATAGCGAGACGCAGACGAGCGAAGACAACGGCGACGGGATCGAGAAACCGAAGACCATGTCCGGCATGTCGATCCTCGGCAACGAAGAGGCGCCAAAGTCGCTGGTGATTATCCCGTGGAAGTCGTCTGAGCTCGGTGAGGATATCAGTCTGTCGGATACCCTGGATGACCGTGCGCGGCCGGTTGACAAGGAAGTATTCCTGCGCGAGTTGAGTTTTTACGAGATTCGTTCGAGCGAATAAATTCCAGCACCGCGCGTCGTGTGAGCTGCATCTAAACTCGGCCAATCGCTATCCGAAATCACGCCCTAACGTGCGCTGCGTCACATTTTCTACTGTGAACCCAATCTATTCTCGAAGCTGACCTGAGTTCGACTCAGGGATATCTGCCAAAAGAGGACTTCAAGATGGACTTTTTCTATTCGATCGTAGGTTTTTTCGCATCGGGTGGCCTGTTCATGTATCCGATACTGCTGGTATTCGCCTTCGGTGTTGCGGTCGCCATCGAGCGCTACGTAACGCTGACTATGGTGACGAACAAGAACCAGGCAGTCTGGGACCAGGTACAGCCCATGCTTACGAACGGTGAATTCGATGCAGCGCGAGAAATGACCAGCAAGGACGAATCGACAATTTCCAAAGTCCTGAACATGGGCCTGTCGTTGCAGGGTGCCGTGCTCCGCCGCGAAGATATCGAAATCGCGATGGAGGAGAGCATGATGGAAATCGTTCCTCGCCTCGAGAAGCGAACGCCCTACGTTGCACTGGCGTCGAGTATCGCTACCTTGCTGGGCCTGCTTGGCACGATCATGGGGCTTATCCAGGCATTCACCGCGGTCGCCAACGCGAATCCGGCTGAAAAAGCGGACCTCCTGTCAGCCAGCATTTCGGTGGCCATGAACACGACGGCGTTTGGCCTGATGGTTGCGATTCCATTGCTGGTCGTCCATGCGGTCCTGACCAGCAAGACAGGCGATATCGTGGACAGCCTGGAAATGGCAACGGTCAAAGCGCTAAACGTCTTTTCGAGAAGGGCCAAGCGAGCGGTCGAGGCGTAGCCGACATGGCCAGGCGGCACCATTACAAACGGCGTACCAAAGAAAACGCCTACGAAATCGACGTGACCACGTTCCTGAACCTGATGGTGATCCTGGTGCCGTTTCTGCTGATAACGGCAGTGTTCTCCCGGTTGACGATTGTCGAGCTCAATCTGCCGAGTACCGCAGGAGGCCCGACTGATAACCAGGACACCTTCCGTGTTGAAGTTATCGTCAGGGATGCCGGTATCGAGATAAGTAACGGATCAGCCACCATCGCCTCGATCCCGAAGAAAGAAGGCGAATACGATTTCGAGACGCTTTCCGATTTCATGGTCGAACTCAAGCTGGACTACCCGAAACACGAAGCCGCCTCGGTACTGATGGAAACGCAGATTCCTTATGACTACCTGATCCGGGTGATGGACGTCGTGCGTAGTGTCGAGAAGCCGATAGAAGACACTGAAGATTTTGAGTTGTTCGCGCTGTTCTCTGAAATCTCGGTCGGAGACGCCCCATGAGAAATTCGCGACGCATCAAACGGATGAAACGCAATCGCGTCAAGATCGGCAAGATGAACCTGACGTCACTGATGGACGTATTCACGATCCTCGTTTTCTTCCTGCTCGTGAACTCGGGCTCAGTAGAAATCATGGAGGCACCGAAGATCGTGAAGCTGCCGGAGTCACGCGTCGAAACCAAGCCTCGCGAGACGGTTGTCATTTTCGTAAGCCCCGACGAGATCCTCGTGCAGGGCCAGGCTGTTGGTTTCGTCGGCGATGTCCTGGATAGCGATTCAGCGACGCTTGACGCCATCACCGTGCGCCTTGACGCTCTCAAGGAGAATGTTCTCGGGCCCAAGACCCTGGCTGTCGCAGGCAGTCGGGAAGTCACGATACTGGCTGACAGGAGCGTACCGTTCGGTGTGGTCAGGAAGATCATGTCGACATGCACCGAGGGTGGCTATGAAAACGTCTCTCTCGCCGTCATCCAGAAGGCATCCCAGGTTGCGTCGACAGGGTAGAGCCGGATGAATCTCAGCGACACCATGACCCTGGAGCTGTCCGAAGACGCACTCGCGCTCAAGAGGCAGCTCGAGGAAGATGAGCGTGTTCTCGAGAGTTATGAGAACGATCTGCAGGCGACTAACGCCGAGATCGAGCAAAGGCTCGAAAAAAGTCACGAATACGATCTCGTGTCCCGGATCTGCCGTTCGCTGGAGGAGCTGGACGAACTGGGCGCCGCAGAGCTGTTCTGGGACCGCGACCAGTCCGAAGAGTCGCGCCAGGCGCGCTTGCGCTACGCACATGAAAGAATAGACGAATTCGGCGCAGACATCATGGCGCTCGAGAACAAGCGCGATGCGATCCTCGACAAGATCGGCGACAAGAACCGGGCGCTCGACTACCTGCACTACGATTTCCTCGACGCGGCGGAACGCGAGGAGAGACGTCGCAGCGAGTGGCTGGTCGAACGGGATGCCGACGACCTGCCCAATGAAAAACAGGTCATGCCATGGACGCGGCACAGCGAAGAAGACCAGCGTTTTCGCCGCTCACTCGCCGCATCGATCCTGCTATGCGCGATTACAGGCTGGCTGCTGAGCATTATCGACTTGCCGCTACCTGAGCTGACGCGGCTGAACGAGGTACCGGAAAGGGTCGCCAAGCTGGTGCGTGAAGAGATGCGGCCCCCGCCCCCGCCGCCGGTCGAAGAACAGGTCGTGCCCGACGAGGAGATTCCGGAGCCCGAGCCAGAGCTGGCTGAGGAGACGCCGCCGGAGAACCTGCCGGAATCGGTCGAGCAGCAACGCGTCGCCGAGGCAGCGCCCGAGGACACGAAGGAAAAGGTCAAGTCGAAGGGCATCCTCGCGTTTCGTGACAGCTTCGCCAGTCGCGCCAGTTTGCGGCCGACCGCGAAGCTGGGATCGCAGGCACGGCTAAGCAGCAGAGGCGAGAACGCGATCGGCAGGCCTGAACGATCGATGGTAACGACGTCGGCGCAGGGATCCAGCGGTGGCATCAATCTCGCCAGCATCAGCCGCGACGTTGGCGGCGGCGGAGATGGCATTGGCGGTGTTGCACTCACGCGCGTCGCGAGTTCGATCGGCGGTGAAGGCGGCGCGGATCGACCGTTGAGTGGCGGCGCCATGGCCGGGCGCACCGACGAGGAAATCCAGATCGTCTTCGACCGCTACAAAGCGGCGCTGTATCGTCTCTACAACCGCGAGCTGCGCAAGGACCCGACGCTGCGCGGGCAGCTGGTTTTGCGCATGACGATCGAGCCCGACGGTTCAGTATCGCTGTGCCAGCTACAGTCATCCGACATGGATGCGCCGCTCCTGGCACAACAGGTTGTCGACCGCGTTCAACTGTTCGACTTCGGCGCGAAAGAAGACATCGCGGCAGTGACGATCATCTACCCGATCGACTTCCTGCCGGCCGCCTGATCCGGTCTTACATAAGTCGGAAACCTAACTCCGAATGTGGAACAGCTCACCCAATAATGTGATGCAGTTCACCCAATGAGAAGGGTGCTTAAGGGATAGTTTCAGCTCGGATTGGACACGGCTCTACGGCGGCGGAAGCGCCGGAACCAGGATGGTTCCAAGGCAATTCGCGATAGCTGGGCAGTTCACAGGGAACGTAAGCAACTGACCATGTTTCGATTCAAGATCACGGCGCGGCAGGCCCACTGTTTGTTGGCAATGGCCGCTTCCTTATGGTCCTCCAACGCTGCGGCGCAGGCCTGTTCAGACTGTTCGAACGATGGGCTGGATAGTCTAATCGCGCAGCCCGGCACGCCGTTCGTCGACACGGCCCGGTGGGGTTTCGGCAGGTCCGGGATCGCAACGCCATGAAGAAGTTGCTCATCATCGTTGGCGTATTGGTCCTTGCATCGGCCACACTGCTTCCGACAGGTAGCGCGTCGGCCGCCGAGATTACGTTCGTATCCGTCGTCGGTTCCTGGCGTGACCCGGTGGACAGCGTTCCCGGAAGCCAGCCGGGCGATCCCGTCATCACGAACGGCAGCCCGACCTCGAGCATCAGCTGGGGCACAACGTCGGGCGAGCAAAGCGGCTATGACTTTATCGCAACGCTCCCGCCGCCATTCGATTTGCCAGGGCCTATCCCGTACTTTTCCCTGGGGACGTTTCAACACCGGAATTTCGTGGTTGGCGAGCCTTCCCTGGTTTCGGCCGAACTCGATGTGGTTCTCGTGCTTGCCGTGGACGGCGTGCCGACCGGTCCATTGATCTTCACCTTCACGTTAAACCACGAGGAAACCCCGAACAACCTGGACCCTTGCCCCTATCCGACACCGCCCGGCGACGGCTGCACGGATCGTGTGACGATCGTCGCCTCGGCCGACCCCACAACGTTCAACGTCAATGGCGTGGATTACACGCTGGAAATGAGCTTCCTGGACAATGGCAGTCCCGTCGATGAATTCATCACGGCCGAAGGCGACATCGTCAACAGCTCCGGCCTGGTCGGGGAATTCACCTTGCCGCCGGGACTCACGGTCACGAAGACCGGCCCGGCGACGATGCGCCTGGCGGAGTGGGGCTCCTTCGTCATCGGCGTGCAGAACGAGAGCGAGTCCGACGCCTATAACGCAACGATCGTTGACCGGTTGCCCGATGGTGCGACCGGCGGGACGTGCGACACGACACCGGAGGTTCTGAGCGCGCAGGTGTTCGCGGCAGACGGTGTCACACCGGTGCCCGGAAAGGGTCCCCTGGGCCAGGGGACCGACTACTCGCTCGCCTACGATGGCGCCGCGTGCGAGCTGACGTTCATCACGCAGTCCGCCGAATCGGTGATCGGTGTGGGTGAGCGCCTGATGATCACGTATCGCACGCAGCTCGATACCGATTCCCAGGATGGCAGCGTGCTGACGAATGTGGCCGGCGCGACCGAGTGGTTCAATTCCGACGCGTCGACCATGTACAGCCGCAACCTGACCGACGGCACCGTGGGCGTCGGGGACCATGAAGACGCGCACAGCGTTATCGTCGATCTGCCGATGCTTCGGTTCGAGAAGACGGTCCTGAATGTGACGACGGGCGAAGACCCGGGCACCGTCGCGGCGCCGGGCGAAACCTTGCGCTACCGGCTCTACGTCGAGAACCTGAGCGACGTCATCGTGAGCGATTTCCGGATAGTCGACGAGCTCGACCGTCTCAACGCGGAGCCGTCATTCCAGGCGGGCACGCTGAATGTCATTACGCTTCCGGCGGGTGCGGTTGCGGGCAACACGGATGCGAACGGCGGTGCGGCCGGTACCGGCTTGCTCGACATCCGCAACCTGAGCATCGGCGGCCTGGGCGACAGCCTGCTGATCGAGTTCGAGGTAGACCTCGCGCCCGTGCTGGCGAACGGCAGCTACGTGAGCAACCAGTCGCAGCTCCTGGACGACGGTCTGTCGTTGGCGTGGAGCGACGACCCGAATGTCAATGGTGCCGCGGACCCGAACGTTGCCGATGACGATGACCCGACGCAGATCCTGATCGAGTCGGCGCCGGCTTTCGATGTGGACAAGGTGTCGTCGTACATCGACGGCAACCCCAACGTCTTGCTGGCCGGCGAGACCCTGCGATACACGATCACGGTTCAGAACATCGGCACCGACAACGCGACCAGTGCCTATATCGTCGACCAGGTGCCCGGAAACACGACCTATGTCGCCGGCAGCACGACGCTAAACGGTATCGCGGTTGCCGACGCCGCCAACGGCTCACCGCTGATCGACGGTATTCCGATCAACGCGCCGCAGGACACGACCCCTGGCGCGCTCAATGCCGGGGTTGCGGACAACGTTGCGACGATCGTCTTCGATGTCGTCGTGTACCCGGATGCTCCCGACGGCACAATAATCTCCAACCAGGCATTCGTCAGTGCTGTCGATAATGGTCTCGCGGATGTGCCTTCCGACGACCCGCGCACCGATGTGCCCGACGATCCGACGCAGGACGTGGTCGGCAACTTCCCGCTGTTGTTCGCGCCGAAAACGGCAGCCCTGCAAGTGGATGGAAGTTCTCCGGGTATCGTCGACCCGCTCGACGTGCTGCGCTACACGATTACCGTGTACAACAACGGCACCGTGCCGGCGACCGCCGTCGATCTTACCGACGTAGTACCGGTTAACACGACCTACGTTGCCGGTAGCACGACGCTCAACGGCATCGCTGTTGCCGACGGCGCAAACGGATCACCGCTGCTCGACGGGCTGCCGATCAGTTCGGCCGATCTGACGCCGCCCCTGCCCGGCGATGGAGAAGGCGTGCTGAACCCCGGGCAGTCTGCCGTCGTGCAGTTCGATCTGCAGGTCGATGCGGGCGTTGCGTCCGGAACGCTCATTACGAACCAGGCCGCAGTCTACAGCCTCGAGGTTGCGAATACCCTGACCGACGGCGACGGCAACCCGGCAACCGGCCCGGAGCCCACTGTTGTCGTGGTTGGCAACGTTCAGCAGATGTCGATCATCAAGGAACTGTCCGTGGTCGATGGCGGTCCGGCGCTACCGGGCGCGACGCTCGAATACGTGGTGACAGCAAGGAACGTCGGACTGCTGCCGGCGCTCTACGTCAGGATCGAAGACGACATCTCGGTGCCCGTCCCGGGGTACCTCAGCTATGTCGACCAGTCGGCCACGCTGAACGGACTGGCGACCGGCATCACCGTCACAGGCACGCTGATAACGGCGGACTACTTTACCGACTATGGCCCGCTCGAGCCCGGGCAGGAAGTCGTGCTGCGGTTTCGCGCCATCATTGATCCCAACCTCCTCGAAGGCACGACGATTACCAACACCGGTCGGGTCTATTGGGACGATCCCCTGCGACAGGCCGAGGCCAGTGTCTCGATCGACGTTGGCGCGATGCCGAACGCGGGAATGCTGAGTGGCAACGTCTGGCACGACGCGGATCACGACAATACGCCCGATGGTTTCGAGCGGCCGCTGGAAAACTGGACGGTCGAACTGCTGCTCGGCGATCAGCCGGTTCGTACGATGCAGACCAATGTGGACGGCTATTACATCTTCGCTAACGTGCCGCCGAGCTACGATCCTGCGAACCTGTACTCGCTGCGCTTCAGTGCGCCGGGCGCTGGTATACGCACCGCACTGCTCGGACAAACCGACTCGGACTTCACCGACGGCCAGCAGCGTATCGATGAAATCGACGTGCAGGAGGGCAGTAATCTGCTGGCGTTGAACATGCCGGTCGATCCGAACGGCGTGGTCTATGACTCTGTCTCGCGCGCACCGATTGCGGGGGCCACCGTGACGCTCGTGGATGTGCGTAATGGCGTGCCGCTGCCGAGCAGCTGTTTCGATGACCCGAACCACCAGGACCAGGTTACGGTGGCGAACGGCTACTACAAGTTCGATATCAATTTCTCGGATCCGGCGTGCCAGAGCGGTCTCGGCTACGCGATCCAGGCTGTGGCACCCGACACCAGTTATTTGCCGGGCGTCTCGGAACTGATACCGCCCACCTCCGATGCAAGCGGTCTTCCTTTCAACGTGCCGCTATGCCCGGGTTCGGCGACAGACGCCTTGCCGGCAACCGCACAGCACTGCGAGGCGCAGGTGTCGGAGTTCGCGCCGCCCTCGTCCGTCCCGGCGCGCAGCCCGGGAACGGACTATCACACCTTCCTGACACTTGACTCGAGCGGCGTACCGGGGACCTCGCAGCTTTTCAATAACCACATACCGCTAGACCCACGCCTTGGCGGCGCCATAGCCGTGACCAAGACGACGCCGTTGCTGAATATCAACCGCGGCCAGCTCGTACCGTACGTCATCACGGTGAGCAATTCCTTCGGTGACGACCTGACGGACGTCAATATCGTGGATCGCTTTCCGCCGGGGTTCAGCTACGTCGCGGGGTCGGCGCGCTTCGACGATGTTCCGACAGAACCTGTTGTCGTCGGCCGTGAGCTGATCTGGTCGAACCTTCTGCTCAGCGTCGATGGCCGGCATACCATCAAGCTGCTGCTGGCGGCAGGTGCCGGCATCACCGAGGGTGAATTCGTCAACCGCGCGCTGGCTTTGAACGCAATCAGCGGGCAGGTCATGTCAGAGGAGGCATCGGCAACCGTGCGCCTCGTACCGGACCCGACCTTCGACTGCACGGATGTCAGCGGCAAGGTATTCGATGACATCAATCGCAACGGCTACCAGGACACCGAGGAAGCCGGGCTGGCCGGTGTGCGCCTGGTAACGGCGCGCGGCCTGGCAGCCACAACCGACAACCACGGCCGCTACCACATAACCTGCGCGATCGTTCCGCACGATAGCCGCGGCAGCAATTTCGTGTTGAAACTCGATGACCGCACGCTGCCCAGCGGGTTCCGCGTATCGACCCGACCCGTGCAGGTGCAGCGCGCGACCCGCGGTAAGGCTTTGCGCATGAATTTCGGCGCATCGATCCATCGCGTGGTCGGCCTGGACATTGCCGATGCCGTGTTCGAGCCGGGCACGACGGAGATTCGTCAGCAGTGGCGGCCGCGCATCGATCTTCTGCTCGAGGAACTGCAAAACGCGCCGGCGGTATTGCGCCTCTCTTATGTGGCCGATGTCGAGGACGCATCGCTCGTCGACAAGCGTCTCACGGAGCTCAAAGACGAAATCATGACGACCTGGCAAGGGCTCAACTGTTGCTACGAGCTCGTGGTCGAGCCCGAGGTTTTCTGGCGGCTCGGTGGCCCGCCCGATAACAGCAAGGCGACGAACAGGTGAACGCCATGATGAAGCCAAGCCAGCTGTTGATACTCGGTGTCGCGCTTGCCTGGACAGCGGCGAACGCCGCGAAGGTCGATGAAATGCCGATCGGCGAGGCCGTCGAGCGACACATGTCGGACGATGCGCCATTGACCAGGTGGGTTCAGAATCCGGACGAGATCGATACGGAGCAGGGCGACAGTATCGAGACTCGCGAGACCCTGGAGGACGCACTCGAGACCGTGAAACTCAGCGGCCTGGTGCCATCCATATATTTCGAGTCGGGTATCGCCAATATCCCCGACACCACCGTTGCGTCGCTTTCGGACATTCTCGAACGCATGCGCGATCGCATAAACGTTCGCCTGCACCTTATCGGTCATGCAGACAATCGGCCGCTGTCACCGCGATTGCAGAAGATCTATGGCGACAACGCCGGTCTTTCGCGGGAGCGCGCCGGCCAGGTGGCGGAGCACTTCCAGACGTCGCTGGCGCTACCCCCCGAAGCTATTTCGTTCGAATGGGCCGGCGATTCCAGGCCTGTCGCATCCAACCTGACCGAGGAGGGCCGTGCACAAAACCGCCGTGTCGAAGTGCAGGTCTGGTACGACGAAGTTCGGGAGCGCTTGGCGCTGGAGGAATTTCTCGTGCCGCACGAGATCAAGCGTATCAAGGTTTGCCGCATGGAAACGGTGTGCAAACTGCGGTACGTGGAAGGACATGCGCGACGCGCACGTGTCCAGAACCTGATCGCGCCGCTGAGGTTCGAAGAAGAGACCATTGACGTCAACGCCGACTTCATCGAGCGGGTTCGCCAGGGATTCACGAACCTGGGCGACAAGCAGAACGTTGTCGTCAAATTCGTTGGCTACACCGACGATGCGCCGCTCACGGGCCGCATGGAGCGCATTTACGGCGATCATACCGGGCTGTCGAAAGCGCGCGCGCGCCGGGTGGCGCTGGCCGTGCAGGATAGTCTGAATCTGCCGACCGCGGTCGTCGCAAGCGACGGCAAGGGTTCTCAACGGCCGCTTGGGTCGAACCAGACGACACAGGGCCGCGCGCTCAATCGTCGCGTCGAAGTCGAGTTCTGGTACGACGATCCGCTGCAGGAGCTGCCCGATGAACCGCAGCTCTGTCCTGAATCGGCAGGCGCCGAGTTGGTGACACGGCAATACGATCCGCCATGGGGCACGATTGCTGATATCGACTTTGTCGACGGCAAGCCGATGGTGCCCGCAGGCTATACCGACGACCTTGCCCGAGCACTCGCCGACATCGCCGACAGGACCAATCCACGCCTGCGTTTCGTCGGCTACACGCGCAATGAGCGCCTGGAGCGTCGCACGGCGGCCGTCTATGGCGACGACATCGGCCTGTCGGCATCGCGCGCGCGCCGCGCCATGGAAAGTATCGCCGGGGATATGCAGCTTGAAGCGAAGCAGCGCGAGTCCGAAGGGCGCGGCTACGTGCACTCGAAAGACGTCGTCAATGCCGGCTTTGTCCAGGGCGAGACCTCGCACGTTGCCGTCGAAGTCATCTACGACGAGCTCGCGATACTGGACGACTATGACGGCGTCGATGTCACGCGCATCACGCGTGAGCTGAGTCCGCAGAACCCGCTCGGCCTGAATCTCATGCGTATCACCGTTGACGGTGTGCCGATCGATGACCCGAAGCGTAGCTCATCGGATATCCAGCGCTGCACGGACGTTGCGCTCGAAGAGGCCGATATCCGCTTCGGCTTCGATAACCTGCGCTCGGCGCCGCGCCTCAGTATCGCGGCGAAGCCGTCGCGCGTCTCCGTGTCGCGCGTCATCGATCACGAGACGCTCGTCTCACCGGTGCATTTCAGGATGTACACGAACTATTCGCACTTCATCGAACGTGCAGAGGTGCGTGTGTTCGAAACCGGGCAGTCGCTCGAGTCGCAACCGATTGACGTTATCGAGATCGAGCCAGACGGCGTGGCGCGCTGGCTCCCGCCGGCCGCGTGGTTCAAGGCGCCGGTGTACGAGCTTGCCTACGTGCTGCGCGCTTATGGCGATGACGGCAATTTCGACGAGACCAGCGCACAGCCGCTGTGGGTGGTCTATGACTCGGTCGAGCCCGTTGATGACGAAGAAGCGCCCGAGCAGTTCGAAGAGGATCCGGAACTGTACGCCGCCTACGGCGAGAACGGGCTGAGCCTCCACAACATCGGTCTCAGCAGCGGCACCGTCACTGTGCGAGGTGCCGACATTCCCGAGGGGCACGACGTTTTCGTTGCCGGGCGCCCGGTGCCGGTCGATACCAATGGCAGTTTCGTCACCGAAGAGATTCTGCCCGAGGGAGCGCACACGGTAGAAGTGGCGATCGTCGACGAAGAGGGCGCCGGAAACCTCTATCTGCGCGACCTGGAATTCGAGAATCACGACTGGTTCTACGTTGGCATGGCCGATCTGACGTTGTCGCAAAATTCCGTCAGCGGACCGATGGACCTGTTACAGGGTGTCAACCCGACATACGACCAGGACTCCAATGCGGATGGACGACTCGCGTTCTTCGTCAATGGCAAGTTTGGCGAACACTGGAAACTGACGGCCAGTGCCGATACCCGCGAGGGTGCCCTGGATGACATCTTCAGCAACCTGATGGACAAGTCGCCTGACGCGTTCTTCCGCCGTATCGATCCTGACTATTACTACCCGACCTTCGGCGACGACAGCACGGTCGAGGAAATGGCGCCGACCATGGGCAAGTTCTTCCTGCGGCTAAGTGAGCAGGACAACTACGGGCAGTGGGGTAACTTCAAGATCGGCTACATGAACAACGAGCTGGCCCAGGTGGACCGCGGCCTGTACGGTGCCAACCTGCACTACCAGTCGGACGCGACAACCGAGTTCGGTGAACAGCGCTTCGCGGCGGACATGTTCGCCGCGGAACCCGGCACGGTGGCGAGCCGCGAGGAGTTCCGCGGCACCGGTGGATCGCTGTACTTCCTTAACCGCCAGGATTTGCTGGCGGGTTCGGAACGCGTGCGCATCGAGCTGCGCGACAAGACCTCAGGAATAGTAACCGGCGTACTGAACCTGACGCCGTCCCTCGACTACGACATCGACTACCTGCAGGGCCGCATTGTCCTGGCCGAGCCTCTGTCTTCTACGGCCGACGACAACCTGCTGGTGCGCAGCAACGCGGTGAGCGGTGACGAGGCGTATCTCGTGGTGCGCTACGAATACACGCCTGGCTTCGGCGACATCGATGCCGTCGCGATGGGTGGCCAGGCGCACTACTGGATTGGCGACTACGTCAAACTCGGTGTGACGTCCAACGTCAATGAGCAGGACGATGTCGACAACGGTCTGAATGCCGCGGACCTCACATTCCGCTACGCCGCAGAATCCTGGCTCAAGGTCCAGCAGGCCAGCAGTGAAGGGCTGGTCTCCCTGCCGTTGTTGTCGAACGACGGCGGCTTCGCGTTCAACAGCTACGATGCCACGTCCTTCGTCAATGCAGAGGCGGACGCCTATCGTGCCGACATCAGCCTGTCATCCAACGAGCTTATCAAGTTTGGCAACAGCCAGCTGACTTTCTACGTGCAGGACGTCGAGGCAGGCTACTCGGCGCCAGGGCTGACGGCGCTGTCGGATACAAGAAACTGGGGTGGCACGTTCAGCATGCCGATTGCTGACAAGTTCGCGCTGAGCGCCAAGGCGGACAGGCGGATCCAGGAACAGCGCATCGAGACCGAGGTCCAGGAAGTAAACCTGAGTTACCAGCTCTCCTATCACTGGGACGTCAAGGCGGGCTACCGTACCGACAGTCGCATCGACCGTTCGCCGATCGTCGTACTCACCCAGGAGCAGGGCGAGCGCGAGGACGCGATCCTGCAGATTGGCTACGACTCCAAGTCCACCTGGAATGTCTACGGCTTCATGCAGGACACGATGTCGATCACGGGCGACCGCGAGGAAAACGCGAGATCCGGTATTGGCGGCTCGTATCGCCTGTCCGAACGCCTCCGTGTAGACGCCGAAGTATCTGACGGTGATCTTGGTACGGGTGGTCGCGTCGGCACCAACTATCTGCACTCCGATCGCACCAGTCTGTACCTGAACTATGCGCTGGAGAACGAGCGCACCGACAACGGCCTGCGCAGCGGTCGCGGTAGCGAGGGCAACCTGGTCGCCGGCGTCAAGTCGCGTATCGCGGACAGCACCAGCGTGTTCCTGGAGGAGCGCTACCAGCACAACGATACGATGACGGGCCTGACGCACGGCACCGGAATCAGCTTTGCCCCGGCCGAGAAATGGAATATCGGTATTAACACCGACATCGGCACGCTGCAGGATACGCAGACAGGCGCCGAAACCGACCGCGTTGCGGCCGGTGTACAGATTGGTGTTGGCTTCGAGAAGCTGACATTCTCGAGCGGCGTCGAATATCGCATGGATGACGTCGAGAATCTGGATCTGGGCAGGACCGAGCGCAAGACATGGTTGCTGCGTAACAGCTTCAAGTATCAGATGAATCCGGGTTCGCGATTACTCGGCAAGCTCAACCATTCAGAAAGTGAAAGCTCGCTCGGCGCATTCTACGACGGCGGCTTCTCCGAGGCCGTGCTCGGATACGCGTATCGTCCCATCATGAACGATCGACTCAATACGCTGGTCAAGTACACCTACTTTTACAATGTACCCACGACCGGCCAGGTTACGCTGCAAAATGTCGCGGCCGAGTTCATACAAAAGAGTCACATCGCCTCCGCCGACGTCACGTACGATATTTCCGAGCACTTCTCCATTGGCGGCAAGTATGCCTACCGTCTCGGCCAGGTAAGCCTGGACCGTGAGAACCCCGAGTTCTTCGACAACAATGCAAATCTCTACGTGCTTCGCGGCGACTATCGTTTTCGCAAAAACTGGGAGTTCCTGCTGGAGGGTCGCCTGCTCGACATGCCAGACCTGGACGAGAGCCGTAGCGGTGCGCTGGCAACCGTGTCACGGTACTTTGGCGACCACCTGAAGCTCGGTCTCGGCTACAACTTCACGGACTTCTCCTCAGACCTGACTGATCTTAGCTATGACCACCAGGGTTTCTTCCTCAACCTCACCGGGTCGATGTAGATTCCTGGGGTCCGTCGAATGGTCGGGTTGTTACTCTGACCTCAATTATTGTTTTCCCATCGCCTCCGACCCGCGCATGATCATGCGCACCTTTATGATGGCCGCCTCGATGTGGCGCTCACGGTCGTCCTCCGGCGTGTCGAGCAGCGCGATGCCGGTAGTAAAGAGGATGGCCACCGTGGAATTCGCGGCGAGCCGCGGATAGCCCAGTGGTACGCCTCTTTTCCGGGCATCCCAGACCAGGAAATCTGACAGGTCCCTGGACATCGTCACCAGCAGTTTCTCGGCCGCGGGACGAAACGCCGACTGCCGGGACATGCTCTCCTGCAGAATCATGCGCGACATGCCCTGGTTGGCGAATATGTACTCGAACAGCGTCTCGACCGAGATCCTGACAAGCGAGCGTCCCTCAGTCGTCTGTTCCCGGACGCGATGCATAAGGGTAAGGAGCGTCTTGCCGTGTTCCTCGACCAGCGCCAGTCCCAGCGCCTCCATGTCGTGGAAATGACGGTAGAAAGAGGTCGGCGCGATCCCGGCGAGCCTGGCGACCTCCCTCAGGCTCAGCGTGTCGAAACTCCGGCCGGAGCCCAGTTCGGCCGCCGCCGCGTCCATCAGTCGCTGCCGGGTTTCTGCTTTTTGTTGCTTCCTGGAAGCCTTCAACAACCCACCCCTGTATCAATGAATTAGCCGGTTCGTGAACCCCCGCATTGCATTCTAGCAAAGAAGTGGTACAGTCGTGCGTACACTTGTATGCTGAAATTGGCCTATGGCCTCCATTCCGCGGGAGAAAGCCGCTATGACGACCTATAAAGCACCCTTACGAGACATGCGTTTTGTAATGCAGGACTTGCTGAATATCGAGAAGCATTATCGGTCGTTGCCGGCCTGCGAGGAAGTCAACCAGGATCTGATCGATGCCATTCTCGAGGAGGCCGGCAAGTTCTCCGAGGAGGTCGTCGCCCCGCTCAATGCCGTCGGCGACAAGGAAGGCTGCCGGATGCTGGACGATGGCGAGGTCCAGACCCCGCCCGGGTTCAAGGAGGCCTACCGGCAATACGTCGAGGGCGGATGGCCGGCGCTGGACCAACCCGCCCGGTACGGCGGTCAGGATCTGCCCATGTCGGTGGGCACGCCCGTTCGCGAGATGAACGGCACCGCAAACTGGTCGTGGGCGATGTACCCCGGCCTGTCGCACGGCGCGATGGAGACGATCGAAGAGCACGGCTCCGAGCAACAAAAAGCGCTCTTCATGGAGCCGCTCGTTAGCGGTCGGTGGACCGGCACCATGTGCCTCACGGAAGCACATTGCGGGACGGACCTGGGCCTTCTGAAATGCAAAGCCGAGCAGGCGACGGATGGCGCTTATCGCATTACCGGATCGAAGGTGTTCATTTCGTCGGGCGATCACGACCTCGCCGAAAACATCGTGCACATCGTGCTGGCGCGCCTGCCCGACTCACCGCCGGGTACGAAGGGAATCTCGCTGTTCATCGTGCCCAAGTTCATTCCCAACGAAGACGGCACGGTCGGCGAACGCAATCAGGTCAGTTGCGGGGCGCTGGAAAACAAGATGGGCATCCACGGCAATTCGACGTGCCTGTTGAATTTCGACGGCGCCACCGGGTACCTGGTTGGTGATGAAAACAAGGGGCTGAACTACATGTTCACGTTCATGAACTTCGCCCGCCTCGGAACCGGCTTACAGGGATTAGCGCATTCGGAGCTCGCCTTCCAGAACTCGCTCGCCTATGCCAAAGATCGCCTGCAGATGCGTTCCCTGTCTGGCCCGAAAAATCCCGTCGGTCCTGCGGATCCGATCATCGTGCATCCCGACGTCCGCCGGATGCTGCTGACGCAAAAAGCATTTGCCGAAGGCGGGCGCGCGCTGATTTATTTCGCCAGCACCCAGGGCGACATACTGACCAAGTCCGACGACCCCGAGGCGCGCGAACTCGCCAATCACATCCTCAGTTTCCTGACGCCGATCATCAAGGCCTTCCTCACCGAGACCGGTTTCGAGAGCGCAAATCTCGGACTGCAGTGTTTCGGCGGGCATGGCTATGTCCACGAGTGGGGCGTGGAACAAAACGTGCGGGACGCCAGGATCGGCACACTCTACGAGGGCACGACGGGCATCCAGGCACTGGACCTGTTGGGCAGGAAGGTGCTGGGAACACGCGGCAAGGCGCTCGCACCAGTTACGGGCTTTATCCTGGACTTCTGCAAACGATCTCGAAACCGCAAGGAAATCAGGCCATACCTGAAAGAACTGGTCCGACTCACGAAGAAGTGGAAGTCGCTGACGCGCAAAATCGGCTTTTCCGCCATGCGTAATCGCGATGCCGTGGGTGCAGCCTCGGTCGACTACATCATGTTTTCCGGTTACGTCCTGCTCGGCCTGGTGTGGGCCGCAAGCGCCAGAGCCGCGTACCGCAGGCTCGAGGAGGGTACGTCGGAAGAAGCGTTTTACCGTGCCAAGATCCAGACGGCGGAATTCTATTTCGCCAAGATCCTGCCGCGGACGACGTCATTGCTGGAGACCATTTCCGCGGGACCTGATTCGCTGATGAAAATGGACGAGAACGAGTTCGTGTTCTAGCCCGGAATTCGCAATAGCTGGATCGCGTCAGTCGTTGTCCCGAACGTGCTCGGCGAGGAATTGCCGCAGGCCCTGGACGTAGCGCTCGCCGTCGAGCAGGAACGCCCCGTTGTGATCGCCGTCGAGTTCCAGGAGCGCCTTCGGTCGCGGGGCCGCTTCGTAGAGTTCCTGTCCCATTGCAAAGGGAATGATCTCGTCACCGCGGCTATGCACGATGAGGACCGGCGCCTTTGCCTTTGCAACGTAGTCGATCACCGGGTACTCGAGCCTGAGCAACAGCCGCACGGGCAGAAACGGATACAGTTTCGCCGCCATGTTGGCCGCGGACGTGAAGCTAGACTCGACGATGAGGGCACCGGCCTCGTGTGTCGCGACGAGGTGTGCGGCAATCGCGCCACCGAGCGAGCGGCCGAAGACGACGATACCGGACGGATCGACGCCGCGTTCGCCGGTCAGGTAGCGCCAGGCCGACTCGGCATCGCGATAGGTTCCCTGTTCGCTCGTCGAGCCCTCGCTCCGGCCATAGCCGCGATAGTCGAAGATCAGGACATCGAAGCCGAGCGCATTGAAGATCGCGATGCTGTCGAGGCGATGCGAGATATTGCCGGCGTTGCCGTGCAGGAACAGCACGGTGCCGGCCGCGTCTGTCGCGGACACGTACCAGCCGTGCAGCCGGACGCCGTCGCTCGTCTCGAGGTACACATCGGTGTAGTCGAGCCCGAACGCGGCGGGGGTGGCCTCGATAGTGCGGCCTGGCAGGCGCGAGAGAAATACGAGGCGCTCCTGCATGACGTACACGTACAGCGCAAGCAGCAGCCACGCTGCGGCGGCCAGGCCGATTATCGTTGCGATGGATCGCATGGGTCCCGTCAACCGTCCCGTCAATGTTCGGGACTTTACCGCAGCGGACGGGATTCTGCGTTAGTCTCGCCCGACAAAGATGTCCAGTGGTAATACCGCGGTCACACCGACGTTCGGCACGTCGACCAGCTGACCGATACGCATATCCACCGCGACGCTGGCGATCATGTACGCCTGTGTCCGGTCATAACCATACTCTGCGACGATGTAGTCAATCATGGCGGCGAGCGCGTTTCGCGCCGCGAGATTGATATCGGCCGACAGATTGCTCAAGCCCGCAATCTTCGGGGAATCCAGGTAGGCGAGGTCCGCGGGTACGCTGCCTTTCTCTTTCAGCGGGAAGCCGGTCACGGCATAGAAGCGCTCCGAAGGAATCCTTAGCACCGATGCCGGTCCCTCGTAGTGGGGGCCGCGGGACAGGTCCGGCGGGTCATCGACAATGCGGGTGGTGACCGTCATCCTGCCGCCCATCTCGATCGCCGTGCCAGCCACCTCGCCGTCGCCCTGCGCGTAATGGAAGTCGCCGACCGCGAGCCCGCAGCCATCGATATAACACGGCAGGTAGACGGTGGTGCCGGTGGTGATGTAACGGATATCCATGTTGCCACCGTGCTCCCGTGGCGGAATCGTACGCAGGCACTCCTTCGGTTTCGTTCCTTCCGACCCGCATAACGCCGCCGGCTGCGCCTCATCCGGGTCGGGGTTCATCACGGCGCCGCCCAGGTCGAGCAGCTGTGTCTCTCGCGCCAATACATCGGCGAGCAATCTGTCGTCGGGCAGCGTTGTCACGACGCCCGGAAAACTCGCGTTCGGGATGCGCACGCCCGGGAGTGCGTCGCTAACGGCGTATTCCTCGTTGATGCGCCAGACAATGAAACGCTCGTCCGTGCCGAACTGGTCACCGGCGAAGCCGAACGGTCCGGCCTCGGTCCAGCCGACCCTGGCAGGCTCGATTGCCTCGATGGTCACCGCCAGTACGTCGCCTGCCTCGGCGCCGTTGATAAAGACCGGGCCGGTCAGTGCGTGGACGATGCCGACGCCTTTCCGCGGGTTGGCATTGGCGCTGGAAGATTTATCAGGGTCGAGGGTCAGGTCGAAGGCGTCGCGGCCGAAGAATACGATGGGTTCACCAGGCTCAGCGTTGGCAACCATCGGGATGTCGGGATGCAGGCGGTTGATACACGCCGGATCCTCCGCGCATCCTACGGAAAGGTCGCCGACGACGATCCCGGCAGCAGCATTTGTAAATACCGCCAGGCTCGACAACAGTCCAACGGCAAAACAAGTGGAAAGGCCAAGTTTCATATGCACACCCCAATAGAGTCTTTTTGTTTTTGCACGCGCGCCGAAGCTGGTCACACGTCGCAGCTATTCTAACCAATCGCCGAATACAATATTTGGGGTCAGAGTAGAAATCGGGGAATTCGACGGCAACACCCAAGTCGGTTGCTTCTTACTCCGCCTGATTTTTACTCCGACCCCAATTAATCCCCAATAACTTGAACCCCGATAACGTCGGGAACTCCCGGCTTTTTCGATTGCAGCGCATGGGTATGATCCGCGGACATAGTGCTGTGAGCAGCAAGCGCATGGATTGGCGCTGACTCATTTGAGATACTCCCCGAGTACTGGTCACGTTAATCGTCGAACTCAGGCGTGAAAATGGAGTTTCCATGAACCACGTTACCCGCCGCGACGCCATCGTGAGTCTTGCGTCGTCCGCCCTGTTGCTGCAGTTACCCGCATGCGTTTCGCGGTCGGTCGCGCGTGCTTCGGGGCCTGAAGGCGAGGTCCGGGCATTGCTCGATGACATCGCCTATCGACTGTTAGGCCAACAGCCGGAACGTGCAACATCGCTGGGCGTGGACAGGGGCGAGCAAATTGCGCTCCGCTCCCGGCTCACGGATCGCTCCGCGGCGGGCCTTCGGGCGCTTGAGCAAACCGTGCGCGAGGACCTGGCGCGCGCAAGCGCCGTGGATGCGGGTGTGCTCGATCACGAAACCCGAACAGCTCTGCAGGTCGTCAAAAGCGCCTATGGCACGGCGCTGGAAGGATTCGCTTTTCCGTACGGGGACGTTGCAATCGGTGACTGGCGCAACTCGCCCTACGTGGTCATACAGAATGTCGGTGCGTACCTCGATGTTCCACGTTTCCTTGACAGCGAGCACCTCGTAGCCGACGCTGCAGACGCCGAAGCATGGATTGCGCGACTGTCCCTGTATCCCGGCGTGCTCGACGGCGAACTGGAACGAATACGCCGAGCGCGAGAGGCGGGTCTCGTGCCGCCGGTATTCCTGCTCGACAAGGCCATCGGGCAGATAAGCCTGGCTGTCGAGGGTACGCGGTCGGGCGGATCCATTGTCGACTCCATCGCCGGAAAAACACGAGCGATCCCAGGAGACTGGATCGAGCGCGCGCAGCGCATCACGGCGCGAGAGGTCGCACCGGCACTCGAACGACAGCTGGAGGAACTGCGCCGGCAGCGCCATTCAGCAACGGACGATCCTGGCATGTGGGCCCGGCCTCACGGCGAGGAATACTATCGCTGGGCACTCAAGGCTTCGACAACGACCACGATGACGCCGGACGAGGTCCATCAGCTGGGCCTCGAGCAAGTCGAGTTACTGCATGGCCGTATGGATCCCATACTGCGAAGCCTCGGTTTCACACGGGGCTCGGTGAGTGAGCGAATGCAATTACTCGCGAAAGATCCGCGTTACCGGTTCCCGGAAGGGGACAAGGGTCGCGAGGAAATCATGGCCTTTATTCAGGAAAGCCTCAAAAAGATTCGCGAACGCCTGCCACAGGCGTTCAATACACTGATGCGGGGGAACGTCGAAGTGCGGCGGCTTCCGCCGGAGGAGGAACCCGGGGCGCCCGCGGCCTATGGAGGTCCCGGTTCCATCGACGGCACCGTTCCGGGCAAGTTCTGGATCAACCTGCGAACCACCGACCTGCACAGCCGATACAGCCTGGCGGATCTCGCGTATCACGAAGCCATTCCTGGGCATGTGTGGCAGGGCGAGTACGCGCAAAGGTTGCCACTGATACAGTCGCTGCTTTCGTTCAACGCCTACTCGGAGGGCTGGGCGCTCTACGCCGAGCAGCTCGCCGATGAACTCGGCATATTCGACGACTTTCACGTGGGGCGACTCGGCTACCTGCAATCCATCGCGTTTCGTGCCTGCCGCCTCGTCGTCGACACGGGGCTGCACGCCAAGCGCTGGTCGCGCGAACAGGCCGTCAGCTTCTTCGTGGACGTGAACGGTTCGAATCCCCTGGAAGTCGCCAGCGAGGTAGATCGCTATTGTTCATGGCCAGGACAGGCCTGCGGCTATGAGGTGGGCCACCAGGAAATCAATCGCCTTCGTTCGATGACACAGGCGGCGCTGGGATCCCGATATGATCTTCGCTCCTTCAACGACACGGTTCTGATGGGCGGCAACGTGCCGCTTGATGTGCTGGCCGTCAATATCGAAGACTACATCCGAAGAATGCGGCCTGACGGGGTCGGTCATCCCCATTAACGCGCCGCGCCAACGTCTTCAAATCATCCGGCTCCGGTAGCCAATCGTTTGCAGCTCGTGACGTAATGAGGGCTGCCTCCGCAGGCCGTCCAAGCCGTGACAGCGCCACTGCCCTGAGGTCCAGGATGCGCGGGTCGGACGAATCGGCAAAATGCTGATCGAGTTTCCGTAATGCCTTCTTCAGATTATCTGACGCCAGTTCCGGTCGGCCTCGGGCCGATATCCGGGCGGCGCAAATATCCGTGTAGACTGGGAGTTCACCGTCGAGCGGCTGCAATCAGTATTTCTGGCGGATCCGCAATAAACCGAAATACCTCGGGACGGTTCAACTTAATTCCCGTGTAATCGAAATATTTCGGGTTCACTCTTTCACGACAACCATTGCCGCACGGCAAGCCCAGTCGTAGGAATTCGGATTCTAGAAAAGCTACGGCCTTCTCTATTGGGACAACAGCCATGGCGACCCACAATCGTTCAAAGTCCTGAGGGACAATCGACGGATCGTTTCGTTACATAATCAGGCTACATTTGCGATTCGGCGAATTGCCTGGAAGCACTGATCACTCGCGACACTTGCGATTGTGCTTTACGGCGCCGTTTTGGATTATACTCGCGGGACTTCCGGGCCCATTCGGTTCGGTACCCAATAAACAAGAACGTAGGGGAGAGTGTTGCAATGAATCCTTTTGATACAGAACAAGCCGGCAAGCGGCCACGGCAACCGGAAATAATTTTGGGCGTCATGTCTTTGGCACTGATGTGCGTCGCGCCTGCGTATGCCCAGGCTCCTCCTAACGACGACTGCATTAACGCCGCGGTCATACCCGGCTCGGCTCCGACCCCCCCCTTTACCAGCATTGTCGATGCTACTGATGCTACGTTGGATCCCGCCGATCCCCTGCTCACCTGTAACGCCGCGGGAAATGACGACGGCAGCCAGACCGTCTGGTATGTATACACGCCCGATGCGAGCGGATTTGTCGACTTCAATACTTTCGGCAGCACAACCGCTGGGGGTGGTGAGCTGGATACAGCGCACGGCGCATTTACCGGAAGCTGTGCCGCTCTGGTGGAGGTCGCTTGTGTAGACCAGGGTTTCAACGATAGCCTGGATGTCGAAGTTCAGGCAGGGACCACCTACTACATCAAGGTGGGCCAATTTGCCGGTGGCAATGATGCCGGTACTGTCCAGCTCAATGTTGAGGAAGGCGTCCCGCCGATCGAGCCGGCCAGGTTGATTATTGAATCCTCGTTTAATGGCACGTCCATGCCGGTCAGAGATATTGTTGCCAGTTTGTCTCCGGAAATACTTGCTGTTGCGCGAGCAGGAAATGCGCTCGACGCGCTCGCTGAAATTCCGAATTTCATGCGGCCTGACAGCCAGGCGTCAAAATCCGCCACAGAGAATGTCGGCTCCCAAGTCGCCGGCACGGGCCGCGTCAAATGGCAAGGCCCCGCTGATCTTCTGCAAGTGTTCGAAGGCGGCGAGAACGATGACAACTGGGAGGTACTGGGGACATTTATTGCGCCGCCCGATACGGTTGGCGACGTTGGCAAAGATCATTACGTACAGATGTTCAACTTGCTGACAGAGATCTTCGATAAGCAAGGCAATTCCGTTCTCGGACCCTTCCCGACCAGTGCCTTCTTCGCCGGGATGGGTGGGAATTGCGCAATTAGCGACGATGGCGACCCGATCGTTCTATATGACGAAGAGACTGACCGCTGGTTAGTGTCGCAGTTCTTGGCGAGCTTTCAGGATGGTCTGTGTATAGCCATTTCGACCAGTGGTGACCCGACCGGCAGTTACAATCAGTATGAATTTGACTTCACCGGTATCGGTTTTCCTGATTACCCGAAGTTTGGATTCGCGACCGGTGCTGTCAACGTGATGGTCAACCTGTTCAGCCCCTTCCAGGGCTCTGCGCTGGGTGCGATCGACAAGGCCGAAATGCTGGCTGGCGTACCGGCAACGATGGTGCTCTTCACCGGTGGTGAGGCGGCCGAGCTTGCCTTTGGCTGGGTGCCCGGCGACAACGACGGGCCGGTATTCGATAATACGCTGCCGACCTTCTTCACCAATCTCGGGTTTTCCGGCAATACCATCTTCGTTGCGGAACTGACACCCGATTGGGCTGCTCCGGAGAATACCGGGCTGGGCTTTACAGCGATCCCGGTAACGCCATGGGACAGCACGCTCTGTGGTGCATCCCGCGGCGCGTGTATTGACCAGCCGGGTTCGGGTACGACGACTGGCGCGGTGCCGGGGATTCCGGAAGGGGCGCAAGTCATTACGTTCCTGGAAGGCATCACCGACCGTATGATGCACCGCGGACAGACCCGTGACTTTGGCAAGCGCAAAGACGCGATTCTCAGTCATACAGTCGATGCCGACGGCTCGGGCAAAGCCGGCGTGCGCTGGTATGAGTTGAGAAATCACAAGGACCGTGGCTGGGAACTCAAGAAGGAGAATACTTTCTCTCCCGATGGTAACCATCGCTGGATGGGAAGTATCGCGATGACCGCCTCCGGTAGCACTTGCCTGGGATACAGCATATCGAGCGCAACGACTTACCCGAGTATTGGTATTGCGGGCCGGAAGGGCACGTCAAATCACATGAATATCCGCGAGTTGGTGGCATTCGACGGTAACGCAGCCGGAAATGTCCAGCGGCTTACGGCCCGATGGGGTGATTACAGCGCCATGTCCGTCGATCCTGTCGATGACACCTGCTGGTACACGCAGGAATATGCGAAGCCCGCTGAATCCATATGGCCTACTTTTGGTCTCCCTTTTGGCGAGGTATTCGGCTGGGGAACCAAGGTTATCCAATACGACGTAAACTGATACGCATCAGCAAGTATCGGGTTCTAGATTGGGGGAGGGTCTCGTTGAGACCCTCCCTTTTAGATTGTTCTGCATTGACACGGGTATGAGATGAGACAACAGGCCTCTTGCTATAATCTGACGACGCAAATGCTCCTTGGGTTTGTAACGCTCGTTTGGGCTTTTTGCGTTCCTCTTTTTGCCCATGCGGCCGATCCGAAAGAGAATCCTGATGTGATCGAACTCCCCGACCCAGTCCAGTTCCCTGAAGAGGCAGAAGCGTCAGGTCCACCGCTAGGCAAAAGGGACAAAGATCTCATTAAGAGCGCCTATTATGGAAAACTGGCGAACGTGAAAGCCCTGGTAGCGAAAGGGGCGGCTGTCGATTTGAAGGACCAGAAGAAGCGCACGCCGCTCATTCTGGCTGCCCACAATGGGCATACATCGGTCGTCGAGTTCCTTTTGAGCGAAGGGGCCGACGTAAATGCGAGGGATAGCAGTGGCCAGACCGCGCTGATGTACAGCTGCAAACGCTCATTTAACGAGACAGCAACGCTTCTGCTGAAGAACGGCGCGGAAGTAAATGTCCAAAGCAAGAAAAAGGGTATCACTGCCCTGATGCTCGCGGCGGTATCGGGCAACACGGACTTGGTGCGCGTGCTGCTGGAACATGGAGCAGATCCAGAACTTACGGATATTTTTGGCAGAACCGCAAAGCTCCTCGCCCAGAAGAAAGGCAACTCGGCCGTGGTCGATCTGCTGCCTGATCTGCCGGCCGAGGAAAGCGAGCGATAGAAGTCGCTCTGCGCTTCGAAGGAACAAGGTCCCTAGCGGCACCGAGCGGCGCATGAGTCTGGGCGCTGATTCTGTGCCGAAATTGTGACGCAGATCTCAAAAACGGCCGTCCTGTGCGAGCACGATGGATTCCGTATACAATTTCTATCCGACAACGCTTTTGACCGACAGCTGCCTGTTGCGCTCGGCCGCGTCAGGAGGAGGGGCTCATGAAATTCGCCAAGAAAAGCCTTGCAATATTCCTATGCACCGCTTTCATCGTCGCCTGTTCCGGTAGCGACGGCGGATCGGCTGCAACAGTACCGACACCGCAGAGTATGGCGAAAATCGATGCAGCCAACGCTGCGTCGATTGCCGGCGAGGTAGTTAATTCGGTGTCGGCAAGTCGCAACATCGGCGATATCCTGAGCGGTGGTGGATCTGGCAGCCTGGCTGGCAATGCGGATAGCGGATTCTCAAAGCCAGATGGCTCGAATACCGGTGGCTCGCTCGGTTACTTCGCGGTCGTCCCCATTCCCGAAACAAATGCGCCTTGTGCCGTTGATGGCAGCGCTACCATAACTGGCCAAATTGCAGACCCGGCCACTCTGACAGCCGGAGACCAACTCAATTTCGAATTTTTCGATTGTAACGACGGAAACAACAAAGTTCTTAACGGCATTTACGAGATCGCCGTCAACATCTTCTCGGGCGACATGTTGCAGGGTCTGTTTAGCCTGGATGCAACGGTGACATTCGACGCTTTCGAAATTGCACAAGGATCGGGAACCACGGCGCTGAATGGCGTAACAACCGTGAATCTGAACACCAGTGTGGCGTCAATTACCAGCGTCGCTGTATCCGGTGTCTCCCTGTCAGTTGGAGACGGTACAGACTCAGCGACACTAGCCGAATTCCGGACCGAGGTGACACACAATGCGGGCGTCGCACCGGAGGTCTACACGATGGCGGCGTCCGGCACACTCACCAGCACGCTCTTCGAGGGCCGCGTCAATTACAGCACGCCAGCCCCGTTCCAGGGATTCGTCAACGAATTCCCGTTCCCGGGCGAACTGCTGGTTACCGGTGCCGATGGCGCGTCGCTCAAACTGATGGCACTCGACAGTACGAACGTTCGCCTGGAAATCGATTCAGGCGACGGGTCGGAAGTTGTTACCCAGGACACCACCTGGTTTGCAGTCGTGAACGCGATAGGCGCTAACGCGACCGGAATTACGGGGCAAGTACTCTGGGGACCCATCGTGCCCGGTCCCGAAGCCCCAGGACAAGTCAACGAAGCCCCATTCAGCGCATTTTTTAGCGTCCTTGACGCTGCGGATAATGCAGTGGCGCGCTTCGAATCTGACGACGACGGCAATTTCACGGTTCTGCTCGCCCCAGGCGAGTATACGATCGTTCCCGACGCATCAACGCCTATGCCCAATCCAGAGCAACAGCGGAAGTCGGTAACCGTGCCGGCCAGTGGCTTTGCCGAAGTTGTCCTCAGATTCGACACTGGTATCAGGTGATTGCCTTGGCGGGTTTGCCGTTTCGCCAAAAGGATTGACGAAGTCGAAGACGTCATCGTTGGCGGCAGGTGTTTCGCTGTCTTCCAGCAAGCACCGATGGATCTCGGTGTCTGCTGTGACGGTCCTCGCGGCGAGCATTATTACAATCATGGTGACGCGCATTAACAAGTACCATGCGGTCAGTACGCCACCGAAATGCGCTGCCGCGGATGCGTCGCCTGCTCCGCCTCGTCAATAAGTGCAACCGCGAAGTCGGCGCGCGAAAGGCGGCTTCTGCCCCGATTGTCTTCCAGTGATCTGTCACCGCCGATACGGAAGACGCCGGTGCGCGGACCGTTCGTGAAATTCCTGGGCGGCGTGACGTAAGTCCAGTTCACATCATCGACCTTCCTGTAAAACTCGAGTGCCAGTATCTGTCCCAGGATCTCCACCTCGAGGTCTTTTGGCAGCAGAATCTTCGGCAGCTTCGCAGCGAACGGCACGCCTGGCTCGACCTCGAGCGACCCCGAGCCGCCGACGTGGATCAGTCGAGGCGCACTTTTCCCCATCCGGAACAGGACGTCAACGAGCATTTCGGCGGCAATGAACTGCAGAGCGCTCTCCGGTGCTTTCGAATCTCCAATAACGCCGCGCACCGAGAGTATAACGACGTCCTTACCCGTCACGATTTCGGCGACGCTCGCGTTATCGAGGAGGTCACCTTTGACGACGGACAGCCCGGGATGCCGCAGCTCGACTTGCGCGGGATTGCGCGACACCGCGATCACCCGGTGGCCGCGACTCAGTGCCTCATCGACGGCGTAGGAGCCGACCTCTCCGGTCGCGCCGTAGATGACGATGTCGAGCGCCTGGTCGGCGTGTCCATTGCCGCACACCAGCAGCAAAGCCGACCAGATGAGTATTGCTATTCGCATCCGAGCTCCCGTCAGTCGATACTATCAGCCTGGTTTCCACGAACAGTTTACTCATTTTTCCTTGAGCTGGATCTTGATCGAGTAGATCTGTCCGAGGATTCAGATCGGGGGCTGCCTGTGACGTCGGCCAGGTTAAGGAAAATCGCCAATTCACTGCCTGCGGCGACCGAGCAGATTCAGTGGGGAAACGACAGGGTCTTCAAGATCGGTGGAAAGATGTTCGCGTGTTCGGGTATCGAGAAGGACAGTCGATACTCGTTCAAAGTCGACGACGAGCGCTTCCTGGAGCTGTCGGATCAGCGCGGGATTTGCCCGGCCCTTACCTCGCGCGCGCCAAGTGGATCCAGATCGACCCCTCCGAATGTGAGCTCCCTGACCGGGACATCGAGACGCTGATCAGGCGATCCTACGAGCTGGTCCTGTCGAAGCTTCCGAAGAAGGTGCAGCGCCAGATTCGCGAAGGCTGAAGAATGACCGGAAATCGTGGTCGAAGCGCAACCTTCTGTGTAACGAATCGCCGGCCCGAATAATCGCGATTCGACCCTCATTTCCCGTGCCCGACCCGGCGCTAGCCTGAGTATCGGGGCAGATAAGCGTAACTCTTTGTTTCAGCGTGACGAAATTTCAGCGCCAGGGGATAGACTTCGCACTCTGGCTTGCAACCGGCACAATCATGGACACTTCAAACGAGCGTCAAAAGCAACTCTTGCCGGGAACCAGGCAGGGCGGCAATCCGGACGGCAAGGGCGCCAGTGGTTTTCTGGAGGATTGGCGCGCTACTGCGCCACGTCGTGTCGTTGCGAAACCACAGCGTCAGATCCTCGCGGAAATCAGGTTTCAATGAGCTGCCGGCAATGGAGCCGGGAGCTCTCGCATCTGAGCACCGAGTTACTGGCCTGCGGCGGCCAGGACCCGTTGTCGACGAATTAAGGTGTTAGCTGGTGTGTTGATTGTTGGAGGAATACTGATGGCTTTTTCCGCCCCACCGCGCGACATCCGCGATTCCAGCGGCGAGCCAGTACGCTTGCTTACCGATTTCACTGCCGAATCGTCCGACATCGATTGGCTGGTGGTGAATGACAACGTAATGGGGGGTCGTAGCGAGGGAAGCTTCCGGATAGAGCAAGGTGAGTTGCGTTTCGCCGGAAGCACTAACACGAATGGCGGAGGTTTCAGTTCGATCCGCACAGGCTCTGTTCGGCTCGACTTGTCGAATTTCGCCGGCATCCGCCTCCGGGTAAGGGGTGATGGACGTCGTTACACCTGGCGATTAGAAACGAATGCGAGCCGGCGAGGGAGGCCCGTCGCTTACTGGGCTGATTTCTACACCGATGCAGGGACTTGGGCCACGGTCGACATTCCATTCTCCCGATTCATTCCCCGGTACCGGGGAACGACGCTTGACGGTCCCGAGCTGGACCCCAGCAAGATCGCGGGCATGGGCCTGATGATCTACGACGATCTGGACGGCCCTTTCGAGCTGCGCCTCGCCAGCGTACACGCCTATTCGGCGCCACGACCACCGGCACCCAAAGAGAAATCGTCGCCCTGATCGACCCCGATTTCTCGATTTCTCCAGTCACGCCCTCAAGCGCCGCTGTCGTCAGCGTTATCAGGCAACAGCCACGGCTCATTCTGAACGCGCAGCATGGCTTCCATGCGGTTGGCCACGTTCAGTTTCGACAGTACCGAGGAGACATGATGTTCGATGGTTCGCTGCGAGCGCGCGAACGTCTCCGCAATCTCCCGGTTGGTCGCGCCATTGGCGAGCAACGCCAGGATATCCTGTTCGCGCCTGGTCAATCCCAGTGGATGATTTTTTGCGGCGCCGTAATGACCGCGGCGTGATCGCGGCATCTGTTTGGCGAGTCCCAAAGCACGCGCCGTCTTACGGGCTTTCATCGCCGCGGCTCTTGCCTCGATCGGCTCGAGGAGCTTGATTGCGCGCGCGATGATCGGTCCGGTAGTCCCGGCGCCGGCCTGCAACAGGCAAAGTGCAGCCGAATAGGGGGCGCCCAGCGACTCCCAGGCGTTCGCCGCCCCGACAAAGTCGTCCTGAATTTCCGCCGCATAGGGCCGGGGTACTTCAACCTGGAAGTCATCCGGCAGCGTGATTCCCAGCCGCTTCGCCCAGACCGCCGCCTCGCCGATGTGCCACGAGTGCATTTGTGCTGCCCCCACACTGAAAAGGCGCTCAAGATGCTCGGTCGCGGCCTGCGGCTTGTCATTCAGCCACGCGGCTTCGATCAGGGCGAACAGGGCCGGGACAACGTACTGGGATTCATCCGTGGCCATCGCGTCCTGCAGCGCCTTCGCCGCGAGTTCCGCCGCGTCGGCCTCGCCGAGGCGCAGACGTACCTTTGCCAAGACAATGAGTGCCGGCAACTTCATGAGCAGCGTCAATCGATCGAGCCTCAATACGCCACGTGCAATCGTCTCGGCATCTCTAAGGCGACCCTGCTCCATCCGAAGCTGCGCGAGCCTGCCGACGAGGTAGTGCGTCCAGGAGTCCAGGTCGTGCTGCGTGTCGAACGAAATTCCGTCACGTATGATTCGCTCCGCCAGTTCGAAGTTTCTGAAGTCGACACCGTATTCCGCGAGGTTCGTGTACACCCGCGCCGCGTTTTCGTGGTGACCGATTCTCAGCGCCAGCGCGAGGCTCTCCTCGAGCAACGCAATGCCTTCCGGCTTGTCGCGAAAGATCAGCGCGGTTCCAACGTTGTTGAGTGCGTGAATCCGGATCTCGTCATTGTCGAACTGCGCAGCGAGCTCGAGTGCTCGATTACCCCATTCAACCGCCTCATCCATACGGTCATTGAGCATGTGCAGTTGCGAGCGCAGACTGTAGGCCATTGCTCTCTCCGACGATGGCGGAGTGTCTTCGAGAACGCGCACCGCTTCGTCGGCGAAGTGTCCTGCTTCGGCAGCCTCGCCGCGGTACCAGTGCAGGCGGGACAGCCAGCGCAGGTTTTCACCGACCTTGTCCATGCGACCGATTGCGCGCCAGAGCGTAATAGCGTGTCGTCTTGCTTCCAGGACCTCATCGTTAATGCGCAATGCGAGTCCTGCCTCATAAGCCCAGTCTTCGTAGAGCTGTGCCGCGATTTCAGGGTCGGCTTCGTCGATGAATTTCAATGCAGTTGCGAGATGCGCGGCCGCCTCGCAATGCGCGCCGACCGCGGTTGCCTTTGCCGCTGCGCGAGGCGCGTAACGAAGGACCCGTTTTGCGTCCAAAGCACCGGCCGCATGATGTACCAGCTGATCCAGCGCGGATTCTTGCTCGTCTTCAAGCAATGCACTGAGCACGCGTGCGTGCGTGGCCATTCGTTCACCGGTGGAAATCCGGGACAACGTGGCAAGCCGCGCAAGCTCGTGACGAAATCGCAGGGAATTATTGACGTCCTGCATCAACAAACCCCGTCCGACGCATGCCATGGCAAGTGTCTCGCCACCGTCCCCGAAAAGCGGTTGCAGGACGTGCCTCGGCACCGATCCTGGAATGACACTGATGGTCTCGAGGAACTCCCGTTCAACCGGGGCCAGTCGATTCAGGCGTGAGCCGACGGCGTCTTTGACGGAGGCCGGAACGGATTCGTACGAGTCTTCCCGGCAGGCCAGCAACTCGGTGACGAAAAACGGGTTACCGCCGGTTATCCGATAAATCTCGTCGTCGACATGGCCCGAAGCTGCGCCGAGCGCATTGACGCCTTCGCGAGTGAGCGGCGGCAGGTCGATTCGGTTCGTGCAGGATGACGGCAATTCGCCCAGCACCTGGGTTAGCGGATGCTCGGTGGTGATTTCATCGTCCCTGAAACTCATCACCAGCAGTGTCCGAAGCATCGAAATGCGGCGCCCGAGGTACTTCAGCAGGTCCAGTGTGGCGTGATCGGCCCAATGCACGTCTTCGAATACGAGGACCGTCGGCTCGCGCGAGACTTCAACGCGCCGCAACACAGCCGCAAACAGCTGGGAGGACTGACCGCCATGGGCCAGTAGTTGCACGACTTCCTGGCCCAGCGACGCCGCCATGTCATGAATCGGGCCGAGCGCGCGTGGCGTAAACAGGGCATCGCAACCACCCCAGATAACCGTGCTGTTGGCACTGGCACGAAGTCGCATCTCTTCGAGTACGGAGGTCTTGCCAATGCCCGCTTCGCCGCCGACCAGTGCTATGGCGCCGCGGCCGCTCCTGGCGGCTTCTGCCAGGCCGAGCAATTCCTGTACGGCTTGTTCTCGTTCGACCAGCATCGACCTTTAGTCCCTGAGTACTTGCGCCCGAAAAGCGCGCCATGCCCATGGTTATCACTTGCGGGGTCGGCAGACAAGCGACGGCCAACAAGGCGGAAAAGTCACTAAATGGCCCGAAAATAGGTGGACAGGCGACCTGAAGCCCGTTTTTTCGAGGCGCGTGGTCAGTCGGTCCCATAAACTCCAGCCCCAATTTGGTGCGAAAAATAGGTATGCCTGACCAAAAATAGGCGTGCTTACGGAGGTGGTCGCGCGGCAACACTTCTAATCTGCGTGTCAGCAAGCAAGCCCCTGACTCACTCAATCTGTAGGAGACTCCGCATGCGCACTCTCACGCTGGCACTGGTTTTAGCCCTGCTCGTTTCGCCTGCCCAGGCAAGCGGCGTGGATGAATATCTCGAAAAGTTCGGAATTGACCAGGGCGCGTCGTTTAGCGGGACGCGGCACATGGAAATGAAAGAAGGTCAGATCGACTCGTTCGTCCGACAGGCGCCTGGGAAGATGCGCATGGAAATGAGTATGGGCGGCATGTCCGGCGTAATTATTACCCGCCAGGATACTGGCAAAAACTACATGCTGATGCCATCGATGAGCATGTACCGGGAGATGGACTATAAAGGGCTGCAAGAAACAGGGAACTCCGACATCGACTTTACGGAAGCAAGCAAGGTAGGCAGGGAGGCCATCAACGGTTTTGATTGCACCAAGTACAAGGCGAAGTTCAAGGACAAGAATGGCGGTAAAGGCGGCGGCTACTACTGGGTCAGCGATGAGGGCATCCTGATGAAAGTTGACATGATCTATCAGGGTCGCAAGCAAAAGGGACAACGCATGACGTTCGAGATGCGCGACATTCAGATTGGTCCACAGGATCCGAGCGAATTCGAAGTACCCGCCAACTATTCCAAGATGGGATTTGGCAGCATGGTCGGGCAGATGGGCGGCCACGCAAGCAAGAATTCGCAAATGCAGGACCAGGACGGCGAGCAGTACGAGGAACCCGGCCTTGGCGAACAGGTTGGTGATGCGGTCGAAGATGAAACCGAAAACGCCGTCGTCGATGAAGCTCGCGCCTCTGTCCGCAAGGGCCTCAAGAAGCTCTTCAAGAGGTGAGGTCCGCAGTGATCTCCAAACGCATTGCCCACACGGTGGTCGGCGCGGCGGCAGCCGGCCTGCTGCTGGGCTCATTTCCAGCTGTTGCCGCACCCACGATATGCACGGAATTAATTCGTGGTCCCGATGGCTCGATACCGGTGGACGAACGCGAAAGCGCTCGGCAAGTGCAGGCTCGCATCAAGCCCGGCCTCATTGCCGAGGGCGACAAGCTGGCAGGCGAGGGCAAACTGGCTGAAGCGGTGGAAGCCTATTCCGGGGTCTTCGGCGGCTATTGGTATGCCGGATTCTACTCCAGCGCCATGCGATGCCTGTCGGTGGACTTCTACCGGGGCGCGGCGAAAAAACTACGTACCGTGGCAACCGAGCTTGCCGAACGGCGCAGCGCCGGCGGCCATCTGCTCGACGAATCACACGAATACGGTGGAGACTTTCGACACGGTGCTTTGAGGCTTTACTTGATCAGCAATCAGTACGATCGTTTCGTCAGCGAGGCATTCGACTATGCCGATGCGGAATTTCTGCAAAGGGACATTGATGAACAGCTGATGGCAATGGTGCGTGGACGTCTCGGTGAGCTCGAAGAATACCGCAACGCGGGGTCTGGGCATGCCGCCGTCCGCTATGTAAATGACCTGACGCCACTACTGGACGAAGAGCTGGCCGCCTTCACAACGCTGGCTGGCTTTGACGAAAAACTCAAGGCGCGCTTTGCGTCGCGTTATCCGGATATTGCCGACCATTGGCTGGCTGAGGAGGCCACGCACTTCAGCGGGCTGGACAGGACTGATGAGGTCTTTGCGAAGGAGATGTTTCTTGAGCAGGCGAAAGACGCTCTCAAGGCAGGTGCGGATCGGCTCGGCGAGCATCCGCGGCAAGTAGCACGGTTGAAGGCCCGTGCAAATACTCGAGGCGAGGCGTTGATGAGGAAGGGCAGCACGGTCGCTGGCGGTGAGGGCCTAATGGGGTTGATGGCGACGGACTACTACGCGCATGCTCGCGACTACTTCGAATTTGCGGGTAACCAGGAGCAGTCCGCGGTGGCCGGTAGATTGTCAGACGAGCGACAGGAATCGGCAGCGCAAAATGTGAAGAGGATTGAAGCGGCGATTCGGACGGATTTCGAGAAGATGCAGAAATCCGATGAAGAGCAGGCTTCCTTCCAGGAGGATACCGACGAGATGGCCAGGGAGTTCGGATTCGACCTTGATGAATAGCGCCCGTATGCACGCCACCATCCAGATTACGCCTGCGGTCGATCGCTCCGAATGCGATCGGGAAAGTCAATGCGATCACATCGCGCGGCTTCTCGACGGCGGTGAAGAAGAGGTCAGCCTGGGTCGATACGCTGAAGCGACGCTTAGCTACTACAGTATCTTCCAGCCCGAGCTGTGCGGTACACGTGAATTCGGGCTTCGACGAGTTGCGCCCATGCATCTCTTCGAGGAAGCGGCAAGCAGACTGAGAGTGGTTGCCTCCCGATACGCGGAAGAACTGTTGGAGCGCCGTTGCTTGCTCGCGGGGGAATCGCCTGACGGGCCGATTGGCGTTCCGCGCGGCGCACTGAATCTTTACCTTATCAGCAATCAGCACGATGTCTTCACGGAACAAGCGTTGCAGTACGCATTTGAAGAGCGGCGAAAGCGCAACATAAACCGCTTCCTCGCGTCTTCGGTTCGAGCAAGGCTGTTTCATTTGCAAAACGTCAGCCGCTGTGCGCCGTTATTGCGAGAGGAACGGGATTCGATCAGGGGACTCTCCGGTTTCGAGCAAAAAATGCATGCATGGCTCGTGGAGCGTATCGGCCCTGAATGAGGCGGTGGCGTAATCGATTACTGGAGATGTGCATGAATCGTCAGAGAGTGGTGTTTCTACTTCGCCGGAAGCTGCCGGGCGTTATCTGCGTTCTCGTTGCGCCGGCGCTTGCCGGGCAATCGCTTCAGCCAGGCGTCTATTACCATGAACCCTCGACGATCAGCCTGAGCAACGTGGCTTCCGGTGAGGTTTGCACCGACGAGAACGGCATTCAGGCCGTTTGCGAACCGGCGCACAAGATCTACATCAAGGGCGAAGAAACCTGCGACTGGTCCCCGGACCAGCAATATCCGTGTACCCGTTTCGGCTACGAATTCAGTTACTCAGGGGCGCAACCGCAGACAAAACTGGAGTGTAAGCGCAAGCGCTATAGCCCGAAGACCGGAGAACAGAATGACACCTATGAGCAGACCATCGATGGCGACAGCGGCAGTGTCTTCTATTCCACGTTCCGAACCTATGCGCCCGTGGACGAGCAGGTCATCCTCAGCGAGGTGCATGAATGCAGCTACGCCGGCGAGCCGGTGGCGACAATCGAGTTCATCATCTACTACGAACCGGACGTTGGTGGTGCCGGCTCCGGCGATGAGGCAAACTCGTATTTCGCCGAGGTTCCGGATGCCTGTTCGGCCCCGTACCTGACCGAAGCGACCGCAAGCGCACTGCTACAGGCGACGGGTGCCAGGCGTCACGCGGCGTCGGAGCACATCCCGATCTTGCAGAGTCAGTGCATTTACGGTGCCGCCGGCGGCCAGAGGGGCCAGGTCGGCTACGTCTTCAAATTCATGCTGTCGGACATGTTCGACGTTGACCAGCTACCAGCCCAACAAATCGACTTCAACGCGACATTCGCAAACGGCGGCGCGGCGCCAGAGGAAATTCTTGAGAGCCCGGGCCGCAAGGCGTTCCTGTTTCGCAAAGGAAATCGCGCGACGCTTTTCCTTCTCACCGGCATTGAAGGTAGCAAGGATGCGGTCGGCAGATCCCGCAAATTCGTCGCACAGTACTACATCGATCATCCGGACATCGACTACGCATCGAAACAGGGAGCGCTTCTCGAACAGGCCCATATGCACATGCAACACTGGCAGCAGTAGCGGGCAGTAACCCTCATTCGGCTTTCTGGACTTCAACCTGCAGCGGTGGAATCGATGCAACTTCGAATGCCGGCGCGCCAAGCAAAATCCTGCCGCCCGACTTTTCGATAACGTCGAGTATTTTTGATGAGATTCGGTCCCTGGTGCTTCGCCGCTTCTTGTAATCGACGACGTAGCGCAATACGAATTCGACCCAGTTGTCTGTGATCTTCAGCGCCACCATCGGCTGCAGCTGGGCGTCCTCGATCAGGTATTTGTCGGTCATCTTGCGCCAGTCGCCTTGCAGGCGACGCGCGTGCTCTCCGGTCACATCATCGAGCACTTGAAGAAATAATCTGCGTGCCGATTCGTAGTCGCTACCGAAGCGGATCGGTACCGTGATTTCGTCCCAAAGGAACGGAAAGTCCGATGAGTAATTGAATACCGGTTCCTTGAAAATGAAACTGTTGCCAACGCGGACGATGCGGCCACTGTATTGATCGCCGTTGATCCAGCCGCCACATTCCATCAGGGTCGTCCGCAGCACACCGATATCGATTACGTCACCCCGGATGCCGCCAAGCTGAACGCGATCACCGACGTCGTACAGGCGGCCGACTGACAGAGCAATCCAGCCGGCAACGCTGACAATAATCTCCTGCAAGGCGAAAGCGACGCCCGCGCCGAGAACGCCGAGCAAGACCGTCAGTCCGGACAGCTTGTCGCTGTAGACGATCGATAGCAAAAATATCGCGAGGACATAACCGAAGAAGGTAATGAGCTTCCGAAGGCGATACCGACGTTGCGCATCCTCGACGTAGTGCCCAAGCGCCCGCTGCGCGTAACGTACGACGGTGAAGACAACAATGACGGCGAGCACGGCGGAAAGGAGCTTGCCGACGACCGGGTCAAACAGCCAGTCTTTCATTACGTCTTGCATTGTCGTTACCGAATCACCTGGAAAATCCCTTGTCGATCTACGGCTTCGGGACCGGCATTGTGAGTGCGCGCCCGCTATTGACACATTCTATGACGGCAGGCACGCCTATCTTACCGTGTACCGGAACCGAATATAGATGTGTGTTTAATGTGGGCGTTAGCTGTGCCTTGTTGTGTACAGCGATGGCATCCAGGCAACGGACGCCCGGGGGAACCGGTCAATTGACAAAATTTGGAATAAATCACTCGCATTCTGACAGTCTTCGCGTCGGCGCTCACTTGTCACAGGCGACAAGCCAGCCTATTTCACTTTAGTCGGTGTATAGACGTAGCTCCAGCCACCGCGTTTTACGATGAATGACTTCCTGTCCGGGGCGACACGAAGTTCCGGGGTCGCTATTTCGTCGCCCATGGCAAGCATCATTATGCCGGGAACGATCAAGTCTTCGTGGTTGATCGATGACCGTTCCGGGGAAGGCTGATTGCCGCCGGTACAGGCTACTGGTACCAGGCCCGCCGGATAATCGGTGCGCACGGTCATCGCGAGCTGTCCGCCCAGCCCGTCTTCGATAAGTTCAATTGTTGCGCGCTCGTAATGGCCGGAGATCGTCGGGGCGCGGCATCCTTCTGCACCATTGCGAAGTTCGCCAATCTGGGTTGGCGAGTCGACGATAGTCGGCGTACCCACGAGCCCGCCGTTGCCCTCGTTCGTGTACTCAAAGGTGATCTCGACATGATCCTTTACCGGGGCATAGCCGTTCGTGCCGACGTTGAGGATCAGGTCGTCCCGCTCGTAATCACCGATAATCTTCCAACGAATGACGGTTGTATCGGCCCACTGCATCATGATGTTCATGTCCATTTGAGCCTGGATGGCGGCGGGCAAGAACGCGGCACTAATAAGGAAGATGGTAGCCAAGAAGGTGTGACTGGGATTTCGGCGGGTGTTCATAACATCAAACCTCGGGCTGGTTGCCATCGTAACAGGCACGCTGGGGGCAGCGGACAGCAGTGTTATACGCCTTTTTTCAAACTTACCGCGGACTATATTTCGTCTACGGTAAGTCCCTCCGGCCTGCGGCTGGCACAACCCTTGCCCGTGTCAATCCGCGAACCGTGCATATGAAGGTCGAACCGCAGCTTGCTACACTACGGTTCTACAACCCGATTAATCGCGGTTCGACCCCACCGTCTGTACCGAAGCCTCGAGACGCAGATTGATGGTCTCCTGATCGGCAACCGTCAACTCCACAACGTCGCGTCGGGTCAGCCGCTCGGCCGATATTCCGTTCGTCTTCAGAGCGTTGACGAACGACTGGGCACGGTATCCGGCGAGTCTTTCGAGCGCTGTTGCCGGCACTTTTTCGTTCTCGACCAGCGCGTCGAAAACGGCCCGATAAAACTTCTCGTCCTGCTCCGAATAATGGCGGCTGATCGTTGCGCGAACCGATGGCGACAAACGCGCGTCCGAGAACTCATCCAGGATCCCTCGCGCCTTCAAATTGCTGAAATCGATCGGCTTTTCGACGGCCTGACCGGGCGGACCCTCGCTCGTCGCAAGCGCGACATGCAGCCGCAGCTGCCGTGCGGCCAGTGCAAGTCGATCGACAACGGGGTCATAGGCCGGGTAAATCGTCAGGCCCAGCCTTGGCCGCGCCGCGAGTGCCGCGCTCAGCGCGGTCATTCGCGCTGCTGCAGACGGCGCTGTTTCCGCGCTGCCGGGTTGGAAGGAGACACGGTTCAGCGGCTCATCCGGCAGGCCGGCGAGAGCCGCCATTTCCCCGAAGGGATTTGCGGTCACCGCCAGGACGTGGCCGTGCAGGCGACTCGTCAACCGGGCGGCGACTGTAGACCCGGCCTCCGCTGGCATCGAGTGGACAGGAAGCGTAATGCCGATGAACCCATTGCTGTCCTCGAGGAGTGCCACCGCGAGCTCAAGCGGCCATGCCTCGCGTATTGCACTGCCCGTACGCTCATCCAGGCGCAGCTCGTTGATCGTGACACGCCCCTGTGTTTCGAGCGAGCTGTCGTCGCGTTCGTATCCGAAGTCGAGATCCAGGCGACCGGCGCGGACCCCGTGCCCGGTCACTTCGCGGATATAGGGCGAAACGACTGTCAGATCAAAATCCGTCAAGGTCAGTTTCACGTTCGAGGCATTGTGCGGATCGGAGGCGCGCCAGCGGGTGGCAATCGTGGCAAAGCCGGAGTCGACCAGGCGTCCCTTGAAGTCGAGATCCACCGTCGTTGCCGAGCCGGCACCCTGACGCAGAATCCTGCCATTGATGGCATCGGCTTGCAGCCGTACCGATGGCAAGCTTTGCCGGTCCGCAAAGCTTGCGTGTGCGCCGACGATCTCGGCCCTTCGGAGGGTGATCATTGCCGCGGCGGGATCGATCGCCAGGCGGACGAGCCAGCCTGGCAAATTCAGCCCGCCTGCCGGATCGCGCTCCAGTCGAAATTCGGTTCCCTCGAATCGCAGATTGTCGACGAATGTCGTGTAGTTCGACATGTCGACGGCGATACTGGATGCATGCAGACGGGGGGCGGCGACGATATCGCCATCGGCAGGCGACGAAATTCTTGCGTCGCGTATGTCGGCGTCACGAAAAACCAAAGTGCCGGCGAATACTCTCGTCAAATCGACTCGCGCAGAAACCCCCGGAATGCCAAGCAGCCGATCGTCGTTCGGGTCCTGCAGCGTGGTGTCCGTCAATACCAGCCTGAACGTAAACGGATTGAATTTGACTTCCCTGATGCGAAGGCTCTGATCAGAGTGTTCGGCAACCGCCGCTTCCATCCAGGCCTGGAGAAGGCGCGGTGCGAGCAGGAATCCGGCGCCTGTGTAAAGTGCGACGGCAATAAGGACAAGTACTGCAACCCTGTTGAAGAAAGTCCTTTGCAAAGTCGTGTCCCGGCGCTACTCTGTCCAGAGGTTACCAACAAACGAGTATCAGCATCGTGGAACCTCTTACCCTTGCGTATTACCGCAGTCGTGGCCGGGTCGACCCGCGCCTGATAGCCGGTATTGCCGTCGCCATTGCGATCGCTCTCGCCGTGATTTTTCTGACTCGGCCCGGACCCGAGCCTGAGCCAATACCGGCTCCGGCTACGGCGCCGCCGCTGGAAACCGTGGCGCCCGCGCAGTCCGGGGCGGAGCGCGGCGACACGGCCCGCGAGATCATCGATGCCCTGAAGGCGGCTCCCGAAGGCCCGGACTATGCCGAGGCCCTCGCTCGCGCCAGCGAATTCCAGGATGACGGTCGCAAGGCCGATGCCCAGTTGCTGTACTTCTTTGCCGCGCGTGGTGGCGACGGGCTGGCGGCATTTCAACTGGCAACGTTTTACGATCCGAATCACTATTCGGAGAGTTCGGGTCTGATGGACGAGCCGGATCCTTTCCAGGCCTACAAGTGGTACCGGCAAGCGCGCGATGCCGGTCACGAGGCCGCGGCAGAGCGCCTCGACGAGTTGCGGAACTGGGCCGAGCAGGCCAGCGCCAAAGGTAATGCCGAGGCGGAGCGTTTGTTGTTGCAATGGGAGTAGTGTCGATGTCAGTCCAGCGTATCCCGGTCAGGTTTGCAGCACTTGCCCTGATCGTCATGGCGAACTCCTTCATTGAGGTGGCGGAGGCGCAGCCCGAGCGCCCGCTCGTTCAGGAAGGAAAAGAGGCGCTTTACCAGCGCGTCATTGCGGTGCCGGGCGCGGCGCTGTACCGCGACATGGGAGATGCGCTCAATGCGCGCACGGTTCCTCCGTTTTCGACCTACTATGTCTATGAGCGGCGTGACAGCGGCAGCAGAAAATGGATCCGGGTCGGCAGCGACAGCAACGGCACAATTGTCGGCTGGATGGATGACGACGAGGCCGTGCGCTGGAACCAGACCCTGACCGTCGCGTTTCGCGATCCGGCCGAACAGGCGCGCGTGCCTCTTTTTGGCGACCGGGATTCCCTGAAAACCATTGTCAACGAAAATGATGCGGCGAAGTACCGGCAGCTGCGCAAGCAGGCCGAGGCTGGTGCGAGCAAGGACTCACCCATCGTAGCCATTCAGCCCGGGCACAACGTCGATGTGCGCCGCAATTTTTACCTCGTGCCCATTCTCGATCACGAGGACGTACTGGTCGGCGGCCAGCAGGCGCGCCTGCTGCATGTCGCGACCATACCCCTGCAGGATACCGCGACGATCACGGCGGCGTTCCGGACCGGTATCGTCTTTGTCATCGACTCGACGATTTCCATGCAGCCTTACATCGACGCCACGCAGTCCGTGATGGAACGCGTGAATCGCTCTATCGATGCCGCGAAATTATCGGACCGGGTTGGCTACGGCCTGGTTGCCTACCGAGACAACACCGCGGCCGTGCCCGGACTGGAATATGTGAGCCGCAGCTACACCGACCTTGCCAGCGACAATGGCGACGAGTTTCTGTCCAGCATAAAGACGGTCAAGACGGCGCCGGTCTCCAGCGAGGGATTCGACGAAGATGCGTATGCGGGCATCGACCAGGCCATTCGTTCGCCTGCCTGGAACGACTTCTACGCCCGTTACATTATCCTGATCACCGATGCGGGGCCGCGCGCGGCTGACGACCCGCTCTCGAGCACGAAGCTGGATGCGGCGTCGCTGCAGCGGCTCGCTCGCGACAAGGGTATTACGCTCGGCGTGTTTCACTTGCGCACGCCGGCCGGCGCGGACGATCACGCCTATGCCGAACAGGAATACCGGCAATTGTCGGCGGTTGGTGGCATCGGCGATTTCTATTACCCGGTCGCGACGGGCGACGTCGGTCAGTTTGAAAAGGCGCTCACCACGCTGACGAACCAGCTCACCGCCCAGGTACGAGCGGCGGCGAGCGGACAACCACCGGAACGCCTCGCGGACTCGACAGCGACCTCGGAACTTGAGGTCTTCCAGGAAAAGATCGATCGACTCGGTTACGGCCTCCGCATGCAATACCTCAAGGAGCAGAGCGGCGCGGGCGTTCCCTCGCTCTTCAATGCCTGGATGATCGACCGTGACTTCGACAAGCCGACTGAGCGCGCGCTCGATGTGCGCGTACTCCTGACGCGGGATCAATTGAGCGACCTGCACGAAGTCTTGCGCCAGGTGCTGATCACAGCCGAGGAAGGCGCGCTCGCGCCGGATGATTTTCTCGATGAACTGAAGAGCCTCGCGGCGAGCATCAGTCGGGACCCGGAAGCGGCGAAGACCTCGACACGGGCCGTCGGTGGCCAGAGCCTCGCGGATCTCGGTTACATGCGTGAGTACCTCGAAGGGCTGCCCTACAAGAGCGAGGTCATGTATCTCGACCTGAGTATCTGGGAGCAATGGCCGGCTCAGCGGCAATTTGAATTCATCAATCAACTCGACGGCAAGGTCGCCTACTACCGCGCGCTGCACGACAACGTGGACCTGTGGGTGTCCCTCGACGGTGAGGCCGTCGACGGCGACTCGGTATACCCGTTGCTTCTGGAGGCTCTGCCCTGAGGCAGCTCGTTTTCTCACTGCGCGATGTGGTGAAGAGTTACGAAGCTGGGGGCACCGAGTTCCGGCTGAGCGTACCGCGGCTCGATATCGCGAAGGGCGCGAAGCTCGCGTTCGTTGGTGAGAGCGGCTCGGGCAAGAGCACGCTGCTCGAACTCCTGGCGATGATACTGCGGCCGACGCATAGCTCGAAATTCGATTTCCGGGCAGCTGGCGATGGCGAGGTACACGACATTGCCGCTGCGTGGGAGTCCACGGATGCCGACTACCTGAGCGACTTGCGCAGCCGGCACATCGGATACGTATTGCAAAGCGGCGGCTTGTTGCCGTACTTGACGGTTCGCGACAATATCACCCTGTCCCGGCGCCTGGTGGATCGATCGACGGAAGACGTCGCGGAGCACTGGGCCGAGCGGCTGAACATTGCGGCGCAGCTCGACAAGCGACCGGCGAAACTGTCGATTGGCCAGCGCCAGCGTGTCGCTATCGCGCGTGCCCTGGCTCACGATCCCAGCGTGCTGATCGCCGACGAACCGACGGCGTCGGTCGATCCTCTCCATGCCGAGCGCATCATGGAGGTAATGGTTGGCCTGGTCGAGGAACTGGGCGTGACGTTGATCGTCGCGAGCCACGCTCACAGGCTGATGCAAAGCGCGGGATTGCAGATGATCGATCATGCGATCGACGCGCTCAGCGGCAACTCGATGCATGTCACGGTGTCGGATGCGGCGCCGTAACTCGCGGTCACGGCTTATCGTGGAACTTGCGTTTCGCGACTACGTGCACGAACGCGTGATGACCTCCTGCTTCATACTCGCGCTCAGCGCCGTGTTGCTGCCCTTGCTGGTATTGTTCGGCCTCAAATTCGGCATCATCGGTAACCTGCTGGCGCCGCTCGAGGACGATCCGCGTTACCGCCAGATCCGACCGGTGGGCAGCGGCAGTTTCGGTCCCGACTGGTTCGAACAGATGGCGGCGCGTGACGATGTCGCGTTCATCGTGCCACGGACGCGCTCGATTTCGGCGAGTATGCGTTTGCGGCTGCCGGACAGTGACACCGGACGCATCATCAGCGTGGAACTCATTCCGTCCGCGGCAGGCGACCCGGTGTTAAGGGATCTCGACCCGCCGTCGGGCTTTGACGCTGTCGTGTTGTCGCAGGATGCCGCCGACAAGCTGGCGTTCGCCGACGGCGCCGGCGCGGAAGGCATACTGTCACGGACCTACAAGGGCCAACAGGAAACGGTTCTGCTGCCGCTGACGGTAACGGGTGTCGCGCCCGCGGGCGCCTTCGATCGTGACGGCATGTTCGTTTCCCACGAACTGCTGGTGGCGGTCGAGGACTTCCTGGACGGCCGCGCCGTGCCGCCGCTGGGCTGGGAGGGTTCACCGGCGCAGGACGATTCGAGGAAGTTTTCCGGGTTTCGACTCTATGCGCGGGACCTCGCGGACGTGGCGGGACTGCGTCGCGGCCTGATGGCCAGGGGAATCGATGTGCGTACGCGGCAGGCCGATATCGAGCTCGTGCAGTCACTCGACCGCAATCTGAGCATCGTCTTCTGGATCATCGCGGGCATCGCCGCGGTGGGCTATGGCATCTCCTTCGGCAGCAGCGTGTGGGCCAACATCGAGCGCAAACAGCGTGACTTCAGCGTATTGCGCCTGACGGGTTTTCGTACCCGCAGCATCGTGTCGTTCCCCATCCTGCAGGCATTGATGACGGGTGTGCTCGGCTGGGCAATCGCCGTCGTTACCTACTTCGGCGTCCAGGCAGGGCTCAACACGCTGCTGGCCGAAAGTGTCGGCGGAGGCCAGGCTGTGTGCCGGCTGCTGCCATCGCACTTCATGATCGCGATGCTGTTTGACCGTTGCGACGGCGAGCGCGGCTGCCGCGCTTGGAGGAATTCGGCTGGCGAAACTCGAGCCTTCACTCGCTTTGCGAGAGGGCTGAGCGCTGTCATTCAATCGCGGTCCGATCCCTGTCAATCTGATGCTGGCATCTATCCGGTTACGCGGAACGGCCCGAATTCTCTGGTTACGTAGTCTTGCCGGCCGGTGACCGGATCGGTCGCGTCGAAATCGACGTCGGGAAAAATCTCGGAACGGAACACTTCATTGTCATTCTCTGTGATGACGAAATAAATGTCAGGTGTTCGTTCGCCGATCGAGTCGATGGAAAGGATGTCTGCAGCCGAGAAAATAAACTCGGCGGTGCCGTCATTGTCGAGCGAGGTCGAACCGAGCTTGTCATCGAGCAGTCGGTCCCGATCGAGCAGCGTTACCCTGTATTCAGATCCGAAAAACGGCCGGCCCTCGGCGTTTTCGAACCTGGCGATAACTTTGAAGAGGTCAGCTGGCATAATTTTTCGAAGACTCCTGCTGTTTGTCGCAACATGCATTCGTGAAAACCTGTTGATCAGCCAACAATGGTAGCAGGAAGCAACATCTGGCAACCAGTTCGCCCTCAGAGCAGGTATTCTCCCGAACCCCGTAACCCTTACAAATCAGCCACCCTAGCGGGGGCTCATCGGTGCGTGACGGACATCGTTGATGGCGTCGTCGAGTTCGGGAACGAGCGTCCTCAGGCCCGCAAGATCGATTTCCGCTGCGACCATGTCGAAAGCCTTCACGCCACCCGAATCGCGTACGATCACAGCGACGGGTTGCAGCCGGGCGAACGCCTGGCAACCGGTCTGCGTACTTACACGCTGAACGTCGAGAGACTCGACTGCATGGATGCGGAGAGTCTCTCCCCGATGCAGCTCCCGGACACGCAGACTGGCCATCTGTCACCTCGCACGCTGCATTGCCGCAAGTCCCCTCCATATCGGCGGCGACAGCAGCAGGGCCGCGGTCAGGTAGAGGACGTGCAGGGGAACTATCCGGATGTTTCCATGGCTATTCAATTCGAGGGTCGCATCAAAGAAGTCGGGCACGACAGAGACCGCCGCCCCCTCGACAACTGTGAGCATGCCGGCAATCGGACCAGCAAAGGCCCAGAGCTGGCCGGTACTGGCGGGATCGCCCAAACCGACGCGGATGTTGACCCGAACGTCCTCCTTGTGAATGGCGCGCCAGAGATCGCCGGCGTACCTGATTACCCGACGCCGGAATGCCTTCTGCCTGATGATGGCAAAGCCACCCGGTTCGCAGGCCGACGATCGTCTTGCACCAGTATCGACCGGTTTCGTCCTTTCCGCGTCCGCAGTCGCAGGGCGATTCGTCGGCATGCGGAAGTGCAGTAGACCGAATGCCCAGGCGACACGGAGGTCGTTCTTGTAGCCTGTCCGGGTGGACAGGTCATACGTAAGTGACAACGGGATGGCGAGCACGGCGACCACTAGCAGCACGAATACGATCACAGACGTGAGCATAGTAGCGATCCGCCATCAGTGGGACAGCTCTTCTCCCTTGGCCGATGCCACTTTGCCCACCGTTTCGGCAACGGTCTCAAACAGGGAAGCTGCGCCCGACTTGACGGGTTCGACGCGAACGCCGTCGGCATTGACGACGATGAGCGCCACCGGTTTCACGCCGCCACCGCCGCCGGTTCCGCCCCCATGGCCGCTGCCCTTCTTAGGCTCGGTACCCTCGCCACTGCCGACGCCAAAGCCAAAGCCGACGTTTACAAGAGGGATCAGTGTGTTGCCTTCGATCTCGATCGGATCACCTACGACCGTCTTCGAATTGAGCATACGCTCGATTTCGCTAACCGTCTTTCCGAACAGGCTCTCGATATCGTTCATCATTACATCCTCCTGCGGCCCCGGGGCCGCAAATCATGGATAGCAGGCAGCATCGCTGCCGTCTATAAGAGCTTGCCACAGCCTCGTCGCGCATCCGCCAGGGCGTCCGATGTCACCGGCGAGTAATCGGGTCGGCTAGAGCCAACTCGATACACACATCAGGGATTCTGCGGATTGAGCTGGCCGTCAGACTCGAGTGCAATGGGAGTCAGCCGCCAAGAGCGCTGCCATGATCACTACACTGACGGGACGCGACATCACCAAGGTCTACCGTAGCGGTGACGTCGAAGTCCATGCTTTACGAGGCGCCAATCTCGATCTTTACGAGGGCGAACTCGTCGTCATACTGGGCCCATCGGGGTCGGGAAAGTCGACGCTACTGAACATCATAGGAGGTCTCGATACGGCGACGTCCGGCACCGTGATTTTTCGCGATCACGAACTCACGGGGGCCGACGAGGGCGAACTCACCCGTTTCAGGCGTGATCACGTCGGCTTCGTCTTCCAGTTCTATAATCTGATACCCAGCCTGACGGCAGAGGAGAACGTCGCCCTGGTCACCGAGATTGCAGATCGTCCGCTCGATCCGGGCGAGGCGCTCGGCATCGTCGGTCTGGAAAAGCGTCTGCATCATTTCCCGGCGCAGCTCTCGGGTGGCGAGCAGCAACGCGTGGCGATCGCACGTGCTATCGCCAAGCAACCCGAGATCCTGCTGTGCGACGAGCCAACGGGCGCGCTTGACAGCGAGACCGGCATCCTGGTCCTCCAGGCCATCGACCAGGTCAATCGCGAACTCGGCACCACGACGGCCGTCATCACCCACAACACGGTCATCGGCTCGATGGCCGATCGGGTGCTGCACGTCGCGGACGGCGTCGTTGCGAGCGCCGAGGAAAACGCGGAGCGTCGGCCGGTGGCGGAGCTGGCATGGTAATGCGCGCGATGGACCGCAAAGTGCTGCGAGACCTTTGGCATCTACGGGGCCAGGTACTGGCGATCGGCATGGTCGTCGCTGCGGGCATCGCCGCATTGATCATGTCGCTGTCGACGCTCGAGGCGCTGGATGAAACCACGGCCGCGTACTACGAGCGCTACCGCTTCGGCGATGTTTTTGCATGGGTCAAACGCGCACCCGAGAGCGTCGAGCAACGCATCGCCGCGCTCCCTGGAGTGCGTACGGTACAGACGCGAGTGTCACGCGTCGCAACAATCGATATCAAAGGTTTCGCCGAGCCTGTGATGGGTCAGTTCGTCTCTGTTCCCGCAGGGCGGCAGCCCGTGCTGAATCAGCTCGTGCTTCGCAGCGGCCGCCTCCCGGTGGAGGGCGGCGAAGACGAAGTGGTGCTCAACGAGCCGTTTGCGGAGGCGCACAATCTGGTAAACGGTGAGCAGATCGTTGCCGTAATCAACGGTCATCGCCGCGAGCTTCGCGTCGTCGGGACCGCGCTGTCGCCGGAATTCGTTTATGCACTAGGCCCGGGGGCGCTGATGCCCGACGACCGCCGCTTCGGCATTCTCTGGATGAGCCACGAGACGCTTGCAGCAGCCTACGATCTGAAAGGTGCATTCAACGGCGTATCGCTGGATCTCGAACGCGGCGCGAACACCGAGCAGGTGATGCAACAAGTTGATCGCATGCTCGAGCGCTACGGCGGTGTGGGTGCGATTGCGCGCGAAGACCAGCTCTCCAACTGGTTCGTTATGAACGAAATGGAGCAGCTCAGGACCATGTCGATGATCCTGCCGACGATCTTCCTGGTTATTTCGGCGTTTCTGACCAACATGGTTCTGGGGCGCCTTGTGACGACAGAGCGCGGCCAGATTGGCCTCATGAAAGCGTTCGGCTACTCGAGCACCGAGGTAGGTGTTCATTACGCCAAGTTCGTAATCGGCATAGTTCTCGTCGGCAGCCTGATCGGAATCGTGGCCGGCACTTGGCTCGGCCGCATGAATACCCAGATGTACGCCGATCTTTTCCGCTTCCCGATACTCCTGTACCGGCCGAGTACGAGCGCTATCGTGATCGCCGTTACCGTCAGCCTGACCTCGGCGCTGCTCGGCTCGGCTGGCGCGGTTCGTAGTGCGGCGAGATTGCCGCCGGCACAGGCCATGAACCCGCCGGCGCCCGCCGTCTTCCGTCGCATGCGGCTTTGGGATACACGCGCGGCGCGCTGGCTCGACCAGGGATCGCGCATAATCATACGGAACATTCTGCGTTCGCCGAAGCGTTCAACAATGACCGTGATCGGGGTTGCGGCAGCCGTCGGTCTGCTGGTGCTCGCCATGCAGTGGAACGATTCGCTGGACTACCTGGGACAGAGTTACTTCTTTCACGCCCAGCACCAGGACGCCACGATCGGTCTCGCCGAGCCACAGTCCGACTCTATTGTTCGGGACTTCGAGCACCTGCCGGGTGTGCTTGCCGCAGAGCCGATGCGCATTGTCGGCGCTGACCTGTCGGTCGGACCGATTACCCACCGGGGCTCGCTCACCGGCCTCGAGAGCAATGCCTGGTTGCAGCCCATCTTCGACGACGCGACGGCACGAGTGGTGCCGGTACCACCCGACGGCCTGGTGCTTGGCACGGTCCTCGCCGAAAAGCTCGGTGTGTCGATCGGCGATAGGGTCTGGCTCGAGATACTCGAGGGCCGCCGGCCGGAAGTCGCCTTGCCGGTCGTCGGGCTGGTCGAGACCTATATCGCAGCGCCCGCATTCATTCATATCGATGCATTGAATCGCATGCTCAAGGAACGCCCGAGCGCCGAGTACGTGAACCTGCTGATCGATAGCCGCCACGAGGCCGCGTTCTACGCCAAGCTCAAAGAGCTGCCGCTGGTATCGGCCGTGATGTTACGCCGGGCGGCGATAGATTCCTTCTATGGCACTATCGTCGAGCACATAATGGTCTTTATTACGCTTTTCTCCAGCCTGGCGTGCGCACTCGGTTTCGGCGTAGCCTACAACAGCGCGCGTATCGCGCTCTCGGAGCGCGGCCGCGAACTCGCAACACTGCGTGTGCTCGGCTTCAGCCACGCAGAGATCTCCTACATACTGCTCGGCGAAACTGGATTGCTGATCGCCATTGCGCTGCCGTTTGGTTGTTTGCTCGGCCGTGGCCTCTCGCAGCTCATGGCGGCATCGTTCAATACCGAGCTGTTTCGCATTCCGCTGACGATCGAGCCCTCGACGTACGGCCTGGCCGTAGTCATCGCGCTGGCTGCGACCCTGATTTCAGCACTGATCGTCCGCCATCGTGTCGAGCACCTCGACCTCATCGAGGTCCTGAAGACCCGGGAGTAAACCGTGACCGCAAACACCAAGCGAATCGTAATGTGGGCCGCCATCGTTGGCGTCATCGCCACGGCCCTGGCACTGAGCTTCATGCCAAGACCCGTTACGGTCGATCTCGTCGACGTCCGGCCGGGGCCACTCGTTGTCACGCTCGACGAGGAAGGGGAGACGCGCGTGCACGATGTCTATACGCTCTCGGCGCCGGTTGCCGGGCGCGTGCTGCGTATCGACCGGCACGTCGGTGATCCGGTTACGGCGAATGAGACCGTGCTTGCGCAAATCGAACCAGGCGATCCGAGCTTTCTCGATCCGCGAAGCGAGGCGCAGGCACGTGCCGCGATCCAGGCTGCAGAGGCAGCTCGTGACCTGGCCGCGGCGGCAGTCAAGGACGCCGAGGCGCAGTATGAGTTCGCGCGCTCGGAGTACGCGCGCATGCAGGAACTGATTGTGGACGGCAGCGTCTCAAAGCGCGACCTCGACAGTGCGGAGCGCGATTTCAAGGCACGTCGTGCCGGGCTGGATACCGCTCGCGCCGCACAGCAGGTCCGAAATTACGAACTCGAACTCGCACGGGCGCAACTGGTCTCTCCGCTGGAGACGCGTGGCTCGCGAATTGATTGCGAATGCATTCCGATTACTTCGCCAGTCAGCGGCCGTATCCTGAAGCTAGTGGATCGTAGCGAGCGCGTCGTTCGCGAAGGCGACGTACTGATGCAAATCGGAGATCCCGGAGACCTCGAGATCGTCGTCGATTACCTGTCGATGGATGCCGTCAAGATCCAGGCAGGCCAGCACGTCATCATCGACAACTGGGGCGGTACTGAGTCACTCGAGGGCCGTGTAAGGCTCGTCGAACCCTTCGGCTTCCTCAAGGTTTCGGCGCTCGGCATCGAGGAACAGCGCGTCAATGTGATCATTGACTTCGTCGGCGCCGACGGCTGGGAGAGGCTCGGTCACGGCTATCAGGTAGAGTCGAAAGTTGTGCTGTGGGATGCCGATGGCATTCTGACCGTGCCATTGACGGCGCTGTTCCGGGACGGCGACAAATGGTCGCTGTTCGTTGAGGAGGGAGGTCGCTCAAGGCTTCGGCACGTAAAGGTGGGACAACGCAATGGCATCATTGCCGAGATCCGCGACGGCCTCGTTGCCGGAGAACGGGTAGTCGCACACCCCAGCGACCGGGTGACCGATGGGGTCAGGATCGCGAGCCGCGACTAGAAACCGGGATCGACCTCATCTGATTCGTCGCGAAATCGCGGTTCGACCCCAATCAGATCACTGCAGAGGGTGGTCAGTGCAGCAGCCCAGCCATTTTCCTGCGATACCGGCTCACTCGCGGGTCATCCCCGAGCAGTTCGAATACTTTCAAAAGACTGCGTCGTCCGGCGTCGTCCCCGAAACGGCGCTCTTTCTGCATTAGCTGCAGGAGCAGTTCCATAGCCATCTCGTAGTCATGCTCGACGACCTTCCGTAATGCCAGCTGGAGCTGGGCCTGACGATCGTCCGGATCGGCCGCGAGTCTTGCCTCGAGCTCGGTAACATCGGGGGCCCCGGCCAGCTGGCCCTCGAAGAACAACTGGTTGAGCAGGGCAGTGACTTCCGGCTTGTTCTGCTCGTCCGCCGGCAGCTTATGCAGGGTCGCCTCGGCGGCGGCGATGTCGCCAATAGCCGCCTGAGCCTCAGCCAGGGTAAGGGCGATCCGCGGGTTGTCCGGATCGGCCTTGACTGCTTCGTCCAGCAGGGTGATCGCGCCGGCGGCGTTCCCGGCAAGCAGGTGTTCGCGTGCCTTCAGGACGGTCGCATCCGACTCGCGCGCTACATGCCGGTCGAGGAATTCCCGGATCGCCTTTTCCGGCAACGCGCCCATGAATTCGTCCACGGGCTGGCCATGGCGGAACAGCATTACCGTTGGAATACTTCGGATGCCGAACCGGGCGGCGATCTCCTGTTGCTCTTCGGTATTCAATTTGCCGAGCAGGAACTTTCCCTGGTACTCCTCGGCAAGCCTGGCGAGGATCGGCATCAGGACCAGGCACGGCTGGCACCAGCTGGCCCAGAAATCCAGCAGCACCGGGACCTCGAACGAGGTTTGCATTAACTGTGGGTAGTTCTCTGCGGTGACGTCGATGATGAAACGTGAATCGGCCATGTCTGCTCCCTGTTCCGCAATTCGGTGCTGTAGCTACGGCAAAAGGCCGGCAGCCAGAGCTGCCGGCCGGCTTCCAGGTGCCGGATTGCGCGGCAGGATTGCCGCGCCGGCGTGACTAAGCCGCCACCTCGATGCGGCGGGGCATCGCTTTCGCCTGCTTGGGGATCAGGATTTCAAGCACGCCGTTACGGCCCGTCGCCCTGACCTTGTCCGCGTCCACCGTCTCGGGGAGGATAAAGCGCCGGTAGAAACGGCCGGTGCCACGCTCCGTGCGGCGGTGTACCACGTTCTCCCCGGCCTTTTCGGCCTGGAGGAAACGCTCACCCGTGATGGTCAGTACGCCCGACTCGAGCGTAATGTCCACATCTTTCGGGTCCACGCCGGGTACGTCGACGTACAGCTGGAACTTGTCGTCGAACTCGTTGATGTCGACGGTCGGGACCCAGTCCGCCGTGACGGAACTGGTATCGTTTGTCGACCATCCGGAGAACGCGCGGTTGATGTCGTCCTGGAGTTGGCGGACGCTGAAGAAAGGATCGTAATTGACTAATGACATTGCTTTGCCTCCAAAAAATAAACCATTGAAAACATGGCAAGTGATTGCCAACGCTGTCTTAACTAGGGTCAGCCGGAACGATTTCAAGGCCGAGCAGCAAAATTTTCGGGGCAGGCCCGTAAACGGGATCGAACCGCAATTTCGGCGGGATTCAGGCCCGCAAAGGCCGTGGGTTGGCAGACGCCCCGTGATTCCAGCCGTCAAGGCGTGGCCGGGCATCGATTCGAACCGGCTGTTGATTCCGCCGTTTCCGAATTCCTCTGGTAAATCGTGGTTCGACCCCAATAACCTCAATTACTTGTTACTGAAACCGGCTAAAGAACGACCAGATTTCTTCGGCGCCATCGATGTCCCGGTTGACGGGTCCTATTACAAATCGCGGCAAGTACTGCCGCCCGGAAGGCCAGGTGTGGCCGCCGCCTTCAATACGATACAGGACCACCGGGGCATGCCCGCATTGCTCCCAGCTTGTGCGCCGTACCCGCATGCGGTCCCTACCTGAATCGATTAGCTGTTCGTCGGTCGCTTCCGCCGAGCACTGGTTCCTGGCTCGCCAGAATGCCACGGTGTCATCCGTGGACATCACCTCACCGCGCTCTCGTCGGCCCACCGTTACCTGACCTCCGTCGTAGGGCACCAGGGGATCGGCGGTGCCATTGAGAACGGCGACGCCGGTCCCGGGCGCGTCCATACAGGCGTCGAGCTGGAATACCGGCATGGGCATCGCGACCGCTGCGATGGCACGAATGCGGCCCGGGAATGCACATGCAACGAAGTACGATGCCTGGCCGCCCCGGGAGATGCCGGTGGCGAAGATCCGGCGAGGATCGATGGGACGCGTGCGTATGAGTTCGTCGAGCAGATCGCCAAAATAGCGGCGATCGTCGATACGAATCTCCAGCGCTTCCGAAACGTCCCCGGCGCCAAAATCCCACATCTTGTTTACGGCATCGGGATACGCAACGAAGAAACCGTCTCGATCGGCGATACCGTGAAGGGATTCACCGACTTCTTTGACGATACCCCTTGCCGTGCCACCGCCGCCGTGAAAAACAAGAACCAGCGGTCGCAGTGCGGATTCTGGTTCCGCACTCGCCGGTGCATACAGCAGATAGCTGCGCTCGCGCTTTCCTACAAGAATCTCGTGATTGCTCAGTTGGCCGTCTGTGCCTGCTTCGTGCCTCCCGGCGCAGCCGCCGAGAAGGCTGATGACCGCAGTGCAGCATATGACAATCGTCAATCCGCGCATGCTCTTCCCCGTGACTATCACGTCAGAGCATAGTGCCAGATTTCGCGACCCGCATGTGTTCAGCAGGGTGCTCCTTTTCCTCGGGAGTCCCGCACGAGGAGTCGCGGCGGATCGAATCACACCAGACGGTGTTGCCGGATATGACAAAGGCCCCGGCGGGGCCTTTGTCGATACTGCAGCCGGTACTGGTCAGTACGCCGGTCCGTCCTTGTACTCGAGCCCTTCTTCACGCGCCTGCTCTTTCACGGCATCGTAAAGCTTCTGGTCCAGCGAGCTTTTCAGGCCGCCCGCTTCGTCGACTTTCTTGGCGAGATAGCTGCTGCGATCCTCGGACAGTGCTCGAATCTGTCGCTGCAGATCTTCACGCTTTACAGACAGCTCGGCGACATACGCTTCCTGCGCAGCTGGCGCCATCGCCTTGAGCGGTTCGGGCAACGCATCCTCATCAAGCTCGTCGAGAGCGACGGTGCCTTCCACAACGGCAGCGACCAGCTCGTTCTCACCCAACAGGTTCGCTCTGCCACCTTCGGAGACATTAAATTCGGCGCGGCGCGCTCGGGAGGCAACGGACAGCCCCGCGTGGATCTTGTCGGTCGCATCAACCTTGCTCTTCATCTTCTCGCGTTCCTCTTGCGTACCGTAGTACAGGCGAGTGTCGTCAAGCTGTGCCGACAGCTCCGCGAGCTTCTCGTCGAACGGCGTACTGATGGCAACGGCGCTCCCAGCCTGCTCAACCTGGAAGAATTCGCCCTGACTCAGGGAAGCGATCTGCGTCCAGGGCTCAACGGTAAGCGGCAGGTCACCGCACTGAATCGTGTTGATAACAATCCCCTTTTCCCGTGCCGTCGCGACGATTTCCGGGTAACGGACTTCGTTGTAGTCCATGTGTGGCGGGGCGTCGCCGACGAGAAATACGACCTGGTAGGCCTCGGTCTTGCTGGCTCCAGGACATACCGTGCACCGCGTCGTACAAGGCCTTGTTGACACTCTCGGGTCCGTCGCCGCCGCCATCCGCCTGAAAGTCCATCAACGTCGCGTACACCGAGTCGAGGTCGGCGGACAGGTCGACGACCCTGGTCACGTACGCGTCGCCACGGTCACGATAGGCCACCAGTCCGACACGAATCTCCGGTGCCTGCTGCGCCGACGCCATGGTTGTTGCTATCGACCAGATTTTCTCCTTCGCGGTCTGAATGAGACCGCTCATGCTGCCGGTCGTATCCAGGACGAACACGACGTCGATCTTCGGCTTGGCCGTTACGTGGTGCTTGATCGGCGGATCCGCCTGGATATTCTTCGCCATCAATTCCGGGTAGTACGCGATCGACGCCAGCGTCAGACCGAATAGTGCAATTCCCAAGATTTTCGTTTTCATGATCAAATCCTCTTACTGTGTGAATAACTGGCGCAATGCTTTGTCGGCATCGCGTTTCGCGCGGTCAAATGTTTCGTTGTCGGTCGTCGCCTTGCGCTGTTCAATGCGTCTGCTGCGTATCGCAGGAGGAATTGAAACGAACAGCGCCTGGACGAGGAAGAAGAACCAGGTTGCGAGGAATACGCTGCCGGTGCGGCTTATCGCCCAGACCGCGGCGCTTATGCTCAATGCGCTGACACCGAAGTCCAGTAATGCCGGCAGTCACGCCCGAGTAAAAATAGAGCGACCGGACCAGCCAGATTGCGCCGACGTGAACCAGCAGATAAAGCGGCAATGGTGGCGTCATCCACCAGGTAAGGGCCGCGAGTACAGCCCAGAGCGACAGCGTGGTGACACGCCCGGTCCGTTCCTCATTGCGGCCGAACAGGTACAGCAGGTAGGCGAGGCCGAGTGCCGGTATGACCAGTCGAATCACCGAACCCAGCCCAACGAATGGCGTTAGCGTGCCAACAGCGGCGCTGGCGAAAAATCCAAGTACCGCCGCGACGATCACGCCATGCAAAAAGGACGGCCGCTTCATGACGCGCTCCTCAGGTTTCTCTCGCGCAGGTACGCAATCTCGACTTCGTCGTCGCCCACGGCCATCTCCCTGGCCATCCAGCTAATGTCGTCGAATTCGGAGTCAGCGCTGCCGTGAGCCGGAGCATGTTGTGCGAAGAGCTCGGCTTTCTGCCGCAGGCTTTCGAGCGTGGCATCGTTGTTCTCGAGCATCGAGCGCTGCTCGGCAAGGTACTTCGCGTTGGCGGCGTGCTTGGTGTTCAGGCGCTTCAGCAATCGCTCTGCCTCGAGCTTCCTGCGAATGATGTTTCTCGCAAGCTCGTCCTTGCCGGACTCGAAACACAGGTCCAGCTGCACGCTGTATTCCGCTATTGCGCCTTCAAGTTCGCCCTTGCGTTGGGTCAGCGCTTCCTGGTCATGCGTGTATAGCTTGATGCGCTGTTCCGTGCTCGCCAGGTCGTCCTCCATATCGCGGATGGCCTGCTTGAGCAGCGCCTCCGGCTCCTCGATCTGGTCCAGCACTGCATGGAAGTCGGCCTTGAAAAGTCGCGAGATGCGAGTGATAAGTGCCATGGTCGTGTCTCCTAAGCTTGTCAGTCGAACGGGTCGATGGAGGAAGCTTAAGAGCCATGCGCAACGCAGATAAGACGCGCAAAAGTAAAATCTCGCGGCGGGAATTTACAAAAACGTTACACTCGATCACGCCTCGATCCGCGCTGGAGTGTTAGCTTAGACACTGATGAAAAAGCAGATTCGCATACTGGTGGTGGAAGACGAGGAGGCCATTCGTACCGGCCTTATCGACGTGCTGGTTTTTCACGGCTACGACGTCGACAGCGCGGCGACCGGGCCGGACGGGCTCGAGAAAGCGCTGACGGGCAAGTTTGGCCTGGTCCTGCTGGACATCATGCTGCCCGGCCTGGATGGCTACCAGATCTGCAACCGGATACGCGCGGCAGATCGCTACCAGCCGATCATCATGCTGACGGCAAAGACCTCGGACGATGAGATTATCCAGGGCCTGAAGCTCGGCGCCGACGACTATGTTCCGAAGCCATTCTCGATCCAGCAGCTGGTGCTGCGGATTGAAGCCGTGTTGCGGCGCTCGCAGCTTGGCCAGGAAGTGGCGCGGACGCTGAGCATAGGCGATATCGATATCGACACGGAGAATCTCAGCGGTGTGAAAGACGGCAACGAGGTCGCTTTCACGAGGCGCGAGATCGAAGTCCTGACTTACCTCGCCCAGAACAGCGACCGAGCCGTGTCACGTGAGGAGTTGCTGTCGAAGGTGTGGGGCTATGCGAGGAGTCTCGACATAGAGACACGAACCGTCGACATCCACATCGCGAAACTCAGGCGCAAGATCGAGGCCGACAACAAGGCGCCGAAGTTTTTGATCACCGTCCGCGGTGCCGGCTATCGCCTCGTGACGGCGGGATAGGCCATGTTGCCGAAGCGCCTGCTTGAGGGCCTCGACAGGGTTCGCTTGCGAAATTTCCTGGTGTTGTTCTTCCTGTGTCTCGCGGTCCCGACGGCCGTGCTTATCTGGCAGGCCTACAGTCAGCTGAAATGGGAATCGTTTCATCAGTACCGGGGCGACGCCGAAGAGCTCACGCAACGTATAGACGCGCGTCTCAACGAGCTGATCAGGGACGCGGATGCACGAGCGTTTGCGGACTACACCTTCCTGGTAGTGACCGGCGACCCGAGCGCCAACTTCGTGCAGCGCTCACCGCTGGCTGCATTTCCGGTGGACGCGGACGTGCCCGGCGTATTGGGCTACTTCCAGGTCGCCAGCGACGGTGAATTCAGCACACCGCTGCTGCCGCCCGACGGCGCGGACGCTGCCAGCCTCGGCATCGACGCGGACGAATATCGCAGACGGCTGGGCCTGGCTCGGGAGCTGCAGGCGATTCTCGCCGACAACCGCCTGGCGCAATCCAGCGCCGACAGCGGCTTGCGTCGCTCCATGCCATCGGGCATCGACGCCCCGGCTGCAGTCATGGAGGAGGAGAAGGAGGCGGATACGGTGGCCGGGCTTTCGGCGGCGGTCTCCGTCGACGAAGACGCGCTCGACCGGGCGGAACCGAGGGCGGCGGAACGGCAGGTGCTGTCCGATAACAACTACAGCCAGCAGGTATTTGACAGACTGAATGAACCGAGGAAAGACGCCGGGTTCAAGTCGGTGGGCGATGCGAAACGGGATGCCGCGTTGCCGAAGAAGAGCGAGGTAGCCGCAAGCGAGACTCCGCCGGGGGCAGGAAGAGAAGGGACATCCGCTGCTACTCCGAGTCGCGCCAAACGAAAGGAACAGAGTGCCCTGCCTGAAGCCATCGCTGCCCCGGGTGATCGGCAGATCGCGAACGTGTCGGCGCTGACGGACCTGCGTATCAGTACCTTCGAAAGCGAAATCGACCCTTTCGAATTCAGCCTGCTCGACAGCGGCCACTTGGTGCTCTTTCGCAAGGTATGGCGTGACGGGGAGCGCTACATCCAGGGCATGCTGCTGGACCAGGAGTCGTTCATGCGCGAGGTCGTTGGCACAAGCTTCATGGTCACCGCGCTGGCCGACATGACGAGCCTGGGCATCGCTTACCAGGACTCCGTGATTCAGACCTTTGACGGGCGCGACAGCAGTCGGCGAAGCTATCCGAACGTCGCCGAGGGTCTCGACGGAACGCTGCTGTACCGCAATCGCCTGACCGCACCACTGGACAGACTGGAACTGATTTTCAGTATCAAACGACTACCGCCCGGTCCGGGCGCCAGCGTGCTCGCGTGGCTTACGCTGGTGTTGGCGATAGTTCTGGTCGGTGGCTTCATGACCTTGTACCGGACCGGACTGAGACAGATCGCCCTGGCGAGACAACAGCAGGACTTCGTGTCGGCGGTCAGTCACGAGCTCAAATCGCCCCTGACGTCGATTCGCATGTATGGCGAGATGCTCAAGGAAGGATGGGCAGACGAGGGGAAACGACAGAGCTACTACGAATATATCCACGACGAAGCGGAACGCCTGTCGCGATTGATTGCCAATGTGCTGCAACTTGCCCAGATCACCAGGAATGAACCGCAGTCTCGATATGAGGCCGATCAAGGTCGCTCAACTGATGAGCGATACCGAAAGCAAGATCTCGAGCCAGATCGAGCGCGCCGGCTTCGAGCTCAGGCTCACGACGGACGCGGACGCGGCCCAGGCGGCGATCAACGTCGACCCGGACTGTTTCGCCCAGATGATCATCAACCTGGTGGACAACGCCATCAAGTTTTCCAAAAACGCAGAGATGAAGATTATCGAGATCAGCTGCACACGTTATGCCGACAACGACATCCTGTTCTCCGTCCGGGACTTCGGCCCGGGTATTCCCAAAGACCAGATGAAAAAGATCTTTCAGCTTTTCTACCGCTCCGAGTCAGAACTGACCCGAGAAACGGTGGGCACCGGTATCGGCCTGGCAATCGTGCATCAGCTCGCGACGGCGATGGATGGTCACGTCGACATCGTCAACGCCGCGCCCGGGGCGGAATTCAGGTTCTGGTTTTCGATCGCCGCAGAGAACTGAAAACGCGCATCCACCCCAATTTGCGTGCGCAACATTCTCTGGATTTTGGCGCGGTTTCGAAATTGGTGGGGCGGCACAGGGTGCATAATCTTCGCGCGCGCCGAAGGCGTGACACGCACCACGGAAAAAAGAGCGGCGCAGTGCCAGAATTGCGACGCACCCTCCACTCCCGCTATTGAAGGATGTCGATGATTTTTGACGGCTTTTTGGACTTGTCGCCATGGGGATACGTTGGCGCTGCTTTCTTGTTGACCCACATTACCATCGTGTCGGTAACAATCTTCCTGCACCGACACCAGGCACATCGCGCGCTTACCCTGCACCCGGCTGTAAGCCATTTCTTCCGCTTCTGGCTGTGGCTGACAACCGCGACCGTCACAAAAGAATGGGTGGCGGTGCACCGAAAGCACCACGCCCGGTGCGAAACGCCGGAAGATCCACACAGTCCACAGACGCGGGGGCTTGCCGCCGTGCTGTTCGGTGGGCTGGGCCTGTACAGGACGGCGTGCCGTAGTGCCGAAACTGTCGAGCGTTACGGCAAGGGTACGCCGGACGACGCCATCGAAAACCGCCTTTATTCCCGGTCGCCGAATTCCGGCATCGTCATCATGCTCCTGGTCGATCTTCTGTTGTTTGGTTGGGCAGGCGCCGTTATCTGGTTGGTACAGATGCTGTGGATTCCGTTCTGGGCCGCCGGCGTCATCAACGGTGTCGGGCACTACTGGGGCTACCGTAACTTCGAGACCGGTGACGCATCGCGCAACATCGTTCCGTTCGGCTTGCTGGTCGGCGGCGAAGAGCTGCACAACAATCACCATGCTTACCGGCAGTCGGCCAGGTTGTCGAATAAATGGTGGGAATTCGACCTGGGGTGGTTCTATATTCGCCTGCTGGAGATCGCCGGCTTGGCGAGCGTCAAGCGCTCTGCACCGACGACGGAATTCCTGCGCAGCAAGAACACCGTCGACGCCGAAACGGTAGCAGCGGTGCTCCGCAATCGTTTCCATGTACTAAAACTTTACGGCGCCCAGGTGATAAAGCCGGTGCTCAACCTCGAGCTTGGTGGCGTTCACGCGCGTAAACAGATTCGCCGATTGAGAAAGTGGCTCACGCGCGAGGACCTGGAGCTCGACGTCGGGCAACGCCGGTTCCTCGAGACGACACTCAGCGATAGCAGCAAGCTGGAGATCGTGCTCGAGTTCAAACGGCGCCTCAAGGCGCTGATGCAACCTTCCGTTGAAAACGCGGATCGGCTGGCTCGCCTGCAGGAATGGTGCGCAAAGGCCGAAGCGACCGGTATCGATGCACTGCAGGAGTTTGCGGCGCGTCTGCGCGGCTACAATATACGAACCGCTTAACGCGAACCGCCTAGCTCCCGGCGAACCGGCGCTCCAGGATACGGCTTGCCGGTCCCTGCCCGCTGAGCTCGTCGATCGCGGCGAGCGAATACTCCGTTCCTGACGCGATGGACTGCGCCGCAAGCAGCCCGCTTTTTATCGCGGGCCCGATCCCTTCGCACATGTCGCGGGTTGCCAGCCCGGCCGCATCACCGATCAGGTAGGCGCTGTCGATGCAGACCACTTCCGAGCCGCCGCGCAGGAAGTAGCTGTAACCTTTAGGATCGTAGTGCTGGTAGTCGACGAGCCCCCGTTTCCTCAGCTTGCTTACGAACGTCTGCCAGTGGTCGCGCAGGTGTCCGTTTTTCCTGGTCAGCCGTGTCGCCATGCCGCCCAGGCCCACGTTCAGGTAACCGTCGGCCTTGGGGACATACCAGGAATACCCCGGCAGCCCGTCATCGAAAAACCACAGGTGGCAGGCAGGATCTGTCCAGTCGTAGGCGAACTCCTGCTCCAGTGTCGCCGTCTGCAACTGAGCGTTCCTCGGTGAACTGCGATGAAACAGCGTCCGGTATACCGGGCACGAGGTGCCGCCGGCACCGACCAGGTATTTGCAGCGAAATTCATCGTCGATGACATAGTCGCCCCGCGCCTGCCGAATGTCGCGAACCCTGTGTTGCGCCAGCCGGGCGCCGGAACGGCGCAGCAGGTAGTCGTCGAACTCGACGCGCCGAATGGAATACTGGCGGACCCCGGGTTTGGCCGTCAGTACTTTCCAGTGCAGGTGGAGGCGTTCGAATACCATCAGGCTGAGTGGGTAGTCGTCCGGGTCGAGCTCGAGATCACTCAGTGCCTGGGGCGTAACCCAGCCCGCACAAAGCTTGCCGCGCGGGAATGCGGCCCGGTCCAGTACAAGCACGTCGAGACCTGCTTCTCGAAGTTTCCAGGCGCAGGTCGATCCCGCGGGACCGCCGCCAACGACGATGGCGTCGGCAACCTGCATGTCAGTGCGGTCCCGGTCGGCCCGAATACTGGTACTCGCGGGTCCACGGCACCTCGTTGTTGCCGCGCGGCGCGAACAGAACCTGGAAGAGTTGCAGCGTACCGGATTGAAAACCGGCCGAGGAACCGGCGAGGTACAGTCGCCACATGCGCACGAACTCCCTGTCGTACATGTTTTCGATTTCGTCGGTAACGCTGTCGAAGTTCTTCAACCAGCTTGCACAGGTTCGAGCGTAATGAGGCCTTAAGTTTTCGATATCGAGCAGCGAGAATTTGTACGGCTCGAATATCCTCATCATTTCGCTGAGGCTCGGTATGTGACCCCCGGGAAAAATGTGTTTCACGATCCAGGGGTCGGTTCTGTTGGGAAAGCTGCGGCCGATGGTGTGAATCAGGCCCAGCCCATCGGGCTTCAGGCTGCGTCTGATCAGTGCGCCGAGACTCCTGAAGTTGGCGAGTCCGACATGTTCCAGCATGCCGATAGACACGAACGCGTCACAGCGCTCGTCGATCGTTCGATAATCGTCGCGCACAAACCTGATCTGCTCATCCAGGCCCTTGGACGCGGCCCTTGCTCGTGCAAATGCGATCTGCTCTTTGGAGTTGTTGTACGCGACCACGCGGACACCATAGTGCTCGGCCATGTGGATGGCCAGGGCGCCCCAGCCGCAGCCCGCCTCTATCACCTTTTGTCCGGGCCGCAGTTTCAATTTACGGCACACATGATCGAGCTTTGCGACCTGGGCGTCGGCCAGGGTTGCCTCCGGCGAATCGTAGTAGGCGCAGGTATAAACCATGCGCTCGTCCAGCCATAGTTTGTAGAAGTCATTGCCGACGTCGTAGTGATGACGTACGTTGGATCGCGAGCGCGTCAGTGAATTACGGCGCAGGGCATACAGCAGGGACCGTACCTTCGGTCCATAATAGCCGCTGTCGTTCTTTTGCGTGATCGCGGCGGTGACTTCATTGACGAACGCAAGGAAATCGCCATGGATCTCGATCGAGCCATCCGTGTAGCATTCGCCGAAACCGACAGACGGCGACCTGAGCAGCTCGAACAAGGCGCTGCGCCCGCGGATTTCCATGCAGGCGACGGGTCGTTCCTCCGTCACCGGGAATTCGTCGCTATTCCACAGCCGAATCGAGATACGGGGATCGCCGAGCTGCTTCATGATCCACAGGATCAGGCTACGATCGAAACTCCAGTCGCTGACAGTCGGGCGAGTTTGAACACTCATCACTGTTCCCCTCTTCGTGAACGCTTCCGTTTCAGTCTGGCACCGCGTCTCTATGCCGGCCATCGGGGATTACCGCAGTCACCAGCGTTCCCAAGTCCAATAAATCGGGTTCAGCGTAGAAATAGGGGTCTGGATAGGTGTCGGGTCTGGACAGATCGCGGATCGCCCCCTGTTTCTACGCTGACTCCATTTTAGGCGTTGTCTTGACGAGGTAGCAGGCCAGCGCTGGAAGAAATGTCAGCGCGCCGAGCATGTTCCACAGGAACATAAATGTCAGCATCAAGCCCATGTCCGCCTGGAACTTGATCGGTGAGAATATCCACGTACCGACTCCGATGGCCAGCGTGAATCCCGTGAATCCGACCGCCACGCCCGTGGTACGCAGCGTCTTCATATAGGCCGCGTACAGATCGATGCCGCGCTTCAGGTACGTGTTCATCTTGCTGTAGATGTAAATACCGTAGTCGACGCCGATACCGACACCGAGGGCGATGACCGGCAGCGTCGCTACCTTGACACCGATCCCCAGGAACGCCATGAGGGCCTGCGCGAGCACTGACGTCAGGGCGAGCGGCAGGACGATACAGACGACAGGACGCCATGACCGGAACGTGACGAAGACGAGGAAGCTCACAACCCCGTACACCAGTACCAGCATCTGGTACTGTGCCTTGCCGATGACGATATTGGTGGCCGACTCGATGCCGGAATTACCGGCGGCAAGGACAAACCGGAGCTCGTCGCTGTTGTATTCGGCGGCGAACGCTTCCACGTCGCGGACGACGGTCTCGAGCGTCTCGGCCTTGTGGTCGTTCAGGAAGATGAGCACAGGCGCCATGCTGCAATCGGTATTGATGAGATTGCTGGGCACGTGTGCAAGCGAGTTGTTCAGGATGTACTGATTGCGACTCAGGGTATGCCACTTCGGGTTGCCCTCGTTCATCGCCATGGTCACACGCTTGGATACGTTAATCAGTGAGACCACCGACTGTACGCCGGGCGTGTTGCGCATGACCTCCTGGAAACGATCGATAGCGGCGACGGTCTGATAATTGCCGCACTGCTGTGGCAGCGTCTCGACCATCGTGACGAACACGTCCGTGCTGGTGGAGTAATTCTCCGTCAGGAAGGCATTATCCAGGTTATAGCGTGAGTCCGGGCGAAGCTCGGGCGCACCGGGGTCCAGGTCACCAATGCGCAGGTCCTTGCCGCCATAGATACCAACGGCAAACAGCGCGAGACCGACTACGATCGTCGCCGGTGCGAAGGGCGGCTTGGCAAACCTGGCGACGAACGGCCACAGGCGCGAAGGCTTTTCCTGGTTGCGCTTGATGTAGTTCATGCAGGCATTGGTAAGTCCCGTGTAGGACAACAGCGCCGGCATCAGTAACAGGTTGGTAAAAATCAGCACCGCGACGCCAATGCTCGCCGTCAGCGCCAGCTCCTGGATGACGGGAATGTCGATGACCATCAACGTCAGGAAGCCGATGCCGTCCGAGACCAGCGCAATCAGGCCGGCGATATACAGGGCGCGAAACGCCCGCCGGGCAGACCAGTACGCGCCGATACCGAAAAAATATCGGGACGCGACATTGTTGACGATCTGCACGCCATGACTGATGCCGATCGCGAACACGAGAAACGGTACCAGCATCGAATACGGGTCGAGGCCGAAGCCCATCGTGTGCAGCAGCCCGAGTTGCCAGACGACCGCAACCGTCGAGCAGAGCAGCGGTACCAGCGTCGCGATAAAGCAACGCGAGTACAGCAGCAGCAGTATCTTCGTGATCACGAACGCGACGGCGAAGAACAGCGCGACCTGCACGGCGCCCTCGATGAGGTCGCCGACGATCTTCGCGAATCCGGTCACACGGATCTTGATCGTGTCCGTCTCGTATTTGTCACGTACCAGCTCCTCGACGCTCGCCGAGAAATCGCGATAGTCGAGCCGCTCGCCGGTGTCCGGGTTGGTATCGGTCAGCGGTGCGATAATAGTCGCCGACTTGAAGTTGTTGGCCACCAGGCGACCGACCTGGCCGGAACGCAGCACGTTGGTTCTCAGCTGGTCAAGTGAGGCGTCTGACCCGTCGTAGGCGTTGGGAATAACGGCGCCGCCTCGAAAGCCTTCTTCGGTGACTTCGCTCCAGCGTACGTTGGGCGTCCAAATCGACTGAAGCCCGGCCCGGTCCACGCCGGCAATGTAGAACACCTCGTCGTTGATCTGTTGCAGCGCTTCCTGGAATTCCCTGTTGAAGATATCGCCTTCTTTCGTTTCGACGATGATGCGAATGGAATTGCCCAGGCTCGCGAGATCCGCCCTGTTCTTCAGGTAGTTCTGAATATACGGGTGCGAGGTCGGGATCATCTTCTCGAAGCTCGCATCCGGCTCAAGCTGCGCCGCCTGGTAGCCGAGAAAAACGGTCAGCAACGCGAACAGCACGATCACGACGACGCGGTTTTCGAACAGCAAACGTTCAGCTATCGGTGCCTTGGCCCCGTTCAGGCCGGTGAGATCTTTTGGTGTCTCACTCATCGCTGTTCCTCGCTACGGCGGAAATGCCACCAAATCCGGCCAGCAGGACAGTGCCGTCGTCCGCGAGGGCGATCCCGCTGTAAACCTTGTTGCCCTCGGTGGCTACGATTTGGAAACTTGCGCCTGCGTCGCTGCTGTCAAGCACCACGCCCGCGGCGCCCGCCAGGACGACCGAGCCGTCTTCGCTCGCGGTACCACAAATCAAGGTGCGTTGGTCCCGGGTATCGACCTTCGCCCAGCTCACACCATCGTCGGTCGAACGAAATACGTTGCCTCTCAGGCCGAAGATCAGCAGGCTGCCGTCACTGCTGGCGATGGACCCGAAGAATGAGCCGGCGTACGGTGACTCCAGACGCTCCCACTCACCGCCGTTGTCGAGCGAGCGTAACAATGTGCCGGCCTCCCCGGCGATGAGCAGGGTACCGGCGGACGAACGTGCGATCGAGTAGAGATGATACTTGTCCGGATTCTCCAGCCGGTTGCTGTGTGCCACCCAGGACTCGCCGCCGTCGCTGCTGCGAAGGAAGACCCCGTAGGCGCCGAGGACATAGCCGTTGTTTTCGTCGGCAAACCAGACGTCGAGCAGCGGCGACGTCATGCCGTCATCGATGGCTGCCGTTGCTTCATCGAGGGCGAAGAGGGCGTCATCGAGCGCCCATTCGGTATCTTCCAATGTCTCGGACGTGGCGTTTTCCACCGCCGACCGGAGCAGCTCGATCTGCGCTTCGAGGGCAGCGACGGATAATCTCGCGATGTCCGATCCGGACAGCGTTACTTCCCATGTCGCCCCGTTGTCGCCGGAGTGCAGCAGGAAGCCGTCGTGCGCCGTGGCCCAGGCCTCGCCCGGGCGCGCAAACGTCACGGACGTAATCGCGAGGGATACCGGTACGTCCGCCTGGGTCCAGCTTTGCGCGTTGTCGTCGGAATACAGGATGTTGCCCTGTTCGCCACCAACGAGCAGGCGATCGCCGCCTCGTGCAATATCGAGTAGAAGGCTCTTTGCCGCGAGTTTGGATTTCAATGCCGGCAGCAAGCGGAAGTCGACCGTCGACGCATGGCTCGCGGTCAGCATGCCGAGCGCGCCAACAAGAAGCACCGTGCGCCAGGCGGCACGCCGGGCGTACTGTGGCCTGCGCCTGTATTCGGCCGCGGCGAAGCGTGTCATTCCCCGTCCCCCCTTTGTAGCGCTACAAGGCTACCTTACACCCGCACGACGCAGTGCCGCAGGTGTGTACTCCCTTTCGGATACCTTGTAGTCCCACTGGTACTGGTAGCCATCGATCTCGTTGTCGAGACCGATCGGAAGATGCCGCCCGGAAATCAGGTCATGCGACGTCTCGGCAGCATACCAGGGTACCTTGACCTGGTAATGTGAAACATTGTGCGCCTCTTTCACGCGCCACATTTCACCGCGACCGTCATAGAGGTCCGCGACACTGATCTGCCAGGTGTCCTCATCCACGTAGAACGTCCTGCGCGCGTAGATGTGCCGCTGGCCTTCCTTGAGCGTCGCCTCGACGACCCAGACGCGATGCAGCTCGTAGCGCAGGAAGTCAGGGTTGAGGTGGCCCTTCAGCACGATGTCCTGGTACTTCTTCGTCTTGTCGAGCAGCCTGAACGAGTTGTACGGGATATAGACTTCCTTCTTGCCCAGCAGCTTCCACTCGTAGCGATCCGGGGCGCCGTTGTAAAGGTCGAGATCGTCGGCCGTGCGCAGCCCGTCGGATGCCGTACCTGGTCCGTCATAGGCAACGTCCGGTGCGCGACGAACGCGGCGCTGACCGGCGTTGTAGACCCATGCCGCACGCGGTTCGAGTACCTGGTTGATGTTCTCGTGAACGAGCAGCACGTCTCCTTCGAGCCTTGCGGGGGCCTTGATCGCCTGCTTGTAGTAGAACAGGCGGTTCGGCGGCGGGGACGGCAGGTAGTTCGCGAAGGTGAGCTGGTCGTCGAATACGACCGGGCTGAACGCACCGTTCGCCTGCACCGGGATCTGTACGTAGGTACGTCTCACGCTGCCGCCGCGATACCTGAGTACGTGGTTCCAGACGACCTCGATGCCGGAGGCAGGAATCGGGAACGGACAATAGGATTCGACGTTCGCCAGGCCATTGCCGCCATCCGTCGTCTTGGCCGTCACCGCGTTCTGCTTGGCCTTCGCATAGACGTCGTCCGGATAGGCGGCCGTACGATGACTCACGTAGACCGGCATGCGATAGGTCTCCGGATAGCGTTTCAGCAGCTCGATCTGCCCGGGCGACAGATTGTCTTTGTATTGCTCGAAGTTCTGCGCCGTAATCGTGAACAGCGGCCGCTCGTCCGGGAACGGGTCGACCAGCGGCTGCCCCTCGACGTAGCCTGCCGGCAGTTTGCCCAGGCCGCCGGTCCACGCGGGAATCGTGCCGGCGTCATTGCCGGCTCGCTCCGCACCCATGGGCGTCAACTCATCCCCGCCGAGGCGATCCGCCTGCTGCTGCGAGATTTCCGCGAACGCGCCCTGTGCGATCAGGCCGAGCGCTGCCGCCACAGTGATACGTGTGAATGTGTTCATGGTTTTGATGCTCCTGCTATTCATTTTCGGCCGGCGAGTCAGAAACTCACGGAGACGCTGAAGGAAAGAAAGTCACGGTCTTCGATGGTGTTGTAGTCGCCACCCGAGAAGCTTGTGTAGGACAGTGAGCCAGTATAACGGTTCAGGTATTCGGCATTGACACCGAGCGTCAGGGCCTTCTCGCCTTCCCCGAAGTTCGGGTTCGGCGAAAAGCCGTCAACGTCGTGTGACCAGGCGAAGTTCGGCGTCAGGTTGATGCCCGCAAACACGTCGTTATAGGTGAGCGATGCGCGCATGCGGTAGCCCCACGACGAATCGGTCACGTAACCGTCGTTCGTGCAGTTGGCCGTATTCGAGTTCGGCACGATGGGATCGATGAGCTGGTCCAGCGGTGGCGGCGGGAAGAATCCCTCGCAAGTCAGATTGCCTGGCACCGGGATGCCGAGCGACGCCAGCGGTATGGGAGTGAATGAGCCCATGCCGTAGATAGGGTTGCGGCCGTAGCGTTGCGTCGATTGCTGCGGGAGGCTGCCAACCCAGTTGCCGCCAACCTCGGCCGCAAACGACAGGCGGCTCGCGCCCAGGACCTGGTCGAAGAAGCGAATGAACGTGACCTGCGCCTGTGTAAACGGCAGCCGGTCGAAGCCCGACACGGGATTCCCGAAGCCTGCCCCCAACACGATGGGTGTCACGGTCGACCATGGCGCGTACCCAAGGGCGGCCTGCAGGATCTCGGTCGTATTGATCTGCACCGGGTAATCCGGCCGGTAGCTGACCTCGCCGGAAATCGCGAAACCGGCGAAGTTGGTTGCGAAGCTCACACCGTAAAGCTCGATGTCCTCGGGAAACTCGGCAAAGTACTGCGGGTTGCCGCCCAGCGGGTCTCCCGGAATAAACGGCGCGTTCGGTGGGCCGCCCAGCACCGGGTTGGAAGAGGTAAAGCCACCGAGATACGGCGTACGGCTGTGGTAGTTCATGTAGTAGACGCCGAACTCGGAACCGGCGAGCCGTTCGGCGAAGTAGCGCAGCGCCACGCCATACTGTCCGCTGTCATCCGGCTCGATGTCGGGCAATCGCGTAACGAACAGGCCGTTCGCCATGTTGAGCTGGTCGCTCAGGAAATTGGTGGCAGTCACGACGTTGCAGCCGGTCGCCGCGACGTCAGCGTTCGAGAAGTAGGTGCCGCAGCCGTCGATGACAGTCTTGTCCCACTCGATCTGGTAGAACGCGTCGATGCTGAATGCGGCCGTCGGGCTGGTCGAGATGGTCACCATCGAGACCGGCAACAGGCCCTCCTTGATCTCGGCACCGGGGCGCCGGAAAGCGGACACGTCGATCGGGTTGATCGAGTTGATGCCATTCTGGATGAAGGTACTCTCGCCCCAGCTGGCGACCTGGCGGCCCAGCCGTATGTCGAGCGGCGCCCCCGTTTCACCGAGATAGAAGGTGCCGTAGAGAAACGCGTCGAGAAGCTCGATGCCGGAGGCCTGCGCCAGATCGTCGAAGCCCGAGTCGGCCAGCGCCTGGTTGGGCGTGTACAGGTTGGCAGAGTTGCCTATCGGCCGCTTGCCGTTGGCCAGTTCCTCGTCGTACCAGTACTTGCCACGCAGGAACAGGCCGAAATCGCCCTTGCGCAGTTCCAGGTCGTGGACGCCTTTCAGAATCAGCGAGTAGACGTCGCCGTCGTTGAAGTTGGCATCGCCGTCGTCGGCGGTGCTGGTGGAGGCCGTACCAATGCCCGGCAGGTTGCCGGGCGTGACCAGGCGTGGCTCCTGGCCTTCCATTCGCCAGCTGGCGCCCAGAGAAATCTGGGAGTTGAAACTGCCCTCGATTTCTCCCCATTGAAACTCGACTGCCGCTGCAGGAAAACTCAGCGCACAGCTTACCAGCAGCATCCCGATGGACCTGCTTCTCAATTGCCCGTTCATCTTGGTGTATCCCCTGAATTGGATCTGGACATCTTTCATGGCCTCGCGACCGAGCCTCGCAAACTCCTTGATCAGGCTTCGAATTGCCGCGGATTGACAAATTTATTCACACACAGGGGGAATTTGTAATTGGGAATAACCGAGGGGCGGATGGCCACGAACAGGGAGACCTTGACCGGCATTTCCGACGCCGGGCTCTTGGGGAAAGTCCCGAATCGCGTCTGTCGCAGCGATCGTCCGACCCGGGATTCCGGCCGCGTCGCTCAGGAACCCGGCCGACTCCAGGCGCTCTCGAGAATACCGAGAATATCGGACCTGTCTGCCTCGACCGGGTTGAACATGAGCGCGCCGTCGTCGACAGCCAGGTCGGCGATCTTCATGAACTGTTCCTTGTCTACCTTGCCTGACTCGCTGAGGCTGCGCGGTAATTGAGTCACGTCGAAGACCCTGTCACGCAGGTCGCGAATTGACGCAATCGAGGCGCGTGCCCGCTCTTCCGGCGCCGTCATCCGGGCGGCCTCCTCACCTGCGAGGAAGGGCAGAAGCAGGCCCAGGTCGTCGCGGATGGTTTCGACGTTATACTCGAGCACGCTGGGCAGCAAAATGCTCATGCAGGTGCCGTGATGCAGGTGGCACACGGCGCCCACCGCATGGCCGATCGCGTGCACCAGTCCGACCATCGAATTCGAGAATGCGATACCGGCCATCGTTGCGGCTTCGGCCAGATCTAGACGCGCGCTGCTATCGTCCGGGTCTGCGAGAACGACCGGAAGCGCCGTTACGATCTTTCGTATCGCCGCCGCCGCATAGGCGTCGCTGATCGGGTTTTTTGCGAGGCAGGTAAAGGCCTCTACAGCATGAGTCAGCGCGTCCATCGCCGTCGCGGCCGTGATGCCGGGCGGCACGGTCAGGGTCATGCGCGGGTCGATTACGGCCACAGCCGGGTATAGGTGCACTGACTGGAACGCGTCCTTCTTTTGCTTGTGCGTGTCCTTGATAACGGCAACGGACGTTACTTCCGACCCGGTGCCCGCGGTCGTGGCGATCGCAACCAGCGGTTTCAATGGCCGCGTCAGTTTTCCCGCGCCAGCGTACGGGCGCAGAAACTCGCCTCCCTCCGACACGAGAATATTGGTGGCCTTGGCGGTGTCCATCACGGAGCCGCCCCCCACGGCGATCAGGGAATCGCAGTCGCGTTCGCGGAACAGGCGTGCGATCTGTTCCACCACGTCGGTCGAACTGTCGGGTGGGATGTCGTCGAACACCGGCCCGATCGACAGGCCGGCCTCCTCGAATGCGAGCTCGATGTGATCGATGAGACCCGCCTGCCGAACACCTTTATCGGTCAATACCATCGGCGCCGCACAGCCGCGTTCGGCGAGCTCTGCGGGCAGGTGCTCGAGCGCCTTGAGTCCGGCAAGAATCTTGACCGGGCAGTAGAACTCGTAATATTTCGACGTCATAAGGCGGATCTTTTCCTTTCGAATGGCAGGCGCAGGTAAATGGAGGCGGCCAGCCGCAGCTTATGCGGCAAAGCGATGGCGGGATAGCGCTTCATGGCCCGTTTCGCGATCGGGCGCGGCAGTATCAGTGCGAGCAGTCGGGCCAGGCAGCGATTGAAGACGGTCGCGTGCGCCACCTCCCCGTTGAGCACGATTCGGTTGCGGGCGAATGCCATCGGCGTGTTTTCCTGGAACGTATACAGAAGCCATGCGTGCTGCAAATGCTTGAATATGATCTCCATATCGGCTGCGCCCGAGTTGCGTACGCCCAGGTAGCTGAGATCGGAATGGGTCCTTTGCAGGAAACAACAGGGGCCGTTCGGATAGACGCGCATGGCGATCGTCATCTCCACCGGCAGGTGCGAGATTTCGTGTGCGACCTGGCTGTCGATGCGGCTGGCGATCGCCAGTCCGCGGCCGACGATCCCCATCATCAAAGCGACATACGCGCGTTTCAGTGTGCTTCGTGTTCGCATTGACAGGTATCCGCTGATTTCGTCGCCAATGTAGCAGACGCGGCCGGGAATTTTCCAAAACGAGGGAGCATAATGACAGCATGTCCAGGCGCTACGTGAGCTACACGGGTCCGAAATTCGAGTTTTCCGGCACTGCGCTGAAAAAGCGCTGGGCCGGGCTTCACAGCGGAAACCTTGAGCCCTTTCCGGGCTCCGCCAGTGCGCGGCAAGCCTGGCAGGCTTATCACGAAGGGCGATTCGGCGCAGCGGTGCGCGCCGGAGAAAAGCAGGGTGACGCATGCCTGCTTCCCGCGGCGTTCGCGGCAACCATGTACGCGCAATACCTCGAGAAAAATGACGATGAGAAGCTCCGCGGCTTCGAACTTGCCGTGGATCTTGCTGAACAGGCTGCGGAGTTTGATCCCGAAAGCGCGAATGCGCACTACATGCTGGCCGTCGCACTGGGGCGCTACAGCCAGTTCATCAGTATCCTCGAGGCCCTGGCGAAGGGGGTCGGTCCGAGGATCAAGGATTCCGTTACGCTGTGTCTTGAACTGCAGCCTCGGCATGCGGAGGCTCATACGACGCTCGCGACATGGCACGCCGAGCTCGTGGACAAACTTGGCGGCATGTTGGCCAGTCTGAAATTCGGCGCGAAAAGGAAGATCGCGGAGGAGCACTATGACACCGCTATCGAACTCTGTCCGGAACTGCCGTTTGCCCGTATCGAAAAAGCCAACGGTCTCTTGCTGATGTACGGCGACGAGCGTGTGGATGAGGCCCTGGAGCTCCTCGAGAAGGCCGTGAATATGACTCCCGCGGATGCGATGCAGGCGCTGGACATCGACAAGGCCAGGCGCCAGCTCAGCGACATGTAGTCGTCGCATAGCCGGACTGATGGCGGGCCACTAACGGTTGCGCCCCATCTTCTCGTGGCTGCTGACCCACTCGTGGGCGAGTATTGCGGATGACAGAGACACGTCTCCGGCCAGAACGACGGCGGCGATGATTTCGGCGAGCTTGTTTGCCTTGCCGGTGCCGTAGCAATCCATCATTTCGAGGCACTCGCGCTGCGTTGGCAGGCCCGTGCCTCCGCCGTAGGTCGCGCAGATCAGCGCCGGCAAGGTTACCGCCCAGTAGAAATCGCCGTTGTCGAGCAGCTGTCCGTAGTTCAGGCCCGCATGGGACTCGGCCACATTGGCCGCATCCTGCCCGGTGGCAATGAACATCGCCGCAATGCCATTCGCGGAATGGGCGCCGGCGTAGGCTGCACCGGCCTGCATCGTGCCAACGTACGCGATTTGCCGGAATCGGTACAGCCACTCCGTATCGATACGGAGAAGCTTCTTGGCGACGTCGCGCTTCAGAACGAACTCCGCGACGACGCGTTTTCCGCGCGTCTGGATCATGTTCATCATCGAGTGCTTCTTGTCCGTGTCGGTGTTGCCGGAGAGGACAAAGCGCGGCTTCAGGGGGTGATTCGCGCGAATCCATTCGCAGGCATAGAGCGTGGCTTTGCCGGTCATGTTCTGCCCCGCCGCGTCGCCGGTGGTATAGCAGAATCGCGAGTACATCATGTTGGCAACGATGTACTGCTCGATCTCGGTCAGCCTGGCCGTGCGTGAGGAAGTCTTTACGACAGCGCGAATTTCGTCCATATGTTCGTTGAGCCACTTGCCGAATTCGCGCGCCTCCAGCGCGTTGTCAAACAGGAATACGGGCGCCCTTTGCATCGAGTGTTTGACGACCGTGGTCCTGACACCGCCGCATTCGTTGATGACCCGCATGCCGCGGCTGTAGCTTGCAACCAGGGTTCCTTCGGTGGTTGCCATCGGAATATAGAATTCGCCGTTCGCGTGTTCCCCGACTACCTTTAGCGGCCCGGCAATTCCAAGCGGCACCTGCGCGGTGCCCGTGAAGTTTTCGATGTTGCCACGCGTTACCGCCGGATCAATCGTATAGCTGGATACGGTATCCAGCGTCGCACCGGTCATCTCAGACACGAATGCGGCTCGCTTCGAGGCCATGTCGCGCGAAAAATCATTGTTCTCGTCGCGGGGAATTCGGGGGGACTTTGACATTGGTTTTCTCCAGTCAACTTGCCTGCGGCCTACACCAAGGCCTCAAGCTCGGTCAGCGACTGCTCCAGGTAATCGACGAGACGCTGGACGCGAGGTACCGAGCGCCGGCACGCGATGATGCCGAAGTCGAGATTGCCGTGGTAGCTGACAAAGGTGATGTTGAGTGCAAATCCGTGGAAGACCGCGGAAACGGGATAAGTGCCGAGCAGGGGTGCCGCATTCCAGTAGAGCTGTTCCCTGGGGCCCGGAATGTTCGAGATCACGGTACTGACCGGCGGAAACCAGTCTGCGACACCCATCATGCTGGCAATAAACAGCGGTGTCTGTACAAGGCTTGCATACAGGCTGGCCTCGCGGGGTGTCAGTTCTCCAAGCATTTTCTTGCCGGCCCGGGTCGATTCCACGATCGCCTCGAGGCGGTCGGCAGGATCTTCGTGGCGGGTGCCCAGGTCGGCGATGATGTAGCTGATCGCGACGGCCGAATCGAAGTCGTCTTCCTCGCGGATCGACACCGGCACCAATGCGCGCAGTGAATGTTCCGGCAGCTCTCCCTGTTCTTCGAGGTAGCGTCGCAACGCTCCCGAACACATGGCGAGAACGACATCGTTGATCGTTGCCTTGGTCGCCTTGCTGACGGCCTGCACACGATCGATGCTCCATGACTGGGCAACGAATCGGCGCGCGGCCGAGACCTGCGTGTTAATGACCGTATGGGGAACATGCCGCCAGGGAACCGCCAGGCCGCCGCCGAGGCCCAGCCAGGTAGCCGCATAACTCTTGATCAATCCGAGGAAGTGCGCGGACGAATCGAACTGCGCCTTGAAGAACTCGGCCATTGCCTTGAGTTCGAATTCGCTGGGGGCGGGGAGGGCCTTGCGGGCATGTGCGTGCTGAGCCTTGTATCGCTCATGGGCTTCGATCGATAGTGGCGACAGATCGGTGCTGGCATCGGGGTCCGGCGAACAACTGCCCTCGGTAAGCCGGCTGCCCGCAACACCATCGATCGTCGCATGGTGCATCTTTGTGTAGACGGCGAACTGGCGATTCTGCAGGCCCTCGATCAGATGGACTTCCCAAAGCGGCCGGCTGCGATCGAGCAACGTGGAGTGCAGCCGCGACACGAGTGTGAACAGCTCACGATATCGGCCCGGTTTCGGTAGTGCCGAGTGCTGGACGTGATAGTCGAGGTCCAGGTCCGGGTCGCGTTCCCAGTAGAGCGGGCCGAAGCGCCCCAGTGCACCGTGTGCAACGCGGTGGGCAAAGGGTTTGCGAAGCTCGCCGGTCGAGCGATAGGACTCGGCGAGTCGAGCCATGAACTTCCGCTGGTTTACGCGCTCCGGGAATTCGAGCAAATTCAGACCGGCCACGTGCATCGGTGCTTCGCGGGTCTCGAGGTACAGGAATCCTGCATCCGTAAGATCGATTCTATCCACGTACGAATTTTACCGGATTGCGGGGACGAATAAGCCGGCTGTGGCATAGGTAATTTCATCAATTCGGCTAAGCGCCCGGCCTGGTGATGTGAGTTAGCCCTTAAGGATTTCATGTCCCCGAGTGCAGGCGTGTGCGGGTCAGGCATTCCTGTCCCGGATCGATGAAACGGAACCAGCGCCAGCCCGGGGCGCCTTGCACGTAGCATTATCGGGTTATGGAATGACGATCTTGAACAGAAAGGTCGCCGATGGTGTGCCGCTGCCACTCGCACCCTGGAACTCGCCGGACGGCGTAATCCGGATATGCGTAACGGCGGGATCGACGCCATTCGCGTCGGGCACGGGCGTGTAGTTGAAGGACACTCCGTCGTCGTTGGAGAAAGCGAGATCATCTCCGATATCGCCCAGCGAGGTGAACGAGTAGCTTATGCCGCTCGCTATGGCACCGTCCACGAACTGCACCGGTCCCGCAGTCACGCCGTCGAAATCGACAACACGGATCGCCGTATCCGCATCGAGCGCATCGGTAATGATGAGCGAACCGTCATCGGCGGGGCCGGGCCCCGAATTGCTGACGCCAATTTCGCTGAGTACGACGGCCCCCGGTATGGCCTTCGGTCCGGTCGTGCCGTTAATGGGGTCGGACAGCGTTTGTGAACTTCGCGTGATCGTGAATTCGGGACAGCCGGTGGCCTCTAACGGACCGAAGGTCACTGCCGGGTCGCTGCTGAGCGGGCACTTGGCGCTGAAGAGATTCAGGTTGGCGGTCGACAGAGCCTGCCACGCCCCACCCGGCGGCCGGAACTGTGCCGTCAGGCCGCCGTCGCAGCAGCCTTCGAAGCCGATAATGCGGATACTGTGTGTGCCGGCCGCGAGGTTGATCGAGCCCTGCAGTACTTCGCTGGCATTGTTCCAGTTGTTGGCCCACCAGAGGTCGTCGTTCCAGCTTTCCTCGAGCGGCACGTCGTCGACGTACAGTCCGCCGCCGCGGCCGAAGTCTGCGCCGTATCGGAACTCCCAGACGCCGGCCTGGGTTGCCGTGACTTCGAAGAACGCCTCGGCAAACAAGCCTATGTCGGTGTTGCGATTGGGTGGTCCGAACAGACCGCTGTTGTTGACGCCGGTGTAGGCAGTGATGATCGAGCAGCCATAGCCGTTGGTGCTGCCGGGCGCGGCGGCAAACGCGGCCTCGGCGCTCGCGAGATCCGTGGGGTCGGCGGACGAATTGCGAGTGTAAAACCTCACGCCGGTTTCGGTGAACGTGAGCGTTGTCGAGCTGCTCGTGGCCGCTGCAGGACCGCCGAAGTAGAGATACACGTTGCGTCCGGTGCCAGGTATCGACGGGACGCGTACCCAGACAACGGCGGTGCGAGCGAACTCGTCCCATTGCTCGATAAAGAAGTCGAGTTCGGTCAGGTCATCCTGGTCGATAATGCGAAGGTCATCGCCGCCGGTGGACCAGTCGAATTCGGCCGGCACGTTACCGGAGTCAAGATCAAGGCGCACCTGGTAGTCGGTCAGGGGCGGGCCCGCCGGGACGCTGATGTCCGCCGCAAAGCGGTAGTCCCAGGAACAGCTCCACCAGGCGGATGCTGGCGTGCTGAGTATCAGCGTGAGGAAAAGCAAAAGGCCGCGCGTCACAGATTCATTTCCGATGTCGCTCGTATCGTCCCAGTTTAGGTAATAAGCGCCAATAAAAGCGCGAACCAGGTCACTGTAACAAGGAGAAACTGGGGTCGAGCCGCGATTTGTCGCTATCCGGGGGTCGAACCGCGATTCGCGGTGAAGCTTTTTTCCAGATCGAAATTGCGCTTCGATGCCCTATTTACTTGAGCATTGCCGGATCCGCACAGCTCGTCGCCAGCAACAGTTCCGTCAGCGCGTTGTAGCGGAGCGGATTGAGCCCGGTAATCTCCGTAATCCTCTGCATGCGAGCATAGATCGTATTCGGGTGTCGCTTCAGCAGGGCCGCCGCTCGCAAGGTGTTCATGTCGGCGTCTGCGTAGGCGCGCAGCGTTGCGAGCAACGCACCCCGAGACTTCGTGTCGGCGAGAAGCAGCTCGTCGACCCATTTAGGCAGGGCCGACTGAATCTGTTCCACTGCGAGCTGAATGAGCAGGTCACGAAACGGAATTTTTGCGAACGACACAACGCGATTGGCGACACTCGCGAAGTCCAGCGCGAGTTTCGCTTCTCTCAGCGCCGAAGGGATGTGCGACGTGGATGGCGCGTCAGTGCTGACACCGATGAGTGCCGCCGGCCCGATCGTTCGCAGTTGCGGCTGCACGCTGTCAGCGAGAAGGGATTGCGGTGCGGTCCAGCCGGACAGGCGGCGCGTACCGGACAGGATGACGGTGACCAGGTTGTCACTAATGCCAACCAGCGTGCGCACCGGCAGCTTGCGGATCGCCCCGCTGACGGCGTCCGCCATTCGCTGTGCGCGCGCATCATTCTCCATTTCGCGCGGATCGACCGAACGCGCGACGATGACGCAGAACGACTGACGCTGTTCGAGATAACCGGCGCGTCGAAGCAGCTGCGCGGCTCGCCGGTCGGATTCGTCGTAACCGCCCAGTAGCAGGTTGAAGAGCTCAGTCCGCCGATCACCCTCGGCTTCCGCGAGCGCACGGGTATGAGCGACATACTCGGAGGTCATCCGCGTACCGATCGCGCCCGCGTATTCGATAGTGACATCGGCCGCCGCGGCAACCACTCGCCGCAGTTGTGCATGCTGATCGGCGGATTTCACGGCGGCAGCCTGGAGCCACTCGGCAAGCGACCTGTGCAGGCAGCGGTACGAGGCCAGTTCGGCGTCGAGCGGAAATTTCTGGGCGGCTCGCCGGCGGGCATGCTCATTGACAAACGCCAGCTCGGCGGCGGAGTGGCCTCCCAGAACGTCGCAGACGGCATCGAGGTGCTGCGATAAGTGTTGCTCGAGTTCAGGCAAGAGGTCCGGGTTGCCGGAGGCGCGAAAGGCGGGGACTTCGGCAAGCACCTGCTCATAGAGGGCGTCGAGCACGGTGTTCTTGTTGGCGCTGAGCGCAGTCGCTATTCCGGTTGGAACACCTAGATCGCGAAGCTTCCTGACAGCGGTGGTGAGGCCGGATGAGCCGAATGGGGTGGTCATAGAGTGTGTAGTCTACACAATAGAGGGAGCGAAAAAGGTGGGAAATACCCGATGAAATGCCTGGAAACTGTGAATATTCTCTATTCACTGCTCGGAAACGGGCGAATCTGCAACAGGAGAGAGACATGGCGAAGTATCTATTCGTGTACCACGGTGGAAGTCAGCCGGAGACCGAGGAGGAGGTAGCGGCCGTGATGGACGCGTGGGGTAGCTGGCTGGGTGGCCTGGGCGCCGCCGTTGTGGATGGCGGAAATCCGGTCGGCAAGTCTTCGACGGTCAATCCGGACGGATCGGTAAGCGGTGACGGTGGCGCGAACCCGGTAAGCGGCTATGGCATCTTCGACGCGAGCGATCGGGACGATGCGATCGCCAAGGCGAAAGGTTGCCCGATCTTGCAGGCGGGCGGCTCCGTAGAATTGGCCGACATCATCGATATGTAAGGGCCGCGGCACAGGGGCCGTACCGCGATTTCACGGCGAATCGTGGTTCGGCCCTCTTTCGTGTGCGCGATTTGGACGGGGAAGGTTGACGGAGGCAAAAAAAGATGTAACCTATGAGTTACATATTGGTCATCCATGGGAACCCGAGGAGACGATGATGCACAAGTCCCTGTTCTTATTTGCTTTTGTGGTTCTTGCTGTGTTGAGAGTGGTCAATCTTGAAGCCGCCGGCTATCGCGCAATCGTCGAGGAAGTCATTGTTGACGCGAATGCACAAGCTGCTTGGGCGGTGTGGACGACCAATGAGGGGTTTCAGAGCTTCTTCCCCGGCGGCGACGATCTCGAGACGAATATAGAATTGCGCCCCGGCGGCCCCTTCGAGGTTTTCATGTTGCAGGACAATCCGCCCGGCGCACGCGGTTGCGATGACTGCCAGATTCTCGGCTACCAGGAGGGCCGATTGTTGTCCTTCACCTGGACGAATCGGCCCGACATGGCCGTGCGGCCTCACCACACCAACGTCGTGATTACGTTCGAGCCGATCGGCGAGAAATCGACTCGCGTCGTCCTCGTTGCTGATGGCTGGGGTGACGGGCCGGACTGGGACGCGGCCTACGCCTATTTCGACAAGGCCTGGACCTCGGTAATGCAGGCATTCAAGGCCCACTTCGACGAGGGCGATTGAGCGAGTTCCGATGGACAGCGACCGTGAAATGGATGCCATTTTCCAGGCCCTCGCGCATCAAAGCCGACGAAGAATGCTCGATATCGTAAAGCAACGGCCGGGCATCGGTGTCGGCCAGCTGGCGAACGAATTCGATGTCAGCCGCATCGCCGTGATCAAGCACCTGGGCGTGCTGGAGCAGGCCGGGCTGCTGGTCTCCGAAAAGGACGGGCGCACAAGAAGGCTCTATTTCAATGCGGTACCCATTCAGATGATCCACGATCGCTGGACGACGGAATACAGCGCCTACTGGAGCGGCAAGCTCACGCAAATCAAGTATCTGGCAGAGAGCCGCGCCGAAAGCGAAAAGAAAGACAATAACAAGAGAGCAAGAAAATGAACGAGAAGAAATTCGCGGACCGTGCCGTCTATAAAGTAACAATCAAAGCGCCGATCGAGACCGTCTGGTCCGAGTTGATCAAGACCAGCTCGCCGCGGCCGTTTTTCTGGAACTCGAGCTGGGATACAAAGAAGCTCGCGCCGGGTAATGCCTACCGCATGGTCTCCGGCGACGGCAAGACTGTCGCGGTCGTCGGAGAAATCACCGAACTGGACCCGCCGCACCGTCTTGTTCACAGCTTTCGGCTGACTTCGCTCGAGGACCCGCCGTCGACAGTCACGTATACGCTGAAGGAGATCGAGGGCGGAACCGAATTCTGCCTGATTACCGAGAATGTGCTCGCAGGCTCCAAGAGCGAGAAATCCATGGCGGACGGCTCACAATTCATCGTCAGGAACCTCAAAGCCTATGTGGAGACTGGCAGGGTCACGTTAGGCGCCCGCGTAATGCTGGCGCTGTTCCGCATCCTGGCTCCGTTCACGCCCAAATCGATGAGTGCAAAGAATTGGCCACTCGAACGATAAAGACACGCTTAAGGAGAATCGATGATGCCGCAGTCGCCTGATGAAATGGCCAACGCCATGATTGCCAACTTAAAGGACAAGACCGGCAAGACACTGGAACAGTGGATGGCCATAGCGAAAAAATCCGGAGCCGCAAAACATGGCGAAATCGTCAAGATGCTGAAGAGCGATCACGGAATGACGCATGGATTCGCGAATCTTGTCGCCCACAAGACCCTGAAAAGCGATGCCGGCAGCATCGGCGAAAGCACCGACCTCGTTGCCGCGCAATACGCAGGCGACAAGGCGACCCTGAAACCGATTTATGACGCGTTGATCAAAGCAGCCAGGAGCTGTGGCGAAATCGAAGTTGCCCCAAAAAAGGCCTACGTCAGTCTGCGTCGATCAAAACAGTTCGCGATAATTCAGCCGTCCACAAAGACCCGCGTCGACCTCGGATTGAACATCAAGAACGAACCGGCAAAGGGCCGTCTCGAGAAATCCGGCAGCTTCAATGCCATGGTGAGCCACCGCGTGCGCCTGGAAAAGCCGAGCGATGTCGACAGGGACGTCAAGAACTGGATCAAGAAGGCCTGGTCCGACGCTTAAACTCCGAAGCGAGATAATCAGGACCAGAGAAAATTACCCCAATTATCCGCTAGTTCATGTTGTCAGCGATGTAGGTGTCGACAACGTCGTCCAGCAAGGTGAGTGGCACACTGCCGTTCGTCAGCACCGCCCGGTGGAAAGCGACCAGGTCAAAACTGGCGCCGAGCGCGTCCATCGCGCGCTGACGTTCGGCGAGTATCTGCAGCATGCCCACCATGTACGCGGTTGCCTGTCCGGGAGCGACGCTGTACCGGGCCGCCGCGCCCTCCGAGGATGCGCGTGACCAGCCGACGTTTTGCTCGTTGAACTGCACGGCCTGCTCGAAGCTCCAGCCTAGACTGTGAATGCCGGTATCCATCACGAGTCGCGCTGCGCGCAGAGCCTCGTACTGCAGCCGGCCGAGATCTCCGTACACGTCATTGTCGTACCACCCGAGTTCCCAGGCTAACCGCTCTGCATAAAGAGCCCAGCCCTCGGTGAACGCGGTCTGGCGCTCGATACTGCGAAACGCCGGCACCTCCTGCTCCATTCCGATCGCGATCTGCAGGTGATGGCCCGGAACGGCTTCGTGAAACGTCAGCGACGGCATCTGATAGTAGGGCTGATTGAAATTCGTGCCGGCGTAAAACGCGCCAGGTCTCGTGCCGTCGAAAGACGGTGCGATGTAGAAGCCGCCCGAAGGATCGGGCAATACAATCACGGCGGCTGACGGAAACACGTCGAACGCCTGGTTGAGATTGGCTTCGGCGAATGCGATGAGGTCTTCGAAGGTCTGCAGGGAATCGGAGGCCGCAACGATGCCGCCGTCGCTGCCAACGCGGGCAAAACTCTGCTGCAATGTTTCGTTCTGTGGATAGCCGAGTTGATCGAAGATCACGCGCATCTCGGCATGAATTCGCGCGAGTTCGTCGAGACCGAGCTGGTGAATCTCGGCGGCGCTCAGGTCCGTCGTCGTATGGTGCCGCAGGGAATAGTCGTAAAACGCCGCACCTCCCACATACTGGCCGACGCCGATCTGGCTGGGTGCGCTATTGATCAAGGACTGCAGCGTCGCAAGCAATTGCTGGTAGCCGGGAATCACCGAGTTGCGGATCGCCACTTGCGCCCGGCTTCTGAGGTCTGCCAATTGCTCGGCCGTCAGGTTGGCATTCTCGATCTTGTTGCTGAAAGCCGTGTAATACGGGTGCGTATTCGCAGCACCCTGCGACAGCGGCGTCAGCTGGTTGATCGCGACCTGCATCGTAAGGGCCGGTTCGACAACGCCAACCTGGCGTTGCTGCTCAAGCAGGTGGTTGCTGAGCTCCGTGAACTTGCCATTCACGAGGCCGAGACGCGTAAGGTAATTTTCGGCGTCCCCCAGGGTCGCCAGCGGATGAATATCCGTAAAGAAAAGTTCGGTCGATCGCGGTACGCCGAAAATCCCATAGGTCGCGGCGAAATCGTAGTAAAAGTAATCGACTTTTTCGGCGACATCTGCGAGATGCCACTCGTAGACGTCGTAGTCCAGCCGTTCGGCCTCCGGCAATGAACTGCGATCGTAGGTTCGCAGGGTATCGAGAGCAACCCGGTGCATCTCGAACGTGTCGCGCTGGTATCCGTCGGTCAGTCTGTCGAGTTCAACACTGTCGAGCGGGAAACTGCTCTCGAGCGTTTGCCAGACGACTGATTCCGGACTGCGTGTCAGCAGTCCTTCGTACGACACGTCATAGAAATCGTCGAGAGACAGGCCCTGTATGCTCTCTGTAAAGGCCTCGACGGAGCTTGGACCGGCCGGTGGTGGCGGTGGGGGTGGCGCGAGGGGCGCCGGGGCCGTTGCCCCGCCGCCGCCGCCGCAGGCAGCGAGCAACAAAGCGACCAGGATCGCCAACGCAGGAGCAAGGACAGGCTTTTTCGACATTTTTCATCCCCATGCGATTAGGCGCGCCTGGGGCAAAATAGTTCGCCCCCTGTCAATCTTTAACCAAGATTCGCCGATTTCAGGGCCGACCTGTACTAGCGGCGTGACCACAGACCACCTGGCGCAACGGCGCGGGCCCAATGCAGGCGCTCAAAGAGCCTTTTGCGGACCGTCTTCCCGCCGGCAATGCGGTAGTATTTCCCGCAGGCCAAGAAAAGCACAGAGCGATATGTCGAACGATCCCGATTTCATCCAATACGTGTGCGACCAGATCGACTCCGGGTGCGACGTGACGTATCGGCATATGTTCGGCGGCACGACGCTGTACTCGAAAGGGAAAGTCGTCGCATTGATCTGCGACAACCAGCTGTTCGTCAAACCTACCGAAGCCGGCCGTGCCTACATCGGCGATGTTACCGAGGCGCCGGCCTACGAGGGCTCGAAGGACTTCTTCCTCGTCGGGGAGGAGATCGACGATAGCGACTGGCTCTCGGAACTTATTCGACGTACGGAACACGAGCTTCCAAAGCCAAAGCCCCGCAAGAAAAAGAAGCGCTAGAGCACGATGCCAGCGTCTTGCAGGCGCCCGATCAGCGGTTCACCCCCAATTTACCCTGACCCCCAATTATTTTGATATTTCGAATCGGCTAACGCGGACGCGAGCCTCGAAGGCCCATCAGCGCAGCGTCCAGCAGGTCCCATGGGATGCTGGACCGAATTTTGCGGATGAGCGCCGCCCGGATCCTGCGCTTGGAGGCGGCATGCGCACGAAGGTCGAGTGCCTTGTAGTGACTTGCGCAGGCCTCGGCGGAAGGCATCAGGTCGACAGGGTCGACCAGGCGGTCAAAAAAACCGGCCTGCAACGCGGAATCGACATCGAAAAACTCGGACAGCACAACCGCACGCTGGAAATCCGCGGGATTGAGCCGATGTTTCAGCATGGCCGCCGCAACGCGCGGCATGGTCAGGCCGATGGCGACCTCGTTGGCGGCAATCTTGAACTCGCCGCGGCTGCCAATCACAAAGTCGGCCGAGAGCATCAGGAAAACCCCCATGGCCATGACGTGACCGTTGCAGGCCGCGATAACCGGATAGGGATAGGCCAGGATGCGCGCCGTCAACGCATAACCGGCGCGCAGCATGCGCAGCGCGTTGATGCCTCCGCGCTTCATGACGTGAAGATCGAAGCCCGCCGAGAAGACGGACTCCCGGCCGGTCAAGATCACGATAGCGCGATCGGATTCGGCCCGATCGAGCGCCCTGTAAATCGCTTCGAGGACCTGCGGCGACAGCGCGTTGCGCTTGCCGTCATCGATGCGAATCGTGGCGACCCGGTCCTGCAGGCTGTATTGGACGGATTCGATTGTTGCGAGCCCCGGTTCGAGGTGGTGGATTGGCGATGCCGTATCATACCCCGTGGCTTCGGACGCTTGGTTGCCGGAAACCCCCGCGCCGATGCCTTATTTCCCGGTGGGACGTCTCCACGGGCAGGAATCGAATAAAATGCAGGATCCTTCGAGTCAATGGGTATTGCCGACGCCTTGGAATCACGTAGCGCAGCGCGAAGCACAAAGCGTAACGCAGGGGCTTGTCTCTCCTGCGCTTACTTGCTTGGGGCGAGTTTCTGGTTCCCCGGGATCGCCAGCGGCTCGAGTGGCGTAGACATCTGTCGGGAGCCGGCACCGGAGAGCCAGCTGGCAATCGCTTACTACAATGAGGACAAAACGTCCTTCGACGGGGGCCGTGGGAATACCGATCGCGCCGACTACCGCACTGACCTGACGCTGAGCTTGAACGAGAAGTGGGTCGTCGGGGTCGGCCATCGCAGCACAATCCTGAACGTCGAGGATCTGGTCTTGCAGACGAACGGATACCTGCATACGTTTTTTCTGCCGGTGCACAGGGTCAATCACTCGAATGGCAGGCGATTTCGCCTCAGTATTTCACCCGCGCTTTCCGGCTCGTCAAACGTCGTCAAGGATCCCGACGAATACAATGCAGATGCGTTTCAATTGCTGGGAGCAATGGTCTGGAGCAGGCAGCTGTCCGATCGACTCGGCCTCAGCTATGGTATGTGCGGTGATCATCGCCTCGGTGGTTTTCAGGTCTACCCGGTGTTCGGTCTCGATTGGCAACCCCACCCCGACTGGGGAGTCGAGCTCGGATTTCCGACATCGCAGTTGAGCTACGACGTTACGGAGACGATCGATCTTCTGCTGCGCCTTTCGCCGAACGGTAATGAGTGGTACGTCAAGGACAAGAGTCTCGAGAAGAACTCCACGGTGATCTATGAAGCATGGATGCTCGAGTGGGCCGTCAACTGGCACGTGCATGAACGTTTCCTGTTTTCAGCGAGCGTGGGCAGGGATTTTGACCGTCAATACGAGATGACGTTGCTCGATGAGAGTCGAGTCCGGCTCTTTAGCGACGCAGCCACTCATATCGGCGCAACCTTCGTATGGAAATTCTGAGAAAAGCTCGACGTCTGAAACGTACGCGGCGAGTCCATCGTGGCCTCGCCGCGTTTGTGTCGCCGATATCAGGCGACGTTCTCGACTATCGGCGGCCGCTCGGGTTCGCTGACATCACGAAACATGAGCATGTCAGCGACCCGGGCCGACGCACCATCGTAGAAGCCGGTTTCCATTTCAAACGAGGCCGGGTTCCTGAAAGTTCCGCCGATCATGTCGAAAACGGGAAGGTCTGCGTAGTTGTAGCGATGGAGTCCTTTGCCGTGGTGGATAGTATGGCTCTCAGGTCGCTGAATGAGATAGCCAAGCCAGCGCGGTGTCCTGATATTGGCGTGCTGAAAGATCGCGAAAAACATCGCGGCGAACAGAAACAGCGTCACGGCTTTGGCACTGATGCCAACTCCAAGCACCAGGGCGAGACTGCCCAGCATGGTAAAGCCAGCCGCATCCCAAGGACTCAGGTAGAAGGCGCCGAAGGTGTCGAGACGTTCGGCGCTATGGTGCATCTGGTGAAAGATGCGCCAAAGTGTGTCGTTCGCATGCATGGACCTGTGCCATAGGTAATGCAGCAGGTTGTAAACCAGGAGACCAACGACCGCGCCGCCGACCGTGCCCAGATGGCTGAGGTCAATCAGCTGGTAGGGGGCAAGGTAGCCATCCCACAGCAAAGGCAGGTAGGACGACAGGAAAAAGTAGACGACGAATGACGCCAGCGCACGCGGCATCCAGCCCTTCACAAAGGGTAGCTTGCGCGCCGGCGCAAGGGCCTCCCATGCCATCAGCAGTGCGTACATCGCCAGGATGCCCAGGGAGATCGGATCGAGGAGGAGTTCAATTGGAGTAGGCATTTTCAATTCTCACGAAATTAGGGATTATCCGGCTAAAAACCGACCGGTCGGTTAGCAATATGTTAGGATTTGAAGCCTTAACGATCCAGTGGACGAGCGGTACTTTTTTCGAAAAATATTAAAATACCTAATAAGATGAATTAGTTACTTCTAATCTTCTGAGTGGAGAAGAGGCATGGAAGACCCCGTTAAGAAAAAAACCAGATAGTAGGTATAGAGAATGGCAACCAAAGGCGAGCGCACCCGCGAACATATCCTCGCAACCGCGGAGTCACTGATCCTGCAGCGCGGCTACAGTGGCACGTCGATTGACGAGATCATCGGCGAAGCCGGCATCACCAAGGGCGGCTTCTTCTACCACTTCAACGGCAAGACTGACCTGGCACGCAAGCTGGTGCTGCGTTACCTGGAGCAGGACGAGGCGTTCTTCGCCAGCCTGATTTCGCGGGCGCAAGACCTCAGTGAAGACCCGTTACAGCAACTTCTCTTATTCCTGAAGCTCATGGCTGAGGCGATGGCTGACTTGCCTAGCACTCATCCGGGTTGCCTGGTGGCATCCTTTACCTACGAGTCACACCAGTTCGACGACGATTTTCGGAAAATGAATGCGGAAGGGATGCTGTCCTGGCGCCGATTCTTCATGGAGCAGCTAAAAAAGACGGTCGCTAAACACCCGATGAGGATAGAACAGCCGCTTGACGAGCTGGCCGACATGCTGACCACGGTAATCGAAGGCGGCATCGTCATGTCGAAGTGTCTCGGCGACAAAGACATACTGCCCAGGCAATTGCTGCAGTTCAGGAACTACATCCGGCTGGTGTTCGGCGACGCCTAGCCCGGCTATTGCCTTAACCAAGAGGCGCCTCGTAGAGCGCCGCAAGAACGCATTCGCGAACTTCAACGTATCGCCTCTCTTTCTTCAGAAAGGCGTCGATCTGCCTGATTTTTTCGTGACGCTCCCTGGAAGCCTCGGCTTCTTCGACACTCTCGTCAGACGATACTTTTGGCGAACGCAGCATTTCAGAAACGTAGAATTCGCGCTTTTGTGTCTTGTCGCTTACGGACTGCTTTGCCTTCTGTACGTTGTAAGTTAAGAGCTTTGTAAGCATCGCCATCGAGAGTCGATTAGCGCCATTTCGCTCGAGCTCATCCGAAATAAACTCGGATCGTGATTGATCGAGGTCCTCATCACATTCTGCATAGGCTTCGTATAGGGCGTTGTAGACGTCCGCCTGGTTGAAAGGCTCATGCTCGTGGGCGTTTGCGGTGACAGCGGCGAGCAACAGGGCTGGCAGCGATACCAGAAGCAAATTCGTCAACGAATTCAGAGTCATCGCGTTCTTCTCGACGTCGCTTCGTTTGACCGCCGCTATGCGTCACAAGCCGTCAGTATAACCCGGAAAGTCCGAACAGCTCCCGTCGTGCAGAAGGATGACCCATGCCTCGACACCTCCAGCCGCTGCAAGCCGCCGATGGCTGTCGTGCACCCGCCCGACAGCCGATTCGTCGTCACTGATGCATAATTAGCTGCATGCGGTTGACCGATTATTTCGAGAGAATTGCCTGGTCTGGCGGGACAGCGCCAACTCTCGACACGCTGGGCGCACTGATGCGTGCCCACAATCACAACGTTCCCTTCGAGAACCTCGATGTTCAGCTTGGTAGAGCGCTGACGACAAAAGTCGAGGATGCCTACGACAAGATCGTCACCGCGGGGCGCGGTGGATGGTGTTATGAGCAGAACGGTCTCTTCGGCTGGGCGCTGTCGCAGATCGGCTTCGACGTACGGCGTATCGCGGCTTCTGTCATGCGCGCGCAGAGCGGCCATTCGTCAGACGCCAACCACCTTACGTTGTTGGTGAACGTGCCCAATGACGACAGGCGCTGGCTTGCAGATGTCGGATTCGGCGGTAGCCTGCTTCAACCCATACCGCTGCAGGAAGCCAGTCACTGTCACGCGCCATTCGCCCTGGGACTGCGTCAACTCGACGATGGATGCTGGCAATTCTGGGAGCGGCTCGGCGCAGATGAATTCTCGTTCGATTTCAGGGATGTACCCGCGGATGAGCGCGCGCTGTCCGCTCGCTGCCGTGACCTGCAGACAAATCCGGAGTCGAGCTTCGTACAGACCTTCGTCTGCCAGCTGCGTCGCCCGGACCATCATCTCGTTCTGCGCGGTCGCGTTTTTTCTATCGTTACCAGCGAATTCAAACGCGAGCGAGTGCTCGAGTCGGCTGATGAACTCGTTGCCACGCTTCGTAGCGAGTTCGGTCTTATTGCATCGGAAGAGGGAAGGCTCTGGGAGAAGATCTGCGAGCGGCACCTGCAGTTTTCGGCGCAGAATCAGGGGGCCGACTGACAGCAGAGTCAGACCCCAACAGGCAAATAGAACAAGCGGCTGCGGCCAGGAGCGGTCACCGGGAAAGGCGCCCAGGGCGGGGATGGTCAGAAGGCGCCTTCTGCTACTATGGGACCGGACCCGGCGCAATCCGGAAAACGGCAGGTGACAGGCTGATCGCAACTATTGCAACAATCAGGCCGACGCGGCGCAGGCTCCTGGTCGCCATGGGTGTCTCGGCCGGCTCGATTGCAGTGCTGCTTGCATTGCCTGGATCGTTTGTCGATTTTGTCGCGGATAATTCAGCGCCAGGAATCGATCGCGGAGGTCCCCTGACCATACGTCTTCAGCAGGTAGCGGCCGAGCGAAACCCCGATGTACCCGTGGACGATCAGGCTGTTCCCTCGTTAGCGCAGACTTTCAATTCAGGCCGGAAATCCACGTCGTCGGCCTCGGTATTACTATTGGTTCCTGTTTTATCGGCATTCCGTTAGTCGGAGTTCCGGTGGAGCAGCGTACTGCGGCTATCAGTCTCTTTGTCTGCGCCAGTGACTCAGGATAGGCCTCCATCGAATTGATCCCAGTTGCCGCTAGTCAGAGGGTAGCAGCGGTGCCAGCAAAACGACGCTGTCGCGATCTACCCAAAACGGCTCTTGCAGATAAAAGCGTTTGTCGCCCGGCCCCCAGGCATTCAAGGTTTCCAGCGTCTCGAGGTCGACGTTGGAAGCAGCGGATTCGGCCGCGCTGTCAAAATGGAGGACGGTGACGGATGTTCGGCCCTCGTTCGCCAGTTCACGGCAAGAACTTACATCGAGAGCAAGGAAGCCGGATTTCAACGTGCGAACAGTAGACTGCGTTGCGCCGCAGTCACCGTCGCGTTGCCAGCGGCCACTCAGGCCCGCGGCATTGGTGTAGAGACACAACGAGCCGGCCGCTGCTTTTCGCAACAACTGATCTTCGTCGATCAGCAAGCGAAATGACGCGTCTTCCAGGCTATACCTCGATTCCTGAAGTGGATTGCGCTCCGTAGCCCCGGAAACAGCCTCCCGCTGTTCCTTCAATTCGCTGAAACGATAGGATTGCGTTTCCGTCAGTGGCGTATGCTTTCCGCCTACTTTTACGAGTACCTTTTGCTTTCCGGTTTGTCCGAGAATTCGCTTCCACTGCCCGATCCTGGCCATCGATTTTCTCCACGCGGCACATTGGCTGTGCCGAGTACAGCCAGGCAATACCGCTATCCTGGGGCGCAGCCCACTATTCATATCGGCCCGAATCGGGACTTCTTTAGTGCTCCAGGCAGGCCGCCTCAGCCGACTTGCGGAGCCTTTCGCCGATGAATGCCGAGGATTCAAGGGCCAGGGAGGTCGGATTTCCAGGATGCGGCCTGGCCTTTCTAGCCTAGACCCGGTGGCGCGACCATCCGACCGCTTCGTGCATCTACGTCAGATTGACGGGTACATATCCGGTCACGAATAGCGCCGTTCACGCCAAAAGGGGAAACGCGGAAAAATGCCATTAACCGCAAGATCGTTCCGACAACTGACTGCTATCATGTTGCTCACGATGACCTCGATGGCCATTTCCGCGCCTTCCACTGAGCGTGCACCGACGCGCGTCGCGGCCATTGAAGGGCACGCGCGAGCACTGGAATCCCTGGGCCAGGCGGCAATCGAAGAGGAGCTGGACGAATTCGAAAACCGCTTCTCGGAGTCGTTTCTGGCCGAAACGAGTCGTGACGCGCGTCGCGAACTGCTGTCGCGTATTGCCGATGCGGCTACGCAAGCCGGCGGCGCGATGCTCGATGAGGCAGGCGGTGAATTTCGGCTTTCACTGCTCGGACCAAAAACCGTCGCGGTGGTTTTCGAAGTCGAGTCCTCGCCACCCTTCGCAATTGGAATGCTTCGAGTGGAGGATATTGACGAGAGCCTGCCGCATATCGAACTCGGCTGGGACAACGCCGAAGAAACCTTCCGGCAGCTGGCGCGAGAGGGTTTTTCGGGCGTCGTGTATCTGGCACGCAAGGGCCAGGTCGTCCTCGAGCAGGCCTACGGCATCAGCAATGCAGAACTCGGCTTCAACACCCAGCCGGATACGATCTACGGAATCGGCTCAACGCCAATTGATTTCACAGTTGCCGCCCTCTACCTGCTGGCGCAGGACGGCAAAGTCGGACTGGACGACCGTATTACACGCTATTTCGACGACGTACCCGAAGACAAGCGGAATATGACGCTCAGGCATCTGATCACAAGGCAATCGGGTTTGCCCGACTTTCACGACATGCCGGGCGACTGGGATCGCGATCTTGGCTGGATCGACCGCGATGAGGCGGTTGCGAGAATACTTGCCCAACCGCTTCTCTTCGTGCCAGGAAAAGGCGAGGCTCATTCGCATTCCGCGTACGGTCTTGTTGCAGCAATCATCGAGAAAGCAGACGGCAAGAATTACTTCGACATCTTGCGCGACCGGATTTTCGAGCGTGCCGGCATGACGCGAACCGGGATGTACGGTGATCGCGGCGACTTCGGCATCAAGGACTTTGCCGAAGGGCGCGGTGCTCGCGCAGTTGGCATTCCCAACATCCCGCCGAACTGGGGTCCGACGTCGTGGCTGGTGATGGGCAGCGGCGGAATGTACTCGACGCTCGGCGATATGCGGAAATTCTACTCGTTCGTGACCTCGAACAAACGCTTCGCGCCTGAATACGCGCGCCGTTGGTCCGGAGAATTCGTCAGCATCGGAGGCTCCGAGCGCGGTTTCTACATGTTCCACGCTTTCCGCGGTCAGGAGGCGGAGGCGATGATACTGATAAACGGCGAGGGTCGCTCGCCGAAAATACAGGCCCTGTCCAGGGCCCTTGAGGCGATGGTGATGAGCGATGGTGATGAGCGATGATTGTGGTGCGGCAGCCAACCCCGCAGGCCTGTCGTATGCTTGCGACAGGATGAATCTTCTATTCCGGAACTGGTCGAACGTCGAAACGGCTGGCAAGACCGTATGAGCAGGGGGCGACATGATTTCATTCAAGGTCAACAACGAAGCGGTATCTTTCGAGGGTGATTCGGATACGCCGTTGTTGTGGGTGCTGCGCGATCACCTGCGGCTAACGGGCACAAAGTTCGCCTGCGGCGTCGGTCTGTGCGGCGCATGCGTGGTGCATCTCGATGGGCGGGCTGCCGCTTCCTGCCGGGTGCCGGTGTCCTCCGTAGAAGGGCGGTCTGTTACGACGATCGAAGGGCTTGCAGGGCCGGATGGCGAATTGCATCCGGTGCAGAAGGCCTGGCTGGAAATGGACGTCGCGCAATGCGGCTATTGCCAGTCCGGGCAAATCATGGCGACGGCCGATCTTCTCAGCCGCCATCCCAAACCCAGCGACCAGGACATCGACAGCAACATGTCGAGCATGATCTGCCGTTGCGGCACCTATGTGCGGATCCGCAAGGCAATCCATCGTGCCGCCGAAATTGCGGAGTCGGGAGAATGAATACATCAGGTAGCAAGACGACGATGGAACGGATCGATGCGAACCGCCGCCGCTTTCTCATCGCCGGCACCAGTGTCGCCGGTGGTTTCGTGCTGGGACTGCCGGCGATAGGCTATGCGAAAGCGGCAATCGGCGAGGGAACGGCAGGCGAACGCCAGATCGGTTTTTTCATCGAGATCAGGCCAGACGGTGCCGTCATTATCGGCAGCAACCAGCCGGAGATTGGCCAGGGCGTGCGGACCGCACTGCCTATGCTCGTAGCCGAAGAACTGGATGTCGAATGGTCGTCGGTCAGCGTGCGACAGATGCCGCTCGGTATCGTTAAGACCGCGGACGGCTACACCTGGAAGTATGGTGGCCAGGGCGTCGGCGGCAGCACCGGCCTGACCAGCAACTGGGACTTCATGCGCGAGGTGGGGGCAACGGCTCGCCATCAGCTGATGCGGGCCGCGGCCGAGCGGCTCGAGGTGCCGGTGTCCAGCTGCAGCACAAAACCCGGTTTCGTGGTCTGCGACGCGCCCGCCGGTGCGATCGCCTACGCGGACCTGGTCGCCGATGCCGCGAAGCTCGACATGCCGGCAGAGGCGCCGCCATTGAAGAACCAAAAGAACTACCGCATCGTCGGCACGCGAAAGAACACCGTGGACGCACTGGATATCGTCACGGGCAAAGCGAAGTACGGCATCGACACGATGGCAGCGAACATGCGCTATGCCGTTATTGCCCGTTCGCCGTATTTAAACGGCAGCGTGCGGTCCTTCGATGACGCCGAGGCGCGAAAGATCGACGGTGTGCTCGAAGTCTTCAGGATCGACGGGCCGAAAGCCCCCGAACCCTACTTCATCCTCGCCACTGGCGTTGCTGTAGTCGCTACCTCGACCTGGGCAGCAATCAAGGGGCGTGAAGCGCTGAAGATCGATTGGGAACCGGGGCCAAACGCCACGGATGACAGCGATACATTCTGGCAGCAGAACGCCGAGATGCTGCAGTCGAAAGGGCAGGTTGTCACCGACGATGGCGACTTCGACAAGGCCATGTCCGCGGCGAAGCGGGAGATTGTCCGGCAGTACCAGCTGCCGTTCGTGTCGCATCAACCGATGGAACCGCAAAACTGCTACGCCTTCGTGGAGAAAGACCGTTGTCACATCGTCGCACCGACACAGATGCCCGCCGGCGCATCGCGCGCTGCGGCGGCGGTAACGGGCCTGCCACGCGAGAACATACGAATCGACCTGACCCGAATTGGCGGGGGCTTCGGTCGACGGCTGACGAACGACTACGTCGCGGAGGCAGCCCTCATTTCCATGAAGACGGGCTGGCCGATCAAGCTGCAGTGGACGCGTGACGACGAAGTCCGCAACGATTTCTATCGACCCGCCGGCTTGCACGAGATCCGGGCCGGCCTCGACGAAGAGGGTCGCATCGTTGCCTGGACGCAGCGACTGGCCAGCGCGAGCAAGTACTATCGTCGGCCGGACATGCCGGATGAAAATCTCTGGGAGGCGGAACTCTATCCCGACGACTTCCCGAGGAATTTCGTCGAGAACTTCCGTCTGGAGTATTTTCACAATGCCATCGGTCTGCCACGGGGCTCCTGGCGAGCGCCGGCGCATACGGCGAATGCGTTCGTCATTCAGAGTTTCATCGACGAGCTGGCGCACGAGACCGGGCAAGACCCGCTGCAGCTTCGCATCGATCTCTTTGGCGAGGATCGTGAACTGGAATACAGTGGCCACGGCGGACCGGTCTTCAATCCGGGCCGGCTCACGCGACTGACGAAGTTCGTTGCCGATCGCATCGAATACGGCAGGAAGCGGCCGAAGGGTCGCGGCGTCGGACTGGCGGCGCATTTTACCTTTGGGGGCTATGCAGCGCATGCCTTCGAAGTAACGGTTGCCAAAGATGGACAGCTGTCAGTCGATCGCATCGTCGCAGCGATCGACTGCGGTCTCGCGATTCACCCGAACGCGGTCGAAGCACAGCTGCAGGGCGCCACGGTCGACGGAATCAGTACGGCACTGGGTCAGGAGATCACGGTAAAGAACGGGCAGGTGCAGCAAAGCAATTTCCATGACTACCCGCTCGCGCGCATCTCGCACATACCGACTTTGTTCGAGGCACATATTCTGCCGTACGACGATACGCCGACAGGGGTTGGTGAGATAGGAATCCCGCCCGTGGCGCCGGCGCTTGCTAACGCCATCTTCGCGGCCTCCGGTGTCAGGCTTCGCCGCCTTCCGATCGGCGATCAGCTTCGGCAGGCGCTCAGCGGCTAGCCCGCACGTCAGTCCGCAATCGTAATCGGGGTGCGCATGATGACCTCGCGGTGCGGGAACGGAATCGATATACCGTGCTCCTTGAAGGTATCCCAGAGCGCGAGCAATACCTTGCCGCGAATATTCGTCAGTCCGCGCTGCGGGTCGTCGATCCAGAAGCGAAGTACGAAGTTGATCGACGAATCGCCAAACTCCGTCATCCAGCACACCGGCAGCCTGCCTTCCGAGTCGACGCGATCGACGCCGGCAGCTGCTTCTATGGCGAGCCGGGTTACTTCGTGCGGGTCAGAGTTATAGGACACGCCGAACGGCACGTCCAGCCGTACGAACTTGTCCGAGAACGACCAGTTAACGACCTGCGTGGTGATGAAATCCTCGTTTGGAATCAGGTACTCGCGTCCGTCGCGTGTCACCACCGAGACGAAGCGTGCGCGCAGTTCACGAATCCAGCCGAAGGTCTCGCCGAGGGTGATGGTGTCGCCGGGTTTTATGGACTGGTCGAGCAGGATAATGATACCGGAGATGAAGTTCGAAACGACTTTCTGGAGGCCAAAGCCGATGCCGACGCCCACCGCGCCTGATAAAACCGTCAGGGCCGTCAGGTCGAGATTGAGGCTCTGCATCGCGATCATTACGGCGAAAACGATAAAGGCAATGCGCAGGATCTTGCCGAGCAGCACGCGCAGAGACGGCGTCAGTTCTTCGACGCTCTGTAAGCGCCGGTCGAGAAAGTTGCCGGCCGCGAGGGCTGCCCAAAACAAGACTCCGATGAACAGAACAGCCTGCAGGATGCGAAGCACCGAGATCCGGACGTCGCCGATGCCGACGCCGATCTCGTCGAGCGTTGTCGCGATATCGTCTGCGATCCCCAGCACCGATGCGGCGACGAGAGTCCAGACAACGATGGCAAACAGCCTGCCGATGAATCGGCTGCGTATTGCGTGGGATACGACGTTGATTAGCAACCATGCACCGGACAGCAGCATTACCGAATAAAGGAGGTAATTGCTCGGCGGCCATCCGAGCACGGTCGTCGCCGTGTAGGTGGCGCCGAGAAGAATAATGTAGAACAACCACTCCAGGCGTCGCAGGAATGCGGCCAGCACTCTCAGCAGGCCCGGCATGCCGGAAATTTGGCGCACTCGCTGCTCGAGCCCGGGCTCAACGCGAGTGGATAGATACCAGGCTGGAATAAACAGGACAACGATCGCGCCCAACTGGAACAGGATGTCCGGGCGGCGAAGATAGCCGAGAGCAACGTCGGCGTATTCCATGATTTGTGCTGTAATCTGGTCCAAGTTTGTGTCCCCCGGTATCGCGATTCTGATGCACAGGCCCGGCGCAGACTATATCACCCTGCTAATCTGAAGCGCTCCGATGCGTCGCCGTAATTTCGGGGCAGCGCGCCTCGCGCGGCTTGCCCGGTGTTTTGCCGGTTTTGAGTGGCGGACGAAATCTATTTCTCTCGTCCCTTCTTTCGATGTGAATCGCCAAGGATGCTCTTGTAGAGCTTGCCGGTGGCTTTGTCGCGTGCGCGTCTTTCGGCAAGGCTTTCCCGGTTGTGTGCATCTTCGCGCAGCAGTTTGCGCCAGCGTGCGACGCGCTCTGCATCGATCTGGCCACGCTCGGCCGCGCTCCGCACGGCACAGCCGGGTTCCGAGTCATGCGCACAGTCGGCAAAACGGCATTCATTCGCGAGCAGCGTTATTTCCGCGAACACGTCTTCCAGGCCGGATTGCACGTCGGTAAGTTGCAGTTCGCGCATGCCCGGCGTATCCAATAGCCACGCACCACCCGGCAGTTGCACCATCTGCCTCGAGGTCGTCGTATGACGACCCTTGTCATCGTCGGAGCGTATCTCCGCGGTTGCCAGATCGTCCGTTCCCCGAAGCGTATTCGTCAGCGTCGACTTGCCGACCCCGGACGAGCCGAGCAACGCGATGGTCTGCCCTCTCGCCAGCCAGCCTTCAAGCCCCTTAAGGCTGTCCCTATCGAGCGCATTGACCGCCTCGACCAGCAGGCCGCGCGAAAGCCTGGAAGCCCGCCTGACGTAGTCGGACTCGTCATCACAAAGATCGGCCTTCGTCAGAACGATGATCGACATTACTCCGGCGTCGCGACCGATCGCAAGGTAGCGCTCCAGCCTGGCTTCATTGAAGTCGAGATTGCAGGAAGAAACGATAAAAAGCGTGTCGACGTTTGCGGCAATCAGCTGTATGCGACGATCGGTGCCGGGCGCCCGGCGACGAAACAGCGTGTTGCGCTCGAGCAGGCCAACAATCCTGTGCAGCGACTCGTCCAGAAGCACCCAGTCTCCGACAGTGACCGGGCCGTTCCCGAGATCGATCGGCGTCGGCAGTGACGCGTCGATTCCCGGGGCTGCGACGTGCACGCGTGAGCGATGTATATCAAGCACCCGAGCGGGTTGCACAGCCGAATCCGGCCATTGAGAGAGCTGCCGCTGCTGGACGGGGCTCCAGCCGAAATCGTCGAGTCCGGATCGTGACATCGGTGTTGCGTATTCTCCGTTAGCGGGCAGTGTTGAACATGCCCGGACGTGTCTCAGGCACAAATAGCATGCCCTGCAAACACAGGCAATCAATTCTGTATCGTGAACGGCGCCCCGCATTTTCGACGGGCACAATTGCCGATAAAGTGTGTATCGTTAAGGCTGATCCCTTGCCCAGGAACGAACATGTCGAAATTTCCCCTGCATACCGCCGCCTTGCTCGCAGTCGCGCTCTATTGCCTTTCCGCGCCGGCGCCGGCCGCGAACGAAGAGGATCAAAAAGCAGTATTGATCACCGGTGCCAGTTCCGGCATTGGCCGTAACGCGGCCGAGCACCTCGCCAGGGCGGGCTACTTCGTGTATGCCGGCGCACGCAAGGATGCGGACATAGAGGATCTCAACAAGATCGACAACATCATGGCGGTACGTCTCGATGTCACTCGGCAGGACCAGGTAGATGCCGCGGTGGCACTGATCAGTAAACAGGGCCGTGGACTCTGGGGCCTGGTCAACAACGCCGGCGTCAATGTTGTCGCTCCGATGATCGAGGCGGAACAGTCGGAGCTGGAGTTCCTGTTTGACGTCAATGTCTACGGCGTCTTTCGCGTAACCAAGGCGTTCGCTCCGCTGATCATCGAATCACGTGGCCGCATCGTGAATATCAGTTCGATATCGGGGGTGCTGTCGGGCGAAGGCTATGGCCTGTACTCGGCGAGCAAGCATGCGGTGGAGGCGTTCACGGATTCTCTTGCTCGTGAAATGGAAGAGCTGGGTGTGTTCGTGACCGCCGTCAATCCGGGTAACTTCGCCTCGGAGATCGGTCTGACACGCTGCAAGCGCCGGCTCGAGGACACGGACGCCAAGCCCTACGTCTATTTTGAGGAGCGTCGCCAGGAGATGCTTGCCGGCTGCCGCGAGAGACTGAAAGCGGGGGTGCAAGGCGAGGGTGTAGCACCCGATGCCGTCGCTGCCGTCATTGAGCAGGCCCTGTTCGACGAGAAGCCGAGAGAGCGTTACCTGGTCGTTCCGGAACAGGAAGAGGCCGGATGGACCATGGCCAAGATCACGGAGGAAATGCTGGCTCTCAACGTTGGTCATGAGTACAGCTATACGCGTGACGAGATGGTTGAGCTGATGGATGCGCTCTGGCCATTCGCCAGCGGCGAGAAATCCTGGTCCAACGAAAAGGACGGGGCAGAAATGACGGTGTTCATGGATGCCTGGATGGCGAGGCAACGTAAGAATGCAGTCGAGCAAGCGCCTTGATCGCAAGGTGCCAGGCTTGCTCCGGGTAGTGTGACGGCTGCAGCGAATTTGACCGTCCGTGGCTAAGGCAAGTCCACAGGGCGACGGCGCCGAGCATCTGAACCGGGGCCTGTGGGCCGCCGCCGCCGCGGTGTTCATGTTTACACTCATGAACGTGTTCGCGAAATACCTGAGCGCGCGTCACTCCGTCATCGAAATCGCTTTTTATCGCAATGTGATCGCATGCATGCCTTTCGTTGCGGCGATCTTCCTGTTTGGCCGACGCGACATCCTGATTATCCGGAGCAAACCGCGCCTGATTGCCGGCCGGGCCGTTCTCGGCACTGCGACACTGATAACCACATTCGCCGCCTACTCACTCATGCCGATGGCGGAAACGACGGTGCTGATTTTCGCGTCGTCGCTGTTTATTCCTGTGCTTGGCGTGCTATTGCTCGGCGAGAGTGTCGGCCCCTACCGCTGGACGGCGGTTCTGGCAGGGTTCATCGGTGTCGCGATCATGGCGAACCCGGGCGGAGAGATTAACACGCTGGGCGTCATCGTCGCGCTCTGCGCTGCCTTGATGCAGGCCTTTATGGGCATCCTGTTGCGGCACCTGGGCGGACACGAGCGTCCGGAGACAATCACCTTCTATTTCTTCGTAATTGGAATGGTCCTCACCGGCCTGGCGCTGCCGTTTGTGGCAAAGATGCCAACCCTGGAGGAGGTTCCGTTCTTGCTGGGCGTCGGCCTGTCCGGCGCCGCGGCCCAGTGGTTTTATGCAACGGCCCTGAAATACACGCCGGCAGCGATCGTCGCGGTCGTGAATTTCAGCGGCATCGTCTGGGCCACGCTGTTCGGCTGGTTGATCTGGAACGATTGGCCATTGCCGACCGTGTTCGCAGGCGCATCGGTGGTCATCGCTGCGAACATCCTGATCGTGTGGCGGGAAGCTCGTCTGAAAAGATCCCTCAAGTCTGAAGTACCACCGGTTCCGTAGTATTCCAAGAAAGCGCACCCGGCATGATGCGACCTCAAGCGTGGCCTGATTTCGAGGTATCATGAAGTTCTGCGTTTGACTTGAAGCCGCCGTCTACGACGGCGCAGAATATCTGAGCGTGGCGGGACCGATCGAGGTTAAAGGGAAGGTGCGAGCGCAATGGAAGCACTGCTGCTAATTTTCGGTGAGATGATATTCGCACTACTGGCGCCTCTTGTGGCAGTGGTGGTGGACCTTATTGGGGCGATCCTTGCGTCCTTATTCTCTTTTTTCCCATCCCGCCGCCGTGAGTCGCGCCGTAGTAGCGACTTGGCCAGAAAAATCCTGATCGTTCTATCAGCGATCGCCGTCACTATCGTTGGCGTATTGTTCCTCGTCAATAAGTTCTACTTTGCTGAGTCCGTTCGGATGGTTTTCGGCGCTCTCGAAGATCGAGCAGGAATTGAAACTGAGTGCGCAGAGATCGGTGGCAGCGTGTTCTCGGGCCGCATAACCTTAGACGAATGCACAATTGATCGGACCGGTCACGCTAAATCGGATTTCCAACTCGAGCTGGATAGCGTCGACTTCGATCTTCAGCTCAGCTCGCTCTTCGGAACGGCAGTGGTTCAGACGGCACACGTTTCAGGCCTCCGTGGTTCTGTCAGTAGACAACCGGCCCAGGAAGATATTGAAGATGACATTGCTGAAAAGCCACGGCGAGCTTTTGTAATTCAAGACCTGAGAGTTGTAGATGTCTCAATTCGTTTGTCCGGGTTCAACAAGGATGGCGGAGAGTTTGCGCTGCCGATTCATGTGAGTAGTGCTACCAGCTCCCCGCTGCGGTCGCGACTGGCTCTGTTCGATGTTTTGTTTCGCTCCAACGCTAGCGGAGATATTGCAGGGGCCGAATTCCAAATCGAAACAGGCGGCGATTCGGAGGGTCGCCAGACTATTTGGCGTGCCAACGATGTGCCAGTTGCGGAACTGGGTTCCGTCGCTGGCGGTGTATTGTCCTGGTTTCACGATGGTGTCGCAGATGTTTACGTTGAAGACAAGTGGCGTCGGGACGGTCAGCTTGAAATCGACATGGATTGGAGGCTGGGTTTCCACGACGTAGAAGTCCAAGCTCCGAGTACAGCTGGAGTATTCGCGAGGGTCGCAACGGGACCGATCGTTGACTATGTGAATGGTCACGAAGGAAATTTCCCGTTCGAATTCCAAATGGTCATTAGCGAGAGTCAATTTGAGTACAAGTCCTCACTTGCCGCAGCCGGATTATGGACAGCGGTGGGTGAGTCGATAAATAGTCTATTGGCGGGATTCGGTATTGACGTAGGTAATTCAGCTTCCGAAACGGGAGAAAAACTGAAAGACGAAGCGAAGTCGGTGCTCGACCGCCTTCGGAAGCCGAAAGACGATGACGAGTCGAGTCCCTAGCCTGGTTCTTGGTCTTAGTCGACAAGTACTTCGACCGGTTGTAACCGCATTCTGAAGCGGATATTGAGAATCGTATAGCGGAGCTTTATGCAAGAAAGAAATAGTATCCAATGAAAGCGTATATCTGCAGAAGGCGCGGCAATCGTGCTCAGTATTCTGTTGGCATTTTCGAAAGACGCCTGGTGGAGTGACCGCAGACGAAGTCAGGACGAGCAATGGCAAGGACAAAGACACCTTAGTTCAAGATAAGGAATTAAAGTGGAAGACAAGGGATCGGCAACACATGACAGGGCTGAGTCCGAGACAATGGATCGGCTGCGCGATCGCACTGACGAGCTCGAGTTGATTATCTCGGGCCTGACGATCTTCGCGTTGTTCTCGATCCCCGGCTGGCTGTTCGAAAAGATCGCGGATATCTATACGCACCTTTCGACCAGTCTGGCCATTGCCAGCATCGTAGGCACGACGCTACTGGCCGGCATCAGCTACGGATTGGCCGCGTGTTTCGTCGTGCACCTGATGGCGCGCGCGTATTGGGTTGGACTGATTGGTCTGCGTACGGTTTTCCCTGGCGGGATCAACTGGAGCAGGACGCCGGGCATTGGACCGCTGAGCCGGCAGTACTATCGGGACTCGCTGCCGGATCTCGATACCGTCATCCAGAATACGGACCGGCTGGCCTCGTCGCTGTTCGCGGTCATCAGCATGCTGACCCTGGGCGTGCTCTGGTTCGGCACTATCCTGGTAGTCACCCTTGTCGCGGCGGGTGCGATCGGCGCCCGTTCAGGTCTCACCAACACCGCCATGGGCATTGCCACGGCGGCGCTCGTGGTGGTGTTCCTCGGCGTGCCGGTACTACTTTACCTGTTAGATGCGCAGCTCGCGTCGCGCGTCCCTCGCTTTCGCGACAGCCGGATTTTCGCGGGTCTCGTCCGGTTCCTGCGGCGACTCTCCGGACTCGCCTATCCGCAGCGCCTCGTACTGCCCGTGCAGCTGACGTTGCAGAGCAATACACGCCCGGTAGCCTTCTTCGTCGCCTTTACACTCAGCATTGTCGTTATCGTGGCGGTCGGCAATGCACGTGCCGCCGCATGGCGCAATTTCACGTTGTCCGGCGAGTTCACGTATCTCGACACGACTCTGGTCCAGGAAGGATTCCGCAGCACCTACTACGAGGACATGCCCAGTCCGATCGATCGGCTGCGCGGCTGGCCGCGAGTCGACAGCTTCAATCAAAGCGGCAGTTTCGTCCGCCTGTTCCTGCCGTATCAGCCGCTGCGCGACAACCTGGTGCTCGATCAACTGTGCGGCAGTGCCGAGGAAGCGCCAGACAGGGTCGCCTGCCTGCGCCAGCTCTGGACCGTGAGTATCGACGGTAAGACGGTATCGATGGCGAGTTTCGAACCTGCCGAGCGCGCAGACCTGGGCATGCGAGGGCTGATCGGCGTCGTGCCGCTGGCCGGGCTCGAGCCGGGCCTGCGGCGACTCGAGGTGGTCTGGAATCCGAACGCGGCGGAAGATGGTGCTCCGTTGGACGATCGCTATACACAGGTCAATAGCAGGTATGTCATTCCGATTGCATTCGCGCCGGATTTCGAAATGCCATTGGACTGACACATCCTGAAATCGGAAATGAGGGTCGAACCGCAATTGATTGAGTCGGCTCACGATCCCGTGCAGATTTCAACCGTGACATTGGTCGGCAAAATACGGATACTGCGCCGCCCGCTGTTCACGATTAATCTTCCATGTTCCGTAACGCTCGTTTTTATCGCATTGAAGGCAAGTGGCCCGAGAGCGAGGAATCACTGTCGCAAAAACTGGCGTCCGCCGGTTTCAAATCCTGTGGCCCGCTGACTGAACGCAGTTCCGGATTCGTAGCGGTCGATGCGGACAGCAGCGACCTGCTCGCGCGTCGTGTGAACGGTGCCGACCTGTTCAGGCTGCGCAGTCAGTCGCGGCTGCTGCCGCATGCGGTTATCGCCGAAGAACTCGAATTACGCATCGAGGAATACCGTGAGCGCATGAACGAGGCGCCGAGTCCGCGGGAGAAGCGCCGCCTCAAGGCCGAGGCGCGCGACGAACTGATGCCCAGGGCGATGCTCAAATCCGACAAGATCTGGGGCTACTGCGACCTCAAAGAGAAAGTCATCGGCCTGGATGTCCTGCACGACGCAGCTGCGGAGCGTTTCCTACGCCGCCTGCAGGCATCCCTGGACGGCGTGAACATGCGGCCCTTGCAGTTCAAGAAACCGGTCGATGAGCTGCTAGCCGCCATCTTCTTTAGTGGCGCACCCAGACAATTCGCGCTGGGTCGCGAATGCCGCATGCAGGATCTCGGCGATGCCAGTTCGGTCGTGCGGTGGACCGACTTCGACCTGAGCGAGGCCACCATCCGCAATCATGTTGCCAACGGCATGCGCCTGACGCACCTGGCGATCGAATACGACAGCATAATGAGCTGTGTACTGAATGAAAACGGAGTGATCTCCAAGCTGCGTCTTATCGGCATGGACGACGACACTGAGCATCACGTCGATCCTTTGGCAAGACTGGATGCGCAGTTCGCGCTTATCACGGGCACATTGCGCCGATTGCTTCAGGACCTGCGCAAGGCGCTCGGCGGATTCGCCTGATCGCCGAACTGAAACAGCGTGAGGGAGGCACGGTCTCGATGCCTGGTAATCTGCTTAGTGGGGCCGGCACCTGGCACTGCTGGCGGTGCCCTCCCAGTCCGGGTCGGCGACGCCCTGCCAGGTGTCGCCGGATCTGGCCACCAGGTGCACTCGCCCGAAAGCCGCGTGTCGTTGCACCGGCGTAATCTCGAAGCCGGCTGCCTCGAGTGTGTCCGCTACTGAAATGGGCCAGCCCCGCTCGGGGGTCATCTCGAGATTCATCTGTTCGGCATACGTTATGCGCTCGCCGGATTCCGTCTCTCCGCGTACCGGGTGCACTCTGGGCAGAGCCACGGCCGCGACCGGGTCATGTCCCTGGTCCAGATACCTGGAGATCGTCTGCACGATTGCCGACAGGATACGGATACCGCCTGCAGCACCCAGCGCCAGTATCACCTCCCCATCACGGGTCACTACCGTGGGCGCGATCGTGGTCCTGGGCCGCGAACCCGGCGCCTGGTCGGATGCCGACAGGTAGCTGCCCATGGTGGCCGCGTAAACAAAGCCCAGATCGGGGGTGATGACCCTGGCGCCGAACAGCGGGCCCACCGTCTGGGTGATACTCACAATGCGCCCGTCGCAGTCGGCGATGGTGAAATGGGACGTGTGATGGCTGTCTCTGCCCCACTGGCTGCCGCTCCAGTCGGTGGCCGAAGAGACCCGCTGTCCTGTCTCCATCCGTGACACTGCCGCGGCAGAAGTCAGCGTCGCGGGCGGTATCCGGATCTTTGCTGCCTGTAGAGATGCCCAGTTCTTGTCGGCGACGCGATCGAGGTCCGCCTCTGCACGATCTTCGGCCATGCTGTTGATCGTAATCGCCAGCGCCTGGTTCATGACGGCCGCCCACTGCGCTTCGCTGAGTGCCGCGATGTCGAAGTTCTCGAGGATGTTGAGTGCCTTCACGACCAGGCCGCCGCCGGCCGGTGCCGCCAGGGAATGAATGTCGTATCCGCGATAACGCGTCATGACAGGGCGGCCATCCAGCACCTGGTACGCAGCCAGGTCCCCGGCGCTAACGAAGCCGCCATTCGCCGCCATGTCGGCGGCAATCCGTTGTGCGATCTCTCCGTGGTAGAAATCCTCCGCGCCGTTCTCGGCGAGGCGCGCGATCGTTCTTGCGAGCGCCGGTTGCTTCAGCACATCACCGGCGTCGTACGCGCTGCCGTCGGCTTCGACAAAAATTTGCTGAAATCCAGGATCATCCCTGAACTGGTCCAGACCGGATTCGTGACGGGCCGCGGCGCCGGGCAGCAAGGCAAAACCTTCGCCGGCGATTCGTGCCGGCTCCCGGAGCAGGACAGACCAGGGCAAGGAGCCATGTTCTGCATGAAGGCGGGCGAGTGCGGCCACGACGCCCGGAGTGGCAACGGTGCCGTAGCCCTGACTGACCGGTACCTGCGGCGGTTCGTAGGCGGCCGGCACTTCGGTCATGCCGTTATAGCCCTGGTACTCACCATCCGCCGACCTGAACAGGATCTGGGTACGGCCGCCGAGGTGGCTCATCGACGGTTCCACGACCGCAAGCATGAATCCGGCTGCGACCGCCGCGTCCGCTGCGTTGCCGCCCCGGTTCAGTATGTCCCGCGCGGCGCTGGTCGCGAGCGGGTGTGCCGTGGCCACCATGGCCCCTTTCGAAACGGCCTGCTGTTTCGCGGGCATAGCCTGGCAGCCCGCAAGAAGTGCGCAGCCGATCACGGACCAGAGCCCGGCAATGCGCACTAGCCTGCCCTGATGAAGATCGTTTACACGACTAGCCATGTTTTCCCCGAATTCGTGGTGTATTGCCGAGCGTCTGCAGGCCGGGGCGCGTCATCCCGGCTGGCGCTCGAGGTGTCGAAAGCCTTCGAAGAACCAGTGGCGTATCGCCAGCACCATGGTAGTGCCGCGCCGCTCGGTTGCCGAAAGCTTGCGCTCATCCCAGGTTGTATCGTCAAAGAGTTCGCCGATGGCCTTCAGCTTTTCAATCAGCTGCAGCTGGCTCTTCCTGGTAAGCATGCCATTTTTGACGATGCGGATGGAGCTGTCGTCCTGGAAATCGTGACTGAAGAACTCTGTCTGCACGCGGCTTCTGAAAAACTTTTCGATCGCGCCGTTCTTGCGCCAGCCGAAGTTGTTCGCAACCAGGAGGCGCACGCGATCCCCCGGCTGCAATTCGATGACTTTCATGCGGTCGAGCTTTCTAAGGTACTTGAGGCCGGCCTGCGGCGAGATGTCGTAGCGCTGGATTATTTCGTCGAAGCTCCAGTAGTTGACCAGGCAATAGGCGACCAGCAGCAGGCGTGGGTCGGCCACAATCTCCTGCTCGTTCTCTTCGGACAATTGTTCGATTTTCTGCCGATGCGATTCGCTGATATCCACCAGGTCGCCGATATCCAGCTCCAGTACGGCACAAATATCGTCGAGCCGCCGCAACGAGAAATTGCCGGTGGAGAACATGTGCTTCACCGCCGACTCGGACAGCTTCAGGCATTCCGCGAGTCCCTTGTAGGTGATGCCACGTACCTTCAGTTGGCGTTTCAGCGTGTCGATGATTCGAGCAGAACTTGTCATAATTCGCCAACCAGTATCAAAAAATTATACTTGAAGTTCATACAGTCCAACTTTTATCAAAGAGGTTGCTAAATATTACACCATATCCCAGGCTTAGTCCTGCACAAACCATTCTGAAGGAGCTGTCATGAGCCTGATACGTAGAATATCGACGAGCATCACCTCGTCCGTCGACCGCGCCGTGAGCAAGGTCGAGAACCACGACGCCATTATCAATGCCGCGCTGCGTGACACACAGCAGGCCGCGGCCCGGTCGAGGGTGCGCCTGGAGCGCGTTCGCAAGGACGGCCGCAGCCTGAAAACGCGTTACAGCAGTCTGCAGCTTGCCGCATCGCGCTGGACCGAGCGTGCCAGGAGTCTCGGCGCCAGCGATGAAGAAAAGGCCCTGGAATGCCTGCGCCGGCGCAAGGACTGCGAAATGCAGATGCACGAGCTTAAGGACTCGATCGAGAAGCACGACGAGCTCGAGGCCCGCATCGCCGAACAGGTCAAGAAGATAGAAGCGCGCATCGGTGAGGTCGCCCAGCAGCGCAACATGATGCGTTCACGGCAGTCAGTCGCGGAGGCGATGCGTACCATCAATAACATCGAGGGCGTCTCGTATGGCGAAATAGAGGACACCTTTGATCGTTGGGAGATCAATCTCGGCGAAACGGAAATTCTCATGGGTGCGGTTACGACGGCCGATCCGCTGGAGACCGCGTTCCTGGCCGAGGAGGATACGGCCGAATTGCGTGCCGAACTCAGCGTGCTGTTGAGGACCGATGAGGAGCAGTCGTCATGAACGCCCGAGTTGGGGACGGATACGGAGACTACGTAACCGTCGACAATGGTCCGACTTTCGAGACGTCGCGTTCCGCGTTCAGTATCGAGGGCGTCATGCAGTCGCTGCGAAATTTCGCCACGCTGTCAGAGGCGCTGCGTATATTCGGTGCCGGGGTTATCCTGGCGTCGATGTCCGTGTTTCTCCTGCAGGGATGGAACGATGGAAACGACATTCGTCGTTACCTGTTGCTGCTGACCCAGACAGGTCTGCTGGCCGCCGCCGGATTCGCGATGAGCCACGTGGTGAAAGAGACCAGGGGTGCACGCATATTCTTCGGTCTGGCGCTCGTGTCGGTTCCGGCCAACTTTACGATTCTCGGCGCACTGCTGTATTCCGTGTTCCAGTGGGACGGCGGGCTTACCACATACCCCGGTTATGCCAGCTGGCGAATCGAAGACGTGGCTAACATCGGCATTACGCTCGGTGGCGCCATGGTGGTGTTGTTGCCGGTGACGTTAATCTGTTTCGCCATCATGGCGCGGCATTCGGCGAAAATGCTATCGCTGCACTTCCTGTTGGTGAACGCGTTACTGCTGCTACCGATTCGCAGCTCGATGGCAGCCGGCACCGTCGGCCTGCTCGGGGTGTTGTATGCGCTGTTTGTGACGGCCAGGTTGACGCAGGGCGATCGTGCGCTGAAAACAGGAGAGGGCAAATTCGCTCTTGCGACATTGTTTATTCCGCTCGGAGTCATCCTGTTCCGCAGTATGTATTTCTACCAGGTCGATAGCCTGATGGTTGCCATGGTCTCGCTGGTGCTGTTCCTGACAGCGCGCCAGGCGTCACTGTTTCCGGGCCGCAGTGCGCGACTCGCATTGCTCCTCGAGCTGTTGTCGTGGCCAATTGCGATGACCGTGGCACTGGCGGTCACCGACGCATTCGCGCCGGGCATTGCAACTGGACTGAAGGCGCCGTTGTTCGCCGCGGTCTATGCCTTGCTTGCGCTCGACATCGTGCGGCGCACCGATAGTCGTGCACTGGCCAGGATTATCGGTGCATCCATCAGCCTGTTCGTTGCACTGAGTTTCACTTTCGCTGTGGTGATTTCGCCGGGCGCGCTGACGGCGCTGTTGAGCCTTGCGGCCGGAGTGCTGCTACTGCTCTGGGGCGTTGCGGGCAGGAAGCCGCTTACCTCGATTGCGGGTATTGTCACGGCGTTCGCCGGCGCCTGGTTTGGCTTCGATGCTGTCGTGCAACTGGTCCTCAGCAGCAGCTGGATAGACCTCGCTATGTTCGGCGCCAGCGCCATTGCCCTGGGCTCGGTCATTGACCGGCACGGTGTCGTCATCAAGCTGCGTTTCACCAAGTGGTTCGATAGCCTCGGCAAGCAGAAGTCACAAATCGCTCTGGAAAATCAGTAACTCAGGAAGGTAAGTGCAGAGCGGCCGCCGCGGTCAACCGACCGCGGCGGTTTTTTTAGTCTTACAGAACGGGCTCGATGGGAAGCAGTCGGATAATCCATGCGGCCAGACGCTTGCCGAGACCAACCTCGGAGTCGGGATTGAAGTCCGATGTCGTATGCCAGCTGTTCTCGGGCCGAATATCGATCTCGATGCTGTCGCTCAGCTGGCGGGCCAGCACCTCGTTCTCGATCAGCACCCCGACCTCGGTGTTCAGGTTCGATGATCGCGGATCCAGGTTGAACGTTCCGATATAGATGGTTTCGTCATCGATAACCATGCTCTTCGCGTGGATTGCGAATACCGGATTGTTTCCGGCAATGTGTGCGTAGCGCTCGATCAGCTGATCCTGTATCGCCGGGCTTGGTTTGAACTCGAACAGCTCGATTCCGGCAGCCAGCAAGTCACGGCGTTGCGATGCGTAGCCGGCGAACGCCGGAATATTGTCAGTGGAGGCGAGGGAATTGGTCGATATGCGGATACTGACCCCTCGCTCTATGAGATTCTTGAAAAATTCTATTCCGCCCTCCGGCATTACAAGATAGGGCGATTGAATCAGGATGGATTTCCTCGCGCCGCGCACGGCACCGATCAGCTGGCTCGTCGATTCGCCGCCGCCGCCCAGGCCGGATGCTCCGTCGTTCTTGCCCGGCGCATCGCTTATGAATAGAACGTCGCACCACACCATCGCCTGCAAGAGAGCGGGGAAGTAGCGGGGTGTCGTATCGATGGCCTGTCGAATTTGCGGCGCGAAGTTGCCGGGATCGCTGGCATACGCATGCAGCTCCGCGGACCTTCGGCGGACATCTTCGCTGGAGATGTCGTAAATATCGTCCTCGAGGATTCGCTCGACCGGGATCGCGAATTCGCTGTGCCAGAATTCATCGAAATTTGCGTGCATATCCTTCACCGCGGAGCCGAGCAGGAGTACATCGCGGTCGCGGAAGTTGTACTCGTGGTCGAAGTCGAAGTACTCGTCGGCCATGTTCCGACCGCCGGTAATGCCGGCAACGCCATCGAAAATCGCGGTTTTGTCGTGCATGCGCTGATTGACGGCCCGGAACTGCGTGATCGAGTTCTTCACCTTGCCCCACAAACTGACGCCAACGACGAATTTCGGGTTGTAGATCCGGATCTGTACGTTTGCATGAGCGGACAGCAGCAACAGGGTTCGGTCTTGTGCATCGATGATGAAGTCGTCGACCAGCACTCGGACTGCGACACCGCGCTCCGCGGCGCTCAACAGCTGCTCGGCAGCCAGCACGCCGATGTTGTCGGTACTCCAGATGAAATACTGCACATCGATTGAGCGTGTCGCGTGTTTTGTCAGCCATGCGCGACCGACCAGGGCTTCCTCGCCCTTTTCCAGGATGTACACGCCTGTCTGCAATTCCATGCGTGTCGTGCAGTCGTCACAGGCGGACTCAAGCCATTGCTCGATCGGCTGCGCGTACGACGCCCCGAACGGACCCAGCAAGAAAACAAGCGCGCAGAGTTTCCCGTATGTCGTCAACAGAACCTGCAAGAGTCAGCCCAGCATGGTGCCTGAGTCTACAGTATTTCGCAGTAGCCGCCTCCTGCCGGGTTGTCGCCATCGGGGTGCTGCTATCATTCCACCATGACTATGCCCCGCCTGAGAACCATTCTCCTCGTACCGCTCGCCTTGTTCGCGCTGGTCTATGCATACGGGGCAATCATGCTGGCGCTGAGAGATGACTCGATTGCGGTTTTCGAGGGACCGCCGGCAAGCTACGCGACCATCGCAATATTCGGGGCCAGCGGAACGGCCGGCGACGGCATCCTGAAGGCGGCTCTCGCCAACCCCGAGATCAAAAAAATTCATGTCTTTACACGGCGCGCAACCCCCCGAATCGAGGATGGCGTTGCGTCCGGCAAGGTACAGATGACTCTGCACAGGGACTATCTCGACTACTCGACCGTTCATGAACAGATTGCGGAGGCCGATGCGGCTTACTGGGCGATTGGCATCAGTTCCGTCGGCGTCGACGAAAAGACCTATGGCATGATTCATGTCGACTTTCCGGCGCGCTTCGTCGCCGAGTGGACCGGCGTCAGCGACAAGCCCGGCATATCGTTTCATTACATCAGCTCGAGCGATATTTCAGAAGACTCCAGCGCGATGTGGGCACGAGAAAAAGTGCGTGCCGAGCGAACCTTGTTCGCTCTGGCTGAAGACAGCAATCTCCGCGTCATTGCTTACCGACCCGACTACATCGGACCGACGGAGGAGGAAGCGCATCTCGGTCAGGACATCTTGTATTGGTTCTTCGCTCCTGTCGGTGCCGCCGTCAGGGCCGAGCAAATCGGCAACGCGATGTTCGAGGTAACGGCACGAGGCACAGAATTCAAGAATGGTGACAGGCTCGGCACCTGGAGCATCATTCGCTACAGCGATGCATACGACCGGCGCCAGGCCGGCCTCCGAAAGTAGCCGGCTCGTGGTTCAGGCGTCGCAGCAATTTTCCGAGACACATTATTGGAAGGAAACGAATGCCTTGCTTGCCCTCGCCCCGTTTCTGGTCGGTATTGCCCTCGCAGCTGCGGCGCCGGAACCGCGTCAGGCCGACATCGCCTGGGTCGCAAAGGGGGAGTTCTGTGAGCCGGAAACGGTTCTGGCCTTGCCCGACGATACGCTGCTGGTGTCGAACGTCTGCGACTTTCGTGAAACGGGCAACGGTTTCCTGACGCTATTGAACGCAAACGGAGAGCCCGTTGACTGGCGCATACTCGACGGGCTCGATGCGCCTCTTGGCATGACAATGTCTGGTGACCGGCTCTATGTTGTCGATAACAACCAGGTGAAGATCTATCGCTGGCCGGGCTACATGCCGCTGGAGACGATCGCACTGGATACGGCCGTGGCCAACGACGTCGCGGTCGCGGCGGACGGTACCGTGTACGTTACTGACACGGCCCGACACCAGGTGGTCAGGCACACAAAGGACGGGAAACAGTCGCGGCTGAATGGCGATTTCGAATTTGACGGCGCCAACGGCATCGAGATCGATGGCGACATCCTGTATGTCGGCGGCAAACGACTGTGGCGCGTAAACCTCGAGACCGGCGTCGTGGAGACGATAGGTCCCGAGTGGTTGACCGATATCGACGGCATCGAGATCGAAGTGGACGGCACACTGCAAATCACACCGGTCGCCGGCCCGCTGCTTCGCTATCGAAGTGATGAGGATATCGAGATCCTGGCGGGTGAAGGCATCAGCAGCGCCAATCATGGTTATGCCGCCAGTCTTAATCTTGCGTTAATCCCGACAGGCTATGACAACACGGTGATTGCAGTTCGAATCCCTGCCAGCCGCGCCGACAGACAAACGCCGGTCCGCTTGCCGTCGCCAGAATAGCCGCATTGTCAGGGCTCCGAAAGCACCGGGCTCGGGTAGTGTTTCGAAACGGGGGCCTCAGCGTGACGTGGCGCCGCTGAGATTGATCTTGCCGGATTCCTTGACGCGCAATGCCGGGCGCAACCTGCCGATATCGAGCTTCGCTTCGAGGTCGTACGTAAACGTATCCCTGTTGCTGTTCAGCAGATCGGTAACGAGACGAATGCCGGCAAACAGGTTGGCGGATGCGGTGAGCGTGAACTCGCCCTGGCCGTAACCCTCGATGACCGGCAGCTCATTCCCGACACCCTTGATCACCTCGTGGCCATCGAGACTGATGGTATAGGCGATGCCCTGCAGCTTCAGCGCCTCGCGGTTCGGATTGGTGACCCGCAGGCCGATGGCGAAGGCCGGCATAACACCGTCGGATGGCACGGCCTTGAAGGAGCTGACGGTAACGGTCGGGGTTTCGTAGCCCGGGGACAGGCCCGCGCAGGCTTGCAGCCCCATAGTCAGCAAGACGAGTACGAAAACCCTGGAAAGACCGGGGATGGTAGACGGCGAGCGATACGTGGCTGATCGGAGACTTTGGTTCATGATGATGTTTTCACTTTGGTTTGCAGGGGTGTTACGAGCAGCTTAGTCGCAACGTGTCACCCTGTCACCCGCTCAATCCCGAGGACAAACTGACCGCGTCGATCGAGACGTCTGCGCCGCTATCGGATAGTCCGGCTACCGCGCTGGCTATACGGCAGCTTTCACGTTGATCAGCGTACGGCAAGGGTCCGAGTTCGTATTGTAATGATAGCGGCAGTATCCCGCTTGACCTTATGTTCACTCCCCGCTTTAGCGACTCTCCCCGGTGATACTCTCCGCTCGAAGATGAAAAAGGCACGGCGCTCGAAAGGGCGCTTCGCAAAGCCACCGGTCTACGGTTTTTAACTACGACAGCGGAGTTACCATCATGAGCTTCATGCTTGGCATTACGCCCTGGCCAGCGGTCTCGGCCATACTCTGGATCATCATGATCGTCGCGGCGCTCTATCTTATCCGCGGCACGGCTCACAGGACCATTCACGCCGCCGCGCACGGCCTGCACGGCAGTTTTCGCGTTGCGTCCAAAGCCGTATCGCGCTCTGAGAAGAACCTGGCGACACGCAATCGCGACGTACTGCTTGCCGCCGGCCGCGAGGCCAAGGAACGCATCATCGAGCGCGAGTTCGATCGTATCAACGAGACGGTGCGCAAGGACCTCGCCAACTATTCGTCGCTGCACCGGGCTCTTAGTGAGTCCATCGATTCCATCGAGAAGGACCACCAGCAGGCCGTGGACGTGCCGCCGGATCCGCCCGGCTGGGTGAAAGCAGTTGAGGCCGTGGCGAAAATGAGCGCATCGGAAGGCCGCGACAGTGTCGGCAGCATACTCGGTGATATCCATCGCTCCCTGCTAAAGGCGCAGAAAGAGGCGATGGCGGCGTATCATGCGGCGAGCACCAGGCGTCACCAGTTGCTGCGTCACATGCGGCCCGAATGGCGGCGGATTCAGCAGACCCTGACGAAGGTCGGAAAGACTGTCGATAGCCTGCTGAGTCGTTCGGTAACGATCGATCGTCACATGCAGGAGTACGAAGACATCGTGCGCGGGCAGGACCGTGCGGTCTCTGTGCTGTCGTCATCGTCGCTGGTCAACTTCTTCGTCTCGGCGTTCGTGCTGTGTATCGCCATCGGCGGCGCGACGATCAATTTCTCGCTGATCGCCAGGCCGATGGCTGAAATGGTCGGCGGCACAAGTCTCCTTGGCAATTTCCGTACCGCCGACATCGCCGCGCTCGTAATCATCATGGTCGAAATCTCTATGGGGCTGTTCCTCATGGAGTCGCTCCGCATTACACGGCTGTTCCCGGTCATAGGCGCGCTACCCGACAAGACCCGCGTGCGTATGATCTGGATAACGTTTTCGATACTGTTTCTGCTCGCGAGCGTAGAGGCAGGGCTGGCCTACATGCGCGAAGTGTTGCTGCATGACGAGCTGGCCACGAGTGCCCTGCTGCGCGGCGATGCCGGAGCGACGGCGACCGGCGAATATATGTGGATCACGACCGCCGCACAGATGGGCATGGGCTTTATCCTGCCCTTCGCACTGACGTTTGTAGCGATACCGCTGGAAACCTTTGTGCATTCGCTGCGCACTGTCGTCGGACTGATCGCGATTTCGCTGATGAGAGCGCTGTCACTGGGCCTGCGCCTGCTCGGCAACGTGTTTCTCTATTTCGGCGTGCTCCTTAAACAAGTCTACGACATTCCTCTGTTCGTGCCGCTGTGGCTGGAGGAGCGTATGAACAGACTGGCGAATGAAGAAGCGATGCTTCGGAGGATAGGACCATGAAGACAAGTATCCTGACCGCCATTCTTGTGCTGCTCGCCGCGTGCAGCAGCGATACAGCGCCCGGAAATACCGGTGTATTCATGCTGATCGATACGTCCGGCACGTATACCGAGGAACTCAGCAAGGCGGAGCAAATTATTCGCTACACGCTCTCCCGACTCGATGCGGCGGATTCATTTGCCGTCGCGAGAATCGACACCGGCAGCTTCAGTGAGAAGGACATCGTCGCCAAAGCCTCGTTCGATGACCGACCCAGTGCGGTGAATCGGCAAAAACGACTGTTCGCTCAGCAAATCAGCGAGTTCGTCAAAAGCGCGAATCCGTCGCCGTACACCGATATTACGGGCGGTCTTCTGCAGGCGGTAGAATTTCTCAACGAGAAGGGTACGGGCAAGAAAACCATACTGATCTTCTCGGACCTCAAAGAAGACCTGGAGGCGGGCTACATCAGAGACATCGATGTCGAGCTGGAAGGCTTCAACGTCATTGCGCTCAACGTCACCAAGCTGCGCTCCGACAACATCGATCCGCGCGAATACCTGGGTCGGCTGGAGCAATGGCAAGGCCGGGTCGAGAAGACCGGTGGCCACTGGCGCGTGATCAATGACCTCGACGGCCTGGAGGGGTTGTTGTAGACGGAACCAGGCCAAAGTGCTTCGACTGCCATCTCATGCCTGTTTCTCCAACGGCCAGGCCTTGCGTTGCTGCCAGGCTGATTGTGTTTGCGCTAACGAATATTCTCCATCGCACGCATCCAGGCGTCCATCAACACCGGGTATTGTGCGAGCTTCATCATTTGTGTGGCCGCGTCCTGTTGAAACGCCTGCATATCGCCGCGCTGCTTTTGCGCGATGTCCAGCATTTCATTCGCATCGGGCCGTGGCAGCTCGGCAAGCTGCGAGGAAATCTCGGCCAGGCGTTCGCCGAGCGCTTCGATCTTTCCAGCCGCCTTCTCCGCCGACGACTCATCGTCAACGTCCCTGAGCACACTGATCATGTCATGCATTACTTCGGATTGTGCCTCTATGCCTTCTTCCCAGGACCCAATTCCACCGCCACAGGCAGTTACAAGCAGGGCAGAAGCAATCACGATAACAAGTCGCCACATGTCGATCCCCAACAAGCTGGAAGTAACACTAGACTAGCACGATATTGCGGCATGCAGATCGTTGCGCCACTGTCGAAATCGACGGCAAATAGTCTACTTTCGCCGTTTCGTTTTCCGAGCGCTGAGGCTTTGTTCTTCTCCGGGCGCCTTTCGTTCTTTCTGCGCAAACATGCTCAGCATCAGCCAATCCGGGAAAGCCTTCTTGAGTGCCCGAGAACCGGTCAGCCGGATTCTGGAAGCTCGTATCTCGTCTCGCAGATCTCTGAAGCCGCGCCAGGTTTGTACAAAGAGTCGAAGGTCCGCGCTGACAAGCAGGTCGGTTTCGAACCCAGGGTGCTTGAAGCACATTTCGATTTTGCCGTCGTCGTTGACGAGCCAGAAACGCTGAAAGTCTGTCGGGGCGCCGGAGAACTCGAACTGCAGCACGGTGCGACCCGAGGGCATCCGGTCCGTATCGATCCGCAGGCTCATACTCCAGGCCAGGAACCCCAGATCCAGATCGTCCAGATCATTGTCACGCGCCCAGTTATGTCCCCAGATGGCCAGGCTCGTGATAATGTCTTCGAGATCCCGTCCGGCCTCCGTCAGTTTGTAGGAAACTCGGTTCTTGCCGTCACCCGGATCGCGCTGGACAACGCCCGCATGCTGCAGTTCGTTCAGACGCGTCGACAGCAATGACGGCGAAATCCTCGGCACGCCCTTTTGTATCTCGCCGAATGTGTCGCAGCCGTCAAACAGGCGGCTGACAATCAGGATTGTCCAGCGCCGGCACAGCAACTCGGCCGCCAGTGCGAGAGGGCAGTACTGGCCGTAGCGGCCCGAGCGCCTGTGGGTTCCAGCCATGCGAACTCTCCCGTCACCTACTACCGAAATAATAGTAGTTCCATACAACGGCCTTGGCTACATCCAAGGCAGTTTCCACTGGAGACATGCTCATGACGAAGCGATCGCCTGCTTTTCTTGCCGCCTGCCTGCTCGGCCTCGAACTCGGCCGCTACTATGTCTGGAGAAACGACTCGTCCGCAAGGACGCGCAGTGGTATGCAGTCACTTTCGCCGTTGATGACCAGGGACCGGTCAGTCCGGGTACAGGCACCCGCGTAGCGTCCCGAGACGGAGAACGTGTTCAACTGGACATTGAGACCGGCGACGACGGGCAGCGCCGCGAGCTCTTGGTAGATCTGTTCGCGGTCACCGAAACTTCCCTCGGTCGCAGCGCGCAATCGATCATCGCGCCCGTAGATACTGATATTTGCGCCGCCCCGTCCTACGATCGGTTTCGCAACGTAACCGCTAGCGCGGAGTTCATCCGTGAGTTCGTAGCTGGAACGCAGCAGGTAGGGGAACTCGGGGAATAATGACCACAACACCGGCAGTATCGCCTTGTTGCTCGGGATCAGCGTCCATAGTGGCTCATACACCATGACCTCGGGACGCAACAGTACGTCGACCAGGCGAGGCGGGTCATCCGGTATCTGCCCGTGTCCGAAATGGCGAAATCGAATCTCGTCGTCTTCGCATTCCTGACGCAGCTGATCGAGCGCCGTCTCCCACGACCAGGTCTTCCAGACCTGTCTGACGCGCTCGCCGTCGGCATCGAGAATTGCGCCATCCTTGTCCCAGGACAAGCCTGTCACGCCCTTGATGATCTTGCTGCGAACGCCGGCCGCCGTCATCGCCTCCTGCATGTACAGGGCATGGTAGCTTTCCTCGAGATCACGATCGCGCATGATGTGCACGGTATCGCTGATGTCGCTGTGCAGCCACGCGTCTTTCAGAAGACCGCCGAGCATCGCGCCGGCATCCTCGCCTTCGTCGCAGCCAACGCTTTTCGCCCAGCTGCCCTGCAGGCGCCCGGTCTCGAGATGACAGGATGCCGAGTCGCAGTTGTATTCGTAAAGCTTGATGCCGCGCTCCGAAAGCGTGAAATCGAAGCGGCCGCTGATCATCTGGTTACGTCGATTGCTCCAGGACTGTCGGATCTTTTCCCATAGCGCGCGCGGCAGATTGAAGTATTCGAGCTGCGATTCGTCGCTCAGCACATAATCGGTCGCATGCATGAACAGCGCGTGCAATTCGTTGGTGGCGCGCTTCAGTTCGGCCTGCGCGGCCTCGGAAATACAGTAATAGAGGTTCCGCAGCGATTCGTCCTGGGCCAGCACATGATCGCCCATCTTCTTGAGGTAGGCGGCCTCGGCTGGTCGTTCGATATCCAGCCACTCGCGCTTGCTGTTCGTTTTCGGCGCAGCACGACGCGCAAGTACCGTGAACAGGCGCGGGTCCGGTGGCACAGTCTTTTCCGCATGCATGTCGTCGTCGGTCTGTACGACCCAGCCGAGTATTGCGGCGCTGCCTGCGGAACATTCGAGTCGATAATTGCCGTCTTCGGAGATCCTGGCGGGAATCTGCCGTGAATAATTCTGACCTGCCGGCCAACACTCGTGTCGATAGTTTTGTTCGACCACGCGCACATAGGCGTCCGTGACCTCGGTGATGATGGCAACGTGACCGGTCGTCTCGAATTCGCCACCCTCGTTCCAGATCAGCAGGCAGCCATACTCGGGGCGGCGCTTCGATCCGTTTCGAAACGACCGCAGCGGAAGTATCCTGTTCTCACGCACGACGCGGACGGCATCGAGGCGGAAAATGTCATACGCCATCGCCACATCGTCAAACACGTAGCCAACGTTCAGATACAGCCAGCGTCTCGCGAATTCGACGCACTGCCACTTGTAGCCCATGTATATGTCGTCGATGTAGTTGCGGTATGACTGTCGTGTCGGCAGCTCCCTGTCGTCGGCCGATTCATAGTCGCTGGAATAGACGGCGACATTGCCTGGCGCGACACCAAGCACGGTGCCGAACGGTTCGTGGGGTTTCCTGACTTCGGTATCCATCAATATCCAGCGTGCCCGTTACTGCATTACAGGCTTTTGGCAAAAATGAACTTGTCGTCGCCTGGCGCATAAAAACCCTCGAGGCGCGCCTCGACACGGTAGCCCATGCGCTCATAGAATCGCCGGGTAGGGCTGTATTGCTCTCGGCCGGATGTATCGACAAACATGCGCCTGGCCCCCTGTTGCAGCGCCAGTCGCTCGGTTTCACACAGCAGCTCGCCGCCAAGGCCCTTGCGTTGTTGTCCCGGAACGACGGCAATCCAGTACAGGTCGTAACTCGACTCAGTCGCCGGAATGGGGCCGTAGCAGGTGTAGCCCAGCAGCTGGCCGGGATCATCCGGATCATCCGCAAGCACAAACTGGTAGCCGCTCGCCGCGCCGCGAGACAGGGTTTCCTCGACGAGCTCGACGGCAACCTGCTGTTCTGATTGGGAAAAGAAGCCGGTCTCCGCAACCAGCGCGTGCACCGCCGCGGCATCGCTTTCCTGCAGGGTCAATCGCCAGCGCATCATCTCTTTCCGGCTTTCCTTTCCGGCACGGCCGCTGCAACGCCCGCGACGCCATCCCAGAGACCGGTGAAGAAGTTGCGCGCATTGACGCCCAGGGTCTGCGTCCTGTAGCCGCCTTCCTGCACGACCAGCGTTGGCAATGACAAGTTGCCGATTAGCCGGCCGTTCTCGCGGAAGTCTTTGGCCAGCAACGAAAACGATCCCGTCGGATCGCCCTTCGCTGTATCCAGGCCAAGGGCGACTACGAGAAACTGCGGGTTGTACTTGCGAATTTTTTCGAGCGCGCCCGTCAATACCTTGCGATAGGCCTCGCCGTCCAGGTTCTCGGGCAAAGGCAGATTGAGATTGAAACCCTTGCCGTCGTCTTCGCCTTTTTCGTCCTCGAAGCCGGAGAAGTAGGGGTAGCTGTCGCGCGGGTTACCGTGGATCGAAATCGTGAAAACGTCCTTGCGCCGGTAGAATATATCCTGCGCGCCGTTGCCGTGGTGATAGTCGATGTCCAGCAAGACCACCTTGCCATGATCGCTGAGATGGTGTGCCGCCACGGCACCCGAATTGAAGTAGCAGAAGCCGCCAAAAGCTTCCGTCTCCGCGTGATGACCCGGCGGTCGAACAAGCGCATAGGCGACGCGACCGCCGTCGAGAAGCCAGTCCGCGCCGGTCATCGCGCAATTCACGGCGCCGCGGGCCGCCTTGTAGGCATTGGCGTTCAGCGGCGTGAAGGTATCGATGCAGTAATAGCCGGCGCGCAACGGCAAATCCCTCGGCGGGCGAGTGCGATTGCGGGACGGGAATACGTAAGGGTATACCGATTTACCGGGCGGCACGTTCGCGCAGGCTTTCTGCAGAAACTGCACAAACGCAGGCTTGTGGACTTTCTGGATGTTCGCCAGACCGTATTTTCGCGGTGCCAGCGGCTCAAAGCATTTCGTCTTGTCGAGCTCTCTCGTGATTGAAGAAATACGCACCGGCGCTTCGACATAGCCCCGGTCATTGACATGATGAATCCAGTGCCCTTCATTGACGATCAACGCAATGCGTCGTTGTTTCGGACGGTTCTCGGCCATGGCATCGCCCGCGCCTGCATGGCGTGCCTCGCGCAGCTTTACCGGATCGTCCTGTATCGACGCGACGATCTTGTCGATGTAGGCGGGCGGACAGACGTTGCCATACTTGCGTTCGAGTATCGCCCGTACGATTTCGCGAGCATCGTCGCGGCCAAGGGGCTGCTTCTGGCCCAGGTTATCGAATACAAGGTAGGGCGGGTCGGGGTCGTTTTCGACCAGTGGCGTCTCGTAAGCCGTGTTCGCCAGCGGGCGTGCTCCGTAGCGTTCGTAGAATCTCAGGCGCGCCGCATTTTGCCGTCGGATCGCGGAGTTTGGCGACAGCGCGGGATCGTCGGGCAGGCACTCGAGGAAAATCCCGAGCGCACCGAGCTGTAGCGCCTCCTCGCGGACGCGTTCGTAGAGTGCCCCGCCGATGCCACGTCCGGTTTCGCCGCGACCGGCACAGATGTAGTCCAGGTAACAGAAGTTCAGATCCGGTGCGTGTAGCAGCATGGCGAAACCACGAACTGTTGCATTGCCGTCTTCCGCCACGAGCAGGATAGAGCGAAAACGATATTTCATCGGGTTCGCAAGCTGTGCCGGCAGCTTGGCGATATCTTTCTCGCTCAAGGCGTTGAATTGCACGCGCAGCATCGCCTGTACCTGCGAGAGCAGCTGGCGATTCGTTGGCGTCGTTACATCGAAGATCTTGTGAATTCGAAACATTGTTCAGTCCAGCGCGGCGGTGGTAATCAGCTCGATGAGCCGTGAGTAAGAGCGCCCCGACTCGGCTGCCGCCGCGACGAAACCCGCGTCGGGTGTCAGGCAGGGGTTGGCGTTGATCTCGAGCACCCACGGTGTACCCGCGGCATCCAGCCGGACATCCACCCGCGCGTAGCCCCGGAGGCCAAACACATCCCAGCACTGCAGTGCGATCTCGCACAGCCGTCGTTGCTCGGTCGCAGCCAGATCCGCAAAGACGCGCTGCGTCGCGTGGTACTCGGGAGCCGCTTCGTCCCACTTCGCCGCGTAGCCGACAATCTTCGGCTTACCCTGGGGATAGTCGACGAAGGTCATCTCGGCAATCGGCAGGACTTGCGGCTGTCCGTCCACCTCGAGTAGTGACAGATTGAATTCCCTGCCGTCAACAAACGTCTCGGCGAACCAGTCGCCCCGGTGCAGCATCCGGCATCGCTCCAGTCTTTCTCTGGCCGCGCCCGCGCTGTTGACGACACAACCATCGTCCATGCCAAATGATGCATGCTCCCAAACGGATTTGACAATCCACGTTGACGTCGTGTCGCCGTGATCGTTGTTCGGTGCCAGGACCGGCGGTGTCGGTATGTTGTTGGCGCGCATCCAGTGCTTGGCGAGCAGCTTCTGCGAACTCAGGAACAGCGCGTCGCTTCCCGAGCCGGTGAATGCTACGCCGATTGACTGCAGCAGTGATGGCACCAGGTGAATCATGCGGCCGTCGCCACCGAGCGACTCAACGAGGTTGAATACCAGCGAAGGCTTACGACGAATGATTTCCGCACGCGTCGCAGCAAGGTTCAGGTCGGTGGGCAAGACGCTTACCGACCAGTGGAAGGCTTTCATCGCGGCAGAGACATGCGTTACCTGGGCGAGGACATCGACTTCATCGGGTCGCGCGTCCGCATCCATGGCCTCGTGCAATACGAGTACGGATCGTGGGGAGTGCATCATCGCGTCGGCGTCAGGCGGCTACGTAGCGTTCCGCAAATGCGCAAGCGGCAGCCGGCCGAGGCGATCCACGGCGGACTCCATGATCTTTCCGATCAGGGATTCATAATGCACCCCGCTCAGCTTCGCCATGATTGGGAGGTCCGAGTGGTCCGGATGAATGCCGGCCAGCGGGTTTACTTCGATAAAGTGTACCTGCCCGTGCTCATCCTGGCGCAGATCAATGCGGCCTGCGTCACGACAGCCCAGTGCGCGCCATGCGCGCAGGGCGAGCGCTTCGACGCGACGCTTCAGCGTGCCTTTGGCCAACAGCTTGTACTCGACGAGTTCCTCGCAGTCTTCCTTGTTGCGGTACGAGTAGACCTCCGAATCCGCACCGTCCAGCAGTTCGATCTCAAGCGTTGCCACCGCGGTCGCGTTTTCGCCCGTGCCGAGGATGCCAACAGTGAACTCGCGGCCGGGAAGAAAACGCTCGACGAGCAGCGGCTGCTGATGCTCTTTCAGCAGCTTTCGGCACATCGTGCGAAGCTCCGGCATGTCATTGACCTTCGATTTTTCAGTGATACCTTTGCCGGTGCCCTCCGCGATCGGTTTTACGAACAACGGGAAATCGAGTGCCACGGCCTTGACGTCGGCCATCTTGTGGACGACGGCGTAGTCCGGCGTCGCGACATTCGCCGCGCGGACCACGTCCTTGGTCATGCCCTTGTGCAGCGTCAGCGCACATACCAGCGTATCCGAGAACACGTAGGGAATCTCGTAGGCATCGAGCAATGCCGGCACCTGCGCCTCGCGGCCGATTCCGTGCATGCCTTCGCAGATATTGAACACCAGGTCCCAGGTGTCGCCGGCGACCAGCCGGCTCGCCAGCTGCTTGACGTTGCCGATGCGATCCACCTCGTAACCCAGGCCACACAGTGCGGACTCGATACTGTCGATGGTATCCGCGCGATCGAATTCGGCCGTTTCAATTTCACTGTAGCCGGCCTCCAGATAAGCGTCGCGCAAATCGTAGGTCAGGCCTACGCGGAAAGACGTGTGGCTCATGACTGCTCTCCCGGCACAATGGCCAGCGACTGCGTGGAATCCGGATATCGGTAGATACCGCCGTCGTAGCTCCGCAACAACAGGTCGTCACCGTCGTAGCCCATGGTGTAGTCCGGCGCGACAGGGATCTTGCCGCCGCCTTCTGGCGCGTCGACAACGAAAGTCGGGACCGCGTAGCCGGTGGTATGACCGCGCAGGCCGCGAATGATCTCGACGCCTTTTGCTACCGGCGTACGGAAATGCGCGGATCCCGAGATCGGGTCGCACTGGTACAGGTAGTAAGGCTTGACGCGGTTGCGCAGCAGGCCGTGCACCAGTTTCTTCATCGTCTCGACGTCGTCGTTGACGCCTTTCAGCAGCACGGTCTGGCTGCCCAGCGGAATGCCGGCGTCAGCAAGGCGGGCACAGGCTTCCGCGACTTCCGGCGTCAGTTCATCCGGATGCGTGAAATGCAGGCTCATCCACAGCGGGTGATAGCGTTTGAGAATCCGCGTCAGCGCCGGCGTGATACGCATGGGCTGAACGACCGGCTGCTTGCTGCCGATGCGAATGAATTCAATGTGGCGCATCTTTCGCAGCCGCTTCAGGATGTACTCGAGGCGATCGTCGTCGAGGCTTAGCGGGTCGCCACCCGAAATCAGTACATCGCGGATGGCTTTGTTGCCACCGATGTAGTCAAGCGCGAGCTCGATATCGGTCTTCTTGACGCTGCGCTCGCCGACCGAGCCGACCATGCGCGCGCGCGTGCAGTAGCGGCAATACACCGAGCAAAAATTGGTGACCAGCAACAGCACGCGATCCGGATAGCGGTGCACGAGGCCTGGCACGGGACTGTGCGAGTCTTCCCCTAGCGGGTCGGCATTCTCCCCACGCGACGTCTCGTATTCGCCAAGCACGGGCACGATCGTACGCCGCAGTCCCTGGGCGGGATCCTTCGGATCCAGCAGGCTCGCGTAGTAAGGCACGATGCCGAGCGGCAGAGCGCCATTGTGGCGTTTGATCGCCGCCAGCTCATCCGGCGACAGCTCGATCATTCTCTCGAGGTCGGCCAGCGTGCGGATACGATTGCGGTTCTGCCAGCGCCAGTTGTTCCATTCGTCGATGCTGGCGTCCGGATAGTAGCGGCGCTGAAACTCAGCCGATCTCTCCGACACGCAAAACTTCGATCGCTCGCGCTTCTGGCGAGTCTCGATGAGACGGGAGGCTGAAGTTACGTCAGTGGGTAAAGCTTTTTGGGAATAGAAGAGGGCGCGGGGCGCACCTCCTGGAGGTTCGTCCGCTGTGTCAGAGGCGGTTTTCATCGTGCTTCCTAAAGCGCAGTTGGGCGACCTGCAGGAAAAAACCGGCCCGGCCCTTCGGGTCGTGCGAGCTTTCACCCGCCAATTTCGCGCGACTATATTCTCAGTTCGCTCAATGTCAATAAGTAATTGCTTTCGGCAGCCGGCGAACCGCTCAAGGGCTTTTCAGGGAAGGCGGCGCCTCACACATGGGCAGAGCGACCGAAGACGACGTAGCTCGGCGTGGAGTCGTTTGCGCTGGTGCCGTGCTTCTTGGTGAAGCCGGCTACGGCGAACAGCGACGGGTTCGGGTAGCGGCGGCGAATCGTCAGGTAGTCACCCCACTGGCCGCTGCGCGGCGTCGCCTGCCCTTCGCGTACGACGACGTAGCGGTCCGTACCGGTGAGCGTTCCAACGACCTGGCTCGGGTGGCGTTGGCCACCGCCAAGGGCGAATGTGATGCCGACCTGGCGCCTGGAATTCGTCGCGAGAGCCGGATACGCCGTCGCGAAGTTGGCGTCCCACACGTTGATGTTTTCCAGCAGCCGCTTTGTGCGGGCACTCACTTTCGCGATCTGTACATAGGGCTGCGGCCGCTGATTCGTGCCGCCCCGGCCGGCGCTCCAGGCAAAGTAGAGGTGGTCGCCTGCCTTGGTTGCGCCGAGCAGGCGCGAGTCCGCTCGATTCAGCCACTGTCGCCCATCGGGAGTGGCCGAGTCGTAGTCATCGGCCTCCCAGCTACCGATCGTGACATCGTGAAATGCCGGGCTCGCGGAACGCTCCGGCCATGAATAGACGCGGAGCGTGCTCGAGTCCTCGTGGGAGGCAAAGTAGGCCGTCGTGCCGCAGTGTTGCGCCATCCGAAAATTGAAGTTTGTGCCGGAGGCGGCACGCTGGGCCCGGACGTTCCCGCTCCTGAGGCCCGAGAAGGGCAGGCGAACGATGATGCTTGTGGTCCAGCGCTCGCCACGAAACGCGTTGGTCGTCACGTACAGCATGTTGGTGCCGGCCGCGATGTCGGGAAAGTCGAGGAACTGTCCCGGCACCCCGAGCATCTCCGGGGTGAGATCGACCGTGCGCCAGCGCCCTTTTCGCACGTCCGCGGTGCGCGCGTACGCAAGTCTCTGGATGTTCGCGCCTCGTGCATCCTCGCCGTATTGCAGCAGCCACACGAACATGTCGATCTTGCGGACGTAATGCACGATCTGGTCGCAGCAAAAGCGCATCCCCGGGGGGTCCGGAAATGCCGTGTACGGATCGACATAGCGGAAATTAGTGCCGCCGTCGCTCGAGAGTGCCGCAAACCAGTTGCCGGTGTAGAAGACGACATCGTCCCGGCAGGCGACACTGGGTTCGCATACGTCCGATGCCGTGTCGAGATTCGATATCTCGCCCAGCTCTACGTTCTGAACGATGGAAAGATCGGTCGCTGTCCCCAGCGCACGCCGGCCGCCACCGACCGGGGCCGCCGCGCGGGGAGGAGCCGGTCGAACGAGCGCCATTTCGGCGGACGGGTCGACGTCGGCGACCGCGCTCCCCAGCCGTACTTTCGGGATTACCCGGCGCGTGTGGATGCCGCGCGGTCGCCGGAATTTTTTCGCTTTCTCCAGCAGCTCCAACGGGCCGTGCTCAATTGCTTCGCCGCAGCGGACCCTGGCGGTTTCCAGCCCGCCCCTCGTGTGAGATTTCTTCGGGCCTTCGCGTCTTCCTGCCATGGCGGTCCCCTGTCATTCCTCGTCTTTTCCACGCCGCCTGATCTTTGCTGCGGGCGTCGGTTTCGGATCGTCAACAGCCTTGCCTTTTCTGATTCGTGGCACCTTGCGCCGTTTGTGGATCTTGCGATGGCGCAAGGGCCTCCGAGGATCATCGTTTGCAGGAAGTTCGCACTCCACGCTTTCGCCCAGCAGCACGTCGCTGGCAGGCAGTGTTCCTGAGTCATCGTCACCCGCGCGGTCACAATTCCTTTCGACCGGTCGCGCCCGATCACCTGCGTTGCTTTCAACCCTGGACGCGGATTTCTTTGCCGATGTCTTCGTCTTTCCGCGTCTGGACTTGGCGGGCTTGGCGGGTCTTTTCATGCCTGTCCTCGTTGTTGAATGAATGCGCTGCGGAAATGCCATGCGCGGTCGGCCCGGCATCGGCTCGAGGAATACAAGGAAAGCTAGCGCTGTTGCATGGGAATATCAAACCATATTCCCGAGGCGGCTGTATGGATCAGTTAGTTACGATGGTATTTGCAGACACCGTTGCCACGTCAATCCTCGCTCGCTGCGGGAAAGCGAACGGAAGTTACCGTCGCCTTGAAAAAAGCGAAGTAGTCGTCGGTTTCGAAGAAGTTGCCCGCCTCGATTCGGGCAGGCAGCCGAAACCCTCCGAAATCCCTGTAGTCAGAAAGGTAGCCACCGAAGGGCTGCAGCTGGAACGCTTTTTCCGGATTCGCATCGGACCAGCGTTGAAAAACGACCTTGACGGGTTCGCCGTTGGCGCCGATGGAAAGATCGACCGCCTGCTCGAGGCCCCTGTGTGTCATGATCACGCGGGCGGTCGCATCGTCGATTGCTTCCCATCGAACGTTGTCGCCCGGCAGTAGTGCGGCTGGTGCCCAGAAAACCGATTCCGCAACATAGCGGCCGAATGCGGCGCGCGCATGATCTTCGTTGTTGCCCGCCCGGGCAACGGGCGCGATCCCCCACAACCAGAAGCGACTCCAGCTGGTGCCGTTGACCGCGCCGTCCGATCCGCTTACCCAGACGGTATTGCCGGCACGAACTTTCCAGACAAAGCCGTAGGGCGCCGCGAGTATTTGTTCGGCGGTCATCGGCATGTAGTCCGGTTTGCTCTTGTCGCCGAGGCTGAATTCGCCCTCCATCGAGATTTCCGCAACCGTGTAGAGCGGTGTTCCGGGCCGGATGGCAAATCGAAAGAAGCGCTGCGCCGGACCGGGAAGCCCGGCGATCATCGAGACATCGAAAACGGCGGGCGCCGACGGCTGATGAGAGGCAAGATTCTCCCAGCGCAGCCGTTCAGCTCTTTCCTCAGACCAGTGCCAGGCACCAAGGGCAAAAAGCCCGATGGCCACTATGGCGAGAAATGCGACGATCACCTTCATCATGCGGCAGTGATTTCAGCGGCTGTTGGCAGATGCTGCGAGGTGCATTTCACCTCTCGCAGCGCACGGTTCGCTATACGGAGATTCCGAGCCGTCCGTGGACATCACTTATATGAGGTAGGAATAACCAGGGCTGAGAATGTCCCCGCTCGGGTCAGATCGGCGAGCGGAGAGAACTATGCGGCAAGGCATACTGGGTTGGGCGGCAACGGCCCTGATCGTCGTCCTGCTTATGACGGCAGGCACCTATTTCCGGGACATGAATCGAGCCTACGAGCGGGTCCGGGAAAAAGGCACCCTCATCGCTTCAGAGTTCGGCGATATCGAATTCAGCGAGGGCGGATCCGGGCCCGATGTGCTGGTCGTTCACGGCAGCGGTGGGGGCTACGACCAGGGAGAACTCATCGCACAGGCTGTGCTGAGTGACAATTTTCACTGGATAGCGCCATCTCGATTCGGCTACCTGCGCTCGGGTCTGCATGAGGCCGCGACCTGGGACGATCAGGCGCAGGCCTATGCCTATCTACTGGATAAACTCGGTATTCACCGGGCAGCGGTCGTCGCCATGTCGCAGGGTGGCCCCTCGGCACTGCTGTTCGCGGCGCAGTATCCGGAGCGTGTCTCGTCGCTGACGCTGGTGTCATGCGGCGTTGTCGCTTCATCCAGCCAGGACCAGTCCGAGGCGAATAAGAAAGGCAACCTGCTGACGACTATCTTCAGGTACGACGTTCTTTACTGGGCGGTCTCGAGGCTATTCGAAAAGCAGCTGATGGGAATGATTGGCGCCGGTGACGAAGTAATTACCGGGCTCACCCCTGACCAGCGTCAGCTGTTCGAGAACTTCATTGGCTACATGAATCCCGCCTCGCTTCGCTCCGCAGGCGTTTCTTTCGATAACAGGGCAATGATGCCCGGTGAGAGGATTGCCGCGATCACGGCTCCAACCCTGATACTGCATGCAACGGACGACACCTTGCAGCTCTTTCATAACGCCGAGTTCGCGGAGGCAACTATTCCGAACGCAAGCCTGGTCCGCTTTGAAAAGGGCGGCCACTTTCTCATCGGTACCGAGCGGGCGAAAATTCGTGAGCTGACGAGAAACCACATCCTTGAGAATGTTCGCGAGTCGTCCCGATAGCCGCCTGCCTAAAGCGATGTCGAACAGCCCTGGTTTTGCTATGTTTAACGCCCGATGGTCCCTAAGCCCTCAGCTATGGCGGAAAACAGCAATTGCGAGCCAGGTGTTACCCCGCTGGTCGTGGGGGTAACCGGGCACAGGGACCTGGTCGACGAAGAACTCGATGATCTGCAGAGACTCGTCAGCGACTTTATCGACCAACTCCGGCAACGATTTCCGAATACCCCGATTCGCATGATGAGCGCGCTCGCCGAAGGCGCGGACCGTCTCGCCGCAAAGGCTGCGCTGGACGCCGGGGTCAGCGTGCAAGCCGTTCTTCCGATGCCGGCCGATGAATACGCAAAGGATTTCGTCACCAGCGCGTCACGACAGGAGTTCGAAAGTCTCTGCGAAGCCTGCGAAGTCGTGACGCTGCCCGTCGAAACGGGCGAGACGGAAGCCGGTGGCATTACCGGTGTCGCCCGTGATCTCTGCTATGCGAACGCGGGCATGTTCATCAGCGCGCATTGTCACATCTTGCTGGCGCTCTGGGACGGCATCAGTTCGGACGGAGTGGGGGGCACGTCGCAAATCATCTATTTTCACCATTACGACCGGCTGCCCGGCATCGCCGAGAATGTGCCGCGAACCTCACTTTTCCTGACAGACGACGAATCGGACCTGGTCTATCACATCAGCTGTTCCCGCCGGCAGTCCCCGGGCAATCCGGACGCGATGCAGGCACTCCAGTGCCGCTGGTTTACGACCGACCCCGACGCACCGCGCGTCGAAACGATGCCGCTGCGTTACGATCATGTGTTCGAGCGGATGGAGTCGTTCAACCAGGACATAAGGCGGTGGCTGGGATCCGGGCCGGTTCCCGAATCCACCGAGGCGTCACCACCGGACACAGCGATGCGCGACGCCGCGATGAAAATCCGCTGCACCTTCGACATCGCGGACCGGCTGGCAAACCACTTTCAGAAACGGGTTTCCATGACACTGGCCGGCGTCTATACGCTTGCGTTTCTAACCGGCATTACGTTTATCCTGTACAACGATCTCAGCGGCTTCGACTTGCTGATTTACGCATTCCTGGCCTTTCTCTTGATGGGCCTGTTGCTCGCGGCGATAGCCAAGCGCCGGGAATGGCACAGGAAATACCTGGACTACCGGGTGCTCGCGGAAGGCCTGCGGGTTCAGTTCTATCGATCCGTTGCGGGCATACACGGGGAAGGGCACACCAAGTTCGCCTACGATAACTTCCTGCGGCAGCGTGATACGGATCTCGGCTGGATACGAAACGTAATGCGGGTCGCCGGGACGGCCTCGGACGCCTGTCCGGAAGACGGCAGTGACGTCGGACTGAAGTTCGCTATCGATTACTGGATCGGCGGTGGCAAACAGGCCGGACAACTCGACTATTACCGATCCAAGGCGGCAAGCAGAGCCAGGACAAATCGGATTACTGACGCGATCACCTGGTCCAGCCTTTGGGGCGGCATTATTATCGCGTTGATACTGGCGTTTTTCCTGCAAGACGTCGGCGGCACTTTGCGAGACCCGCTCATTGTCATGATGGGCGTACTTCCGTTAATTGCCGGTATTGCCGAGGTCTACACGCAGCGGAAAGCCGACCGGGAACTCACGAAGCAGTATCAGTTCATGCACAATGTGTTCTCCAACGCGCGCCGCCGCCTGAACGAGGCCACTACCGACGATGAGCGCCGGGAGGTCTTGCAGGGCCTCGGCGACGCCGCGTTGTCGGAGCACGCGGAGTGGATCCTGGTGCACCGCGAGCGGCATCCCGAGCCGGCGAGTCTCTGATCGATCGGACACCGCGCGCCTGCCATGCAGCGTCGGAATTATTTACACCGCTGCGATACGAGATCGCAGCAGCCATCAACGCCAATTCCTAAATGCCTGAAAGGTTTCCATAAAATACCCCGCGGTACGGGACTTGCATCCCGGAGTCTGCGTTTCGGGTATAACGAGAATGCGTGGCGCGGTGACGTTGACGCCGCGCACCCGGACAACAAATTCGTCGGCCAGCAGGGACGTTTCGGCCAACCGGGCAGCTGAAGCTGACGGAAACAGGAGCCAGAAAATGAAACTACGCCTTGCGAAATTCGCCCTATTGTTCCTGGCCGCATCGAGCCTGCTGGCGGTCTCGATGACGGCCGACGCCCGCGCCATTCGCATCGACGACGATGACGGCTCCGGCGTATGGACGGCGCCAATAAGCTCAAGTGACGCGTCGCTGAACGTGAACGACATTGGCTTCACGTTCAATTTCTTTGGCATCGCGACGACTTCATTGACGATCAACGCAAACGGCTCCGTGAGCTTCGGCGGCACAGTGATCGCACCGTTCCTCGATGGCGCTGAGACAAACTCTTTTAGCTACAGCCTTTCGAACGAGGCGCCGGCGCCAGGGATTCCCAACGCAATCAGGATTCAGTGGGGTAGTACGGATGACTTTGGCAATTCGGAAACCGACAATCTGTTCCAGCTGGCGATATTCGATCTCGGCAATGATGTGTTCGCTATGGAATTCAACTACGGCCAGATTACGGCCGGCAGCGACAATTCCTTTATCGGCTATGACAACGGTGCCGGAGAATCCTTCGACTTGCTCGCACAGCTGGGTCTCGGCTTCGACGAGTACATGGGAATCGGTGCTAACGCTTTCGACTCAAACAACGAATTTTGCGACGATCCGGGCACGATCCTCGCCTGTAACAACTTCAACGCTTTAACGGGCGATTTCGGGCCTGATGCTTTTAGCGTGCTGCCGTCGGACTTCGACGGCTTCTTCCAATTCGACCCGACCTTCGGCATCGCCGCTCAGGGACGCTATTTCTTCCTGGTAGACAACGGCAACGGCATTGCGGTGCCGGAACCCGGTACCCTGTGGCTGTTCGGGATCGGTTTGGCAGGCGCCGCGATGAGCCGGCGCCGGCGACTGGCCGCTATTCAAATGCCGTAGCGAGACTTCAGGCCAGCTGACTTTTCCGCCTTTCCCCAGGCATCGTATAGCGAAACGAGTCGGTTCACGGCGTTCCTGGTGAACAGGCCGCTGGCTCCCCAGCGCTCCTCAATGGCGTCCAGGCTCCCGAGCAGCAAGGCTTCCGCCTCTGCGTATTTTCCGGCGGCCGCCATACAGGCGCCGCGGATGCTTTCGAGGTTTGCCATGCGCCAGGCTTCGTCCGGATAGTCGGCGCGCAACAAGGGTTCGGCGGCCGCAAGGGCTTTCTGCGCATCCCCCGATCGCCCGGTCCTGCAATACAGGTCCGAGAGATTGCTCAGCACAGGTCCCTGCAGGCGATGCCCGTGCTCTCGAGTGATTTCTAGCGCTTCGACGAGGAGTGCTTCGGCTTCCTCCGTATTTCCAAGCCCCGTCAACGTGAGGCCCAGGCTGTTCAGCGGGAACGCCAGATCATCGTGACCCGGGTCTTTCAGCTTGCGATCCACTGTCAACGCTTCCCGCAGCTGTGCCTCGGCCTCTTTCAACTCGTTACGCTCGAGCAGCAGTCGACCGAGATTGTTGACGATGCTTGAGACCTCCGGGTGGTCTCCCGCGCCATACAAGTGACGATAGCGCCGCAAGGTTTCGCGCATTTCGCGCTCGGCCGCCTCGCTGTCGCCGGCGAAGTAATACAGTGACGCAAGGTTGTTGCCTGTCTCCGCAACCAGCGGATGGTCGTCGCCCAGCGCCTCGACACGAATGTCGAGTGCCTGCTTGTACAAGGGCTCGGCATCGTCCGTCCGCCCCTGGAAAAGCAGTAGAGTTGCCAGGCCGGCAAGGCTGCGCGCAACGTCGGGATGATGCTCACCGTGCATATCACGGTCGATGGCAAGCGCCTCGCGATACAGTGCCTCGGCTTCCTTATCCTGTTCGAACTGTGTCAGCACGTCCGCGAGACCGTTCATTGCCGCCGTCGTATCCGCGTGGGGTTCGATGTAGACGACTTGTGTCGCGCGGAGCGCATCCCTGTAAGTGGCCTCGGCTGCCTCATATTCGCCCTTCAGGTAAAGCGCCGCTCCCAGCGCGTTGGCACTTTCGATCAGTTTCGGACTGGGATTGGCGTCCAGTTCCTTGCGAAGCGACACGGCCTGTTCGAGGAAACGGGTGGCCGGTTCGTAGAGGCCGAGACCGGTGTAGACCCTGCCGAGTGTATGCATCAGGTTGGCGCGTACCACGGGCTGCTGCTGCAGGTTCGTCTCGATACTTCGGGCGCCCCTGTCCAGGATCTCGCGCGCCGTCACGGCGTTGCCGCGGGCTTCACTGGGATCAGACACCTGGAACAATGACACCAGGAAGTCCGTGGTCTGCTGCGCCGTCTCAGCTTCGGTTTGCGCGAGTGCGCGTTGCCTCACTGCTTCGGCACGTGCATACAGCGCGGCACCGGCGAGAACCGACGCGGTCACCATGCCCGCCAGCGAGGCGGCGGTAATCGCGATCAGGCGTCGTTGCCGCCGATGCTGCTCACGACGCTGCAACTCGTCGAGACCGACGCCGAGAAGACCGGCGATCAACTTCAGTTTCGCGCCGCTCTTGCCGTCCTTGCCGTCGCGGGCATCCGCGGCTATCGGTTCCGTACGCTGCCCGGTCAACGCACCGTGTTCGTCAAGGTGAAACCGCAGCGCCGGCGGAAAACACTCCTGGTCCGAATACGCCGTGTCCGATGCGTTCGGCTCGCCGTCAACAATAATGCAGAAAACGCTGTGCTCGCGACCGAGCCGTTTGAAGGAGAGTATCTCTTCGTTGACCCAGTGCGACCGTGCGGCGGCCGGCGAACAGATGACGATCAGCGCCGCGGAATCCCGTAACGCTTGGGTGATGGTATCGCCGAGATCGGTGGCGGAGGCCAGCTCTTCACGGTCGCGAAATACCGGCAGCAGGCGCCTCGGAATGGCACCCCTGGCGGTCTCACGACCGACCAGGTGCGTGGGTACCCGGTAGGTTTCTAGTTTCCGGTGCAGCCAGCTTCCCCAGCGCTCGTCCTGGTGACTGTAGCTGATGAATGCCCGGTACTTCGACCTCGCTACATCCATGCGCGCCCCTGTTTGTGATCCACGCGAGTGCCCGCCTTGCGGGCTGGCAGCCTGGCAGGATCACGGTTTGTTCTTGTTGCTACGCCGTGGCCCAGTATAGCCAAACACAAACGGGCGCGGGCGCCAGGCAAGCCGGTCAGCGGATATCCTGCACAAGCCCTTTGTCTTGAGGTCGCGACCTTACGGCAGGCAATTCGGCGTGCAGCTGACGTTTCGCCAGTCACTGCGCCACAGCCAGCGACGATTTACCATGTCGTCGAGCCAGTCGACGAGCGCCACTCCCTGCGCCGAGTCCTCGAGATAATACTTGTCGCTTGCGATGATCGTGTGATCCGTGCCCTCAGCGAGGTAGAAGCGAAAATTCCAGGTCTGGAACGCCGTCAGGAGCATGTAGGTGCGCGCCCGGATGGTCCATTCGAAAGCGGCAGTGGCGATTTCTGCCGGGTCCAGCCAGAGTTCGGGATTTTCGACGTGGCGCGCAATGTTAAAGAACCCTATCTGCGTGGCATCGTACGCCGTCGTGTACTGACCGAAACGTGTCAGCGGATGATGCGCGCCGAGGCTCCTGAAGATCTCGATCATCAAGTGGTCCGGTCCACTCGAAAAGGCGTTGGCGAGCTCCGGTGCGAGGTTGTCCCAGACACCCCAGACGCCGTTGGTCGTCAGGGCGCGGTCGTAGAAATCCTGATTGATCACGCCATTGGCGGCGTCGACCATCACGCGCGTCTCGGTGTGCCAGGGCAACAGCGCCGCGACGGCGGGATAGTTGTACAAGACACCATAGCCGCCCGCGCTGGCACCTGAGAGGAAGACCTTCTTGGGTGCCCTGCCTACCTCCTCGCGATAGTAGTCTTTGAGCCAGTCGAGCACGGCGGCGACGTTGTCCGCGCCGCGATGATGGATGGTCCAGGCGAGAGGACCAAGCGGGGTATCGATAGCGTATTCGGTATCCGACGCGCCCGTGTGCAGGTCGCCCGAGCAATACGGAATGAAGACCTGCGTGTAGTCGGCGATCGGGTTTTCCGGGTTATCGAAGTCGCCGAGGCCCTGCGATGCGTTCAGGTCCTCGACGGTCTCATCGACAGTCTGGCTGTAGATCGAGGAGCCCAGGAGCGCCGATCCCAGGCAGGTGTTGGCATCCCAGCAGGCGCCGCCGCCATCCCAGAAAATTGCCAGTTTCAGGGGATTGCCGGGTCGTACGAAAAACGCATAGTCCGTATCCGCAACCGCCGGAAACGGTCCGCCCGTCGGCTCGGGACCGCCGGAGCAGCTGGGGTACCGGTCGACGCCCTGTTCGTCGACGAAATGATCGGGAACGTCGATCCGTTCCCAGCTCGTATCCGCATTGGCGACAGCCGGCGCCGAAAGGGTGATCATGGTGGCGAGCAACAAGCTCGAGATTAGTCTGGTCATATCCATGCTCCCGATGTTTTTGTTATCGATCCCCTACAGGGTAGCAAACGCGACACCATGACGCTAAATCCGGTACCGGACGCGTGCTGCGCGCGCCGATTTCCCTGCAAATGCTTGATCGCGCCGCTGTGCGGCCGGCACTCTGTATTTATCGCTCTAACACGGCGGTTCCCGACAGCGCCGGCTCCAGGAAAGCCGGGGATAGATTCGCTATTCGCGCCTGCGCGGCGCGAGGATCAGCTATTGAACGGTTTCGCTCTTTCGATGAGCTCGTCGAGACCGGGCTCGTCGGCGTTGCGCGGCATGCCGGGGTGGATGATCGCGACCTGGCAATTCTCCGCCGCCTCGACGAGTTCACGATAGGTTCCGGCGTCCGCATCTTTGATATAGGCCTGCCTGTTGTCGTCATAGGCGAACATGCGATCGTTTCTGTCAGTGCATTCGTCGCAGGTCGTGCATCGCGGTGTCTCGATGTAGGCTTCGTTCGTGCTCTCGCCGGCATCGGCATCGGCATCAGGCGCGGGCTCCGGCTGCGCGGCCTGCCCGGTGACGGGCTGGACGACCTTGTCGGCAAGCTCCGGCTGCGCTGGCTCTTGCGCGCGTTCGTGTCTCGCGGCCTGTTGCGCGGCGCTGGCGTAGGAATTGTGCACGCCGCCGAGTTCCTGCAACGCGTGCCAGCGCTCACGGCATCGGCGTGCCATGCGAATCAGCTGCTCGTCCACGACCAGTCGCCGCAAGGTATTGTTACTGCTCACAGCGGCAACACCAGGGACGACGTCGACGGTATCGGTATTGGTTCGATCGATGTAGTCCGCAACCGGGACCAGGTCTTCTTTCCAGGCCTCCTTCGCGGCGAGCACAAAGTGATTGCCGTATTGCGGCTCGACAAGTGCGAAGTCGACCGCTGTGAAAGCGACGTCTTCAGCGACGGCCTGCAGCTTCTCATCTTCAAAATGCAGTTGGCGGCGTGGCCAGTCCGCCTCCACCTCGGGGTTGCAGCTGATGTCGAACCGGTCCACGAGACCGGCGCCTGCCGCCGGGTCGTAGCTGAATGCCGGAAATACGCGCGACTCCATGGCGGCCGCCGATACCAGGTAGGCGGGCAGCTTTGGACATGCCCCCGTGGCTGGTACGAATACGCTGAAGACTGCCGGGCCAGCGAACTCCAGTCCCTTCTGCAGTTGCTCTCGTTGGCGATACAGGTGCGAAGCCGGAGTCTGCAAGAGATATGCGTTTCCGGCGACGAAGGTGTGTACCAGCTGCTGCACGAAAGAGCCCTTGTGCGGATAGCTGTCGGGCGAAGACGGCTCACCCAGCGGATCAGTTACCTGAATGAGTACCTTGACAGGCAGGTCGCAGGTCACGATTTCCATGAGTCGCGCGAGGTCCCGCGTACTGCAATCGCTTTCATGCACACAGACCAGGTACGAAGGGAATTGTGCCAGGTCCTCGGGGGCAAGTGCCTGCGGACCGAATCGTTCGAAGAAGGCGGAATGCTTCTCTTCGCAATAGGCGTTTTCGAGCTCGAGGTTGGCGATAGCGAGGGCGCGCACGACCTCGGTCATCTCCGGCATGCGTTCGTGGTAGGCCTTGAGTGCCGCCGACAGGTTGTCAAACATGAAGTCGTGCAGGGGTTTGTCCTGCACATCCGCCAGGCCCGATCCAAAGAACTTCTGTGACTCCAGAACCGTCAGCGCCGAGCGTATGCGGTCGCGACGGTCCGCGGGGAGGCGGTTGTGCGGCGTGGAATTCTCGAGCACCTCCGCCATGCGTTCGAAGTCGAATGCTTCCTTGTAACGTTTGCCCAGCGTCGTCCTGAGTTTCTGTGGCGTCCGCGACGCACCGCTCTTCAGATCATCGACTTTAAGAATATTGCGTAGCCGTATTATCCGATCATCAATGCTGTCTGTCGATTCCCGGCAGCGAGCCGCGAGACGACTCCAGGCGTGCTCGATGAGCCGCGCCGGAAGACGTTCGTCGCAATCGATAACCTGCCCGTCGATACGCAATGCGAAGCGCGCCGTGGCAATGCTGTTGCCGAGCCACTCGGCCTCTGCCTTGCCGCACTCCGCCAGCAAGGATTTTTCCGCTTTTCTCCAGAGATCCGACAGGGCGAGTCCGGACGTAACGATGGCAAGCTCACGCATGCGGCGTTCGAGACGCAAAACGTGCTGTCGCAGTTGCTCGCCGGAGTTGCCTTTGGGCGCAATGTCGCGCAACAGTCGATTGATCACACCGCTTAAAGTGTCGACGAATGCCCGCGTCTCGGGGCCGTCAACGAGAACCAGGGGGTAGTCGTAACGAAGCTGCGACAAGTCGCGGTACGGAGCCAGCAAAGCCGGCACAGCGTCCGCGGTGGCGATCATCTGGGACTTATCGCGCTTGCCCGTCAGATGGAAGGTAATCAGTTCCTGTAATGCAACGCTCATGATCAATCCCGCGGCCGAATCGTGAACTTGTCCAGTTCGGCTTCCAGGCCCTGCTTGACGAGCTCCGGTGTAAAAAGACGCTCCGGTGCCGTGAGGTCCTCGTAACAGGGAACGTCCGGGTTCCGATAAATGATGCCGACGGGGATTTGCTCACTCGTGCCGACGATGCGTCGCGCGTCGACCAGGTCGGCCGGGTCATGCTGTTCGGCGTTCTTGTAGACCTTCGCCAGCGCCGGGGACAGCTGCACGCCGTTCTCGTGTGTCAGGATCAGCAACTTGCCGGGGTCGTGAATGCACGGCTCCCAGCGGTTCGCCTGGAATTCCGGGCAGCGCTGCAGAATTCGAATGAAGGAGAAGCCGCGATGCTTGAACGCCTCGTGAATGATCTGAAACAGCAGTTCCGGAATCCAGTCCGCCGCCTGCGCAACGAATGACAGGTTGGACATGCCGAGCGTCGCCTGCAAGGGGTCGAACGGGGGCAGCACCGAGCCTCTCGGCGTGGTGTTCGAGCGCGTGCCGATAGGCGAAGTCGGCGACGCCTGGTTCTTGGTAAGACCGTATATGTTGTTGTCATGCATCATCACGGTCAGGTTCATGTTGTAGCGCGTCGCATGCACCCAGTGTGCGGCACCGATGCTGCAGCAGTCACCATCACCGGTATTGACGAAAACGTGCAGATCCGGTCGCCGCATCTTGATGCCCTCGGCTATCGGCAGCGCGCGGCCGTGCAGGCCATGAAAACCGTAGCTGCCCATGTAGTGCGGGAATCGACTCGAACAACCGATTCCGGAGACGAACACGAGTTTTTCCGGGGGCAGCTGTTCTTCACGGCAGACTTTCTGCACAGCGGCGAGCACCGCATTGTCGCCGCAGCCGGTACACCAGCGCGGGATACGGCCGACGTAATCTTCGAGAGGATGATCATGCTCGCCGGAGCGCCTTAGAAATTCGCTTGTACGCGTTGACATCAGCTCAGCCTCTCACGAATGACACGCTCGACCGTGCCTGGCTTGATGGGCTGCTCGCCGACCTCGCCCCAGCAATCGACGTCGACCAGGCAGCGCGCCCTCAGCAGCCAGCCGAGGTTCGAGTAACGGCGGTTCTCCTCATCGATAAGCTCATCATCAAGCGAGTCCGCCCAGTTGTTTTCGACCACCAGTACCTTGTCGAAGCGGTGCAATATCTCCTTGATTCCCGATGCCATCGGCTGCAGGATCTTCAGGTGCAGCGAGGACACGCGGTGACCGTCGTCACGGACGTGCCTGACGGCCTCTTCGATCGCGCCGCGTGTGCTGCCCCAACCGACGACCAGTAATTCGCCCTCGTCATCGCCGAATACCGGCGGCGTCCTGATGGTTTTTTGCAGGGCTGCCAGCTTGAGGCTGCGGTGACGCACGCCCTCCTTGTTGACCTTGAGGTTATAGGCGACACAGCTGCGCCTGTCATGGGCGAGTCCGGTCAGTGTATGCATGCCGTTGGGCTGCCCCGGAATGACGCGCTGCCGCTGACCGCTGCGCGGGTCCCAATCGTAAGGGAGGTAACCCTCTTCTACCGGGCTCTGGTCGATCGGCGCGGCCAGCCACTCTTCGCAGAATTCAGGCCGCGGAAACGGCTGCTGCGCCGTCGCGAGACTCGCGTCGGACAACAGCACGACCACCGTATTGAATGTCTCGGCGATCTTGCGCGCCGTAATCACAGAATAAAAGCAATCTTCGATATCGCTGACGGCCATGACGACCTTGGGCGCATCGCCGTGACTACCAAAACAGGCGGTCAGCAGATCGCCTTGTTCGGGCTTCGTCGGCTGGCCGGTCGACGGTCCGCCACGCTGCACGTCAATTACGACGAGCGGTATCTCGGCCATCACGGCAAGCCCCAGCACCTCCTGCTTGAGCGAGAACCCCGGCCCGGAGGTAATCGTCAGCGCGCATTTGCCGGCATAGGACGAACCAACCGCGAACGCTGCCGCCGCGATCTCATCCTCAGCCTGGTGCACGACACCGCCGACCTTGTGGAACGCCTCACTGAGGTAATGTGAGGCGGAGGTCGCCGGCGTGATGGGGTACATCGCACATACTTCCATGCCCGAGGCCATGACCCCAAGCGCGAGCGCCGTGTTGCCGTTGACGACGATGTTCGTTTCGGCAGGTGGCGTCGCCTGAATCTTGTACTTGATATCCAGATTGTCTTCCGCCCACTGGTAGCCGGCATCGAACAGTTTCTGGTTAGAACTAATGATGAGATCGCCTTTCTTGCCAAAGATGAAACGAATCTGATCGTGGGCGGCCTGCGTATCCAGGCTGTAGATGCTGCACAGCAAACCCAGCGCAAACATATTCTTGCCACGACGCGGGTCTTTGATGATCTTGAGACACTCGACTTCCATTGGTATCTCGCGCACGTCAAAGCCCTTCTCGATCAACTCCTCATAAACGCGCACATACGACGCCGCGATCTCCGGATCGGAATTCCTGCGCCATTTATCCTCGAGCAGAATGCTGCTGCCCGGTTTGAGTTCGTCGGCACGCAGGCGACCGAGCAGTACCTGCTCGTTGAACGCGATAGCGATGTCTGCCTCGTTACCGCCATTGGTGACCGGGTGACCGGCGACGCGAATACGGTTACCGCTGGCGCCGTCAACGCTGCGCGCTGGCGGCTGAATTTCCGCGGGTATGATTTCCAGCGTCCAGATGCCGTAGCCCAGTCGTGCGGCGATAGCGCCAAAAGACTGCCCGCACTTCTGCGCTCCTTCGCCGGAGTCACTCAGGATCTCGACGATATGCTCGTCAATCTCGATGGCCGGTTTGCCGATGGGCAGGCCGCGTTTCTTTTTCGCTACTGACATAACTCATCCCCTGGAACGCGGATGCGTACATGCGCGCGTTCCGCTGGATCGATGCCGAAAACCGCATCGGTGCCGTTGTCGTATGACTCATCGTAGATCGATGACGTGTCGCGAATGCCGAGATACGCTTTCATGCTGCGTGCCGCCTGCCGGCCTGTCCCCATGGCCAGGATTACGGTTGCGGCCCCGGTCACGATGTCGCCACCGGCATACACGCCCGCAATTGACGTAGCAAGTTTCTCGTCGGTTTCGATGTAGCCCCACTTGTTTAGAGCGATGTGTGAGGTCTGGCCAATGATCGGGTTGGCGTTGGTGCCGATGGCATAGACGACCGTATCGACGGCGAACTCGTACTCGCTGCCTGCGATGGGGACGGGACGACGTCGCCCGGACGCGTCGGGCTCGCCGAGTTCCATACGCTGGCAGCGCAGCGCGCGCACATTGTTGTGGTCGTCGGCGAGAATTTCTACCGGGGCTGTCAGCCATTCGAAGCGAACGCCTTCTTCCTCGGCATGCTCGAGTTCCTCGACGCGCGCGGGGCTTTCATTACGCGTACGGCGATACAGGCAGTACACCTCCTCGGCACCCGCGCGCATCGATACGCGGAGCGCATCCATGGCTGTATTGCCCGAGCCGATGACCGCAACGCGTTTGCCGAGGCCGAGCGGCGTGTCATGGCGTGGAAAGTCGGTTGCACCCATGAGATTGCAGCGCGTCAACAGCTCATTGGCGGACAGCACGCCGTTGAGGGACTCGCCGTCGATGCCCATGAAGCTCGGGTAGCCGGCGCCTGTGCCGATAAACACCGCGTCGAATCCGAGTTCATCGAGCATTTGCTCGATGGTGAACAGCCGGCCGACAAGCGTATTGCATTCGATCCTGACGCCCAGGGCCTTGAGGTTCTCGAGTTCCGCATCCAGCACTTGGTTGGGCAGCCGGAACTCGGGAATTCCGTAGCGCAATACGCCGCCGGCCTCGTGAAACGCCTCGTAAATTGTAACGTCGCAGCCTGCCTTGGCCATATCGGCGGCGCACGCCATGCCCGCCGGGCCGGAGCCTACGATGCCGACCCTGAATCCGTTGGCCTCTATCGGTGGCAAATTGCGCCAGCCTTCGCGAATGGCCATGTCGCCGACCCAGCGCTCGAGCCGTCCGATAGCGACCGGTTCGAGTGAGTCGCCCACCGGGCAGACCCCTTCGCACTGGTCCTCCTGCGGGCAGACCCGGCCGCAGATCGCCGGCAACAGTGTCGATTCGGTCAGGATGTCGTAAGCGCCGCGATAGTCCTTCTCGCTGATCTTCACAATGAAGCCCGGAATGTCGATATTGACCGGGCACGCCGGCACGCAATTGGGGTTAGGGCACACCAGGCAGCGCGCGCTTTCGATCAGCGCATCGTCGAGTTCGAAGCCCAAGGCGACTTCGTCGAAGTTATGGGTGCGAACATCCGGCGCCTGCGTCGGCATGTCTGCGCGTTCCTGCGGGATGGTGCGTATCGTCTTGCGCGCCATTACGAGGCCGCCTTTTTCCAGTTCTCGAGCGCGACTTTTTCATCATCGCGATAGCGGCCGAGCCGGCTGATGAGCTCGTCGAAGTCCACCTGGTGAGCATCGAATTCGGGACCGTCTACGCACGCAAACTTGATCTGGTTGCCGACCGTCACGCGACAACCGCCGCACATGCCGGTGCCGTCGACGACGATCGGGTTCATGCTGACTATGGTCTCGATGCCCCGGGGTCTGGTTATCTCGGCGCAGGCTTTCATCATTATTGGCGGGCCGACGGCAACGACACGGTCGATGTCGTTGTGGCGATCGAGCACGGTTTCGAGTCCGACGGTTACGCGACCCCTGATACCGGCGGAACCGTCGTCGGTGCAAATAACGAGTTCGTCACAATATTGCTCGAACCTGTCCCGCCAGAAAATCAGCTCCTTGTTGCGAAAGCCAATAATACCGATGACATAAGCGCCGCTTTCCTTGAAGGCGCGTAACTGAGGATAGACTGGCGCGACGCCGAGACCGCCGCCCACGCAGACCACCTTGTCGGCGCCCAGCTCGCTCGGATAACCCATCGGCCCGACCAGCGCATGCAGATGTGTGCCTTCGTGACAGCGTTGCTGCATCTCGCAGGTGGACTTGCCGACCGCCTGTATGACCAGTGTGACGCTGCCCCTGTCGCGATCAAAATCGGCAATCGTCAACGGAATGCGTTCGCCGCGCTCGTGGAGAATGACGATGACGAACTGTCCCGGCTCAGCGGCTCTTGCCATCAGCGGCGCCTCGACCTCGAGCTGGAACGTGACATCGGACAGGTCTTCGCGATCCAGGATCAGGAAGCCGTTTTCGTCATCCGGTATCGCCGATTCCTTGCAGGCCCGCGTTTGCTCCAGCGATGCGCGAGCGTCTCGAATCTGTTGGCGGAATTCGGCCACGACCGCATCGCGAGCCTCCCTGGCCACATCGAGACTTTCGGTGTGCAGAGAGCGGCGCAGGTCGTAACCAAGCGACTCTCGGAGGGTACGAGGCACGGCGACTTTTACCCACCATGTCTGGTTTCGTTGAAACAGGTACCGGGTGTCGTCCATTGTCTTGTACCTTTCTGGCCGTGTCAGCTTGTACCTGACGCCGCGGATCATCGGGGTTTTCGAAGGCGATATCGTTTGTACCTTTTCGAAGATTGGTCCGAATGCGGAGGCGTGCCTATCAGGACAATCCAAACAGATGTAGGCGAAAGACACGATAGACAGTATTTCGGACAGGGCGTATTTTCCAGATACGCAGCAACGGAGGGGATGACGATGCGACAGCAGCTGATCGAGGCACTCACCTACCCGAGACTGCTGGTTCAGAAGATCATTGAAGAGCAGGACTGTCCGCACGACAGCTTGTTCGAGGCGACGAGCGAACGTTGCCACCAGTGCGACCTGAACAGGGAATGCCACTGGGTCAGCTGCCTGAACGAATTCGCCGATTTTGACGACAAGCCGGCGTACACCATCAACGCCTCGGTGCGCTACGGCATCAAGCTGGTCGAGTCTCTGCACAGCGAGCTCAGGCACGACGAGACGGTGTGTACCTGCGAGCCTTGCTCGTGGGTTCGAGACGCGCAGCGCCTGACGGAAGAGTTCGAACTGAACCTGGCACCAAACCCCTACCGGCCGACGCACTAGCGGGACCCCGGTCACAGATCCTTTTCCGGGATTCCGGGCCGAACAAGCGACACGGAGGAATGGCGGCATCCGGTCGCCTCGAATCCATCTTCTGCCAATCGCCGAGTCGACGGCTCACAATTCGCAACGTACCCGGTTATACTCGCGCGCCCAGGTTGCAGAACCCCCGGTTTCCAGCGTAGTCAGCCATGTCATTACAGAAATCACGCATCGTCATTATCGGCGGCAACTTCGCCGGCCTGGTTGCCGCGTCCCGCCTGTCTTGCGATCACGACGTCACGGTGGTCGATGCGCGTGCGGACTTCGAGTGGACGCCCAATATCCACGAATTACTGTCGGGCGTGAAGGAGCGCGACAGCGTCGTGCTGCCGCGCAGCGACTGCGTCGGCCGTTACGGCCACAGGTTCGTGCATGACGCCGTTAGCGGCGTAGACCGCGGCAGCGACACGGTGCTGACCGAAGGCGGCCTGCAATTGCCCTATGACGCCTGTTTGGTTGCTGCCGGCAGCCAGAGGACAAGCTTTGGTATTGATGGCGCGGAAGAACATGCCTTAAGCTTGCGACTTGTCGACGATGCGGTGCGTATCCGGGGCCGGCTCGACAAGCTTGCTCGCCGCAAGCGTCGCGCCTCGATCGTTATCGTCGGCGGCGGGGTGTCCGGTATCGAGGCGCTGGGAGAGATCCTGCGCCGGCGTGCACAGGGCGACGAGTTTAATGTTCACGTGGTTGAACTCGAGTCGCGCATCCTCGGGCAACAGCCCGAAGGCCTGGCCAGCGACGCCGTGCATCGATGCGCGCCTTACCCGGTGACCCTGCATACGAACGCCTCCGTCACGCGGGTGGATGCGCGAAGCGTGACGCTTGCGGGTGGAAAAAAATTGACGGCGGACCTGTGCATCTGGTCTGCCGGTATGACGCTGCCCGATTTCCTGCGCGATGCCGGACTCAACGCCACCGGCGATGCGTGGCTGCCGGTGGACGACACGCTTAGAAGTGTTCATGCAGACAACATCTTCGTTGCCGGTGACTGCGCGGACTTGCCACGCCCCATTCGCAAGCAGGCCTACTATGCGATGGCCATGGGCGAGACGGCGGGCGACAACATCACCCGCCTGCTCGGCGGCCGACGACCAAGGCGATTCCGCGCTGTGCCCATGCCGATGCTCATTTCCTTCGGCGACATCACGACCTGGCTGCTTGCCGGCGAAAGCGTCGTCGCGAGCCCGCTGCTGGCAGCCGCCAAGGAAGGGGTTTACCAGGCCACCATGGCACGCCTAGCCTCGCCGAAAGAGCCCCTTCGGTATACCGCGGATGTCGCCGGCCGGGCGGCGATGGCCACCCGCCGGCTCCTGCTGCCTCAACTGACGCCCGGCAAGATTTTCGCCGGGATTACGGGAAGCCGCATCGTTAGCTGAGTTTCATCTTTGAAACCCTCTCCCGCGGCGATTCATCAGTCAGCCGTCAGCCATAAATCAGCTCTCCCTCATCCATTGCAGTCGCGACCCGGCGATGCTTTGACTGCGCCATTCCCGCCCATCCGGGCGAGCCGGCTGGCAGTACACATGCACTGGGAGATTCACAAATGAACACAAAAGCAAATTTACTCATTCTAACTGCGACGTTTTTCCTGGCAGCCTGCGGCGGTAGCTCTTCGGGAGGCGCCCCGGCCGTAGTCGTGCCGCCACCACCACCGGCTAACCAGGCGTCAGGTGGCATATGGTTTGGAACCCTCAGCAACGACATGAACATGGTCACGGAAGAGTATGTCGCGCTTACCGCCGATGATGGCAGCTTCCGCCTGATCTCGGTCGATTCCGACGTCCAGTTTCACGGCACCGTCAGCGTTAACGGGACGGACATGAGCGGTACGGTGAGGGCATTTGCCGATACAGGCGTCAACTGGCTGGATGGCAACCACGTCGTCGATGCCTCGATCACTGCTGCCATCACCGAGCGAAATGCCATCAACGGTACCTGGGAGAACGCGAGCGGCGAATTCGGCAGCTTCGAATTTTTCTACGACGTGGTTTACGAGAAGAACGCCGATACGGGCCTTCTGGCGGATGTGTGGACAGGCTATGACGACATTGGCAACCCGGACGTTACGTTCACGATAAACCCGAATGGCAGTTTCAGCGGCCAGAACGCGATGGGCTGCGTTTCCAACGGCCAGTTCACGGTCATTAATCCTGCCTACAACCTGTACGGGATCCAGAGCGAGATCGCGAACTGCGCTATCGCGGGAAGCTACTCAGGGCTGGCGGTGCTGGCAGACCTTGCGGCCGTGAACGACGCGCTTCTGATTTCAGTCGACGACGGCGTTCGCCCGATCCTTCTGGGACTGGAAAGATAAAGCGCCGGTTGAAGCATCCACACGCTCAGGTTCACGCGGGACGACCACTATGAAAAAGATCAGTCAATTTTTCTCCGCCATGCTGCTCGCCGCCTGTGGCTCCGCGCCAACCACGCATCCCGGGCTGCCCGAGGATATCGCGGGCGATCTGCACCACCTCGTCTACGACGAAATTGCCGTCAATGTCGAGACGAGCCCGGAAGCAGACCTGTCTCTCGAAGTCGAAGGTGCGGGGCAGGCCAGCCGGCAAGGTTTGCTCATGATGGCCACGGCACCCATCGGCTGCCTTCAGGGCGGCCTCTTTGCGGGGGGCTGCCTTGCCGCCGCACCGTTCTTCCCGATCATCGCCGCCGTGCGCGCCGAGAAGCCGGAGAAATCGCGAACCGAACTCGAAGCGTTCTACGAGCAGTTCAGGGAATACGGGCTTCACACAAAGCTGACTGAGGGCCTTCTGAAACGAATGACAGACGAGAATTTGCCAGTGGCAATTTCAGAGCTACCGGCCGAGGGGGCGCAACGAGTCACGCTGCACGTCTATGTCGCTCCGCCCGAACTCGAACATAGCGGCTACAAGAACGGCAGCATCGACCTGCGGCTTCGATACACCATCGAACTGAGCAATACGGGCGGTTCGGTGTTATCGCGGAAGAGTTACAGCGCCTGGCACAATTTCTCCCACGACACGCGCTCCGCAGCCCTGGCACCGCAGCTGGACGAGTGGCTGGAGAAGATCATCAGACAGGGAGTCGACGACATGCTGCTCGCGTGGCAGCCCACCATTTACCTTGCTTATGTCTATCCTGGCCAGGTCGAGAAGCGGTCTTTGTTTGGCGCAAAATACCTGGAATGGTTGCCGGTCGAGAACCGCAGGCCGCGCCTGGAATGGGATGCGCTCGGGAAAACGATGCCGGCAGAGCGTCTCGCCGGTGTGACCGATCTCAGCTACGAGGTGGATGTCTGGGGCTACGTCAAAGACGATCTTTCGAATCACTGGAAACGACGCGATCTCTATACAATTCGCGGACTGTCAGAACCCGCGTTTACATTTGAAAACGAGCTGTTGCCCTGCCAGCGGTACTACTGGCAACCCCGGGCCCGCTTTCGATACCAGGGCGCAATCCGCAAGACCGCTTCTTCGGAAACGTATACGTTGATGACGCCGGGAACCGACTGCAAAGTCCACCAGCACTTGCTACCGGTGGCCGAGTTACCGCCTGCCTGACCAGGGCGCGCTAGACGAAATTCTGCGGGTATCCGGATTCAAGGCAACAAAGCCTGGCCTGACGACACCGGATCCCGGCGTTGATTCGCACGAGCGAGCTGTCCGCCGCGCGACGGCTGGTCGTCAAGCGCGGCAAGCGAGGCCACGATGTGACTCCCTGCCGGCGCAGGTAGTGCGTCTTGCGCGAACCTTGCCTGCCACACAGCGGTTTGACGCAACACCTCAGTGGTCGCGGTCTCAGGGCTGTGGCGACGCAGCTCGGTCTCGCCGGGAATTCTCAACACCGCGCCCGCACGGAGCACGTTGATATTCTTGCCGAAGGCCTGAGGATTGAATCGGTACAGGGCAACCATCATCTGATCCATGGTGATACCGTCGGGCGAGGTACGGGAGGCAATCCCGGAAAGCGTCTCGCCGCTCTCAACGGGTCCGTATTCCTGGTCGCGCGATGAATCGGCAACGCTCACAACTCGCTTGTGGGTGTCTTGCCAGCGGCTGATGTGACCTGCCACGTCAGCAGCAGCCATTGCGGGCGACCGCCGGCGCAGTTCATTGCCGTCAGGAACGCGCAAAACAGCGCCTGCATGAAGCACGTTGATGTTGTTGCTGAAAGCTTGTGGATTCGACTGGTACAGGGCGATCATCATCTGATTCAGGGTAAAGCCGTCGCTCAGGTAATGAAGCGCGATGCCCGACAGCGTTTCGCCCGCAGTCACAGTATGGCGCGCCTGCATATTCGCATCTGGAGCGTCTCCCCTTCGTCGGGACCCGGAATTCATCGATGTACGCGACCCCCGAATACGGTCCTGCCGTTCCGTCCTCGAAGCAATGCTGGTCAGGTCGGACGACGAGTCCGCGACGAATGTGCTACCCACGGCCACGCTGAGTTCGTCTACACCGACCCGTACCCGAATGCCTCGCTGCTCGATGGAAAGGATTTCGGCCCCGCCGACCCGGTCACCTTCGTGAAAGGGCCTGCCGTTGACGAGGGCCGTACGACTGGACCTGGAGACCAGCACGCCCTTTAGCTGAAAGCTCTGCGCGGATCGGACAGCGGAATTCCCCGTTGGCCCAGCCCGCGGCGGCGCATAGGAATCACGGGACTCCTGGGCGGAAGCCGAGCCGAATGCCAGCAACCCGACCAACGTAGCCACAACAAGTCCCTGAAACAAAGCCCTGCTCCTGATCCTGGCGGATTTGCGTCAACCGCAATTCGAGCCGAATTGAACCTAATACCAGGGAGATCGGCCGCAGCCGAGTTGTTCTTTAGCAGAAAGCGAGCTGCAGGATGCGGCCCGGACTGGCTCTTGATATCAATAAAAACAAAGACTTATGAATCTTCTCGCCTCTGCGAGGCGCGGCACATTGTCCCGCATGATGCTGAAACTGTGAAGCGCTTCACATTCCGGCAGCCACCAGCGGTTTTAGCCAACAAAATCAATAGCTTAGAATAAGTTCGGTGCGGCTACGGCCGTCCCGGGCTCGTCAGGCGAACGACTGATACCTGAACCGTCAGCGAACGCGGACGTCGCGGTGGTGGATCCTCCGGCAATGCGTACGCGTGCTGACCTGAGGTCAATGCGTCTCGGTATACTAAGGCGACACAATCCGAATCCTGCACCGGCCTTTGGGGCGCCCTATGAGTAAGGAATTTCCGGGAGAAAAGACCCGCGCCATGCTGGAGCGCGGCATCCCGTTGTTCAGGAATGGCCTCAGGTTCGAAGCGGAGCTGCAAAAGGCCGGCCGCCGCGGCTTCAGGCCAGCGCGCCAGATCGTTATCGACAAGGCCCAGGGTGACTTCATCTGGGATCTCGACGGCAAGCGTTACATCGATTTCCAGAATGGCTGGGCGACCAACCCGGTCGGCAACGCGCACCCGGAGGTGATCGAAGCGGTACACCAGGCGCATCTGCGCTATGGCTTTCACTACGACCATCCCCTGCGTTACGAACTCGCCGAGAAACTGCTCGCCATCATGCCGCACGAGGCCTTGTCACGATTCAACTACGAGGTCTCGGGGACGGAAGCGGCCGAGGCTGCAGTACACCTCGCGCTGACGCATACGAGACGACGCTACGTCATCAGTTTCAGCTCGAGCTATCACGGCAATAGCCTGGGCGCCAAATTGATGAGTGGCCTGGACGGGGCGCACAACCGTTACCTCGAGGCATGGACGGGCGGCGTTATTCGCGCACCGTATCCCTACAGCGACAGCCTGCCGGCGAACCTGTCGCAGGAACAGTACGTCGACTTTTGCCTGTGGTACCTCGACAACCACATACCGAACAGCATGGTGCCGCGCGACAACGTTGCCGCAATTCTGATCGAACCTGGTCTCGCCGAAGGCGGCAACTGGATCCCGCCGGGCAACTTCCTCAAGGGTATCCGGGCAATCTGCGACAAGAACGACTGGCTGATGATTTCCGACGAAGTGCTGACCGGTTTGGGTCGCACCGGCAAGATGTGGGGCATCGATCACTACGATGTCGTTCCGGATATCCTGGTCGTCGGCAAGAACCTGTCCGGTGGCATCGAGCCCTGTGCCGGGATAGCGGCACGCGATGACATTCTCGGCGACAACGACGAGTTCTCCTCGGGGTCAACGTTCGCGGGAACGCCGGCCGGCTGCGCAGCCGGTATCAAGACACTGGAACTCTACGAGCGCTATGACCTCGTCAACAATGCCGCGCATCTCGGTCGCGTCGCGAAAGAAATCATGAGCAGCTGGGAGCAATATGACATCGTTCAGCAGGTGCGTGGCAACGGGCTGCTGATGGGCGTGGGATTTAACGAGCCCGAACCGGATGGCGAAAAAAAGGACTGGTGGGTAGCCCGTGCGGTCCGCAACCAGATGCTGAAGCATGGCGCCTGGGCGATCAGTGACCGCGAAGATACGATTCGACTGTACCCGGCGCTCAACATGGACGAATCCGTGCTGCGCGAGGGACTCGGCATCATGGAGGATGCCATCCGCCACGTTAGCGAGCATGGACATGACCTCGGCGATTCGCCGGCGTGGCCGACCGGTGTAGCCGGATTCTAGCCCGCGTATCTCACGAGCGGGCCGCAACATCGCTCAAGGCACTCATTGGCTGAAGATTTATCGATTGTGCCCGGCAATACCCGCTCAGCGGCACGCCTCGTAGAAACGCTCGGCCTGCGCGATGTTCGAAACGATGGCAGCACGTTCGGCGTCGCTGTTGTAGTCGTCGCGCGACTCCACTGCCGCGCGGATGTTGCCGATCCAGTTCAGGAAATACTCGGCGTCGTCTTTCGATTGCGGCGCCCTGCCGTTGACCTTCAGGTAGACCGGGCTCGTCGTCCCGTAGGGATAAACGTCAAAGATCAGCCCGTGCGCATCGTCGTTCCAGGCACGCAGCAACAGCCAGCCGCTTTCGCCGGCATTGAGCCGACCGCTGATGTCGGCGCTCATGCCGCCGTCATCGATGTCAAAAGTCTCGACGACCTTGCCGTTGTAGACGAGTTCCAGATGGTCGATCGGAACAGCCGAGCGCAGGAAGCCGCTGAAACTCAAGTTCTTGCCGCCACGGCCGACCTCGATTTCGCTGCCTGGTGGCCGGCCCTCGACGGTCAGGGCGACAATCGGACCGTTGCTTGCCATCGACGCGCCGGACTTCAGTCCTTTGAGCCATGCATCCCGGCGTTCGCTTGTCGAGTCGGTCTGCCCGGGGACCCGCACATAAGTACGGTTAAGCCCCACCGGCCCCCGCAGGGACGCGTAGTTGGCCATGGCATCCGTGCCGCCCGCCGCCGCGATGCGCGCGCCGCAATTCAGCAGGCGGTACCAGACCTCGGCCGAGGCGCGATGATGCGCGAAACCGACCGTTTCGTAGTAGTCCACAAGGCCGAGCGCGGCGTCGACCGGCAGCGCGTGCGTCACGGAGGTGTCGGTGGCCGGGTCCGGTGGCGGCCAGTAAAACGGATGCACGTAACCGACCAGCGCGTTTTGCTCGTGCGCGAGCCGGGCTATCGTCGTGTTGTCGGGGAACAGACTCGCCGCGGCGGTGCCCGGGTATGCCGCGTAATCGGGAATCAACAGATGACTGTCGAGACCGAGCAGGCCGAGGTGCCCCCAGAAGCTGGTATGAAATTCCTGGGCGTGCAGCAGCAGTGCATCCTTGTTCGACGCTTCGTCCGGCGCCTCCGAGAAATACGCGATGTCCGGAATGCGCTGCTCCTTGTTGACGATCAGGTTGAAAACGACGTCCAGGTCTTCCGCCGAGGCCTGCTGCACGAGTCGTGCCGGCGTGTTGCGGTAGGTGCCGCCGTAGTTCATGTGCACGTGCACATCGCCGCTGACCCAGTCGTGCCACTCCGCGGGAAAGTCCAGCGGCCTGATACGAAGCGTCAGCCGGTTGTCGCGACCTTCCGCGACGTTCACCATGTGTCGCTCGATACTGTGTTCTGGACCGCGCCATACGGTGATCAGCGTTGCCCCCGCGGGTAACTTGAGCAATGCGCGTCCGCTGGCATGAAAATACTTCGTTTCGAATTTTCCGCTGCTGCGGTCGTATTCATCGTCGGCGTGTATCCAGGAATCCGTTGGCGCGTAACCGCGACCGTCGCTGCCGACAATGGCAACGCGCGCGGCCACCGGTTCGCCATAGACGTCCACGAGCCGTAGTTCGAAATCGAACATGGGCGACAGGAATTCACGCTTATTCGCCACGAGATCGGTCGTACGCCCGCCGACAAAATCCTGGATGCGGATCGCGGTATCCCCGCCCTCATTGTTGATATATGCGATTCTCGTGCCGTCGGGCGAGAATCGTGGCGCCGTGATATCGAACTCCCCGTAGGTCAGCGGGAACGGTTCCGCAACGCCGTCGGTGTGCGTGACCCACAGCTGATGCCATTGCCGCCCCAGGTACGAGGCGTACGCAATGCGGCGACCGTCCGGTGCGATGTCGGGACTCGCGCTCCACGAGGTCTCCTCCCTGCGAACCAGGCGTGCTGCGGCGCCGTCCTCGAGGACCATCTGCCAGATGCCGCCGGTGCCATAGGGCACTTCCGGGTTGCTGACGTAATACAGCGACTTGCCGTCCGGTGCCCAGGCCGGACTCAGTTCATGATCGTACTGGCTGTAGTAATAGCGAGGGATTTTGGACTTCCGCTCCTCGACCAATGGCTTCGACGAGAGCGCGCCGTCGACGAAGTCGGCAACGAAGACGTGAAAACGACCGGACCCGCTGGTCGAAACGAATGCCAGTCGGCGCCCGTCGGGCGACCATCGCGGCTCCACGTTTACGGCACCGCCTTCGGTCAAAGCCCTGGTAGCGCCGCTGGCAAGGTCCAGCATGTGAAGCTCGATTGCATCGGCTAGATACCGCGCGAATACCACCGAGGAACCGTCGGGCGAAACGTCCGGCTGAAAATCGTAGCCGGGTCCGGCTGTCAGCTGCACGGCCGTGCCGGAGTCGAGCTGCTGACGCCAAAGGCTGCCCTGCATCGAGTAAACAAGCGATTTGCCGTCCGGCATCCAGGCAAGCGAACTCGGGCCGCTGGTCAGTTGCGGCAGGTACATCTCGCGAAAGTAATAGCTGTGCGGCACGTCGATCTGGTCGAGCACAGGGCGCCGTTCGGCGAATACGCTTGCCGAAAACAGGCTGGCGAACAAGGTGCCCGCGGCGATGCAGGATGTCCGGAGGTGCAATTTTTCAGGCAAGGCGATTGCTCCAGCAAGGGGCGCCAAAAAAAATGGCCACGGAAAACCGTGGCCATTGTATCAATCAAGCGCTGTGCACAGACAGTACGGCAACTGCGATCAGAATCGGCGTCCGTAGCGCAGCCCGATGGTGCGCGGACGGTTGGTTTGAATGGCCGAGTCCTGGGTTATTTCTCCGAAGGGATCGTAATACCCGACACCGTACCGGACAATCTCGGCCCGTTCATCCGTCGCGTTGTCGATAAACAGGTCGACGGTCCACTGCTCGCCGTGAATGCCGGCGGCCAGGTTCACGAGGGTGTACGCGGCCTGTTTCTGTCGCAGTGCAATCTCGAGATTGCTCCACGAATCGTCGGTGTAGGCGACGGCGGCCTGCACGTAGCCCGGGAAACGCGTGTTCTCGAACTCGTAACGACCGATCGCCGAGTACTGAAGCTTCGGTACGAACGGCATCTCGGTACCCTTTGGCGCGCGTGGCGGATCACCGTCAATCTGTTCCTGCGCGTTGCGGTAGTAAGGCTCCTGCAGCTCGGCATCGTTGTAGGACGCCGATAATGACAGCGTCAGGTCGTCGGTTGCGGCATAGACCATGTCGAACTCGGCGCCGGTCGTGCGCGCCTTACCGATGTTCTGAATGATCGTCAGCGGCGAAATATCGAAGTCGAGGAACGAGAACTGGAAGTTGTCCCAGTCCAGGCGGTAAACCGCGCCATTGAAGCGCAGGCGGCTGTCCAGCCACATCGTTTTCCAGCCGATCTCGTAGTTGTCGACAAAGTCCGGGTTGTACTTTGGCAGCCCCGCCGCAACCGAGCGATTCACACCGCCCGGGCGGAAGCCTTCGGAGTAAGTGACGTACATCATCTTGTCGTCACTGAGATTGAAGTTCGCACTAAGCTTGACGGTATCGCCGTCGCCCTTGGATACATCGTTGACATTCGGCGCAACGTCGTAACACGGGTATTGCGGCTGGCCGTTGGTATCGAGACAGCGATTGAGTCCGCCGGTGTAGCCGAACAGCGAGTTCTCGAAGTCGAAGAAACGTACGCCGCCAACCAGCGTCAGTGAATCGCTGACATCGAAACTGATCTCACCGAACAACGCCTGGTCACGGTCGATGCGGTCCTGTTTCGTCTGCCAGACGACGTTTTCGCCCAGGACGACCGTACCGAGTGGCCAGGTACGGGTCGGGCCGAAGTCCGGGTCCATGTCAGGTACATACCAGCGCAGGTCGAAATTATGTTCCTGCCGCTGCCAGAAAGCGCCGACCATCCAGCGTACCCGCTGGTCGGCGTCCGACTGCAGCCTGAGTTCGTGACTCTGCTTCTTGAACGTTTCGTCACTCAGGATGTACTGGCTCGGATTGGTGCACTGGTAAAGCGAATCGTAGTGATAACAACCGCCGTAATAGCCGTAGTAGTTATCGAGGTACTGGGCGTAGTGCGTGTAATCATCGACGCTGTCCTGGTCCATGTCGAGGTAAGCGCCCGCGTAGACCAGGTCGAGGTTGCCAATCTTGCCCTCGACGGTCGCCGACGCCTGGTACCAGGAATAGTCGTAATATTCGGCATAGAAGCGCTGCGCCTTCAGGTCGCCGATGTCTTCAATATCGTGAGAATAATCACCGTTGGTATCCTGGTTCTGCACCATCAGTCCAGGCGTCACCGTCCAGTTCTCGTTCAGGTCGATCTTCAGCAGCGCCCTGGCGCCAATGCTGCTCGAGTCGTTGAAGTTTTCCTCGACCAGTGCGGCATTGTCGACGGTCTCGCCGACGCCCCGGAACGTCACAGAGGACAGCACGTTATCGATATAGCCCGGTGATTCGTCGTACCAGCCGACGAGACGCAACGCGGCATTGTCGGTCAGCGGTATGTTCGCGAATCCCTCGAGCGTGTAGCCGAAGTCGCCGTCCTTGACGGTGTTGCCGCCGACATCGAAGCCGGCCTCGAACTCGCCGAGTTTCGGCTTGTTGGTGATGATGCGCATCGTACCGGCCTGGCTGCTGGCACCGAAGTAGGTACCCTGCGGTCCGGCCAGGGTCTCGATACGATTGATGTCATAAATGTGAATGTCGAGAACGCGGTTGATCGTCGTTACCGGTTGTTCGTCGAGATACACGCCGACGCTGGGCATCGAGCCGGAATGAACGCCGTCGCCGCCGCTCGATATGCCGCGCATGTACACCTGGGAAACACCCGGGCGCTGCGACTGGAACGATACGGTGGGCAGGAATTCGATGTAGTCGGCGAAGTTGTTCAGGTTGAGTTCTTCGATTTGCCGGTTGCCGAGTACCTGTACGGAGATGGGCACGTCCTGCAGGTTTTCCTCCCGCTTCTGCGCCGTAACCACGATTTCTTCGAGTGCGCCACCCGATTCCTGCGCCATGGTTGGCGTCGCGGCGGACATCAACACGGATCCGGTTACAACGGCCGAGACAGCCGCGGCTACAGGTTTACGTCTGAATTGCGTCATTACTTGCCCCCCCAAAACTTGTTTGCAACAACGAGCTCTCAACAACAAAAATAGACATCGTGGAACACGGTCGATATCGATGTTGTATTGGAGCAACGATTCGAAGCACGCTTGCGTTATACTTAGGACGTGCCAGCCGAACCTCTCTCATGATGCCCCTGTTGCATGAGCATGACAAGGTCTTTTCCCTGAACTTGTTGTTAACGTGGCCAATTTGCAACAATAGCGAACCGATCGCGTAAAGACGTCCCTGCGGAACCGTAACGTGAATAAAGTGCAGCCGAGTGCCGACCTGCAAACCGCATTGACGAAAGCGGCCGAACTTCTCAGTGTCGACCCGGTCCAGGCGGACATGCAGGCCACCGCGCTACTCGAACGGCATGCCGATTCGGCCTCGGCCCGACACATCAAGGCGGCGGCATTGCGATTGCAGGGAAAACCTGCCGAGGCACTCGACGTGATTGAACCGCTTGCGGCACGGCACGCCGGTGACGCAAACATCCTGCACGAATACGCCCTGTGCCTTGGTGCAAGTGGCAGCGGCGACAAGGCTATCGAGATGCTGAACGAGGCGTTGCGCCTGGATCCGCGACACGCCGCGGCGTGGCGGGCTCTCGGCGATCAGCTCAGTGCGGCCGGCGACGATCGCGGCAGCCGCGCCGCCTACGACAAGCACCTCGCCGTGTCCACGCGGCACCCGGAACTCGTTGAGGCGGCGGAGTACCTGCACAAGAAACAGCTGGCCAGGGCCGAACGCCTTACCCGCGAGGTGCTGAAGAAAGACCCGGTCGACGTTGTCGCGATTCGCCTGTTAGCTGCAATCGGGCTCGAGGTGGGCCAGGTCGACGATGCCATCAACCTGCTCGAGCGCTGCCTGGAACTGGCGCCCGGTTTTCATCTTGCGCGGCAGAACTACGCCGTGGCCCTGTCACGCCGCCAGCGCTTCGATGATGCGCTCGCGGAAGTCGACAAACTGCTGCTGGCCGAGCCCAGCAATCCCAACTACCGGCTGTTGCAGGGCTCATACCTCGTTCGCAAGGGCGACCACGCACCGGCATTGCTGCTCTTCGAGGAGTTCCTGAAGAAGTATCCGCAGCAGTCCGGCGCGCACATGAACTACGGGCATACCCTGAAAACCGTTGGCCGGCTCGACGAATCGATCGTCGCCTACCGCAACGCGATCCGCCTGCGGCCACAAACGGGTGAAGCCTACTGGAGCCTGGCCAACCTGAAGACCTTCCTGTTTTCCGACGAGGACATTGTCGACATGCAGGCGCAAATCGATGAGGAAAACGGTGACCCGGACGACCAGGGACACCTGCTGTTCGCGCTCGGCAAGGCCATGGAAGACCGCAGGCAATTCGAGAAGTCATTTCAATACTATGCGCGCGGCAACGCCATTCGCAGCAAGCACCATCGCCACAATGCGAAGGTTAACGTTTTCGATACCGTGCGGCAGATCAAGACGCTGGACGGCGCTTTTTTCGAGGAACGCAAGAACTGGGGCTGTACGGCACCCGACCCGATCTTCATCGTCGGGCTGCCGCGCGCAGGTTCGACCTTGCTCGAGCAAATCCTTGCGAGTCACTCACAGGTCGAGGGAACGTCGGAGCTCCCGGACATCATTGCCATCTCGCGCCGGCTCGGCAAGAAGTCCCGCAAGAATCCGGCGTCGGATTACCCCGAGATCCTCGAAACGCTGTCGGCGGACCAGGCCCGCGATCTCGGCGAGGGTTATCTCGAATCGACCCGGGTTCAGCGCCACGGGCCGCCGTTTTTCATCGACAAGATGCCGAACAACTTCCAGCATATCGGCCTCATTCATTTGATTTTGCCGAACGCGAAAATCATCGATGCGCGGCGACACCCGATGGCCGGCGGTTTTTCCTGTTTCAAGCAGCTGTTCGCACACGGTCAGACCTTCACCTACAAGCTCACCGATTTCGGCTATTACTACCGCGACTATGTCAGGCTCATGGACCACTGGGACGAGGTGCTGCCTGGCCGGGTGCACCGCGTACAGTACGAGGACATGGTCGCGGACACGGAAAACCAGATTCGTCGTTTACTCGACTACTGCGAACTCGAGTTCGAGGAGCAGTGCCTGCGCTTTTATGAGACCGAGCGCGCGATTCGAACGCCGAGCGCGGAGCAGGTGCGGCAGCCGGTCTACAAAGAGAGTGTCGAACAGTGGCGCAATTACGAACCGTGGCTGGGGCCACTCAAGGAGGCGCTCGGGCCATTGCTTGATCGCTACCCGATTGGCTGAGTGACGGACGACACCACGTCAATGCGGCCCACCAACGTACGCTGGCGCGTGCTGGGCGTGATGATGGTCGCGAGCTTCATCTCCTATGTGCTGCGCTACAACGTGTCGACGGCCGGACCGTCGATGATGACCGATCTCGGCATTTCGGAATTGCATCTCGGCTACATGGCGTCGGCAATGAGCATCGGCTATGCCGTATTCCAGTTGCCGGGCGGCATTCTTACGGATGCGTTCGGCCCGCGGCGCACGCTGGCCGCGCTGATCGCGATCTGGGTTCTGCTGACGCTGCTGACCACTATCGTGCCGGCGGGCGACGGCACCAGCCTCGCGATGACCGTATCGCTGCTGGTCGTCATCCGCTTTCTTGTCGGCGCCACGTTCGCGCCAATCTTTCCGCTAGTCGGGGGAACCATTGAGCGCTGGTTTCCGGTCGGCGGATGGGCCTTGCCGAACGGACTGACCAGCACCGCACTGACGCTGGGATCCGCAGCGACGGCGCCGCTGCTGGTCTGGCTGATCGGCGTGTACGGCTGGCGCGTGGCGTTTGCCATGACGGCGCCGCTGGGTCTGATCGCCATGGCATTGTGGTGGTGGCAGACGCGCGACGAACCCGATCAGCACCCGCACACCAACGAGGCCGAGGTCAGGCTCATCGGCGCCAGGCGCACGATCCCGGAGGCACCCGCGAACGCGCCGCCGACCTGGATAAGAATGCTGCGCAATCCGAGCATGCTGTTGCTGACACTCGCCTACGCCAGCATGAATTACGTGTTCTACCTCTTCTTTTACTGGGTATTCATCTACCTCGTGAACGAACGCGGCATCGAAGAACAGGCGGCCAGCTACGTTGTGTCGCTGCAGTGGATATTCGCCGCCGTGGGTGCGGTGGTGGGTGGCGCCGTGTGCGACTTGGCGTGTCGGCACCTCGGTTTGCGGCGCGGCTGTGCGTGGCCGGCGATCGTGGGCGTCACGCTGTCCGGCATCCTGTTCGCTATCGGTACACAAAGCAACGTGGAGTCAGTCGTGGTTGCGTGTCTCGCGCTGAGTTTCTTTTTCAACCAGATGTCGGAAGGCGCGTTCTGGGTCGCGGCCATTAATATCGGCGGCCACCATCCCGCCACCTCCTGCGGCATCATGAACACCGGGGGTAATGCCATCGGTGTCGTGGTCGGCCTGCTTGTGCCTTTCACCACCGCCACACTGGGTTGGGGTGCCGCCATGCTGACCGGCACACTGTTCGCTTTTCTGAGCGCCGTGCTGTGGCTGTTCATTCGCTCGGACGAACCGATTGCCGATTGAGCCAGCGGGAAGGGCGTATACTCCACGACATCCAGGCCCGTTAAGAGGACTGCCGGAATTGACCGCGCCGTCGTCACAGATCAGCGAAGCGCCAGCAAGCCATCTCTTCTACCAGGCGCACGGTCGCCGCCCGCGCATTGCGAGAGCGGAAGGTATCTACGCGTGGGACAACAGCGGCAAGCGTTACATCGACGCCTGCAGTGGACCGATGGTGTCGAACATCGGCCATTCCAATCCGCGCGTGCTTGCCGCCATGAAAGTGCAGATGGATCTTGCGACGTTTGCGTACCGCCTGCACTTTGAAAACGAAGCGGCCGAAGAACTGGCGTCGTTGACGGCGTCATTGATGCCCGACGGCCTGGATCGTATCTTCTTTACTTCGGGCGGGTCCGAAACGATAGAGACCTGCCTGAAGCTTGCGCGACAGTACGCGATCGCCGTCGGCCAGCCAGAGCGCTGCAAGATCGTTTCGATGACACCGTCGTATCACGGCGCCACGCTCGGCTGCGTGGCGGTGACGGGAATGGAACTGTTCGTCGAGCCGTTCCGCGCGATGATCCGCGAAATGCCGAAGATATCGGCGCCGACCTGCTACCTGGATCGCGATGGTCTTTCACACGAGGAGCGAGGCCTTCGCTATGCCGAACAGCTGCGCGACAAGATAATTGCCGAAGGACCCGAATCGGTACTGGCTTTCATCATGGAGCCGATCGGCGGTGCCTCCACGGGCGCGCTCGTTGCACCGGACGGCTGGTACGCGCGCATCCAGCAGATCTGCCGCGAGTTCGGCGTATTGCTGATTGCCGACGAGGTGATGAGCGGTGCCGGCCGCACGGGTCGATTTCTCGCTGTCGAACACTGGCAGCTGGATGCGGATATCATCGGTATGGCGAAGGGCTTCGCCGCGGGATACGCGCCGCTCGGCGCGGTTGCGGCGCGGCGCAGCATCGTCGACGCGGTCATGGCGGAAGGGGGCTTCGCGCACGGTTATACCTATGCCGGCAATCCGCTGGCCTGCGCGGCGGGTAACGCGGTTCTGAAAGAGGTGCTCACCAACGGCCTTATCGACAACGCGGCGGAACGGGGCATTTACCTCAGGTCTCGGCTCGAAGAACTGATGGACCGCTATCCATTCGTCGGCGATGTGCGCGGCAAAGGGTTGTTGCTCGCGTTCGAATTCGTTGCCGATCGCGATACGATGAAGCCTCTGCCCGTGCAGCTGAACGCCTACTCGGAACTGGTGGAGGAGGCCTATCGGCGCGGACTGATCATCTATGCCCGCCGCACGCGCGGTGGTTTTCGTGGCGATCATTTCATGGTGTGCCCGCCACTGATAGTAACGAACGAGGAAATCGACGAGATCATGGAGATCCTGATTGCGAGCATCGACGCATTTGCCGCTGCGAAGGGGTTGTAGTGTCCTGTTTGCTTAGTTCGTTAACCTTCAGCGCGGCCAGCAGCCCGTCGTGCGAGGCGCGCGAGTGCAGGATTAGCGGGCTACTTCAAGCGAGGGCAACGCGGCAGGACGGGCTGCTGGCCGCGCCCGGAGGGAAAGCCTGCAAAGTACTACTGCGGCGTTGCAGTCCTTGGCAAGGGCCGGCCATTACCGGCGGACTGCGCCTTGCCGTAGCGCTTTGCAGGCTTTCTGAAAGTCAACGAACTAAGCAAACAGGACACTAGATGAGCCACAAGGTAATCATCACCTGCGCGGTGACCGGTTCCATACACACGCCGACGATGAGTCCGCACCTGCCGATCACGCCCGGGGAAATAACACGCCAGGGCGTTGACGCGGCGAACGCCGGTGCGGCGATCCTGCATCTGCATGCGCGTAACCCCGAAACCGGCCAGCCGACCGCTGACCCCGACGTCTTCATGCAGTTTCTGCCGAAAATCAAGGCGCAGTGCGACGCGATTATCAATATCACGACCGGCGGCAGCTCACTGATGACGCTGGAAGAACGGCTGGCCGCGCCCAGGCTTGCCCAGCCGGAGATGGCTTCGCTCAACATGGGCTCGATGAACTTCGGCCTGTTTCCGATGAAGAAACGCCATTCCGAGTGGCGTTTCGAGTGGGAACCGAAGCTGCTTGAAGCAACGCGCGACGTAATATTCAAGAACACCTTCGCCGACATCGAGCAGGTTTTCAGCCAGCTCGGCGATCGTTGCGGTACGCGCTTCGAGTTCGAATGCTACGACGTCGGCCACATCCAGACGCTCGCGTTTTACCTGCGCGAAGGCCTGGTCCGGCCGCCGGTGTTCGTGCAGTTCGTGCTCGGCGTGCTGGGCGGTATCGATGCCTCTCCGGAGTCGCTGCTGAACATGAAGGCCACGGCCGACCGCCTCCTCGGCGATGACTACCGTTTCTCGGTGCTATCGGCCGGCCGACTGCAGATTCCGCTTGCGACAATCGGCGCGATTCTCGGCGGTAACGTCCGCGTGGGACTCGAGGACAGCCTCTTGATCGGGCGCGGCGAGCTCGCCAAGGACAATGCCGCGCAGGTCGCCAAGATCCGGCGCGTGCTCGAGGAGCTTGGCTACGAGATTGCAACGCCGGATGAGGCGCGCGAGATGTTGCAGCTGAAGGGCGCCGACAAGGTGGCGTTTTGAGCGAGCGTTTGCCCGGGATTGCAATACGGAGCGCCACCGTGGAGGACGCGAGGGCGATACACGGGCTCATTCGGGAGCTGGCAGAGACGGTCGGGCCGGCCGGGCGGTTTCGCAGCACCGTGGGCCAATATCTCAAGCACGGTTCTTCCGCGAATCCATTGTTCGAGGCGCTGGTTGCCGAAGGCGATGACGGTGTTGTCGGCGTTGTGCTGTATTTCTACACCTTCTCCTCGTGGTTTGGCGAACCGGGCGTGTATGTCCAGGATCTCGTGGTAACAAAAGCGGCGCGCGGCCAGGGCCTTGGCGAGGAGCTGCTTCATGAGCTCGTGCGTGTCGCGCGCCGACGCGACGCGACCCATATGCGCCTGGCCGTGGACTGTAACAATACGGGGGCCATGCGCTTTTATGAGCGCTGCGGGCTCGCCAACATCGAGTCGGACTTCATTTACGGGATCGAGGGCGACGACTTTCTCCGACTCGGCGGTATGTTGTGAAGTTTGTTTTTTCCGAGCGGCAGCTCGAACACGCCCCAGATGTATTCATCTCCTCAGGTGCCGAACACCCGAATCCGGAAGTGCCGGAGCGCGCAATACGATTGCGGCAGGCGGCAACGGCGTTCGGACTCGACGAGGTCGCGCCGCCGCACTTCGGTCGCGATGCGCTGCTCGCCGTGCACTCCGAGCGCTATCTCAAATTTCTCGAAAACATCTATCGCCGCTGGCAGTACATTGAAGGCGCGTCGCGCTACGTGATACCGAACATCCATCCGGACGGTCGCGACGGGGGTTACCCGGCATCGTCCGTGGGCCAGGCCGGATTCCACATCTACGACGGCTCCTGTCCCGTCGATGCCACGACCTGGGAAAGCGCCTGTTGCAGCGCTAACAGTGCGCTGCACGCGGCGGACCTCGTGCTTGCGGGCGAGGCGGCATGTTACGCCTTGTCGCGACCGCCCGGCCATCACGCCGGCCATGATCTGGTCGGCGGTTTCTGCTACCTGAACAACACCGCACTCGCGGCAAGCGTCCTGCGTCGCGCACACGAGCGCGTGGCGATTCTCGATATCGACGTGCACCATGGCAACGGCACCCAGGATATCTTTTACGCGCGCGACGATGTGCTGACGGTCTCGCTGCATGCCGACCCGCAGCGCTTCTATCCGTTCTTCTGGGGCTACGCCAGTGAACGGGGATCCGGCGTCGGTGAGGGCTTCAACATCAATGTGCCGCTGCAACGCGGCACTGGCGACGACGATTACCTGCGCGCACTGGACGGGGCGCTGGCAAGCATCGCGGGGTTCCGGCCCGGCGCACTCGTGGTTGCGCTCGGACTCGATGCGCACGAATCCGATCCTTTCCAGGGGCTCTGCCTCACGACCGCGGGCTTCGAGCGTGTTGCCGCCGCGATCGCAGGTCTTGGTCTGCCCGCCGTGCTGGTGCAGGAGGGTGGCTATGTCAGTGACGATCTCGGTGCCAATCTCGATGCCTTTCTGAAGGGCTTCACCTGATGCACCCGCTCGACATCGTCGCCATCGTGATCTACTTCGTGGTGCTGATCTGGATCGGCCTCAGCGTTGCGCGCCGCGAGCATGGCGCGGGCGAGAGCGAGTCGTTCCTGGCGGCGGATCGCAACATGAATCTCCTGCAGACGACGGCATCGACGGCGGCGACGGACCTCGGCGGCGGTTTCAGCATCGCGATGGGCGGCCTCGGTTTCACGCTCGGCATCTCGGGATCCTGGCTGATTGCGATCTCCGGCCTTTCGGTCGTCATGGTCTCATTCCTGATGGTACCGAAGGTCAAGCGCTGGGCCGATCGCGTCAAAGGCCTGACCACCGGCGACCTGTTCGAAGCGCGCTTCGACCGACGCACGGGGCTGGTTGCGGCGATCGTTATCGGCATCGCGTGGTTCACCTTCGTGGGCGGACAGATCATCGCGGGCGCCAAGCTCATGCAGGCGACGCTCGGCATGGGGCTGGGCATAGCGATCATCCTGTCGGGCGCGATCATCCTCGCCTACACGGCGCTCGGCGGACTCAAGGCTGTCATCTACACCGATGTCTTCCAGATGGTGGTGCTGCTGATCGGCATCGTCTTCATCGCCGTGCCGATCGGTCTCTGGCAGGTGGGCGGCTGGAGCGGTATCGTCGCGCACTTCTCGGCCGACCCGGCGACAGCCTCGCTGGTCGACTGGGGCGCGATCACCTGGAAAAGACTGCTCGGCTGGTTCTTCAGCATTTTCCCGGTGTGGTTCATTTCGATCGCCGCCATGCAGCGTATCGTCGCCGCGCGTGACGAAAAGACCGCGAGGCGCGCCTTCTTTCTCACCGGTGTGCCGATCGAGTGGCCGCTGTTCGCGATCGGCAGCACACTGGTCGGCATGATCGCGCGAATGTTGATGCCCGACATCGCGGACCCCGAACTCGCAACGCCGATGGTGATCATGGAGCTGCTGCCGGTCGGCATTGCCGGTATCGTGATTGCGGCCTATATCGCAGCGGTGATGTCGACGGCGGATTCGGTGCTGATGGGTCCGGTCGCCATCTTCACCAACGACATTTACAGGAAGCACCTGAAGCCCGACGCCAGCGAAGCCGCACTGGTGCGCGTCGCGCGCATCGCGACGCTGGTGTTCGGCACGCTCGGCATCGGTATGGCGTGGCTCGTACCGAACGTGCTCGACCTGATTCTGTATGCCTATACATTCGGCGCCGCCGGCCTGTTCTTCCCGATGCTGGCGTTGTTGTTCTGGCCGCGAGCGACGGCAGCGGGCGCGTTCTGGAGCATGCTCTGTGCGGGTTCGGCAGCCGTTATCTGGTCGCTGCTGGGCGAACCCTACGGCATCGTCGCGTCGTGGATGGGCTGGCTAGTCGGCCTGCCGCTGCTCGTTATCGTGTCGCTTGCGACGCGACATGGCGCCGAGGAGCGGCCGGACCTGTTTCGCTAGCCATACCAGCCGGCATCCGGTCCTGCAGGCCTTGCCAGCCCTGATCGAGTCTGGACAAATGTCGACATCCTGTCGTCCGCTTGTCGTCCTGCCGAATTTCCGGAGACCCGTCGTTACCGTAGCCCACGCAAGGCTGGTCGTCGTTCGATTTTTTTCAGTAGCAGACAGGCCCCGGGAGCCACAATGTTTTTGCCGGCTTGATTCTGAATCCGGCTACGGCGCGATCGTTATCGTCAAACCGTCAACGAATCCGGGGATGGCGGCGAGTACCTCCTCGCGGTTAACGGCATCGAGTCGCTTGCGCAAGATCTGGACGGAGGGCAACTCGCCATGCCACAGCCAGTGACGCGCGAGTTCGGCGGCGAGTTCGTCGTTGCCCTGTGCGGCGCTCACGGCGCGGCCAACGAAGTGTTGCCTCGCTTCCTCGATTTCCGTGCTCGTCGGCGGCTCTTTGCGCAGGCGCTCGAGTTCGGACGCCAGCAGTGCCGACAGGGCATCGAGCTTCTCCGTGTCGACGCCGATGCCCAGCGTGACGAAGCCCGGGCCGCCGTTCGAGGTGTAGCGCGCGTCGATGTAGTAGGCGAGTCCACGTCGTGAAATCGCTTCCTTGCCAAGGCGCCCCTCGTAATGGTGCGCAAGGATGTAAAGCAGGATGCGCGTCGCGAGGTAGCCGTCATCCCGGGGTCCCGGCGCCGCGACGATGTAGCCGAGCTGTGACTGGGCGACGGGCAGGCCCAGGGAAACTTTTTTCTGGCCGCTGGGCAGGGCGACACGTTCCGTCTTCGGCAGCCCGGCCACTGCGAATTCGCCGAAAGCCTTGTCGAGCAGTGCAAAAGTCTCTTCCTCATCGACGTCCCCGGCCACCGCGATCACGGCGGGCGTCACCGCAGCGCCGCTCAGAGGTGCCCACGGCGCCATCAGTGCGCGGAATTCCTCGTGCAGGCGTGTCTCCGGATCGGTGGATGCCGGGACGAAGCTGTAACTTTCATGATGCGCTGTGCCCAGCGCGTCGGCGGCGCGCCGCACGAGTGCTGCAAAGCCGTTCGGCCGCGCGCGCCCGGTAAAGGACAGCAGGCCCGGCTCGGGATCGCTGCCGGAATAGGCCGACGTCGACAACGCATTGCCGGGCACAACGACGCGCAGCTCGACGGACGAAGACAGGTCGGAGCTCTGTACGATGGCAGGAACGCCGCCACGAAGCCGCCGCATGACGGGCTGCGAAACCGGCGTCGCGTCGATGCCGTCCGCAGCGGGCACGGCTGCTTGCGCAACAGGCTCGGGAGCAGAGGCGAGTGCTTGCGTCTTTTTGCCGGGTCGGTACCAGGCGACCGTGCGTTGCTGCGGTTCCAGGTAGTTGCGCGCAACACGCAGGACGTCGTCGGGGCCGACCTGCCGTAGCCGCTGTGGCAGAGTCAGCAGCACATCGAGCGCGTCGAGGCCGGCGAAAAATGCCAGCTGGTGCGCGGCGTCTTCCGTGGTCTGCAGGTCGAAAACGAGCTCATCGAACACAGCATTGACAGCGGCGCCGACGCGCTCCTCGTCCGGTGCCCTTGACAGAAAGGCGGCGATTCGTTCGTCGACGGCGTTCTCGGCCGCGGCTTCGGTCGTCCCGTCAGCGATGCTGCCGCCGACCGTGAAAACGTAATCCTGCGCGCTCGGCGGAAACCAGCTGGCAATATCGTTCGCTGCACCGTACAAGGTGCTGCCGGGCTTTGCCGGCGTGCCCCAGTCGTTCTGCAGGAAGCTGACACCTGAGCCGCCGGCAAGCAGCTCCTGCACGACAAGAAAGGCGGCGAAGTCGGGATGACCGGCCGCCGGCGCGCGCCAGCCCATCAGAAAACGCCTGCCCGGTGTCGTGCCCGTTACCGCTACTCGCCGCTGGCCCTGCTGCACGGGCTCTTCGGTGTGCGGTAGCGGCGTTGCCGGCCGCTCCTCGAAATCGCCGAACAGGGACTCGATCTGCGCTGTTACCGTGTGAGCATCAAAATCGCCGACGACTGCGAGCACGGCGTTGCCCGGCTGATAGTGTTGGCGATAGAACTGAACGACATCGTCATAGGTGACGTTGTCGATATCGCTTTCCCAGCCGATCGTATTGTTGCGGTACGGGTGCGCCTGGAAGACCGTGAACAGCAACGCATCCAGCAATATCGACGACGGCCAGTTCTCGTACATGTGCATTTCAGAGAGCACGGCACCGCGTTCGGCTTCGATAAATGAGGCGTCCAGCGCGAGCCGCGTCATGCGGTCTGCCTCGATAGCAAGCAACAAACCGACGTGCTGTTTCGGTACGGTCGAGAAATAGGTCGTCTGGTCGGTCCAGGTGTAGCCATGCCATTCGCCACCGTTGGCATAGATGTGGCTGACGACATCGGTATCGGGGAAATTTTCCGTGGCACGAAATGCCATGTGCTCGACAAAATGCGCGAGCCCGGTCTTGCCGGTGATCTCATTGCGCGCGCCGACCTTGTACAGCATCTGCACGCTGACCACGGGGAAGTTACGGTCTTCGAGCAGGATTACCGTCATACCGTTGTCGAGTTGGTAGCGCTCGGCGTCGTGCAACTCGAGTGCGGCGCGTGCCGGCACGACGGTCGTCAGCGAAATGGCTGCCAGCAGCAGGACGTTGCGTAAGCCTGTACTCGCTTTCGGATGATTCAAATCGCTATACTCGACCACCTTGACTGCCCTTCAGCATATCATTGCGGGCCCAATGACGATCGCAGGATTTTGTGCATGATGATTTCCCGACTTCTGGTTCTGACCCTGTTCTTCACCGGCGGCAATGCGATCGCGGACGACACGCAGCTCGCTACCGAGATTCTCCGCGAGATGATAGGGCAGAACACGGCGCCGAGCGGCGGCAACGACCTCCGGCCTGCGGTCGAAGCGATCGTCGCGCGGCTGCGCGCGGCAGGATTTTCCGAGGACGACATGACGATCGTGCACAGTGGCGAGAAACTGCCGAACCTCGTTATCCGCTACCGCAGCTTAGACCCGCAGCGTCGGCCGATTCTGATGATGGCGCATCTCGATGTGGTCGAAGCCCTGCCATCGGACTGGAGCGTTGCGCCGTTTACGATGACCGAGGCAGACGGTTACTACTATGGCCGCGGTACCACCGACAACAAGGCCGGGGCCGCGATCCTGGTTGCGAACCTCATTCGCCTGAAGCGCGAGATGTTCAGACCGGACCGCGACCTCATCGTCATGCTGACGGCCGACGAGGAGTCGACCGGCGACGGCGCGCTGAAACTCGCCAACGAATATCGCGAGCTGATCGACGCCGAGTTCGCCCTTAATACGGATGGGGGCCTGGTGCTCGAGCGCGACGGCGTGGCGCGCGCATTCATGATGCAGACCGGCGAAAAGGTTTACGTCACCTATCGATTCGAGGCCACCGACCCGGGCGGCCACAGCTCGGTGCCACGGGCGGACAGTGCCATCTCGCGACTCGCGCGCACCCTGGTCGCGTTGCACGAGTTCCGCTTTCCGATCGATCTCAACGAAACGACGCGCGTGTTTTTCGAGCGCACGGCAGCGTCGCTGACCGAACCCGAGGCGGCGGTTGTCGATGCCGTGTTGCGCGGCGCGCCGGATGCGGAAGTGTCGAAGGCGCTCGACGGCTTCCCGTACATCAACTCGCTGATGCGCACCACCTGCATCGCGACGCTGATTGCCGGCGGGCACGCCGAGAACGCGATTCCGCAAACGGCGACGGCCGACGTCAACTGCCGGGTTCTGCCGCAGTTCGAGGAGGCTGGTGTGCGTGATGCGCTGGCGTCGCTGGCGGCGCCCAACAAGGTGTCGGTTACGAAGATCCAGCCGTTTCGCCCCAGCCCGCCAAGCCCGCTGAGCCCGGAGATCGTCGAGGCGGTTACGGAAGTGGCGCAGGAATTCTGGCCGGGTATTATCGTGGTGCCGGAAATGAGTACGGGTGCGACCGACGGGCTGTTCGTTCGCAACGTCGGCATCCCGGTGTACGCCGTTTCCGCCATCGCGGAGGACCCCGGCGACATCCGCGCGCACGGCCGGGACGAGCGCATCGGCATCGAGGCATTCGAGGATGCGACCGACTACTGGTACCGCCTGGTGAAAAACCTGTCACAGGGTTTCGCGGCTGAATGAGCTGCCGGGCAGGTCAGGATAGCCGCTATGCGACACCGTTGCCGGACCGACTGTTAATCCTCCGGGAGCTGTTACATGGATATTGCAACGCCGCTCCGTGAACTCGGTCGCGTCGATAGCGCCGCGCTTCGCGATACTGTTCTTGCGCAGGACGATGCCGCCTGGAAAGAAGACCGGTACCGCCAGGAAGCGTTCGAGGTCCATCACGCGACCGAATCGATCGTCATGCTGTTTGTCGATATCGAGCGATGGCCGGAAATCGTCGTCAGCCGCGAGCCGGGCTGGCCACGACTGTCCGGTGTAGCCTTGCCACTTATGAACGACATCATCAGCCGCCACTATGAGCCCGGCGGTATTGTCATCCGGGCGATGGCCGCGAAGCTGCTGGCGGGCAGCAATATCACGCCGCACATCGACAAACACCCGTCGTTTCACAGGGGGCACCGCATTCATGTCCCGATCACGACGAACCCGAGGGTGCGCTTCATGATCGACGGGCAGCCGTATCAGTTCGAGCCGGGCAAGGCCTATGAACTCAATAACCAGAAGACGCATTCCGTCATGAACAAGGGCAGTGAGGACCGCATCACGTTCATCTTCGATTACGTGCCGCCGCAGCTTGTCGACGACCAGTACGTCAGTCGTCCCGCCTGAGTCCCGACGCATCGATCGCGGCGTTGACCGTTGCGAGGTTCTGCGTCGCGATCAGGTGAGCGCCGCTGATACCCGGAATTTCCGCAAGCTCCTGCAGCAGTTCGCCGCCAATTTTCACGCCTTCGGCCTCGGGATCTTTGGCCTGGGCGAGCCGGGTGACGATGCTGTCCGGTACCTGGTTGTTCGGCAGGCTGTCTCGTACCCAGCGCGCATCGTCCGCGCAACTCGCTACCGCGATCGAGACGAACAGGTTCAGGCGGCGCGTCAGCCCGGAAGCAACCAGGTGTTTCATGTATTGACGCAGCAGCCCCGGGTCCATGCAGACATGCGTGAGCGCGAACTGCACGCCTGCGTCGGCTTTGCGAGTGAGCTTCTCGGGTACCCAGCCGGGATCGGGGAGGTGTGGCGTCGCCACGCTGCCGACGAAGAAATCGGGTAACGCCGGCAGGTGTTCATCCGCCTTCATTTTCGTCGCCATGGCGATCAGCTCGGCCGCATCAACGTCGAACACGGCGCGCGGCCGCGGCTCGAAACCGTCCGGCACACGATTGCCGCGCACCAGCATCAGGCTGGACACGCCGAGTGCCGCTGCGCCGAGGAGATCTGCGAGGAGTGCGATACGATTCATGTTGCGGCACGCAAGCTGCATGATAGGGTCCGCGCCGCTGGCCCGGATCAGGCTGGCCGCGGCGAGCGGCGACATATGCAGTTTGCCGCCCTGGTTTTCTGTAACGAGAATGCCATCAACGTGGCTGCGCAGCAGGCGCGTCTGTTCCGCCACCATGTCCGCGGTGGTCTCGGGATGCAGGAAGGTTTCCGCCGATATGACGAAGTCCTTGCTGCGCACGGCATCTCTGAAAGTCTTCATGGTCTCGCCAAACACCCGGTTGGCATTACAATCGATGCCCGCGGGCCTCTGCAGGAGCATATAGATTTCGATGTCCAACAAACAACGGAAAATTTTCGACAAAACGCAGGCGATGCTTCGCGGCGGCGACGTGAACGCCGCCGCGAAGCTCGCCGAAGGCGGACTTGCCGAGTTTCCCGACGATGCCAATCTGATGTGTGTTGCCGCGAGGGCAGCTATCGCGTCGAGACAACTCGACAATGCACGCCAGCATGCGCGCACCGCGGTACGAAAGCACCCCGGTTTCGCCCTCGCGCACGACGTCCTCGGAGAGGTCTTGCTGGTCGAAGGCAAGCCGCGGGAGGCGGTTGAAGCCTTTGAACGGGCGCTGCAGCTCGAGCCACAGCGGCCGGGAATCGCAGAGAAGATTGCGCGCGCAGCACAGCTGCTCGATGGCAGCGGCGATCCGGCACCCGGCCAGGGAATCGTCGGCGGCCGACTCAAGCGCCGGCAGATGGCGTTCGCAGACCAGATACGTGAAGCGGTCGAGCACGAGCAGCGTGGGGAGTCCGACAAGGCCGAGGCCGTTTACCGCGCCATACTGAAAGCCGATCCCGATCACGTCGAAGCCTCGCGACGACTCGCCGGTATCGCCGTTGCGCACGAGCATTTCCGCGAGGCCATCGTATTTCTGCGCCGCGCACTGGAGCTTGCGCCCGACTACTCAAGGGCATGGGTGGATCTCGCCAACGCCCAGCGTCAGCTCGAGGAATTCGACGATGCGCTCGAGAGCGCGCACAAGGTGGTCGAGCTATCGCCGGGCAGGGCCGAAGCGCACCTCCTGCTGGCCAGCGTATTGTCTTCAGCCGGACGTTACGAGGAGGCGATCGAGGCCTACGCGAAGGTCCTCGAGCTGTCGCCGGACAAGGCAGGAGCCATGTGTGGTATGGCGCACCAGTTGAAAACAATTGGTCGCCGCGACGAAGCGATCGCCCAGTACCGCGCCAGCATCGCGGTCCGCGGCAATCATGCCGAAGCCTACTGGAGCCTCGCGAATCTCAAGACCTTTCGCTTCGAAGAGTCGGAGGTCGAGGCCATGCATGCACTGCTGGACTCAGACGATCTCGACGATGAGAGTCGTTGCCAGGTCCACAACGCACTGGGGCTCGAATTCGAAGCACGCAGGGATTACGTCCAGGCGTTCGAGAACTTCGAACGCTGCAACCGGCTGCGTCGCAAGGCCGAGTCTTACGACCCTGTCGAGACAGAGACGACCAACGATCGCATAGTCGAACAGTTCAGCGAGAAGTTCCTTGCACAAGGCGGCGGGCCGGACCTGCATCCGACGCCCATTTTCGTCGTTGGCATGCCGCGCTCCGGTTCGACGCTGATCGAGCAGATCCTTGCAAGTCACTCCATGGTCGAGGGCACACACGAACTCAGTGACCTGTCCCGGGTGCTGTTGGCGATGCGGCAGCGGTCACGCAGACCGGTGGGTTTCCCCGACGTCGTTGCGCCGCTGAGATCGTCCGGGTGGGCGAGAGTCGGGCGCAAGTATCTCGAAAGCACTGCCAAGCACCGCGAGGGCGCGGCATTCTTTATCGACAAGAATCCGAACAATTTCGTTTTCGCTGGCCTCATCAAGCTCGCGATGCCAAATGCCAAGATCATCAACGCGCGCCGCCATCCGCTCGACAGCTGCCTCGGCACCTACAAGCAGTTGTTTGCCAGCGGCCAGCCTTTCAGTTACGACCTGACCGAGCTCGGCGAGTACTACCTGCAATACCAGCGAATCATGGATCATTGGCAGCGGGTGTTGCCTGGCTTCGTACTCGACGTGCACTACGAAAACGTCGTGGCGGATCTCGAGACGGAAGTGCGGCGCCTGCTCGAGTTTTGCGGGCTGCCATTCGAAGAGTCCTGCCTGCGTTTTCACGAAACGGAGCGTGCCGTCAAGACGGCGAGTTCCGAGCAGGTACGCAAACCGATTTATTCGACATCGGTTAACTTATGGCGCAATTACGAGGCACAACTCGCGACGCTGGTTCACATTATGGAACCGCTGCTCGCCGGGCTGCCCGAAAAACAACGACCGGTCGGCGTTTTTCAAGTAAAGCGATGAAACCGAAATAAAAGCGCTTGAGCGTCGCAGCGCGAGTGCAATAAACTGGTACGTGAGTATAACGTTCGAGGTCAGAAGCAAGGTTTAGAATCAAAAACAAAGTCGGGGGATTTCACATGACGGTACAGTCGAGGTACATCGTTTCGCCAGTTGCTGCGGCAGTAGCAGCCTCACTTTCTCCCGGCCAGGCCGTTCACGCGCAGGACGCCGAGCAAGCCAAGCCCAGCGGGCGATCCCTAGAAGAAATCGTCGTCACCGCGCGCAAGCGCAGCGAATCCGCCCAGGATATTCCCATCGCCATCCAGGCACTGTCGCAGGATGCGCTCGCGGCGATAGGGGCGAAGGCGATGGAAGACTACGCCCGGTTCATTCCGTCCGTGAGCGTCGTGACCTACAACAACAGCTCCAACGTCGTCGTGTTCCGCGGCGCGATTACCGCGCCCGGCTATATTGCGGCGTCGACCTCCTCCGTCTATCTCGACGAAATCTCCGTGACGGTTACCGGCAGCCAGCCCGGGGTTCGCATGGTCGACATCGCGCGCGTCGAGGCGCTGTCAGGCCCGCAGGGTACCCTGTACGGATCTGACGCCCAGGCGGGCACGATGCGAATCGTCACGAACAGGCCTGACGCGAGCGGTTTCGAGGCCGTGTTCGATGGCGAACTCCGCGGCGGCGACCAGAGTGACGCAAGCTACCGCGGTTCTCTGGTCTTCAATGTGCCGCTCGTCGAAGACAAGCTGGCGCTGCGCGTTGTCGGTTACAACGATCACGATGGCGGTTACATCGACAACGTGCCAGGCAACACACCGGACCAGTCCGCCTTCAATGGCCCGGGCTTCTATCCGGCGGAATTCGGTACGCTCGACAATTCGACGTCGGTCGAAAAGGGTTGGAACGACGCCGACATCTATGGCATCCGTGCCGGACTTCTGTGGAACATGAATGACAGGTGGTCGGCCAACGTCAGTGCTTCCTACCAGGAAACCGACACCGGCGCCGACAACTATTACGATCCCTACGTTGGCGACCTGCAGACCATTCGTTTTCATGACGAATTCACCGATGACAAATTCAATCTTTTCTCGCTGACGCTCGACGGGGACCTCGGTTTTGCACAGCTGGTGTCGGCGACGTCGTATTTCGATCGCAAGAACAACTACCTGACGGATGTCACCACCTACGCACACTACTGGAATGCACAATACTGCCGTGACTCCGGCGTGCCGGCCTCTTACTCGCCGTATTATTTCGCGAATCCGGCAACCGGCAACGCGATCTGGTGGCCGGTGTACTGTCAGGCGCCAACGGTTGACGGCGATTCCCTGCTTGCTCACTTCGTGAACGGCCAGATGGACAAGTTCACGCAGGAGTTCCGGCTCTCCGCCCAGGGAGACACGATCGACTGGCTGGTGGGGCTGTTCTACGAACGCAGCAACGACGACTTCCAGTCCTCGTTTGCCGTACCCACGACTGGCGGCGACGGCAGCGTCAACCTGTACCAGGACTCGCTGTCGCTGGCGTACTACGAGTTTGCTCGGGGCACTTCCTACGCGAATACAAGCTCCGGTTGGTATTCTGCCAGTGCGACCGACTGGGAGCAGCAGGCCATCTTCGGCGAGGTCACCTGGCACATGAACGACCAGTTCGACCTCACACTTGGCGGGCGCTACTACGATCGCTCCAACACCAACTATTACTTCGTCAACCGGCCCGGCGGCTTCGGCATTCCGGCCTACGTCACTCCGGAGGCACGCAAGGGAACGGACAAGGAGTTCATTCCCAAGATCAGCGTGAATTATTCCTTTGGCGAGGGCGCTAATAGTCGCATGGTCTACGGCCTGTTCACGCGCGGCAAACGGCCGGGTGGGATCAACCGGCAGCGCGGCGAACCGTTTTTCCCGGGAACCTATGTCTCGGATCTGATGGACAACTACGAATTCGGATACAAGTCGACCTTCGGCTCCGGTGCCGGTCGTTTCAATATTACGGCTTACCACATGCAGTGGAAGGACTATCAGCATGAGTTGACCGATCCGTCCAGTATCGACTGCATCCGCCTCGGCTTGCCGGATACTGCGATCTCCGGCGTCTGCGGGCAGCCCTGGCAGCGCGTCGTTGCCAACCTGGGCGAGGCGCATATGACCGGAGTGAACATCGAGGCAGACATGGCGGTCGGCGAAAGCTGGGTGCTGGGTATGAACGCCGAATTCATGGAAGCCGAAACCGATACCGACCACGACCTGGATGCAGACGGCATTCCCGACGTCGTCGGCGGCCTGCGACTGCCGCTGGTGCCGGAGTTCAAGGCCGCGGCCTGGGCGGAGTATCACTGGCCGATCGAGTTCATGGGGCAGAACAATGCCTTCGTTCGCACGCAGTGGTCCTACAACGGCGACTCGGTCAGCATACTCGAGCCGCTGTCTCCGGCTGACAGCCCGAACCCGCAATTCGTCAACGACGCCTACGCGATTGGCGATCTGCGTTTCGGCATCCAGAGCGAAAACTGGGAAGCGTCGATATTCGTCAACAACCTCACCGATGAGCGCGCGGAGTTGACGCACAACGACGGCCAGTTCGATTGGGGGGCTTCAAATGTCGCCAGCGGGCGCGACCACACCCTGCGTGTGTTCACCAACCGTCCCAGAGAGATTGGCGTGCGCTTCATGAAACGCTGGGGTGACTAGGCTGCGGGTTCAATCCTCGAAGGGCCATATCTCCAGACCGTGAATCGCGTTTCTAATATCCATCGACAGGTTCACGGACGCGACGGTCTGCCGCAATTCGAAATCGTAGATCGTTATCGTCGACGGTGACGAGCCGACGATGACGAAACGCTCATCCCAGGTGGTCAGGCCGCGGCCAAAAGCCTGGCGAGCGATCTTCGAATCGTCGACGCCGGCGAACTGGATCAGGGAATCATCGTAGCTGACGATGCGGAAAGCGATCTGCTCGCCATCCCGACCGATGTATCGCACCCGGTCACTCGCCGTATCATTGAACAGCACGCCGTTCTTCCAGGTCCTGGCGTTGTGTGTGCCTGCCGGTAGCGAACAGACTTCGGAAACCTCCCACTTGTGATTGATGTGCAGCAGGGCCTTCGTGCCGAGCCCGCTGAGAAAAATCCCGGCGTCGTCGACATGCACCATGTTGACATGAAAGTCGTTGACCGGCGCAGGGCCGACTGAGGACAGCGGGTCAAACGTGTAGCCGGACCACTTGCCGTAAGTCTGCTCCAGTTTGAAGCCCCACTCGAAGCTGCGGCTTTCCAGGTTGAACGCCAGCAGGCTGTCGAAGCCAGTCGATGTCAGGAAGATGTGGTCGCTCTTGCGACAGATCTCATGACAATGTTTCAGATAGCGATTTCGGAAGGAATTCTGCACGTCGAAACTGCGGTTGTAACAGAAAAGTTCATCACTCGCTGCCACGTAGATGTCGTCTTCGTCGAACGCAATGCCGCGCAGGCCCCGATCGGCGCCTCGGCCTTCGAAGTCGATATCGCTTGAGTTCCAGTCGACCCGCAGGTCGCCCGTCTGGCGTTCAAAGTCGACGGTATAGATTCCGCCGTGGCTTTCGCCCTGCTGACTGCCGCGCACGACCGAGGTGGCGATCAGTTTCGGCAATCTGATGCTCATAATTCGATAGTTCCGCGACCGGTTTTCGTACTGTAATGGATATCGGGAAAGCACTCCACACGACGACCATAGTATGATCAAAACAGGCCGCGTCGTCGAAAGGAGAGTCAACGTGCTGCATGCCCTTATCTTGCAGGTTCTGTTTGTGCTGCTGACATGGCTTCCTGCCGCGGCGTGTTCGCATGAAGCCCCGGTCGACTCAGGCTACCACCATGCCAGTGAACCAATAGGCACGGTCCGCGAAGTTTACGACGGCCGGCTCTACCCGGATGTACAGGTCAACGCCTTTCGCAATATCGACCGCCTTTTTCCGACGCGCGTTGTGCATCGGGGCGCAGCCGTCCGCACGTTGCCGAAAGACGAATTGACCCTGGACGATTTCAAATTTACGACGAGCGACAAGACGTATGACATTTTCGATGTGATTTCGCTGAACCGGGTCAGCGGCCTCATCGTTATTCACGACGGCACCGTGAGGTTCGAGAAGTACTTCCTCGGCAACGACGAAGATACACGCTGGATGTCGATGTCCGTGGTCAAATCGATGACCGCGACGCTGATTGCAGCCGCAATACAGGACGGGCACATTGATAGTATCGATGCGCCGATTGTTCGTTACCTGCCGCGCTTCGCGGGTACCGCCTATGACGGCGTCACCGTGCGGAACCTGCTGCAGATGACCTCCGGCGTTGCCTGGAACGAGACGTACACGGACCCTGCCTCCGATCGACGGCGCATGCTGGAAGCGCAAATCGGGCAGCAGCCCGGCGAAATCCTCGACATCATGGCGGCGCTGCCGAGAGCGGCGGAGCCCGGAACGCGGTGGAACTACAGTACCGGCGAGACGCACGTTGCGGGCGCACTCGTTGCGGCCGCGACCAAGCGCCCCGTGGCGGTTTATCTGTCGGAGAAAATCTGGTCGAAAGCCGGCATGCAAGCCGATGCGAACTGGTGGCTGGAGTCGCCTGACGGTCTTGAAGTCGGCGGCAGCGGTCTGTCGGCGACGCTGCGCGACTATGCGCGTTTCGGCCTGTTCATGCTGGAGGATGGCGTCATTGATGGGGAACGGGTGCTGCCGGAGGGCTGGATGGCTGAGGCCGGTGCGCGCAAGACGGTCGGCGGTAAAGTGGTGGACTACGGTTACATGCTGTGGCCGCTGCACGGACGCAGCTACGCGGCGATCGGTATTTTCGGGCAGTTTGTGTTCGTTGACCCGGACATCAATCTGGTCGTCGCAATGTGGAGCGCGCAGCCGAAGCCCGTGGGCAAGGAGGGCGTCGACGAGTACGAATTTCTCGAGGCCCTGTCGGAGTATTTCGAAGGCGACTAAATGCGATCGTTATTGCGGAATATCAGCGATGCATTGCCCGACAATGAGGATGCACGTGTTCGTGGGGCGTCCCTGACCCGACAGCGCTGCGAAGCGCTATCCCGCCTCAATTTCCGGTGCCGCAATATCGGTTGACTTCACCCTGCGCATCTTTAATTTCCTGTCTAGGAGATGTTTTGTCTTGTTGCGCGTCATTGAGTTTGAGGCGCACATACTCGCGGCGCCTATCTTTTATTCGCTCGCTGGCCGGCCGCCTGCCTGCTCGCAGCCTTACGCTTCCGATCTTCCTCGATGCGCCGGTAAGTCTCGTCAGCATCCTGTGCGATCTTCCTGCCTTTGGGCGATTCGTGCTCGGTGCTGTGAGCTTCGACGTCCACACGTTTTGCCTTTATGTTCTCCGGTGGCGAGTCGCCGGAGTGAACGACGCCGTTCTCGCCCACCCGCGTGTGGACCTGGCAGAACGCACCTGCGGAATACAGACCCAGCAGGACTATTTGTGACAATCGTTCCAATTGAGTGGGCACGTGCCGAGGCCAGCACGAAAAAAGGTGCAAGCTTTGTCCTGGGAAAAGGGCGCCAAGAGCAGGCCTGGCACCTTTCGCGGCAATGCGTCAGTTACACTTCAGCTTTGAAGCAAAACGGGCGTCTCGCCTCACACGTTGGAGCATGAAGACGAAACAAAGAAAAGCGCTGATCCTGCGATGGTTTTTCGCCGCCGTAGTCCTGTCGGTGGTCGTCACGACCGCTATCGCGACGTATTCGTTCTGGAGTAAACGGGATGTCCCAACACACATGCGCATGGCCCGCGCCGGCGATGCCGCTGACGATTGGGTTGTGCCGAAGCTTCGCGACAATGGTAACCGCTTGCTATTGTTGATGATCGACGGTTTGTCGGTGCCCGCTTACGAGGCGGCGCTTGCCGAAGGCAGGATGCCGAATTTACAAAAACTAATGCGAGATCGACCGACCGCGGCTATGGAGGCCATTTCGACTTTTCCGTCCGCTACATCGCCGTCTGTTCAGGAATTGCTGTCCGGCCGTTATGCGGAAATCGATTCCCTCGTTGCGCCTGGTGCGGTACATGCGTTCGATCGACAGGGTCGCCGCATTATCCGCTATGTTACAGAGCCCGACTTCTGGCAGTGGCCGCTGCCGACGCTGTTTGATGCACTCAAGGGCCGGCCGGTAGTCACCGTCTTCGAGGGTCGCTGGGACGGGCCAACGACAATCCTGACTCAGTACAATATCGCGGGGCAGGCGATTCTTGAGGCCATTGGCGCGTCGGCGTTTGCTACCGGTGACTTTGGCCCGGTCCAGAGTTTTCTCGATGTCGTTCGCGGCCCCAATCCGCCGGTGCTTGCTTTCGTTGTTCTCAATGCGTTCGATATGGCCGGCCATTTTCACGGTCCGGATTCCAGTGAAGCGCGAGAGGCATTGGCACACTGCGACGACCTGCTTGGCGAGATAATCGCCACCTTGTCCGCGCGGCACGGCAACACTGGAGGCAGCCTTCTTGATGAAACGTCGATAATGATCTTCGGCGATCATGGCATGCTGAAGTCAGGCCAATTTGTCGATCTGCCAAAGTTCTTCACAACCCTCAATATCAACGCAGTTGACGCATCAACGCTGCCGCACGTGATGTTTCGTGAGCGGCTCGGCGTGCTGTGGACTGAATGGCCCGACACCATACTCGTCGCCGGTGGCTCCAACGTAACCCAAATTTATTTGCGCAGGCCCTCGGGTAGCTGGAGCGAACAAGACCCGCCGAGCCAGAGCGAGTCGAAAACGAAATTCGTAACACCGTCTATCACCGCGCTTGTCGCCAAGATCTCCGGACTGGAGGGCGTCAGGCACGTGCTGTGGAGGGATGCCATTGGGTCAATCCACATTGCCGATAGCGCCAGCGATGCCCGTGTCTTCGAAAAGACCGACGCGGGCCAGAAACGGTTTGCCTACGTTGTGACTGGGGCAGCGGCGCGTGACCCTCTCGGGTATCTGGCCGATGAATCGACCGCGTCACTCGTTTGCCAGGATGTCGACGTGGGCGAGCATTGCTTTCACGAGTCACACATTTGGTCTGACCGCACGGCGGCCAGCCAGTATCCGGGTGCTGTTCCGCTACTGCCGAAAGCATTCAAGCCGGCAAACTTCGCGGGGGACCTGATGGTGACGGCGAGACCCGGCTACTCATTCTTGCGTGGTCAACAAGGAGATCATGGCAATCTTGCGAGAGACTCGATGATGACGCCCCTGATACTCAACGGACCGCGCATTCAGGCTCGCGAGGAACGTCACGCTCCAAGACTCGTGGATATCTACCCGACTGCCAGTGTGCTGCTGGGCGCCGCCGCCCATGACCCGGCATTCGCCACGCTGGATGGGCGCGTGCTCGACTCTGTGATGGAACCTGCCGGCGGTTCTTCTGTCGAATGAGGCTTGCAGCGCTGCCGCCGTCCGATGGCGCAACATTTCCATCTTCCTGATATTCGCGGTTACGACTTGAGAATCAGACTGTCTTTTTTACTCGCCGTATTCTGTCTGCCAGCGGCGGACGCTTTGGCCTCGGACCCTGAGTCATCCATGAGCCAACCTGAAACCCGCAGAGATCATGGCAGCTGCCGGAAAAATGCGCGACAGCCGACTCCGCTACTGCGTGTCCTGACTCTCAATATGGCGCACGGACGCCGCGATGGCCCCAATCAAATGTTATTGAACAAGTCGACCTTTCAGGCCAATCTTGCACGCATCAGCCGGCTTCTGCTGGAAAGCGACGCCGATATTGTCGGGCTCCAGGAAGTCGACGGCCCTTCGCGCTGGAGTGGCCGTATCGACCACGCCAATACGATGGCTGAGCAGGCGAACTATCCATGGCTGTATCGCGCTGATCATGCGACCAGCTGGCTTTTCCGGTACGGCACAGCAGTGCTGTCGCGTTTGCCCTTTCTCGCAACGCATTCGCATCGTTTTGCTGCCTCACCGCCAACCCCTCGCAAAGGCTTTGTGATTGGCCAGGTCGCAATGCCCGGTCCAACGGATGACAGCGATAATCTGGTAGTCGATGTGTTTTCGGTTCACTTCGATTTTCTGAGTCGCCGCGCGCGGGCGAGGCAGCTGGCAGACCTCATCGATTCCATCGAAGATCGGCCCAACCCGGTCATCGTGCTCGGTGATTTCAACAGCGAGTGGCACACCCCGGAATCACCGGTTCCGGCGTTGGCGGACCGGACAAACCTGACGGTCTACAGACCAAAGGCATCGGACCTCGCGACGCACCGCGACGAACGACTCGACTGGATCCTGATATCCGAGGAGTTCGAGTTTGTAAGCTATAGCGTGCTTCCCGATGTCGTGTCTGATCACCGGCCCGTTCTCGCCGAAATCGGCATGAAAACGGCGAATCGCTGCCAGCAAGAAGAAACAATAGAAGGCGGTCGAACCGAATTCGCAGCGCTCTAGAATAGATCGGTTGGACCCCCCCCCATATTCGAAGTCTATCGTTCGTAGACAATCTTCCCATCGACGATCGTCATGAGAATTTGCCCGTCCAAAAGTTTGCCGGGTTCATCGTCGGCAAGCACGAACGGGTCGATGTCCATGACGGTCAGGTCGGCCCAGCGATCTTCCGAAATAATTCCTACGTCATCTTCACGAAAACTCGCGTAGGCGGACCAGCTGGTATAGCCGCGCACGGCTTCGTCGGCCGTCATCCTCTGCTCCGCGTACCAACCGCCCTCGGGTTGATGGTTCTTATCCTGCCGGGTGATGGCCGAATGCAGGCCGTAAAATATGTTGTGGTCCGAGCCCGGATTATCGGAGTTGAATGTGAGGTCCGCGCCTGCCTCTCGCAGCGACCGCCAGGCGTAGGCGCCGAGAATCCGCTGCGGTCCCAGGCGTTCTTCCGCCCACGTCTTGTCTTCCATGGCGTGCGGCGGTTCCATCGAGGCGATAATGCCCAGCTGTCTCAGTCGTGGAATGTCTTCCGGGCTGATTACCTGCGCATGTTCGATTCGATGCCTGTTTCTGATCGTCGACGGATCGTCTTCGAAGACGGCTTCGAGAATGTCGAGCGCTTCGCGATTGCCGGCGTCGCCGATTGCGTGAATCGCAATCTGGAAGCCGGCTCTCATCGCCGCCGCGTTGAGGGACTGGTTGAAGCCGTACTGGTCCCCGCTGATGCCACGATGGCCGGGCCGATCCGCGTAATCGTAGAGGAGGCGGGCGCCGCGGGAGCCCAGCGCTCCATCGTAGTAGGCCTTGACCGTGCGGGTAACCAGCATGCTGTCGTTGTCGTTGTCCGGGCCCTTTTCGATCCATTTGCGAATCAGGTCCTCGTCGCGCAGCGACAACATCGCGTAAACGCGGATTGGCAGCTTGCCCGCGGCCTCGAGCTCCTCGAGGATGCTCATGGCCGTCGCGTCGAGGCCGGCATCGTGAATCGCGGTGTAGCCGTCCGCAGCCATTTGATCGAGACCCAGCAGAACCTGTTTCGTCAGGGTTTCCCGTGACGGCGCGGGGATAGCAGCACGCAGCATCTGCACGCCCTGATTCAGGAAAAGACCGCTCGGCTGACCGTCACTGCCAAGGCGCATCTCGCCGCCAACCGGCACAGTCGAGTCTGCGGTAATGCCCGCCTCATCGAGGGCCATCTGGTTACCCCAGCCGGCGAAACCGTGCAGGCTCTCCAGGAACACCGGGTGCTCGGGGACCGCAGCACTCAGCAGCACCTTGTCGGGGTAGCGGTTGGCCCAGGCGCCTTCATCCCAGCCACGGCCGACGATCCATTCGCCCTTCGGTACCGACTTTGCACGCTCGACGAGCAACGTGATGGCGTCTTCCTCGGTGGCAACGCCAACCAGGTTGACCTGGTCCAGGAGCGCTCCCAGGCCGAAGACGTGCGTGTGCGAATCGACAAGTCCCGGAATCACGGTGGCGCCGGCCAGGTCGATCACGCGGCTCGAGTCGGTCCTGAATTTCAGGGCATCCTGACTGCTGCCGGCAAACAGGATTGTGCCGCCCCGTACCGCGATGGCCTCGGCATCGGGATGCCAGCCGCTCTCGTCATGGGGCGCACCGGGCAGGATCGTCCCATCGAGGTCCGGTTCCTCCCAGTTGAGCGTATACACGCGGCCATTGGTCAGGATCAGGCTCGCGCCGTCGGCCGTGTCGGTCACATTCGAATCTTCCGAGCAGCCGGAGCTGATGGTCAGGATTGCAAGTAGCGTGAGCAGTCTCGTTGATCTCATTGATTCAGTCTCTTCTTGTGTCCGATGCCTTTACAGACCACCCGCCAGGGGACGACTGTTCGAGCTGTCGGTTTTCGGTGTCTCGCAGTATCTCGAAATTGTTCTTCCGGGGACAGCAGCCGTGAGCCTGCGTTGATCTCCATCGATTGAAACCGCACTATGAGCTGCTGTCCAGCGGCATCAGGAACAGAGACGCTGTAAGCACGAAACAGATACTCCCATCGGGCCGCCTCGATCCCGAGAACTTCGCCCACAGGAAAGCCGCGTCATGTCTTATCGCGATCGTATGGAACTGCTACTCCTGGCCGCTCTGTGGGGGGCGTCCTTCCTGTTCATGCGTATAGCGGCGCCGGAGTTCGGTGCTTTTGCGCTGGCCGAGCTGCGCGTCGGGATTGCCGCGCTGTTCCTGCTATCCGTCTTGCTCTGGCAGGGCAGTGCAGGACAGCTGCTGGGACACATCGTGCCACTCATCGTCGTTGGAATATTCGGTTCGGCCCTGCCGTTCGTGTTGTTCGCCTATGGCACGCTGACCATCAATGCGGGAACCGCTGCCGTCGTCAATGCCACGGCGCCTTTGTTCGCGGCGCTGGTCGGCTATATCTGGCTTCGCGACAGGCTGCATCCTATGCAAAGTATCGGCCTTGCCGTGGGATTCGGCGGCGTGTTGCTGCTGCTGTGGGACAGGGTCTCCGTCAACGCCGATGGCGCTGCGCTGGCAATCGGGGCCTGCCTGTTCGCCTCGCTTTCCTATGGTATCGCCGTGAACTTCACCAACAAGAAATTGACCGGGGTTCTGCCCGTCGTGAATGCGGCCGGCTCCCAGCTCGCCGCCACGTTCTTGCTGCTGCCACTGGCGATCGGGCATTGGCCGCGACAAGCCGTTTCCGCAAGCAGCTGGTACAGCGCAATAGCGCTTGGCGTCATCTGCACCGGCGTCGCATTCATCCTGTATTTCCGGCTCATTGCGAGCGCCGGCCCGGCACGCGCCATCACGGTGACCTACCTGGTTCCGGTGTTCGGCATGATCTGGGGATTCACGTTTCTCCGGGAGAGAATCAGCGTGGGCATGCTGGTCGCGTGCGCGGTCATCCTGATCGGCATTGCACTGGCGACGGGCTGTCTCCGGCATCGCCGATCGTAGTTGTATCCGGCCTAGTGTCGCGCACGTTCAATCGAGGACCAGTCTGCTCCTGGCTCGAACGAAACGTCGTTGGTCAGCACGTATTCGCCTTTGCCATTGCTGAAAACCCGTTCGTAGCTGGCCGGCAAAGTGACATTGGCGTTCATCGCGGGGTCGGCGTAGTCCTGCTGATCATGAATGTAATTGACGAAGCCGCGCTGACCGCGGTCTTGTGACGCGTTTCGCTCGTTGTAGCTGTTCATGATGCCGGCATTGACCTGCTGATGAGCGTTGTAGCTTGCCTGCGAGATCTGTCGGTAGGTTTCTATGGTCTTCATGGCTACTTCGTGATTGCCGCGCGAAATCTTCGTCTGCAATTCCACAATCTGCCGCGTGTACTCGGGGGTTTCGCGAAGCGAATTGACGATCGCCAGCAAGACCGGCATCTGCGCATCGAGCGTGCCTTCAGGCGCACGCAAAGAGACGGCATCTCTCAAGTCCCAGCCGACATGGGAGTCCGCACCTCCCCACGCGCTCACAACCTGGCCGACGTATGCAATGTGATTGAAAGCATCGAGTTGTTGCCAGCGTTGGCCGCCGGCGCTGTAGGAGGATTCGACCGACAAGGCGTCTTGCTCGGCGCGAATGGAAAAATCCGCGGCCTGTTGACTTGCCATGAACTGCGTCATCGGTGCATACAGCCTGCGAAGCCTCTCGGTTAGCACCGGGTCCGTTCGCACCTCACCTACCCGAATGTCCCGGGCGTCGGGATACGCTGTGCGTATCGAGTCCTGCTCGACCCAGCGTGCCCATTCCGAGCTATTGCCAGGCATGGGCATATTGATCAGGCCGCTGGCCTCATTGAGCGAGCCGGGTTGGGCGGGCTGAACGGCGGCAATACGTTGATAGATTGCCGAAAAATTCGGCTTGAAGCGGACGCTGCTGCCATCCGGGCCGGTAGCGGTGATGAGCCGGCTCGGCATCCAGCTGTAGGCCTGCACAGGCGGCTGCCAGGCCCCGCCTTCAACCTTCCATCCCTTGGGCGCAAGCAGGGTGTGGGTGCCGCCCAGCTTGTGCAGGACCAGCTCGACCGTCTTCGGGCTCGCGCTGTTCGCAGGCAGCTTCGGCGCCGGCGCCGGTGTTTCGTGCCGGGCCGCAGACTGCTTGCCGGTGTTGTCGTCGACCCGGGGCGCGGGCCGTTGCCGGGCGGACCCGTAACTATCGTCGTAATCTCGCTCGTACATTCGGCCGTCATCGTTTTCCTGGAAGACCAGCCGGTATCGGCGTCCGTCGAACTCGGCGATCGTGACCGCTTCGTCCTGATCCCAGGCGCGAAACGGCTGCGGCCCGGACGGTGTCTGAATCTGTCCGACACTCAGGTTCCCGTACTCGCCCGACTGCATTTCGACGTCGAAGCTCATCGGCGCCGCGTTGCCCAGCGTTACGGTGCCGCTGGCATAGGTTCCCGTATCATCGACCCGGTCGATGCTTACACGCATGCCGTCACCGGCATAGACAATCGGCAGGCCGTCATCCATTGCGGAGCCGTAGTCGTCGTTCGCATAGTTGTCGCTGCGACCATAGGCATCATTGTACTGACCGTAGGCATCCTGGCCGGGATAAGGCCGATCGTGGTAGCTGTCGTCGGCCTCGTAGCCGCCAACGTCAATGTCGGCCTGTGCAAGACAGAGTGAAGGAAGAGAAAACAGAAGAAGCGGTGCAAGCCAACAGGGTGTGAACTTGCTGCGACAGACATTCATTAGTCGACCCCCTATTCCGAATTTGACTATTAGAAGAATAGTGCCTCCCATTCTATGCGACTGTCACGGGTTTCTGTGCGACAGATTGCCTGGAGCATCGCGGATACGGATCGATACATCCAAGCACGGTCTCCCGGAGACTCGAAACTACGGTAATCCGGGTCTACAACCTGTCATTTCAGTGCCAGGCACGTCAGAATGAAGAAACGCTGTGCCTCGAGGTGAGTTTCTCTCGTACGGGGCATTTCAGGGCTTTCATACCGTAGCGCGGCAACAGGGGCGTGTTTTTATGGAATCGGATAATTCCCCGTCGGGGTCTTACCTCGACGCGGTCTGGGATCGCATTCAGGCCGGCGCCGACTATTTCCCGAGCCTCCTGGGCGCAATCTTGCTGCTGCTGCTCGGCTGGATCGTGGCTCGGCTCGCAAGGCACTGGATAAAGAGGCTCGCGGGAGCCTCGAACAGTTTCCTCGAGCGCTCGTTCCCCAGCGGCATACTTGCCCAAGCGCGTATTTCGGATTTGGCGGGCGCTGTGCTGGGCGAGATCGTCTTCTGGATCGTTCTTCTGATCAGCGTAACGATTGCCGCCGGTATCGCAGGACTGAGCGCGATTGCCGAGTGGCTGGACAGGATAACGGCGCATCTTCCGAACCTGGTTGCCGGCATCACCATCATCGTCATCGGCTACTTCCTGAGCGTTTATGTTCGTGAACAGGTGGCGCCGAGAGAAGGGTCAGGCGCGCGCACGCAAAACAGACTGATCGGGCGGCTTGTTCAGGGTCTCGTCGTCTCAACCGCGCTGATCGTCGGACTCGATCAGGTCGGTATCGATGTCGCGCTGCTCGTGGCGCTGTTCGTCGTGACTGTTGGCGCGATGCTGGGCGGCCTGGCGGCGGCCTTTGCGCTGGGCGCGCGCAGTCATGTCAGTAACCTCGTCGGCGCGCGTTCGGCGCGCCGACACCTGGGTGCCGGGGTAAGAGTCCGCATCGATGACATCGAAGGCGAAGTGCTCGAGATCACGTCAACGCAGGTCGCACTCACGACCGAACATGGCAAGGTGCTTCTGCCAGGTCGATTCCTCGATGAGAAGACCGTCACGATCATAGCGGCTGACATCGATAAGGACGCAGGCAATGGCTGATACGCTGGAGCTGACGATCGCCTTTATCCGCCAGCGCCCCGAATCGGCCGGACGTGTTTTGGCTTCGATGCGGCCCGCGGTTGCTGCGGCGTTCCTGCAATCGATTCCGACACGGTTCGCGGTTGAGGCGATCGCACAAATGAATCCGCGGCCCGCATCCTTGCTTGTGGAGCAGATGGACGTCATCGCGGCAGCCGCGCTGATTCGTGACCTTGGATTTGCGCAAGCCTCGACGATCCTGCGCCGCATCGACGCAGCGGCTCGAGACAAGCTCCTCGAGGAATTACCACGCCGGCTGCGGCACGATTTCGAGATGTCGCTCGCATTTCCAAACAATACCGTGGGCGCGCATATGACGACGGCGATCGCGACCCTTTCCGAAAACGACAAGACATCCGATGCGCTCGAGCTCGTCAAGCAGATGGAGCGGGACTACGCCGACGTCATATTCGTAGTCGACGAAAACCACAGGCTCGTCGGTGCGGCAAATGTCACGACGCTGCTTCGGCGCCCTCCGCCGACGCCGCTTGCCGATCAGCTCGACACGTCGTGTGTAGCCTTGTCCGCCTATGCGCGGCTGGATACCGTCGCGGTTCTCGATGCGTGGGAGGACTACAATCAACTCCCGGTCGTTTCTCGTCGGGGCGAAGTCATTGGCACACTCTCCCGGAAAATGCTGGCGCGTTCTCATCTGCTCGAGCATTCGGATGAGGCCGCCACCGAGCCCTCCCTGACCGAATCGCTGGTCGGCGCGTTGTTTACGAGCACCGTTGGCCTGATCGACATGCTGGCGCCCTTTTCCGCGGGCCCGGCCAAACTCGGAGAACTTGATGAGCGTTGACCTGGTGCGCGTCGCGGACGCCATGAATCGACAGTTTTTCACCGAGTATCCGCTCGATGCGGCGCGCGAGATCGAATCAATCAGCATCAGCAGCGCGGCGGAAGCCACCGCCCGGCAACCGGCGAAGGTGCTTTCGCCGGTCTGGCGGCGATTGCTGCCGGACAGGGCTGCGTCCTTGATGCAGGAATTGCCGGATGCGCTTGCGGACCAGTTGCTCGAGGAACTGCCGCCGCCCCAGGCCGTGCGCATACTCGGCTGCCTGTCTGATGAAGAGCGGCAGCAGCGTATTGCGAGGCTCGAACCGACCATTCGCGAAGACATCGAGCTCATGATGTCTTACCCGCCGAACACGGCAGGCCGGCTGATGGATGTCAGCGTCGCGACGTACCGGCACACGATGACGGTCGAACAGGTATTGAAGCAACTGCGCAAGCAGAAAATGAAGACCGCACGCAGCCTGTTTCTCGTCGACGGCGAACACCGGCTAACGGGCAAGGTGGCATTGCAGCAACTGGCGCTGGCATTCCCGCACACAACGCTCGGCGAGCTGCAGGAGCCCTTGAGTGTCGCTCTGCGCCCGGTAGATCCTCTCGAGGAAATTACGATGGCGTTCGAAACGCACAAAGCCCTCGATATTCCCATTGTCGATCTTGACGGCGTATTTCTCGGTGCCATTACGCACGATCGGCTTGCCAAGACCGTACAACAGAAAGCGTCTGTCGACATCCAGACGATGGTGGGCGCGAGCAAAGACGAGCGTGCCTTGTCCAGCCCGTTTTTTACGGTGCAAAAGCGTATGCCGTGGCTGCAGGTGAATCTGCTGACGGCCTTTCTGGCGGCGGCCGTTGTCGGCATTTTCGAAAGCACTATCGCCCAGGTAACGGCCCTGGCCGTTCTGCTGCCGGTCGTCGCGGGGCAGTCGGGAAATGCCGGCGCGCAGGCGCTCGCCGTGACCATGCGCGGTCTTGCCTTGCGCGAGATCACCGTCAGGCACTGGCTTCGCGTGATGCGCAAAGAGGTATTTGCGGGCTTCATGAACGGTGTGGCAATTGCGATTACCTGCGGGCTGGGTGTGTTTTTCTGGAGTGGATCTGTTGCGCTGGTCGGCGTCATTGCCGCGTCGATGGTTCTGGCGATGGTCGCGGCCGGGTTTGCCGGAGCTATTATTCCCATCATGCTGACGCGCATGGGTCAGGATCCCGCCACATCGTCGTCCATCCTGCTCACAACGGTTACCGACGTTGCGGGCTTCTTCTCGTTTCTCGGCATTGCAACGATATTCATGCGCTTTCTCTGAGGGCCGCCGGCGGTCGATTCGAGACGGCTGTTGCTTGTTTTTGGCATCCATCTGAAGCCCGGGTGCCGCAGAAACGCGCAGGGTGACTACAGTTTGCGTTAAACCCGGATAGCCAGGCCCATACCCATAGCCTAGAGTAGCTGTGGAGGGCTTATGACGGACTATCCGAAACGGCGCGAGGAGATGGTGCACTACCAGATCGAGCGGCGCGGCGTGAGATCCCCGCTCGTTCTGGATGCCATGCGCCGCGTACCTCGCGAGAGTTTCGTGCCGACGGGGCAGGCCGACTTTGCCTACGACGACTCGCCGCTTCCGATCGGCCAGGGTCAGACCATCTCGCAACCCTATATCGTGGCCTTCATGGCGGATGCGCTCGATCTCAGGGGCGGCGAAAAGGTCCTGGAGATCGGCACCGGTTCGGGCTACGCGGCGGCCGTGCTCGCCGAAATCGTGGCCGAGGTCTACACGCTCGAGCGCATCAAGGGCCTCGCGGACAGGGCGCGCTCGGTCCTTGTCAGTCTAGGCTACGACAACGTGTACGTGGAACACCGCGATGGCACGCTGGGCTGGCCGGAAAAAGCGCCCTTCGATGGCATCGTTGTGACCGCCGGCGCTCCGCACGTGCCGAAATCCCTGCAGCAGCAGTTGAAGATCGGTGGCCGTCTGGTAATACCCGTCGGCGAAAGCCAGTCGTTTCAACAGCTAGTGCGCATCACGCGTGTAAGCGAAGACGACTTCGAACGCGAACAGCTGCTACCTGTGCGTTTCGTGCCCCTGGTCGGCGAGGAAGGTTGGTCGTTGGAAAACGAGCCCTCCGGCCGCAGGCACCTGTTCGGTCTCTAGCGAGCCATGGCCATGACAGGCAGACAACTGCACCTGTTTACACTGTTCGGTTTCGAGGTGAAACTGGACCTGAGCTGGCTATTGCTGGCCCTGCTGATCAGCTGGTCACTGGGCGCGGGTGTCTATCCGCAGGCCTATCCGGGACTGCCCGATATAACGTACGCGTGGATGGGCATCGCGGTTGCGATCGGCGTGTTCTTCTCGATCGTGTTTCACGAATTCGCACATTCCATAATGGCACGTCATTTCGGTCTCTCCATGCGTGGCATCACGCTGTTCATCTTTGGTGGTGTCGCGCAGATGGAAAAAGAGCCGCCCAGCCCGAGAGCGGAGTTTCTGATCGCGATCGCCGGTCCCATTTCGAGTTTTCTGCTCGCCGCCGTCTTCCTGTTTCTCGAGACGATCGCTCGGGGCAACGGCTGGCCGGATCCGGTAATTGGCGTCACCGACACCATGGTACTCATCAACATGACGGTGGCGATCTTCAACCTGGTGCCGGCATTCCCGCTCGACGGCGGGCGGGTGCTGCGCGCTGCGCTGTGGCATCGCAAAGGGGATCTCAGGGCCGCGACCTTCACGTCGAGCCAGATTGGACGCCTGTTCGGCGCGGCGCTGATGCTGATCGGCGGTATAGCCGTGTTTACCGGCAACCTCATCGGCGGAATGTGGTGGTTCCTGATCGGACTGTTCGTGCGCGGGGCGGCGTCTGCGTCGTTTCAGAACCTGGTCGTGAGCGAAATGATCAGGGACCAGCCGGTATCGAAGTTCATGCGCCGAAATCCGGTCACGGTGCCGCCGTCGATAACGATTTCCGAGTGGCTGGACGACTACGTCTACCCGCATCACTTCAAGATGTATCCGGTCGTCGATAACTCCCGGCTACTCGGCTGCATCAGCATCGATGCCATCCGCACGTTGCCGAAGAGTGAGCGGACTACGAAAACGGTGGGCGCACTGACCCAGCCCTGCTCAAAGGAAAACACGATTGCCGCGGATACGAGCACCAGCGAATTGCTCTCGGGCATACTGAATCCCAAGAAACAGACGCGCTATATGGTCGTGGACAAGGGCGAGCTTGTCGGCATGATCTCGCTGAAGGATCTGCTCGAGCTGATCTCGATCAGGCTCGAGCTGGAGTCGCCGTCGAAATAAGCAGCGCGGCGATCCCATACAGGAGTAGTGCCAGCAAGATCACCGCGTTGAAGCCGAACTGTATCGCGAGCAATGTCGCGAGTACTGCGCTGACGACGGACGCGAAGCCGTTAATGCCCCACGCCCAGGGAATGAAGTGCGGTGCAAGGTCCGCGACGCGCGTGAGGCCCAGCGGAAATGGCATGCCCATTGCAAAGGCGAGCGGTGCGATGAACGCGTTCGTCAGGACAATCTTGAAGAGGTCCGACGACCCGACGAAACGCTCGAAAACGACCGGCAGCAACACGATGTAGACGAGCGCCAGCGCCGCAATGCTGCCCGCAACGACCGAAACCGGCTGGTATCCGCGTGCCTCGAGTTTCGCCGCGGCAGCCTCCGACCAGGCGCTGCCAAGTCCCGCGAACACAAGAAAGCCGCTCAACACAACGGCAACCGAGTACAGGGGGTGGCTCAGAAACAGGATGAACTTCTGGATGAACGCCATCTCGACAAACAGGAACGCGAACCCCAGCAGCAGGAAATAGCTGCCCATGCGTGGACCCGTTCCCGTTGGCCAGTCTCGCGTGGCGAGCGTGAGCGGCAGCAGGATCAGGATGAGGCCGACGATGGTCGCCTGCAGAAACGTCGCAACCAGGACCAGGTAACCCCATTCGATGAGTCCTGCGCCGCCGACCCGGCGTAATGCGAGCACCTCCGGCAGCGTGCGCCATTTGAAGAAATGAAAGAAGTATGGCCGATTGTCCGTCGCTGGGGCGATGTGGAACTTGTAGCGTGACACGTATTCCTCGGCGCCCTCGCCCAGCAGTGCCGCCGCGCCGTCGTAGAGGTAGGGTTCCGCCAGTTTGTTGTAACGATTCGCCTCGTCAGCGCGCATTCCCGGAAACCAGACCGTGTCGAATGAGCGCGAGCGCGAGAACGAACGGATCGTCGAGATATCCGCTGCCGTGAACGGTCCGTTGCGAATCAGCAGAGTGCTGGTGTTCCAGCTGCGAATCATCGCCAGGTGGTCTGCCGGCTTGTCGCGGCCGGCAGCGGCGAGCGCTTCGCGCGCCGTGGCGATGAGTTTCAGGCTGTCCCTCGGCGGCAGTTTGAGCCAGCGCGTAATGGCGATCATGCCCCCCGGAGTAGTGTGCGCCAGGTATTCGCGAATGGCTTCCACCGTGTAGATGTAGCTCTCATTCAGTGATTGCACGCCTGCGCCGGACGCGCCGAACGAATCGAGCAGACCGATATGAATGAGATCGTAGCTGTCCTGGCTCTGCGCGACGTAGCCTCGCGCCTCCTGGGTGAAGAGACGTACACGCGCATCGTTGTAGATATCGCCGGCAAATTCCGCATAGGAATCGGCAACAAGCTCGCTCATCTGCGGATTGAGTTCCACCGCGTCGACACCGCCCGCGCCGTGATAGAGGGCCAGCAGTACGTCCTGGCCTCCACCGGCGCCGAGCACGAGGACGCCGGGTTCATCAAGCAAGGCGTAAGGCAGTGCCGCGGTGATGTCGCCGAGGTAGGCGATCGACTTCGGCTCACCGTCGAAACGCGTTATGACGCTCATGCCGTCGGCGTCCGTGAATACCTGCAGTTGTTGCGGGGGAATGTGACGCGTATTGAAGCTCAGTCCCGGTGCGTGGCGTACGGGCACGGTCGGGCTCTCAACGACAGAGATCAGGCCCAGTGGACTCGACGATTCCTTCACTACGCGGCTGTCGATAACTTCGAGCGCCTGGCTCAGGCCCTTGTATTCCGAGATGTGCAAGGAGAGCTGCGTCTGCGGGACGCCGGCAACGATCAGTGCGAGCCACCCGAGCTGTGCGGTAAACAGTACGTTTCGCGCCGCGGCGTGTATCGTCATCATCAGGGATGCGATCATCGGCAGCACTACAAGAAAAACCAGCGCATCCTGCGGCATCAGGACGAAGAGCGCGCCTATGATCAGCAGCGCGCCGACGCCTGCACCGAGCAGGTCGAAGAAATACACGCGGCTGATCGCGTCGCGGCGGCAGGTGAACGCCAGTCCGATGCACGACGCCGCGAACAGATAAGGCACCAGCAACAGCAGATAGACCGCGCCCAGGTATAGAAATTGCCAGGGATCCCAGGCGATCTCTAGGGCGTTAAATGGCACGCGCTGGCTCAGCACGAAGCACAGAATCATGGAAATGCTGAAGAGCAGCGCGCTGACTGCAAAGGCTGTTTCGAATCGCTGTTCCAGACGGCGACGGAATAGCCCGATCAGCGTGCCGCTGGCGCCATAGCCGAGCAAGGCGAGGCTGATGATCATGTAAGCGAAGTGATGCCACTGCACGATGGATAGCACGCGCATCAGTAGCAGCTCATAGCCAATCGCCGCCGCCGAGACGAGCAGCGTTGCGGGGTACAGGCGGCGCATGGGCCAGTGTCTAACGGTCACCGGTCACCGGTCACCGGTCACCGGTCACCGGTCAGCGGCACGAAACGAACGGCGCCGTATTGACGGGTGATTATTTCGCCGTCGTCGGTTTTCTCGAGCAGCAACAGGGTTTGTGTCGTAAACCGACTCCCCACAGGAATGATCATCAGGCCACCCGGCTTGAGCTGCTCTATTAACGGTGGCGGCACGTGGCTCGCGGCTGCCGTGACGACGATGGCGTCGAACGGCGCGTGTTCCTGCCAGCCGAAGTAGCCATCGCCAAGTCTGGTCGTGATGTTGTCATAGCCCATCGACTCGAGACGTTGCTCCGCCTGGCTTGCGAGGGCATCGATGATCTCGATGCTGTAGACGTGCCCGACGAGTTCGGCGAGAACGGCGGCCTGGTAGCCGGAGCCCGTGCCGATTTCGAGAACAACATCGCCGGCGTCGGGCTCGATGAGTTCGGTCATGAGTGCAACGATGTAGGGCTGCGAGATTGTCTGGCCATGCCCGATCGGCAAGGGGCGGTTCTCATACGCATAAGGCAGCTGCGATGCAGGCACCATGCGGTGACGCTCGACCTTGTTCATGGCCGCCAGGACGGCATCACTGAAGCGCACGGCGTCCGGGTCGCGTGCGAGCCCGGCATAAAGCCGCAATTCGTCGATCAGGGACTGCCGCTGTGTTACATAGTCATCGGCCTGGGACGCGAACGCGAGGAGAAGCAGGAGACAGCTCAGGATCTTCATCTACGCGAACATCCAGGCACCGTAACCGACGACGCGGTCCCGATCGCCACGGGTATCGCCGGAGTTTCGCAAGTCGAGCGTCGTCACTTTCATGTCGTGCTGTTTGGCGGCCAGCAGCAGGCCAGCCACGGGTGTCGCTCCGCAGGCCATGTCGTGATCGAGCTTCGTGGCATCGAGATGCTCAATCGTCCTGCAGGTGACCGCGTCGAGGGCGCGTGCGTTGTCGTAAGTAAGGTAGTGGCTGAGATCGGAACTGACGACGATCAGCGTCTCCGGTCCGTCCCACAGCGCGTCGAGCACGCTGGCTACGAGTTCGGGTGACGCGTCGCCGACGACAATGGGAACGACTGCGAATTCGCCCAGTACCGACTGCAGGAAGGGCAGGTGCACCTCGAGGCTGTGTTCGTCCGCGTGCGACAGATCAAGGATCCGTACTCCGGGGATATCGAGATCGGCAGTCGCCGATTTGTCCAACGGCACGTCGCCCATCGGCATGCGGTAGGCGTCAGCACTGCTCAGGGCCAGGCCGTTGACGGGCATGCGGTGGCAGGGGCCCAGAAGTACCACGCGTCGGTATCGATTCCGATGGGGCCGCAGTTGCGCGTAGGCGCTGGCGGCCACGGGACCGGAGTAGATGTAGCCGGCATGCGGCGCTATCAGGGCCTTCGGAGCAGGCGCGTCCCTCTGCTGCGCGCCGTCCAGCAGGGTCGATACCGTGGCGCTCAGCTCTTCGGCGTTCCCCGGGTAAAACTGCCCGGCGACGGCCGGATTTCGGATCAAGGTCATCGTGTGCCCTCCTGATCCACCCGAACACTATTCTAGTCCTGTGGGTTGCGCTGGGAATAGGTAGCTATACGGGTGCCCGCCCATTGACAGCCCGGCGGTGCGCCCCAACATTAGAGATAGTGAACATGACGACAGCTATTTCAGGGACTACCGGCCGCTACTGGCACCGGCTCGACGATACCCGGCTGCAGTGCGATCTTTGCCCGCGCTACTGCAAGCTGCGGGAAGGACAGCGCGGCCTGTGCTTCGTGCGCGGACGTGAAAAAGACAAAATCGTCCTTACGACCTACGGCCGATCGAGCGGCTTCGCGGTCGATCCGATCGAGAAGAAGCCGCTGAACCACTTTCTGCCGGGATCGAGGGTCCTGTCGTTCGGCACCGCCGGCTGCAATCTCGCCTGCAAGTTCTGCCAGAACTGGGATATCTCGAAGTCTCGCGAGTTCGACCGGCTGCAGGTCAGCGCGACGCCGCAGTGGATCGCCAGCACGGCCATCGAGCAGGGCTGTCGCAGCGTGGCGTATACCTACAACGATCCGGTGATCTTCCTCGAATACGCCGTGGACGTGGCAGAAGCATGCGGGGAACGGGGCGTGCTGAACGTGGCCGTGACCGCGGGCTATATGACCAAAGAGCCGCGCGAGGAATTCTTCAGGCACATGGACGCGGTTAACGTCGATCTGAAGGCCTTCACCGATCGCTTCTACTGGAAGATCTGTGGCGGACACCTCGAGCCGGTGCTGGATACGTTGCTGTATCTGAAAAACGAAACTGATAGCTGGTTCGAGATCACGACACTGCTGATTCCCGGTGAAAACGACTCAGAGGCCGAGATCGAGACCATGTCGGGCTGGATTATGGAGCATCTCGGTCCGGATGTTCCCCTGCACTTTTCCGCGTTTCATCCGGACTGGAAAATGCGTGATATCCCTGCGACGCCCAAGGCGACACTCTCACGCTCACGCGAGATCGCGCTCGAGACCGGTCTGCATTACGTCTACACCGGCAATGTGCACGATTTCAAAGGGTCGAGTACCTATTGCCCGGGCTGCGGCGAGATTCTGATTGGCCGCGACTGGTACGTGCTGTCCACCTGGACGCTGACGAGTGATGGCTGTTGCGGCAACTGTGGCGAGAAGATTGCCGGCGTGTTTGACGAATAAGCGATCGCACAGAAATTCGGGGCGGCCAGGGCCAGGCATCCGATGGGGTCTCGCCAGTGTGGCGCCGGGAAAATCCCTACAGTTCTCTGAGCGCCTGGGCAACCGGCAGGCGGGCGGCGCGCAGGGCGGGGAAGAAGCCGCCGAGCAGGCCGATGATCAGTGCGGCCACGATGCCCTGCATGAGGAGATCCGGTGTGACGGCAAAATCGAAAACCACCTGGCTGAAGCTCGCGCCATTCAGGGTTGACACCTGGAAACCATTGAATACGACATAGGCGAGGGCGCCGCCGATCAATCCGCCGATCAGCGAGAGCAATGTCGATTCGATGACGGTCGAAATGAGTACCGGCAACGGGCCAAAGCCCAGCGCGCGCAGCGTCGCAATCTCTGTGCCGCGTACACTGACCGAGGCATACATGGAATTCAATGCGCCGAATACCGCGCCGATGGCCATCAGGAAAGTCAGCGGGTAGCCGACGATGCGAATGAAGCGGCTGAGCGGTTCCGCCTGGCTGGAGTAGTAGTCTTTCTCATTCATTACGTCCACATCGACGCGCGGATCGTCTGCCAGTGACTGTTCGAGTGCCGTAATGGATTCCGGACTCTCGAGGCGTACACGCACAGACTGCACGCTGTTACCCCGTCTGTACATAGTCTGCAACACGCGGACGTCTGTCCACAACTCGGACTCCGACACGCTCCCGTCCGCGTCAAACACGCCGACAACGGTCCAGTCCGTCTGCCCGAAGCGCATATTATTGCCAACTTCGAGTCCGGCGAACTGGGCCTGTGCGGCACGGCCTACAATTAATTCGTTTCTACCTTCCTCGAACATGCGGCCTTCGGCTATGCTGACGTTGCGGCGCACGTCCATCGCCCCCGCCTGCACGCCGCGCAGCGGCACGTTCGCGTCCTCGTTGGTTGATTTCTTGCGTATATCGACCACGACATAAAGCTCGAACGAGGCGATCGGCGAATCGCCGTCATGTAACACGCCAGGCGCATTGGCGATAATCAATGCCTGATCGTTACTCAGCCCGCTGTTCAACTCGGCGGTGGATCCGGCGCGCATCACGATAGCCGTGTCCTCGGCGCCCGCAGACAACATCGTGCGTTCAAAGCCGGCCGCCATCGACAGCACCGCGGCGAACACGAGTACCACGGCGGCCACACCCACGACGGCCACGAGCGAACCTCCCGTCCTTTGCGGCAGGTTGCGGATGTTGAGCGCGGTGACCGCGGCGATCTGGTTAAGCAGTTTCATGAGAGTCCCCGGTGTCCTGATGCATCTTTCGGCGTGAAATCAGTCGCGGCAGCACGGGTGCAGACCTCAGCCGCGCGCCAGCGCATCGACGATCGACAGCCGCATCGCCTTCAGCGCCGGAAAAATGCCGGCAAAGATGCCTGCGCCGACCATGATCGCGGCCGCGATGAGCATCGCCTGCGGCGACAGGTAGATGCCGGGCAATGTGGCGCCCATGGACTGCGCCGCGCCCTGCACGACTACCCAGCCGATGGTAAGACCGAGCACGCCGCCGATCACTATGATCAGGATCGATTCGGACAGCACGATACCGAGGACCGCGACGTCACCAAAACCAACCGTCTTGAGCACGGCCAGTTCCGGAATGCGCTCGCGTACGGACTGCGACATGGTGTTGCCTGCGACAAGCAGCAGCGTGAAGAACACGGCGCCCAGGATCAGCTGCACGATCAACGCAATGTTGCCGAACTGTTTCGCGAAGGATGCGGCAAACGCCGCCTCCGTGCTCGTTTCGGTTTCGTTGGGCGAGTTGGCGAATTGTTCGTCGACCGCGTTGGCGACCTCGACGGCGTCCGCGCCGGGCGCAATGCGCAGGATGTACCAGCCCACCGTACCCTTGCCGAAAGCGCGGGCCTCTTCGAAGTAGTCGTAATTGAATAGCATGTAGGCAGTACTGCCGCGCGGATCGTCCGTGCGGAAGGTGCCGTCCAGTTCGAACTCCCAGCTGCGACCGCCATCGGCTTTCGTCCAGATCGTGGCCTGGATCGGAATACGGTCACCGACCTTCCAGCCGAATTTTTCCGCGAGTTCGTGACCGACCACCGTACCGATACGATTCTTTGCGAAGCTCTCGAGTTGTTCCGGTGCGATGATCAGCTCCGGGTACAGCTTGAAATAATCCTCTGCGACGACCGGGAATTGCGCGAACTGATTGCGCGGATCCTGGTAATAGCCGCCGAACCAGGATGCATGCGTGACAGCCGCCACGCCCGGCGTCGACGCAATACGGGCCTGGTAGCTGATTGGCAAGGGGTTGATCAGCGAGATCTTGTTGAGCACCACCAGCCGTTCGGCGGAGGAGACATCTTCGCCGGAGCGGAACGCGAAACCGATCGCATTCAACAAGGCGAACAGCAGGAATGCGACCAACACCGACAGCACGGTGAGGGACGTACGGATCTTCTTGCGCCAGGCGTTTTTCCAGATGAGGCCGAAATACTTCATGCCGCCGTCCGGACTTCCAGCTTGCCCTTGTCCATGTGCAGCGTGTGCCGCGCGTATTCGGCGGCCTGGGCATCATGCGTCACCATGATGATGGTCTTGCCATGCTCGGTGTTGAGTGTCTTCAGCAGGTTCAGGATCTCGTCGGCCGTAGCGCGGTCCAGGTCGCCCGTTGGCTCGTCGCAGAGCAGCAGTTCGGGGTCGGAGACGATGGCTCTTGCGATGGCAACGCGCTGCTCCTGGCCACCGGACAGTTCGCGCGGACGATGCTTGGCGCGATCGGCAAGACCGACAATCTCGAGTGCGATCCCGGCGCGCCGGGCGCGCTCCTTGCTCGACATGTTGGTCAGCAGCAATGGCAATTCGACGTTCTTGCGTGCCGTAAGAACGGGCAGCAGGTTGTAGAATTGGAAAATAAAGCCGACATGCGTCGCGCGCCACCTGGAGAGCTGGCTGTTGCTCATGGATGACAGCTCGGCGCCGCCTACGTTGATTGTTCCGGCGGTCGGCTTGTCGAGCCCGCCGAGCAGGTTCAGAAGCGTGGTCTTGCCGGAGCCGGATGGCCCCATCAATGCGAGAAAGTCGCCTTTGTCAATCGTCAGGTCGAGTTCGTGCAGCACGTCAACCCGCTCCTTGCCTTTCTGATAGACGCGGCTGACGCCGTTCAGCCTGGCCAGTATCTCTGTCATGTTCTACCCCTGCTATTTTGTCGTAACTTCCTGGCCCGCACTGAGTGCGGCGGGTGCCGAGCGAACGATGGTGTCGCCCGGCTGCAGTCCTTCCAGTACCAGTACCCGGTCGCGATCCGCCGGGCTGCCCAATTCGATTCGGCGGCGTTCGACTCTGTCATTGGCGACCCGCCAGACAAAGTCGCCGTCGGCATCCTGCCTCAGCGACGTTCCCGAGATCAGCACGCCCGGCTGTTCGCCACCGGTCTGCGGTGGCGCCTCGCTGCCAAGAAATGCCACCTTGACGCCCATGTCCCGGAGGATGCGCTCGTCGCGTTCGCGAAAGCCGATACGAACGCGCACCGTGGCTTTCTGGCGATCCGCCGTTGGCACGATCGCGATAACGTCGGCTGGAATCTGCCAGTCAGGGTAAGCATCCAGCGTTGCACTGACGGCCTGCCCGGGCTTCACCCGCTGGATGTACGCTTCGTTGACGTCGACTTCGATCTCGAGCGAGTCCATGTCGACGATCGTACAGATTCCGGTGCGTGTAAATCCACCGCCGGCCGATATCGGCGAGATCATCTCGCCGGGTTGAGCGTTCTTCGACACGATCATGCCGCCGAAAGGGGCGCGAATAGTCATGTCATCGAGCGCATCCTGTGCCAGCGCAAGGCTCTTTTCAGCGACCGTCACGTTATCGCGGCCGGTCGCGAGACGCGCCGCCAGAGCATCATAACTGGCCTCTGCCTCATCCACGCTGGAGGTACTGACGAGTTTCCTGGCCACCAGCTCGCGCAGGCGATCGCGCTCCAGGCGCGCAGCACGCAGTTGTGCTTCGATCTCCAGCAGCGCGGCGCGCGCGGACTGCAATTCCGCGGCGGACAGTGCCAGCCTTGCCCGCTGCGTGCTGTCATCGAGTCTCGCGACGACCTGGCCGGCCTCGACGCTCATGCCTTCTTCAATCAGCACTTCGATCACCTTGCCGGTAACCTCCGAGGACACGGTCGCTTCGCGGCGGGCGGTCACGTAACCGGAGGCATCGAGCACGCTGCTGGCCGCCGCGGCACTCGGCGGGCGTCGGGCGATTTCGGTTTCGACCTCGATGGCGCCATTCATGTTGGCTAGCAACAGCCAGACCACGGCGATGACGGCGAGCAGGGCGAAGACCAGTACCGGCAACAGCCAGCCGCGTCCGCCGCCATCGGCGGAGTGACGGTCGATCTTGAGTTCGCTCAGGCGATCAGCCGGTTTTGCCATTGTTATTCACGTTATTGATGGCCAGTGGCGCATTCTAGCAGCTGGAGAGCGTCAGATTCGACGATGCGACAAGCGGTCAAGATGCCAGCGGCGCCGGTTTGATTTCTCAAACGTTGAGCAGCAGGTGCTCGCGCTCCCATGGGCTGATTTCGCGGTGGAACAAGCGCATTTCCTCACGCTTCACTTCACCGTAGATCATGCAGAACTCCTGCCCCAGGACCTGGTGAACGTCGGTGGCCGCCTCGAACAGGGTCAGCGCTTCATCCATGGTGGTGGGAATGGACCAGGCGTCGTCGTCCAGCTCGCCGGCGGCCGGCTCGCCCGGCTTGATCTTTTTCATCATGCCCAGGTAGCCGCAAGCGAGCCCAACAGCGATGGCGAGGTAGGGATTGCAGTCGACGCCGACCACGCGGTTTTCCAGGCGGCGGTCCTGCGGCGACGAGTTGGGTACGCGCAGGCCGGTGGCGCGGTTGTCATAGCCCCAGGCGAAATTGGTGGGCGCGCTGGAAGTCTCGCCCTCGAAGCGTCGATAGCTGTTGACGTAGGGCGCCATCAGTGGCAGGGATTGCGGCAGGTACTTCTGGCTGCCGCCGATAAAGTGCAGGAAGCGCCTGCTGACCTTGCCGCTTGTATCGCTGAAGATGTTCTTGCCGGTCGCGATGTCGACGACGCTCTGGTGAACGTGCATGGCAGAGCCGGGCTGGTCGCGCATCGGCTTGGCCATGAAGGTGGCGAACATCTGGTGGTTCAGGGCCGCTTCGCGAATGATGCGTTTGAAGTAGAAGACCTGGTCTGCCAGCAATACCGGATCGCCATGCGTCAGGTTGATCTCCACCTGGCCCGCGCCGTCTTCCTGGATGACGGTATCGATGGCGAGGCCGGCGTCCTGCGCGAAATCGTAGATGGTATCGATCACCGGCCCGTAGTCGTCGACTGCCGACATCGAGTAGGACTGGTTGCCGGCCCGTCGTCTTCCGGTTCGTCCGACCGGTGCCTGGATAGGTTCATTGGGATCCAGGTTAGGCTTGATCAGGTAGAACTCGAGCTCGGGAGCCACCACTGGCTTCCAGCCCTGCTGTGCATACAGCGCCACGACCTCTTTGAGGACCTGGCGTGGTGCGATGGCAACCGGCTTGCCGTCGCGGGTGTACAGGTCGTGAATGACCTGCAGGGTCGGCGTTTTCGCCCAGGGCACCGCTTTGGCCGTTGCCATGTCCGGCTTCAGTACCAGGTCGCCTTCTGCCCACTGGTTGTCGATGTCCATTTCCACGTCCGCGCCCGTGACCGTCTGGTAGAAGATCGAAACGGGCAGGTAAGTCTCATGCTGCGGGCTGAACTTGCGTGCCGGCATCGCTTTGCCGCGAGACATGCCGGCGAGATCAGGCACGATGCATTCCACTTCATCGACATCGTGGCCGGCGCGGTAGATCTTGAAGGCCTCCGGCAGGTCTTCCAGCCATTCCTGATCGTCTTTCTTCATAGAGTGCTCCGATGCGGGTCTCACACTGAGGCCGGTGATAGTAACCGCTTCAACAGAACATCACTACGACGTCGTCTGCCGGTCAGGGCGCGATCAGTACCGGCCACGAAGACAGCTTGGAAATTGACGCCGCGGCAACCTTGCCGTCCTGTAACTTGCGTGCCATGAATTCCGGTAACTCCTTGATATACAGAGCCCTGGAGGATTTTCCGCGTAACCCGGAGCGCGTGCTGTCCTCGATGGCAAGTGGGTTCCCAACGCCGGGAAGGATCGGCGGGGCCGCTGGTCCCGCCAGCCGGATTGGGCGGGGTGTTGGCTGGCGGGCCGATGGAATTATTCGGACAGACCGGGGGTCTACAAGAAGGCCATGTTCCGACTTATGTTAACAAATGTTAGGTCTGTCACACTCTCGATCGGCGAGTACGGGTAGCCTTAACCGGCACATCCAGAAATTGAATTGGCGCCGGAGACGGACCTATTGCTGAAATGATTCAGGTAGCAGGCAGAAACGGAAACTTCGACTTACAAGTTCACTAAGACAGTTTTGCTAACGCAGGAGTATTGTTATGAGTATCTTCGGTACCTACCAGTCCCGCTTTGAAGATACAAAACAAGAAGAATACAGCCTCGAAGAATACCTGGACATATGCAAGAAAGACCCATCGGCGTACGCGTCCGCAGCCGAACGCCTGCTGCTCGCAATCGGCGAGGCCGAACGCATCGACACGGCCAAGGATCCGCGCCTCTCGCGCATCTACTCGAACAAAGTCATCAAGCGGTACAAGCCCTTCGCCGATTTCTATGGCATGGAAGAATGCATCGAGCAGATCGTGTCGTTCTTTCGGCACGCCGCTCAGGGTCTCGAAGAGAAAAAGCAGATTCTGTACTTGCTCGGGCCGGTCGGCGGCGGCAAATCGTCACTGGCAGAAAAGCTCAAGGAGCTGATGCAAAAGCAGCCGATCTATGCGCTCAAAGGATCGCCAATCCAGGAGTCGCCGCTAGGGCTGTTTAATCCGCAGGAGGACGGCAAAATCCTCGAAGAGGAATTTGGCATTCCCTTGCGCTACCTGCAGGGCATCATGTCGCCCTGGGCCTCGAAACGGCTGCGGGAATTCAATGGCGACATTCGCCAGTTCCGTGTTGTAAAACTGTGTCCGTCGATACTGAATCAAACAGCGATCGCCAAAACGGAGCCAGGTGACGAGAACAACCAGGACATTTCCTCGCTCGTCGGCAAGGTGGATATTCGCAAGCTGGAGGAATTCAAACAAAACGATCCGGATGCGTACAGTTTCTCGGGCGGCCTTTGCCATGCGAACCAGGGTATCCTCGAATTCGTCGAGATGTTCAAGGCGCCAATCAAGGTTCTGCATCCGCTTCTGACCGCCTCGCAGGAAGCCAACTACAACGGCACCGAATCGATTGGCTCGATTCCGTTCGAGGGCGTGATACTCGCGCATTCGAACGAAGCGGAATGGCAATCGTTCAAAAACAACCGCAATAACGAAGCGTTCATCGACCGTGTCTGCATCGTCAAGGTGCCCTATTGCCTGCAGGTGACCGAGGAGGTCGAGATCTACAAGAAACTCCTGCGTAACAGCTCGCTGTCCGATGCGCCATGCGCGCCGGATACCCTGAGAATGCTCGCCCAGTTTCTGATCCTGACGCGTATCAAGGAGCCCGAGAATTCCAGTATCTATTCGAAACTCAGGATCTACGACGGTGAAAACCTCAAGGATGTCGATCCCAAAGCGAAGTCGATACAGGAGTATCGCGACAATGCCGGCGTCGACGAGGGTATGGACGGCCTGTCCACGAGATTCGCATTCAAGATTTTGTCCAAGGTATTCAACTTCGATCCCGATGAAACCGCGGCCAACCCGGTGCACCTGCTGTACGTCCTCGAAAAACAGATCGAGCAGGAGCAGTTTCCGGAAGACACGCGGGATCGCTACATAAACTTCATCAAGGAATACCTGACGCCACGCTACGTCGACTTCCTAGGCAAGGAGGTGCAGACGGCCTATCTGGAATCATATTCGCAATACGGCCAGAACATTTTTGACCGCTACATTACCTACGCCGACCTCTGGATCCAGGACCAGGATTTCCGCAACCCCGAAACGGGAGAAATACTCGATCATGTTGCGCTGAACGACGAACTGGAGAAAATCGAGAAAGCCGCGGGCATCGCCAACCCGAAGGATTTCCGCCACGAAGTCGTGAACTTCGTACTCCGGGCACGAGCCTCGAACGCCGGCAAGAATCCGGCCTGGACCAGCTATGAAAAGCTTCGCCTGGTCATCGAAAAGACGATGTTTTCGAGTACCGAAGACCTGCTGCCCGTCATTTCCTTCAACCCGAGGGCATCGGAAGACGAGCAGAAGAAGCACGAGGACTTCGTGCATCGACTGATGGAGTACGGGTATACGAACAAGCAGGTCAGGCTTCTGTCCGAGTGGTACCTGAGAGTCCGAAAGTCGCAGTAGTCTGTCATGGCGCTGCAAATCATCGATCGTCGCCAGCAGGGGAAACAGAAGAGTGCGGTCAATCGACAGCGCTTTCTGAAGCGATTTCGCAAGCACATCAAGAAGGCTGTCACGGATGCCGTCAGCAAGCGCAGTATCACGGACATGGATCGCGGCGAGGAGATCTCCATCCCGAGAAAGGATATTTCCGAGCCCGTTTTTCATCATGGTCGAGGTGGCAGTCAGCGAAGGGTACTGCCCGGTAACAAGGAATTCATTCGCGGCGATAGAATCGATCGGCCAAAGGGCGGCAGTGGCGGAGGCGGTGGCAAAGCCAGCAACCAGGGCGAGGGCATGGATGACTTCGTTTTCGAAATCAACCAACAGGAGTTTCTGGACTTCGTGTTCGAGGACCTCGAGTTGCCCAACCTGGTGCGCAAACAACTCAAGGATTCGGATGCCTACAAGCTCGTAAAGGGTGGTTATACCCACGAGGGCATTCCGGCGCGGCTGAACGTGGTGCAATCACTGCGTGGCGCGAAAGCGCGGCGCATTGCGCTGGGTGGCGCCATCCGTCGTGAAATCAAGGCGCTCGAGGACGAGCTCGAGTCGCTGCAGGATGACGCCGAAGAGCGCCGCTCGGAAATCGTCAACCAGCTGGACCGCGCGCAGCGCCGCCTCAATCAGATTCCGTTTCTCGACGACTTCGATCTACGCTACAACAACATGATTCGCCAGCCGACCCCGACAACCAGCGCGGTCATGTTCTGCCTGATGGATGTGTCCGGGTCGATGACCCAGGACATCAAGGATCTTGCCAAGCGTTTTTTCGTGCTGCTACACATGTTCCTGAAGCGCCACTACGGCAAGATCGACGTGGTCTTCATTCGGCATCACACCAAAGCTGAGGAGGTGGACGAACAGGAGTTTTTTTACTCACGTGAGACCGGCGGGACGGTCGTTTCGAGTGCGCTCGAACTCATGCAGACGATCATTCGGGAGCGCTATCCCACGGATAGCTGGAACATTTATGCAGCCCAGGCGTCCGATGGCGAGAACTGGCAGGACGATTCGCCGCGCTGCCGCGATCTCCTCGTCAAGAGTCTACTGCCCCTCGTACAGTACTATGCCTATGTCGAAATCAACCCTCGCCAGCAGCAGGATCTCTGGAATACATACACGGAGGTGCTCGAGAAATTCCCGGAACAGTTTGCGATGCGCACCGTCAACTCGGCGGCCGATATCTTCCCGGTGTTCCATGAGCTGTTCGAGAGGAAGTCCACGTGAGCAAGCGAAAGCCCATCGCCGAGGGCTCGGAGTGGACCGTGCCGGCTCTCGAGGCTTTCGAAGAGGAGATCGGTCGAATAGCCGCCGAAAAATACCGTCTCGACACCTACCCCAACCAGATTGAGATCATATCCGCCGACCAGATGATGGATGCGTACTCGTCGGTTGGCATGCCGGTCGGTTACCACCACTGGTCTTTCGGCAAGCAATTCCTCAGCACCGAGCAGCGCTACCGCAAAGGGCAGATCGGGCTCGCCTACGAGCTCGTTATCAATTCGAATCCGTGTATTTCTTACCTGATGGAAGAGAATTCGCTGACGCTGCAGGCGCTTGTCATCGCGCATGCCTGCTTCGGCCATAACTCGTTCTTCAAGGGCAACTACCTGTTCCGCGAGTGGACCGATGCCGGCGCAATCATCAACTACATTCTGTTCGCGAAGAACTACATCAGTGAGTGCGAAGAACGTCACGGCGTCGAGGCTGTAGAAGCATTGCTGGACTCCTGTCATGCGCTGATGAATCTTGGCGTCGACCAGTTTCGTCGTCCGCGGCCGATTTCCGCCGCCGAGGAGAGGCAGCGTCAGCGCGAGCGCGAAGACTATGTCCAGAAGCAGGTCAATGACCTCTGGCGCACGATTCCGAAAAAGGAAAAGAAGGCCGACGAGAAATGGCCGCGCTTTCCCTCGGAGCCGCAAGAGAACCTGCTTTACTTTATCGAGAAAAATTCACCGTTGCTCGAGCCCTGGGAGCGGGAGATAGTGCGCATCGTCCGAAAGATTGCGCTGTATTTCTATCCGCAGCGGCAGACCAAGGTAATGAACGAGGGCTGGGCAACCTTCTGGCACTACAACCTGATTAATGACCTGTATGACGAAGGGCTGATCGGCGAAGGCAATATCCTTGAATTTCTGCAGTCGCACACTGGCGTCATCTATCAGCCGGAATTCGATTCGCCGTACTTCTCGGGCATCAACCCTTACACCCTGGGTTTCGCCATATTCTCCGACATCCGCCGCGTTTGCGAAAATCCGACCGAGGAAGACAGGCGCTTTCTTCCGGAGATCGCGGGTTCAGACTGGCTGGAGACGGTTCATCACGCGATGCAGAACTTCAAGGACGAGAGCTTTATCCTGCAGTATCTGTCGCCAACAGTGATCCGTAACCTGAAGCTGTTCAGCATCGTGGACGACGAAACCGACAAGGCTATCCAGGTCACCGCCATTCATGATGATGATGGCTATTTGCGAGTGCGCGAGGAGCTCGCGAATCAATACAATATCAGCCAGCAGGACCCGGACATCCAGGTGTGGGAGGTGGCGTTGCGAGGCGACCGCTCGCTGACTTTGCGACATACGCAGCGGGATCGAATCCATCTCGAGGAAGAGGATGCCAAAGAGGTACTGAAGCACGTGCATCACCTGTGGCGGTTTGACGTGCATCTCGAGTCGATGCAGGACGGGGAGTTGGCGCAGAGCTTTCACTGCAACGACGATAAAGTCTGGGTCGCATCACCGGACGAGGATAAAGAAGCCACATCGGGTTAGCCCGAACATTTCTCCAGCATGACGCGCTCTCGCTGAGTCTTTTATTGCCTAAGAAATTTTCCTCCCTCGGCAATAGACACCGTTATTCCGCTAGCTCGGAAAATTTCTCAGCCAATCAAATCCTTGACCGATCTCACGCGCCAACTGGTGAAATATTCGGGCTAGACAGACCGCGTTGCGATCGCGGGCGCGACCTTGCTGGCTCTGCTGGCCGGCCCGGCCACCGCGGCCTGACCGACGAGCAACAAAGCGATAATCGCTGCAGGAATGACATACCAGGCCAATGGCTCGAGCGCGAATGCCTCGACCATCGCCATGTTGAGTGCAACCGACAGAATGCCGCCGATGGCCAGGCCAATGGCGCTGACAATTAAGTTCTCCACCATGAAGTATCGTACGATCGCCGGTTTGCTTGCCCCGAGTGCGCGCCGAATCCCTATCTGCCGGGTGCGTCGGCTTACGTTGAAGCTGGCCAGGCCAACGATGCCCAGGCCGGTAATTATCGTGAGCAGAATAACGACAAAGGTAAGAATCCTGACCATCGCGGTGTCACCGAGATAAGCGAGCTTTCGAACCTGTTCCATGGTGGTCACGTCGCGAATGATACGGTCCTTGTTGCTGTCGGCCAGCAGCGCCTCGATCTCGGGCATGAGTGCATCGCGGTAGCCCGGCTCCGTCCTGATCACGTATCGCTGAAACTCCGAGGTGCGCCTTTGTGGCGTCAGCATGGTTCGTTCCACCCCGGTCCAGCTTGGCCACGGCGCATGTAATCGGTCGATGACGCCGACGATATTCACCGGGTCGTTATCGTTGATAAAAACGGTCTTGCCGACAACCGAGCCGTTTTCATCGGGGAACAACTCCTTCGCAAGCGCTTCCGTGACGATCCCGTAGGAAGGCCAGGTATTGTCATCCTGCTGTTGCCAGGACACCTCGTTGGGCGCGAAGTTGGCGCCGTCGATGACGGTTGCGGCGAAGGTGTCGACGCCGTGCTCATCGACGAAATAGATAGCCGTGCTGACCGAGTCCGCCGCGTTTGAGCCCGGTTCAGTCTGCAGTCCCATCGACCATCCTCCCTGGCGTAACGGGAACGAGTTGCTCGCAACAGCGCTCCTGACGCCGGGCAATGCACGGATGATCGCGAGGTCTTCATCGATAAGCGCCTTCATCAGGTCGCGGTCATACTCTGCAAAAAATGCGCTTGCCAGTGCGAAGGTATTCTCCTCATCCATGCCGCTGTCGCGGCCGGCCTTATCGCTGCGTTCCTGCATGATGGCAAATGCATTGACCATGATCGTCATCGTTACCGCGATCTGCAGCGCAATCAGTACGAAGCCAGCCTTGTTCTTCAGCATTGCCCGCCAAATAGGTCCTATGTCCATTTCTTGTCTCCTCTGTGCCCCGGGCAAACTATTGAATGCGCAGCGTGCTTGCTGGCGACAGGCTGCATGCGCGCCAGGTCGGATACAGTGCCGCCGCCAGCGCCGAGACGATGGCCAGCAACACGGCGCCGAAGACCATGCTCCAGTCCATGGTGACGAGGTACGCGATAAAATCGTACTCGGAAAAGACGTTCTCGATGCCTCGCAATCCGAGCCACGTCATGCCTATGCCCGCGAGCCCGCCGGCAACGCCGATCATGCCGGCCTCAACAACATATTGTGTAAACAGGGCGGACTTGCTTGCGCCGAGGGCGCGTCTGAGACTGATATCGCTGGTGCGCCGTATGACCTTGGCCAGTAATAAACCGATGGTGTTCAGCAGGCATACGATCAGGAACAAAACGGCAAGACTGAGCAGTACATTCACGGTGTCGTCGACGACTTCCCGGTTCACCAGCCATTCGGCGGGCGTACTCAGCCGGTTGTTGACCTCGCGCGGAAATCGACCGAGCGACTTTTGCTCTTCGACGTAGTCATTCAAAAACTGCAGGTAGGTGTCCTTGTCGGCCGCGCTGGCTAGCTCTACCCACATCTGAATCCAGATGCATTCCGAGGCGAGGTACGCCTCGTAGCTGCCGTTCCCGGTGGGCTTCCAGCAGCTGTTGTTTCCCGAGCTGCTCCATTCGCCGGATATCGCGAGCGAAAAGGGCAGAAATATCTGCTCGGGACCCTCGTAAGGGTTGTTGTTGAGATCGTAGAATGTAGGTATCGGCCGCCACTCGTCCAGCACGCCTACCACGCGATACGGTTCCTTGTTCATGGTCAGCATGCGGCCGACGGAATTCTCTCCGCCATACAGGCGCTGGTTCATCTCTGCAGACAATACGACCACGCGCTCTTCTGTCTGGTCCGCAACGGCGTCCCAGCCACTGCCGTACGCAAAGGGCACGTCGAACATGGTGAAAAAATCGGCCGTCGTCGCCCTCACCTCCTGCTGGAAGGGGCGGGCGTTGTCGCCTTCCGGCTGAACCACCCGATCCGATTTGAAGCTGATCGTTTGTCGCATCGCCCGACCGGCCTGGTGCAGGGCGGTCGCGTCGAGATAGGTGACCTGTTCCGGTGGCTCGTTGGGTTCCTCGTACGGTTCATCCGGATTCCAGTTGTCGAGCTGCACGTGATAAAGAACATCGTTCTTGTGCGCAATCGGATTGCCGCTCATTACGTGGCGAACGGTGACAATCGACATACAGGCGCCGATGCCGATCGCGATTGCGGCCACCATGAGTGCGCTGAGTGCAGGATTCGCGCGGATGCTGAGTAATCCAAGCTTGAGATAGTAGCGAAACATTCGGGGTCCCTCTCAGGAATTGGCGGCTGCGGCGAAACTGAGCTCGGGCGGCCCATCGCTGACCTGGCCATCGCGTACAAAAATATTCCTCCTGGCGCGATCGGCAAGTGTCAGTTCGTGCGTCACCATGATGATGGTTGTTCCCGACTCGTTTATTTCGGTCAGCAGATCCAGAACACTGTCGGCCATGTGCGTGTCGAGGTTTCCGGTCGGCTCATCCGCCAGCAGAAAGCGGGGCTCGCCGGCGAGCGCTCGTGCGATTGCGACGCGCTGTTGTTGGCCGCCTGACAATTGGGCAGGGTAGTGTTTCAGGCGCGAGGCAAGTCCTACCATCTCGAGGCATCGCTCAATACGCCGTCTGCGTTCCCCGGCATTCATGCCGCGATAGCGTAGCGGCACATCGACATTATCGAATATGTCGAGCTCCGGGATGAGGTTGAAGCTCTGGAAGATGAAGCCTATTTTCTCGTTACGCACTTTCGAGCGCTCTTTGTCGTTCAGCTTCGAAATATCGCGACCGTCGAGTTCATAGGTGCCGCTCGACAACTCCTCGAGCATGCCAGCGATGTTCAGAAAAGTAGTCTTCCCCGAGCCGGATGGCCCGGTGACCGAGACAAACTCGCCTTCCTCGACGGTCAGAGAAAACTCCCGCAGCGCGTGCGTCTCGACCGTGTCGGTGCGATAGACCTTTGAAACCTTGTTCATCTGTAGCATGGGCTTACGCTCCTTAATCCGTCAAGAGAACCGTGCCCGCACTGCGGAACGGATCGAGATTTGATATCACGATGGTCTCGCCGGGCTCGAGGCCGCTGAGAATTTCGACAGAAGCGAGGCTGCGGGCCCCCGTTTCGATCTGCCGTCGTTCAGCTGTGCCGTTCGGACTGACGACATAAGCGATACGACCTGCGCCGCTGTCGAGAAATTGCCCGCGCTGTACCATCAGCACGTCCTTGTATTCGGCGAGCAAGATTCGCGTCGTCAATCGCTGGTTCTGGCGAAGATTTGTCGGGCCATCGCCGACAAACCGAATTCGACTTGCAACCTGGTTATTGACGATCTCCGGGGATACCGCAACGAGTTGACCGCCGTAACGATTGCCGCCGACCTGAATCTCCGCCTGCATGCCAATGACCAGATCGTCCGCATAGCTCTCCGGAATCAGCGCGTCGATTTCGAAGCGAGTCAGGTCGACGACGGCCATGACCGGCATATCCCGGGACACGGCCGATTTCTGGTCGACAAGCAGGTCACCGACGATGCCGTCGACCGGTGACTTGATCGCGAGATCATCGACCCGGCGTTGGAAATCCTCGACCAATAACTGTTGCCGACTTACCTCGAATTCGCTGGCGCGCAGTTCGAAGGCCAGGCGCTCGTCAAAGAGATCGGCATCGGCGATCGCGTGAGCATGGGCAAGCTCTGCGTTGCGCAGATCGTCCTGAGCCTTTTCGTAGTCGATTACCGGCATTACGCCGCGCTCGTTGGCATCGTTGGCCCGCCGTTGTTCGCGCTTCGCGGCAACGAGTGTGACCTCGGCAAGATCGGCCGCCTGGCGTTTTTCCAGGGCCTGCTGACGCGAATCAATGCGTTGCCGCTCCAGTTCGACCTTGCGTTGTTCGAGCGTGGATTCGGCTTGTCTCAGCGAACTGGTGAGTTCGGGGCTATCGACGCGCGCCAGGACCTGCCCGGCGACGACACGCTCACCAGCCTCGACCTCGAGAGTAATGGTCCCGGATGCGGTTGCATAAAGGGTAGGGCTGACGGCCGCGACAATGCGGCCTTGCACGGATACGTCACGGATCAGGTCGCCCCTGCTGACGACAGCCGTTCGCACGCGATCCGAAGGCACACTGATGGTGGCGCCGGCCCAGCGCTTCACCCACGGCGCGGCAAACAGGATAGACGCAATGACGACAACGCCAAGTCCCCCTAATATAAGCCGATTTCGGCGTGGATCGCGCGGCGCCAGCCGCACGTCCTGCGCCGATGTGTCAGGAATTCCCAGGATTCCGCCCCTTTCGCTATCAAACCGAAACAGCAATTTGTACGTTCCTGGAGCTTTAGATGCACAGGGCATCGACTTCGTTTAGTTCGGGTGTGAAGTTCCCGCGGTACTTTTACGTATAGGTCGGCTGAGGCGGGGGGGGGCAGGATCGTCATACCGGCATTTGCCCGGCTGGCGGCGGCGAGGGATGAAATGCCGCCGTGATCAACATGGCGGTGTGGTTCGGCATGAGCCTTCTGAGTTTGTCTGACCAGCCGAGGGCCCGGCCCGATTCTCAGATCTCCGAGGTCAATAGCGCGATGCGATCCGACGCGCCAGCTAGTCGCTTTTTCCGGATTCCGAGACTTCTTTTGCTGACGCCGTTTCTTTCAATGCCTGAGGTCGTCCTGTCCTCACGAGTTCGTGCGTCGCGGCCGCGATGCGGGAATGATCCCAGGCGGAATTGAACTTCAGGACGTTTGACATCAGTACTGCCGCATAACGCGGATCCGATGTCTGCCTGCCTTCGACGGTTGCCACGGAATTCATCAAGTTCTGTTTGTTACCAATATACTTGCCGCAGCTGAAGCCTTCCTCCGGGCTGCATGAGTAAAGTGAACCACTCTTGAAAAATACCGCTTCCTTGTTGAGTTCCGGTGCATAGCTGTAACGGTAACGACGTTTGGTCAGGTACATGTATTTCTTCATTTGCAGACTGGACCACTCGTCAACGAGTCGGCCCTGTTCGATCCGAAAAAGCAGTCGAGCCAACTCCCGCGGCGTGGCAAACGAGACTATGCCCGGCACCTTACGCTTCGAGGTAGCAGTAAAAAACGAACCTTGCTGGAGATTAGCGACATCGATGCCGGCCTCGATCAGCGGCTCGGTAATTACGGCACGAGCGATGGCGCTGAGTTCGGACTTCGGCGTGCTGGTGAAGAACGTCTTGCGCGCCTCCTCACTGGCAGGATAGTCGCGACCAAAATGCCGCATTACCATCGCTTCACGCCAGATGATCGTGCCCGCACCATTTGCAGACGCCGAAATGGCGTGGTCGATCCACTCGCTCAGTCGAAACTGGTCGTTTTCATTGAGTACCGAAAAGATATTTCGCTGAGCGGCTTCGTTCCATTTCGGGACAACATGAATTTCGTTACTGACCCAGTCGTTGGCCCTGGATACCGCGGTCCGTAGGATCATCGCGCGTTCGTCAGTATCGGGATAAGTCTGCGCCAGGGTATGAAACAACGCGGCCATACATAACAGCTTGCCAACGCTGCCGGGATTCTGTTTCAGGTCCGGGCGCAGCCCGGCCCAGCGAATGTTGCTCGAGTCGGTAAAATCGACCAGCACCATGCTGTAACTCGGATCTCTTTTTTTCAGCATGTCATCGAGCGCCGCCGCAAGGATCTCGTCCTGTTCGAGCGCATCGAAATCCGGTCCCTCGTAGTCGAGCAGCCGCAGTTGTATTTCGTCAGTGCTCCAAAGCTGCCCGTCCGCGAGTCTTTGGGCCGGATTGGCTCTGCTGCATGAGGCGATATCCCGCCAGTCTCCGAATACCGGATTCATCTTCGCCATCCAGCGGATAAGCCGCCGCAGTGTCACACAGGAACACAAGCGTCAGGAACAGGCCGATCGACACGATCGCTTTCATCAGTTTACCTCCGCGACCGATGCGGTCAGATCCACCGTGGCATTCGCTGTCGGTTTCCGTTCTGTAGTACCGAACAGCTTGCGAATCGCAAGGTCCGCTCGCCGCGAATTCTTTTCCACCAGCGGGCGAATCTGGAACAAGGTCAATTCTCCGTCGACAAAACCGAACTCGATATCCCACGGTCGTTTTTGACCGGACTGGTCGAACACGGGTTCGTATTTTTTGTCCACTTCGGCCGCCAATTCGCGCAGTTGCTCGATATCGGTTTTCGTAAGGACACGTCCGGCGGCGGCGGGCAGCCATTCCACGCCCCCTTCTGCCGCAAGCTTGCGCCGATACGGCGTTTTCGCCTCGGACATCAACTGAACGGTGCCGTCGGGTTTCAGTACGATGCTTTCTGCCGCTTCACCGGCCACGGCGCCACCAACTCCCCAGGCAGTCGACACCGTCATGCCGGCTTCCGAGGGCGTTGCCAGGTTTGTCGTGACCAGCACGCCGGACTTCTCGGACGGCACGCTCTTCATCAGCAGGACGGAAGCGTAGATTTCCTCCGGGTTTGTCAGCAGGCTGGAACGCCACGCCAGGGCACGGGGGCTGAGCACGGAGGCCCAGACTCGGGGTACGGTTCTGAACTGGGCATCAAGTCCAACAACGTTTGCGACGGTCTCTGACAATCCTGCGCCGGTGAACTGTGGCAGGTCCTCGACATTCGTGTCAGAGCGGACGAAAACACCGTAGCTCCCGGCCGGACCAAACGCTCTTTCCATAGCGGAGGCCAGTTCACTTCTCAGCGTTTCAGACAGGCTCAGGTTGCCGATCGCCTGCCGGACTTCCGAAAGCGCGAGGTCGAGTGCGGCGTTGTCGATTTCGCCCGACGCGCGGGCGGCATAGACCGATTGGATGCGCTGTCGTAGCCCATGTTCTTCCAGGTGCGATGCATAAATACCAAACGGGATAGCCAGTGCCGGCGCGACGCGTCCCGGGAACAGCCGATTGAGTTCCCCCAGGTTGGCCGCCTTGGGGCCGACTACCTTGCCGGACAGGTCGCGACCAATTTCGGCAAGCGCCAGAACCGAGTTCTTCTTCAGGTTGGGCAGCGGCACCGTGATTTTCTCGGCCCTGGTCTTGCTTTCGGCGGGCGCAGCCGGTTCGATAACATCTGCGACGTCTGACGCGGCACGCAAAGCCACATTGCCGTCAGAACTCACGATCAAAACGACTTCCTGGCCTTCCAGCGGCTTGATCAGGTCGATGGTTTCAAAATCGATTGCGACATTAGGTATGCCGAAGTTCCTGGCCAGTAACTGTACGTGCGAGAGCGCGTTGCCCTCTCCCAGTGTCAAAATACCCGCCACGGGTTTCAGTTCCGCAATGGTCTCCGGCAGGGCAATAATATCGCCCGGTGCGGGCTCAGCTGCCTCGGCAGCGTCGAGCGTTTCATAGATTCGCAGGCGCCCGCGAGCCAATCCCGGGTTGAGCGCGATCGCGCTGCCGACCAGGGTGCCGGCAATCTCGACACGACTGCCTGTTATGGTGCCAAGGTCATAGCTGAGTGTCTTGATAATGTCACCCAGAGGCCACAACGGCGATCCGCGCAGCAGGTCGTCAGAGAAGCGGGCAGAGCGGGCGTCCAGCGCACCGTAGCGCACCAGCGCCTCGGCAAATGTATAGCGGACGTTTCCCGCAGCCCAGCCTGGCACGCGTTTCAGCAGCCCAATGCCTGCCTGATAGCTGGCAAGGGATACCTCGGGCTCAGAATCGAACGCCAGCGAATCTCTTACGACTGCGAGTTCGCCGGCCGACAAAAGGCCGGCTCCGTACACACAGTGAAGCAGCGCGGAGGCATTCGAAAGTATGTCAGCCCTGGAGCGCGCCGCCTCGGCATTCATTGCGGCGGACGCCAACAGCACCTCGGTCTCGAGGCCGCCCAGCACGTCCAGCAGCATCAGCCTGTCGCCCGGTGAAAACTCAGCCAGGCTAATTCGCCGCGCTTCTGCGGTGGCCTCACAGAGGCCGATTACCTTGCTGTCGTTGTCTGCGCTCAGGAGAGGCACCACGCGTTTCTGCCAGGCGGCCGTTTCCGGGCCGCGCAGCTGGCGCAGCTGATGGTTCAGTCGCGCGCGGCGGCCGCGCTCGCCGTAAAGCGAATCGAGATCATCCGCCAGCGCATTGGCGAATTCCGCTACCTGGCTGTTTCTCCTGGCTTTCGCCCAGGCCCGTATCTTCCCCGCGGTCGCCGCTGTTGGCGCCGAGTGAATTTCAGCGCGCCAGCGCTCGGCGCTGGAGTCGAGCTCGGCCAGCTCAATTGCGGACCGGCGCACCCGCCGTGCCAGATCGGAGTCCTCGCCGTGTGGAATAACACGCGCGAGTTCCCGAACGAGCAAATAATTTTCCGCCAGCCACTTCGGGCCGGAGACCGCGTCCAGCAGGATCTTACGGCCGGCGGCAACCTCGTCCTCGACCTGCACGCGACCGCGATAGGCCTGCGCACGACGAAGCACCCAGCCGTCGTCGATATCGACCATGTACTGCTCGAGTGGGAGTTCGCGAAGGCGCTGGGCGCGGGGCTGTTGTTCAAGTAATGCCTCAAACGACAGCGGGGCAAGAATTGTTCCTACAGACCATCCCAGTTCTGCCAGTCGTTCACGATCCGGCGAGTATTCAGCGTGTTGACGCCCGCCGCCGTGCTCACGACAGGCATAGGGCGCAGGGGCCAGCACCGCACCGTCGTTGCAATACCAGCGAATGCGGCTGTAGGGGCCACGCGGATTGTCGACCATTCGCTGGACAATGGTCCGGGCCTCATTCAATACTTCGGTCGCCGGGAGATCGACCGGCCCTGCGATCGCGCTCAAAGACAGCAATCCCGACGCAACGACAAGCACCTTCAGGATCTTCACAAAGCGATGGCCGAACCTTCCAGATCCCTGGATCATTACTCCCCCTTCGAAAAGGCAATGCGGCTCTTTGCGGACGTCCGGCCGAAAGAGGGTATGACATGCTTGATTTTGATAAGCAACATATTCCTGATCCTGACAGCGTACTACCTGATCAAGCCGGTACGTGAGGGCTGGATCGCAATTTCAGACATAAAGGGTCTCACGAAGCTGGAGGTCAAGGCGTACTCGGCGTTCGCTCAAAGCCTCGTTCTCGTTGCCGTATTGCCCGGCTATGCCTGGCTCGCGGCCGTGCTCCCCCGGCGTCGCCTGATACTGACGGTTGGCAGCATATTTGGTGTTCTTCTGGTCGTATTCTGGTTGGCCCAGCCGGGCATGCCGCTGGCGGCTACCCCGTTCGTTGCCGTTGCTTTCTACCTGTTTGTCGGCATCTTCAGCGTAACGCTGGTTGCCCAGTTCTGGGCCTTCAGCTCTGACCTCTATGGACCCGAGCGTGGCAAGCGACTATTTCCACTAATCGCCGTCGGCGCCGCGAGTGGCGCCGTCGTGGGCTCGTGGATAGGCGAAAACCTGATTCGCTCGCCGTCAATTGAAGCATTCGACCTGATCCTGATTGCGCTGGTTCCACTGGCTGCGGCACTGGGCATGGCAACGTGGTCGGACAAGCGGGGCACCTACGGCAGCCCTTCGGAGTGGACGACGACGCGCTGGGATGAGCCGGCGGCTCCAACGAACGAGGGTCCGCTGAAGCTGATATTCGGCCACAAGTATCTGCTGGCGACGGCGATGATGATAATGACGTTCAACTGGGTCGTGAACACCGGTGACAACATTCTATTTGGAATCGTGCAGGAAACGATTCAGGAAGACCTGTCTTCTCAGGCGCTGGATACCGTTACCTATAATCTCGCGCTCAAGGAAGCAACCACGGCGTTCTACGGCAATCTGTTCTTTTGGGTAAATCTCGTCGCGTTGCTGTTGCAGTCGTTTATCGTGTCACGAATTTTGCAGTTTGGCGGCATGCGAATGTTGTTACTTACGACACCGTTTGTGTCACTGATTGCGTACGCATCGATGGCGTTCGTGCCGATCCTCGGACTCATCAAGTTTATGAAAGTTGCAGAAAACTCCAGCAACTATTCGGTGCAGAACACGGCCCGGCACATGCTTTGGCTGCCGACAAGCAAGGAGATGCTTTACCAGGCGAAGCCAACAATCGATACTTTCTTCATGCGCCTGGGAGACGGACTTGCCGCATTGACGATTCTCATCGGCACGCGGGTCGTGTCAATGGACTACGCGGATTTTATCGCCGTCAATCTGGTCCTAATTATTATCTGGATAGGGCTGAGTTTTTATCTGCAACGCGAACATACACGTTGGTCCAAAGCCAGCCAGGAAAGATCGACAATTGCCATTCCCGAGTAATCAAATCATGCGCATTTTGAAAGTCCTGCTAATCGCTTCATCCCTCCTCGTCAATTTGCCGCTGGCAGCCGAAGAAGAGTGGCAACCACTTTACAATCGCGTCGATGCGGGGTTACAGAAGAAGCTCGAAGACCGGCTGAACGTCAACAAGGAGTGGCGCAACCTGGTTCGGTCCAAGAAGATGGCTGTCTGTGTCGTGAATATGAGCGGCGATCCGCCACAGTTTGCCCGCGTCAACGGCAACCAGATGATGTACGCAGCGAGCCTGCCCAAGATTGCCATTCTGCTGGCTGTCCACGCGTCGTTTGAGGACGGCAGTCTTGAAGAGACCGAGGAAATCAGGAAAGACCTGGGCAAGATGATTCGGGTGTCCAGCAATCATGCCGCGACAAGAATGATGGACCTGGTCGGCATGGAGAAAATACAGAAAGTGCTGAGTGACCCGAAAAACGGCCTGTACGATGAAAAGCGTGGAGGTGGTTTGTGGGTTGGCAAGCGCTATGCCAGTGACGGACCGCGAAAAGGTGATCCGCTCTACGGCATATCGCATGGCGCGACGGCAACGCAGGTCTGCCGCTTTTTTTACCTGTTGTCGGCCGGGCGACTGATCAACGAGCAGCGTTCAGCAGAAATGCTCGAGTATCTTGTCGACCCACATCTGCACCACAAATTTGTATCCCAGATCGATGAGCGCGCTCCAAAAGCAACCGTGTATCGCAAGTCCGGCAGCTGGAGCAGGTGGCATTCCGACGCGATAATGGTGAAGGGTATTCGCTGGAGAGACTATATTCTCGTCGGCCTTGTTGAGAGCGAAAACGGTGAACAGGTACTTCGAAACCTGCTGCCGGCCATGGAAGAACTCATCATTCCGCCCGAATACGCTGAAGGCGGCCACGATCGGCCGGGCAAAGAAAAGCGAAAGTGACAGGTACATCGCAGGGCGGCGAGCCGAAGCAGGGCGTTTCGGGCGTTTTTTCGGCGGCACTGTTGCCCGGCCAGCGCCACGTGACCCTAAAGGCGGTCGCGCTCGATAACTCAAGAGACTTCGCCGTATTTTTACGTATAGGTCGACCGGGGCGCGGGACCTAATATCGTCATACGGCCACTTGCCCGGCCTGGACCGGCGAGGGATGAAATGCCACCGTGATCAACGTGGTGGTGTTATTCGGCAGAAATTCATGCACCACTGATTGATCCGGATTTCTTGGTTGATCTGGAGGTGGAGCCATGACGGCACGAAACTGGGCCGAACCCTACAAGATAAAGATGGTTGAGCTGATCAGGATGACCAGCCACGAGGACCGTCTCAAAGCCATCCGTGAAGCCGGCTACAACACGTTCCTGCTGCGCTCGGAGGACGTCTACATCGATCTTCTGACCGACTCCGGAACCGGAGCGATGAGCGACCGGCAATGGGCCGGCATTATGCTGGGCGATGAAGCCTATGCTGGCAGCCGAAACTTCTATCACCTGCGCGATACGGTTGAGGAGTATTACAGCTACAAATTCACAGTCCCATGCCACCAGGGACGCGGCGCAGAAAACATCCTGAGCCAGATACTGATTTCGCCAGGTGACTACGTACCGGGCAACATGTACTTCACGACAACCCGCCTGCACCAGGAACTCGCCGGTGCGACATTCGTAGACATTATCATCGACGAAGCACACGACCCGGACTCGGAACATCCGTTCAAGGGAAATGTCGATTTCAACAAGCTCGATGCGCTCGTTGCTGAAGTCGGCGCCGAGAAGATCCCATACGTCTGCATCGCGACCTGCGTCAATATGGCCGGCGGGCAGCCGATCTCTCTGGGCAACCTGAAACAACTGCGGGCCTGGTGCGACGAGCACGACATCATGATCGTGCACGACATGACGCGCGTTGCCGAGAACGCGCACTTTATTCAACAACGCGAGGATGGCTGCCAGGACAAGACAGTACGCGAGATCATCTACGAAATCTGCGCCCTCACGGACGCAGCGACCATGTCGGCGAAGAAGGACGCCATGGTCAACATCGGTGGTTTCCTTGCGATGAACGACCCGAAGTTCTATGAAAAGGCCTGTGGACTGGTGGTGGTTTACGAGGGCCTGCATACCTATGGCGGTATGGCGGGACGCGACATGGAGGCGCTCGCCATCGGCATCACCGAGAGCGTACAGGACGATCACATACACGCGCGCGTTGGCCAGGTGCAGTACCTGGGCCGCCGACTGCGGGAGTCCGGCATCCCGATTGTCAGTCCCATTGGCGGCCACGCGGTATTCCTCAATGCGACAAAGATGCTGCCGAACATTCCGCAGGACCATTTTCCGGCGCAGGCATTGTCGGCAGCACTTTACATCGAGTCCGGCGTACGCTCGATGGAGCGAGGTATTGTTTCCGCCGGTCGCGACAAAACGACTGGCAAAAATCACAGGCCCAGGCTCGAACTGGTTCGACTGACGATTCCGCGGCGTGTATACACACAGGCACACATGGATGTGACCGTGGGGGCGGTTGAAGCGGTGATGGCGCGTCGCAGTGAGATCAGAGGATTGCGCTTTACGTATGAACCCGACGTGTTGCGCTTTTTCCAGGCGCGTTTCGAGCAAATCGATTGATCGGGAACGTTGATGAAAACCATAATCGAACCGTTTCGCATCAAGATGGTAGAGCCCATCAAGCTGACCACGCGCGAACAGCGTGAACGACTGATCGAAGAAGCCCACTTCAATCCATTTCTGCTCGCCGCGGAAGACGTCATCATCGACCTGCTCACCGACTCCGGCACGAGCGCGATGTCGTCTGAAGCCTGGGCCGCAATCATGCGCGGCGATGAATCGTATGCCGGAGCGCGCAGCTGGTATCGATTTCGTGACGCGGTCAAGGATATCTTCGGCTTCGAACAGGTCATTCCGACGCACCAGGGGCGCGCCGCGGAGCACATCCTGTTCGGTGTGCTGGTGCAGCCCGGACAAATCGTGCCGAACAACACGCATTTCGATACCACTCGCGCGAACGTCGAATACAACGGCGGCGTGGCGCTCGACTTGCCTTGTGCCGAATCCCGCAACACTCAGTCTGACTTCCCCTTCAAAGGCAACATGGATATCGACGCGCTCGAGAAAGTCGTCGCGAAAAACGGGCCGGAGAAAATACCGTTGATCATGGTCACGGTGACGAATAATTCGGGTGGTGGCCAGCCGGTGTCGATGGCGAATATTCGCGAAATCAGTCGCATTGCGCGTTCAGCCGGGATCCCTTTCTATATCGACGCCTGCCGTTTCGCCGAAAACGCGCATTTCATCAAACGCTACGAACCAGAGTTCGAGAACAGAGCGACCATAGACATTGCCCGTGAGCTTTTCGGTTACGCCGACGGCTGCACGATGTCGGCGAAGAAAGATGCGTTTGCGAATATCGGAGGTTTTCTCTGCACCAACGACGCGGAGCTTGCGCATCGCGAACGCAACATCCTGATTCTGACCGAGGGTTTTCCAACGTATGGCGGCCTGGCAGGGCGCGACCTGGATGCGATCGCCGTCGGACTTCGCGAAATCCTCGACGAGGACTACCTCGGCTACCGGCTGGATTCAACGCGCTACGTCGTCAATCACCTGGTTCAGGCTGGAATTCCGGTGGTAACACCGGCGGGTGGACACGCGGTCTACATCGATGCGGGCCGCTTCCTGCCGCAGATCGAGGCCTTGCACTACCCGGGCCAGGCGCTGGCAGTGGAGCTGTACATTGAAGGGGGTATTCGCGGCGTTGAAATCGGTTCCGTGATGTTCGGGCTGGATCCGCATACGGGCGTCGAACGCCCGGCGCGCATCGAACTGCTGCGGCTTGCGGTACCGCGTCGCGTCTACACGCAGAGCCACATGGACTACATGCTCGAGGCAATATTCCAGGTATGGGGGCGTCGCAACGACGTGCGCGGCATGCGCATCGTCGATGCGCCGCAGTTCCTGCGGCATTTCACGGCGAAGTTCGAGCGCAGGCCATGAGTTGCAGGTAACGTCAAAATCTTCGGCATTGAAAACCTTCGCTGCACTGACATTGCACGGGCTTCACCCTACAATGGAAAAGAACTGGCGCCTGATATCCCGAAGCTGAGTTGCGAGAGCCTTGAATTGTATGAAATCTGCCGCCCGGCCCAAGTAATGAGTCGTATTTCCTGCTGGCTTGGACTCCAGGGCCCGAGGTTGTGCCCGGTTGCAGTGTGTTGGCCGGCATTACTCCTTCTCGCGGGCTGCGGTGGAGGTAGCAGCGGTGCGCAGCTCGAAGCAACCGCCAACCCGGAAAGCGCGCACGCGGGATGCTTGCAGCTTGCAAACGACGATTCCGTAGACGGCGAAACCGGAACCAGCGTCGTGCGTTACAGCGTCCCGGGCGGGCACGTTCACGGCGGATACTTCGCAGGCACGCTGGCTGTCAGCAGAGATAATTTCTTCTTCGTTTGTGATAGCGGCGGCGGAGCAAACCTCTACCATTGGAATTCGAATCATGTGTCGGCGGTAACGGAATTTGATGGCATCGACGTTTTTTCGGATGCAAATTTCTTCGGATCGACGCCGTACAGGACGCAGAACAGCCTGTTCTTTGCTTTCGAAAACGCCGTCTATAATTACGACGTGTTGTCGGGAGTGACGCGGCAGGTCTTCCGCCCTGAAGACGGTCTGTACCTGTGGGCTCCTCTTTATGCCACCGCGGATGGTCGCTGGTTGTCTTTCACCCTGTCCAACCGGAATGCCGATAATCCGCTGTATTTTCTGGCTCGCGTAGATGTGCTGACAGGCCAGGTCGTGATGCGCGACTCGCCATTTACCGGAACCGAAAGACCGATAGCGAATCACGTTCAGGTCAACCCGTTTGATCCCGATACCGTCTTGTTCGCGCACGAAGGCAGGTCAGTTCAGGATCGGATCTGGCTGTGGAAAGTATCGAGCGGTGAGGTCGCCCCGGTTTATCAACAAGAGCTATTTGTCGAATGGGGTCACGAACACTGGACACCCGATGGCACGGCGATTTACGTCGTACAATATGGAGACCCGTCACGCGCCATAGAATCGGCGTTTCATGTTCTCAGCCCTGCGGGCGAGCTCATAAGCAGCTTCGTTACAAATGAATTCAACTTCAATCATGCGGCCATGGCCCCCGGGGGAACAGAAGTTGTCATAGATACCTTCCGGCAGGAGCCCGATGGACAACGCTGGCTACTGCACCTCGACATGATCGGAGGAACAATGCGACGTATCTTTCCTATCGATAGCAGCTCGAATCCCGCGCACGGCCATCCGGGTTGGGCCGAGGATGGCACCGCCGTTTTTTTCAATGACTGGATCGACGGGCGCATCGAGCTGTTGCGATGGTTACCGGAGTAAGCGGCGTGAATCGCCGGTGAAAGGGCCGAACCGATTCCAGGCAATTTCTTTACCGAGGCGATTCGCACTGCCATCCGCGCAGTGCTAGATTGGCCGGATAACGGAATACCGGAGACCGGCCATGCCCAGGACCGCCATTTTCCTCCTTTTTGCATTTCTTGTCGCGAGCGCGCACGGGCAAGACATCGTTGACGGTGCTGCGAGCACAGCGTCCGAAATCTACGCACGCGATAGCTACCGTGTCGAAACCTGGGTCTGCCCCTTCAAGGGGCGTATCGACTACGAGCCGGGCGAGATCGAGTGCGGTCTCCTGCAGGTTCCGGAGAATCGTGAGGATCCAGATTCCCGATTCATCGAACTGCACTTTGCGAAATTGAACTCGACCTGGGACGATGAGGAAGAGGCCGACAAGGATGACGACGAAGAGGACGCAGGACTGGCGCCCGGCCGGCGAGATGACCCGGTTATCTACCTGACCGGCGGGCCCGGCGCGTTCGCCGAGGGCTACGTCAAGCGTTTTTACGATCATCGCATCCGCAGGCACCGCGACCTGTACATTCTCGAGCAGCGCGGCATCGACAATTCAGGCGATTTCTGCAGCAATTATTTCACGCGCAAACCCGAAAACTTCAATGTCGACTCGCTCGACAAACAGGGGGAAGCATCGCTGGCGGCCGCCCGGGACTGCGCGAACAACGCGAAAGCGGCAGGCGTTGATGTTTCAGCCTACAACACGATCGAAAATGCGCGCGACGTCAAGGCGCTCCGCAGGGCGCTGGGTTTCGAGAACTGGAACGTCTGGGGGATTTCATACGGCTCGATTCTCGGGCAGGCGTATATCAAGGAAGACCCGGAAGGTATTCGCGCCTTCGTCATCGACGCGATCGTGCCGCTCGATGCGCGCGGCAACGTCGATTCCTGGCGCGTCATGCAGTGGTATGACCGCGACCTGAAAAAGCTCAACGAACTGTGCCAGGCCGACGATGACTGCGGAGACGCGTTCCCGGACCTCGGCGAACGCGTCCGGGATGGCGCACGCGCGGTCATGAATAATCCGATCGCGGTCGACGTCAAGGACACGGAGCTCTACCCATCCGGAAAGGCCTACATCCTTAGCGACATTGCCGCTTTCCTGCCTTTCATTTTCTTTTATGAACAATCGAACTACCCGGTCCTGCCCGCCATCATCCATGCATGGGCGGACGCACTCGAGCGACGCGACGAGACGCTGTTCAAGGCCCTCGTCATCGCGCCGGGCAGCTTCGGAGACCTTAGCCAGGGTATGTACGACGCGATCATCTGCAATGATGGCGACGCGGAGGCAATGATCGCGTCCGCCGCGGCGGATCGCGAAGCCTTTCCGGTTCTGAGCAATGCGTTCAGTGTCGAAGGCACGGCCGAGAAAAGGCTGCGTAACTGCATTGACCTGGGCATGGCGCCGCGCGACCGCGCCGAGTATGCGCCGGCGCAAAGTGACATCCCGACCCTGCTGATCGAGGGCGACATGGACCCGATCACGCCGCCGCCGCTGGCACACGCGATCGCGCCGGGCTTTTCCAATGCGACCTACGTCGAGTTCCCTTACGCGGGACACGGGCCGTCGCGTTCCGTCGAGTGCGCGGGCGACCTGTTGAACAAGTTCTACGATAACCCGACGGCCGAACCGGACTTGAGCTGCGTCGACGAGATGGAAACGCCCGATTTGCTGGGCTCGCTTTACCGCAGCTCCTTCGTGTCGAAGTTCATCATTCTCGCGGTGGAGGATAAAAAGAAGCTGCCCGGTGTAGCTGCCTGGGGTGGTCTGAGCGTTCTTCTGGTGCTCATCGCTTTCCTCGTGCTGACCTTCGCGCCGCTGCTGCGTCGCATGAACAAGCGCGAGGCAGTGCCGGCCCGGGGCGCGCGGCTTGCGAGCTGGGCGGCCTCGCTTCTGGGCACCACTGCGCTCGCGGTCTTCTGCGCCGCGGCAGCCGTCAGCTTCGAGCTGTCAGAGCTCCTGCTGATCTTCGGCATGGTGCCGTGGGCGGCATTCGGCGCCTGGTCTGGCGTATTGGCAGGGGTGAGCGGAATCGTCGCGATCGTGCTGAGTATCCGTGCGCGTCGCCAGAATGCATTGCCACCCGGAAGCCTCGTCGGCTTCACGATTACGGGTATAGCTGCCGTCAGCCTGAGCGCGTTCCTACTGACCTGGGGCCTGGGACCGTAGGAACTGACGTCGAAATGGCTGTTAACAACGATAGCGAAATTACTATCTTCACCGACGAGCGCGGCAATGACGGCAGCGCCCGCTTTCTTTAGCGCAAAGCTTGATCCATGTCTCAGAATGGAGAGATATATGTGACGTAGTGCCAGGATGGGTCGGATAATCCCAGCATCGCGTAAGCCACAGGCTCCCGAAGAATGATCACGACGGACGCAGCAGCGCCCAACGTAAAGCAGCGCACAGAAGGTTACCTGGTTCTGGTCGTATCGCAGGCCGGCTCCATAGCCGGTGTCATTGAAGCCGGCAAGGCGACCCGCGACGATTTTTCATTGCGTAGTGGCGAGCCATCGATTGATCAATTGTGGCCGGCAGAGATAACGACAAAAGTCCGCGATTCGCTCAAGCGGGTGCTTCGCAGCCGACACGCTCACAGCGTGGAACTGGAAGACGTCGACGACGGCTCGACCAGGGAATTTATCTTCGTCGCCCAGGGTCGGGATCGTGTGTTGATGATCGTTCGCGATCTTTCCGAACAGAGACAGGCTCTGTCACGTGCACGGCGGCTTGCCTACACGGACGATGCGACATCGCTTCCGAACCGCGAGTTTTTCTTTAACGAACTGCAGAAAATCACGGACGTTCAGCGGCTCCGGGAAGGCAGAGCAGCAGTAATATGCATCCATGTAGGCCAGTTCGATGACCATGGCTACGTACTCAACTCAGCGCAGCAGGATGAGGCGCTAAGGCAGCTGGCATCTCGATTGAAGAACCATCTTCGTGGCTCGAACGACGACATCTCGAGCGACTACGACAGATACTCGGTCGCGGCGCGAACGGACTACAGGCAGTTCAGTATCGTACTGCCCAGCATCGAAAGCGGCGAAGATGCCGAGGCCGTGGTTGCACGCGTGGTCGACGACCTCAAGCAGCCGATTCCGATCGGTGCGCGTACGATCGCGGTGCAAGCCAGCGGCGGCGTCGCGCTTTATCCGCAGGACGGCGTCGATCCGGCGGCGTTGTTCGAGAATGCCAACGGCGCACTGGAAGACGCTCGAACCGACCCCTCGAAGCCGTACAAGTTTCACTCGGGTACGGTGCGCCTGCGGACCCTGCAACGCAACGACCTGGAAGAGGAACTGAGGTCAACACTACGGCGCAACGAGTATGCCCTGAACTTCCTGCCGATCGTGGACGCGAAGACGGGCCTGCCGACCACTGCCGAAGCCCTGCTGCGCTGGCCGGATACGCTGCTCGGAACGCAGCCCACCCGAAAAATCGTCCGTGTCGCCGAGCGTACCGGGCTGATCCTGGCAATCGGTGCCTGGGTGTTGAAGCATGCCTGCGAACAGCTGCAGGCCTGGCATACTGCGGGCCACGCAGATATGCGGGCGGCAATCAATATCTCCTCGCAGGAACTCGTGAGTGACGACATAGTAGAACGCATCGAGAAAGTCCTCGACGAAACCAATACCAATCCTCGCGACCTGGACATCGAAATCAAGGAGCACATGCTGTTTCGTGAAGTGCTGACCGACTTCACGGCCTGCAACAAGCTGAAATCCCTTGGCATAAGGATCGTGGTTGACGACTATGGCGTCGGCGCCTGCTCCCTGGCGCAGTTGTCGCAGAGCCCGGTCGATGCAATAAAGATCGACAATACGATTGTATCCAACCTCGAAAACAACGATCGCGACAAGGCGGCTTGCGCGGCCGCAATTGCCGTCGCGAACGAGCTCGGTATCGACGTGGTTGCCGAGGGCGTGGAGACAGATGGCCAGGCGCAATTCCTGCGCGACCACGGCTGTCATTATCTGCAGGGCTTCCTGTTCGCTACGCCGATGACCGATGCTGAGATGCTGGCGTATCTGAAGAGCCTGTCCTCGGCCGGGCAAAGTGCGGAAGGTCTGCGATGAGCCGACTGACGACGAAAAAGGGAGAGTCTGCGGCGTCCGAAGCCATCGATCTGACGCAGACGATCAGGAAACTCTCCATTCCGGTTGAAACCGTTGATGACCCATTCGAAGAACAGGGTGGCACCGCGCTGTTGCTCTGCCGTGACAGTGACTCCAGGAAATGGGGGCCCAGATGGCTGTGCCAGTGCGGCCTGCAGGTAACCGTCCCGCCGGACCCCGCCAACGCCCTGGAAACCGCCAGAACCCTGTTGCCGGATGTCATCGTGGTCGAGGCCGGGCTGACGGGCGCCAGTGGTGTCGCCATATACCAGGAGCTGATCGGTGCGGCCGATATCGGTGCCGAGGTCATCGTGCTCTGTTCGAATCAGCGAGAGTTGAAAGCGTCACTGGACGCCGATGTTTTTGATGTCGCCCGCAAGCCTTTCCAGTGGCAGCTGATCGCGAATCGGGCGAAGCACGCTTTGCGGCTGAGGTGCAAGCAACAATCAGTCGAGGCGATCAACGAGGCGCTGCAAGAGGCGCTCATGATTGCGAATACAGCGCGCGAACGCCTGCGAAGCCAGGAGCGCTTCGAACCGGTTACCGGGCTGCCCAACAGGGGCAAGTTCCTGGACCTGCTGCGGCGAGGCATGCGTGCAAGCGACCGCGATGGCAACGCGCTCGCCGTATTTGTCATCGGATTTACACGATTTCGCCTGGTCGTCGAGGCCATGGGCCAGGATCAGGCCGACCGGATACTGAACCAGATTGGGCGCAACCTCGGCGACTGCCTGACCAGTGCCGCCAGTGATTTCGACACGGCCAATGCCGGAGTTCGAACGGCTGCGATCGCGAGCCTGGACCAGTTCCGCTTCGGACTAATGATGACGCTTGCTGGCAATGACGATGAATTGACGGCATTTCAGCAGCGACTCTTCGACACCTTGTCTCGCCCCATTCAAGTATCCGGGCAAATCGTACACCTGTCCGTATGCCTTGGCGTCGCGCTGTATCCGCAGGACGCAGATGACGTCGATAGCCTGCTGCAGCGCGCGGACAACGCGATGCGTGATGCGCAGAGTCGTGGCGGCGGTTTCAAATACTATTGCTCCGAAACGGATGCGGCGGCGGCGCGAAAACTGAAAATCGAACACATGCTGCATGAAGCGCTGGACCGTGACGAACTGTCCCTGGTGTATCAGCCGATACTGGATGTGGCTACTGGCAAGCTGTGTGCGGCGGAAGCGCTGCTGCGTTGGCACCAGACCGATGGCAGCAGCATCCCGCCAGAGGAGTTCGTCGCCGTTGCCGAAGAATCCGGGCTGATGATTCGAACGGGCGAATACGCCCTGGATCGCGCCTGCCGGCAGTTCGCCGACTGGCGTCGCAGCGGCGTACTGCTTCCCTATATCTGCGTCAACGTGGCCAAGGCCCAGCTGATGAGCAGCGGATTTTCTCTTTCCGTGCAGAGAATCCTCGAGAGGCATCAAATGGATGCGGGCGACCTGGAGCTGGAAATCAGCGAGCGCGGCGTGCTGTCCGGCGACTACGATGTGATCAAGCAGCTGCACGAGCTGAAGAGGCTGGGCGTCAAGCTGTCCATCGATGACTTCGGCACCGGCGATTCGGCGATCGCCTATCTGAAAGAACTGCCCGTAGACGCCCTCAAGATTGACCGTTCGTATGTCGCCGGACTGGTCGATGACGGCAAGGACGCGGCCATCGCCTCAGCGATGGTGGCACTCGGCCAACGCCTCAAACTGACAGTCGTGGCAGAAGGTGTCGAGAGCGACGATCAACTCGCTGTTCTGCGCGAACTCGGTTGCGACAGCTACCAGGGATTCCTGAGTGCCAAGGCACTTCTGCCCGAAGCATTTGCGGCCTACGCCCTGAAAACAGAGCAAACTTAACAAAACGCCTGCGGGCTTAACCGCAACATTATTTGAACTACGTCACATTTCGACGACGGTCTCGCGGACCTTCATCGACGCCTCAACGGCGCCAATGCTTCCTAATAACATCCCTGACGGGAAGGGAGACCGGGCATGTTTGAGACGACTAGGGAAGGCGTAATTTAATCATGTGGTCGGCGAACAATAGACTAAGACAATTCCGGACGCGATGGTGTTTCGTGCTGTTGCTGGGCCTCTCTGCAAATACGGCAGCGATTGGCGCTGAGCTCACAAGTCATCCAATGCGTTTCGGGCACCTGACGCTCGATAACGGACTATCGCAAAGCAACGTGCTCAGTATTCTGCAGGACTCCGACGGCATGATGTGGTTCGGAACCGAGAACGGGCTCAACAGCTTCGATGGCTACGAGTTCAATCACTACAAACGGCAACGCGGAAACCCGCAGGCACTCAACAACGATTTTATTTTCGATGTCGCCGAGGGGAAGAACGGCAATCTGTGGATTGCGACGAATGGCGGCGGCCTGGCCAGGCTGAATCGCGCAACCGGACAGGTGAAATCGTTCCGTCACGATGCAGCGAACCCCGACAGTATTGCGGGAAACATCGTGCGCCGGATTCTGATAGACGACACCGGGATAATCTGGGTAGGTACACGCGGTGCCGGGCTTGACCGCTTCGATCCGGACGCGGAGACCTTCGAGCGTTTCGATCTGGGTTCAGGCCAGGCGGTGGGCACGGTCTATGCGCTGTACCAGGACTCGGCCGGCGCCGTTTGGGTGGGAGGCGATCATGGTCTGACGCGTGTCGATGCAGAGAACCTGGACATCGAGACCTATTCAAACGACGCAGCGGATGCTAACTCCATTTCCGCGCACAGCGTCCGCGCTGTGCTCGAGGACTCCGAGGGCCAGCTGTGGATCGGCACTCACGGCGGCGGCTTGAGCCGACTGAATCCGAAGACGAATACCTTCGAGCATTTCGTTCACGACGAGAACGATGCAACGACCATTTCGAACGATCGTGTGTCGAGCATCTTCGAGGACGGCGATGGCCGCCTGTGGGTTGGTACGACGCTGGGCCTGAACCTCGTCGATCGCAGCTCGGGCGCGATGGTCCGCTACATGTCGGACAGCGCCGACTCGTCGAGCCTGGGGGACAACGACATTACGTCGATCTATGAAGACCGTAGCGGCCTGCTCTGGATCGGTACGAAGTCCCGGGGTGTCAATACCTGGAATCCACGCACCTGGTACTACGGCTTCGAGGCAGCGAAGGAAATCACCGCTGACGGCGAGAGCCAGCCGAACGTCATGGGATTTATCGACGACGGAGCCGGAACGCTGTGGGTCGGAACCTTTGGCGAGGGCCTGAACGCGATCGATCGCAGTAGCGGCGAGATTACGCGGTACCGCAATGATCCCAACAGCGAGTATCGAATCGCCGACGACTATGTCATGAGCCTGATGCGCGACCGCAAAGGTTTCATCTGGGCGGGCACCATGCGGGCGGGTATCGTCCGTCTCGACCCCAGGACGGGCGACTCGACAAATTTCCGGCATGAACCGGGCAATCCGAACAGCCTTGCTGCAGACGGCGTCATGACGATGTACGAGGACCGCGATGGTCTCGTCTGGATTGGCACCTTCGGCGGCGGCATCAGCCGCTATAACCCGAAGAACGGTCAGTTCGGGACGTTTGCGCCGGATTCCAGCGACCCGTATGCAATAAGCGGCGGTCGCATTACGAGTTTTGCCCAGGACGCCAACGGCAACATGTGGGTCGGCTCCGACGGCGGCGGCCTGAACCTGATGGATCGCACCACCGAGCGCTTCTACCATTTCCGCCACGATCCCGAGGATCGAAACTCGCTCGCTTCGGATACCGTTTATTCGATCAACATAGACACCGACCACAACGTATGGGTTGGTACGCAGGGTGGCGGGCTTGATCGCGTAGTCGGCAGCGCAGCAGATCCGGCCTCGATCACTTTCGTCAATACGTCGCAGGAGGACGGGCTGGCGAACGACGTCATCTATGGCGTGCAGTTCGACGATGCAGGCTGGATCTGGATGAGCACCAACTATGGCATCAGCCGCTTCAACCCGGATACCGGCGAGATCAGGAACCTGCATCGCAAGGACGGGCTGCAATCCGAGGAGTTCAACTTCGGCGCGCACTACCGCAGTGACTCAGGCGAATTGTTCTTCGGGGGCCACAACGGATTCAACGCATTTCGACCCGACAAGATCAAAGCGGCGAAGGTAGTTCCGCTGATCGCCCTCACCGGTTTCTTCAGCGGCGGCGACCCGACGAAGTCCGATCTGCCGCTCGATGAGGCGGACACAGTAGAAATAAGCTGGAAGGACGACGTTATCGCATTCGAATTCGCCGCCATGGACTTCGTCGCTCCCGAACAGAATCGCTACATGTACAAGCTCGAGGGGTTCGACAAGGACTGGATCGACCTTGGCAACCGGCGCCGCGTAACCTACACGGACCTTGACGATGGCAACTACCTGCTGCGCGTCAAGGCCGCGAACAGTGAAGGTGTCTGGAACGAGGCCGGCTTCGCACTGCCGGTGAGGGTTACGGCCGCACCGTGGGATACCTGGTGGGCCTACCTCGGCTACGTCGCCGTTTTCGCGCAGCTGGTCATCGGCCTGTGGCTCGGTCACCGCCGCAAGGTGCGCCGCGAAGAAGAATACAGCCATCGGCTGGAACGGGAGGTCGAATCACGAACCGAAAAACTGCTGGACAAGAATCAGCAGCTGCGGGTGTTGAACCAGGCGCTGCAGGAAAGCAGCCTGAGCGATCCGCTGACCGGTCTGCGCAACCGGCGATTCGTATTCGAAGAGGTTTCCCGGGACCTGGATGTCATACAGCGTCGTCTCGGCAACGAGCGCGAAGGTGTGGACAAGCACGACGTATCGGAACTCGTCTTCATGATGATCGACCTCGATAATTTCAAGCCGATCAACGATACCTATGGGCATGCGGCAGGCGACCAGATGCTGCTGCAGCTCCGCGATGTATTGCTGGGCATTTGCCGCCGCTCCGATTTTGTGATCCGCTGGGGTGGCGACGAGTTCGTTGTCATCGCCAAGCAGACCCGCCCGGAGGAGGCGGAGCAACTCGCCGAACGCATTCGGTCCAGCGTCGCCAGCAGCAATTTTTCACTCAGCGACGGCCAGATCGTGAGAACGACATGTTCGATCGGGTTTGCTGCCTATCCGCTGTTCCGGGCGCAGGCCGATGAATCGAGCCTTGACCAGATCATCAGCCTGGCCGACGGGCTCATGTATGAAGCCAAGAAGAATCGCAACGCCTGGGTCGGCATGCTTGGCCCCAGCGAGGCGACAACCAGCTTCGACCTGGACCACGACAATATCGAATCAACATCGCTGTTGTTTCGTGCGCGTCGTGCCGGGCGACTCAACACGTTCTCGTCATATGCCGACGAGCAAAGCGCGCCAATGCGCATGGAAAGCGCAAGTTAACGCGAGGGCAATGACGATGAAAACAAGAACACGAAATACGCGAAGCGAACCCGACAAGGCGACCCTTAGCATGAAAATGAACTTCAAACTCCTGAGCGTGGCTATGGCGATCGGTACTCTGCTATTTGCCCAGTCCTCGAACGACGGTGTGATTACGACTACGATCGCTGGCGCCGCCAGCAACGTGGCGACAACCGGAATTGTGCACACCGCGACTGCCGGCGCTGTCGATCCGACGCGTGAGAGACAGGCGGGTTACGCACAGGATACCCTGGCGGCTGGAAGCTGGGACGTCGAAGCTGAAGACAGAATCGTTTTCGCACAGGTCGGTAACGATGTCGGTCCGCCGCGCGCTGGCGAATCGACTGAAGAGGCCCCGAAGAAGCCGGGCAAGAAGGCGCCACGCGACAAGATGAGCGGGCCGGTCGCGGCGCTTGCCGCTGCGGGTTCGGGTATGGCTGAGATCGTCGTTCGCTACGACCAGCATCCTGAGCTGTTCGACGACGAGCGGGTTGCCGAGTTGGGCGGGCGAGTGACGCGCAGCTACGAGCACCTCAGCATGCGGGCAATTACGATTCCCGCGGCCTCCCTGGAGAAACTGGCTGTTGACGATAACGTCGACTGGCTGTCGATCGACGACAGGATATCGACGACCTCGCTGGCCTCGCGCATTGCCGCGCACGTTCCGGCGGCCGGTTCCGCCAATGCAGGCTACAACGGCTCGAACGTCGGAATAGCCGTACTGGATACCGGCGTTTCGAAACATGCCGATCTTGGCGAAAACATAGTGCAGTACTCGTTCCTGAACGGCGCATACCCCGAACCGCAGATTCAAAATGGCGAGATCGTCGCGCTCAACGACAGTGGCCGAGATGACAAGTTTGGCCACGGCACACACGTTGCAGGCATCCTGACCGGCAGCGGCGCGGATTCGCAGAATGAATTCAAGGGCCTGGCGACCGGCGCCACCGTGCTTGCGCTGCAGGTGCTGGACCAGGATGGCGATGGTTCCATGTCGGACGTCATGGCGGCGCTCGACTGGCTGCTCACCTACGGCAGCTATTACGATATTCGTGTCGTCAATCTCTCGCTCGGCAAGGGAATCTCGGAATCGAATGATACCGATCCCCTCGTGATAGCTGTCGAAAATCTGTGGGACGCCGGTGTCGTGGTCGTCGTTGCCGCAGGCAATGAAGGGTTTTCCGGCAGCATGACCATCACCAGTCCGGGCAATTCCCGCAAGGTGATTACGGTAGGTTCGCTGACGGATAACGGCACGGGTGCGGACTATTCGGATGACTACGTGTCCACGTTCTCGTCGACCGGGCCGACGATCGGCGACTACGTACTGAAGCCCGATCTGCTGGCGCCGGGCAACCGCGTCGTCGCCTCCATACCGAGTAATTCGAAGCTGGCCATGTCGCTGAAGAGTCGAATCAGGGCGTGCAAGAAGAATAGCTGCGCGAGCGAGTATCTGGAGATGTCCGGTACGAGCATGGCGACGCCGATCGTCAGCGCCGCGGCTGCCCTGTTGCTGGACAAGGATCCATCGCTGACACCCGCGACGGTCAAGGCGCGTCTGATGCGCTCGGCGACGAAGATCGACGCAGATCCGTCCGAGGCCGGCGCTGGTCTGCTAGACGTGAATGCGGCGCTAAACGATGCCGGGCTGGTTTCCGGTGAGGCCTTGTCGCCGCTGATGGTCTTCGACAACGTCAGTGGCGGAGTCCTGGTGGAAGATACCGCGGCGCTCTGGGGCGACAGTATCTGGGGTTCGGGCTATCTGTTTAACAATGGTTTCAGCTGGTCTAGCGGTGCAACGTTTACCAACGACCACGGCATCACCGCCAATGGTTACATGTGGACCGATGGCGGCGTTACCGCGAAAGGCTACATGTGGACGGACGGCGGCGTTTCGGCGAAGGGCTACATGTGGACGGACGGTGTCGAGTCCAAGTCGCTGCTGTCGGGCAATAGCGCTACCGGCATGTACCTGAACGACGATCCGCTCTCCGAGTAGCCGGACTGGCCCGGGCAATAACCGGGCTAAAACCCCAGCGTCTGCAGTGCGGCCGATACCCGTGCGCGCATTGCTTCGGATTTTATTGGAAAGGCCCGGAAGAAATCCTCTCGCGTTAGTAAGGGACTGCGATTGCGCACGTCCTCAGCCCATTTCCGTGCCGCCGGCTCGTTTCCCGCCAGCATCTGGGCGGCGGCGGCTATCATGGCAATCAGGGCATGCGCGCCAGGCGACCGCGCCGCGCGCTCCGTCCAGACGATGGCCTCGGCATCCTCGCCTCCGGCCATGTGCGTCATGCCGCGTGCCCCGAGCATGGCGTAATACAAGGGGTCGAGCGGGCTGAGGCGCATCGCCAGATCGACGTGTTCGCGAGCATCGAGGGTGCTCCCGGCCATGGTTTCCGTCCATGCCCGCGCATAGATACCCTGTGCATAGTTCGGGCTGAGCGACGTGGAGCGCTCGAGCCACGCCAATGCACGCTCGAGATCCCCCTCCAGCCAGAAACTGCGTCCCATCGTGAAGTTGACGAAAGGATCCAGGTGGTCGATGTCGACGCCGCGCTGTGCGCAACGGCGTGCCAATGCGATCTCGCCGGCGATGTCTTCCGTTTGCCGCAAAAAGGCCGTCTGAAAGTGTACGAACGAAAGACCGGCATGGGCCCGGGCAAAATCCGGGTCCTGCTGGACAGCGCGCGTGAAGAATTTCGCGGCGGCCTCGTTATCACTGCGATTGAAGCGATAGATGTGCTGAAGGCCCAGGTGATACGCCGACCAGGCATCGAGGTCTTCGGTCCCCGCCAGGCGGGCGCCGGCGGCTTCGTGCATCGGAATCTGGATTTCCAGTGATGTAAGAATCTTTGCACGAATTTCGGCGCGCACGGCGTGTACGTCATCAATATAGCCGGTGTAGCGTTCGCCCCAAACGACGCCGCCGCCGCGCGTGTCGCCCAGTTCTGCCGTCACGGCAAGTTTCTGGCCAGTCACTTCCACGGTGCCGGAAAGGCAATAGCGAACGCCCAGGAGTCGACCCACCTCACGGGGATCGGGGTCATCGCTGCGCAGGCGAAATGAGGATCCGCGCGCAATGACGAAGAGCCAGCGCAGGCGCGCCAGTTCCGTGATCAATTCATGCGGCAGCCCGTCTGCAATGGTGACGTAGGGACCGGCGTCGCCGATGAGCCGGAACGGCAGCACGGCAATCGAAGGACGCGCAGCTATCTCGCCGGCCGGGAGGTCCGCCTGAGTAGGCCCGGATTCAGCCAATGCGGCGCCGCTTCCCGGACACTCGAAGGCGTCACTACGCTCAGCCCGTACCTCGGCCACGAAGCGAAAACCTTTTCCATGCGTCGTTCGAATGTATCGCTGGGCCCGGCCGTCGTCACCGAGCGCCTTGCGCAACGACTTCACGCGACTGGCGAGGGCAGAATCCGAGACGACGCGACCGTCCCAGACGTTCTCGAAGATTTCGTCCTTGGACACCAGTCGCTCGCGATGCTCGACCAGGAATGCGAGCAGGGCGAAAACCTGCGGTTCGAGCGAACACAACTGGCCGTCTCCCCGAAGCTCGGCCTTGGCCAGGTCGAGCTCGAAGGCGCCGAAACGGTAAATCATGTCCGCCAGCATAGAACAGTCCGGTGCTGTCGCCTAGAAATCTCCACGATATCTCCATGCCGTCTCCAAGCATCGGTCGGACCCGGTGCGCAAGAATGCTCTCACTGGCGGCGAGGTTGCCGCGAGCTAAGCACGATCAGGAGACAGACAATGAAACAGCAGTTAACGAATCTTCCGACTCGACTGGAAGCAGGCGGAGTCTGCATCCAGGCCGAAGACTGGGGCGACATCAACGTTGCGCGCATTCGCTTTCCGAAAGGCGCTGACGCCACGCCGCTATTGGAGGGACTTCCCGACGATCTCTGCCAGTGCCCGCACTGGGGCACCGTAGTAAAGGGGTCTATCCACATTCGTTTCGGGGATGGCCGGGAAGAGTTGGTCAAGGCCGGGGAAGTCTACTACTGGCCGCCAGGCCACACCGTTTGGGTCGATGAAGATTATGAAGCGATCGAATTCAGCCCGAGCGGTCCCATGGGCGAAGTCATAAATCATTTGAAGTTAAAAATGCAGAGCTAAAGGAGCACAAAATGCCACTCGTAACAATCGATGTCATCAAGAACGTATTCACACCGGAACAGAAAGAACAGCTGATCGAGAAAGTCACTGCCGCCATGATCGAGGTGGAAGGAGAAAACATGCGGCCCGTGACCTGGGTTCGTATCAAGGAGTTTGAGGGCGGTGACTGGGCGATCGGCGGGCAACGCTTGTCGGCGTCCGATGTCCAGGCGATGGCCAAAGGCAAGGCTGCCTGAGCGCAAGCAGTACGAGGGGGCGGCCCCAGCAGGCCGCCCTTTTTCAAGCGGCTATTGGGGACATTCTGAATTTAATGTATTAATACGTTAAATTCAGAATGTCCCCATTTGCCAGGGCAGGCAATACCGTGAACCCGCGCGAACACAGTCGATGAACGATCCGACCTGGATCTCGGTCCTGCCGCCGCTGCTAGCCATCGTGCTCGCCATCTGGAGCAAGCAGGTCATCCTCTCGCTGTTTGCGGGTATCTGGATGGGACACACCCTGCTGAATCAGTTCAACCCGTTGAGCGGTCTCGGGCAAGGGCTGGACGGTATTATTCATGTGTTTTCAGATCCGGGCGATGCGCGGGTCCTCATTTTCACGTTGCTGATCGGTCCCTTGATCGCAACGATAGAACGCTCCGGCGGCGTGCGCGGTTTCGTGCACTACCTCGAAACCAGGCGCTGGGTTCACAATGGTTTTCGCGCGCAGATACTGGCGTGGTCGATCGGCCTCATTATCTTCGTCGAGTCGAGCATTACGCTGCTGGTCGCGGGTTCCGTCAGTCGGCCGCTTTTCGATCGTTACCAGGTGTCGCGGGAGAAACTGGCCTATCTGATCGATTCAACCTCGGCGCCCGTCTGCGTCATGATCCCCCTGAACGCATGGGGCGCATTCATCATTAGCCTGGTTGCGTCGACCGGCGTCGAGAATCCGCTGCAGACCTTTGTCGCCGCAGTGCCGCTCAACCTGTATGCAATCGTCGCGATACTGCTCGCGGGTATCGTCGTCTGGAAGAACATCAATATCGGCCCCATGAAAAAGGCCGAGAAGCGTACGCGGCGGGGCGAGCTCTTGTGGCCGGGCTCGCTGCCGCTCGTCGACGTGTCTGCGGAGCACGATGTAATCGACGAGGACAACATCCCCTCCGCCTGGTTCATGGCACTACCGATCCTCGCGATGGTCCTGATGATGCCGGTCGCCTTGTACGTTACCGGCGATGGCAACATCATCAAGGGTGCCGGATCTGTATCCGTGCTGTGGTCTGTTTGTTTCGCGATTGCCGTTGCCTGGGCAATGGTGCTTATGAAGGGTGATATTTCTGTTGCCGAGCTGATGCAGATTTTCATGAAAGGCGCCGGCGACCTGTTGCCGATTGCGATCATCCTGCTGCTTGCGCTCGCACTGGGCGATGTTGCCAACGCACTCGGCACCGGCATCTATGTGGCAAATATCGTAAGCGGCAGTATTCCGCCGGCGTTGCTTGCGCCGCTGGTGTTCCTGGTCTCCGCGTTTATCGCCTTCTCCGTTGGATCGAGCTGGGGTACGTTCGCGATCATGATCCCAATCGCCGTACCCATCGCACTGACCCTTGGAATTCCCGCTCCACTCATGCTGGGCGCGGCGATCTCCGGAGCGATTTTCGGGGATCATGCCTCGCCGATCAGCGACACCACCGTGCTCGCTTCCATGGCATCCGCAACCGATCACATCGATCATGTGCGCACGCAGCTGCCATACGCGCTGATCGCCGCGGCTATAGCGAGCGTCGGTTTCCTCGTTATCGGCCTGCTGCAATGAGCGAGCAGATCAATGCCGATCTTTCGATGCGCGCGGTGGTACACACCGGGCAAATGCAATGGACCTCGAGTCCGAGCGGCACGGTCTGGCGCAAGCGCGTGCACCTGGTCGGCCCGCCCGAGTCTGGTCAGGTTACGTCGATCGTTCGCTACGAGCCGCGCTCGTCATTTCCGGCGCACGATCATCCGGACGGGGAGGAGATCTTCGTACTGGACGGCGTGTTTTCCGATGAGCACGGCGACTGGCCGGCAGGTACCTATCTTCTCAATCCGGAAGGCTTTCGACACGCGCCCTTTTCGACGCCAGGGTGCCTTTTGTTCGTAAAGCTACGGCAATTTCCCGGACCGAACCGGCGCCACGTCGTCGCCGATACCGACGCGCTTGAATGGCAGCCGGGGCTGGTCCCGGGGACCGCCAGCAAACTCCTCTACGCGCAGTCGGGCTATTCCGACGAAACCTGCCTCGAGCGCTGGGACGCAGGGATGGAGCCCGGTGAGATCACCTACGAAAATGGCGTGGAGCTGTTTGTTATCAGCGGTGAATTCAGCGACGAATACGGCCGCAATCCAGAAGGAAGCTGGCTGCGCATGCCGCCCGGTTCGAAGCACCGTCCGCGATCGGACCGCGGCTGCACGCTGTACGTCAAGACAGCCGGATTTCCTTACCTGGCGTCGGGCGCTAGCTGATATCCGGTGACGCCTTGTGTTTCTCAGCGGCGCTTCCAATTCGATAAGCGTCGATGATCCCGATCAGCCAGCACGCGATGAATACGGTAAAAGCGATACTGGACATCTGATCGTCCGAAGTGCTGGAGGCGTTCCTGACCAGTTCGCCGATTGCAGACGTATCCAGCGGCACCTCGCCGCTCGTCACCTGATCCAGGACGGACTGCGCCTGACCCAATGCGATTCTGACGACGAGCCACATTGCTGCCAGCGAAAACACTAGCAGGACCCAGCCGCGCACATAGTGTCGCAGCACCAGCTGACCCAGGCCGGGAAACACAAGGCCCGACAACAAGACTGCTTTGGTTGATTGCTTCATGAGATTTCCGATGTCACCGTGCCGTTTGCTCGCGTTCCGCAATCGCCTGCTGCGCCGCAGTAATGGCCTCGAGTCGTGTCGAAAACCGTGACGCGTCGCGCAGCCCGTCGAGCGCACCCAAGCGACTGAGCACGCGTGCCACCGCGAATTGTATACCAACCACCATTAACTCCTGCCCGCCGTCGGTTGCGCGCTGCATGATTTCTTCCAGCGTCAAAGCAGCGCTGCCATCGATGCTGGGTACGTCGGCTAGATCAATAATCAGTACGTCTACAGGCTTCACCGTAACGATGCGGCGCATCATTTCGTTCGCTGCACCGAAGCTCATCGCTCCGGACAAATGCAGGATGGCCGCGCGACCCTTGCAAAGCTGGTAGGCGCTGGCCTCATCCGCGTCCAGCAATTCGTGACCAGCATCGTCCACGACGGTCTTGATGGACTGAACCTGGACATCGGCCATTTCTTTGACAAACAGTAAACTGGCCATGACGATGCCCACGCCGACCGCCGTGATGACGTCTACAAAAACCGTCAACACCAGCACCATCAGCATCAGCACCAGATCGGTTCTCGGCGCGCGATGCCATCGCCTGATGAAGCGCCAGTCGATCACGTCAATGCCTACCTTCAGCAGAATCCCGGCGAGGGCGGCATGAGGGACGACGCTCACAACCGGGCCAAGGCCCAGCGCGATCAGCAGCAAGATCAGGGCATGCAGCATGCCCGACAACGGCGTTCGACCGCCCGCCTTGATGTTCGCAAGCGTGCGTACCGTCGCGCCTGCACCTGGCAAGCCGCCTGCGAATCCGGCTACCAGGTTGCCCAGTCCCTGGCCCACCAGCTCCTTGTCGGAATCATGAAAGCTGCGGCTCATGTTGTCGGCGACGAGCGACGTCAGCAAACTGTCGATCGATCCCAGTGCGGCGAGCACGGCGGCGCTCACAAGCATGAAATTGAGTTGTGCAAAGTCGATTTCCGGGACTTGCAGCGTCGGCAAGCCCGACGGCACCGCGCCGAGCAGCGGTACGTCAGCAACAAACAGGGCCGTGACGGTACACACCACCAGCGCGACCAGCGGAGATGGCACAATCCGGGATAGCTTTTTCGGCAGCCAAAGACAAATAGCCAGCGACATCAGGCCAAGCCAGGCGGCGTGCCAATTCAGAGTCTCAATATCATCAGGCAGGGCCGTCAGGACATTGACAACATTGGGGGCTGCAACGTGCCCGATGAGCGGTTCCAGCTGCAAAATGATCAGTATGCAGCCGATGCCCGTCATGAATCCGGATATCACCGGGTATGGCATCAGATTGATATAGCGGCCAATCCTGAGATAGCCAAACAGGATCTGAAAGCCACCCGCCATCATGACAACGGTAAAAGCAAGGGCGGGCTGGTTCGCGAACTGCGTAAATACGCTTGCTGCGACGATTGTCATGGGGCCCGTCGGGCCGGAAATCTGGGCGTCGGTTCCGCCAAACAGCGCCGCAAAAAGGCCGACGCAGATCGCACCATAAAGTCCGGCGATGGGACCCATGCCGGAAGCAACGCCAAACGCCAGTGCCAGCGGGAGAGCGATAATTGCCGCGGTTGCGCCGCCGAAAACATCGCCGCGCAGATTCTCCGTACCTATACGATTTATTTTCATGCCCGGCTGTTTGGAAGGGTCGACTTCGGGAAATCAGGCGACGAGTATCCGCGAATCCCGGGTGATCCGCCATCAGGAAAGTCAGGCGCCAGCGACATCCTTTCGCCCGCGCTGGACCGGCATGTGCTGTCATCCGGTCCCGCGCGACAATTCGTTACGGCGAGGCACCAGGCAACCAGTCGGCAGCTGTGTCCAGGACCAGGCGATACGGTCTGGCCGCGTCGTCGCCCGCATAGTCGACACCGATCCTGGGGCCGGCCACGATTGCCTCGTTGGAGACGTCCATGCCGTGGTCTTCGATCCAGATCCGATTCCCGGACAGGCTGGTGCCCGTATGTCCTGTGCGAATGCCCAACGCCTGCGTGAGAGACCCGGGTCCCGCCAGTAGCGTCCTGCCGACACGCGTTTTGCCGCGCCGGGCGAGAATTTCGTCAATCCCTGCCAGGGGCAGGCCGGCACGGATCAGCACAGCCAGCGGATTCTCCGCGCCGCCGGTCACGACATTGAACAGGTGGTGAATGCCGTAGCACAGATACACGTAAGCGATGCCGCCCTCGGCATACATCGGCTCGGTGCGCCGCGTTCGTCGCCCGCCATAGGCGTGGCTCGCCCGGTCATCGATGCCGGCATAGGCCTCGGTCTCCGTAATGACCGCCTTGGTCAGAAATCCATCGATGCGGGAACACAAGACCTTGCCGAGCAGGTCCCGGGCGACGTCCACAACGTTGTCTCGCGTGTAGAATTCCTTCTGCAGCTTGTCGAACACGTTTTGCTCAGCGTCCATGGCAAATAGTTTACAGTAGGCAGTATGGATGACCCGGACCTTAAACTGCCGCTCGTAATCCTGCTCGTAGCGGTGGCCATTGCTGCAGGCTGGTACTTCCGCGACGAGCTACAGCCGAAACGGGATGAACCGGCGGTTAGTCTGCCCGAAGTGACGTCTGACGAGGCCGGGGCTGGCAGGGAGCCAAGCTATCCGGTCGCTCCCTACGAGCCACCGGCGGACACGCGGGTGGAACTGGTGCCACTGCCGCCGCTCGATGACAGCGACAGTTATTTTCTTCTGGCGTTGGTGGACGTATTCGGCGCCGCGATTGAGCCTTTGCTCCTGAAAGACGCCCTCATCGACAGATTCGTCGCGACGGTCGACAATCTGCCGCGCAATCACGTTGCGGAAAAAATTCGGCCGGTGAGCCGCCTCGGCGGCGTATTTCGCGCCGACACGGAGGGTAGCGACGGACCTGTGTACCTTAGCAGCGAGAATTTCCAGCGATACGACCGGCTGGTCAGCCGCATTACGTCAGCAGACCTCAATGCGGTGGTCGATACCTATCGTCGCTTCTACCCGCTGATGCAGCAGTCCTACGAGCGCATCGGTTACCCGAACGCCTATTTCAACGACCGAGTTATCGAAGTTATCGATCACCTGCTCGATACACCGGAAGTGCAAGAACCCATTGAGCTGGTTCGGCCACACGTGCTTTACCAGTTTGCGGACCCCGATCTCGAGGCATTGTCGAGCGGGCAGAAGCTGTTGCTGCGCATGGGCAGCGAGCACGCTGCGGTCATCAAACGGATGCTACGCGAGCTGCGTACACAGCTCGCACAACACCAGGCGACTTTGCTACCGGCCGAAGCGAAATTCGAGACCAATAGAGATCACGTCGCTATTGATGGTGTCGAGTTCATAGCGCGTCCAGTCACCGACCAGCGAAAGGTTCGGCGTGACATCGACCTTGGCGCCGCCGCCATAGTAGGGGTTCTCATCGCTCGGAACATCGATCGAGAAGCCGTCGACTTCCACGTCGGCGTCCCAGAAGAACACGCCGCCGCGACCGTACAGTGAAACTTGCTCGCTGAGTGGCAGGCCGAGGGTTCCACCGAGGGTCCAGCCATTCGCCGCGACGACGCTGCGCGTCGAGAATCCGCCAAAATCGATGGTTTCCGAGAAATTACCAAAATCGTGGTAACCGGCTTCGATGCCGAAGTGGTTACCTAACTGAAAGCCACCGACAAAACGAAACGCGTTGGTGTCCGTATCGACGCCAAGGCCGCTGAAGTCCTCATCGAAATGCGACGAGCCGAAACTCGCGCCCAGGTAAGGACCGATTTCGGCCTGGGCCAGCGGCGACATGAGTAGTGCAGCCAGGACCAGGCCTGGCACCGTGTATTCGTGGTGTGTCATAGCTATCTCCTTGCAGCGTCAAATACGCCAATGGCGTTCCTGCGAGCCTATTTAACGCCAGCAAAGCTGAAGCTACGCTGAAGAAGGTTAATGTTGTCAGGTATTTGCATGAGTAACCGTTCTCGCCATGCGCCTGGCAAAAAAGTAGATGCGCTGTAGTTTTTCCGTGATGTCCATTTCGATGGTATAGGCCTCGATGCGATTCGGTTCGTTGACGACCAGGCGCTTCGATTCGTGAATGGCGGCCGAGTTCGCGAGGGCCTTGATTTCCTTTTTCATTCCGGTCACCGACTCCGCAGCCACAATATCGTTGTCGGACACGGCCTTGATCGCGGCATCGACCGCCCTCGTGACGACCGCGTGGAAGCCGTTCAAGACTTCCTGCGTCGGCCTGCTGATCGATACGCCTTTCTCGATACGCTGTCGCCCGAGAACCACCAGGTTCGTTTCGATAACGTCCGCCATATTTTCGAGATCGTTGACCGCATCCATCAGGCGCAGGAATTCTTCGGTCTGTTTCTCGCTCAACTCGAGGCGGCTGATCTTGCCGAGATAGGTAACAATGCCGGCATACAGGGTATCGACGCGCTCGTCGGCCCGTTCTATATCGTTCAGCGAGGCACGTTCGCCTTTGAGAATCGCGGGCATGATATCGGCCAGCATTTCCTGCACCTGTTCACCCATGTGCCTGATTTCCATTCTTGCCTGAATCAGGGCAAGGGAGGGCGTCACCAGCAGCGCCGTATCCAGGTATTTGGGGCGAATTATGGCGTCCGCGTCGAGCGGGCGGTCGGGCACCAGCCACTCTACGAAACGCGCGATCGGTGTCGTAAACCAGATGAAAAACAGCGTGTTGGCAATATTGAAAATCGTATGCGCGTTCGCAATCTGTCGCGGGGTCTCGGCGGCCATACGCGCAGCGCCCGACAGCTCCGGGTGCCCCGGCGAAAGGGTGGTTACGAGGGATGCCAGGTAATTGATAAAGCCCACCCAAAGCAAGACGCCGGCAACGTTGAACAGGATATGCGTCGTGGCTGCGCGTATGGCCTCGCGGGGCTTTCCGATAGCGGCAAGCAGGGCTGTGACGCAGGTGCCAATATTCGCGCCGAACGCCAGGGCGATACCGGCCGGGAGCGTGATGAAGCCCTGTCCGGCCATCACGATAACGATCGCCGTGGTTGCCGACGAGGATTGAATGAGCGCCGTAAATACTGCCGCAACGAGGATGCCGATAAAGGGATTCTCCATCGTCGCCATGAGATCGAGAAACGGTTGGTAGCTGCGCAAAGGCTGCATGGCATCGCTCATGATGCTCATACCAAAAAATACGAGACCGAGCCCCATAACGATGCTGCCGTAGTTTCGCAGCGCATCCTTTTTCGAAAAGAAAAGAAAGCCGAAGCCGAGGGCAATCATCAGCAGAGCGGCTTTCGTTACCTTGAAGGCGACGATCTGCGCCGTGATGGTAGTGCCGATATTGGCGCCCATGATCACGCCGATGGACTGCGAGAAAGACATCAGGCCGGCGGTCGTAAAGCCGACGACCAGCACGGTGGTGACAGACGAGGACTGGATGATGGCGGTCACGAGAGCGCCAGTCAGCGCGCCCGTAAAACGACTGGACGTCAAGGTAGTGAGAATCGCGCGCATGCGGTCACCCGCAACTGCCTTCAGCGCCTCGGTCATCTGATCGATGCCAAAAAGGAACAAAGCGAGGCCGCCCAGGAGCCCGATCATCATTGGACCGACTGTCAGCGCAGGCGTATCGCCGATTGCTGCGTACGCAAAGGAACTGCAGAGGAAAACAGATGCCGCCACCAGGGCCCGGCGCCAACTCATGGCTGCAGTCAAAGATCTAGCTCGCTGGCCGGGCGGTGTGTTTCACTTCTCGTCCGCGTGTTTCTTGTTCTTGACGACGGTAACCGGAACGGGGCACAGCTGCAGGATCTGCGCGGCTTTGGAGCCGATGATCATTTGTTTCATGCGCGTACGTCCCTGGCTGCCGACGACGACCATCATGGGCTGGATAATTTCGGCGACCTCGATAATGCGGGATACAGGAAGCCCGACAATCATCAGCCTTTGTGCTTCTTGCAGCGATTCGAGTTTCGGGTGCGCCTTGATCATGTCAGCCATGAATTCGTCAAAAGCCTCTATCGCGGTGTCCTCAATTCGGCCGAAACGCTTCTTCTTGATCAGCTTTGAGTAGTAGCCTGGCATCTCGCCCGGATCATGAACAACGTGCAGCGCCACGATTGCGGCCGACAAACTGTCGGCGAGCTCGCAGGCATAGGCGAGGGCGGCGCGTGAGTGCCTGGAGAAATCCACGGGGGCCAGAATGACCCCGCCAGCGCTTTGCCCCCGGGCCGCCCGTGCGCACTCGGAAATGTCCTTGCTGCCGGTAGCCAGAAGCACACTCGAAGAAGTCATACGGTAGTCCTGCCCTCGCGGTGGAAACGTAGCGATATCATACCGCGTATCGTGCCTCGCAACGCACGAGGCGGTAGTCGCAGGTCATCGATAGGACGCTCTCCGCATCTCAGAACCACATTGCTAGTTGCCGCCCTTTTTTTTCTTCTGAACCGTGTTCTTTGCCAGTTGTCGCGCGCGTTCAAGCTGCCCGTTCATGTTCTGGAGCCACCGCCTGGCCCAGGCGAATTCCAGGCCGAGTATGGCAAGACCGAGTGGAATAACGAGCAGCGCCGGTCCCGGCAGCACCACCATCGCGAGCCCCACGACAAGCACCGACGCGCCAACCAGCAGAATGATGGCTTTTCGCGCCTCGCGGTATGACGCGACGACCAATCGTTCGATCTCTCCGGCCAGCGGTGACACCAGGTTAGCCGTGTCTTTGTCCGCGAGTATCGAGGCCAGGATTCCAACCGCCAGGATGCCGCCGATGATCGCCAGGGACACCAGGTTGGGGATCGGAAAATGATGCATCAGTATCATCTTCACACCGATGTAAGCCAGCAGGAATACGAGACTCATCTTGAGATAGCGGAATTTCTCCATGAGGCCGGCCAGCACGAAGTACAGGGAGCGAAGCCCGAGGATGGCGAAAATATTCGATGTAAATACGATGAAAGGGTCGCGCGTTATGGCAAAGATGGCCGGAATGGAATCGATGGCGAATGTCACATCACTAGCCTCGACCAGGACAAGTGCGAGAAAAAGCGGTGTCGCCGTTCGTACGCCATCGATTCGAACGAAGAAACGACTGCCGTGAAAATCCGGCGTCACCGGCCACACGCGTTTGACCAGGCGGATAACGACATTATCGTTGGGAGCAAGGTTGTCATGGCGTACTACCAGCATATTCGCTGCTGAATAGATAAGCAGCGCGCCGAAAATATAGACGAGCCACTCGAACCGTTCGAGTAGCGCGATGCCACCGAAAATCATGATGCCGCGCAGCACCACGGCGCCAAGGATGCCCCAGAAAAGTACCCGGTGCTGCTCCGCCAGGGGCACCTTGAAGTGCGAAAAAATCATCGCGATGACAAAGATATTGTCGATCGAGAGAGACTTCTCGACCAGGTAGCCCGTGAAGAACTGGATGGCGGCCTCGGCTCCGCTGAGCTGGTCGGTGTCCATGTCCCAGCCGGCCGGGTTCAGCTCGTACAGGTAATAGACGCCAACATTGAATACCAGGGCAAGCGCTACCCATACCGTTGTCCAGCCGAGCGCTTCGGGCAGGCTGATGACGTGCACCTTGCGATGAAACACGCCAAGATCGAGTGCGACGATGAGCGCGATGAGCGCGAGGAAGCCAAGCCAGACCAGTACGGTGATCGAGATCATGGGTGGCCTCTTACCGGAACGGTGTTCGCACCGGAAAACCAGACGACTGCTCGACGGTCCCCGGCTGATAACGACAGCAATTTACAACACCTTCTCACCGTGCCTCCGAAAATGATAGAGGCTGCACGGCTTGTCTTCGTGCATTTCATTCAATTGATTTCATCAACTTGGCGCTTTTCATGCAGGGGCTCCGATCATAACGCGCGATCCTGTCTACTCGACAGGATTCGTTGCCAGCTCGATTACCCGCGACTCGCCTCGATTGCGGGGGTCCGATGCGGCCTGAATGGTTTCGCCGTCGTCGTAAATAATTTGCACGTCGCCGAAGTTCCAGATATCCATGGTCCTGTAGCCGCGGTCGCCAAGAAGGGAGATCGTTTCTTCCGGCAGGGGCGAATCCGGTTGCGTCAGGATGAGGTCCGGCGGCAGGAGCTGATGATGGAATCGAGCCGCGCCTATCGCTTCGAGCGGCGACATGCCGAAATCGAAGATATTGAGGATTGTCTGGAACACCGACGTGAAGATAGTTGATCCACCCGGGGTGCCGAGCACGATCACCACCTCGCCGTCCCGCAGCAAGATGGTTGGTGTCATCGACGAGAGCATCCGTTTCCCGGGCTCTATCTCGTTCGCTTCATTGCCGACGACCCCGTAGGCGTTCGGCACACCTGCCTTGACGCTGAAGTCATCCATTTCGTTGTTCAGCAGGAAACCGCCGCCCGTTACAACCACTCCGCTGCCGAAACCGAGATTCAGCGTGTAGGTGTTCGATACGGCATTTCCCCGGGAGTCGACGATTGAATAGTGCGTCGTATCGTGTGTTTGCAGGCCTGTGCCGGCGCCGACATCCATGGAGATCGCCTTGGGATCGATCTCCTGGGCGCGGCCACGAATATAGTCGTCGCCGAGCAGCTCATCTATTCGCGACTCGACAAAATCCGGGTCACCGAGGTACTGGGCACGATCGGCAAATACGCGTTTTTCTATTTCGGCGACCAGGTGCACATACTGCGCCGAATTGTGTGTCACACCGTCAAATTCGCGATCTGTATAGTCACGGATCTTCAACAACTGGATCAGCGCGAAGCCACCGGAGCTGGGGAGCGGTGCCGAGACGACGCGAAAGTCCCGCCAGTCAGCCTCGAGCGGTTCGCGCCAGACAGCCTTGTAGTTTGCGAGATCTTCCATCGTGACAAGCCCGCCACCGCGCTCCATCTCGGCGACGATCAGCTCGGCCGTCTGACCCCTGTAGAAATCTTCGACACCGACCTCGGCGATTCGTTTGAGCGTAGCCGCCAGTTCGGGCTGTCTGAAGGTTTCACCAGCCTTCATATCGCCGAAATAGTCGGTGAAATTTGTCTTCTCCTCGAGGCGCTCGAGCTCGGTGAGCATGCCGCCGCCGAGGTGTTCCGGTACCACGAAGCCCGCTTCTGCGAGATGCACCGCCGGCATCACGAGGTCGCGCCAGGCAAGGCTGCCAAAGCGCTGATGTGCCTGCCAGAATCCGGCGACGGTTCCCGGCACACCAACCGAAAGATGTCCGACCAGGCTCAGCCCCTCGATGACGTCGCCGTTAACGTCCAGGTACATGTCACGGTCGGCCGCGCCGGGCGCCTTTTCGCGATAGTCGAGAAAGTAGTTCTCCCCGTCCATGCGAATCAGCATGAATCCGCCGCCGCCGATGTTGCCGGCTTCAGGATAGGTCACAGCCAGCGCCATTCCGGCCGCAATACCGGCGTCAACGGCGTTCCCGCCGGCCTTCAATATTTGCTCGGCGACCTCGGCGCCGTAGCGATCCGGCATCGCGACAGCCGCGGCCCGGGGCTCGCCCGGCTGTTCTTCGATTGCCGGGGCTGCTTGCGGCGGCGCTTCCGTACGTGAGCAGCCGACGAGCAGCGCCAATAAAAGCAGCGATAGGAGTGTGCCAGGTCTCGTCTTCGGCATGTCGGCAATCCGTTGTCAGAATAGACGGATTGTTTCATGTCACGGCCGTGTTGTCGTGTGCCCGTGGCATGCGATCGATTCGGCACCGCGACACAGGCGGGCAGGCGCTGCCGCTGCATCCCTCGGCCATGTGCCGGCGCCGCCGGTCTAGCGACGGCGTCTTCGCTACCTGTTCACGCAAGCATCATCTTGTTTGCCTGCACCAGCTGGTACCCCTTGTAGAGCAGATACAGACCGAGCGGTGTCAGCAGGAAGCCGATAAAGATACCCAGCGTGGCGATACCAGCGATCGTCAGAATGATGGCCCAGGCCATTACGTACCAGGTGCTCATACCATACGTGATGCCGGTTTCGTCGTTGCGTACCAGGACGGCTTTTACGCCACCGCTGGTATCGCTGCCGACCACCGTGGCTGGATCACCATCCGTGAGATCGATGCCCTTGGAGAGTTTCATCGAAACCGGACGTTTGCCAACGCGAAAATTAATGTGCTTCTCCGTGCGGTACGAGGTGTGGCCCAGGTTGCTGGTCTGAGCGCTGGTCACCGCGGTCTCTTCGCGGAAGTTACTCACAGGTCCGGAAATTTTTGTCAGTGCCATTGCTATTCTCCTTGGTCTTGTCGTTTGAGCTCTAGCCCCATGGGCCCGTACAGGTGGTCCTCACGCCGGGTAAGGACAACCGTCCCCTGTGCGCTGCTGACCAGAACCTTGTCGCCATCGAGTCGGTATTCAGCGTCGACATCGGCGCCCAGCACCGAAATCGTGACACGACCGTTGGTCGTGAACGCATAGCTGGTAACGCCGTCGTCGTCGGCGTAGCTGCCGGACAGCCGTTCACCACAGCCGAAAAGCGCGATTGACGTAACTGCAACGATCCATCGGGGCTTGCTTCGCATATTCGCCTCCACAGCCACAAAATTAGGCGGGAAATGGCCTCGTTGCATCGACAGCTAAGGGCACTTAAGCGCAATTAGCGCGATTTTTTGCTTTTGTTATAAGATCTGAGGGACGTATCGCTCCTGGTGGAACAGATGAGCCGATCGGCCAGCCAACAACGCAACCGAGGCATTCGCGCGTCGCGGATCAAGCTCGCGCACGCGCTTACCGAGGCCGGGCTGAAGACCCAGGTCGCACTGGCGGAGCGCATGGCCGACATCGAAGGGCTGGAGACGGCGCCGAAGGATGTCGTCAACCGCGTCTTTCGCGAGTTGCCGGTTGATCCAACGACCGTGGAGCGCGTTGCTCGCGCCCTCGGGGTCGATGCCTATTCGTTGTACAAGACAGCGGACGAACACGAGCCGCCGCCGAAACCGGCCAGCATTGCGTCACGGCAGTCGAAGTTTGGGCGTGTGCCGGCAGTGGCTGCCGTCATCGTCGTCCTCATGGGTATCCTGGTTGTCGCCTGGTTCTGGCCAACGGACCGGGTCGAGTCGTCAGCTCCGGCAGCCGTGATGTCAGCGGATTCGGTGGCACTGGACATGGGCGCAGCGACGCTGGCCGTCATACCTTTTTCCAATGACCCGGAGAGCCGATTTGGCACGGTTCTCCGCAGCGAGCTTCGCCGCTACTTCAACGTCGCAACGGCGACAGCGGACGTTGTTACCCGGTCGCTGGACCCGACGGCGGTTGCGAGCCGTCTGCGTACCGACGTCGTCGTTGACGGCGAATTCAAGCAAGTCGGACGACTCGCAGCCGTGCGCGTATACCTGTTCAAAGGCGGCGTTCGCCACCAGGTCTGGGCGGACAGCGTGCCGGCTGTTGCGCTGCAGGCGTCGCTAGGCGCGATTGCAAAGGAAGCCGCGGTCGCCGTGCGGCGAGCCGTCGGCATGCCGGTCGCCGATGGCGGCGCAGGCCATTTTCCGCTGACGACGGTTCAGGACGACTATCTTGAAGGCGAGTTCTACCTGGACGAGCCGTCGAATGAGCTGAATGTGAAGCGCGCCCAAAGCCGCTTCGAGGCGGCGCTGCGGCAGGATGCAAACTATGCGCGGGCGCATGCCGGCCTTTGCCAGACCCTGCTCGAAGAGTACTGGATGGACAGCGAGGAACGCGCATTAAATGATGCCTCGCTTGCCTGTGGGCAGGCCGTGCAGCTCGATCCGGACGACCGCGTTGTGGCCGCCGCGCACGCGCATTTCCTGGCGCGCACCGGCCGCAACGGCGAGGCACTGGAATTATACGAGCACGTGATCGAACAGAACCCGAAGGACGCCGCGGCGCTGACCGGTTTTGCATCGAGCCTGCTGGAGTCCTATCGCGAGAGCGGCGATCGCGAAACGCTTTTGCGCGCGAAGGCAACCGCGACTCGAGCTGCGGAGGTCGATCCCGCCGTCTGGAAGCCGCTGTTCGCGCTCGCCACAATGCACTGGTTTGACGGCGACGTAGCCGCCGCGATCGATGCCAGTGAGGCCGCGCTCAACAGGCACGAAAACGAATATGTGCTCGCGAATCTCGGCAGCTTCTATCTTTGCGACGGCGATCTCGCGAAAGCGCGGGATGCGTATGCACGCGCCCGGGAGTTGAATCCGACGTCCTATGTCGGCGACGAGTTTCTTGGCCAGGCGTATTATTTCCTCGGCGACTTCGAGAAATCCGCGCAGCTGCGACAGAAAGCCATCGACTCCGTCTCCGGCGGCAACCCGGAAATACACGAGATGTGGGGCAACCTCGCGGATTCGTATCGGCAAAGCCGTGACAGGGACAAGGCGGTAGCGGCCTACGTGCGCGCTGCCGAGATCGCCGAGCGTGACTACCTGCGCGGCACCGCGCCGGTCGCGGATCGGGCGGCCCGAGCCTATTACTATACGATGCTTGCAAGCCTCGATGCCGATCTGGTGCCTGCCTCTGTAATCAAGACCATCGATGATCAGATCGACACCATCGCGACCGAGCTCGTATCCGCATCGGCACTGCGCCGCATGGCACAGACTTACCTCCAACGCGGACAAACCCAGGCCGCGCGCGCCACGCTGAAACGCGCAACGCGGTCCTGCAAGGGATATGCAAAGCTGCCCGACCTGGCGCCGCTGATCCTCGATATCACCGCCAAGGCGGCTGGGAACTGATACGAGCGTCGCGTTCTCCCGCTAAACCTTTGTGGCGTGGCTGGCATCTAATTTCTGAATCCCGATGCTCGCGCACGTGCGGCGACGGTCGCCGTGCCTGTCGCGCCGATTGTCAGTAATGAGGAATAGGCATGCCATTGAGGTCAAGAGCCGGCAGCATCTGCAGAGCCTGCGTGCTGCGCGAGGGTCGCGAGACTGGCGCGTGCGTGACGTCGGTTGTTCCCTTATGTTGAGGTTTGCCAAATGGCTGTTCGCCTTGATCGTCATATTGACGATTGCGGTAGTCGCCGCAGTCTACGTGCTTCAGGAACCGATTCCCGGAGGCCCTACCGATGCCGCCGCCAAAGACGGAGTTTCGGATCCGCGCTATGCCGAAGTAATCGCGAAGCTCAGCGAAGACCTCGATAGCGACAGAAGATCACTGGTCGCGCCGTCGATCTCGGTTGCGGTCGCCATTGACGGCGACCTCATATGGGCCGATGCGCGAGGCTATGCCGATATCGGGTCTCGGACCGCGGCAACATCCGACACCGTCTACGCTATCGGCAGTGTTTCGAAGCCAATTACCGCCGCATTGACCGCGCTACTGTGGGAGCAAGGACTACTGGATATCGATGCGGATATCCGTGAGTACGTACCGGAATACCCGGCGAAGCCGTTCCCGATCACACTGCGACAGCTCTTGTCGCATCAGGCCGGCATCCGGCACTACAAGTTTGCGTTGATTCCGCCGACATTCTCCGAGTCACAGTTGAATCGCGAATTCGCAAGCGTGGTGGACAGTCTCGCGCTATTCGCAGACGACGGGCTGTTATTCGAGCCCGATACCGACTTCAACTACAGCACCTTCGGCTACACACTGATCAGTGCAGCCATCGAAATGGTCACCGGCGTGCCTTATAGCGTTGCTCTGCAGGATCACCTTCTCGCGCCGTTGGCTATGCACAAAACGTCCATCGATAGGACGAGTTTCCTGCCAGGGACCAGAGCGACCGACTACGTGGGGACGTTCTCAAAAAAGGCCGTCATTCGGGCGCCGGCGACGAATAGCAGCTACAAGTGGGCAGGCGGTGGACTGGCATCGACACCAACGGATCTCGTGCTATTTGGCAGCGCGCTGCTTGACGATCGGCTGTTGAGTGAATCCACACGCAAAGCAATATTTACCGCGAGAGCAATGCGAAGTGGTGAGCTCAATCCGCAGCACTATGGATTCGGTTGGCGCATCGGCGGCCTGCTCTTGACCGACAGGGCAAGCGGCGAAGGGACTATTATTGATCTATACCATCACGGCGGAACCCGCGCAGGTTCGACGGCCATACTGATGGTTGTTCCCGATCACGCCCTGGTGATTGCCATGGCCAGCAACTCAATCGGCCGGGGCGGATCGGCGCCCCTGACGCGCGTGGCCGCCAAGGTAGCGAGAGAATTCATCGCCTTTGAGGTTGGCAAAGGTGGTTTCGACACACACTGACGCGCAGCAGCAGTCTGGAGGGAACAAGCAAAGTCACGACGGTTGCAACCACGTCAGCGCAGATCGTGAGCCGCGCAACCAGTAAGGGCTGAGTAGTACTGGCGCATTCACGCAATCGAGACATTATAATGAGCGGCTACCAGGGGGAGCCGACCGCATGCGCCTTACCCGATTGAGCCTTGCCAACCCGGCCGCAATTGCCATCGTCGCGGCGGTAATCGTGATGCTGGGCGTGCTGTCGGTGATCAATATTCCGGCGCAGCTGCTTCCGCAGATCGAGAAACCGATTGTAACCATTGTCAACGCCTGGCCCGGTGCGTCACCACGGGAGATCGAATCAGAACTCACGGTGCCGGTTGAAGAGGTTCTGCAGGGCACGCCGGGCATGACGGAGATGCTGTCGTGGAGCATGTCCAATTTCGGCTTCATGCAGCTCGAGTTCTCGCTCGAGACCGACATGACTCGTACGCTGATCGAAATTATCAGCCGGCTCAATCGGCTGCGACCGCTTCCCGCAAACGCCGAGAAGCCGCAGGTGAGCCTCGGCGAGTGGGGTGACTCGAACGACCAGCTCATCGAGTACTTCGTGCAACAACTCGATGGCAACGACGAGCGCCTGGCGGAGAACAAACGTTACCTGCGCGAAGTGGTCGTTCCCGAACTCGCATCGCTGTATGGCGTTTCGCAGGTGAACGCGTTTGATGGTGGCGGCAATAGCAGTGACCAGCTGCAGATCATCGTCGACCCCTACAAGGCAGCGGAACTCGGTATCGACATCGCAAGCGCCTCGGCGCGCATCGGGCGCTCCGCCAACATCTCCTCGGGCGTCGTCGATGTCGGGCGGCGCAGCTATACGCTGCGAGTCGAAGGCCGCTACGATGTTGACGAGCTCGCCGGCCTGATTCTGGACTGGCGCAACGGATTGCCAATCAAGCTCGGCGATCTTGCGACCATCAGCTACGGTCCTCCGCAGCGCGAGGGCTTCATCTATCACAACGGCCATACCGCCGCGCGGCTCGCCATCAGCAAGACCACGGATGCCAACGTACTCGAGGCATTGAAAGGCGTTAAGGCACGAATCAACGAACTCAACGAGACGGAATTCAGGGAACGCGGGCTGTATGCCGAGTACAGCTTCGATCCGGCGATCTACATCAATCGTTCGATCCGCCTGCTCACCGGCAACCTGATCGCCGGCGTTTGCCTCGCCATCGGCGTGCTGTGGTTATTCCTGCGTCAATGGCGAGCCACTTTCATCATTGCCATGGCGATTCCGATTTCGCTGCTGGGCACTTTCGTGGTCTTGTCCATGGCGGGTCGCTCGCTGAACGTGATTTCGCTGGCCGGGCTCGCCTTCGCTACCGGAATGGTGCTCGACGCCGCCATCGTTGTCCTGGAAAACATCGTTCGTCTCCGCGAGAAAGGCGAGGATCACGCGACCGCCAGCGACCATGGCGCGAGCCAGGTATGGGGAGCCCTGCTCGCATCGACAGCGACAACGGTGGCGATATTCATTCCGATCATGTTTCTGAAAGACGTCGAAGGACAGATGTTTGCCGATCTCGCGCTGACCATCGCGATCGGTGTATCAATCTCGTTGCTGGTCGCTATCACGATCTTGCCAACGACGGCCCGATACTGGATGCGGAAGACCCCGCACGAGCGGCGGGAGGGTGCCGCGTGGGATCGGCTCGCCGACAAACTCATGCAGTTGACCCGCAGCCGCGGCAGGCAGCTCGGCTGGGTCGCCGGCCTCATGACCGGATCCGTGTTCCTTACGATCCTGCTCTGGCCGGAAAGCAACTACCTGCCGCCGGTCAAGCGGGACACGGTCGATAGCTTCCTGTTTTTCCCGCCGGGAACCAACGTCGATACCGCGGACCGCGAGATTGCCCAGCTCCTGGCGCGGCGCCTCGAGCCGCACCTGACGGGCAAGCAGACACCGGCCGTTCGCGACTACTTCCTGTGGTCGTTTCCCGGCGCCACCGGCGGCTGGCTGGCGATCAATCCGGCGGACGGCACCGACCTCGAGGCATTCCAGAATACTGTGCAATCCGAGATCATCGCCGGTATCCCGGATGTGTTCGGTTTCACGATGCGCCGCAGCCTGTTTGGCGGCTTCGAGGATTCCAACAGCGTCGAGATGCGGCTCGGGTCGACGGATCTCGATGCCCTGAAGCCGGTCGTCGCGCAATTGATGCAGCTGATTCCGTCGACCTTGCCAGGCGCGTCGGCACAGCCACAACCGGATCCCTTCGCGGAAGCTAACGAGCTCCGGTTCGTGCCGAAGGATGTGCGCCTTGCGGAGGTCGGCTGGACCCGGGAGGACCTGACACGCGTCATCATGCAGCTCGGCCAGGGGGTCTGGCTTGGCGAATACTTCACCGGCCGCGAGCGCGTCGACATTTACCTCAAGACCAGCCGCTTCGATACGCCGGAAGCCATGGCCGCACTTCCGGTCGCGACGCCAAGGGGTGGCGTCGTACCGCTCGGTAGTGTGGCCGACATCAATATCTCGCCCTCGCCGGCCATGGTGATGCGATTCAACCGTGCGAGAGGTTACAGCGTCATTGTGAATCCGCCGGAAGGCATGTCGCTGGAAGCGCTGGTCGCCGAGTTGAAGAATACGATCGCACCGCAGCTTGGCAGCCTGATGCCGGCCGACGGTGCTATCCAGTATGCCGGCAGCGTTCAGGACCTGGAGCGCGCGATCGGGACGCTCGGACTCAACTTCCTGATTGCCGTCGGCCTGCTGGTGCTGATCATGGCGGGACTCTTTCGCTCGCTGAAGGATGCGATCCTCGTCGTCATATCGATCCCCCTCGCCGCCGTAGGCGGGGTGCTCGCGATCACCCTTGTCAACGCCATCAAATTTCAGCCCCTGGACCTGCTCGGCATGATCGGCTTCATCATCCTGCTGGGGCTGGTGGTCAATAATGCGATCCTGCTGGTGGCACAGACGCGGGCCGCGGAGGCCGAGGGCCTTAGTCGCGCCGATGCCGTGCACCAGGCGCTGCGTTTTCGTCTGCGACCAATATTCATGAGCACGCTGACCAGTCTGTTTGGCATGCTGCCGTTGCTGGTCGTCCCCGGCGCGGGCAGCGGCATTTACCGGGGCATGGCTGCCGCGATTGTTGGCGGCATGAGTGTCTCGACCCTATTCACCTTGCTGTTGCTGCCCAGCCTGCTGCAACTCACCGCGGGCTCGCGAGAGGCGGGATCGACAGCGGAGCGGGTACAATCGCTATCATGAAATTCAAGCTCGTCGTTACGCTCGCAGGTCCGTTGATTTGCCTGAATGCTGCCTGGGCCCAGGAAGGGATGCCCGCAATGCCACCCGCGAAAGTCCAGGTCGCGGCCGCGGAGTTGCGGAACATGGCGCCGGTCGTTGAGGCATCCGGCACCGTGGTCAGTCTCAACGATTCGCGCATTGCCGCCGAGGTGGAAGGCGTGCTGACCTGGTTGGCCGATGTTGGCGACGCCGTCGAAGCCGGCGCCGTTGTTGCCCGAATCGATCCGCGCCTGATGCAGGTGGAACTCAAGCGCGCGCGTGCCGGTGTCGCGCGCCTGGAAGCCAGCCTGCGGTATCGCGAGAAACAGCTCAAGCGCGCGGAAGAACTGGCGGTCAACAGTAACGTCTCGGCGAACCTGCTGGACGAGTCCATGGCGGAGAGAGACCAGGCTGTCTATCAGCTCGCGGATGCCAGAGCGCAGCTCGAACGCGCCGAGGGCGATCTCGAACGCACGAAAATACGTGCCATTTTTTCGGGTCATGTTGTCGAGCGCCTCGCGTCGGTCGGCGAATACATCGGCATTGGTGAAGATGTCATGCGACTGGTAGATACCCATCGCAAGGAAATAGCCTTGCCCGCAGCCATAGCGCTGACGGCATTCATCAGGCCAGGGCTGACCGTGCGGGTGAGGAACGGCGGCGCCGAACGCGAGCACGAGGTGCGTGCGGTCGTGCCCGTGGGCGATGCCGTGTCACGCATGGTCGAAATCCGCCTGGACGCAAGCGGCAGTGACTGGCTGGTGGGCTCGCCAGTACAGGTCAGCCTGCCTGCCGGCAACCCAGTGACCTCCGTAGCGGTGCCACGCGATGCCCTGGTTGAGCGGGGCGGCAGCGCACACCTGTTCAAGATCAACGACGACAACACGGCCGCACAGGTCATTGCGAATATTCGATCGACTGTCGGTCTGTGGGTGGCCGTCGCGGAGGGTGTCGAAGAGGGTGACCGGGTCGTCGTGCGTGGCGCCGAACGGCTGGCTCCGGGGCAGGCGGTCGAAATTATCCCGGCAAATTCTGCGCTCTAGCCAGTCCGGCGCAAACCATTCGGGCAAACCGAGTCCTTTTGATCGAAGGCATTCCGCATTGAACAGTCGCTCCATGTAACTTTCCGGGAAATACCAGATGATTCCACGACTGTTGTTGCTTCTTTTTATCGCCGCCGGCTGCAGCGGCGACACCGCTGATCCCGCCCGCTTACGCCTGACCGTGATGACCTTCAATATGTGGGGTGGCGGCACTAATGTCGGCAAGCCTATCGATGAGACGCTGGCGGCGATTCGCAAAGCGAACCCGGATATCGTCGGTCTGCAGGAAGTCCGGCGGGAATCCTCGCCTTGCACCGCCGAGGACTGCCCGCCAGCAGGGCCCAGCGTCGGCCCAGCGATCGCCCGGGCTTTGGGCTTCTTTCTTTACGAGCAGCAGCAGGAAAACGCGGCGCTGTGGGCAAACGCCATCCTCAGCCGATACCCGATAAGCGGAACGACCGGGAACGGCCTCGGCGCAATTATCGAAATTGGTCAACGCAAGGTTGCCATATTCAACATCCATCCCACCGACTACCCCTATCAACCCTACCAGCTGCTCGGAATTCCCTATGACGATGCGCCGTTCCTGCAGTCCGAGCAGGACGCAATTGCCGCGGCGACCGCCGCACGCGGAGCGGCGGTGGACCTGTTGATGGCGGACGTTGCTACGGTAGATGATGCCGACGCCATGTTTATCGTCGGCGATTTGAATGAGCCGTCATATCGCGACTGGACTCCGCGCGCCGCAGAACTCGGTCGACATCCCATCAGTGTGCGTTTTCCGACGGCACGCCGCATCGAAGCGGCGGGATTCGAGGACGCCTACAGAAGCGTCTTCGCCGATGAGATTGCGTCGCCGGGCTTTACGTGGACGCCGACAAGCTCAGCGGATGATGAGGACGACCACCATGATCGCATCGATTACATCTTCCTGCGTGGCACCGATGTAAGCATCGAATCAGCCGCTGTCATTGGTGAAGCCTCCCCCATGACGGACCTGGTGGTGATGCCCTGGCCGTCCGATCATCGCGCCGTTGTCGTTACAGTCTCGATACCCTGACCGGATTTTCTGTGACCTGCATCATGAAAAGCGCACAGCGACTGTGATACCGCTTGACAGAAACCTGATTGGAGCGCTCAATTCGCGCGAAATCCAAAGGCTATCCGTTGTCACAGCGATCGCCATCACGAAATGGCGAGACTCTCTTGAAGACCGTTAACAGAAAACCAGGTGGCAGTTCACTGCGGCCCAAAACGGCCGGCCTGGCGCCGGTCGTGCGCGGATAAAGTCGATGCCGCGCAACGTTTATGCAAGTGATCCCACGGTCGACAGGTCGTTGCGCCATTCGCTAAAGGATGGCGCCAGTTATGCCACGATGCTGGGTATCGGTGAGACCTACCTGTCGGCGTTCGCACTGTTTCTCAAAGCCAGCACGCCGCAGATCGGTCTGCTCGCATCCCTGCCGGCACTGCTGGCTTCTTTCGTGCAGCTGCTATCTGCATGGGTCGGCAGGCTCACCGGTCACCGCAAGGCTATCGTGCTGGTGGGCGCGAGCCTGCAGGCGCTTGCGTGGTTGCCTATCGCGGCTCTGCCCCTGTTCTATCGCGACGCCGCTATTCCACTGCTGATCGCATCGGTGGTGTTGTATCAGTGCGGCGCACACCTGGCGGCACCGCAGTGGGGTAGCATGATGGGGGATATCGTGCCTGATCGCCGCCGCGGAAGATTCTTCGCCCTGCGAACGCGAATCGTCTCGCTGGTCACCTTCGTGTCGCTGGTTGCCGGCGGCGTTGTGCTGCACCTGATGAACGTAAGCGGACACACGCTGGCGGGTTTTCTGATCGTATTCGGTATCGCGATGCTGGCGCGCTTCGTGTCGGTCTATCACCTGGCAAGAATGCACGATCCGTCAGGAAACGTTGCGACGATGGAAGTGCCGGTTAGCAGGAGCTGGTGGCAAAGACTCGTTCAGTCGAATTTTGCACGGTTTTCGATTTTCTTTGCGTTGATGCAGTGCTCTGTCGCAGTCGCATCGCCTTTTTTCGCCGTTTATATGCTGCGCGACCTGCATTACAGCTACGTCGAATTTATGGGTAACACGGCGATGGCCATCATCGCGCAATTCCTGACGCTGAATCAGTGGGGTCGAATCAGCGATGTTTTCGGAAATCGAAGAATCCTGGCAGCGACCGGAATCCTGGTCCCACTGATGCCGCTGATGTGGACGTTTTCGAGTAACTACTGGTACCTGCTGCTGGCCCAGGCGCTTAGCGGCCTTACCTGGGCAGGGTTTACGCTGAGCGCCAGCAACTTCCTCTACGATCTTATCGCCAGCGAAAAACGAACCACCTACCTCGCGATACACAACGTTCTGGCGAGCATTGGCATCTTCGTCGGCGCCATGATCGGCGGCTACCTGGGAACCGTCCTGCCCGGCGGGATCGAGGCCTTCGGGCTCTCATGGCGATGGCTCAGCCCGCTTATTGGCGTGTTCCTCATCTCGACGGCCGTACGCGCGATTGTCGTCTTTATTTTGCTACCTAAGATCCGCGAGGTTCGCAGAGTTCGTCCGATTTCTTTTTCGAAGCTGATATTCCGGGTTACGCGCGTAAACGTCCTGGCTGGCGTCTTCTTCGACATCATCGGCACGAAGCCGAAGAGCGCACAGGAGAGTCCGGACCCGGGCGAAACAGGGCGCTGATTACTTCCCGCCGACCGCGGTCCGCGCATCGAGCAGCGCGACAGGTAGGGTGAACCGCGGTATCGGCGCCGTTTTGTCGCCGTTTTGATACAGGCAGGACCGTGACGCACGTCCCGATTTGGCGTTACGATCACGATAACATTGATACCGTGATTTCATGGTCCCGAGAAACATCCGTGGTTGGCAGATTCATGGCAGTAAGGTTGTACTTAACGCTGTTCGCAATGCTCGTACTGACGGGGCTGCTGGGTGCCTGTGATGTGGAGACCTACGATGACGCTGTCGCGGGTATACAGAACAACAATCCGCCACCGCCGCCTCCACCACCACCGCCTCCACCACCACCGCCTCCACCACCGCCTGGAGCCTCGTTCGGACCGAATTTCTCCGAGATCCAGGCCGGCTTGTTTACGCCGAGTTGCGCGAGTTCCAATTGCCATGGTGGTGGCAACCCGGCTGCCGGACTCAACCTCGAGGCCGCCAGCAGCTACGCGAATCTCGTTGGTATCCCGAGCACACAGGATGCTGCGATAGAGCGCGTCAACGCCGGTGATCCGAATGCCAGCTACCTGATCCAGAAGCTCGAGGGAACCGCGGCGACGGGTAACGTCATGCCGCCCAGTGGCGCGATTTTGCAAGCTGACATCGACGTTGTTCGACAGTGGATCAGTGCCGGTGCCGTTGACGACACGGTTGTCGTGCAAAATCCGATCCAGGTGACCTCGCTGACGCCGGCACCGAATGCCGGTCTCACCGCGCAGCCGGCGCAGATCATCGCGGGCTTCTCGCGCGATCTCGATGTTTCGACGGTCAATGCGCTGACGTACACGCTGTTTGCGAGCGGCGGTGACGGCAACTTCAACAGCGGTAATGAAGTGCAGATTACCGCGGCAAGTATCAGTGTGCCGGGTGGTAACCAGGCCAGCGCGGTATTCGACCTCAACGGCGTTACGCTCGCCGATGATACCTACCGAGTGACGCTGCACGGCAACGGTGCGAACGTCATCATGGACCTGGATGCGAATGCGCTCGACGGCGAGTTCACGAATTTCCCGAGCGGCAATGGCACGGCAGGCGGTGATTTCGTAGTGCAGTTCTCGATCATGACGCCGGTCATGATCGGACCGACGCTCGACCAGATCCAGGCGGTCGTCTTTTCGCCACGATGCGCGAACTGCCATTCGGGCGCGGGAAGCACGAGCGGCATTCCCGATATGGATCTTCGTAACGCGGACGCTGCCTTCAATACGCTGGTCAACGTGACGAGCTTCCAGGATGGCAACTTCGTTCGCGTCGTACCGGGACAGCCTGATGACAGCTATCTTGTCCACAAGATAGAAGGCAACGCGACCGTGGGCGGCAGAATGCCGCCTCTGCCTGCAGCCGCACTCGATGCCGCCGAAATCTCCGCGATCCGGCAGTGGATAACGGACGGCGCTCTGCGCTAGCCCGGAGCTCGTATCGCCGGGCCGCAACTTCGCTGAGGCATCGATTCCCTCAGGAATCTTCCACCCTCGAAACCAGACAGCGTCGACGCCACCTCGCCCCATGGGAGGGTAGCGGCTGCGTGCGCATTCGAACAGGTATACTGCGCCTGCCGGCGAAGCGCTGCAGTGCGAGTCGAACGATGCCGGCAAGCGTGTGTGCGGCAAGATTGTTTCGTCGCTCCGATGGGATCGAGCCAGGCCTGGGGAATCGCAGTAATGTCACTCTTTAACAAGAACTATCATCCTGCCGGCACGTCTCCAGGCACCCTGTCCAGGGCGCGCCCGGAAGACGCCAGGCCGCTGCGCATACGTCTTATCGACTACAACGTCGACGAACTTACCGTGCTCGACAATGCGACGGCGGAGGATTGCGAGCCGTACCTGAATCGCGAAACCATGACCTGGGTGCACCTGGAAGGTCATCCGACGGAAGACGCTTTGCGCAAACTCGGTGCGTCTTTTCGACTGCACGCGCTGGCGCTCGAGGACGTGCTCAATAGCGGGCAACGGCCAAAAATACAGGCGTTCGCCGATCACCTTTTCATCGTGATGAGCTTGCCGTCGGTCGATGGCGGCGATGTCGAGGTCTATCAGCTTAGCCTGTTCGTTGGCGACAACTTCGTCATCAGTTTTTGTGATGCGTCGTTTTCGACGTTCGAGCCCATCATTCATCGTCTCAAGGTATCGAGCGGCCGAATTCGGGGCGCAGGCGCGGACTACCTGATGTATTGCCTGCTCGACCTGGTTATCGACTGTGCGTTTCCTGTGCTCGAGGATTTCGGCATGCAGCTCGAGGAGCTCGAAGAGCAAATTCTGTATTTCGCCGACCAGGAATCGCTGGGCAAGGTGCATGAGATTCGGCGCGAGCTCATCGTGTTACGGCGCAATCTCTGGCCACAGCGAGAGGTTATCAATCAGCTTTTGCGCGACGCCAGTCCGCTCCTGAAAAGGGAAACGGAAGTCTATTTGCGGGACTGCTACGACCACACGATCCAGGTCATGGACCTGCTGGAGACATACCGGGACATGGTCGGCAGCCTCCTCGAGATCTACCTGTCGAGCGTCAGCAATCGTATGAACGACGTAATGCGTGTATTGACGGTGATTGCCACTATTTTCATTCCGCTGACTTTTATCGTTGGCGTTTACGGCATGAACTTCGATCGCAGTGCAGGCCCTCTGAGCATGCCGGAACTGGGCCAGCCCCTGGGCTACGTGTTCGTGTGGATCGCGATGCTGGTGATTGCGGTCGGCATGGGCCTGTTCTTTCGCAGTCGCAAGTGGTTCTAGCTGATGCGCAACACCGCTTCGGTCATAGGTAAGGCCTGCCATGGATGACATTCTCTCTTTCGTCAATAAACTGAACGTGCCGCTAAGACTTGGCGTCTTTGCCGGCATCGCCGTCCTGACGCATCTCGTAGTCATCGTCTTGCGCCAGTTCGTGAAAAGCGCATTTCTTGGCGACCAGGTGCGACGTCATCAGAAACTGCGTTCCATCGGCACGTTGGCGACGAGCGCCGTAATTTTCAGCCTGTATTTCTTTGCCATAGGGCTGATACTGAGGGAGTTCGGCGTTTCGCTGACGGCGTACCTGGCCAGCGCATCTGTCGTCGGCCTGGCAATCGGCTTCGGCTCGCAGGGTATCGTACAGGACGTGGTAACGGGCCTGACCTTTATTTTTTCCGATCTGATCGATGTCGGCGATCTGGTCGAGGTTTCCGGTCAGACCGGTGTCGTCAAAGCCATCACCATGCGCTTCGTCGAGCTCGAGAACGCGATGGGCGCTGTCGTATTCATCCCGAACCGGACGATCAATAATGTCATCAACTATCCTCGTGGCTACATTCGTTGCATCGTCGATATCACGCTGCGTGGCGAAGAGGAAACTCGCCGCAGCATCGAGACCGTGGCGCTCAATGCGATGACCCTGGTGCCGCAGCAGTTTCCTGGTATCTGCGTGACCGGACCCTCCAGTGAGGGTCGGATGAAGTTCGAGTCGGGCAAGGAAATACTCCGCATCAAGTTTCGAATCTGGCCGAACCGACAGCAACCCATCGAGACGACGTTCTACCAGGAGCTGATCGCGGAGATAAAGCGCATCGACTTCGACTATATGCCGTGGATGGTTGCAATCAGTTACGAAGTCGAGAAGCGTGTTGCCAGGCCCAGCCAACCCTGGCTGTGGCGACGCGGGACCGCACCGGCCAAACGCCGGTAGCTTCGATCATCCTATACGTTGCCGTAGCCATCGCTCCAGAAAAACTGCGGTGGAGGGTTTACGACGCCTCGTCTCTATCAATGCTCAGGAAATCGAAGACCTCCCACCAGCATCAGGCCTGAGATGGTGGCCAGGCTCGCGCCAAAGAGAAATGTTGCGGCTGAACCCGCATACTCCCAGAGCAGGCCGGCAATAATGCTCGCAAACAATGACGCCACTCCAGTGACCAGATTGTACAGTCCGAAGGCGGAACCCCGCAGCGCCGGCGGGGCGACTCGGGCGACCAGCTTTGCGAAAAGGCCCTGGGTAAGGGCCAGGTGCATGCCCCAAAGTGCGATACCCAGAAAGGTGGCAATCAGGCCGCTGGAGAAAGCAAGCAACAGATCAGCGGCAACAAGGGTGCAAGCGCCCAGCAGGAGCAGTCTGTTAGTGCTGAAGCTGTCGGAAAGCGCGCCCGCAGGATACGCGCCAAGCGCATAAACGATATTCATGACGACCAGCACGAGAGGCGCAAGTGCCAACGGCAGACCATCCGCGCTCGCCTTTAATATCAGAAAAGCCTCACTGAATCTTGCCAACGTGAGTACGGCGCCGATGCCGACTATTCTCCAGAAAATCCTGTCGAGGCGGGCAATATCACTGAGCCGAATCGGCTTGCGAACTTCTTTATCGGCATGGTCAATGTCGGGATCGCTGACACCGAAAATGATCAGGAGCACCGCGAGCACAGCAGGTACCGCGGCAATCCAGAATACGGCCCTTATATCGCTGGCGAAAAGAATCATTAGCGCGATCGCAAGAAGCGGACCAAGAAATGCGCCTGTGGTATCTAATGATTGCCGTAAGCCGTAAGCGCTACCGCGAATTTCTGCAGGTGTGACGTCGGCGATGAGCGCGTCGCGCGGCGCCCCCCTGATACCCTTGCCTATGCGATCCGCGAACCGCGCAGAGAGCACAAGTGCAAGTCCGCTAGCCAGCGGGAAGAACGGTTTGGAAAGTGCGCTCAGGCCGTAGCCAACAAGGATGAGTGGTTTTCGCCGCCTCATCCGATCGGAGATGTACCCTGAAAATACTTTGACGATCGACGACGTCGATTCCGCGATACCGTCAACCAGGCCGACAAGAGCCACACTGAGTCCAAGCGTGGTTGTGAGGAAGAGCGGCAGCAGTGCATGGACGATCTCCGAGGAAACGTCCATGAACAGGCTGACGAACCCGAGCGCCCATATTGTTCGCGGCATTGGCGGGAAACGGCGACTCATGGAGTTGCGTCAGTTATGGATCGCGGGCTGACAAGCCTGGTCCCGCCCGGTGTCACAGCCGCGCCGCGAGGCGGCTGCCCTGGTCAATAGCGCGTTTCGCGTCCAGCTCGGTGGCCACGTCGGCGCCGCCGATGAGATAGGTCGGGATACCGGCAGCTTCCAGCGGCGTTTTCAGCTCCCGCAGCGGTCGTTGGCCCGCGCACAGGACGATGTTGTCCACTTCGAGCCAGGTGGGCTGTTCATGCTTCTTACCGTGGGTGATCAAGAGGCCTTTATCGTCGATGCGTTCGTAGTTGACATTGCCGATCATCTGCACGTTGTTCATCTTCAGCGTTGCGCGGTGAATCCAGCCCGTGGTCTTGCCAAGATTGGCGCCATGCTTGCCGGCCTTGCGCTGCAGCAGAGTGATCTCCCGGGCAGGAGCCGCCGGTCGCGATCGGTTCACAGCAATGCCCCCGCGCGCCTCGGCCGGATCGACGACACCCCACTCGGCCAGCCATTCCTCCAGGTTCATGGTGGGCGAGTGGCCGTCATGGAGCAGAAACTCGGCGACATCGAAGCCGATACCGCCGGCGCCGATAATCGCGACGCGCTTGCCGACCGGCGCGCGCTTGTGAAGCACATCGATGTAGCTTAAGACCATCGGATGATCCTGTCCTTCGATCCCGGGGTCGCGGGGCACGACGCCGGTCGCGACGATAGCCCCGTTATACGAATGGTCGGCCAGACCGGCCGCTTCGACACGAGTATTGAGGTGTACTCGCACGTCCTTCAGCTCAAGCTGCCTTCTGAAGTAGCGCAGCATTTCGTGGAATTCTTCTTTTCCCGGAATCACCTTGGCCATGTTGAGCTGGCCACCGATGTCGTCGGACGCTTCGAACAGGTCGACACTGTGCCCACGCTCGGCAAGCACCAGCGCGGCAGACAGTCCCGCGGGCCCGGAGCCGATCACGGCGAAGTGTTGCCTGTTATTCGTCGCAAGGTAGTTCAGCTCGGTTTCGTGACATGCCCGCGGATTCACCAGGCAGCTGCTCATCTTGTTGGAAAAAGTGTGATCCAGACAGGCCTGGTTGCAGGCGATGCACACGTTGATCTCGTCGCGGCGTCCCTTACGCGCCTTCCTGGCGAATTCCGCATCGGCAAGCAAGGGTCTGGCCATCGATACCATGTCGGCGCAACCATCAGCCAGTATCTGCTCGGCGGTCTCCGGCAGGTTGATGCGATTCGACGTTACCAGCGGAATCGAGACCTCGCGCTTCATTTTTTTCGTGACCCAGGAAAACGCACCCCGGGGCACCGAAGTCGCAATTGTCGGTACGCGCGCTTCGTGCCAGCCGATACCCGTGTTGATGATCGTCGCTCCCGCGCCCTCGATGGCCTTTGCCAGTGCGACCGTTTCCTCCCAGGTATTGCCGTCGGGTATCAGGTCGATCATCGACAACCGGTAGACGATGATGAAGTCGCTACCGACCGCTTCCCGAGTGCGCTGCACGATCTCCACCGGCAGTCGCATGCGTTGCGAGTAGTCGCCGCCCCACTGGTCCGTGCGCTTGTTCGTGTGGGTCACCAGGAACTCGTTAATAAAGTAGCCTTCCGAGCCCATGATCTCGACGCCGTCGTAGCCGGCCTCTCTTGCAAGCTGCGCGCAGCGCACGAAGTCCTTTATCTGTTTCTCCACGCCCGCCGTGGACAGCTCTCGAGGCGTAAACGGCGTGATCGGCGAGCGGATGCGTGACGGCGCGACGGCGATCGGGTGATAGGCGTAGCGTCCGGCATGCAGTATCTGCATGGCAATTTTGCCGTCCTCGGCATGCACCGCGGCGGTTACCTGGCGATGCTTTGCGGCCTCCGCGCGCGTCGTCAGCTTGCCGGCGAAAGGTTTGACCCAGCCCGCCCGGTTGGGCGCGTAGCCGCCGGTTATGATCAAACCAACCTCGCCGCGCGCACGCTCCCTGAAATAGGTAGCCAGCCTTTCATGATTATTGCCGTCTTCGAGGCCGGTGTGCATGGAGCCCATCAGGACCCGGTTTTTCAGAGCGGTAAAACCAAGGTCGAGCGGTGCGAACAGATGCGGGTATTGGCTGTCGGTCAATGTTCTTCCTCAATCGGCGCACGCGAATTTGCTGCGATGAATGTACAGGGATTTGGACTACAGCCATAGGGGGTCGACAAGGACCCGGGCTCGGAGCTTTCGCAGCAGAATGGAATCCCGCTGCACATGTCCTTTAGCTCTTCTTCGAACGAACGGCATGGCCGCCAAACTGGTTTCGTAGCATGGCGAGCAATTTCGACGAGTAATCCTGATTGCCCTGGCTCGAGAAGCGCGCCATCAGTGCCAGGCTCATGACCGGCGTGGGGACACCCTGCTCAATGCCCTCCAGCGCGGTCCAGCGGCCCTCTCCCGAATCGGCAACAAAGGGTTCCACCTCCTCCAGCCGCTGATCCTCAGCGAGTACGTTCGCCGACAGATCCAGCAGCCAGCTGCGAACGACGCTCCCGTGACGCCACGACTCGGCAATCTCGCCGAGATCGAGCGCGAAATCCTCGCGGCCCTTCATCAGCGCGAAGCCCTCGGCGTAAGCCTGCATCATGCCGTACTCGATTCCGTTGTGGATCATCTTGACAAAGTGACCGCTGCCAACCGGGCCGGTATGAACCCAGCCCCGGTCGGCCGCGGGTGCCAGCGCCTCAACCACCGGCTTCAGTGCCGCGAATGCCTCGTCGGATCCGCCAAGCATTAGCGCGTAGCCGTTATCGAGTCCCCATACGCCGCCGGAAACGCCGGCGTCGACAAAGTGGAGGCCGGCACCGACCGCCAGTTCGCCGCGACGTATGGAATCCTTGTAGTAGGAATTAGCGCCGTCGATCAAAACGTCGCCCGCATCGAGGAGCTCCAGCATCTGCTGAACATAGGACTCGGTAATCTCGCCCGCCGGCAGCATTAGCCAGAGGAGCCTTGGTGCATCGAGCATCCCTACAAGCGCTTCCGCCGATTCGGCTGCGACAAGTCCGCACTCGTCGGCGAGCGAATCGGTTACTGCGCTATCACGGTTGTATCCGGCAACCTCGATCTGCGCGTGACGCAGGCGGCGCACCATGTTGCCGCCCATCTTGCCGAGTCCGATTATCCCGAGTTGCATAGCCGTTCTCCAGTCTGGTGTCCTGTTCCGTGCGCCGCACAATTCCTGCGTGTTGAAGCACGCCTGCGGCACCGCATGTCTTGCCGGTACAGGCATGCCCTTGCCACGGAACTCAATGCAGCCACATTAGCACGGACGATTTGGGTGCTGTTATCCAGGCGTCGGGCGGGGATGCGCCAGGGACGGCACCTGCCAGCCCCAAGAACGCCGAGCACATCAGCAATGCCCGTGTGACGACGAAGCGACGAGAGGGTTTGTCGAGCATCAAGATCGACAGACGTTTGAAAGAATCGAACGCGTTACGGCCGCCGTCCGTCTCCCCGGTGTACTCCCGAATTTGCGCCTGGATGCCTGCGGCCGCAAACCACAGCAGGCCCGCTGCAATGATGAGTACACCCAGCCAGGGCTCCGCAATACCGCCGTCGGCAGGGAGCATGAGTGTCATGCCGACAGGCCAATTCCAATTATGCAGAGGCCCTGTCCAAGACTGCCAGCTACCCAGACCCACTTACGCACCGCCAGCCTGCGGATGACGTTGCCTATAAACAACTGCGGAATCATCGAGCCAGACTCACGAATGGGTACCTCGAAGCCGAGCACGAACGACGGTGCGCCGACGGCGGTCGTGACCCAGGCCAGCGTCGTCTTCGGGTTGGCGATGGCATTGCCGAGTTTCGTCCGCACGCTGGTCAACAGGATAAGACTGAAACTTCGCGGTGTTTCGTGACAGGCTTCTTCGCGAATGTCCTCGCAAAGACGTGCGTCATTGTCGTCAGTCAGCTTGTCGTAAAGATCATCCGCAATGGGCACATGAACTCCAGGCTGAATGGGAAGCGGGGCGCCCTTATACCGGGTTTCGCGCCAACAGGAAGCCGCAGCCGGCGGAAAGAGAGGTAAGAAAAGTGCCCCATGCAATGTCAGAGACAACCAGTCCGGCGGTCCAGCCCTGCAACACGGAATAATTGGTGAGCGTGAACGTACCGTATGCGACCGCGCCGAGAATGCTGCCATTGATCAGGGCAGTTCTCAGCTTCCGTGCGGCAATTGCCGGTTGTACGGCAAGGATGACAACGCCGGCCGCATACACGAGGTAGAACAGGCTTGCGGCGAGGAAATTCGGCGTTTCCAGTAGCAGGTGTCCAACGGTCTTCCGGTAATAATCGCTTACGAAGAAACTGATCCAGATCGCATCGATGACGAGGAACGGCACCGTCGTTCCTATATAGGCTTTAACGAAGAGCATGGTCCGCAGTCTACATGCCGTCCAGGAATTCGACCAGCGCCTCCGCGCTGCCGCAATTACGTCGGCGCCGCGATCCGCCGCGCCTTGTGAAATCGCACGTCCGATCCCCCAGAGGCGCCGGTGACGAGCCAACGCTGCTCTCGAAAATCGATGGGCCGATCCTTCCACAGCAATCGTCGTTGACGGTACCCCAGTGCGCTGAAGCTTTAAGCAAAGTGCGTAAAGAAGTGCAGGCCTTTCAGTGCTTCACGCATAATGCGACAGATCCTAGTCCTGTACCGGGGCAATTGCTTTCAGGTAGGCGGCGATCGCTGCCCGGTCGGACTGCGGCAACATGGCCAGGTTTTCCTGTACCGCAACCATCGAGCCGCCAACCGTGTCGTACTCTGGCGTGAAGCCGCTCTCCAGGTAGTAGGCGATATCGCTGGCAGACCAGTCGGCGACGTTCTTGCCGCCCGGCGTTATATTCGGGATGCGTCCCGGGCCGTCGGGGTTTGGCCCGCCGGCAAGCCAGAACGTCGTCATCATACCGCCAAAGCGGTCTCGCCGCGTGTGGCATTCGCCGCAGTGTCCGGCACCCTCGACAAGATACTGGCCTCGTTCGACCAGCGCCCCGGGCGTTTCGAAATGAACGACCGGGCCGGCATCGAGGTAGCGCCACTTCCAGGCACCGATGCCCCTGCGTATGGACCAGGGGAAACCAAGCGAGTGCCCGCCGGTTTTTCCGGCAACGGACGGCAAGGTGTCGAGGTAGGCGCGCAGATCCATTACATCTTCGACGGACATTCTTGCGTAGGACGTGTATGGAAACGACGGGTAATAGTGGCGCTTCTGCGGCGAAATGCCACGCTGCATTGCATTGACGAACTGGATCATCGACCAGTCGCCAATCCCGGCATCGTTATCCGGTGAGATGTTCGGCACGCGAAAGATGCCGTACGGTGTATCCAATTCCAGGCCGCCGCCGAGCAACAGCTTGTTGCTGCCCTTCGGGCGTTTACCATCAATCGGGCTGGCATGGCAGGAAGCACAGCCGCCGACCCAGAAGATCTGCTCGCCAGCCGACGGGTCGGGAACGTGGTCCGGAAGATCCGCCGCCGTGAGTGGCCGGGGTTCGGTTATCCACCATGCCGCAAGGATGCCGGCGGCAAGCCCGCCGACGACAAAGCGAGCCGCGCGGCCCATCAGAAAGGTCTCACGAATCTATCAGGCTTGCGGCAATTATTTTTCGATTCGGTAGGTGTCGTGGCAGCCTTTGCAGGTCTGGAAGACAGGCCCGACCGTCGGCTTGGCGTCTTCGAGCGTCATCGGATTCGCCTCTATCGCTGACTCTACGGCGGCGCGAAAATTGGCGAGCGCCTCCTCGAAGCCAGCCCGGTCTTCCCAAATCGCCGGCGCCGCTTCGGTGTCCATGCCGGTTTCGGTACCCGCGGGGAACAGGTCGCCCACCCTCATGGACGCATCGTGCCAGGTTTGCAGCGACGCCATGACAACGTCAGCATCGTAATCGAGTTCGCCCTTGAACATCTCACCGATCGGCTTCGCTGCCTTGCCAACGCCCTCCATTATCTCGTGGCGTTCGTGGCGAGGGTCGTCTTCTGCGACAGCAACCGACACTAGCGTGACGACTATCGTCAAACACAGGGTACGAATGGTATTCAGGTAAGACATGTCTTTAAGCTCTCCATGGCGGGTATTGTTCGGCGTCGTTCGCACCTGGATCGGTAGCCGTTCCGCATGGAACGGTCGGGGCGAGCCTGGACGTACTTCGCTGATTCGGGCAGGTGATTCTGAGAAACGTTCGCCGAAAATGCAAATCCCAACGGCGGAGGTCGCGGGCCACAGCTTGCGGCCGCCCCTGGTCTCCAGAACCAGCGATCGGCCTCAGGTGTGGTTGTACGGGTCGAATCCTCCCGCTGGGGATCCGTCCTCGTCGAGTTCGCTGAAGTCCTCCGGGCTGAGTATTTGCCGAAGCATTTGTGTGCTGACGAGCTCGAGTTCCTGTTCTTCGGAGACCTTTTCGACCAGCGGCTCGTCGACCAGCGACGCCCGTTTCGCCTTATATTCGGCATCCGTGCCATCGAGGATATGCTGCAGCTCTTCGTCGCTGATGATTTCGAAGCGGCCCGCGTCAGCGTCGTGCGCAAGCACGCCATCTTTTCCCTGCGAGACTTCCTTGAGCTGGGTGGTTGTCGAGCCGTCAGCGGATTCAATGAGCTGCTGAAGCATTTGTGTAGAGACCAGCTCCAGATTGGCGCTCTTTATGGTGTCGTCCCAGACCGCGTGTCCGCGGTCGTCGGTCCTGACCTTGGGCCTCTGCACAATCCGAGTGGTCTTTTTCAGATCGTCGTTCATGAGTGGGCTCCCGGGAGAGCCGCAAGCACGCGGCTTGGCCCGACTTTATGCCAGGGCCATTCGATTTTCAATCGCTGCGCGCAATGCTCAGGTGGATACGGCTTTTGTCCGTATACAGCGATACAATATCGCGCTATGAGCGAACACAGGAAAACGATATCCCTGGTACTGGGCAGCGGCGGTGCCCGAGGCCATGCGCATATTGGCGTCATACGGGCGCTCGAAGAACGCAACCTGGCCATCTTCAATATTTCGGGCACATCGATGGGGGCCGTAATCGGCGGTATCTATGCGGCCGGGAAACTGGATACCTATACCGAGTGGGCCTACCAGCTCGACAAGAGCGACGTCGTCAAACTGCTGGACTTTTCGTTCACGTGGACGTCGATCTTCAAAGGTGAACGAATAATCGAGGTGCTCAAGGAACTTGTTGGTGATCGGCAGATCGAGGATCTTGACAAGGGCTTTACTGCAGTTGCGACTGCGCTTGACGAACAGCGGGAGGTTTGGCTGAACAGCGGGTCTTTGTTCCGTGCCGTTCGTGCGTCAACCGCAGTGCCCGGCGTCTTCGCACCGGTGCAGCTGAACGGCCGAACGCTGGTCGATGGCGGCCTGGTGAATCCGATTCCCATTGCGCCGACGCTCAATGATTCGACCGATCTAACGATAGCCGTCAATCTCAGCGGGTCCGAAGATTACCATGCCCGCTTCAAGAAAAAAGAGGGCGTTTCAAGTCCCGGCACGACTGACAGCGGCTATCGGCAGCGGATTTCCCAGTTCGTCAACAGCCTGTTGGAGAGCGAGGACTCCGGACAAGCCTCACCGGATGCCGCAGATCTGCTGGTCAAGTCGATAGACGTCATGCAGGGTGCTATTGCGAGACTCAAACTGGCTGCGTATGAGCCCGACCTGATTGTGAAGATACCGAGGAACGCATGCAGCTTCTTCGAATTCAGTCGCGCCGAGGAAATGGCAGACCTGGGTTACGCGCGGACATGCAGGGCCCTGGACGACATGGGTCTATGATCCAGGTTTTTCCAGGCCCGGCTGCCCTGTAGCAGCCGATCAGGGTTTCGCCACTGCCAACCACTGTTTCATGAAGCGTTTGCCTTTCGAGGTCAAATAGACACGCTTGATTCGAAGGTTGAGAGGGTCTGTCTTCAGGGCCAGCAGGCCGGGGCCGGGTGTCTTCCTGGTCGTAAGCGAAGACAGGTCTGCGAGGTTTCGGGACAGCGCTGTGATGGAGGTTGAATCGACGTGGCCAAGCAGCTCGCGCTGACTCAATCCCTCATGAAAATAGACGGCGACAAGGATCAGGAGTCGCTGCGCGGTTATGTCCGGACTGAGCCTGGCTCGCGCAAAGCGCAAGGCTTTCTCGAGCAGCTCAAAGTTCCTGTTATCGCGGCTGACTGTCATGGCGATCTATCGAATGCGGGCGTGAAATTTGGGAGAAAAGAGTGCGGGCATCGCTTCACGCTTTGACGTCTGGCTCGGAAACTTCTTCCAGCTTCGAAACGAGCGCCGTAATTTTCGATCCCACTGCGAGCTTAATTTTTTCCTCACCAACGGGGAATCGGACGCGGCCTCCTGCTGTTGTGAAAAAAAGAATCAGCCGATCCGGGTGTTTTTCGCGATAGTCGTCATAATCGAAATTCTCCTTAAGCTCCGTCGTCTTTGTCTTGAAATCTTTTCCAAACAGTGCAAACAAATCGTTCATGGATTTTTTTCCGTCGAACAGGACGCGGCCAGCGGATTCGCCGCTGACTTGATGTTTCTCGTGGGATGACTCCGAATCGTGTTTCACGGTGTACACCGAATCGCGGCCGAATTCATAACGGTATTTGACGCAGGCAAGTTCATTGATGCCCGGCCGGTGAGACAGTGCCAGCAGGCGACCGAGACCGATAAGTTCGAGGTGTCGCTCCGCGTAGCTTGATACCGGGCTTCCATAGAATACTGGCAGGCCGGCCATGCGTGCCTTGCTGATTCCGTCCCAGCTCGTTGACGCGACCAACACACGATGGCCAGCAGAGCGCAGTGCCTCGGCGTAGCCCAGGGCGACTGTATTCGCGCCAACGATCAGTACGCCGTTGGGGTCGGGATTCGCGATACCGAGCCAGCGGGCGACGAATCCGCCAGACAGGCTTTGAATGACCACGGTACCGACGATGATCGTAAACACCATGGGCACGAGGTTTTCGGCGCCCGGATAACCCATCCCCTCGAGCCGCAGCGCGAACAGCGCGGATACGGCCGCGGCGACGATGCCGCGCGGAAATATCCAGCCCAGAAATACCCGTTCCGGCCATTTCAGCTCGCTGCCAAGCGAACTGACCAGCGCCCGTAACGGACCGGCGACAAACTGCAGAATCAGAAGCACCGCTATCGCGCCCAGACCAAGCCCGAGCAGGCCACCAAAGTCGATGCGTGCCGCGAGAATGATAAACAGGCCGGCAACCAGAACGATGGTAAGACTTTCCTTGAAGTCCAGGATGTCGTCGAGATCGAGATCCCGCATGTTCGCCTGCCAGACGCCCATGATCGTAACCGCCAGCAACCCCGATTCCGTGGCGACACTTTCCGCGAGACCGAACACGAGAATCACCATGGCGAGCGCCCCGTAGTCACGCAGGAAGTCTGGCAACCAGTGCTTGCGGAGGACGACCCCGAAGGTGTGGCCGACCACAACGCCCAGTCCGGCGCCGACCAGGATTATCGTGGCGAGGGTCCCGAACAGCTGGGAAGTCGTCGCGGCGGTCTGTGTCACGATAATAAAGTCGAATACCAATACCGCAAATATCGCGCCTAGCGGGTCGACGAGAATGCCTTCCCAGCGAAGCACATTTGAGATGGCATTCTTGGGTCGGACCGTCCTCAGCAGTGGCACAATCACGGTCGGGCCGCTCACTGTGACGATCGCGCCGAACAACGCGGCCAGGTAAATATCCCAGTCGAGAAAAATGTGCGCTGAAAAGGTCGCCACCACCCAGGTTATGAGGACGCCGACGGTGACCAGATTGCGTACCACGTTTCCATGGCCGCGAATCTCGCTGAACTTGAGCGTCATACTGCCCTCGTAGAGGATGACGGCCACGGCAAGGGAAACGAATGGTTCGAGCAGGTCGCCAAACACCGTGTTCGGATCGAGCAGGCCGAGCCAGGGGCCGACGACGATGCCCGTGAGTAGCAGGAAGACGATGGACGGCAGCTTGACGCGCCATGCCAACCATTGACACGCGAAGCCCGCAACGAGTACGCCGCTCAGAATAAAAAGATTGCTGCCGTGCATCGGCGTCTGCGCCTCAGGTCTCGTCGAAGGCGTATTGTACGCTCATAAAAAAAGGGCCATCCATGAGGATGGCCCTATGTTGTCTCGCATGCCGTTGCAGAAAGCACCCGCCCGACCCTGCGCCCGGCAGGAATTTGACTGTGTTCCTCAGGCCGCTCGGCCCTTGGAGAGCCCGGCGATATTGGCGGCGGCAAAATCCCAGTTGATCAGGTTCTCAAGAAACGCGTTCGTGTAACTCGCGCGATCGTTCTGGTAGTCGAGATAATAGGCATGCTCCCACACGTCGAGAGTCAGTAAGGGCTCCATGCGGGTGCCAACGGGCGAATCCGCATTGCCGGTCGTCATGATGCGCAGTTTCGTTCCATCCTTCACCAGCCAGATCCAGCCGCTGCCAAAGTGCGATAAAGCAGCTTCGCGGAATTGTTGATTGAAACCATCCAGGTCACCGAAGTTTCTCTCGATCATCTCCTTGATCTCGCCGCCAGGCTTTGCGATCGCGGTTGGCGCCATGCTTTCCCAAAGGAAGGTATGGTTCCATGCCTGAGCCGCATTGTTGAGGACACCGATATCCGCGTTTGTTCGGGCCCTGGCAATAATGTCCTCCAGTGACAAACTCGCGTAGGACGTATCGGCGATAAGCTTGTTGAGTTTCTCGACATAGCCGCGATGGTGCTTGTCGTAATGAAAGGAGAGAGTGCGCGCAGATACATGCGGTTCCAGCGCGTCCTGCTCATACGGTAATTTCGATAAAGCGATTGTCATTCAAAACCTCCTTGTGAATCAAGTTGCCACAACAGTTGCGATAACGCAACGATCGTGATACCGATATTTATCTACTGGGCAGAAATTGCTTTGCGCCCTGCAGGGTGTTCGATCAGACTCAATCGTCTACAACGCCCAAAACTACGCAATTCCTGCTCGATAAAGTGTAACAATTGGTTTCGCGAGCAATCCTGTTTGACAAACTGACTCACTTTCTGAACCGCAGGACTTAACTCCGTCACTCCGGAATTAACTCCGTCACTTTCTGTGGTTTCTGCCGCCTAATTCTGTCACTTGTCGTCGTGACCCATTGATAGCTCGTCTGCAGAATATCGGCCAATTCTTACCGCTCAGGATATCGACCTCGCACCCGAAACTTGCCGCTGGTATTGTACGTCTGCTTTTCTCGAAACCAGCCGCGCGAGTGTCTGCTTTACGGAAATCGTGACCTTCCGCAGAACGGCCACTAGCAGTCACAGCCTCCTGACGTCTGGATGAGAGCTCGTTGCCCATTCGTGGCAGAGATCAGCGAGGTACTGTTGCAGGTCTTCCTCCGCCGTGCTGGCTGGAATCACTATGTCGGCAGCGATTCTGCGTTTCCCTTCGGCGCCACTATAGAAGGCTGTCCAGCGTCCTTCATTCCTTGAAACAAGAACGCGCCGTCCAAAAACATCGAATCTGAGCATTACCATGTTTCAGGATTCCCGATACGTTTACGTCCGCAAAGGGTCATCAACAGTCTGCCAGCAGTTTATCATTTGAGCCGCTGCTTTCGAGCGCAAACCAGCCGTTCGTCAGGCTCAATCAGGACTGACTCAGTCCGGCCACAAGCAGTCACTTCGCTTGTTATCTAACGCCGTGAAGTAAGGGGCCGGTGCTAGTGCACGATCACCAAAAATACGTGCTGGACTTCTTCTTCATGATTGTCAATTCTGCGTGTCCGGTGCAGGCGCGCTTGGCAACGCCATAGCATACATGTAATGGCAGGAGATGCTCTTCGCGAGGATGACAGTAACGTGCACCAGGTGCGCTTGCCCAGTCAATCAGGCGATGTGTCCTTTCGTGCTCGTCAAGCGACGGGGCAGTGCAAGTATCAACCAACCACGACTCGAACGTTTCGTTTGCCCGATCAGGAGTATTCGCATTTCCACCCAGCAGCTCCTTTAAATTGTGAAAAGAGAACCCGGACCCCAGAATTAGTACGTTGCTCCGGGCAAGCTTTGAGAGCGCCTCACCAATGCGAATATGTTTCTCTGGGTCCAGGTTTGATAGTAACGACAGCTGCACACAGGGTATATCGGCCTCAGGATACATAAGGAGCAGCGGGACAAATAGTCCGTGGTCGAACCCTCGGTCGTGATCCAACCGGGATGCAACGTTTTCTTGTTCAAGGATTTCGACCAGCTCAGCCGCGAGCGTCGGGTCGCCCGGCGCAGGATACTTGATCGTGTAGGACTCAGGTGGAAAACCAAAGTAGTCGTATATGATTGGCGGTTCCGGGTGCGCTGTAACCGTGGCCACGGACTCTTCCCAGTGCGCACTAATTACAATGATTGCCGAGGGCTTTTGGATCGTTGAGGCAATGTTACCGAGGTGCTCAACCATCTCGTGGTGGTCCGGATCGCCCAGCACTGGTAAAGGGCCGCCGCCATGTGAAATAAAGATGGCAGATGACTGTCGCGGAATTTTGGAATACGTCATACGTTTTTGGTCGAAAGCGATGTCAATTCCAGGGTCTGGTTTGGGTCAGTAGCCGTCATTCTAGCCCAAACCTAGTGACCGTCGCCTTCCGGCCGAGGCTGTGTAAAAACGTGAAATCAGATTAGTCGGTGGGAAATTGAAACTCTCAGCAATCGTTGGTTGCAAGCTGGTGGAACACAGCAAGCATGTTGTTCAGCGTCCCTGATCATCTGTCTAGCGCTGTCCCATGAGGGCGAATTTCGCCCGAGTTTTTACACGGCCTCGGCCAAGAGTAGCCGTTGATATCGGTATCTAGCTACTCAATGTCGCTTGCCAAATAGTCCGTATGCCGATGATCATAAAGCCTGCGCCGGCAACGTAGGACAGAAGCTTTGGACTAACGTATTGCGCAACAAATCCTCCTGCTGCCACACCTATCGCTGATGTGGCAACCAGTGCCAAAGATGCTCCCAAGAAAACAGTGATCAAACTGTCCGGAGACTTTGCAGAGAAGAGAAGCGTCGCCAGTTGGGTTTTGTCACCCAACTCCGCTAAAAAGACGACTCCGAAGACTGTTACTGCAAGCTTAACGTCCATTCTGGGAACTATCCAACAGGTTGAAAACCAAGGGGTGTGCTAATCGGGATGATGACCGCTTCGGGTCACTAGCCTTCATTTTACCTCACATTTCTCGACCGGCTGCTATGCGACGTGAAGCAGCCACTCGTCCAGTTCAACCGTGACCGTCTCAGAACGGCCAGGAGCGGAAATAGCATCCACAAAAATACTCCGCACCCAGAGGTCCGGCAGCGCTGGCCAGGTATTGCGGTCCTGCCCGACGCACCGTTTGATATCAGTCTGCAGATGCAATTGGAAACATTTGGATACGCGAGTGAATCCTAAATGTCATCTCAATAGGGTCTACTAGCGTTGTCACTGGCCATCGCCCCTCAATCGAATAACCCGACAATAGGACGAAAACATGAAGCCTCTTAAACTATTTTGCGCGCTTTTTATAACGACAGTATTGGCATCTCCTGCAATTGCCCAGCAGCATGGCAACAAGGCCATGAATATGGATATCGTTGAAACGGCCGCGAGCGCCGGCACGTTCAACACACTGATTGCGGCAGCCAAAGCAGCCGGACTGGTTGACGCATTGAAAGGGGATGGTCCGCTGACCGTCTTCGCGCCGACCGACGAGGCTTTCAGCGCGCTGCCGGCGGGCACTATTGAGACCCTCCTGAAGCCAGAGAACAAGGATCAACTTGCAGCCATTTTGCAGTACCACGTCATCGCCGGCAACATTGGCAGTAGTGCGCTCGCTGATGGCGTCGTTCTTAACACGCTAGCCGGCATAGACGCCGGAATCAGCAAGACGGAAGGCGGCTTTAACATTGAAAATGCACGTATCGTCGCAACCGATATCAATGCCAGCAACGGTACGGTGCATGTGATCGACCGCGTGATTCTGCCGCCGGCGCAAATGTCGCGCAGCGAAGCGGTCGCGATTATCAGAATGGCGATCGACCGCGGCGTACCCATGTTCAATCATGGAAACGCAGAGGGCACGGCTGCGGTCTACATGGCGGCATCCGAAAAGCTAATCCGGTTTGGCGGCCTCAACTCAGAGGAACGTGCAAGACTGCAGATGGGCCTGACGGCAGCGAGCACAGCAGAAAGCGCCAATGCCAGCGCCTGGGAGCTTCGCTACGCGCTGGATGATGTCAATACATCTCTGCACAACAACGGCAAAATGCAGGCCAGCTCGCGAATGAATCGCTGAAAGCAAGGTGGCCGCGCTGCCGGGCGGAGCTGAGACAGGGGCAAGTGGAACAGTGGGGTCAGATCGCTGCTATTGGATCTGGCCCCGTTTCATCTTTATCGGCAGCAAAATCTAGAGGCTGAACGTTTCACGCTGGATCGCGAGCCAGACATTCGTGTTTTTACCCAACTTCACCGGCACAACGCGCCAATGCATGAGAAAAGGGGTGCCGTCCTTTTTGTAGTTGATCGCCTTACCCTCAAATCGACCGCCGGCGCTGAGAGTCTTGGCCAGTCGAGCGATGACCTTTTTGTCTGTGGCTGGCCCCTGTAAGATCTTTGGCGTCTTTCCCAGCACTTCTGCCGGGCTGTACCCGGTAAGATTCTTGAAAGCCTTGTTTGTATAAAGAATCTTGGTTCTGGCCGTGGCGTCTGTTATCAGAATGGAGTCAAAACTATTCTCCGCCAGCGCTTTTAAGGTCTGACTGTTCAGCTTGCTGTCCTGTAGGACCTTATCGAGTGATTTGATCATTTACTATTCCTGCAACGGGTCGGATGTAACGACTATAAGATACTAACTGCCGGGGAAAGTATCACAGACGTTCGATGAACGTACGAACAAACTCATCAGCAGGACCGAGCGCTGAGCCGTCAAAGTGTCAAAGGGCTTATCCGGCTATTTTCCTCATGGCCGTCTCAATCGGACCTCAATTGAAAAACGGAGATCAGGCCAAGGCTGGTAGTGCTGAGCGTAGCGGGCGCACAGGTGCAGCTGGCGACATTCCTGTTCTTGCAGGCGAGAGCTGGACGGCAGATCTGGCCTGTTTGATGGCTTCAGTCCGCTCTGGGTAAGCAGCAGCCCCTCAGTTAGCTTCCTGGCGAGCGTCTCAGTTCGGCCAAGAGCGGCCATTGTGGACCGAGCCATACCGTCAATCCAGCGCGCTCACCATGACGTAGTAGCCGTCCGGATCACGCAGCGCGAACTCTAAGGTTCCCGTGGCCGGGTTTCTCTGCGGTTCCTCTTCGAGGCGATCGACAAGCGCTCTGGCACGCGAAAGTGCCTCGTCAAAATCATCAACGCGAAAGAACAGCAATAATCCGTTTCCGGGCGCCGCGTGGTCTGGACTTGTCAAGGTCGGATGCTCATGTTCACCCCATTGATGAAGGCACAGCAAGACCGTTCCATCGTCATCCAAAATCCGCCCGAAGTCGGTATGCGCAGGCGAAGACTTAGGTTGACCGAACAGCGACTGGTACCAGCCGAAGCTGTGAGAGACATCAGCTACGCCAATAATCGTCCAAGTGCGCTTCATCAGCACCTCCAACAGAACGTCTGCAACGGGTCATCAGCAGAAAGTATAGCCCAAGAGCTCCGAGCGGCGGCTATGCGAAGTAAAGCAGTCGTTCGTTTCTTAGCCTGGATAACTTCTGCACTCGGCCAGAAGCAGTCGCCCAAATTAGGCCATATCCGACAAAGGGTACGTGGCAATAAGCGTAGTGACGTAAGGCAGCGATATAATCAGATGAATGAACCAACCGTCGAAGAATGGAATGTAGATCCTCCTCAGAAATCGCAAATGAATCAGTCGCAAAAGCGCGACGCAATGCAACAACGCCGGCACGAAAAGCAGGGGAATCCAGTGTTTAGTAAGGAAAGAGAGTATTGGGCTCGTGCTCAGATTAGTGACGGCGCAGAGATATACCGCAAACGTCAAATGGGCCGAGGAAAAGCATCACGACGATAAGGGCAATTGAGAGATGCGCTCGCGTAGCGGTTGGGGCTTTTCTTTTAGATTTAGTCATCAATTGCAGCAATCGATCACCGGCTGCTTTCGGCCGAGGCTGTGTAAGAACGCGATCGAAATTTGCCATCGTGGGACTGCACTACACACTTCAGCGTAATTGGCCCGATGTGTTTCTGTCATGTACCACTATCGCGAGTTTTGAAAGCGTTTCGTGCCGTATTTTTTCCACCGAGAATAACGATTTAGCGTTTCTACACAGCCTCGGCCGTACTGAGCCGGTTGCGTGGATCTGATTCGAGCGACTGCTTCGCCCCTGAAAGCCGCCGGTCGCCTGATTTCAGGTAAACTTTCCGCTGATGACCCGATATAGATAGTCAGTCTCTCCCTCAGTAATACGTAAGAGACAGCCGGCAGGTATCTGTCGGTGAGCGGGACATGCACCCGCAGACTACGAATATATTGACCCAAACATGCGATGTTTACCGCTTTGGCTTCGAGTCTGCAGGTGCGCTTGAGCTCGACAACGAATACTCAGGGGTCGCCGCTTAACCGACTCACCTACATTGCCTTCGCAGAGCTCATGCATGCATGTCCCGAGTGCTTAACTTACCACTTTGGAGACGAGTTATGCAGACGGAGCTCTCGCAGTACACAGCAGTCATTGGTATCGACTGGGCCGACAAGAAGCATGATGTTTGCGTCCAGGACATGGCCACCGGTAAACGGCGTGCCAGCCAGGTTCGGCACCGCGCAGAGGAACTTGATGAATGGGCCCGCTCGTTACATCGGCGTTTTGACGGTCCGATCGCGATCGCGGTGGAACTCTCGAAGGGACCGATCATCACGGTGCTGCAGAAGTATGACTTCTTTGTGATCTATCCGATCGATCCATCGAAGCTGGCCAACCATCGCAAGACGTTTACCACCAGCGGTGCCAAGGATGATCCAACGGACGCGGAGTTTGCATTGGATCTGTTGTCCAAGCACACCGAGCACTTCAAGTCACTGCAGCCACAGGGTGTCGGGATGCGCACGCTGATGACGCTGGTGGAACACCGACGGCAACTGATGAACGATCGGGTGCGCATCACCAATCGACTGAGGAACGCACTAAAGCAGTACTATCCTCAACCACTTGAGTGGTTCGATCACATCGATACGGTGCTGTTCTGTGACTTCATCCGGCGCTGGCCGTCACTGCCGCAAGCCAGGCGGGCTCGCGGGGCGACACTCGAGCGGTTCTTCCGCGAACACAACATGAATCGCAAGCCGTTGCTGGAACGGCGTATCAAGGCGATCAAGTCGGCCATGCCGCTAACTGCGGACGATGCAGTGATCGTGCCTCATCGGTTACGCGCACTGGCCCTGGTGGCACAGCTCGAGGTAACGCTGGAGTGCATCAAACAGTACGACGCCGAGATCGCATCACTGGCCCCTCAGCATCCTGACTACGAGCTGTTCAGTCCGTTACCCGGCGCCGGGCCGGTGCATACACCACGCCTCATGGTCGCCTTCGGTGAGCAGCGCGAGCGCTTCAACAATGCCGCCGAGGTGCAAAAATACGGTGGTCTCGCGCCGGTCACCAAGCGCAGTGGCGAGTCAACCTGGATCCACTGGCGCTGGCAATGCCCGACGTTCTTGCGACAGACCTTCATTGAATGGGCCGCACAGACCATCAACAAATCTTACTGGGCAGGCCTCTACTATCAGCAGCAGCGCAGCAAAGGCTGCTCCCACCAGGCCGCTGTCAGGGCGCTCGCCTTCAAGTGGATCCGTATCCTCTATCGATGCTGGAAAAGTCGCACACCGTATGACGAATCCCGGTATCTTAGAGCTTTACAAGAACGCGGATCGCCCCTGCTCAAAACAGCAGAAGCTGCTTGACTGAACGACTCAGGGCGTGAAGCGGTCTGTGACAGAGACGCCCTCTCACCCGGACTTAGCTAAACTGTCCGCCCCGGGCGGCATCAACCGGCGACACAGGTAATGATCATGGCACTACCTCGACTGCTTGGCGTCCTCTCGGCACTGATTGTCTGCCATCTTTGCAGCGGGGCGTTTGCCCAAGAATTCGGTTTCGGTCGACCTGCAACAGAGGCGGAGATCGCCGCCTGGGACATTGACGTGTCGCCCGACGGCGAGGGGCTACCGGTGGGCAGGGGCAGCGTTTCGGACGGCAAGCAGGTCTACCTGGAGAAATGCGCGTTTTGCCATGGCGCGACCGGCAAAGAGGGTCCGAACGACCGCCTTGTCGTCTACCCTCCGGATGAGCCGTACCCGGATGCCACCGATGTTGATACGTGGAAGAAGCGGACGATTGGCAACTATTGGCCGTACGCGACCACACTCTATGATTACATCCGTCGCAGCATGCCGATGAACGTCCCGGGTTCTCTGGATGATGACCAGGTTTACTCGGTGACCGCGTATCTGCTGTATCTGAACCACATCGTCGAAGAGGATACCGTTTTGGATAACGAATCCCTGGCCACCATCCGCATGCCGGCCAGAGACAGATTTATCCCCGACGATCGACAGAACTACAGCGAGGTGCACTGATGTCCAAAGGTCCGAGCAAACCGGAAGCAGATCGCAATCTGACCCGTCGAAGCGCGCTTGTTGGTATGGCCGGTGTCGCCGGCACCGTGTTGGCGACAACCCTGAAAGGGCAGGAAGTGCAGGTGTCAGGCGGCGAGCGGCCTTATGTGCCCGATGATCCAACCCGCGTACTGGGATCGTGGTCTAGCGAAATCGGCGAACGGTCGCCGTTCGAGACAACCAGGCGAATGGCGGCCTTCTCAGGCACCTCGTCGAAGACGCCGCTGGACCGTCTGCATGGCACCATCACACCGTCGGATTTGCACTTCGAACGACACCACGGTGGCGTACCGACCATTGATCCGGAGCGTCACAAGCTTGTTGTACATGGCATGGTCGAACGCCCGATGACCTACTCGATGTCGGACCTGAAACGGTTTCCTGCTGTCAGTCGGATCTGTTTCGTGGAGTGCTCTGGAAATCTCCTGGTTGATGCCACGGAACAGGCGAATGCACAGGACGTGTGCGGAATGACCAGCCAAAGCGAATGGACAGGCGTCATGCTGTCAACGCTTGCGCGTGAAGTGGGCGTCAGTCCCGATTCAAGCTGGTTCCTCGCCGAAGGCACAGACTCCGCGGTCATGACCCGAAGCATACCCAAGGCGCTATGGGACGAAGCGATGATCGTCTATGCACAGAACGGTGAAGCGGTTCGGCCGGAAAACGGTTACCCGATACGCCTTCTGAACCCTGGCTGTGAGGGAAATACGTCGGTCAAGTGGCTTCGCCGCATCGAGTTTTCTGACCGTCCTTTCATGACGCGTGAAGAAACCTCGAAGTACACAGAACCCGTCAAAGGTGGAGTATCTCGCCAGTTCAGCCTGACCATGGACGCAAGATCGGTGATCACTTACCCGAATTACCCGGATACGGTGGAGAAAGGCTGGATCGAGATCCAGGGTATTGCCTGGACCGGGCGTGGTCGCATTTCCCGCGCGGAGGTAAGCACGGACAACGGCAAGAGCTGGCAGGCAGCCGCGCTGCAAGAGCCAGTTCTGCCCAAGGCGCATACGAGATTTCGGCATCTCTTCAAATGGGATGGCAAGGAAACGGTATTTTTAAGCCGGGCTGTCGACGAAACCGGCTATGTGCAACCGAGCCTTCGAGCCTTTATTGATGCTCGCGGACCAGGCTCAGGCCCTTATCACCGCAACCCGATCACGGGCTGGAGACTCAAGGCTGGTGGCGACGTTGTCTATCGCGTGGAAGAGTGGGCTTAGTGATCTGTCGGTGGAGTCTTTTGCTTGAGTTCTTGTTCTTGGCAATCTCGGTTCGGCGTCGCCGACCGCTTCTGGCCGATTCTGTTGAAAAACTCCGTTTTCAAAATTGCCGGCTTTTTATTTGCGATCTGCTGCCAACTTCGTATTGTATATACGAGGAGGTAGTGTAAACCCCATGAAAATATCTCCTGGCGCAGCTCAGTGGCGCTAACCAGCGTAAACGGATGCGCACAGGATAAAGTAAAATTCTTTGCGAATTTCTGTGCCGCTCGCAAAACTGAGTTTTTCAACAGAATAGGCCGGAAGCCGCCAGTCGCCTGGTCTGAGGTAGAATGACGGCTACTGACCCATTTGAGACGTTCAGCTCGGTGCACTTTGGTCGAATCGAACGTCCGCTGGCACCCGCCAAACCGGCCGTTCAGAGCTTGAATATGGTATCATTAATGATATTATCTATTGGTGCCGGATATTTCAGACATCCTTGCCAAGATTCGGCGGAACCCCAAAGGGGTCCGGTTCGCGGACTTGTGCAAGGTGTGTGATCACTACTTCGGCAAAGCGCGTTTGTCCGGCTCGAGCCATCGTGTCTACAAGACGCCGTGGCCCGGAGATCCGCGCGTAAACATCCAGAATACCAAGGGCAAAGCCAAACCGTATCAGGTACGGCAGGTGCTCTTGGCAATAGAGAAACTTGAGAGTAACGATGGCTAAACAGTTTGATCCCTACACTTATCGGGTAACCTGGTCGGAAGAAGATCAGGAGTACGTCGGCCTGTGTGCCGAGTTTCCGAGCCTGAGTTGGCTTGAATCGAGCCAGGAAAAGGCGCTTGCAGGTATTCGGAAGCTGGTCAAAAGCACCGTGGCGGATCTTAAGAAGAACAAAGAGCCCGTGCCCGAACCGCTGTCAACACACTCCTACAGCGGCAAGTTCATGGTTCGGGTTCCGCCCGAAGTTCATCGTGCACTCGCACTCAAAGCGGCCGAGTCGGGTGTAAGCCTGAACCGATTGGTGTCCTCAAAGCTGTCGTGAATATTCAGTCGCGACGGCTCCTGGCCGTTCTGAGACGGTCGCCAGGAAGCTAACTGAGAGGCCGCTTCACACCGCATAGCCGCCGCTCGAAGAATCTGCGGTAATATGACGGCTTGTGACCCATTCCGGACGGTTGCGTGAGCGGCAATTTTGGGTCAGGAGTTGCCACTCGAGTAGTGATCCGTGGGCAGTATCCAGACATTCGTCAAAGCCCGGCTCCGCAATAAGATAACGCCAGGATCGATAGTGTTTCGGTGTCGCCCGTCGCTCATACCTGACATCAATTTCGAAGAGTCTCGTAGGCACGCCCGATGAGTTTTTCTAACTCGGCAACCGGAACTTGATCTGCCTTTTTGAAATTGAAGCACGACTTTCCCTGCATTCTTTTCCTGAGTTCATCGGACACGTCTTTCAGCAGGTCAGGATGGGTGTAGACGGGAAACAAATGAAAGCTCGTATAGTTCTTCTTGACTTGTACCACACCAAACATTTGCGGTTTATCAGATGAGAGCGTCTCTTCAAGATAGAAATTGGTATCGGTGTTGTATTTGACGGTCATCTCTTTGGCATATGGCTTCAACAGATCGGACAACATGTTGAATAGATTGGGTTCGATCATGGCGCAACACTCATTGATTTGTGCAACTGGTATGCGGCCCCGGCACCGACTCCCAGAAGCGTGAATGCAATCGGCACATACCATGCCGGATGGTTGAAGGAAAAAACGTTTACGAGCGACAGTCCTGCAAGGACGGTGGCAACCATAAAAGCCAAGTGGCTGACTTTACCGATCCACGCAGCAACAGAGCCCCCAACAAAAGCGGAAAGACCGAGGCCCGCCGCCGCGAAAACGAAAATTGATTGGTCTTCCACGATTGAGTGACCGAGCATTTCGATAGCTGCAATGCTGGTTCCACCTGCCACGAGCCCAATGACGAGCGCCAGTGTTGTCCTAATCCATTTTGACATCGCAATTCTTTCCCAAATTTCTCGGATAGTCTATTACCTGGTCCAGCTGCTCGTCTTGTAAAAATCGGCACTATTCGGAGTTTGGAACGAAATGCGGAGCGGCGACCGGGGCCTCTTCTTGCCGCCGCGTGGTGAGATAATCCTGCGGAGGGCGTCCCGCAAACCGCCTGAAATCAGATGTCATATGAGACTGATCCACATATCCATATGCCGCCGCGGTGGCAGCCAGCCCCATACTGTTGATGTCGCTACTAAGCAAACTGTCGAACCGGTTGAGTTGGAGCCAGAACTTCGGCCCGATGCCAAACCTTGATCTAAACCGTTTGCGGAGCCCGCGCGGGGATAGATCCATATGTTCTGCGAGGGCGTCAGTTCGCCAGCCCATCGCCGCGAGAACCTTCGCTGACGGAAGTGCCAAAACTGGTCTATGTGCCAGCCGATCCTCAACCCACTGCCCCATGTGCTCAAGGCGTTTCGACTCCGAATCAAGCTCAAGCAATTGCTCGCGCAACAAAGCGGCCTCATAGCCAATCAGATCTCCCAACGGAATTGGCGGTCCCGCATCGCGATTGACGACTGGGCCGAACAGGGTTGCAGCGGTGTCAATGCTAATGCGCACACCTATGAGATGTAGCGCCCCAAGTGTCTTAGCGAACCTCGGCCCTGATTGTACAGGTGTCACCCATCCGTCCTTGAAGTCGAGAGGCGCTGAGGTCTCATCTGCTTGCCAAAAATGCACCCCTGAGAGAGACACGATGATCTCCACGAACGGTTTCGGAAGCCCGGAATAGCGGCCCTGCGGGCGTCCACGAAGAGACCAAAGGCCCTCAACCCTGTCACACAGTTGAAGTGGCGGCGCGGTAAGTAGCATTTCCATGGATTTAGCTTAGCAAGCTTAGAATTTGATTGCTGCGCGATCTCCCTAACCACGATGCTGCCGATGTGCAGTTCCATGAATTTCGTCGCAGCCGTGGGCAAACTTCGGTTTGCGGAAAGTATTGACCCAATCTTACCTCTCACGAACGACCGCTAGTGGCCGATTCTGTTGAAAAACTCCGTTTTCAATATTGCCGGCTTCTAATTTGCGATCTGCCGCCTATTTCGTATTGTATATACGTGGAGGTAGTGTAAAGCCTATGAAAATATCTCCTGGCGCAGCTCAGTGGCGCTAACCAGCGTAAACCGATGCGCACAGGATAAAGTAAAATTCTTCGCGCATTTCCGTGCCGCTCGCGATACAGAGTTTTTCAACAGAATAGGCCGGACTGAGACGGTCGCCAAGAGGCTTACGGAACGCCGGCTAAACGAAAAAGCCGCCGTCGAGATGCTAGGAAATCGTCCGTCCCAGCTCTTTCTTTGAGACACCCAGTGCAAGTAGCGACTTCACAAGTAAGTCGATTGATACAGTGGGGTCACCTGCTTCCATCTTCGCGACCCTGGACTGGCTTGACTGAATTGCTTTAGCAAGTTGAGCCTGAGTGAGTTTCTTGCGTTGTCTCTGTCCTCGAAGTTTCTCGCTCAGTGCAAGCTTCATCTCTATGTAGGCCGATTCTTCAGCCGAAAGATCCAGAAACTCGGCAACGGAGCCGACCTTCCAACCTTTCTTCGCCAGTTTTTCCTTCTTGCGCTTATCCATTGTCATATTCTCGAAGTCTTGCCTTACAAGTTTCAATAACGTTCTTTGGTGTCTTGCCGGTCTTCTTTGAGAAAACCTCTACGATAACGATGGCGTCTGCATCAATGCGATAGACAATTCGCCAGCTCACCTTGTCGTCCGGCACGCGCAATTCGTGGCATCTTCGGCCAATTGACGGCATTGGACGGGAATGTGGCAGGGCGATCTTCTCGCCCCGTTGGAGAAGTCTTAGCAAAAAGCCCGCCTGAAGCCTTGCCACCTTGGAGAACGGGGGCGTCTTTACGTCTCCATGCATCCATACAAGTGGCTTATCTTTTGGACTCATCGTGAACGACATCGTATGTCATAACTGACATAATGTAAAGGGTCTCGAAGGGACGGTATTGGCCGATTCCTGCCCTTTTCCATTTCCCTAAAGCAGGCGTTTGAACGGCAAGTCTTGGAAAAAGCAGCCGTTCAGCCTGGGCGCAAAGAATGGGTTAGAAGTTGCCACCCGGGCACAATCCCCCAACTCCGACTGGATTGATACGAAGTCTCTATGCAAGACTCACGACTCTCAGACAGTAGGTCTCCTTATGGGAATTTTTGAATACCTCGGCGTCCTGATTTCAGTGATCATGGGTCTTGGCATTACGCACCTCGCCACAGGAGCGGCCAAACTGATCCAGCATCGAGATAGCGTGCGACTCTATCTTCCGCATGCGTTGTGGACCATCAATGTCCTCTTGTTCATCCTGCTCATCTGGTGGGGGATGTTCTGGTGGAGTGGGCATGACAGCTGGTACGCATATGAGTACTTGTTTATTACACTCTACGCCATCGTGCTGTTCTTCCTGGCGTCCATTCTGTACCCGTGGGAAATGAAGGAAGACTTCGACGTTCGCGAGTACTTCCTCAAGAACAGGCTGTGGTTCTATGGTGTCTTGTTCCTCGCCTGGTGCCTGGATATCCCGGAAACAGTGGCCAAGTCCAGTGCCGATCTCCGTCCGGTTCCCGCGGAGTATTTCTGGTTTGTCGGGTTTCATCTAGTGATTGCGGCGACCGGGCTGACAACGCGCAAGCACATCGTACACGTGCTCTTGCCGATACTCTGGTTCTTGCTTGTCGTCTTCTATGTACTGATGTCGTCAATTGGATACATTGCGTTCAACGCCTAGTACTGACCCAAACGCTCCGCTTATGACCGAGCGATTGTCACGAAATGTGACGGAGTTAATCTGTTGATCTTCTGGTTCGTGCGGAATACAAGTCAATAAGTAATGGCTTCAAAAGTGACAGAGTTGATTTCCCTGGTTCATTCCGACGAGCGGCCGAATTTGATACGTTGCAATGCCACACGTCGCGACGCAAAGCTTTACGGACAACCACCGCAATGAGCATCGACCAAACCTACGATCAGACGCACTGGGCGCCGGTTAAGCGCCGTGGTCCTTTGCCGACGTTTTATTACCACGAACATTTTATGGAGATGCTGGAGTTCGTCGAGTGCAACTATGCGCAGGTGCTGTTCGATCATCACGTCGATCTGATCCGCCGATTCAGGGCGCTGCCGGCGCCTGCACAGTGCCTCTACGTTCGCCTCGTTAATCGCAGGGGCCGTGTATTCGCAGTAAACAAGTTGCGGTACCCGGAACTTGGCGACACGCGCGTTCTCTTGCATATTCTTACGAAAGGAGGCTGGACCGGCCCACCGCAGGAGGTGCACTACGCACACGTACTTGACCATCTGACCAAAGTCGAGATCAGCCGCGTGCTGTTGCCGATGTTCACCGGCATGAGCCGGGCCATGAGGAAAGACGAGCTGGTTCGCTTTGCGCGGAAACACTGTTCTGCCGGCGACTTCATGGCGGCCCTCAACGCCGATCGACTGCTGGTGCAGTGCCATGTCGACGAGGTTCGCTACCTGCTCTTCCTGTACTTCGGTCGCGTGCAGGATGGCCTTTCGCAATTCACGATGCGCGATCTCGGCCTCGTGCGTACGCAGGACTACAGCGATAATTACGAACCGCGGTACATCGATTCGGTAGAGGCACAACAGAACTACTTCTATTATCTGCAACTGCATCGACTGGATCCGAAAGATCGAATTCGCCTGGCGCAGATGGCCCAAACCGTGTCTGCATGGCCGGAACCCGACTTCACGAGCAGCGCGGCAGCAAGGGACGAGCTCGCTTACCGACTGGGCCGGGCGTTGGAACGATCAGGCGATATGGAGTCGGCGCAACAGGTCTATGAGCTTGGCGAATCCGCGAAATGCCATGAACGCCTGATCCGGCTGCTGCTGGCATCGGAGAGGCGCGCCGATGCGGAACGGCTGCTGCTGCGTTGTATGGACAGTCCTCGCAGCGAAGATGAAGCCATCATGGCTGCGGACCTATACGCCCGCAAGTTCGGGAAAAAGCGAACGTCGACACAAACCGATGAGCTGCGGGCAGCCGAGACTATCGAGATTGACGAATCCCACAGCGGGTCTCCCGAACGCGCCGCGATCGCGTACTTCGAGGAACAGGGTCTTAGCGCTTTTCGTACCGAAAACCTTCTCTGGCGCACCTTCTTCGGCCTGTTATTCTGGGAGGAACTGTTCGGCGATGACAGAAGTACGCGACATTCCCCTTTCGAGTTCCTGCCAGCACCGCTTGTTGACGGCAGCTTCCTTGCCCGAAACAGTCAGCAGATTGACGATCGTCTGGGCTTCCTTGATGACCCCTGTCAATTGAAGAAGGAGCTGCTCAAAGCCAGCACAAAGAACTACGGCAAAGCGAACGGCGTTTTTCGCTGGCGGCAGTCGATACTCGATGCGCTGTTTGCTTTCATCGACCATGCTGAAACCGAGCCGACCCGACAGATGCTGTGGCGCTTCTGTGAGAACTATAAGCAAATGCGCTACGGCTATCCGGACCTCATGGTCGTTGACGGAGACGGGGCGCGATTCGTCGAAATCAAGGCCGAGGGCGATCAGCTGCGGCGCAACCAGCTGCTGCGCCAGAATCAGCTTCGTGAGGCAGGGTTTCGCGCCGATGTCGTGCGTATACGCTGGATTCTGGATCCGGATCAGACCTACGTCGTTGTCGATGTCGAAACGACAGGCGGGCGAGGGGAGCAGCATCGCGTCACCGAGATCGGTGCTGTTAAGGTAAAGAACGGCGAGGTTATCGACCGCTTTCAGACGCTTCTGAATCCGCAGCGCGCAATACCGTCAGGCATAACGCGTCTTACGGGGATTTCGGCGGACATGGTTGCTGACGCACCGCTGTTTGCGGATATCGTCGACGAGTTCGCGGCGTTCTTGGGTGACGCAATATTCGTCGCGCACAACGTCGACTTCGATTACGGGTTTATCGCGCGTGAATTCAAGCGCATCGGCCGGCCGTTCCGTTACCCGAAGCTATGTACCTGCGCATCGATGCGCAAGCTGTATCCGGGCCATAGGTCCTACAGTCTCGCGGCGCTGAGCGAGAACTACGGAATAGCGCTCAGGCGGCACCACCGCGCGCTCTGCGACGCCGAGGCGGCCGCAGAGCTGCTGCTCTTGATTAACGAAAAGCGCGCGGCGGCTTGCTGAGGCCAGAGCCCCCTAGCCGGGCTTCGGTGAATAGACCGAGCACCAGCCCGATGCCTTGACGGCCTTGCCCGGGAAAATAGAACAGGCCGCCCACTCATCCCCGGCCTTGCCCTGGTAAAGGGCGCAGTTCGAACAGACCTGTCCGGCCTGGTAGCGTGGCTGTTTGGCCGTATCGATGGTCGTAGCGTCATGAACGTAAGCCATTGATTTGGCCTGCCGATCGTCTTCGGCAAGATGCGGCAAGCCGCTTGGTTTCGGTGACGTTTGCGCTGCAGGCGCAGAGTCGGCTCCTGACGCAGCGGGCGCCTTATCGTCGCCGCCGGAGCAGGCAGTAATACCCAGGACAGGCATAAATATGGCACCGCCGCCGACGAGTTTCAGGAATCGGCGACGTTGTTCGGTTGTCTTGCGATCTTCGGGCATGGTTTTCTCCAGGTTTCCGCATTTCGCGGATACGGCTAGCTGAGCAGTGGATTCTGTGAAAGCGTTGGATGAATTGCAAGGCCACGGCCACATCGCGCGCCCGACTATCGCGGAAAGAAAGATTCAGTTCTGGCGAAAAACCTCAGGCTGAGTGCAATTAAAGTCGTCACCTTCCGCGGCCTGGCATTGAGGCGGGAAACCCCGCAGCCGCCAAACATCGAGAATACCGTCTTTGCGCACCTGGTCCTTCCAGCGGGGATGATTATAGAAGGGCATAGTGGCAACCCAGTCAAAGACGTTAGGCACATTACGGTAGTCGCTGTCCCATGTAAGTTTCGCAAAGTCGAAAACCAGTGCATCGTCATCCCGCAGGACCAACACGGCAAATCCACCAAGCCGTGAGTTAGCGTGATTGCGAACGGCCGGCAAGGCTTCCTCCCTGCTGTTTGAGTTTCTCAGGATGTCCGCAATGGCGAGGTCTTCCGTGCGAAAGGCGCCCGCGGCAACGGCATCGGCAATCGTTGTTGCGGCTGCCTCGAACTGGCCGCTGCGAAGATAGAGATTGAGCAGGTTGACGTAGGGGAACAGCAGCGTCTCATCGAGCACGAGCGCTCGCCTGAATTCCAGGATCGCGGCATCGGGCTTGCCAGCAAAGAAAAGCGAACGACCCAGCGTAGTGCGGTAGATCGCAACCAGCGGGTCGAGTTCAACCGCGCGCTCCGCGTGGAGCTGGGCCTCTTCATAGTAGCCAGCTTCCAACAGATTTTGCGCGAACATGTCGCGGATACCAGGATCGTCGGGCAGCAGTTCGATGGCATGTTCAAAAGTCTCGTACGACGGGCCCCAGTTCATATCAATGGCGAGGTAGGTCGCGAGGTAGGCATGCCCCAGGCCCTCGTCCGGGTTGAGTGCGATAGCCCGCTCTGCAGCGGCTTGTCCTATCGCGTGCCAGCGCTGGTGGTTCTCTTGCGCGACTTCGTCGCTGCTGTAAGCCTCGTAGACTGAATACACTGCTGCGATCGTTGCCCAGGTCGGGGCAAACGCCGGGTCACGGGCGGTTGCCTCGCTGAGCAACAACAGTGCCCGGTCCAGGTTCTCCTTGCCGCGTTGCTGATAAAGCGTGCGCGCGCGCAGGAAGTTTTCGTAAGCAGCCAGGTCCTTTGTGCGTTCCTTCACTAACGTTTCCGACGATAGACCGAGCGACTCCGAAAGCTGGTTTGCGACCGCCTTGGCGATCTCGTCCTGAATCTTGAAGATATCTGTGATTTCGCGGTCATACGTTTCCGACCACAGGTGGAAACCGTCGTCGCCGCGGATCAGCTGCGCTGTGATGCGCAGCTTGGTACCCGAGCGGCGCACGCTACCTTCGAGCACATGGTTAACGCCGAGCGCCGCGCCGATCTCGCGCAGGTCCTCGTTGCGGCCCTTGAAGGAAAAGCTCGATGTACGCCCGGCGACTTTCAGTCCGGGAATACGAACCAGTACGTTGAGGATTTCCTCCGAGATACCGTCGGCGAAGAACTCCTGGTCGCCGAGCTGTGAAAGGTCGGCAAACGGCAGCACCGCAATCGAATTCTCGGCGGCAGATACCGTTGCTGTCGCCGTGGGTACTCGCTCCGCACCCGGCAGGTATGGTCGAACGACAATCAGGATCCCGACCAGTACAAGGCAGGCAATGATCAGCAGGTCGAGTTTGCGACCCGTTTGCGAGGTGATCGACTGGTTGCGATCGACGTCTTTCTCGCGTTTGACGCCCTCGGGCGTCAGCTCGAAGGCCCAGGCAAAAAACAGGGCGACCGGCAAGCCGAGAAGCAATACGACGACCAGCGATTTCAGCGCCCAGTCCGGCGCGCCGAAGTTCTCGAAAGCGAATTCCGCTACCTGCGCGACGACCCAGCCCATGACCGCGTAAGCGGCGGCTACACGAACCACGTTGCGTCGTCTCAGTTCAGCGAGAAAAGACATGGGCAATCTTGAGTCTGGCCATACTGCGCGAAGTATACCGGTGCTCCGCCGACAAACGGTCGTTTTTCGACGACCAGCGGCAAGAATCCGACAGGCGGTGTCGGTCGGCCGACCGCTGACATTCTAAACCGCTTTTCCGCCCTCTAGGATTATTCCTGAGAACCGAATGCAGGAGGCATAGTTATGTCAACGTATATCAAGGCGCAACAGAACGCCGCAGACAGGCCGACAAGGACGAAATTCAATGTCGACAAGAGCGGTGAGAAGCAACAGCCCGTTGTCGAGCGGATCGATGTCACGGCGCTGGAGATCGACGATAGCTATGACGCGGACTGCGACCCGTATAACAGCACGGGACAGCATCTCGTGGACGCGCTGAATAAGAGGAAATACGAAGACTAGTCACGGTATCGCGCTCGTTTCGCGATACGCGGGACAAGTCAATAGCCCTCAATGGCTGCGCGCACGATAACCGGCGGTCTGAATGTCCGATTTAGAGAAATCGCACACTACCGCAGTCGGCCAGGAGCAGACGCTCAGAACTAGCGACGCTAATCGGGGTCAGGGCGAACGACTACCGCATCTGCAATCGGGATGATTTCGCAAACGGCTGAATCCGCCGCCTCGGCATGCTGACGAATCGCTTCTTCGCTACTGGCCTGGTAGATACAAACCGTTCCAAGTTCGCCGCTTTCCCCAGGGTCTGTCACCGCAACTCCTGAGCCAGCTGCTCGCCCGCTACGGACAATCGACGCTCGAGGCCATCGAATAGGGAACAGCCAGTCGTTGCAGCTGTCCTCGCGGCGGTTGCGAGCACACATTGCGCGTATACTCGCGCCCCTATGTCCGCTGCTAACTCCTTCGATTCGCTGTCGCTGAAACCCGCGCTGCTCGGCAATCTTGCGGAAATCGGCTACACGAAAATGACGCTCGTCCAGGCCCGGGCCTTGCCGCCTGTGCTGGCGGGCAGGGACGTCCTCGCGCGCGCCAAGACCGGCAGTGGCAAGACCGCCGCGTTTGGCCTCGGGCTGCTGAACCAGCTCGACGCAGCGTCGTTTCGGGTTCAGGCACTGGTGTTATGCCCGACCAGGGAGCTGGCGGACCAGGTGGCCAGGGAGATTCGCCGGCTGGCGCAGGCCGTGGCAAATATCAAGATCATGACGCTCTGCGGCGGCATGCCGATCCGGGCACAAAACGCGTCATTGCAGCACAGCCCGCACATCATTGTCGGAACGCCCGGCCGGGTGCTGAAGCACCTCGGCAAGGGGACGGTTGACCTGGGCGGTCTGCGTACCCTGGTGCTCGACGAGGCAGATCGGATGCTGGACATGGGCTTTGCGGACGAACTCGACGCGATTCTCGCTTTCGTGCCGCAGGATCGTCAGACGCTGTTGTTCAGCGCCACCTACCCGGATGCAATAGCCGGCATGAGTGGTCGGGTTCAACGCGATCCGATCAGCATCGATGTCACGAACGACGAACAGCCTGCACTGATCGAGCAACACTGGTGCCCCGTCACCCGGGAAAGCAGAAACGATGTGCTGCTGCGCGCGCTCAAGGCATGGGGCGGCGGACTCAATCTCGTTTTCTGCAATACCAGGATCGACTGCGCGGAAGCTGCACGATATCTGCAATCGAATGGCATCGTCGCCGTCGCCCTGCACGGCGATCTCGATCAGCCACAGCGGACGCAGGTGTTAGTGCGCTTCGCCAATCGAAGTGCGAACGTATTGGTCGCGACCGACGTCGCGGCGCGCGGTCTCGACGTCGACGACGTGGACGCGGTGTTCAACTATGAGCTGCCGGCGCAGCCGGAAGTCTACGTCCATCGCATCGGCCGGACGGCACGCGCGGGCAAGGAAGGCGTGGCGGTCAGCCTCGTCGAGCCGCGCGAGATGCGACGGTTGATAGAAATCGAGGCGCTGCTGCCCGATGGCGCCCTGCGTGAGCAGCGTATTCCGGATCCGGATCGAGAATCCGAAATCCTGTCAATCGCGATGACCACGCTGCAAATTAGCGGGGGGCGCAAGAACAAGCTGCGCCCGGGCGATCTCCTCGGAGCGCTAACCGCCGAGGGGGGTGTTCCGGGCGATGCCGTCGGTTCGATCGATCTGTTCGATACGGTGAGCTACGTTGCCGTGCGCAACGCGCAGGCGAAAAAGGCGCAGCAGCACTTGGCGAGTCGACCGATAAAAGGTCGACGCTATCGGGTGCGAATTCTGAGGTAAGCCCCGTCAGGCAGCGCGGGTCTTGTCTTTCAGGACCTCCGTACGCAGGTATTCCTCGTAGTCGCCCCTGAAATCGACGATGCCGTGAGGCGTCATTTCAATGATTCGTGTCGCGATCGACGAAACGAAGCTTCGGTCGTGGCTGACAAAGATCAGAGTGCCGGCGTAGTGTTCCAGCGCCAGGTTCAAGGCCTCGATGGACTCCATATCGAGGTGATTGGTCGGCTCATCCATGACCAGTACGTTGGGCTGCTGCAGCGCCAGTTTGCCGAACATCAGCCGTCGCTGTTCACCGCCCGAGACGACCTTTACGGATTTTTCACTCTCGTCTTTCGAGAACAGCATGCGACCGAGCGTGGCGCGAAGCATCTGCTCATCGGCGCCTTTCGGCTGCCACTGCGTGATCCAGTCAAACAGGCTCATGTCGGTTTCGAATTCCGCCGCATTGTCCTGGGCGAAGTAGCCCACGTTCGCATTCTCGGCCCAGCGGACGCTGCCATTATCGACGTCGAGATTCTGCAACAGGCAGCGGACGAGTGTCGTCTTACCGAAACCATTCGGGCCGATAATCGCGACGCGCGACCCGGCATCAATCGTCAGGTCCAGGTTTTCGAACAGCGGCTTGTCGTCGTACGCCTTGCTGATTCCTGTCGCCTCGACAGCAATACGGCGCAGCGGTTTTTCCTGGTCGAAACGGATGTAAGGGCTTACCCGGCTCGACGGTTCGAGGATTTCAAGCTCGATTTTCTCGAGCTGGCGGGCACGCGAAGTCGCCTGTCTTGCTTTCGACGCGTTGGCGGAGAAGCGGCTGACGAACGCCTGCAGGTCGGCCATCTTCGCCTTCTTCTTGGCATTGTCGGCACGCACGCGGTCGCGCGCCTGCTCGGCCGCCGTCATGTACTCGTCATAGTTGCCGGGATAAACCTGCAGCTTGCCGTAGTCGAGGTCCGCCATGTGCGAGCACACGCTGTTGAGGAAGTGGCGGTCATGCGAAATGATCACCATGGTCGCCTTGCTGCCGTCGAGGAAGTCCTCCAGCCAGCGGATGGCGTTGATGTCCAGGTTGTTGGTTGGCTCATCCAGGAGCAGTACGTCGGGATCCGAAAACAATGCCTGGGCGAGCAGCACGCGAAGCTTCCAGCCTGGAGCCACGGCACTCATCGGGCCCTGGTGCTGGTCGACCGGGATGCCAATGCCTTCCAGCAGCTCACCGGCCCGCGCTTCGGCCGAATAGCCGTCCATCTCGGCGAACTCAACCTCGAGGTCGGCAACGCGCATGCCTTCTTCGTCGCTCATTTCGGGCAGCGAATAAAGTCGATCCCGTTCCTGCATTACTTCCCACAATCGCTCATAACCCATAATTACGGCGTCGAGCACGCGATGTTCTTCATAGGCGAATTGATCCTGGCGGAGTTTTCCTACGCGCGCGTTCGGATCCGTCGATACATTGCCCGTGCTTGGCTCCAGCTCACCGGCCAGTATTTTCATGAGCGTCGACTTGCCACAGCCATTGGCGCCAATCAGGCCATAACGGTTGCCGTTGCCGAAGCTCACCGAGACATTTTCGAACAGGGGTTTGGCGCCGAATTGAATCGACAGGTTTGCGGTTGAGATCACTGCACTATTCCGGTTTAGGTGTTGAATGCAATTGCCCGCAGTTGCCGGCGGTCAGCCGGAAAACGCCTGATCGAACTGGGAGTGCGGGATGGGGTTTGCTCTGGAGCGGGCGGATAATAGCAGAATCCCTCACGGGAGTGAGGAATTCGGCGTGGACTGGCTTGAAAGGGGGACAGTCCTTCCCGGACTGTCCCCTTCCCGGAATGCTACCGGTCGTGCCATTCCGGCAGTCGTCCCGGCGTCCACGGTGCACCAAGAGACTCCAGGCGCGCCTCCAGCGCGTCGAGATCCTGGCTTACAGACCGCAGGCCGTCGAGCGTCGTTGCGAACTCGCGTGCCGCCGCCTCGTAGGAATCCTCGTAGAAAGCCGGTACCGGCGTTCGCGTGTCGAGCAGCCACTGGTAGACGATGCCCGCGCGCTGCGAGATCGACCACGCGACGGGCTCATTGCGCGAGGCCACGGTGGCGTCGCCATTGAGCGCCACGCTCAGATCCGCAAGCCGCGCCTCGATCGCACGAATAGCCTGCTCCTCGGTTTCGCCGGCGCGGGGCGTCTCGCGGGCACCTGCCTTGAGGTGCTTGATGCGCGACTCGAGTTCCGCGACGTGGCGCACGGCACCCTGCGTGGCGCGATAGAGTTCGCCTGCCTGCTTGTGAAACGCCTGTACACCTGACGGATCGCGGCTCGTCTCCGGACTCTGCGGCAGCGATTTCACAGTGAAGGAACGCGGTTCCGACAAGGCCATGAGTTCGCCACCCTGGCGTTTCGACAAGGTCACCGAATACTGGCCCGGAACCGCAAGCGGTCCGCGGGGCGGTGTTTCCCAGTAAGGCCGGAAAGCGGGTGGATCGAGATTGACGGGATCCGTTGCCGGCAGTCGCAAGTCCCAGGCTGTGCGGTGAAGTCCCTTCTTCGTCTCGCCGGCGACCTGCCGGACGATGTTGCCGGCTGCATCACGGACGACCAGCAAGATAGCGGGAGCCTCTTCGCGGTCTTCCTTGCGCAATTCGTCCCAGGACGGATACGGTGTATCCTTGCCTGCCTTTTCAGCCTCGATCTCTGCTGCCCGACGGGTTTTTGCCCGGGGCTGCAGCTCACTGCCGAGATGATAGGTAAACACCGCGCCGAATGCGGGATTCGGTGACGTAAAGAATTCTGCGCCCATCGAGCCTTTCTCGCGTGCGTCCCAAAGGTCGCCTTCCACGTAAAGCCAGGGGTCTTTCACGGCGAACAGGTGTGCATCCTTGTTGGCCAGGGTAGCGGCTGGTGTACGCAACGGCGAGTAGTCGTCGAGAATATAGATGCCGCGGCCGAAGGTGCCAACGACGAGATCGTTTTCACGCGCCTGGATTTCCAGGTCACGAACCGCAATGGTCGGAAAATTGCCCTTCATCTGATGCCAGGACGCGCCGCCATCCTGCGTGAAAAACAGGCCGAACTCGGTGCCCACGAAAAGCAGCTTCGGATTGACAGGGTCTTCGACAATGGTGTGCGCCGAGCCGCGCTCCGGCAGGTTGCCCGCGATCGATTGCCAGCTGCGGCCACGGTTGTCGGACTTCAGCACGTAGGGTTTGTAGTCGCCGCGCTTGTGGTTGTCGATCACGGCGTAAACCGTGTTCGAGTCGTGACTCGACGCAAGTACATCCTCGATCAGCGACATATCCGGTACGCCGCGAAAACTCTCGCCTTTGCGCCAGTTCTGCCCGCCGTCTTCCGTCACGTTCATGACGCCGTCGTCGGTGCCGACGTAAATCAGGCCTTCGACCAGCGGGCTTTCTGACAGCGCAATGGCCGCGCCGTACATGGACGTGGAATCGTTTTTCGCAATAGAGTCCACACTCCAGATGCGGCCCATGACCTTGAGCTTGTTGCGGTCGAGCTGCCGCGTCAGGTCGGGACTTATCGCGCGCCAGCTGTCACCGCGGTCGTCGGATTGAAACAGCTTCTCGGCCGCGTAGTAAATGCGCTTGTTGTTGTGCGGGCTGATCAGCAGGGGCGTATTCCAGTTCCACTTGTACTGCGGCTCGCCACTCGCCGGGTGCGGCGCGATGAAGACGCGCTCCTGCGTACGTCTATCGTAGCGGGCAAGTCCGCCGTACTGGTATTGGGTGTAGATGATGTTCGGATCCAGCGGGTCGATCTGCGGTTCGTAACCGTCACCGCCGAGGACCATCGTCCAGTCAGAGTTCGTAATGCCGTGTATGACAGTGGTTCGAGATGGTGCGCACAGCGAGTTGTTGTCCTGTGTGCCGCCGCAGACGTTGTAGAACGGTGCCGCGTTGTCCGGCTGAATACGGTAGAACTGTGCGATCGACAGGTTGCGAACGTGGCGCCAGGTAGTGCCCCGATCAAAACTCTCGTAAATACCGCCATCGCCACCGATGATCAGGTGCTCGGTAAAGTCCGGATCGATCCACAGCGCATGATCGTCGACATGGCGCCAGTCCAGGCCCAGCATCGACCAGGTCTTTCCGCCGTCTGCGGACATGTGCGTCATGGTGTCGAGGGAATAGACGCGATCGGCGTCTTTCGGGTCGACAACGAGCTCGTTGTAATACTGCGGACTCGTGGTCATATGATCGGACTGCTTCGTCCAGTTGTCGCCGAAATCCGTTGAACGATAAACGCCACGCTCCTCCTCGTTAGCTTCGATGATCGCGTAGATCATTGCGGCGTCAGATGGCGCGCCGGCGAGACCGATACGGCCCATGTGGTCGGTGGGAAGTCCCTTATCCAGCCTCGACCAGGTCTTGCCACCGTCGGTTGTCTTGTGGAGGCCGCTACCGGGTCCGCCGTTAATGAGGACCCAGACGTGACGGCGGCGCTGATAGCTGGAGGCAACAATCGTCTTGCTGTCATGTGGATCGACGACGAACTCATTGATTCCGGTGTCGGTGTCGATAGTCAGGATGGCGTTCCAGCTGCTGCCGCCGTCGTTCGTCTCGTACAAACCCCGGTCGCCACCGGGACTCCACAGAGGCCCCTGGGCGGCAACCAGGACATGATCGGAATTCTCCGGGTCTACCCAGATCTGGCTGATGTGACCCGAGTTTTTCAGGCCCACGTTGGTCCATGACTTGCCGCCGTCCCGTGACTTGTAGACGCCATCGCCGTAAGCGACGCTGCGCTGCGCATTGTTTTCGCCGGTTCCTACCCAGACGACCAGCGGATCGTTGGGATCGAGCGTGACGACGCCGATGGCGTAGGACGCTTCGCCGTCAAAGAGCGGGTTCCAGGTGATGCCGTTGTTTTCCGTTTTCCAGAGATTGCCGGATGCGGTTGCCGCAAAGTATTCGTGCTTTCGCCCGGGATGAAACGCGAAGTCGGAGATCCGTCCCGAGGTGATCGCCGGCCCTATGGACCTGAGCGACAGGCCTGCCAGTGGATGCGCGTCTTTTTCCTCGGCGGAGGCGCTGACGATCCAGAGACTTGTGAGCAGCAGCACCCACTGAAAAAAACGGCTTCGCAACATGGTATTCCCCTTGGACGAAATGCTTGAGGTCGCAATTCTAACGGAATTGACGGCTGTGACGCCTCCTTTAATACACATCAGCATCAAATCACCGCCGGCACGCGGCCGCTGCGTTTCTCTGACGCAGATTCCCCCTAAACGACTTCTTCGTCGCGCCCCTCGCAGCGTTACTTTTTGAAACACCTTGTTACCGAATACGTGGTGATTCGATCGTCGGCGCGACCTACGATCAGTTTTCAAATTCATTCGGTTGGAGTTTCACATGAAAAGACAAATCTACGTGACGAGCATGCTGTCTGCAGCCCTGTTCCTGGCGGGCTGCGATGGCGACAATGGTATCAACGGCAGCGACGGGGCGGATGGAGCGGATGGCTTCAACTCGCTAATCGCATTCCGTGATATTCCCAGGGGCGACGCCGTTTGCCTCGGTGGAGGCAAGGCGGCGGACAGTGGTCTCGACACCAATCGCAACGACGTTCTCGATGCCGGTGAGGTGACGGCGACCGAGCTTATCGAATGTGCGGCGACACCCACCGTTCGTGCCCTGCATGCATCTCCCGACGCGCCTGCCGTCAACGTCATCGTCAACGGCGCGACGGCACTGACCGGCGTCGACTACGGTCAGGGTTCGGGCTTCGTGCCGGTACTGGAAGAGAACAATATCCAGGTTGAGGCGATCACCCCCGGCGGCAACGCGATCGTTATCGACGCAGACGTCAGTCTCGACTACAGCACCGAAGCGAGTATTCTCGCCATCGGCAGAGTGGGCTCCCCCGGCGGCATCTTTGCGCTGCCCATCGTCAACCCGTCTGACAACCTCATTACGCAGGGTTTCTTCCGGGCACAGGTCGTCCACGGCGCTCCGTCGGCCCCGGCGGTCAACGTGTATGTCACGGCCTTCGGCGCCGATCTGGCCAGCAGTTCCCCCGTTAACGGGACAGGCACGCCGCTTTCGTTCGAGGATTTCACCGGGCAACTGGAAGTGCCGGAGGGCGATTACCAGGTCCGCATTACCGTCGATGGCGACGCGACGCTGACGCCGGTATTTGATTCAGGAGAGATTTCACTGGCAGCCGGCGCGGACCTGATGGTTGTTGCGATCGACAATACGGGGCCAGGGACATCGCCTGTCGACCTGGTCGTTCTTGACGGCGCCGGGGCGGCGACGATCGAAGATACGAATACGCCGGCTTCAGCGATAGCCGTGCACCTGTCTCCGGATGCGCCGGCCGTCGATATTCTGGCCGACATCAACGGTACTGCAGACGACGAAGCGATTCCGCTGGTTCGCAATGTCGCCTTCGGTGAGTTCTGCGAACTGAATGCCGTACCGGCACCGGGCGACTACACCATCAGCGTTGTTGCGAATGCCGACAACAGCATCGTCGCTGCGCAGTTCCCGCTGCTCGTCGATCCGAGCTCCGAGGCTACCGCCATCGTCTCGGGTTTCCTTGCGATGGGCATGACGCCGGCGATCACGGCGTTGCCGCAGGGCGATAATCGCCGCAGCGTGATCACCGAAACCAAACTGCGCGTAACGCATGGATCCCCAAGTACGGGCCCGGTCGATATCTACCTGGTGCCCGCCGGCACCGACATCAACAATGTCGAACCGGCCTTCGCTGACGTGCCATTCGGCGCCGACACCGCGCAGCTCTCGGTCGAGAACGCCGTCTATGACGCCATCGTGACGGGGGCCGGCTCGAAGACGCCGGCCATCGAACTGCTCGGCCTGGACTTCACGGCCGGTGGCTCCGTGCTCAATGTGATCGCGCGCGATCTGGCAGCGGGTGGTCTCGATCCGAATCCACTGATTATTGACTACACTGCGGTGCCGGTCTGCCCAACCCCTTAAATCAACCCCACGACGGTTCACGTCGTACGAAACACCCGGGAGGAGGCTCCCGGGTGTTTTTTCTTCGTTGGCGAACTCTTCAGTCTTCTGCAAGTAGCCTAGCGAGCTGCGCCAATATCGATGACGATATTCCACAGGAAGCGCACCAGCTCCTTGAGCGACTCCTCGGACACACGTTCGTCGTCGCTGTGAGCGCCAAAACGGCTGTTGATTTCTTCGAGCGTGCGAGCCGGGCCGATACCATAGGACGGAGTGCCCCTGGCGCGGAGCTGTGACATGTCGGTCGCACCGGTCGCCATGATTGGCAGCGTCGTCGATCGCGGATAAAGGCGCTCTGAAACCGACTCGATCACCTGGAACATCTCGTTGTCGATCTCGGACGGCGGCGCGGCGGGCCGGTAGATGGACTCCGGCACGATCTCGATAGCCGGGTTGTCGATGATCGCCGCGAGTTCGCGGTAGAAACCCTCGACGTCCTCGCCGGGCAGCATGCGGATATCGAGAACGGCCCGTGCCTCGGATGGAATGACGTTCTTGCGAAATCCGGCGTCGATAATCGTTGGCACGACAGAGCTTCGGACCGTGGAGTAGTGCAGGGGATCGTGCAGCCGAAACCACTCGTCGATCTCGCGCTGGTGCTCGGGATTGTCGACGTTTGCGTAGCGAAAGGCCGTGTCGCCCTCGTTGAGTGCGGCCATGCGCTCGAAGTAGGCGCTGGTCGTGGCGTTGAGGCTCACCGGGGTCTCCCAGGCCGCGGCTTTGGCCACGGCCTCGGCAATGATGGCAACAGCGTTATCGGCGCGCGGACGCGAGCCGTGGCCCGCGGTACCTCGGGCGACCAGGGTTGCGCGACGCGGCATCTTTTCCGTGGTCTGCACGCCAACGACGTGCACGTGGCCGTCGACTTCCTGCATGCCACCGCCTTCGGCAATCGCGTATTCGGCCGCAATCTTGTCCCAGTGCTTTTCGACCATGAAGTTGATACCGACTTCAGGCGTGCCCTCCTCGCCGGACTCGGCCAGGAAGATGATGTCGCGATCCATGTCGACGTTCAGCCGCTTGAGCAGCAGCATGACCATCAGGCCGGCGGTGACGTTGTCCTTGTCATCCAGCGTGCCGCGCCCCCAGACGTAACCGTCCTTGCGAATACCCTCGAACGGCGGCTCCGTCCACTTGTCGGCCTGCACACCGACGACGTCCGTGTGCCCCATGATGAGAATAGGTCGCTTCGAGCCGTTGCCCTTGTAGCGTGCGACGAGATTCGCACGATCCGGGTCCAGGGCGTACGACTCGGACTCGATGCCCTCGGCCGCCAGGGCGGTCTTCAGATACTCTGCCACCCGGGTCTCGTTACCGGGCGGATTGGAGGAATCGATCTTGACGAGGTCGACGAGATAGTCGACCGCCTCGTCACCGACCGTTTCCCAGTCGACGAGGTATCGGTCCTCCGCCGCCGCGATGATCGGCAGCAATAGCAGCAAGAGAGCAGGCATTTGTCGCATTTATCAATCCTCCGGAGAGCAACGATAGCACGTTGATTTTCGTCGATGGACCGGGATCGCAGGACGACGCATACTTGTGACTGCGACGTCAATCCACACCAACGATAAGTAACAAGGAAGCAGACGATGTTCAAGCACATCACCGCAGTACTCGCTATTGCCGCACTCGTAGCTCTCGCCGCACCGCAGAAAAGCTTTGCGGAAGCAGCGGAGAACAGCCCGCAGAAGGCCATCCTCGTTACCGGTGCGAGCTCCGGCATTGGCCTGAACGTCGCCAAGACACTCGCCGGGAACGGCTACTACGTCTATGCCGGTGCCCGCAAGCAGGCGGACATTGACGCACTCAACGAGATCCCGAATATTCAGGCGGTTCGAATGGACGTTACCAAACAGGACGAGATCGATGCTGCCGTGGCAACCGTACGGGCGGGTGGCAGGGGGCTCTATGGCCTGGTCAATAACGCCGGCATACTGGTGTCGGGTCCCCTGACAGAGATCGACGAGGACGAGCTGAACTGGATTCTGAACGTAAACGTCGTCGGCGTGTTTCGCGTCACGAAGGCGTTTGCACCCTTGATTATCGAGTCCAAGGGACGGATCAGCAACATCAGTTCGATCTCCGGCATACTCTCAGGATCGCTTTGGGGGCCGTACGGCATGAGCAAGCATGCGCTGGAGGCCTACACCGATGCGCTGGCCGAAGAGATGGCCCTGTTTGGCGTCCAGGTAAGCGCAATCAACCCGGGTAACTATCGCTCGGAAATTGGGACCAAAGACGCCGATTCCATGGCCAGGAAGCCGTACGCGCAGCCGGGCTCGCCGTACGCAGACGAGATGGCCGGGCATATCGAATACCTGTCGGACAGAAGCATGTACAAGGAGCCGGACGACGTTAGCGCCGCGGTCATGCATGCACTGTTTGCTGATGCACCCAAGCCCAATTACCTGGTCGTCCCGAACCAGCGTGAGGCGGGTTGGACTATCGGCAGGATGATCGAGGAAATGGCCGAGCTCAATGCCGACCATGCGTACAGCTACAGCGATGAGGAGCTGATCCGGATGCTCAGGGAAGCGACCGCCGCACAACGGGCGCGAGGCCGGTAAGCAAATACGGCGTTACCCGAAACAGCGGGGTGGCCGCCGCGAAACCAGGGAACCGAGGCCTTTGCCCGGCGCAATATCCGGGCTAGGGAATTCGTTTGTATTTTTTAAGCACGTCGATCAGTCGATCGTGAGGCAGCGCATACACCGTGTTGCCATTGATCCCTGACATGGTCTTTGCCGCAATGAGTGCGTTGGCAATGGCTTCTTCGGTTGCCTCGGCGGTCGCGAGGAACAGCGGGCTCATCTGATCGTTCGGCAGCATCTCCGTGTTCAGGACGCCCTCGCGCGCGGCCGCACCCGGATTCGCGGTAGAAAACGCGATAAAGATGTCGCCCGAACCGTTCGATGCATAGCCACCCAACCTGGCGATGCCCAGCGGTACGCGTCGCGCCAGGCGCTTCAGCTGATGCGGAAGCAGGGGCGCATCCGTGGCGACAACGACGATAATCGACCCGGTGCTTCGATCGGTCGGTCGGAACACCGGCATGAGGTCGGAGAACTCCTCGCCGAGCGGCACTCCCGCAATGGTCAGGGTTTCGCGGGAGCCGTAATTCGCCTGGACCAGAATGCCGATCGTGTATTCATGACCGGCAACTTCCAGCCGTCGCGACGCGGTACCGATGCCGCCTTTGAACTGATGGCAGATCATTCCCGTTCCACCGCCGACATTGCCCTCGGCAACCGGCCCGCCCTTCGCAGATTCGAGGGCATCGATGACGTGCTCCCTCGTGACATGAAACCCGTTGATGTCATTGAGGTCGCCATCGTAGGTCTCGGCGACGACCGGCAGCGACCAGAAAACCTCGGGATCGTCCGGCAGCGGGTCGAACAGGTCGTTTGCATATTGCCACTCGATGGTTGCGTCGCGAGCGATGCCCACGCTGTGCGTGTTGGTGATCACGACGGGTCCCTCGAGGAAACCGGATTCCTCTACCCAGGTCGTCCCCGTCATTTCCCCGTTGCCGTTGAGCGCATACCAGCCGGCAAACACAGGGTCGTAGGTCTTGCCGCGGGGATGAATGGCGGTAACACCGGTTCTTATCGGGCCCGAACCCACTTCCAACTTTCCTTCGCCGGAAATCAACGTGGTGTGGCCGACGGTAACCCCGTCCACGTCGGTTATTGCGTTCAACGGTCCGGGCGTGCCGGCGAACGGGATGCCGAGATCCCTCGCCCTCGGTTCGTCCCCGGCGATCGCGCTCAGCGGTACGAGACAGGAAACAGCGATCACCGTTAAGTTCAGCTGCCGACACAGTCGACGATAACGCATGGAGGTATTCATGAAGTTCACCCGGGACGAACGTAGTACCAAGAGTAGCAGGCCTCATTCCTGAATTCCGCTGTACGCCGAACGTACGATCCTGGGTTCCGACTGCCAGGCCCGAAATAATACCTGCGCGCTGGCACGAACAAGCTGTGAGCGACACCAACTGACAAGGGCTCAGACTGTGTCCGCGGTCCTAGCCAAGCTTACGGGTGAAAACGCGCCGCGGTTGATTTCCGCGTGCGCTAGCCAGGATCAAGGATAAGTGCGATGAAAGATAGCAAAACACATGGTGTCGTCAAATGGCTGATGCTGGGAATAGCCCTGTTCTCGGCCCGTTGGCGGCGGGCACGGATCAGAAAAGCCGGCAACGGTTAGCCGACAAGGCAAACCCGGAGATTGAACGTCAAGGGTATATGGGCCCGGTGCTGGTCGTCAGGCTTCGGAGGAGGCCGCAGCATCGGGCATGTCGACCCGGGGCTTCGAATCGACAGTAAGGCCTCGCAGGTCCTCGATAATTACCGCAATCGCAGGGGTCACGAAAATGACCATGAAGCCCGATACGAGGATGCCGAAACCGAGACTGACGCCCATGGGAATAAGAAACTGTGCCTGCGGACTCTTTTCGAACAGCAGCGGCGCCAGGCCCATAGCCGTGGTGAGTGTCGTCAGAACGATCGGCCGAAACCGTCGCGCTGCAGCCTGCGCGGCCGCCTCGACAGGTTCGAGCCCCTCGCTGCGGCGTCGATTGTAAAGGTCCACCAAGACGACAGAAGCGTTCACGGCAACACCGGCCAGTGCAACGATGCCGAATATCGAGATAAAAGACAGCGGGAAGCCCAGTACGAGATGTCCGAGGATGGCACCGGCCACGCCCAGCGGAATGGACACGAGAATGGCCAGGGGCTGCAGATAGGAGCGCAACTGCGTTGCGATCATTGCATAAATGATCAGCAAGACGATGACAAAGGCGCTGCCGATATCCGCAAGATCCTCATTCTGCTCGCGCGTGGATCCTGCCTGCACCCAGCGCAATCCCGGGAAGTTTGCGACGAGTTCAGGCAAGACGGATTCGAGGACAACGCCATTGGCGATGTTGGGTGTGGAAATCGCTTCGTCGACATTGGCGCTAACGGTGACAACCCGGCGCCCGTCGATGCGCTCTATCGAGGAATATGCGCGACTCTCCTCGACGCTTGCGACCGTGAGCAGCGGCGCGCGGTCGCCGTTGGGCAGGCGCACGCGAAAATCGTTCAGCGATTCAAGGCTGGCCCGCGCCGCCGCCGGGTAGCGCACATAAACACGAATCTCCTCCCTGCCACGCTGGATACGCTGCACTTCCTCGCCGAAGAAACCCTGGCGTACCTGCACCGCGACGTCGGCGGGGCGCAGGCCTGCGGCGAGGCCCGCTGGCGTCAGCTCAAATACCAGCTGCCGCTTGCCAAGGTCGAAGCTGTCTTCTATCTGGTTGACGCCTACTATGCGCCCCAGCTGCTCTTTCATGTAGTCCGCCGCGGCGATAAGCTGATCTTCGGTTTCGTGAGCCAGCTCAAATTCGATATCGTCGCCGAAGCGCGCGGTGCTGGCGGCAAAAGTGACGCGCTCGGCTCCCTCGATGTCACCGACGGCCGCACGCCAGCGTCGCTCGATCTCGGCAGCCGGCATGCGCCGCTTTCCGAAGGGTGTCAGTTCGATTCGCACCTGGCCGATGTTTTCCGACGCCCTGAAGCCCGATTCGGCGCCGGGCCCGACGCCCGCCGCAGCATTGCCACCGCTGGTCGAGGTTACCGAGACAAACAGTTCCTCGCCGGTCTCGTCGCGTACCGTGTCGGCTACTTCCGCGGCCGCGGCCGCGATACGACGAACCGCTGCATCGGTGCGATTGAATGGCGTGCCTTCGGGCATCGTAAGCGACGCTGAAATATTGTTGCCTTCGATCTGCGGAAAGAATATGAAGCGTACCTGGCCGTTCTGCACGAGACTCACGCAGAGGATAAAAAAGGCGGCAGCCACCGCGACTGTCGCATAGCGCCAGCGCGCCGCGAACCGGACACCGGGTTGGACGACATTGTCCCGGATGTAGGCCACGCCCCTGGCCACTTGCGACTGGACGTCGGCGATAATTCCGCGCGACCAGGGCCCGCCGTGGCTAAGGTGGGCGGGCAGGATGCAGAACGCCTCCAGCATGGACATCAGCAGTACGCTGATGACGACGAGGGGAATGGCACGCGTAACGTCGCCGAAGGTGCCGCCGGTCACGAGTAGTGGTGCGAAGGCGGCAATGGACGTCAATACGCCCACGATGACGGGGGCCATGACGCCATGCGCGCCGCGACTCGCGGCTATGTCGCCGCTCCAGCCGTGCTGACGCTCGGAATCGATGTTTTCCCCGATAACGATCGCGTCATCGACAACCAGGCCAAGCACGATGATCAGGCCGAACAGCGAGATCATGGTGATGGTGACGCCCAGCGCTCCGAAGAGCAGAAACCCGCCCATGAACGCCGTTGCGATTCCGGTACTGACCCACACCGCCAGTTTCAGGTCGAGCATCAGGACAAGAAACGTAAACACCAGCGCAAAGCCGAACAGGCCATTCCGCAGCAGCAGGCTGACCCGCTCCCGAAGCAGGGTAGTTTCGTCACGAAATTCAACCAGATCAATGCCGGGTGGCGGTGTGTAGCCGGCCAGCATTGCGTCGACGGCTTCCTTCACCTTGAGAACGTCCTCTGCTTCGGCGCGCTCCACGTCAACGAATATCGCGGGACGGCCGTTGTACAGGTTGACCAGCTGCTCCCGCACAAATCCATCGTGCACATCGGCGACGTCTGCGAGCGTAACGACCGATCCGTCCGGTAGCGTGCGCACGATGATCGACTCGAACGCCTCCCCTGTCTGCCTCTTCTTGTTCGTGCGCAACAGTATCTCGCCGGAATCGGAAATGATGGAGCCGCCCGCGAGATCCAGCGACGAGCCACGAACCGCGCTGGCGATGTCGGCGAAAGTCAGGTCATATCGCCGCAACGTCGCTTCGCTTACTTCGATGGATATCTCGTAGTCGCGATCGCCGCTGAGTGATACCAGCGAAACTCCCGGCTGCGTCAGCAGGTCTCGTTCGAGCTCTTCGGCCGCACGCCTCAGAGCGAGTTCACCGACATCGCCAACGACGGCAAGGGTCACAACGCCGCTGGTCGGATTCGCAGCCACGACGACCGGCTTCTCGGCATTGGCCGGAGGAAAGTCGCTGAGCCGGTCGACGGCCGACTCGACGTCGTCCTTGACGAGCTGGCGGTCGGCGAAATCGTTTGTCTCTATGACGACAACGCCGACGTTTTCGGAAGCCGTGGAACTTACACGCTTGACACCGTCGATGCCCAGGACGGCCTCTTCAACACGACGGGTAACGCCTTCCTCGACCTCCGCCGGCGTCGCACCCGGAAATGGCACCGTTACCGTGACGGTGCGCGGAGATATGGTCGGGAACACCTGCGCCGGCAGTCGGGTTGCCGAGATTGCACCACCAACCAGCAGTACGACCATCAATAGATTCGCAGCCACCGGGTTCTTGATGAACCTCATGACGATGCCGCGACTCGAGTGCCGGTTAGGTCCCGTCATGGCTGCCCTGGCGTGCTGTTGCGTTCAATTGCGTCATTTCCGCGAGTCGGTGGCTGCTGACGCGAGACCATCGCTGCCGCGGATGCTGACTTCCATGCCGTCGCGTGCATTCGCCGGCGGAATTGCAACCACGCCGCTGGCCCCGTCAAAGACCCGGACGACGGCCATTTCGGCTTCGCGACCGAGAACCTCCACGGTGCGTCCCGCCAGTCGCCCGTCGTCGACGACCCAGAGCCGATCGCGGGACGTCAAGGCAGCCGCAGGTACCCGATAGGAGTCCGGTGTGTCTTCACCGTTTATCCTTACCGTTACGAACTCTCCGACAGTCAACAGGGCGGGTTGGTCCGTCCTGATGTACAGCGTTCCGAGTCGCGTTCGCTCATCGAGCGCCGCCGCGGCCCTGACCAGCTTGCCGTCGATGACGCCGTCGCTGGTTGCGGGCGCAATGATCGAAGCAGGCTGGCTTCTGACCGGTCCGATCAGTCTGCGCTGCTCGGCCGACACCGGCACCGCGATCTCGAGGCTATCGATCGAAAACATCGACCCGACCGAAGCATTGCCGCTTACTACCTGGCCAACGTCGAGCTCGGTTTCCAGGATTCGTGCGTCGAAAGGGGCGCTTACCGTTGTGCGCTCGAGCGCCAGCTCGGCCGCCTGCCGCGCGGCGTCGCCGCTCTGGATACGCGCTCTGGCGGCCGCGATCTGCGGAACCCGCGCAATCAGGTCGGGTATCGGGCGATCCGGAAATTGTTGCCGCCATATTTCGCGCTCGGCCGCGGCTTCTGCCTCCAGCCGCGCGAGGTCGCTGCGCGCAACCGCAATTTCCGCCAGCGTCCGGTCGACAGCCAGGCGGTAGTCGGCCGGGTCAATCACAAATAATACGTCACCCCTGGAGACACTTGCGCCGGGTCGAAAAGCCGGTGCGACCCTGACCACGCGTCCGGACACCTGGGGGATGATACGCGTCACGGTTCGCGACTGGACGACGCCATTCAGCTCGACTTGCGGCCGGAAAGGCGTTGCCACGGGCGTGACGACGGTGACGACGGCGTCGGCAGAGCGCGACGTCGCCGCAGGACCCGACGAGTCGGGTCTGAGGCTTATGGACAGCAGCAGCGCCAGTCCGACGACGCCAACGACGAAAGCGAGCTGCAGTGCTCCCGCGTGGCGCGTCAAGAAATCTTTCATGTTTCTACTACGTGCAGACCGAGACCAGCCTAATGATGGCCAAATTTCCCGCCCATGTCTGTATCGACTTGTAACGTTATGGGCTGGCTGCCACGAAATCAGCGGCCCCGAAAGCCCCATCGGCTGGAACGCACTCCAAATTCGGGTCTCCGGTGACGCCAGCCAAACTCTTTGTGCATGACGCGAATTTCATCGGCGAGCGCGTCAATTCTCTGCAGCAGTTCTTCTCGTTCGTTGTGCGCGAGTTCTGCTTCGGCCGCTGCGCTGTTGCGGTCCTGCATTTGGACCGACTGCAACGAGTTAACAATCAGCGCTATGAAGAGGTTGAGGACCGCGAAACTCGTCACGATGACGAACGGCACGAAAAACAGCCAGGACAGCGGGAAAACCTCCATCACCGGACGCACGATTCCCATGGACCAGCTTTCCAGCGTCATGATCTGAAATAGCGTATACATAGACTCACCGACACTGCCAAACCATGCGGGAAACGCGTCACCAAACAACTTGGTGGCCATTACGGCGGCTACGTAGAAGACCAGCGTCAGGACCGCGATTATCGACATCATTCCCGGCAGGGCATTAAAAAGCGCGCTGACAACTGATCGCATTTGAGGAACGACAGACAACAGCCTGAGAACACGAAGTATGCGAAGCGTCCTGAGAATTGCAAAGGGACCAGCAGCTGGCAACCAGGCGAGCGCAACAATAAGAAAGTCGAATATGTTCCAGCCGTCGATAAAGAAGCGACGGCGATAGACGAGGAGTTTCGCGGCTATCTCGACGGTGAAAATGAGCAGTGCGATTTGATCCAGCCTGTGCAGCCAAGGCCCGGCCATGGCCATCGCCCTGGACGATGTCTCGAGGCCAAGCGTTACGGCATTGAGCAGAATTACGAGCGTGATAAACAGATTGAACGTGCGCGACTCGAGGATCTGTCGCAACGACAAAGATACAAGCGCTTCGCGACGATTCCCAGGTGGGTTGCCGCTCAGGCTGCGCGTAGCCCGCGCCTCGCGGAGGCGCAACACGAATTCCATTCCAGGTAAGCCCCGCTTTGAATCAGAGTTGCGGATACTGGCGCATGTGCCTGAGCGCGAGCTTCTCCATACGACGCTGTTTGCTCAGCGCTCTTCGGACGGCCCGTTTTGCCTGGCGAGCTGCAAGTGTAATTGCCGCGTACAGGTCGGAACGTGTGCTTTCAACCTTGATGCCCTGGCGCATTTCAAGTTTGACGTGAATCAACGCCTTCTTGTCGGCGCCGCCTTTGGGGCCGTTGATGTCCCTGAGAAAAACGTCGATGGACATCGTATGGCTCTCGAAATTGGCCAGATTGAAACAGAGTTGCCTTTCGACATGTTCCCTGATTGCAGGTGTCAGTTCGAATCCCTGGCTTTCCAGGTGAAGTTTCAATGTCGTTCTCCCGGCTAGAAGTGAGCGCATAGGGTAACGCCGGGACGTAACCAGTCCAGTCGAACTATTCGATCGCTGGCACAGAAATTACCGAACAGACATTAGATCGATAAAACCGATGTTTTATTATAGAGAAATCGTATTTAACGAGTTAATTTATTCGTTTACAATTCCCCATCGTACTGCAAGTGTGTTCGATGCCGATTAAGGCCCGGAAGAAGTTCACAAAGTGGGATCCTCGGTTGGTGTGCTCTTCGTATCTGTCACTTACGTCGCTGCAACGCTATTGTGCAGACCTCGCAGATGACCCTCAGGGCTTGCCCTGCAAGCAAGCAAAATAATACGCGTGCCGTACCGGATGAATTAGCACAATGAGACACCTGAATTACAGTCACCTGCAATATTTCTGGTGTGTTGCGCGCGAGGGCAGCATCGTCAAGGCGGCCGACGTCCTGAATCTGACGCCTCAGACAATCAGCGGCCAGCTGAAATTGCTGGAAGACAGTGTGGGTCAGGCGCTCTTCGACCGTGTTGGACGTCGTCTGGTGCTCTCCGAGATGGGGCACGTCGTCATGGAGTACGCAGACGAGATCTTCTCGATTGGCGCTGAACTCAGTCAGGTTGTACGAGGCCAGAAGTCGGCGAGCCGCTCGATTCTGGGCGTTGGCATGGTCAGCTCCATGCCGAAGCTGATCGCCGAGCGCATCATTGCGCCCTGCCTGCTGGATCCGGAGCCGATTCGTATTCGTTGCCACGAGGCCTCGCTGGAGCAGTTGCTCGGCGAGCTGGCCGTGCATCAGCTCGATATCGTACTTTCGGACCAGCCGATGCCGGTGGGTCTTAGCCTGCGCGCGTTCAATCATCACCTCGGCGAAAGCGGCCTGGCGTTTTTCTCGCAGCGTCGCGTCGCGCGGCAATATAGAGGCAAATTTCCGGGCAGCCTGAACGATGCGCCGATGCTGTTGCCGAGCCTGCATTCGGCGCTCCGGCGACGGCTTGATGACTGGTTTGACAGCCATCAGATTTCGCCGAGGATTGTCGGCGAGTTTGACGACAGCGCATTGTTGAAAGCATTTGGCGAGGCAGGCGCGGGGCTGTTTGCGGCGCCGTCGGTCATCGAGAAGGAGATCTGCAAGATGTACGGTATGAGCGTCATCGGCAGGACCCACTCGGTTACCGAACATTTTTATGCCATTTCCCCGGAGCGGCGTATCAAACATCCCGCGGTTGCGCGCATTACGGAGACAGCTCGCAGTGACCTGTTTCGCTGAAGTTTGCGTGATTTACCCCCTAGATCGTTGAAAATCCTGAATGACAAGCGCCTTGACGGCCGTTCTGTCGGTGAAAACCCGAAAAAGTCGCGCTCTAGGGTTTAAACTGACAGATCGGCGAAGTAATCATTCGGGTGACTGTTATGCAAGAAGCCAGACTCCCTGAAAACGAGGCCGGGCGCCTGGCCACGCTGCGCAGCCTCAGTATCCTGGACACGCCCCGGGACGACCGTTTCGACCGCTTTACGCGACTCGCGGCACGTATCTTTGAAATGCCTATCGCGCTGATCAGCCTGGTCGACGAGCAGCGACAGTGGTTCAAGTCTGTCGAGGGCTTCGACGGCGATGAAACGCCGCGGGAATTCTCTTTTTGTGCTCACGCCATACTCGGTGACGATGTATTCGAGGTTCGCAACTCCAGGCGCGACGCCCGTTTTCGCGATAACCCGCTGGTTGTCGAGCAGCCGCACATTCGTTATTACGCGGGTGCGCCGTTGGTCACCCCGGATGGCAACAAGATCGGCACGCTCTGCATTATCGACAGGGTGCCCCGGCAGCTTCGCCAGGAAGACAAACGTTTATTGAAGGATCTTGCCGACATGGTTGTCGACGAGATGATCAGTTACGTCGATCCCAAAACGGACCTGGCAAACAGGCACGCGTTGCTGGTTACCGGTGCGCGATTATTCGAGCACGTGACCGACGATCGTGCTTTGTCGCTGCTTTTGTTCGACATCAGCCATGTCTCTCGACCGCAAGACGATTCAGAAACCCTAGCCGCTGCGGAAACTGTTTTCGCGCAGTTGCTTCGCAGCTATTTCCGGTCTGCGGAATCCATTGCGCATATCGGCGGGCGGCGTTTCTGCGTCCTGCTGCGAGAAAATCCTTACTTTGATGAAGCAAAGGCGACGAATCAGGTTTGCGTTGCGGCGAAGAAAGCGATGCGCGCCTATCAGCAACGCGACATTGCTTCGCCGTTGGTTGGCAGGGTCAAGTTCAATGCAGAGCGACATGCGTCATTTGGCAAGATGTTGCGCGAAGCGGACGGACTTTTCTTCAATCATGAAAATCGGCCGACGCCCGATTATGAGGACAGCGGCCGATTCGTGAAGGCCGTCGTGAACTGGCGAAAAACAATATTCTGAATGGGCCCGATGAAACGCCCCGCAAAACCAGGACTAGGCTTCAGGCGCCGGTTTCAGCAAACGTGACTCGACCTCGAATTTCGAGCCGTCTCTGGCCTCGAGATTCACTTCCCATATTTCATCGTCCGCCATCTGGGTTCGCTCCAGGCCCGGCAGCTCACGCTCGTCGTCTACCTGCAGGCCCCAGACGCGAACGTGACGGACGCCGACAACCGGAATGCGGCGACTGTCGAAACGAGCCCGTAAAGCTGGATCCACGTCGTTACTCGCCCAAATGGCATAGCCATTGTTGACGATTGCCGTCAGGTCGTCCGGCATCGCCGCCAGCAACTTCTTGTTCGCCATCCGCCCGCTACCTCCCGCCGGTTCTCCAACCAGCCTGAGACCAACCTCATAAGCAATTTACACGCCGCGCCCGGTCACAGGAATAGGGATATTCAGCTATCAAAATAGCGAACAGGGCGTTTTTTTTAAGCCGGATTAGCGTGTATGCTGATTCGTCTAGGGCCGGAAATACGGACACTCCGAGCATGATTAATACAGGGTTACGGCGTTTGGAGGCGGACATGGCCGCGGCGACCTCCTATAAAGAGTGGAAATCGGCCGCTATTGCCCATGACAGGAAATCCGGCGTTCAGCGCTGGCAGAAGTCGGATGAGTCAAAACATTTCGACTACGCGTCGATTCGCCGCCGTTTGAAGCGATTGCGTCGCCTGGAAGCCAGGAATGACTATGCCGGAATATTGTTCGCGCTGAATGAGGGCCTTCACGGCAATATCGACGGCATGGGCAGCTCGGCGCTGTACGGCAAAGCCAAGTTCAGTACCAAGAAGCTGATCGTCGATTACGTCGACGAAGTTGTCAGCGCGCTGGATGTACTGGCGAGTAGCAAGGCTCGCGGTATTCCGATGGACGAGCGCCTCGATTTCTTCCGCCGTGCCCGTCACTGCTATGGCTGCTCCGCGCTGATGATGAGCGGCGCCGGGTCGCTGCTGTTCTTCCACATCGGTGTGGTCAAGGCGTTGTGGCTGGAGGGCGTGCTGCCGGATATCCTGTCGGGAAGCAGCGGTGGCGCCGTTGTTGGCAGTCTCGTCAGCACTCGAAGTGACGAGTTCCTGCAGGACATTTTCAAGCCGGAGCACCTGGTAGAGGAGATAGAACGCGACCAGGGCCTGTTTCAGCGCTTCGAAGCTTTCCGGCCGGAGGTGACGCCTATCGAAGATGTGCAGGAAGCGCTCAATCGGCTGATCCCGGACCTTACTTTCCAGGAGGCCTTTGAGAGCACCGGGCGAAATCTCAACGTGTCGATCGCGGCCGCTGAAAAGCACCAGACATCTCGATTGCTGAATGCCATAACGACGCCAACCGTTTACGTGCGCGAAGCCGTTATGGCGTCGGCCGCAGTTCCCGGCTTCTATCCGCCGGTTGCACTCGCTGCAAAAAACGCCCAGGGCCAGAAACAGCCGTATCTGCCCTCGCGCCGATGGGTTGATGGGTCGTTAAGCGATGATCTGCCGGCCAAGCGCCTGGCACGCATCTATGGCGTCAACCACTTTATCGTGAGCCAGGTAAACCCGCACATCTTCCCGTTCGTGACGGACACCAAGAGAAAGAGAGATCTGCTGACAACCGTGAAGCACGCGGCGGCCCGATCGACACGCGAATGGATTAATGCCAGTGCGTCGTTGCTGGAAAAACCGTTGTCCTGGAACCCGGCCGTAAGTCGACTGACCAATGTCGGGCTGAGTATCATCAACCAGGACTACTTCGGCGACATCAACATCCTCCCGGACAAGCGCTTGTTCAACCCGCTGAAGCTGCTGGCGCATAGATCCATCGAGGAAGTCGTCGAGCTCATCGAGATGGGCGAGAAAGCGACCTGGCCGAAGATCGAGATGATCCGAATTCAGACCAAGATCAGTCGCAAGCTCGATCAGATACTGACAAAGCTGGACAACCCGGAGCCTTACGTGCGCAGCGCGGTCTCACGGCGAGTCAGCTAGGAACTGCGACCGAGAGGCCCGCACCAGCTTACGCCTTGACGGCTCGTATTTTCTTACGGGTCCGTGTCTTCGTGGCGGGCTTCGCAGCACGTTTCAGATCGCGCAGCGACCTTTCCAGGCACTCCATGAAAAAGTCGATGTCGGGCAGGATTTCCCGTGTCGATGTCACGTTGAACGAGATCTTGCCGTTGTAACTGGGGGTCGCGATAAAAAGGCCCATGCCGTTGGCCAGTGGCGCCATACCGAAAGTTCCAACCTGCATCGCGCCATTCATGTACAGCGGTACCTGCGGTCCGGGCACATTGGAGATAAACAGGTTGCACATGCGCTGCGACACGCCGGCGCGTAATACCAGCCGGCTGGCGATCACCTGGGTCGAGGCAGGAACATGCTTGCTGAGATCGACCATCACGCGCGCAGAGACACCGGCTTTGGCCGCCTTGCTCTGCTGCGTTGCCTCATGAATACAGTGCAGACGTTCTTTAGGGTTCTCTATGTTGGTGAAGATCGGCGCCGTCATGGATGAGACATTATTGCCCGGCGCGTCCGGATCGGGTCCCGTTGCCTGGCGCGCGTTGATCGGTACCCAGGCAATGAGCGAGTCATCCGGCAGCTCCTCATGGTGCTGCAGGTAGCGGCGCAGTCCGCCACCACATATCGCCAGTACCACGTCGTTGATCGTGCTGCCGGGGACTACCTGGCGTATCGCCTTGAGATCCGAAAGTTCGAAGACCCTGGCGTCGAACATTTTTTGCGGCGCTACACGGGTGTTGAATCGTGTTGCCGGGACCGGTCGCCTGTTCTTCTTCTGTGATCGCAGGGCATTCTGCGCCAGCCTGTAAATGTTGGGGGCTGAGCGCATCACTGCGTCCGTCATGCCTATCGGCGAACGAATCGAATGCCAGGCAGCGCGTACCGCCATGTCCAGCAGGCTCGGCTTCGGGCTGCGCCGGAGCTTGGCCATGTTCAATGGTATGGCGGGCGTTCCCTTGTTGTCGATGTCGGCCATGGCGCCGAAGAAATCCACGATTGCAGTCCCGTCAACGGCTGCATGGTGAATCTTGGTCGCGATGGCATAGCTGCCTTTCGGCAGCCAATCGATGTGGTCCAGTCCCTCGACGACAAACATCTCCCAGAGCGGGCGATTCATGTCCAAAGGACGAGAGTGGTAACGCGCCATGTGGATACAGAACTGCCGCCAGTCGCCCGGCCTCGGCAGTCGGCCGTGCTGGACGTGATACTCGAGGTCGAAATGCTCATCGTCGACCCAGTAGGGGAAATCGAGTTCCAGTGGCACATGTACCAGCCGTCGCTTGAACAGGGGACTCATGTGCAGCCGTCCCTCTATGTGCGCGAGGATATCCCGGAAGCGCACGACTTTGCCGTCCGGGACGGTCGACTGGTCGAATATCGATATCGACGTTACATGCGTCAGGTTGTCTTCCGATTGCATGTACAGGAACTGGGAGTCCTGCGGGCTTAACTGATCCATGAAATGTACTCCGTAACAAGTGTCCTGTTTGCTTAGTTCGCTTACTTTCAGAAAGCCTGCAAAGCGCTGGTGCAAGGCGCAGCCTGCCGGCAATGGCCCGGCCCTTGCCAAGGGCTGCAACGCCGCAGTAGCGCTTTGCAGGCTTTCCCTGCGGGCGCTCCCAGCAGCACGACCTGGCGCGTTGCAGTCGCTTGAAGTAGCCCGCTAATCCTGCACGCCTGCGCCTCCCAGGACGCCCTGCCGGGAACGCTGAAAGCTAGCGAACTAAGCAAACAGGACACTAGACTGGCAGCGCGAGCGCCTGAATGCGCTGCAGGCGGTGCATTAGTTCCCTGAGGCTCTGGCTTGTCTGCACGCGGCGCTCCGAGAGTTCCGGGCCTCCGGCGGCAGCGAGGCCATGATTCTCTATCCATTTATAACCGTTTTGAAACAACAATTTTCCGATCGACGCCTCGCTGCCGATGCGCCGCTGCCGATAGGCCTGGCGCGCATAGGAAAAACACCGGCGCAGACAGTCGTCTGCGCGAAGCGCCGTGTCGTGAGGAGTTACGGCGGCGATGCTGGCGACGACGTAATAGGCCTCGACAAACTGGGTAAGTGTTCCGTGCGCGATCAGCGGCCTGAAGCGCCTCAGCAGGCGCCTGGCGAACTCTGCGTCGCTGGCCAGCTGGTCCTGCCAGTCTGTCTCATAGCGCGACAGCTCCTGGGCGACCTCCTGTCGAAACTTCTCCCTGGGCGCATAGAAGAACTCGAATTTGAACAGGTCCCTGAGGCGGTCGACATCCTGCCAGAACGAGTCCAGAGCCGTACTGTCCTCGGTGGCGACGCCAGCCAGCGCCACTTCCGCAATGGCCTTGGTGACGAAATGATGAATCGTCGTATTGCGATAGTAACTCGCCACCGTTTCCTGGCGTGGCGCGATCGCATAAACGGCCTCGGGACCATCGTCGTATAGCGTTACCAGGCGGTTATCGATCAGTACCTGCGCAAGCGCCGTCAACTCGGCCTCGTTTTCGATCTCGAAGTGCCGCGTTATCCTGATCTCTCTCGCCTGGGCCCACAGCACCACGCGGCCGATTTCCCGCGTCAACTCTTTTCGCGTCAACGCGCGCGGTGCGCTGCCGAGCAAAACCATGGTCGCCAGCGAAGCCAGGGTGATCGGCGTAACCCGATTCGCCTCAACGCCAACCTGCAGGGCAATTTTTGACAGTGCAAGCTTGTCCTCACCCGACGGCACATGGTCGAGCACCACCGGTTCGCCGAAATCCATGTAGATCTTGCCCATGGGCCTTCTCAGGCTACGCATGTATCCGATGAACCAGCTCAGGCTCTCAGGACGCTTCTTGATGCCGGATTGTTCTTTCGCGTAGTCGCGCACGTCACCGATAAGGTCGTAGTTCATCGCGACAGGGATAATGTGCAGCATGCGTTGGTCGTTCGCATGCGCCGCTTCGATGACATACTTGAGAATGCCGTACTTGGGCGGCATCAGCTTGCCGACGCGCGAGCGCGTACCTTCGAACGCCCAGCTCAGGGGAAAGTGCTTTTCCATCAGGTACGCGATGTATTGCCGAAGAATCAGCTTGTACAGCGGGTTATCCTGAAAGCTCCGCCGAATGAAGATGACGCCTGCACGACGTGCGAGAAATCCGACGCCGGCAAACGCCATGTTGACACCGCCCATGGTATGCAGTGCGGGAAAGTCATGGTCGAACAGCACCTTGTTCAACGCCGGAAAATCGACATGCGTCTTGTGCGTGCACAGAATAGCCGCGGGCCGTTCCTTGCAGATCTTCCGGACTCGTTTCAGCCTGCTCTCATCGACATCGATCTCGGCATCGTAGCCAAGTGTCGCGATCGTCTTGTTCAGCAAATAGCTCATATCGAGCCAGAATGCCCGCGGTACCGAGATAAGCTCCCTGAAGATCGTGCTGGCTTCCGAATTCAGGTCGCTGATGGAGCGACCGGTTTCGGCGCTGAGCTCATGCACCCCGCTTACGAACGCGCGGCTTGCACGCAGGTTGCTCGCGACACGCCTTGGCACCTTGTAACGGCTGCCGCGTAGCCGTCGCTCGGAAATATCCAGAGCAATGCTCGCCTGGCCCGCCATGAAATCTGCAAGCTGCTCGGTATCCGGCATGGCACCAAGCCGGTGCTCGAGCCGCTGCCGCATGTCGCCGATCGTCGCGGGCACGCCGCTGACGCACTTGGCCCGCATCGGATGCTTCCTGAGAATGCGACGCGCACGCAATGGCCCTGGTCGCCTCGGGTTGCCGAGCAACAGGTCGCGAAACCGCGGTGTGGTGCTCTTGACGTCCAGTCCCTTGAGCCAGACCACTCTTACCGGAACGACCAGCGTGTCGTCCGCCAGGTTCATCATCGGGCAAAGATTCTCCGCATGGATGCCTTCCGGAGAATCTGCGATGGGGACAACGACCTGCTCGGACGCGCCCCGGAACCCGTGCTTGGCGCGCTCCCGTTCAAGCCATGATTCGAGGTGCTGCTGCTCTACGCGATGTGCGGCATCGATTACGAAAAGTACGCTGGTGGTCTCGTCGGCCGGCCAGGGGCTGACACTCATTCGCGCGCCCCGCGGGAAGAAACATCAGTCAGCACCACCCGCGAGGGCGCGCGATTTCTCGATTCTGCATCCTGCTCAAGCGTACGCAGATACATTGCCCGAACATCGGCCACGTGTCTGTCGATCGTATCGGCCGACCATTCACTGGTGTCGACCGGCGGCAAGACTTCCACTTCGACAGTGCCGGGGTGATAGAGAATGTCACCCTTGGGCTGGACGTCGCCGGAATTCTGGATCACGATCGGCACGATGGGTACGCCCGCCTGCATGGCCAGGTGGAACGCGCCCTTCTTGAAACTCGACAGCTTGATGGTGGGCGCACGCGTGCCCTCCGGCGACAGGCAAACGGACTTGCCTTCGACCCGCATCGCGTCGACCAGCGGCCTCATTGCCTCGATCGCGCTGGCGGTATTTCCGCGGTCGATCAGAACGACGCCTGCGGCTTCCATCACCCGCCCAATGACAGGCATGTCCCGAATTTCGCGTTTGCCCACACCCGTGATATCACGTCGCAGCAGACGCGCGATGATGACCATGTCGACGTTGCTCTGGTGATTGAAGATGAATACGGCGGGACGGTGTGACCAGAGATGATGTTCACCCCTGACCTTCAGGTTGAGGCCGATGAGGGCGCTCGCCGTATCGGCAAATACGGAAACGGAGAAGTTGAGCGCCTCACGTTTCGAACCGGTCAGCGCCCATATCGGCAGGCCCGCGAGAAAGGAGCCGACAAGCGTCGCGGGAACGAGCAGGGAGCGCAGCCAGTCCGACACGCTCGTCCTGCCGCGACTCGCGAATCGCCGCACCGGCCAGCCGCGGTTTTCCGCAATGGCGAGCAGTTTCTTGTTCGGGTTCAGCGGCCTCGGATTGCCGACGCGCTCGAGCAGCTGAATATCATCATCGCTGTCCGAGTAGAAGAAACTCTGGTCGAGGTCCACGCCGAATTTTTCGACAAGCGACTCCGCCGCGGTGACCTTGCCGTGCCCGAAACAGGTAGGGCGCAATACCTTGCCCGTGAACATGCCTTTTTCGACTTCAAGGCGCGTGCAAAGCACGTGCTCGATATTGAGGTCCTTGGCCGCAGGTTCGACCTGGTAGGGCGTGGCCGAGGAAATGATGGCGACGGTATGGCCCTTACGCAGGTGCGCTTCGACCAGCGCCCGGGATTCGGGATAGATCAGGCGGGCGATATGCGACTCGAACAACTCGCGGCCAAAGGCCGCGTAGCTGTCTTCGCGAATACCGCGCAGGAACTGGGCCATGCCGAGCATCATCGCCGAAAAGCCCATCTTGCCGAGACCGAAACTGGCCATCGCGCCCAACAGCTCGACAAGCTCGCGCGGCGACAGGTGGCCACGCTTGATCTGCTCCTCGATAAACGCGAACGCCGAGTACCCGGAAATCACCGTGCCATCGAAATCAAAGAACGCGCCAATCTGTGGCCCGTCCGGCAATTTCAAGACTTCGGCAACGACATCCTGGTGCGGCAACATGCGATTTCTCCTGTGGACCCCTAACTATACAGGCGCACGGCACCGATGTGAGCCGCCTGGATCACGGAAGAACGCCGATCCAGCCGCCCGATTCTCATGAAGCGCCCCGGGAGTCACTGTGCTGGAGGTTCAGGGATCGTGGAACCGGCCGGCAGCACGACCGGGCGATCGATAGTCTTGCCCAACTTGCGCAAGAGCGTCTCGGCTCTGACGATGGGTTTTTCGCGGTACGCACGCGCCGCGAGTTCTTTGTCCTGCAGCCGGTCGGCCAGATCGCGCAGATCCTCGAGCGTCTCCTGCACACCGCGATCGATCCGGGAATTGCTCCAAAGGACCGCGCGCTCGAGATGATGGGTCGAGGCGAGGAGATTCAGGCCCGCGTTACGGTTTTGTCGGCTATCCCGCGAGCTCCGAGCCTTGTCGAGATAATGTTGGGCGAGCAGCCAGTGCGCTCGACTGAATAACGCATCGAGATCCTGCGTGGTGACGCCGGCATCATTGATATTCTCCGAGATCCACATCATTCTTTGGGAAACTTCCGACAGGCGTTCTGCGATGGCCGGCAAGGCCCGGCTTGCTTCGATCGAAAGATAACTGGCGCTCGTCGCCAGGTCTTCCGACGCGCGATCAAATTCGCGCCTGATGAATGCCGCGCGGATGTCGCGAAACCGTCGCGAAGGCACATCGTAAAACGCCGCCCATTGTCCTTCATCAATAACGACTTTCGGCTGGTCCGTTTCGTCTTGCGCCATAAGCTGCGGCGCAAATCCAAACAGCGTCGTGATGGCTGCAATTCCGAAAAGCGCGGCACGCGGTATTGTCGATCGATGCTTCAATTTGAAATCTCCCGCCAGGCTACGAATTTGCCTGTTCATTCTTCTGTCGTTGGTTCGAGCCGATCGATCATGGGCAACAAATCATCTCCGCGCCGCGAGCGTTCGCTGTTGCGCATGAGCAGGCTGCCGGTCTCAATCATGGCGTGCCCCTCCCGCACTTCGCCTCGTCCGGTTTCGATGCCGTTGTTGCCTTTCTCGACAAGCAGGCTTCCGTCGCGAATAGTGTCGAGGGCAAGCTCCCAGCGCTTGCCAATGGCCTTCAATTGTTTCGCTTCGTCAGCTTTATCCTTGGAAATATTCCGTTCCCGTGTGCCATTAACGACGTTTTCGTATTCGACTCGGCATTTCATGACCTGCTCGCTGCCTGTGCGAATTTTTGTCTCGCCATCGCGTATTTGCTGTCTCGCCTTGATCATGCGGGCTTCGCCTCTGTTGATCAGGCGTTCGCCGTTACGCGTCATGTCCTGGCCTTCCGTCCACATAGTATCGGCATCACCGGGCAAAGCCGCATCGTTGAGCATCGTTTCACCGGGCATGACGCAGCCGGCTGCCGCAGACACGCAGATCAGCAAAGTCGCGATGTGAGCGGAGGCCATTCCCCGACCTGAGTTACCCATTTTTGCGCTCCTTCGGCGGTTAAAACGGTGGGCGTTCTTGCGTCGCGGCTTAGTCCAATCTGGGCATAAACCTTAACTCCGCATTTTACTGGAAAGGTATTGAAAGATATAAGTAGAAAAAGTAGCCTATTTAGCAAGAATTTTTTATCAAACGTCCAATCGCGGGTTGGCAAGCGAGTGCCACAGGCTTGCGGCAACATGCGGGTGTATGATGCAGCGCCATGCGGTCGGCGCTCCGATCGAGAATCCCCGACCCGAGAACCACAAAATGCCCAAACCCAACGCCAGTCCCGGGAGTCCGGGCTTCCGTGATCTGAACCTTGCCGCGCCCCTCATACAGGTGCTGGATGAAATCGGCTATGAAACGCCCACGCCTATTCAGCGCCAGGCGATTCCACACCTGCTGGCGGGTCTCGACCTGCTTGGCCACGCGCCGACCGGAACCGGCAAGACGGCCGCGTTCGCACTGCCATTGCTGTCGCGGATCGATCTGAAGAACAACCAGGTGCAGGTGATGACGCTGACGCCGACGCGTGAGCTGGCGATCCAGGTCGCCGAGGCCTTCCAGCGCTATGCCTCACAAATGAAAGGATTTCACGTACTGCCGATCTACGGTGGGCAGGAGTACTCCGGCCAGATAAGGCAGCTGAAGCGCGGTGTGCACGTCGTCGTGGGTACGCCTGGCCGGATCATGGATCACATGCGCAAGGGCACGCTGAAACTTGGCGGACTGCGGGCGCTGGTGCTCGATGAGGCCGACGAGATGCTGCGCATGGGCTTCATCGACGAAGTCGAATGGATTCTCGAACAGACTCCTGAACGACGGCAGATGGCATTGTTCTCAGCGACCATGCCGCCCCAGGTTGAGCGTATCGCTCGCCGTCATTTGCACGAGCCGCAGGAAATCTCGATCAAGGCCCGCACGGCAACGGCCGAGACGATTCGCCAGCGCTACTGGCAGGTCGGCGGGCTGCACAAACTCGACGCCCTGACGCGAATACTGGAAGTCGAGCCTTTCGATGCTGTTCTCATATTCGTGCGCACGAAGACAGCGACAACCGAGCTCGCCGAACGACTGGAGGCCAGGGGTTACGCCGCGTCCGCCATGAACGGTGACATGGCGCAGAACCATCGCGAGCAGACGGTGGATCGATTGAAAAAAGGCACGCTCGATATTCTGGTCGCGACCGATGTCGCGGCGCGCGGCCTCGACGTCGATCGGATCAGCCATGTCATCAACTATGACATTCCTTACGACACCGAGGCCTATATTCACCGCATCGGTCGGACCGGGCGTGCCGGTCGTACGGGCGACGCCATCCTCTTTGTTGCCCCGCGTGAACGTCGCATGCTGTATGCGATCGAAAAGGCGACGCGGCAAAAAATTGCACCCCTCACCCTGCCGACGACGGAAACCGTCAACAACAAGCGCATCGCCGATTTCAAGCAGAAGATCAGCGATACGCTCGCGCTGGGTGAGCTGGCGTTCATGCAGGGCCTCGTCGAACAATACCGGCAGGAACACGACGTGCCGGCGATCGAGATCGCCGCGGCGCTGGCGAAGCTCTCGATCGGCGAGCAAGCGATGCTGCTGGAGCCCGACAGCGATCGGCCCATCCGAAAATTCAAAGAAACAAAGTCAGCCAGGGAATCGGGCAAACGCCCGCAGGGGCCGAATCGACGGGCGGCCGGTTCCCGCCAGCCGGATGCGGACAAGGAGCGCTACCGCATTGAAGTCGGCCACAAGCACGGCGTGAAGCCCGGCAATATCGTTGGCGCGATCGCTAACGAAGCGGGGCTGGACGGCGAGCATATTGGCAGCATCGAGATCGACACCGAGTTCAGTCTTGTCGATCTCCCGGTCGGCATGCCGAAAGATATTTTCATGGACCTCAAGAAAGTCCGGGTATGCGGCGTGCCGTTGAGAATATCCCGCTATGAGGCTAAAAATCGACCGTCAAAAGCGAGGGGCAAATCGGGGAAACCGAAGGCCGCTCAGAAAATGCCCAAAGCCGCCAACAGAAAAAAGCCGGCTCGCTAGAAAGTCTGCGTTGCTACTTCTTCTTCCATTGCCCGCCCGGATCCTGAAAGTAATGACCGGGTGCGGTTCGCTCTACGGCGAGCTCGTAGAATCGATACGCAACCTGGGCCACGGTCACGCCGGTCTTCTCGGCGGTTTCTTCGAACTGGTCTTTGCGTTTGCCATTGACGTCGGCAACGAGCGCACGCACCTCGGCGCTGGCCGGCGACTGCAGCGCGACGATATAACCCGTGTTGGCTTCGCCCACCAGGCCCTGCTCCTTGGCGTCGCGTATGTCGATGGCCCAGGCATTCTGCAGCAATAGCAACAGGCCGATGGCCGCAATGGTCTTCTTCATCGTCATCATCCTCAAAATACGCCGCTTTCTTCTGAAAACAGGCCCTCGAGATCCTTGTCAACCTGCAGCCGAATGTTGTGTTCGATCTTGACGTTGAGATTGATCTCGATGGGCTTGTCCGGGGCCTCGACTTTGACCGTCGGATTACAGCCCGCGAGGAAGGAAAGCAGAACGATCAGTGCAATGGCAGGTTTCATGGTTTCACCGGGTCTCTCAATTCGCCTTGTTGGCTAGCTTACCTCAAGCACGGCGCGCCAGATAGCAACGATCGTTACCGGCCCAGCCGCTTTTCGAGGACATCCTCGACAGCCCTGGCCGCTCGCAGGCTTCTCAGCATCTGCGGAATGTTGTTCTCCACGCCCAGGTTCAGAACCACCGGCCTTTTCTCGTCGAGGTCCGGGTTTCTGCCCGTCAGCTTGAGCTTCAAAACCAGGTCACCCTCCTTGCTGAGGTTTACGTCGGACAGCAACGTCGTGTATTCGAAATTGCTCAGTACTCGCTTGGCAAAGCCAAGGCCCGACGCATCCGACTTGTCGGGCGGGCTGTCCGGTTTATAGCGAATGACGCCTCCCGGTGCGTTCCCGGTCAGCGCACCATTCGCGATAGTGACCGTGTCGCCCTCGATCGTAACAGGCAACCTGGCGTTGACACTTCCAGTCACTTCCACCGCCTCGAAGCCCTTCAATGACAACAGCTCCGCCACGTCCAAAGTCTCGGTGTTCAGGGTCACAGTATTGACGTCATTGTCTGTACGGTAGCTGAACGGATCGGCGGTGATGACGCCGCCGAAGGCCGACATGCTGAGCCGGGTGACGTCGGCACTGAAGGTCTTCAGATCCAGGCTGAAATCGGCGCTGACCTTTTCCAGCGGCACGCCAACGTCGACCAGTGCAACGGTGACCGTCGATGGCTCGATGCTGAAGCCCGCCCCATCCCGGTAGCTGCCCCGGAGCTGCGACGAGGCCCCCGTAAATGCGGTTTCGCCATAGAATCCGGCGATGTTCGTCGCAGTGACGGAAGCCTCACCATTCAGCAGAAGCCGTGATTTTTTCTGCGTCCAGTTCGCGGAAAAACCGAATGCGACAGTCCCGGCGACAACGTCGCGATCACGCGGCCAGGGTGAGACCCGGGCGGAGAGTTTCTTTTTGCCAAAGGAGAGAATGCCATCGTCAAGATTCACGCGCCCCGTTCCGCTGCTCAGATTGTGGCGCGCCTGTATCCGGGCCTCCTGCTGCAGGCCCACGGTTTGCAAATCGGCTGCCGCATCGCTTCCGTTCAGCGACACGCGACCTTTGAATCCCGGTAACGCGATCGCTTTCTTTTCCCATGTGACGCGGCTGGATGGGACAAAGACGCCGGAGGCGACCGCCAGCCCGCCGGAAGTGTCCCCGGCGACAAGCTTCTCGAGGAACAGCGGCATGGACACCGAGCCCGTATCGCCTGCAGATAGCTTATCGATCTCCGCGTCCACTGAATCGGCGGCCATGCGCCAGCCGGCGTCCTCGAGATCGAATGTCGCGCCGGAAACGAGCCGGGCCTGAATACGTTTGACTGCAACGGACCCGGACGAGAAGTCCTCAAGACCCAGCGTGGCGCCCGGCAAGATATCCACGCGCACACCGGTATCCAGAAATTGCAGATTTTCCGTGGCTGTCATCTCCAGCAGACCGACTTTGCCGACAGGCAGCCTGGCAGCGGCCAGTTTAACCCGCGTGCTCATCGAACAAGCCGGCCCGGATTTGCAGGCGACGTCGCTCAACGACACGGGGATGCTCTTCCAGTCACCGTAACTGACGGTCAGGGCCGCGTTTGCAAGCGCAAGTGACCAGTCGACTTCGGGAAAGGTCGCGGAAATATGCGCGGCGACGGCCGACTCAAAATGCACGGTCGCAATGCTCCCTTCGCTATCCCGATAGTTGAGGTCGAGCGGGGAGCTGGCCAGGAATTCGGCCGACACCGTTGGCGTTTGCGATGCGACTCTCGGAATTGCCACATCGAAAGACAACGTCGCCGTGCCTGAGACGATCTGGACCTCCGGCGGTACGATCCCGAGGAGCCTTGAGAGCGGCTGCCAGGCGGGCAGGTCGAGGGCGCCATCGCCCTTCAGCGATAACTGAGACTCTTCCTCGAGCAGGCGCCCCGTGAGCACGCTTCCATCGCGGCCTGCCGGCGCGGACAGCAGCGACAAGACCACTTCGTGGCCGCCGACTTCTTCCCGGGTCAGCGTTAGCGACAGTTCGTCCGAGTCAATGCTCGCGTTCAGCTGCTGTTGCCGATCGGACACCTCCCAGCGGACCCGATGAACCGCCGGGTAGGGCGCAAGACTGAACTCGTCGATAACAAAGATGCTGTTCGCGAGGTTGGCGGGTAACGAGAGAAGCTGCTGAATCAGCTCGGCCATCTCGAAGGCTTCTCCGTCGCTCCGGGTCGAGGTAATGACCGACACCTTTTTCGCTCGATAGGTCTTCAACTTCTTCGAGCCTGCGGCGTAAGGCAGCGTCAGGTTTTCGATGACGATCGTCGTGCCCTTTTCGTGCACGAGTTCCAGGTAGCTGATAGCGGCATCGTGGGCAGCAAGTGCGTCCAGCGACACGTCCACCACCGTTATACCGTAGTTTTTCAGCAGCGGATTGGAGAGACGCTCGATGAGGTTGTCCCGCAGGAACCAGGCAATCGCCGCGAGGACAGCGACGATGCCCGCCACGACAACAACATACCTGGTAATCTTCATCGGAGAATCCCGGGGTCGGCTTGGCAGCCCCAAAGTAGCATGGAGGCCTTTCAGGGCGTGCTGGTCTGCACCGTTCGAGGACGCGGATCTACCAGCTGCGTGGGCGCCCGGTATCCATATGCACGAAATCGGATGCCTCGTAGAAGCCGACGCCACCACGCCGCATGGCGAGCGCCGTATCCCGCAATTTCCTGGTCGATACGCCGTCGAGGCGCACATCGATAGCCTTGCCGAGCAGGTGCTGGCTGTTCTTCGCAACGCCGGTATCCTTGCTTCGGCCACGGAGCATTTCGTTCGTCTTTGGTGAGCGATAGGCCGACACCACCTGGTAGGTGCCATCGCTGCCGAGCGTGGCTCGCACGTCGTAAATCAGATCGAGCAGCCCCGGGTCCATTTCCGCCGCGTCACCGGTCCGGAAGTCGAAAAGAAAACGATTGATTTCGTCGAGCGCCGACGGGACGTAGGCACCGTTGCGGGCATACACGACATCCAGACGCTTCCCGGTATGCGTATGATAGAAAGAAAGCTCGCGCTCGTCATACTCGAGCCTGCCCTGGCTTACGCTTGCCAGGCACGCGAGGACCAGCGCGACAAGGGCTGCTATCGTCGCAGGAGATTTACGCAGGTAGTTCATGGCGGAATTGAGTGCAATAAGAACAACAAATATGACGACTTTTTCAGAAATTTCAAGGTACACGGGCACATGTTCAGGGTAATCGCGGCGATTGCCGTGAGCCTGCTGCTTGTCTCACTGCAGGCAGCCGCCCCGGCGCGCGCCGACGAGTCGGAAAACATCACGCACGGCCTGCCCACGCACGGCGGGGTCCTGCGGGCCGAGGTACTTTGGCTGCAGTCCGAGCTTACGCGCCACCGCAAGCTGACGGCTTCGGGCGGCTGGCCGCCGGTGCCGGACGGGCCGACAATACATCCGGGCGCCGAGGATTCGCGCCTCGACAGTCTCGCACGGCGGCTGGCGCTGTCAGGCGATCTCCGTGACGAGAATACGCAGCGTTCGTATTACGACGCAGGTCTGCAAGATGCGGTGCAGGCGTTTCAGGCCCGGCATGGCTTGGCCGCCGACGGACTGGTCGGTCGAGCCACCTTGCGCGAACTCAACGTATCGAGCGAGCAGCGCGCCGATCAGATTCGTGTGAATCTCGAACGCGGGCGCCTGATTTCTGAGGTTGACGACGAAGACCTGATTCTCGTCAACATCCCTGCGTTCGAGGCGAGAAAAATCCGGGGTGGGCGCACCGTCTGGAAAACAAGAGTTATTGTTGGCGAACCGGAGGACAGGACACCCGAGTTTCGCTCCGAGCTCCGATCCGTCGTGTTCAACCCGACCTGGTCTGTACCGCACAGCATCGCGAGTGAAGAGTTGCTGCCGCGGATCAGGCAGGATCCGGATTTCTTCAGGAAGGGTAACTACGAGCTGCACGATCGAGACGGCAATCGCGTCGATCCATCCGCTGTGGACTGGACGCGCATTGGCAGGAGTAATTTTTCGTTCCGGCTGTTACAGCGACCCGGTCCCGCAAATCAGTTGGGCAGGATCAAGTTCCTGGTTCCCAATCCGTACTCGGTCTGTATCCACGACACGCCCGCGAAAACATTGTTTTCGAACGCGAATCGGGCCCTTAGTCATGGTTGCATACGGATAGACGATCCGCTCTATTTCGCGGGACTTGTGCTGGCCGACGAGGGCTGGACGCGAGCAGACGTCGATGCGCAAATTGAATCGGGGAGCACGAGAACGGTAAACCTGGCGAAGCCATTGCCGGTTTACGTCGTCTACTGGACGGCCGAAGTGGACGAATCGGGCCGGGTACACTTTTATGACGACATTTACGGGCTGGATACGGAAATGCTCGGGGCGCTGGACAGGGCGGGGCGGAAAGATCAACATGATCGGCCAGCCAATCAACACAAATAAATAACTTCGAGGGGACAAGTATGAAGCGACTCGCGCTTTGCGGCCTGATTTTGACGCATGTATCTTCGTTGACTATCGCGGCGGATGAGGAAAAGCCGGAGCCCGGATTCAACGAAGCCACTTTCACGGGGCTCGAGTTTCGCAGCATCGGGCCCGCATTCACCGCTGGCCGAATCGCCGACATAGCTATCGATCCGACCAGCCAGAGCACCTGGTATGTCGCCGTCGGCAGCGGCGGCGTATGGAAGACGCGCAATCGCGGCACTACCTGGGAGCCGATTTTCGACAATGAAGGGTCTTATTCGACGGGTTGCATTACGATCGACCCGAATAATCCGAACACCATCTGGCTCGGGTCGGGGGAAAATGTCAGTGGCCGCCATGTGGGCTACGGCGACGGCGTCTACAGAAGCCGGGACGGCGGGCATAGCTGGGAGAACATGGGCCTGAAGGACTCCGAGCGCATCGGCATGATTCGCGTGGATCCGCGCGACTCGAACACGATCTTTGTCGCCGCACAGGGTCCACTCTGGTCGGGTGGAGGCGAGCGCGGCCTCTACAAGTCGACCGACGGCGGCAAGAACTGGCGAAAAGTGCTGGGCGATGGCCTCGGCAACACCGAGACCGATGATCGCTACACGGGTGTCTCCGAAGTACACATGGATCCGCGCAACCCGGATGTCATGTATGCGGTCTCCTGGCAACGTTTTCGCAACGTTGCCGTGCTTATGGATGGCGGTCCGGGCACCGGCATCCACAAGTCAGAGGATGGCGGAGAGACCTGGCGGGAACTGAGCAATGGACTGCCCGAAGAGAACCGCGGCAAGACCGGCATTGCGATTTCACCGCAGAATCCCGACGTCATTTACGCCACCATCGAACTCGCCAACCGCAAGGGCGGTTTCTGGCGCTCGGCCGACGGCGGCGAATCCTGGGAGAAACGCAACGAGTACCTGTCCGGCGGCACGGGCCCGCATTACTACATGGAACTGTTCGCGAGTCCGCACAAGTTCGATCGCGTCTATCAGATGGATGTGCAGATGCACGTCACGGAGGACGGCGGCGAAAACTTCGTCATGCTGGATCATGAGACCAAACATTCGGATCACCATGCGATGGCATTCGATCCGAATGACGAAAACTATCTGCTGGTCGGTGTGGATGGCGGCATTTACGAAAGCTATGACCTCGGCGACTCCTGGCGCTTCATCGACAATATGCCGATCACCCAGTACTACAAGGTTGCCGTCGACTACGACGAGCCTTTCTACAACGTCTACGGCGGTACGCAGGACAACAACAGCCATGGCGGGCCGTCTCGCACGATAAATAACGTCGGTATCCAGAATTCCGACTGGTTTGTTACGCTTTTCGGCGACGGCCACCAGTCAGCCGTCGATCCCGAAAACCCGGATATCGTCTACGCTCAGTGGCAGCAGGGAAACCTGACTCGCTTCGATCGCAAGACCGGCGAAAGCGTCTACATTCGGCCGCAGCCGGCCGCCGGCGAGCCCCCGGAACGCTATAACTGGGATGCGCCCATCCTCATCAGCCCGCACAAGTCCTCGACGCTTTTTTTCGGCACGCAGCGCGTGTGGAAGAGCGACGACTACGGCGATTCCTGGACCGCGATCAGCGCTGACCTGACACGCAATGAGCAGCGCACACGGCAGCCGTTGATGGGGCGTACCTGGAGCTTCGATTCGTCGTGGGACCTGTTTGCGATGTCGTCATTCAATACGGTCACATCGCTGTCCCAATCGCCATTGGCGAGCGGGCTGATCTACGCCGGAACCGATGACGGCATCATCCAGGTTACCGAGGACGGCGGTCAGACCTGGCGGCGTATCGACAAGCTGCCGGGCGTGCCCAGCCGCTTCTTCGTCAACGATATCAAGGCCGACCTGCACGATCCCGATACCGTTTACGTGGTGGTCGATGATCACAAGAGCGGCGACTTCTCGCCGTACGTGCTGAAAAGCGACAACCGCGGTCGCAGCTGGAAGAGTATTTCCAGCAATCTTCCCGAGCGTCACGTGCTCTGGCGCATCGTCCAGGATCACGAGAAGCCCGGGCTGCTGTTTCTCGGAACCGAGTTCGGCGTGTTCTTTACGGTCAATGGCGGTGGAGAGTGGACCAAGCTGAAAGGTGGCGCGCCGAACATCCCGTTCCGGGATCTCGTCGTTCAGACACGCGAAAACGACCTCGTCGGGGCCACTTTCGGACGAAGCTTCTACATTCTCGACGACTACTCACCGCTGCGCAGCGTAACGACAGGCATGTTGAAGAGCGACACCGTGTTCTTCCCGGTTCGCAAGGCGCTCTGGTACGTGCCGAAGCGACCGCTGGGTTGCGGCGAGCCCGGCTGCGTCGGAAGCCAGGGTGACGGCTACTACGTAGCCCCGAATCCTGAATTCGGCGCGACCTTCACCTATTACCTGCCGGAAGCCATTCCGACGCGACAGGAAGCGCGCCGCGAGAAAGAAAAGGAGCGCGAGAAACTGAACCAGAATGTCACCTTCGCGGACTGGGACGACATTGTCGCGGAGCAGCGCGAGGATGGTCCCGCGATCGTGTTTACCGTTAAGTCGAGCGACGGCAGTACCGTGCGGCAGATCGAAGGTCCGGTTGAGGCCGGTTTCCATCGCGTCTCGTGGGACCTCCGCTACCCGGCCCTGGAGGCGTGGGTACCGCAGGAAGATCCGGAGGATGAGCCGGAAGAGGGTGCGGGCGTGCTGGTCGCGCCTGGCACGTATTCGGTGACCATGCGCAAACGCGTCGACGGGGTAATCAGCGATCTCGGGCAAAGCCAGACCTTCGAGGTCGTCTCGATTCGCGAGCCGACCTTGCCGGGCAGTACGCAGGAGCAGCGCGTCATCTTCGAATCCGAAATCGACGAACTCATACGTGCAGGCGATGGCACGGTGAGCGCCATCGATGAGATCCTCGCCGAGCTCGACGCCATAAAAGAGGTTCTCGAACGATCGACAGCCGATGCGTCTCTATACGAGATTGCGAATTCGCTGAAGCAGCGCATAACAGCGCAGCGTGAACGCCTTGTCGGTAACGAAATGCGCGAGATGTTCAAGGATCAGGCCACTGTGACGCTCCAAGAACGTATCTGGCATGCAAGGTTCGATCCGGGCTCGAGCGCCTATGGACCGACGCCGGAACAACGCGAGTCCCTGCAGATTGGACGGGCACTTTTCGACAACGTCAGCGCGCAGCTGTCGGACCTCATCGACGACGAGTATGCCGGCTTCAAGGAAGCTTTGGACGCCGCACGCGTACCGTGGACGCCAGGCAGGGGGATTCAGTAGGGCTAGCCCGAATATTTCGCCAGTTGGCGCGTAAGATCGGTCAAGGATTTGATTGACTGAGGATTTTTCCGAGCGAGCGGAATAACGGTGTCTATTGCCGAGGGAGGAGAATTTCTCAGGCAATCAAAGACTCAGCGAGAGCGCGTCACAGTGGTGGAATATTCGGGCTAGAGATAGGCAATCAACAGATACCCTGCGACCGAGATCGCGGCGGCGATCAGGGCGTAGGGTATCTGCGTAATTGCGTGTTGAAACGGTGTGCAGCCTGAGGCCTGCGCGGTTAAGACCGTCGCGTCCGAATAAAAGCACGCATGGCTGCCGAAGGTGCTCGCGGACAGGGTCGCGCCGAGCGTCAGTATCATGTCAGCGCCGAGATTGTTCGCCAGCGCCGTTACAATCGGTAGCACGATGACGAACACGCCCCAGTTCGATCCGGTCATGAAGGATACGATGGCCATCGAGACGAATATAACCGTAGGCAGGGACTCCGGTGTGAGCAGGGGCTCCATCATGGTAACCACGTACGGCGCCAGCCCGAGCGCGTCGTTGACATCCTTCAATATGAATGCTGCGACGAGTACGCCAAGCGGCTCAACCATCATCTTGAATCCGTCGACGATCGTGTCAAAGGTGTCATTCATCGACAGCATACGGGTAGCGAGTATGTAGATCGTAGTACCACCGAGCGTGATGTAGATGCCCACCAGGAAGTCCTTGTCGAAATACAGGGTTGCCAGCACAAGCACAGTCATCGGAACGATGAACATCGAGACTCTTGGCCTGACGTCCGGGTTGGGCGTGATGGACTTGTTGGCGGCTTCGATGTGGGCGGCGCTGGGCGGCACCATCTGGCCACTGGTCTGTGCACGCGTCTGGGCGGTCTTCATCGGGCCAATCGCCGGTATGACGCCAGAGATTACGAACGGCACCATCAAAACGGCCACCCAGGCGTACAGCATATAAGGGATTGCGCTGATGTAGGTGGCGAAGCCCTGTCCCTCCGGCGCAATTCCGTTGGCGACGATCAGGCCCGAGAAGAACACCCCCCAGGTGGAGAACGGAATGATGACGCTGATCGGGGCGGCGGTCGAATCGACGACGTAGGCGAGCTTTTCCCGCGACACCTTGTACTTGTCGGTCAGGCTGCGCATCGCGGAGCCGACCGCCAGAGAGTTCAGGTAGTCATCGACGAACATGAGGATGCCCAGGCCCCAGGTTGCCATCAGTGCGCTCTTCTCGGAGCGAACATAGCTCGACATCAGCTGCGTGAAGGACGACGTGGAGCCCGTGCGGATCAGGATGCCGATCAGGCTGCCCATGAAACCGCAAACGAGAATTACCCAGGCAACGTCGGCGTCGGTCATGACCCCGATGGATGCCGCCGCGAACCCGGCCACAAAGCCCGTGCCATGGATCATGATCAGGCCGACGAGCGAGCCGGTAATCAGGGACTCGATAGGCCGGTGCGTAAATATCGCGAGTGCGAACACGACCAGCGTGGGAAGCAGTACCAAAGCGCCGAGATCATCCATGCGCCATTATGGCAGAATCCCGGACCGCGAAAAGCAGGCCGAACGGCACAATCGTGGAAATTAGTGGTTTGCCGCAATGGCATGTCGCCCTCAGCTGGGCGACCATCGGGCACCGACACAAGCCCGAATCCGGTAAGGAAAAACATGACGAACAAACGCGTTTACTCGTTCTCCGATGGCGACGGCCATAACAAGAAGCTGCTCGGTGGCAAGGGCGCAAACCTTTGTGAGATGACCCAGATCGGGATTAACGTACCACCGGGCTTCGTAATTACGACCGAGGCCTGCCTGGACTATCTCGAGGAGAACAAGCTGCCCGAGGGCCTGATGGACGCGGTCCAGGAGGAAATCGACAAGCTCGAAACCGCGACCGGGAAGACTTTCGGCATGGGCGACAATCCGCTGCTGGTTTCCGTGCGCTCCGGTTCCGCGATGTCGATGCCGGGCATGATGGACACGATTCTCAACCTCGGTCTCAACGAGGGCACGCTCGAAGGGCTGATACGTCAGACAGGCGATGAGCGTTTCGCCTACGACGCTTATCGACGCTTCATCCAGCTGTTCGGCAAGGTGGCTTTGGGCATCGGGGACGAGCACTTCGACGAGCATTTCGAGGAAGTAAAGCGGCGGGCGGGTGTCAAGGCGGACGTGGGACTGGATGCCGGTCACCTGAAAGAAATCAGTGAGAAGTTCCTCGCTGTGGTGCGGCGCGAGAGCGGCCACGATTTTCCGCAGGACGTAATGACGCAGCTGAAACTGGCCGTGGAAGCGGTATTTCGTTCGTGGATGGGAAAGCGCGCCGTGGACTACCGGCGTGAGTTCCACATCACGCCGGACATGGCGAACGGCACCGCCGTGAACATCTGCACCATGGTGTTCGGCAACATGGGCGACGACTGTGCAACCGGTGTGGGTTTCACGCGCAACCCGGGCGACGGAGCCAAGGAGATGTTCGGCGAGTACCTGACGAACGCCCAGGGCGAGGATGTGGTTGCCGGTATACGCACGCCGAAACCGCTGCAGCAAATGGAGGAGGAGATGCCCGAGCAGTTCAGGCAGCTCGTGGAGCTGCGAGACAAGCTCGAATCTCACTACCAGGAAGTGCAGGACTACGAGTTCACCATCGAGAAAGGCACGCTGTACTGTCTGCAGACCCGCAATGGCAAGATGAATGCCGCCGCAATGGTGAAGACCTCGGTCGACATGTTCGGTGAGGGCCTGATTTCGAAGGAGCAGGCCCTGCTGCGAATCGAGCCGGAGCTGCTCGAGCAACTGCTGCATCCCAGTCTCGACCCTAACAGCACGGCTCGACCAATAGCGCTGGGCCTGCCGGCATCGCCCGGTGCTGCGTCCGGAAAATGCGTATTCGATGCCGACCTCGCCGAGAAGCTTGGCAAGGCCGGCGAGCGAGTCATCCTGGTCCGCGAGGAAACGCGACCCGAGGATATTCACGGCTTTTTCGCGGCCGAGGGCATACTGACAAGTCGCGGCGGCAAGACGTCGCATGCCGCTGTCGTTGCACGCGGCATGGGCAAGCCCTGTGTCGCCGGTGCCGAGGGCATCGTCGTCGACGTCGCGCTGCGGCTCGCGCGTGTGGGCGAGCACGTACTGCACGAGGGCGACGTGATAACGCTCGATGGCGCGACGGGCATGGTGTACCTGGGCGCCATCCCGACCATACCGCCACAGTTCTCGAGCGACCTCGAAAAACTGCTCGGCTGGGCGGACGATGCCGCCGACATGAAGGTCATGGCAAATGCCGATACGCCGGAGGCGGCGAGAAAAGCACGCGAGTATGGCGCCATGGGCATCGGTCTTTGCCGTACGGAACGCATGTTCAATGCCAGCGATCGTTTGCCAATCGTGATCGACATGATCCTGGCAGACAACAGGGAAGAGCGCGTTGCCGCGCTGGACCGGCTAATGCCCATTCAGCGCGCCGACTTCGTCGAATTGTTCTCGGTAATGGCACCCGACCCGGTTACGGTCCGGCTGCTGGATCCGCCGATGCACGAATTCCTGCCAACGGAGCACGATTTGCTCGAGCAGATCGAAACCCTGCGTCTGTATCGCGACGTCGTGCGCGGCCGGCAAACGGCATTGTCGGCACTACCCGTGCCTACCGATTTGCCGAAGGCATTCACCGAACTCAGCGAGGAGTTCGTCAACGACGCGCTGACGAAGAAGGAGCGCATGCTCAACAAGGTCAGGGAGCTGCAGGAGGTCAATCCGATGCTCGGTCATCGCGGCGTTCGGCTGGGCATCGCCTATCCGGAAATCTACGCGATGCAGATCCAGGCGATTCTGGAGGCCGCGCTGGAATGCACGAAGAAAGGCATCGAGGTGTGCCCGGAGATCATGGTGCCCCAGGTCATCACCACCCAGGAACTGGCCCATGTTCGCCGTACTGTGGACAAGCTGACAAATGAGCTGGAAAGGGAATTCGGCAAGCCGTTGTCGTTCAAGTTCGGGACGATGATCGAAACGGTCCGGGCCTGCACCCGCGCAACGCAACTCGCCGCCAGTGCCGAGTTTTTCTCGTTCGGTACCAATGACCTGACGCAGGCCGTGTTCTCGTTCTCGCGCGAGGACGCGGAGAACAAGTTTCTACCGATGTACAACGACTTCGGCATCCTGCAGGACAACCCGTTCGAGGTGCTCGATATCCAGGGCGTTGGCCAGCTCATCGACATGGCGGTTTATCGTGGCCGGCAACAGCGGCCGGACCTGAAGATCGGTATTTGCGGCGAACAGGGCGGACACCCCGCTTCAATCCGATTCTGCCAGCATGTCGGCCTTGACTACGTCTCATGCTCGGGACCGCGCGTTCCCATCGCGAGGCTTGCGGCCGCGAACGCCAAGATCAGGGAGAAGGAATTCGAGGGAATAAAGCGATAGTTACGGCGTCGGGGTGAATTCAGGGCCTGCGATGGATGGCTGGCTAGGCGTAGTTTCCGAAGAGCCTTAGGTAGAGCCGCGCATTCGGAAAGGCTCCCGATCGGCGCAACATACGTACGTTCGAGCCCGGCGGGCTTGAGAGTTTCTTGCGTATGGGAGCAATCGAAAATGACACTATTACGTCGCACTCTTATCGTCGCGGCTACTGCCACAGTGGTCGTATTCAGTTCCGCAGCCAGTGCCTACGACAAGGGCGACTGGTTGCTTCGTGTCGGTGTCGGTAACGTCGACCCGAAATCCAGCAACGGGCTGGTTGCCAACGTCGACAGCGGTACGGCTGTCGTCTTTAACGGCACGTACTTCTTTACGCCGAACATCGGCTTCGAAATCCTTGCCGCTACGCCGTTTTCCCATGACATCAAACTGGTCGCTGACGGCAGCAAAGTCGGTGAAACCAAGCACCTGCCACCGACCTTCAGCCTGCAATACCACTTCGTGATGGAAGGTGTATTCACTCCCTACATAGGTGCAGGATTGAACTACACGCTGTTTTTCGACGAGAGCACCACGGGAGCGCTGTCGGGATCGAGTCTTTCGCTCGATGATTCCTTCGGACTCGCCGCGCAGCTGGGCGCGGACTTCGACATTTCCGACAAGATGTTCCTGAACTTCGATGTTCGCTGGATCGACATTAATACGGACGCAACACTGGACGGCGCGGCGGTCGAGGAAGTTGAGATCGATCCGATGGTTTACAGCCTGACCCTGGGCTGGAAGTTCTAGTTCCTGATCCCGGCAACACAGAAAGCCCCTCTCGCGAGGGGCTTTTTTCGTCGTATGCCTTACCCGGCGCTATCGGACAGGCTGAGTTTTCGCATGCGCGCCGTCTTCTTGAACTGATGTCTTTGCATGCGCCGCAGTATGTTGTCGAGCATACGAATCGCTGCGAGTATGTGCGGTCCCTTGTTGAGCATCACGCAGTCGGCGCGCTGTGCCATGGCGGCGTCGCTGATTTCGGCCCGCGACGGCTGACCCTTCTTCGCCTCCTGTTCCAGCACCTGTGTTGCCCACAGCACGGGGATCTGGGCGGCTTCGCAGAACCAGAGGATTTCCTCCTGCAGCTCGGCGAGTCGTTCCCAGCCGCATTCCACCGCCAGGTCGCCGCGCGCAATCATGATAGCGGCCGGGTAGCTTCGCATTGCTGCCAGGATCAGCTGCGCCAGGTTCCTGACGCCGCGGCCGGTTTCTATCTTGATGACAATGCCGAGCCTGTTGTCGGGAATCTTCTCGAGTGCTTCCTGCAACAGCCGGATATCGGCCGGCTCCCGAACGAACGACAAACCGACCGCGTCGGCGTGAGTCGCAACAAAACGAAGGTGCTTCCTGTCGGTCGCCGTCAGGCCCGGCAAACGGATGTCGCTGCCCGGGAAGTTGATTCCGCGAAAGCTCCGTAGCCTGCTGCCGGTGGGTTTCGCTTTCGTGATTTCGACTTCGAGTTCGTCGGCGCTGCTGCTTCGCACAACGCCCGAGATTTTTCCGTCATTCAGGGAGATCGGGTCCCCGGGCTTTACGAACGCAAATACCGCAGGCGGCTGGCAGGCAATGTGCGCCGGCGTCACCACGTTCTCTTCCATGTCCTGTCGCGCCGGTTCGCCCCGAACGCTGCTCCGATGCAGGATCAGCGTGTCGCCCTGATGCAGGAGGATGGGCTGTTCAACGACAGGCAACTGGCCAACGCGGTAGGTCAGTTTTTCGCCGGCGTCCTGTCTGATGAGGCGCAATTTGCTGCCGCTGGCGACGTATGCCCCCTGATAGGCGTCAAGAAGCAGGCCCTTGTCATCCTTGTCGACGACGGTGAGACTGCGCTTCTTGCCGCGCGTGTCCCTGAAGCGGATTTCGTCCCCCGGTTCTGCGAATTCGACGCACTCCCGCGGCACCGGGATAACGGCGGCTTTCGTGCCGCGCTGCAGCATGTCCTCGGGCATGAAACGAATACGGCGCGGCGCGACAACACGACCGAGCGCGTCGCGCTTGGGCCGGAGGTGCAATACCCGGGGCCCGGGGCGCAGTTCGCCCGTGCGAAGTTTAGGGCCTTCCAGGTCCATGATGATTCTGCAGTCTTCATCCGCCTCGGCGCTCGCCGCCCTCACATTGCTTGCCATCCCGGCCCAGACGGACTCATCATCGTGTGCACAGTTGATTCTCGCGACATTCATGCCGGCGGCGATCATCTCGGATACGAGCGCACGATTGTGGCCGGCCTCTGTCGGCAGAGTGACCATGATGTTTACGTCTCGGCCGTCTGGGTGAGTGCCGAGAATCGCCTTCTTGTGGGCGTCGGCCCTCGGATTTCGAAGCTCGAGCGGCGTAGCCGGAACGTCTGCATCGCCGCCTCCATTATCGAGCTTTCGCAGTGTTTTCTGCACCGCTGCGATCAGACCGAGAACGTTACGTTCGGCCCGGCTCAGTGAGGAGAGACCCAGCGCCAGGAGGTCGTCCTGCAGTTCGCTGATATCGAACTGTCGCAGCGCGAGGTAATGCACCAGGTTCCTGGCGCCATCGCGGAACTCCGGGTGAACTGCAGCGAGTTCCTCGGAGAATCGGGACTCCAGCGCCCGCGCATGCTCGCAAATCGAGTCCAGCTGTTCGCTCAGGCGCTTGATGTCGACGGGCTGGGCCATGCAGGTTCTCCTGTACCTTTTTCTACGGTATTTTACGGCCAGTAACACTTATGGATATCACCTATGCTTAAGCGGCAGTGGTGTTGCTACATTGACGGTCAGGAAGATCACTATGGCAAAAATACTCATTCTTTATTCGACTACGGACGGTCACACGATCGAGATATGCAAGCGTATCGGGAAGACGGCCCAGGCGCTCGGCGACGAAGTGCAGCTAAAGGACATAAAAGACGATCCGGAACTGCCCGCAGGTAGCTTCGACAAAATCGTCATCGGTGCGAGCATTCGCTATGGCAAGCACCAGGTGCTCGTGAATGAGTTCATCGAGAAGAACCGGGCGACACTGGAGAGCCACCCGAACGCGTTCTTCTCCGTTAATGTCGTGGCACGGAAGCCTGAAAAGAACACGCCAGAGACGAACCCCTACCTGCAAAAGTTCCTCAGGAAAATAGACTGGAAACCGCAGCTGCTCGGCGTGTTCGCGGGCAGGATCGACTATCCGAGTCTCGGCTTTTTCGACAAGCACATGATCCGGTTGATCATGTGGATCACGAAGGGGCCCACCGATCCGACGCTGACGATCGAATTCACGGACTGGGACAAGGTCGAAGAGTTCGGGCGCAAGATTTCGGCGCTATAGACAAGCGCGGTATATCGATCATCAATGGCTAAAGACGCGAGATCACTGAGCAAAGGCTCGAGGCTGGGCTGGGGGCTGGTTTGTATCGCTATTGGCTGCTATCCGATCTCCATCGCGCTCGGTCTTTTTCCGCTCGATCAGGCTGAATTGACGGCACCCCTTTGGGTTGTTGCGGCGGCCGGCATCGTTTTCGTGATCGCAGGCTTCATGATCCTGCTCGCCAATCACTCGCGCGCCAACGACCTGCTTGCCGGCGTGCTGTGCCTTTTATTCGCGATCATGGGCGCGTGGGTGGCGCTGTTTGGCTCGAGCGAAGGATTCTCCGGCGGCTGGTTCCTTCTGTCCCATGAGCAAAACGTCGCGCTGGGGCGATGGGTCTTCGGGATTGGCGCACTGCTGAGCTTCGCGATCTCTGCATACGCCTTCCGGCGCGCCGCTCAGTCGTCGAGGTAGTTCGCGTACGCCGAGATGTACTTGGCAGCGCTGTCCGCGGCGATCAATACAGCTCGACCAGTGTTGCCGGCGCCCATCTCGACGGCCGCGTGCAATACCGCGCCGGTGGTGGGGCCAACCATGGCGCCGTCCGTTCGCGCCACCCTGATGCCGGCCCTGAAGGCGTCCTCATCGCTGACGGAGATGATGTCATCGAGAAGTTCACGATCGAGGATGCTGGGGAAGTATTCGTCGGGCAGGCCAGTGATGCGTTTGAGACCCGACAGATGATGCTGCCGGCTGGCGGGCTCTACGCCGATGATCCTGATCGCGGGGTTCTGTTCCTTCAGGTACTGGCCAACGCCGCTGATCGTGCCTCCCGTGCCGATACTCGCGAAGAAGAAGTCGATCTTGCCACCGGTCTGTCGCCAGATCTCCGGTCCGGTGGTGTGGTAATGCGCCGCAACGTTGAGTTCGTTCTCGTACTGGTTCGGGCTCACGTACTTGCCGTCGAACGCCGGGCTCTCGACCATGCTCTTGACGACACCACGTGCACCTTCCGACGGAAAGATCGGGCACAGTTCGTCCTCGACTTCGATCAGCTCGGCACCGAGAAAACGCAGCATTGCCTTTTTCTCTTCCGGAACACCCTCCGGTACGGCAATCTCGATCGGGATATTTCGGGCGTTCGCCAGGGCTGCCAGCGCAATACCGGTGTTTCCGGCGGAGGGCTCGACCAGCGACTGGCCCTCCTTCAGCTGCAGGCCCTTCAGCATGAAGTGCGCGGTGCGGTCCTTGATGGAGCCGAAGGGGTTCATGCCCTCGAGCTTCAGCAGCAGCTCGAAATTGGTATGGGGATTGAAGCGCTCACCCAGCCTGAGCATGGGTGTCGGGTTCTCGGGGCCCGGGATCAGATCAGCGATCGAATCGAATATCTGGTCGTCGTAGCAGTAGAGGTCTTCAATGCGGGCAGCCATAGGGACCGAGTCTATATAGGCGTAGCGCATGAGCAATGATTTGCCCAGATGGCTTTGTTATACCCTTATGCGCTTTTCCTATAACGGTCAGCCGGCGAAGCCACCACCCTCGTCGGCCCCGGCCATCCGGATCAGGCGGCTGTCGAGTACGGCGGCCTGGCGGTGCTTGACGGCGATTCGATAGTCGGGGTCGGTCACCATTTCGAGAAACGCCGCTGCCGTCGGGTAGCGGGCGACGAAAATCAGGTCCCAGTGCTTGTCCTGCGGGCCGATCAACATCAGTTCCGGCTTGCCCCGCCAGATGATCTCACCGCCCACCCGGCGAAACACCGGACCGCTCTCTTCGCCATACGCGGCATAGGCTTGCGCGCCGGTGGCCTTGCGGCCGTCCTCATAGGCGGCCTTGTCGCGGAAGCGCAGGAAGTTGAGCATCATGATCGGCTTGTCGCGCGGCAAGTTCTTGAACGCTTCGAACTGGTCTCGCTCGGGATCAATGTAGCGGGGCATGTGCATCTCTCATCGCGTCTTCAGACGGCGAGAGTAGCAAATCGGATGGTTACATTGCTGCTCGATCCTCAGGTTGTCAGTACTCCCCAAATTCTAAATAATCAGTGCTATGGAGGATGAACTCTGGCAGGCCTTCGTACAAATCACGGGGGCAGCGAATGCACTGTTGCTGGGCCTGGTTCTGATCTTCAGTCCACGGCTACACCGCACCCGATCGCGACGCAAGCTGGGCCTGGCGTTTGTTGTATATAGCTATCTTCTATTCTCATTCACGGCAATCGACAATTTCTGGATTCCCGCAGTATGGGGGATCTGGCTGTTCGACTACGTGCTCGTCTTGTTCGTTTCGGCCCTGTTTCTGGACTATATGTCGAGCGCCCTTGGCAGGGCCGGTATCTCGCGCCTGTTTTATCTACCGCCAGCCCTGTTTCTTGTTCTTGCACCTTTTCTGGGGGCCGAGTTCATCGCCGGCCCTGCGATCAGGATCGTCGTGCCATTGCAGATTGCCTATTCCTGCGTGACAACCTGGGTATACGTGATGTCGAGTCGCAGGCTGGCCAGCAGGCCCCATCATTTGTACGTACTGTTGATCGGACTTTGGACGCTGCACGCATTTCAACTTGCCCGCATGCTCCTGCCCGGCGTGAACTGGTTGTTCGACGCCGTGCCGCTGGCTGGCGCGGCTCTGATGCTGACTTTGACCGTCCTGGTGCTGACCGATTCGCGAACGATACGCAGCTTCAGCCAGATCATTCCCGGTCCGGAACCAACCGCGGCAGGTAAAGACGAGATCGACTTGTACATGACGACCGAACGGCCGTATCTCGATCCACGACTGACCGTAAAACAACTGGCAACTGCCCTGGACATGACGCCGCGAGACCTGTCCCAATTACTGAGCAGGCTCGAATCGGGCAATTTCTACAATTTCATCAACCATTACCGGACAGAGGAGGCCCAACGCCTGCTCACGGATCCCGCGGAGCGACGCACCTCCATCGAAGCCATCGGGCTGATGGCCGGGTTCCGCGCCCGATCCACCTTCTACGAGGCTTTTCGGCGGGCAACGGGTAAAACCCCCGCACAGTTTCGCGCAGACCTCATCGAATCAGGCGAATAAGGAGCCCGGTATCGACCTTGTCCGTTTGCCTGCACCCGGACAAGATCGTCATTGCCGCGCCTGCTGCTGCCAAAACATACTCCCGGAACGCAGTCGACGGAGGCAAGCAGCGATGAAGACCAGACTAATACCCCTGATATGCCTGTTGAATATGGGCTGTGCGTCCGTGGACGCGCCGAAGGAGCTGCTCGGCGCCTATCAGTTTGAGGACGGCAGGACAGCCAGTATTCGACCGAGCGAAGGTCGCTCACTTCGATATCGCATATACGAAAGCGGCGACACCGGGCGCCTCTACAGGAAATCCGAAAATATCTACGAATCGGGTGCCGGATTCGCACGGCGCGAGCCCGTGGAACTCGTCGTGAAGTTTCACGCCGAAGAAACGGGCTCTGCGCGGGAACTGGAATTCCGATACCAGGACGGGACAACGCAACGCGCCAAGCGCATAGGAAGAGAGCACGAAGTCAATTTCATCAGTGACGGCGTCCGCCTTTTTGGCCGCTTGCATTTTCCGGACCGGCCGCCGCCGTACCCCGCCGTCGTACTCGTGCACGGATCCGGAGATTCCCCCGGAACTCTGTGGATGTACAACAGTGATTTTTTCGTCGCCAATGGCTTCGCCGTTCTGACCTATGACAAGCGCGGCTCGGGGCAGTCTGAGGGATCATTCACCTTCGACTTCCGGCAACTGGCAAGAGACGCGGTTGCCGCCGTTGATTACCTCGCGTCCGTGCCCGAAGTGAAGACGGACAGCATCGGTCTCTCGGCCTACAGCCAGGGCGGCTGGGTCGCTCCGCTGGCGGCGACCCTCTCGGATCGCACTCAATTCGTGGTAGTGAACTACGGCATGATCGAATCTCCCGCCGAAGAAGCCCGACTGGAGATGCGGCAATTGTTGCTCAATGCCAACGTCACCGGCGCGGATTTGCAGGCGGCTGACGAATTGATCCGCGCGGCCGTCGATCTCGTGGCAAGCGGTCTGGAGAGTGGTTGGCCACGTTTTCAGGAGCTAAAGAAGAAATACCGCAAAGCACCGTGGATCGACAACCTGGATGGAACACCGGTGGCTCAATTGATGTCTTTGCCGAGAGTCCTGGTGCAATGGATCGGAAAACGGAAATTGCCGCCGGGTCTTGACTGGAATTACGACTCGACCAAACTCCTCGAGTCATCCGAGATTCCCATGGTATGGCTGCTGGCCGAAGAAGACCTTAGCGCCCCCAATACCGAGACTATTGCAAAACTTCGCTCGCTGGCGGTTGCCGGCAAGCCCTACAGGCTGATCCTGTTCCCGAATGCCGATCACGGAATGCTGACATTCGAGGAGACCGGAGAGGGCCGGAACTATACGGGTTACGCGCCAGGCTACTTCAAAGCCGAGGTTGAAGCTGCAATACATTTGGCCAGCCACGAATCATCCCGGGTACTCCGCCGGTCTTCCGTACGAGCTGCTGCACATCGTCATGATTCGGTTCGCGAGAGCCGTAGACGACGCGCATGCCGAGCTCGGCAAGACGTGGCCCCGGCGCGCCACCCATGCGGCCGGTTCCGATGACCGCGACGATCGGTGAGTCGCTGACGACAGAGGCCCGCGCAGTCATGTTGTCAGCTAACAGGCTCGCAAAGAATCCCAGGATCGCAGCAAGCAATATGTGAAGCACAGTCTTCTTCATCAACGGCACTCCAATGGATCCGGCCGCTATGTGAACTGGCGGCCTCAGCGGTCGGATAAAAAACTATCTATATAGTCAAACGCCGTATCCGAATTGGACTGAACAAGCCCAATCAGCGCTTCCTCCCTTATGCCTTGGTCAAGCTTGCTGTTTTCGATGACGCCACGAAACCACGCGGTATTTTGCGCCGCAGGGATAACACCGTGATCGCTAATCCTCACGCTCGAGGTCACCGGGCAATTCGAACTCAAAGCGAGAATCTTCGCAGGCTTGCCATTCCTGATCAGCGTGAAAAACTGTATTTGTCCTCGTGCCGCCGCACAGTCTCCCTTTTTGCCATAAGCAATTCGGCCGCCGTCCAGATTGCATCCGTTGTGCGACTGAAAGCCCTGGCGCCAGTTGAAACAACAGAGTTCGCTTGCAGCGCCCACCTCGTCGATCTGCCAGGTGTGCCAGCCGTCGGAAGCGGCGATGTTGAGGTCGGCGGCCGCCGATTCGCACCAGATCATGATCGCCGTCAGCAACGCCAGGGATGAAACTCGTGCAGGCCTCATTATTCGGCTCCGTCGAGGGTCGAATCGATAATGCTCCAGACTTCGTCGCTGTCCATCATCACGAGTAATTCGAGCAAGTCCTTCTTCTCGGCAGCATTGCCTGACGCGCGGTACAGCTCGAGGACTCCGCTGTCGTTACCCGAGATCAGCATTCCATCCAGCGCTGCTTTGCGGATGTCATCCGAGGCTGCGCCGCGGTAGATCTCAACTAGCGTCGCGTCAACCTGGTTTCCGCCGACAATCCCAAGTGCCTCAATCGCCTGCGCCTGCACGTCCGGATCACCGCCATCAAGTGCCAGCTCGCGCAACGATTCGAAGTCGCCTGAAACCGCGTAGGCGTCTATCAAGGTGGCAGAGGCGCCTGCACGGCCGCGCAATTCACGCAGCTCGTCGCGTGCCCCCATGGCACCCAGCATGTCCACTGCCGTTTCGAAGTCCTCCTTGGTGTCCGCATTGACTGCAATCTCGAAAACGGCCTTCTTGTCACCGGCGATCAGGTATGCCTCCAACACGGCGTCCCTGATGGCGGCTCCGCCCGCGGCGTAGATCGCGCCGAGACTTGCCAGAGCATCCTTGTTTCCGCCGATACCGATCATTCGAATGGCTTCGGCCTGCAGCTCGCCGCTTTCTTCGCGGGCGAAGCGAAGCAGAGTCTCCTGCGCCTCCGGAGCATCGATCTGACTGAGAATAAACAGCGCACGTTCCTTGACTTCATCGCTGTGACTTCCAGCGAGTACCTTATTGACAATCGGCAGCGCGCGCTCTGCCGGCGCTGTAATCAGCGCCTCAAGGGCAGCGATCTTCAGTTGATCATTGTCTCCGCCCGTATCGGACTGGGCGAAGCTTGCCGCAGTGAGCAGCAGACTCGATACGATTAACAAGAGTTTTGCAGGGATATTCATGTATGTGTCCTTCAGTCAGGTTGTCTGTGAATCATCTGATGACTCACTCGCGAGTTTGGTTAGCATCACGTTTAACTCGAACGCGAGTTGTGCACGCAGTGCCTCGGCATCCTCGGGCGCGATGTCTGTTGCCGCCAGTTGCAGGAGAATGGGTTCGAATGCGCGCAACAGGCGTGCCAGTTGAGGCGCGTTGTTGCGATCCGCCGCCGACTCAAACATTCGATTCTGCGCGATAATTTGCAGGACAAGCGCCTTGTCGTCCGTGGCAGCGCCAGGGCCGCTCAGCTGCCTGCGGCTGTCGCGCAGGTGAACCTGCAGCCCTCGCGTAAACGCGACCGGAACCGGTCGGGCTTGGGAGGCTGTAGTGACAGCCAGTATTGGTGTAGGCGACATTTCGTAATCATCACCATTCGAAAGCAGGTATCCAATTCCGACACCGACCGCAAGGGCCGCGGTGACAGCGACGCCCCAAAAGAATGACTTTGGATGCCAGCTTTGCTGATTCTGGCATTCACGGCCGTGCTCAAGTGTCGCCGCTTTGTCAATAGCTCTGTGCCATTGCTGAACAAAGTGTTCCGGGGCGCGGTGAACATTCGCTTCATGCGCCGCGACGAGTACGTCCAGTTCTTTATCCATTCGATTCTCCCCGCATGTCGTGCATGCTGGTACGAAGTTTTTTCACGGCACGAAAGATCGCCTGCTTCACGCGCCCTTCATTAAGACCAAGCTTCGCGGCGATTTCCTTTGCGCGCCATTGCTCGAGATGTTTGAGGACGAAACACACGCGCTCGATTTCGGTCAACTCCGCTAACGCCCGGGCCAGGCTATTTTCGAGTTCGTGCTCTTCAAGGGCGCGCTCTGGTTTCACAGCATCGCTTTCGACATCGGATTCGAGTGGCTCGAAAATGCCAGGCCTGTTCTTTCGAAGAAGCCCCAGTGCCGCATTAATCGCGATACGGTGGATCCAGGTATCTAGCCTTGCTGAGCTGTTGAATTGATGCCTTTTGTTCCAGGCGTTGAGCAGAGCGTCCTGAACCGCATCTGCCGCCTGATCCGGGTTGCGCGTAATTTTCAGGCAAGCCGAGTACCAGCGATCGGAGCGTGCCGATACCGCATCATGAAAGTCTGCTTGCGTAGGTATACCGCCGTATTTCATTACCGCTGCCATGAATGTTGGATGCGGGGCACCGCCGAAAGGTTAGCAAGTTCTGCTAGGCCACTTGCCCTGCCGCCCAGCCTGACGACCAGGCCCACTGGAAATTGAAGCCGCCGAGATGCCCGGTGACGTCGAGCACCTCACCGATGAAGTAGAGTCCGCGCTGCCGCGCGGATTCCATGGTCCTTGAGGACAGTTCGGTCGTGTCCACACCGCCCAGCGTTACCTCCGCCGTACGGTAGCCCTCGGTGGCGGCGGGCTTCAGCGACCAGTGGCCGAGCTTCTCTGCAATTCGGGCCAGCCTGTCGTCCGATATTTCCGCCAGGGGTGCTTCGGCCAGGTCGGACCAGAAGAGCGTCTGGATTTCGCCGACCAGGGCGCGAGGAAGCACGCTCGCCAGCGCAGTTCGCAGCAGCGATTTCGGCTGCGATCGCTTGGTACCCAGAAGGAATCTAACGGCATCCTGACCGGGCAGCAGGTCGATGTAAATCTCGTTGCCCGGCGACCAGTAGCTCGACAGCTGCAAGATCGCGGGGCCGCTCAGGCCGCGGTGCGTGAAGAGCATATCCCCGCCAAACGAAACATCCCTGGTACTGACGGTCGCCGTCGTGCTCACACCCGACAGGCGGCCGGTCAAGTCCTGAATCGCACCGCTGAATGTGAAGGGCACGAGTCCGGCACGGGTATCGCGCACGGTATGGCCAAATTGGCGCGCCAGCTGATAGCCGAATCCGGAAGCACCCATCTTCGGGATCGACAGGCCACCGGAAGCAACGACCAGCGATTCGGACCTGTATTCTCCCTTGTTCGAGGTAACGCGGAAGTCGTTGTTGAATTCGACCGAGTCGATCTTGCAGTGTGTCGTGATCTCGACGTCGGCGCGTTGGCATTCGGCGAGCAGCATCGCGACGATGTCTTTCGACGAGTTATCGCAAAACAACTGGCCCAGGGTCTTTTCATGGTAAGGGATGCGGTGCTTCTCGACGAGCGCAATAAAATCCCACTGCGTGTAGCGCGACAGTGCCGAAATACAAAAGTCAGGGTTGTGCGAAATGAATCGTGACGGCTCGCAATGTAGATTGGTGAAGTTGCATCGACCGCCCCCCGACATCAGGATTTTCTTGCCGATCTTGTTGGATGATTCGAGTACGACGACGCGACGGCCGCGATCGCCGGCCGTAATCGCGCACATCAGACCAGCGGCGCCGCCGCCGATGATAATCACGTCAGCTGTTGTCATGGCAGGAGCTTAACAGGCCGGAGAGCGACTGGAAGGCGTATCAAGTATTCGTGCAGCCGCGAAACGAGTTAAGAATGCCTCTACGGCACTCGCGCAATGCGCGACGTTATCTCTTCATCGAGCATTTGCATACGATCGATAAGCGTTAGGCTGGATTTCTCGTCGGCGAAGATTATTTTGGTCGAGGTCTCGCCATAGTCCCTGAGCGAGTCTACGAACCCGTGCAAATGCTGCATGTCCACCGCTATCACGTCCAGGCTCAGCCGGCCATCGCCGACAATCACGGATATCGACAATACCTCCGGTGCGAGCAGGAGTTTCGTTCTGACCGCGGTGGCCATGTGGCTGGCGGCGGAAAGCTCAACAAATGCGCGAACGGAGAAACCAATCGCCTCGTAGTTGAGTACATACGCCGAGTCCTCGAGGACACTCATGTTTCTCAGGGATGCCAGGCGTCTCGACACCGCTGTCCGTGACAGGTGTACGAGTCCCGCAATTTCGACGGTCGTCAGTCGATTGTTCGTAGCCAGTGCCGAAAGGATTGCGACATCGTATTTGTCTAATTGTGCTCGTCGCCTGTTGATATTCACACCGCTCCCCCTGCGATATCCCGCAATATCAACAACTTCGACCGCGGCAACTGTTCCTTGGTTCACTTTTGCCGAATTAAATGTCCGGGAACCGTGCATCAGCACGTTTCGCGCATGCAGCTCCCGAAATGCGCACGGATTGCCACAACCAAACGATACCGCGGGACATCAGATATCAAGGGATTCGATATTTTGACGGGGGACGACGATATGCAAGGCGAGTTGAGGCAGGTGGCAGACCTGGCGCTGTTTGCGAAAATTGTACAGACGGGTGGTATTTCGCGCTGCGCCGAGGATCTGGGTATGGAAAGAACCACGATCAGCCGTCGTCTCGGAACGCTGGAGCGGGAGCTCGGCGTCAAGCTTCTGGATCGCTCGCCCAGGCACATGCTGGTAACCGATGCCGGTCGGCGATGTCTCGAGCAATGCGAAATGCTGCTCGATGCAGCGAAGAACGCCTATTCGCTCGCGACTGTCGGCGAGATGGTCTGTGAAGCGCCGATCGTCGTCGGTGCGCCTGCGGACATCATCGATCGCTATCTCGAGCGCCTGTTCTGCGAATTCGAAAGGGAAAATACCGGCATTCGAATCGAACGGCAGCCCATCTCCGACTGGTCCCGCAAGTCGCTGGAGTTCGTGGACCTCGGTATTGCGCTTGCTCCGCTCAACCTGGACGTCGGTTGGGCGACGCCCGTCGCATACCTGCGGCAATCGATCTACGCGAATGCCGACTACGCGGCGCGACATGATGCGATAGCGACACCGTTCGATCTGCAGTCGCATGATCTGATAATCGAGAAGGCAGACGCCGACCGCGGCTCCTGGCGATTCGAATGGGAAAACGGAGTAACGACCGTCGCCGTCAAACCGAGGTACCTGGTATCCGGAATGCTCGAGGCGCGCGAGGCGACACTCGCAGGACTGGGCATTAGCCGCCTTCCGCACTACCTTTGCGAGCCCCATCTCGAATCCGGCCGCCTCGTTGACCTGATGCCGGATACGGAGTCGATGAGGCGCAGCATCGTCGTCATCAATCCCAAACAGCGGCAACGCAAAGCCGGAGTGGCGTCATTGCGAATGTATCTTGAACTGGCATTAAAGAAGACGACGCTCTAGCCCGGATACTGAACCTCCCCCGGAGTGCGGGCCGCCGCGCTCTCGCTACGATCGCCTGAGCCTGGCCGCGCAGCTTGCGCAAATTGATGTTGCCGGCAAGCAACGTGTGCATTTTATGCCACGGGGCAAACTTATCGACGCGAATCAGGCACGTTACCAAAAAACCGCAGTCTTTAACGTCCGATCATTTTCCCGGCCAGATTGCAGTGACTCTCGTTAGCCGATCTCGACCGTTGCAATTTTTCTACGTTGCAAAAACGCCATTGCGTTATTGCTGCGTGGCTCTGAATGCTGCCTGTTCACAACAAATCCCGAATCATGCTCAGATCCTCGTGAAGCCTGCACGACAGAGCCCGGCTTCAACAACAGTTCGTGAAAGAGGGGAGCATTTGCTATGAAGACCAATCCATCAATACGTCATATCGTACGAGTTGCATTCATGACGGGTGCATTGTCCACAATGTGCCTGCCGGCATTCGCGCAGGAAGAGAAGGACGACAAGGAACAGGTTCTCGAAGAGATCATCACCACGGGAACCCGCATTCACAATCAGAATGTCATCGCCGCCAGCCCGGTCACGTCGATCGGCGTCGAAGAGATTGAGCAGAAACAAACGCCGAACATCGAACGGATATTCCGCGACCTGCCGATAACGATTCCGGGAGACGGTGAAAACGTAAACAACGGCACCGCCGGACAGGCCACCCTCGACCTCAGGGGGCTCGGGCCGGAGCGTTCGTTGATTCTCATAGATGGCAAGCGACTGGCTCCCTATGACATCAACGGCATCGTCACGACCGACGTGATTCCCATCAACATGCTGCAGCGCGTGGATGTGGTTACCGGAGGGGCATCGGCCGTCTACGGATCGGACGCCATGTCCGGCGCCGTCAACTTCGTTCTGAAACAGGGTTTCGAAGGTGCCGAGCTCGATTTCGGCTATTCTGATACGGACTCGGGTGCCGCCGTCGCCGGTGGTGGCGGCGCGACCGAATACATAGCCGCACTTTTCGGTGTGAATTCCTTCGATGATCGAGGCAATATCACCCTCGGTGCCAGCAAGACCAGCCGCGGCAGCATTCTGCTCGCAGAGAGGGAATTCGGGCTTTTCGGCGTGTCTTCGGCGACAGGTTCCGGCCTCGGATCCCAGCCTCCCGCTCCGGATCCGGCCTGCTCGGGCGGTGAGGGATCTTTCGCGACCGCGTTCACGTCGGGCGTCGGCTCGACGACCGCGATTCCCGGCACACTCGATCTGCGCAGCGGCAATTCGTATCAGTTCAGAGACGACGGCACGCTGGCCTCACCCCGATGTGCTCGCTTCAATTTCAATCCGTTCAACTACTACCAGACGCCGCAGGAACGTTTCCAGGCAACCACTATCGCGAGCTACGATGTCAACGACAATGTCGAGTTGTATGGCAGGGCTACGTGGTCGTCGAACGAGTCGAATTTCCAGATAGCGCCGTCGGGTACCTTCGGGCAGGCGTTCACCATACCCGTCATGAATCCGTTCCTTAATGATGCGGCACGCACGACGATTGTCGACGATCTGAACGCCGGTGCGGTAGCGTTCGTGACCGCACAGAACGACGAGATTGCCAGGCTCCAGGCGCTGCCGAATCCGACTCAGGACGATCTGGACGCGCTGGCGGCTACGCAGGCGGCGCTTGCCGCGGATCCCCTGGGTTTCAATTCGGTCGGTATCCAGGACTTCAACAACGACGGCATCTTCGATAGCAACGATGCGTTCACCTCGACGGCCCGACGCCGCACTATCGAACTCGGCCCGCGCTCCGGACAGTTCAAGACCGACTACGCGCAATACCTGATCGGCGCGCGCGGCGAATTGCCAGGTGCAATGGAAGGCTGGAATTTCGATGTGTCATACCAGTATGCGAAGTCGGACTTCATCGAGACCCGCGACGGATTTACGAATCTCAATAACCTGGCTGCCGGCATCAACACTGTCAGTGCGACATCGTGTGTCGATCTCAATGGCAATGTGACGGCAGCCCCCTGCACGCCAATCAACGTATTCGGGCCGGTCGGCTCGATTACCCAGGCACAACGGGATAGCGGCTACTTTATCGCGATTGCCAGTGATCTGCGCAGGGCAACGCAGACGATCTGGCACGGCTCCATCGATGGCACGATCGATCAACTCTCTCTGCCATGGGCGGACGACGGGCTTTCCGTCGCATTCGGCGTCGAATTCGGCGAGCAGACGGCAAGCTCGTCGCCTGACGAGTGTCTGAAGGAGGCGCCAACCAGCTGTCAGGGTGGCGCCGGCGGCAATCGTCTGCCGATCAACGGCAAATACGATTCGGATGAGTACTTCGTCGAGGCCGTTCTGCCGCTTGCCCAGGGGAAACGCGGCCTGGAAAACGTCAGCCTCGAGCTGGGCTTTCGCGGTTCCGATTTCAATCCGCAGGGTACGACCGAGTCCTGGAAGGCCGGGGTGAGCTGGGAGGTGGTCGATGGTCTGCGCTTCCGCGTCATGCAGCAGCAGGCCGTGCGCGTTGCCAATATCGGCGAATTGTTCAGACCGGTAACGACAGGTCTGGATAACGCCACACTGGATCCATGCTCAGTCGGCAACCCGACGCCGCCGGCACCGGGAAGCGATCTGTTCAATCTCTGTGTTCAGACAGGCCAGCTGCCAAGCCAGGTCGGGACGACCCAGGATATTATCTCCGGGCAGATCAATATCTTTACCGGCACAAACCCGGCCAGCTTACCAACACCGGAAGAGGCGACTACGTTCACGGCCGGATTCGTATGGGAACCGACCTTCCTCGACGATTTTCCGACCACCATTTCGCTCGATTACTATGACATCGACATAGAAAACTATATCGATACGCCGTCGGGACAGGAGGCGCTCGATCTCTGCTACGTTCTGCAGGATCCGGTCGCCTGTGCCGGCATCGTCAGGGTGGGCGGTGCTTTCACGGAGGCCGGCACGGGCGTACCGGCGTTCTTCACGAACTTCACCTCGTTCCGGGCTGAGGGAATCGATTTATCCGTGAATACGAGCACCGACATCGGCCGTTTCGGTGACCTGGGTTTCTCGCTTGTCGCGCACAGGTACCTGACGAACGAGTTCCAGACGACGGCGGCATCGGCGGTGGTCGACTGCAACGGGATCTATGGCACCTCCTGTGACCCGGTGCCGGAGTTTCGTTCGACCTTCCGCGTCAACTGGGGGCTCGACAATTACGACGCGTCGCTGCTGTGGCGTCACATAGGGGCGATGGATGCACAGGCCAACGAGGCGCCGACGCTATTCCCGGCCTTCCAGAGCGTCGACTCGTTCAACTACGTCGACCTGTCATTTGGCTACACGTACAAGGACTGGGCCCGCTTCACGCTGCTGCTGACCAATGTGGCCGACGAGGATCCACCGATCCTGGGCAACGAGACGGGTTCGACATCGTTTAATTCGGGCAATACGTTTCCCAGTTTGTTCGACACCGTAGGTCGGACCTATACGGTGAATGTAAAGCTGAGCTTCTAGAGGCCTGTCTTCAGGCAGAACAGAGACGGCGGCCCCAGGGTCGCCGTTTTTTTTGTCGACGAGCCTGCGACAGGGGCCCTTTTTGGTCAAACAAGCCAGAAATTTCCAGTGCCGGCGCCGCGGCTATCACCGAGAATCTGGGCTGCTTTCGATGCGGCGTGAAGCAGCCGTTCCACGGGGCCGTTTCGGCCGACCCGCATCGGCGGCATCGCAATACAGGGACGACTATCGATGGATACCACCAGGGAGAGGGAAATGACAAAAAAACTTTGCATACTCATAGTGTTGGTCGCGGGCCCGCTGTATTTTCCGGGCGAAGCCTCGGCGGCGAGGATAATTCTTGATACGGTAACGGATAACGGGACGTCGATGACGGGGTGCAGAAAGAAGAAAACGTCGTCGTTCCTTACCATACCGAGCCAGAGTTTCCACTCCATGGGCATCGAGTCCACCCACTGGATCGTCAGGAACGGCTTCGTCGGAGGTATCCATTTCGGAGATAACTACGGATTCGTAATCGTCGGCGAGAGCAATGTGGTCGAATCGGATACGGCCACGATCCTGCCGAGCTATGCAGGCGCACAGGTGCACATGGACACAGATTACTGGGCGTTCTCTTGCGGGACGGCCGGGGGGCAATTACGGGAAATCAATGCGCACAGGAAGGCATCGGATGCATGCTGACAGGAGGATAAATCCATGATCAATTTCAGCAGGACTTCGCTAATTTCAATCGGGCTGGCGCTCGCCGCTTCGTTTCAGACAAGCGATGCACGCGAATCCAGTATTGAAGTCATCGTGCTCACGGACAACGCGGGCGACTCAGGCATCGAGAGTGAAGCCATGAGCGGTCGCAGGGAATCCGGTCGGCGCGACGAAATACGACAGCAGATTCTCGAGGATATCAAGAAGCACCGCGCGGAAATGGCGGCGAACGGTTTCGTAGCGGGGACGGACGCGATCATTTCCAGCAAGGACAAGTTTCCGGAAGAGCTGATGAAGCATCAGGCGGTCACTGGCAATACCTACGACTCGGTGCTGCCTGATTTCGCCTATGCGGCTCGAAATCTCAACGACTCGCCGTTCGACGAGGGGCGGCTGCTGGGTTTCATGCCCGTAAGGTCGGACGACAGGAAGATCCATGAAACGGTGTGGGCCTACGCAATGCCCGGCATCGGTCGTGTAATCGTTGAGGAGTTGAGCTACCGGACTATCCCCGATGTCACGATCAAGGTGGCGGAACCGTCCGGCAACATCCAGGTGAACGGGAATCCCGGAACCTACATGGTGATGACTGATGAGAAGGGAAAACGAGGAGTCACGACGATCGAATTCATGACTTCAGACAAGCTCTTCACGATTACGGTTTTCGCGGCGGTGAAGAGGAACAACAAACACTTCAAACAGTTGTTAACGCTCGCGGAATCGCTCTATTAGTCTGGGTAATTCCAGGCCCGGCGCCAAAGAAACAGCAAGCAAAGTGATGAATCTTGTCTTGCCGTCAATGCAGGGGCCCCGCCTTCGGGCATTCCATCTCGGGACGACTCTTTGACGGTCCGCTTTATTCCCGAGATGGAATGCCCGAAGGCGGGGCTTATGTTGGCGCCACGGTAAGACATAAGAAAACAATACGCCTCGACGGATCGGACCCTATTTGTACGATTCCGGTGAATAGCGGACGAGCAGCAGGCTTGTGGCCAGAGGATATAGCTCGCCGCCGACGCGGCTTGTGGCCGCCCAATGGAGTGCTGTTATCATCCCCGCCTTGATCCAGAGATACGAGGCTCGCGATGATTACGCTTAGATTCCTGACTTTACTAGCCCTCTCCCTTGCCGCCGGTTTCGCTTTTTCCGCCGATGAAGAAGAAAAAGAGTGGGATGTCAATGCGATACCGGGTGAGCCACGCGAGATTACGATCGATACGCGCAGCGGCTCGTGGATGAGCCTCGACGTCAGTCCGGACGGCAAGTCGATTACTTTTGACCTGTTGGGCGACATCTACGTGCTGCCGATCGACGGCGGTGAGGCGAGCGCGATCCAGCGCGGACTCTCCTGGTCCATGCAGCCGCGCTTTTCGCCGGATGGAAGCGAGATCGCGTTCATCACGGACACGGGGGGCGGCGACAACGTCTGGATCATGAAAGCCGACGGCAGCGATGCGCGACAGCTGACGAAGGAAGACTTTCGGCTCCTGAACAACCCGTACTGGTCGCCCGACGGCAACTACATCGCGGCCCGTAAACACTTCACGACGCAACGCTCCCTCGGTACCGGTGAGATCTGGATTTATCACCGCAACGGCGGAGGCGGCGTGGCCGTCGTGGAGAAGCCCGGCGAGGCGCATCAAAAGGAGCTGGGCGAGCCCGCGTTCTCACCCGACGGTCGCTACATCTACTACACACTGGACCAGACGCCTGGCAGTACCTTTGTATACGCCCAGGACTCGAACGGCGAAGTATTTGCCATTCGCCGCCACGACCTGGAAACCGGCGAGAATATCCTGTTCGTATCAGGCGCCGGCGGCGCGGTGCGGCCAACACCCTCACCGGACGGGAAGCACCTGGCGTTTGTTCGCCGCATACTCGGCGAGAGCGCGCTTTTCCTGAAGGACCTGGACAGCGGCGCCGAATACCCGATTTACGCGGGCCTTGACAAGGATTTGCAGGAAGTCTGGGCCGTGCACGGCACCTATCCAAATATGGACTGGATGCCCGACTCCGGCAGCCTGGTGTTCTGGGCAGGAGGCGGCATCAAGCGAATCGATATCGAGAGCAGGAATGTCACAGACATTCCCTTTCACGTACGAGACACGCGCAGCGTTTACGATGCGCCACGACCGCCAATCGAGGTTGCGCCGGCGAAATTCGCAACCAGGATGGTCCGCAACGCGGAGGCATCTCCCGACGGTTCCCGCGTCGTCTTCGAGAGCGCCGGTCGTCTGTACATCAAGAGCCTCCCCGACGGTGAGCCGAAGCGACTGACCAGCGACACGACCGACCACTTCGAATACGATCCGACCTGGTCGCGCGATGGGCGGGATATCGCGTTTGTCACCTGGGATGATCAGGAGCTGGCGCAGGTGCATCGGGTAAGAGCGTCCGGCGGCAAGAGCACGAGACTGACCAGGAAGCCCGGCCATTACCACGGACCGCGTTTTTCGCCGGACGGCAAGTTCGTCGTGTTCGAGGCCGGCAGTGGTGGCTACCTGACGTCGCCGAATTGGTCCATGAAGACCGGCGTGTTCATGGTGCCGACGGGCGGCGGCGACGCTCGCGAAATCACTAGCGATGGCAGCAACCCGCACTTCGGGGGTAGAAACGACAGGCTGTACGTGACGCGTCGCGGCGAAGCCGGTCGATCACTGCTCAGCATCGATTTGTCCGGCGGGAAAGAACGCCTGCACGCGGCCGGCAAGAACCTGTCGCGCTACGAAGTATCGCCGGACGATCAATATCTCGCGTTTCGGGAGAATTACCACATCTACGCGCTGCCTCTGCCACCCGGTGGCAAGCCGCTGGAGCTGGCGACGAGCGTATCGAGCGTCAATATGACAAGGGCGAGCGGCGATGGTGGCAATTACCCGCACTGGATCAACGGGGGTAAGACCCTGGCCTGGTCGCTGGGCGCAAGCCTGTTCGATTCCGGTGTCGACAAGCTGTTCGTGCTGGCGGCCGAGGGTGATGACGCTGCCGCTTACAAAGCGCCGACGAGCGGTGCATCGATGTCGATGCAGCTTGATGCCGATGTTCCCTCGAGCGTCGTCGCGCTAAGCGGCGCACGCCTCGTCACGATGGCCGGTGACGACGGTGGCATTATCGAGGACGGCGTCATCGTGATCGATGGCAATCGCATCAAAGCGGTCGGTGCGGCAGGCGCGATCGAGGTCCCGGCCGGAGCCAAACGTGTCGACGTCTCGGGCAAGACCATTATCCCGGGCCTTATCGACGCGCACGCACACGGTCCGGCCGGTGTCGGCGTGATTCCCGAGCAGAACTGGACGGCCTATGCAACGCTCGCACTTGGTGTGACGACGGTGCACGACCCGTCGAACGATGCGACGGAGATATTCGCGGCCGCGGAGATGCAGCGTACCGGCCAGATTCTTTCACCGCGTATATTTTCGACCGGCGATATCGTCTATGGCGCACGTTCGACTTACTTCGCGGAAATAAACTCCCTGGACGATGCGCGCGAACATGTGCGTCGCCTGAAGGCACAGGGTGCGATGAGCATCAAGAACTACAATCAGCCGCGCCGCGATCAGCGCCAGCAGGTGACTACCGCGGCGAGGGAGGAGGGCATGCTGGTCGTGTCCGAAGGCGGGTCCCTGTTTCACATGGACTTGTCCATGGTCGCCGACGGCAACAGCACGATAGAGCATAACCTGCCGCAGTCCATGCTGTATGACGACGTCCTGCAATTCTGGAGCCAGACGAATGTTGCCTACACGCCGACGCTGGTCGTCACGTATGGCGGCATGAGCGCCGAAACCTACTGGTACCAGGAGACCGACGTCTGGAAACACCCGATTCTTTCGAGGTTCGTGCCGCCGCATGTATTGCAGCCGCGCTCGATTCGACGTCTCAAGGCGCCAGACGGGGACTACCACCATACCGACAGCGCGGCGACCGCGAAACTGCTGGCGGACCGCGGCGTGCTGGTGAGTATCGGTGCGCACGGCCAGCGTGAGGGCCTCGGCAGCCACTGGGAGATCTGGAGTTTTGCGCAGGGCGGCATGTCGCCCATCGAGGCACTGCGAACGGCGACGACGGCCCCCGCGAAGGCGCTCGGTTACGACAAGGACCTCGGTTCGCTGGAGGTCGGCAAACTCGCGGACCTCGTCGTCATTGACGCCAACGTGGTCGAGGACATTTACCAGACCGACAAGGTGGACATGGTGATGCTGAACGGACGCCTTTACGACGCGGCCACCCTGAACGAGAAAGTGACCGGCGATCGTAAGACGCAGCCGTTTTACTGGCAGTGAAAAAGCGTCGCGTGCGTGCTCTGCTGCTGGCGCTGATCTCCGGGCTGATGGGAGCATGCGTCGCCGCACCGGAAACCATGCCAGGTGCGATGACGCGCTATACGCTCGAACATGACGGCCTGGAGCGAGAGTACTTCGTTTTCCTTCCGTCAGCCTATGGTAACGGTGAAGACTATCCGGCGGCGATTTTCATGCATGGCTACGGAGGCAGTGCGACCGGGACCGAGGCTGAGGTTACTAATGGCCTGAACCGCTACGCGGAGCAGTACGGCTACGTCATGGTCTTCCCGCAGTCGACCTGGTTCATGGCCGACGGGTCGCCGGAACAGCGCTGGGAGGTGAGTTCCTGGAACCACATCTCCGACGGCTTCGACAGGGGGCCCTCCGGGCCGATTTGCACAGCGGACGCTGCGAGTTTTCCGTGTCCGCCCGAGTGTGGAAATTGTGGACGCTGTGGCTGGGCAGCGTGTCACGACGACGTCGGCTTTCTCGAAGCGCTGGTTCTGCGCGTACGTTCGGACTTCATGGTCAACCCGGATCGCATCTACGTGTCGGGCTTCAGCAACGGCGCGATGATGAGCAATCGCATCGCCTGCGAGGCTTCTGAGCTGTTCGCGGCAGCAGCCCTGATAGGGGGTCGCGTCGAGCCCGGCTTCGAATGCAAGCCCGAGCATGCACTGCCGCTGCTTCAAATCAATGGCGGCAAGGACGAAACGGTTCCCTACGATGGCCGCGTGAGTGACAGCGGCTATTTCTACGCCAGCGCCAAAGCCATCGCCGACGAGTGGAACGCCGGCGCGGCCTGCGCGGCCAGAAACACTCCGTGGCTGCCTCCGGTCGGACAGGATGCACTGCAGTGCAGCATTGCCTGCGCCGGCAGCGACCATGAGTCGATTGACTGCCTGTGGGCTGAAGGCGATCATCGTTGGCCCGGTACGCCGGGACCCCGCGGCAGCGACGGTTACTGCGTTACCGATCTGCAGGCGCCCACCATGCCTGACCAGGCGATTTGCATAGCGCCGGATGCGAGTCTGGATGTCTGGGGTTCCCGGCTGTTGTTCGAATTCTTCGACAGGCACGTGCGCACGACACCTTAAGCAGGGCGCGCAAAGCGCGCGGCGGCTGGGGAGAGTTTCCGGCACAGATCACCAGGATAAAGCAAATGACTATTAACAAGCGTGACTTCATCAGGCTGAGCGCTGCGACAGCCTCCGTGGCCGCATTCGGAGCGGCGACAGGGGCAGGCCATGCGGCTCCGGTACCGAAACTGCAGCCCATAACCGGTGACGCGGAACCGATTTCGAAGGAAGAGCGGCTCGCGCGCGTGGCGAAGGCGCAGAGACTCATGGCGGACTTCAAAATCGACGCAATCCTCGTCGAGCCCGGTTCTGCCATGCTGTATTTCAGTGGAATCAGCTGGTGGCGAAGCGAGCGCCTGACAGCCCTGATTATTCCAAGGGAAGGCGAGATCGCGGTCGTTACGCCGTATTTCGAGGAGCCCAGTGTGCGCGAGTCCATGAGCGTCGGCGACGACGTAAGAACCTGGCACGAACATGAAGATCCGTTCGAAAGGGTTGCCGGCATCTTGCGGGATCGGGGCCTGCGCGGCGGTCGAATCGGGCTCGAGAATACCGTGCGCTATTTCGCGGTGGAGGGACTGCGGCGCGCTGCGGCCGAATTCGAGATCGTTGCGGCGCTGCCCGTAACGCAGGGCTGCCGAATGTATAAGTCCCCTGCCGAAATAGCATTGATGAAGAAGGCCAGCGAAGTCACGCTGAAGGCATACGAGCATGTTTACCGGAGCCTGGACAAGGGCATGACGCCGGCGGACGTCAACGCGCTGATGCGCGGCGCGCAGGCCGCGCTCGGTGGTAGCGACATCTGGAACATGGCCTTGTTTGGACCCGCGAGCGCCTACCCTCACGGCACGTCGATCGAGCAGGAAATCGAAGAGGGTCAGATCGTGCTGATGGACTGCGGCTGTTCGGTACATGGTTACCAGTCAGACATCTCGCGTACCTTCGTTTACGGCGAACCAGACAAGCGCCAGCGCAAGGTCTGGAATACCGTGCGCAAAGGGCAGCAAATCGCGTTCGAGACCGCCAGGCCCGGCATCGCGGCAGGCGAAGTGGACGATGCCGTGCGAAGCTACTATGAGTCGCTCGGCTACGGACCCGGCTATGCGACGCCCGGCCTGAGTCATCGCACCGGTCATGGTATCGGCATGGACGGGCACGAAAGCGTCAACTTCGTGCACGGTGAGAGGACGCCACTGGCGAGCGGAATGTGTTTCTCGAACGAGCCCGGTATTTACATTTTCGACGAGTTCGGCGTGCGGCTCGAGGATTGCATACACATGACGGACGACGGGCCTGCCTGGTTCACAGTGCCGCCGGACGATCTCGACAAACCGCTGGGCCGCATGGGCTAGCCGACCGGGCCGCATGGACATCACCGAACTCGACAAGCTGCGTATCGTACTGGACCCGATCGGGCAGGCCGGCGTCGCGCTGGCGCTGATGATCGTAATGTTCAGCGTTGCGCTTGGACTGCGCGTCGACGATTTCAGCTTTCTCCTGGAGAAGCCCCTGTTGTTCGCCGGCGGCGTCGTGACACAGGTGTTCGTACTGCCGCTCGCGACCTTCGCGCTGATAGTGTTTCTCGCGCCACCCGCCTCGGTCGCGCTTGGCATGATCGTGGTCGCCTGCTGTCCGGGCGGAGCGGTTTCCAACCTCATGACTTACCTGTCGCGGGGCAACGTCGGGGTCTCTGTCGCGCTTACGGCGACATCGAGTCTGCTGGCGGCCATTCTTACGCCTGCATCCATCCTCTTCTGGTCACACAGCTACACGCCAACCTCGAAGCTTCTGCAGACGCTGGATCTCAGTCCGTGGCTATTCCTGACGCAAACAACGCTACTGCTGGCGCTGCCGCTACTCCTGGGAATGATCGTCGCTGCCAGGGCACCAGAGGTCGCTGCCCGAATTCGCCGACAGGCCATGCCGCTCGGCGTTACGGCGCTGATCGGCGTGATCGTTTATGGCCTCGTGTACTTCCGAGACATTCTGATTCCTGTATTGTCCGTCATCGGCCTGGTCGTCCTGCTTCACAACGCCCTGGCATTTCTTACCGGGGCGGCTGCCGGTTTCGCGCTGTCCGGGAGGACGGCAACGCGCAGGGCGTTGACGTTCGAGATTGGCATTCAGAATTCCGGACTGGCGCTGATTATCCTCCTCAGTCAGTTGAAGGGGCTGGGAGCTGCGGCAGGCGTAGCCGTATTCTGGGGTCTCTGGCATCTCATCGCCGGAGGTATTCTCGTTATCATGTTTCGTATGTTGGACGGCAAAGGGCAGCTACATTGGCTCACGGAAAAAAAATAGACACCAGGGATTTCCGTCGTGCGTTGAGCGCTTTCGCGACGGGCGTTGGCATCGTGACGACGGTCGATCAGCAGGGCAGATACGTCGGAATAACGATCAGCAGCTTCAACTCGGTGTCGCTCGAGCCGCCGTTAATTCTCTGGAGCGTCGGTCTCGATTCCATGAGCTACGATGCCTTCGTTGCAGCCGAGCATTTCGCCGTACACGTCCTGGCGCTGCATCAAATGGACCTCTGCGACCGGTTCGCGCAACGCAGTGAAAACAAGTTCGATGGCGTCGAGGTGGTCACGGGGCTGCACGGCGTCCCTCTGCTTTCTGACTTTGCGGCCTGTTTCGAGTGCAGCACGGAGCATGTCTATGCCGGCGGCGACCACAAGATCATTGTCGGGAGAGTGCATCGTGCGGAACAACGTAAAGCTGAGCCACTTATCTACTATCGCAGCAAGTTTCTCGGCATAGGCCGTGAGTCCGGGTAGGGACTGCCCGGGCAGCCGGTTTCTACAAACTGTTTATCTGCGGCGCCGTGAATACCAGGAAAAGACCCAGCAGGATGCCTACCCGGTAGCTCCAGTCCTGCGATTTCGCGACAGGCTCTATAGGTGTGTCGTGTTCGTGGTTAATACCGAATGCGACGACGTGGATCAGCGATCCGGAGACGAAGGCCTGCACCAGCGCCAGGCTGCGTGCTTCCGCGAGTTCGATCACCGGCGCGCCCAGCACGTAGGACAGCGCCGTCGCGACGCTGATCATCACGATTGCGGCGACAGCCACCGGCGTCCCCAGGCTGGGTCGCAACGACCACCAAATGGCCATTCCGACGGGAAGCCGGTGCAGGATCACCGCGTGCGCAAGATCGCTTCCCTGCGCGGGAAGCAAGGCGATGCCGTCGATAATCGCGTGGATAACGAGCCCCAGCGCGGCGAGCAGCAGCACGACTATGTGCGCTTCGTGCAGGGCGCTGCGAAATCCGTGCTCGACCACCACGGGAAAAGCGAGCCCGAGCAGCAGGGAGATCACGGCAAGCGTACCGCCAACGACCAGCGCCTCGGGAATTATGTTGACGCAGATGATTCCGGCGATAGTAATAAAGATGAAGCCGTCCAGCACGTGTCGGGCGACGCGATTTCGACGGCTGAGCGCGTAGATTACCGGGCCGAGAAGCAGGGCAAGAATACTGAGCGCTAGGTTCATAGGGGCGGGGCCTTGTAGCGGGCGACTGTGATGGTGATCGGCCTGCAGTTAGAATACACCAATGTCTATGAAAGGGACGTCGATCCGACTTGCAGCGATACTGACCCTGTCTGTACTGATGCCGCAGCTTGTCGGGGCGCACGGCGGCGTTGTACAGGAAGATGACATCTGCGTTATCAAGGTCAGCTACCTCCGCGCGCACTTCAAGGTATACCAGCCGCGCGTGAGTGGCCATGAACAATTCTGCGAAGATCTGCCGATTGCCTCTGAAAGCGTCTTCGTCATGGAGTATCTGCATGATGCGCTCGCAACGATGCCGATCGACTTTCGCATCATTCGCGATGTTACCGGCAAGGGACGTTTCGCGCGCCTCGAAGACATCGAGATGATCGGAGACCTGGATGACGCGACCGTGTTCTACCAGCCCGCGATAACGGAGCCGGACGTATTTACGGTCATCCACCATTTCGACGAGGAAGGCGATTTCATCGGTATCGTATCCGCGACGCAACCGGATACCCGAAAGGTGTATGCCGCGGTGTTTCCGTTCGAAGTCGGCTATACGGGCGTGGGTTACTGGCCTTTTTTCGTCGGGGCACTGGTCCTGCTGCAGCTGCAATACCTGCTGATGAGCGGGCGATTCAAACGCTGGTTCGGTGGCCGCGGTCCTGCTGTTTCCGCGGTGATTCTTGTCGGCCTTTTCTTGCTGGCACCGCTTGATACCATCGTCGCCGCGGAAACGGAGTTTCGTGTCACGTACTCAACGCCGGCCGGTGAGCCGGAGATCAACAAGATACACAACTGGGTGCTGCACGTTGAATCGGAAGACGGTGTTCCCGTCGAGAAAGCCGAAATCAGCGTCACGGGAGGCATGCCGGAGCATAACCACGGCCTGCCGACGCGACCGAGGGTGACCGAAGAACTCGGCGGAGGCGACTACCGGCTCGAAGGCATGCGTTTTCACATGGGTGGTTACTGGGAGATAGCGGTCACCATTGTCACCGACCAGGTTTCGACGACCGTCGTCATTCCACTGCAGCTGTGAGCAGGCACCCATTTCTTGTCTGCGGCATCCTCATCGCTGCCTTTACTTCGTTGGCTGGGTGTCAGGACGGGCCCTCGGATCCGGCAGCGTGGACCGAAACCGAACTCGCTATTCTGAAGTCGCTTGCGCTCGACAGCCTTCCGCCGCTGCCGCCGGACCCGAGCAACGCCGTCGCCGATAAGCCGCGTGCGAGCCAATTCGGCCGGGCTTTGTTTTTCGATCCGCGCCTGAGCGCGAACAATGGAATTTCCTGCGCCAGCTGTCACCAACCGATCCGGCATTTCAGCGACGGATTGCCGAAAGGCCAGGCCCTGGGGACATCGAACCGCAATACGCCAGGCATTATCGGCACTGCCTACAGCCCGTGGCTTTACTGGGACGGCCGTCGCGACAGCCAGTGGTCACAAGCGCTGTCCCCGCTGGAGGATCCGGAGGAACAGGGCAGCAACCGGATTCAGATCTTACGCGTCGTCGCGGCTGACGATGCGTATCGCGACTACTACGTATCCCTGTTCGGGTCCTTGCCGGATCTCGACGACCCCCTGCGATTCCCCGGGATTTCCGGCGCTGCACACGGACCGGAGTGGCAGGCGGCGTGGCTGGCGATGGCGCCGGCGGATCAGCACGAAATCAACCGCGCCTTCGCCAACCTGGGAAAAGCGATTGCCGCGTTCGAGCGAAGCCTGATGCCGACGCAATCGCGATTCGACGAGTTCGTCGCCGCCGTGTCCGGTGATGAAGCGGCGGCTGCTACCCTGCTCACTGACGACGAACTCCGTGGCCTCCGACTGTTTATTGGTAAAGCCGGCTGTCTGCAATGCCACAACGGCCCGCTCTTCACGAACAATGAGTTTCACAACACGGGGGTTCTGAGCGCTGCCGGGGAGCTCCCCGACAAGGGACGTGTCTCCGGTGTGCGCGAGGTCATCCGGAATCCATTCAACTGCCTCGGCGAATTCAGCGACGATCCTGAGCGCCAGTGTGCCGAGCTCGAGTTCGTAAGAAGCGGACCGGAGCTGATTGGCGCGGTTCGTACGCCGTCGTTACGCAATGTCGAATTTACGGCCCCGTACATGCATAAGGGCCAGCTCGCGACGCTGGCGGAGGTGCTTCTGCATTACAACGAGGCACCCGACGCCATGATCGGCCACAACGAGGCCGAGCCGCTTGGCCTGGGCAAAAGAGAACTGCGGCAGCTGGAAGCTTTTTTGCGAACGCTGGGTGGCCCTGTCGAAAGCTATCAATCGGACAGCATGTAGAGTTGCCAGAGGTCTTTCTGACTCATCCGCAGGAACGGTTTTATTGCGAGTAAGCCGGTCGCGCCGATGCTGGACTCGAGAAATTTCAGCTCCTCGAGTTTTGCCCTGGTTTCCTCCCCGGTCTTGTTGACGAAACCGGACTCGCGCATCATGAGCAACCCTTTCGCACGAATCGAAAGCTCGGTATGCAGGCGCAGGTAGCAAAGCAGGTCGACCACAATCGGACCTTCGAATTTTTCCTTGAGGGAGTGCAAATAGAGGCCTACCTTGGACGCCGACAGCTCCCCCGAATTGATTAACTCGAGCAACTCGGTATCCGCATCGAAGCCCATGCCCAGCCATTCCGATACGGAGCGTTCGCTTTGATGGAATACGACGGTCAACAGGACAGGCAGCGAGATGAGTACCAGCAGCGTATTGACGATTGGCGCGAAAAAAAAGTGATTGAAGATCGAGTGTACGATGACAGCAACCGTGAAGCCGGGCAGCAGCGTAATCCGCCCCAGCGTCGGGTGTTGACCGATAAGGGTGTGAGAGACGATTGCGAAAATGGCCGTCGCGCCGCCATGCATGAAGGCTGTTCCAAAGCCGCGCACGATCCATGTTCCGAGCTCCGTGCCCGGCAGCGCCTGCAGATAGAAAAGGTTCTCGAAAATCGCGAATCCTGCACCGACCGCGAATCCGAAAATCGCGGCATCGACCAGGAAGCCGATACGATTTCGCCGCATCAGCGCAACGATGACAAGCCCTTTCAGGGCTTCTTCGATGAACGGCGCGATGTATCGGGAATAGCTGGAGAATTCGATATCGAACCATTCGAGCGAAAATGCGTTGATCGGGTAGCTGATTATTGCCGCGATACAGCCGAGTGCGATTGTGCCGAGGATCCAGCGCATCGGGATCAGCTTGTAGCTGTCGAGATACATGAGGGCGGCGAGAAAGCAACATACCGGCAGCAGGCCAAGTACCGCGTGTATCAGGAAGTCCAGGTTCATGCTCGCAATACGCCGCTGTGCGTGAGTCGATATCCAGACTACAGGATTTTCAGGGACACCATGAACTCGTCGTCGTCGAGGATCGAGCCGCTCCCGAAGCCTTCTGCGTAGCCAACCGACAAGGTCATCTCGAGGCGTGAGAGCGCCGTGAATCGAAAATCGACCTGAATGCCCGCGTTGTTAACCTCGTTGCGAGTCGCGCTCTTGTCGAGATTCGTGTTGAGGGAACTTACAAACAATGACGGACGTGCCCAGGTCAGGTAAAAGCCCGGCGTGCCAACGCGTTTGAATCGAATCGGCGGTAAATTCCATTCCAGCATTGCGCGATGAAAATTTCGGCCCGGTACCAGGTTCAGCTCGAATCCCGGCATCGCGTAGTACTGGCGATAGCGCTTGATTTCGCCGCGATCGACGTAGTTGTTGCCGAAGCCTCCAAAATAGAAATTCGCGAACTCGTCATCAGGCTCTCCAAACGCGGCTCCAACGGAGTTACGCAGCCAGATTGACGAATGCTTCCAGGGAACAGGGAAGCCAATATCGAAACTGCCGACGAACTTCGGAATATTGTCGCCCGCAACATGATCGATCGATGTGCCGACGCTCCAGGAAAATCCCTTCTCATCATCAACCGCGCCGAGTGAGCGCCGCAGGTTCGAATACTCAAGGTCTGTATTCAGGGTTGTCAGCTTGTCGAGAGTGGATGCAACATTCTGGTAACGCGGCAGTGCGTCGAAGTCCGAGAAATGACCTATTTCGGCCAGCAGCTCCAGTTTCCGCGGCCCGTCAAAAATCAGGGTCTTCTCGAAACCAACGGTGAAGCGATTGCCCTTGCGACTACGCTTCGTTGGCCCTGCAAGATCATAGAAATCCGCGCCATTTAACGCGGCACCGACGTTCCAGGTGCCTGCCAATGGCGATGCGCTGACGAGAGTGTGGCGATAATCGATACTCAAATGCGTTCGTTCGCTGGAGGAAAGATCGTCGTCGGGGCTGTACGAAGCCGAGATCTTGAGGCGATCCAGCATTATGGGGTCGGAGAAGACTGCGTTGAGACCCAAAGCGACCGAGTCTTTGTAACCCTCCACGATCGGATACAAAGACTCCAGTCCGATGTGCCTGACGGGGACGTAGGAACCGGTGGCTGTCGTCAGCTCATCCAGCGGAATGTCGGCCGCCGAGCCCACCTGCCATTCCTGGAGTTGCGGATGTTTCTGTATGACCTGGTTGCCAAAAAGTCGAATCGTCCCGAGATCCTCGAGGGGAAGCGGATCGAACTGCACCGGCGTAAAGCCCTGGCCACTGTAACGAAAGGCAATCAAGGAACCGTCCTGTAACGGAATCGGGCGAAACAGGCCGGTGTCCACGTTGCTGACCGCTTCAATCTCGCCCGTCTCGAGCTCATAGCGGAAGATATTGGAGACGCCAGTGTAATAGGAGCTGCCGAACAGGTACTTGCCATCTGGCGAAAAAACAAAACCCTCTGGAACGGCCAACCCGAAATCAAACGACTGTCTTGGCGTGGCATCTCCGGCCAGAATCTGCTCAATATCGATGACGCTTAAAGTCTGGTTGCCGCTAATGTCGCTGAACGTTGCTGCCAATAGTCGGCCGTCCGACGAAATATCCAGATCGGAGGGGACGACGCCGTAGTCGTACGATTTGATCTGGTTCCATTCCTTGTACGGGAAAGGCAGCCTTACCAACGTGGCAATGCCGTTAAGGTGACGAATTCCCCAGAGCGATCGGTCGCTGCGATTGAAGGCCAATTCGCCGATGCGGGCGTCTCGCAGCAGCATCTCGGACTTGCCGGTCTCAATATCGATCGCAATCAGGTCGCGGAAAGCGGTATTGTCCGTCGTGTAAAACAGCGTTTGATTGTCCGGGTCAAAGGCCAGGGATGTCACGCGGAACAACATCGGCCCCTTGACATCTTCGAACTTCTCGATCGAGCCATCGGCCAGAGAGAGCGCGCCAATATTCGCAACGACACCGGGATAACGCAGGCCAAGGAACAGCCGATTCCCCGTCTCATCGTAGTGCGCACGGGAAACCGAGCCCAATGCCCGCGCGCTGAGGTCTTTCACGGGCGTTAGCGGATATTCGCTCAAGGTTTCGAGGTTGGCACTCTGAAACCGGTGCTCCCAGTCAATCCAGTCCTGCCATGCCTGGTCCAGCGATACGCCGAAGACGTTCTCAAACTGTGCGCGGTATGAGCGGCGACTTCCTTCGATCCGGCTTATCCACTCAATCAGTTTCTCGGGCGACCAGTTATACGCTACGTAACTTACAAACCGCGTCCCGTAGAGATAATTGTTGACGCCGACCTGGAAATCAATTTTGGCGCCCTCGGAAACGAGACCGAGTGGGTCGTAGAAATGCGCATCGTCAAGGACCATCGAGCGAAATACCATCTCGTTATACGCGCTCTGGGCCCGGCCGACTCCGCCGGCGAGCCAGGTTTCGAGAAATACCGCGTTTCCCTCCAGGTACCAGCCCGGCGTCAGAATGCGCGGCGTCGTCAGCACGGCATACAGAATCGACTCCGGGTGGTCGGACTCCGGCAGCACTTTGCCACCGAACAGGCGTCGCATGCGCTTATCGGCAGCAGTCGCCATATCGGTCGTGACGATGTGAGTGAGTTCGTGATTCATCAACAGAAAGAAACGCTCATTCGCCGTCAATGTCTCGAACGTGGTCGGTAGTGGCGCAATGTCCAGCATCAGTGTATTTCTGGGCACGGCGCTCGCAGATGCATTGCCATAGTCGCCGAAGTCGAGCAGCAGTGTGGTGATCTTCTCGTCAGGCTCATAGCCGAAGATCGAGCGTTGCCGGATCATCGTGTTTTCAAATGAGCGAGCGACGTGGGGAGCGAGGTAGGTTTCAGTGGGGTCGAAATAGAGCAGTCGAAGATCTTCTGTCTCAAGTGAGTCGAGCAGCTGCGCGAGCGCGCCCTGAAACAGGCAGAGCGACAATAACGCCACCCGAATGCAGCTGTGGATTCTTCGCATATTCTTGTTCTTATTCTGTATGCGTTAAGAGGATACCGCGAAATCTTTCGCGGTATCCTCCTGATTTCCTGCCGGAGTCGTTCCCGTCGGGCGGGATCGACTCAGATTCAGCATTGTTCTATTGAGCCATTGCCCTTGCGGCTGCTGCATTCTGCAGCTGGTCGACGAAACCGCGGTTGGACAGTGCGTTGACGAAGCCCTGGTTCGACAGCGCGTCAACGAAGCCCCGGTTGGACAGCGCGTTGACGAAGCCCTGGTTTGACAGCGCGTCAACGAAGCCCCGGTTGGACAACGCATTGACGAAGCCCCGGTTCGACAGGGCGTTGACGAAGCCCTGATTCGACAGGGCGTTGACGAAGCCCTGGTTCGACAGCGCGTTGACAAAGCCCTGGTTCGACAGCGCGTCAGCGAAGCCCTTACTGGACAGTGCGCTTGCAAAGCCCCGATTCGCGAGTGCGTCGGTAAATCCCTTGTTCTGCAGCGCGTTGACGAAGCCCTGGTTGTTGAGTGCGTTGTCGAAGCCCTTGTTTCGCAGCGCGGACTCGAGTCCGTTGCTGTTCAGGGCGTTGTCCAGCCCTCGACTCCTGAGTGCATCAGCCAAACCCTTGTTGCGAATTTGATCGACGAAGGCCCGGTCCTGCAGCGCCGCAGTAAATCCCTTGTTCCGCAACGCGTCGCTCAGCCCCTGATTGGTGAGTGCGTCGGCGAGACCATCATTGCGAAGCGCGTCAGCCAGGCCTTTGTTGCGTAATTGATCGACGAAAGCCCGATCCTGCAAAGCGGCGGCAAACCCCTTGTTCTGCAAAGCGGCGCTTAGGCCGTGATTGGCTAGCGCATCGGCGAGACCATCATTGCGAAGCGCATCAGCCAAACCATCGTTGCGAAGCGCGTCGGCGAGACCATCATTGCGAAGCGCGTCCGCCAGGCCATCGTTGCGAAGCGCATCCACGAGGCCACGATCACGCAGTGCATTGGACACAGCGTCATTCCGCAGCGCATCCTGAAAGCCGTCGTCATTCATCAGTTGCTCGTAGCTATCGGATTGCATGAAAGCCTGTATGGACTGGTCGTCCAGCACAACGTCGGACGCATCCGGCTGCTCTGCCCGGTACCGTTCAGCCGGGGCTACCGTTCCGGCTACATCACCGTCGCGTGGAGGGTTGTTCATACCGAAGTAGGCAACTACAGCGAGTGCTGCAACGCCAACCAGGATGATAGGAATTGCCTTGTTACTCGTAGCCATCTTGTCGTCCCCTTTGGCCCCACCAGGGGCTCTTCATCGTCCAATCTACCTGGTAATACCATCCAGGCAGCAAAAAGTTGGTATTCCGCCCTGATCTGCTCTGAATCAGGTAGTCAAGCGGATCCTACCTGGCAGACGCGTAGTCGAGGCTTGCCTCGTGTACGACTTTTCCGTCCGTCCTGAAGCGCAGCTTGACCGTCGTATCCCGGCCGCCCTCGTTCTGCAAATACACCGCATAGCGTCGTTTGCCCTCCATGCGCAGGCGCACACGACCGCTTTCTGCCGATACCGTCGTGCCGCTACTCTCGAGCTGTGCGAAGCCATTGAACCATATGGTCTTGTCCGTGTAGTCGGCCTCGATTTCGATGGGCTCCAGCGCCACGAGGTCGAAATCCAGGATCAGGATACTCCCCGCGCTGCGTAGCGACACGGTTCCGGCAATGGCCGTCTCATCAACGGAGATCGCGCCCACCGTGTCCGCACCCACCGGGTTCGCCACCGAGCCGACCAGTCCCGTTACATCGTCAAACGCCCGGATCGAAATCTGCCCGGAGTTGACCAGGCTGAGGGTAAGCAGCACGCCAGCGGCAAACGTCGCTGCATAGCCGAGCGCCGGAGTGGCGAACAGCGTTTGCAGGAATCCCGTGCGCTTCGCTGCGACCGGGGCAGGAGTGAACGTGTTCATGATAACGTGCCTCAGGTGAGGGGGCGGCTCCACCGCCTCGAGCGTGTCCAGCCTGGAACAAAGCGAGGAGAATTCCTGGTGCAATGCCCGGCCCTCGGCGCTTTCGGCGAGGTAGGCCTCCAGCTCCGCTTTTTCGCTGCTACCAATCTCGCCGTCAATATCGGCGTTAATCAGGTCAGTGTATTTCTGGTCAATCGCCATCAGCGTATGCCGGTCCCTGTCAATGCGTCCTTAAGCTGCTGTCTTGCCGAATAAAGCCGCGATTTAACTGTCTTTTCCGGGATTTCGAGGATGTCGCTCATTTCGCCGTAACTGCATCCCAGAAAATGTTTCAAAACTACAACCGTCCGGTACTCGGTCTTGATCGACATCAGCGCCTGTTGCACGCCTGCAGAGAGATTCTCACTGTCGACCGCCTGTTCCGGACTCATTCCTTCGTCAACCGCCTCGTGTTGCAGCGGCTCCAGCCGATTCGTCTTGCCCAGCCAGTTGATCGACTCGTTTAATGCGATTCGATAAACCCAGCTGAAAAAGCGGCGCGAAGGATCAAAGTTCTCGAAATTCTCGAAAACCTTCAGAAAAACCGTCTGTGTGACGTCTCTGGCGTCGTCACGATTGTTCAACATGCGAAAGGCTGCGTTGAACACCGGTTTTTCGTACTGGACCAGCAGGCCTTCAAAGGCCTTGCGGTCTCCGTTCTTGCACCGCTCAATCAATCTTGTATCGTCTGTCCTAGTCATACGTACAATTGACCCGGCAAAAAGTTGGTGCGGAATTCGTTCGACTCTTTATTGTTTTTCTTTTATGTCGAATATAGCGTTGAAGCCGGAGTAGCGGAACACGTCGTAGATATGTTTGTTGACGTTGACTATTTTCAGGGCGGCGCCGCTCGCGGCCAGACGCTTCTGCGTCTTCAGCAGTATACCCAGCCCGGCGCTGGAGATGTATTCCAGTGCGGAAAAATCCAGTGTCCGGGTATCGCCAATCTCGTCCATGAAGGACTGCGCCTTCTCGCATTGGGCGGCGTCCAGACGTCCAACACACAAGACTTCACCGTCACTGCCGTAAGCAATTTCAAACATAAAATTATCCTGACTCCTTCGTAAATACTACGCTACTTCGTCGGTCGTGATAGTCATACTCGAGGCTGTCGACGATGTTCTGCAGCAGGTACAAGCCGAGGCCCCCTGGTGTCCTTTCCGCCAGCGGAGCGCCGGTATCAACGTCCCGGGGCCTCGTTACGTCGAATTCGTCGACGTCCTCCTCGGTCAGGGTCACGGTTACGGCGCCGCCGTCGACGACGACGTCCACGCCGATGTCGCCATCCGTATCTGGGCTGTACTTCACCATATTAGTGAACAGTTCTTCCAGTGCGAGATGCACCGGAAAGCGGATTGCTTCGCCGATGTCGTTCGCCGCGAGGATATCTTCCGCGAACTGATACAGGTCGGTCAGTGAGTCGTAGTCTCTGGCGAAATCCTTGTGCATGGTTGTCGTGACGCACTACTCCGGAAGGCGGCGCGCAAGCACGATCGTGATGTCATCGGCCTGAGGCGCCAGGCCACCATGATGCCGTGCTCCCTGCATGATCATGTCGACAAGGTCCTGGGCGCTCGCTTCAGGATTATTATCAATGATGTTGATGACGCCCTGCTGACCGAACTGCAGGCCGGACTCGTTCTCATACTCGTAGATACCGTCGGAAATCAGGCCGAGTACGTCACCGGGCTCCATGGTCGCGACCACCGCCTCGCCAAGATTGGTCTGCGGCATGTAGCCGAGCGGAAAGGTCGTCGCCTCGTGCCAGTCGTACTCGCTTCTGCGCGCATGAAAATGCATGATCGGCCCCTGGCCACCGGAGTGAAACTTCACCTGGTTGCTGCTGCTGTCGAGCAGGCCGAAGAAACCCGTGACGAAACGATCGTCCGGCAGGTCTTCACAGAGCTGATTGTTAATGTGGACAAACGCGTCGTCGAGGCTGGAGTTGAGCCGAATCGCCACGCGCAGCATCGCCCGCACCTGTGTCGCGCTCAGTGCCGGCCCGATACCGTGACCGGTGGCATCGCCCATTAGCAGGAACAGGCGCTTGTCATCCAGCGGCACGAAATCGTAAAGGTCGCCGCCGGTCTGGTCGGTGGGCGCGAACGCGCCGCCGAACTCATAGCCGTCGATTCTCGGCATGCTCTTGGGAAGGGTGCCCATCTGCACGTCGCGGGCGACCGTGATTTCGCGATCCAGGCGTTCGCTGGCAATCATCTGCTCGGTCATCGCAGCCCTGTGCAGAACCACCGCTGCCTGAGCAGCCAGCGCCTGTGCCACAAACTCGTCCTGCTCGTCGAAGACACCGTTGTTCTTGTTGAGTATCTGCAGTACGCCTACCAGCGAATCCTCGTAGCCGACCAGCGGAATGGTCAGCATGCAGCGGGAACGATAACCGGTCTGCTTGTCAATGGCCCGGTTGAAGCGCTCGTCTGCGTAACAGTCCGGTACGTTGATGAGTTTTCGCGTCTGCGCGGATTCGCCGACGATGCCCTTGTCCGCGGGAATACGAATATTGTCGAGCCCCGTGCCCACGCGAACGACAAGCTCGTCCGCGGCGCTGTCGTACAGGAATACGGTGCCCCTGTCAGCGTTAAGCACTTCACGCGACGCATCGACGACTTCCTCGAGCATGGTGTCGAGGTCGAACGGTGCGGCCAGCTTGCGCGTGACTTCCAGGATCTGGTGCAGAGCCTGGGTATCGTTTATGCCTGCGGTCATGAAATCCTAGTTCCTGTCGATCTCGGTCATGGGCAGCCGGATATACTTGATCTCGATGTCCGAAATCCTTGCGACCATTTTTTCGGCCAGTTCCGGTATCTTGAAGTTAGCGCGCGCGATGGCGCGCTCCGTGACAAGCGTCTCGGCGCGAACGGCGAGATCCTCCCCGAGTTTGGACGCGGTATTTACCGGGTCGCCAAAGAAATCGATATCGTCGATCAGCAGAATGCGGCCATAGTCGATGCCGATAGAAAGATAGACCTGTTCCGAGAGTCCGAAAGAGTCATTGAGCTCATAGAGAGCAGCGCTGACATCGAAGCTGGCCCTGATGGCATCCTCCGGCTCCTTGAAAAATGCGTAGCAGTTATCCGCGTCGCACTTCAGCAGGATTCCCCGGTTACGTTCGACGACGGGAGCTACCAGCTTGCGGGTTCGGTGGATAAGCTTGAGGAAATGGCAGACGCCGAGTTTGCGGGACGTGCTGGAGAAACTCGCCATGTCCGAAATAAAGACGGTGCCGTCGACACCGAATCGTTCCCAGATGCCCGCACGGATGGACTCGGCCTTGTCGGCATCGATTGCCTCCGCATAGTCCGCGATCATCGCATCGAATTCGGCATGACCGGTGAGCGGGTCGACACGATTTTCCGCCATGGGTATCCTCTTGTTGTTTGCTGAAGCGGTTTCGCCTATCGCCGTTAGCCGCCTTGCCGCGACGACCGGCCCGTTTTGCTCTTAATCTGGCGAGTATAGCCCGGTTCCCTACACCGGTGGCAGGCTGTCGCGGGCCGAGATGGTGACGACGTCGTCACTGAAAAAGCCGTTGAACTGTGTCCTTCCGCTCAGGCTGTAGGCGCCCATGCCGCCGAATTCGATATAGTCGCCGACCCCGATGTCGGCAGGCAGTTCGACCGGTGCCGGCATTTCGTCACTGGAATCACAGCTTGGCCCGAAAAGGCGGAATGCCTTTGTTTCGCCCAGCAGTTCCGTATGCCCGCGAAAGCTTCGGCTCGCGTATTTCAGCTGTGCCCTGAAACGCAGCTCCCAGAAGGCGCCGTACATGCCATCGTTCAGATAGAGCCTGTTGTCTTTGCGCAGAAGGACTTTTGTCAGTGTCGACATGCCCGGCGCACTGAGTGCCCGACCGGGCTCCGCGAGCAATTCACCGTCGGCTTGCAGCGGCAGCTCGTGACGAATCCCCGAGATAGCCGCGAAGTACTCGTCGAGCGGTGGAGCCTGGTAGTCCGGATAGGATTTCGGAAAACCGCCGCCGATATCGAGCAGGCGGACTTTGAATCGGATCTTATCGAGGACTTCATGGGCCCGGGCGAGTGACTCGGTATACGCCTCCGGCTGCATGACGCCGGTGCCCACGTTGAAGGCCAGCGCCGGCTCGGCCCCGGCGCTCCGGATCGCCGCCAATAGCTCCGGCATCTCCTGTGGTGTGGCACCGAACTTCGTCGACAGGTCCTGGTGGGCCGACTTGTGGCTTGCGATCATTCTTGCGAAGACGACGGAGCGCTTCGCATCGATTTCCCGCAGCAGTGGCTCGAGTCCGCTCAAGTGGTCGACCATGAAATGTCGCACACCGTACGATTGCTGCGCCTGCCGGGCATGGCCATCGATGCGAACCGGGTTCATGAGATAGCAGGTCGCGTCCGGACAGGCCCTGCTGACGCGTTCGATCTCCGCCAGCGATGCGCAATCGAAGTGCATTACGCCACCGTTGTGCAGGGCGGCAATGACGTTCGGGTCGTCGTTTGCCTTTATCGCATACAGGACGCGGCCCGGAAATCCCGCAACAAAGTGCCTGGCCGTGTCGTGATACACATGCGGATAAATGCAGTACACGGGCAGTTGCGGCTGTCGCGATTGCAGCAGGTCTTCAATGCTCTTGTGGCTGGCAGGCAGTGACATAGGGGTTCGCTATGTGAAACACCGTTTCGGCGATTGTAGAGCCATAAGGTATACCGTGTATGCAGTCGCCTTAATCCGCTGTGATATCCTTACAGCATGGCGGTTGTTAAGTTTCATATCGTGGAATAAGCAATGAGTGCCGTAATCGAACGGGAAGACAAACGATCAATCGCCGAGCTGATCGCCGATCAGAGGCCGGGCTATTCTCTCGACCAGCGTTTCTATACCGACCCGGGCATCTATGCGCTGGAGCTCGAACGCATAATCTATCGCAACTGGATTCTCGCCGGGCACGTTTCTCAAGTCCGGAACCCGGGTGACTTCAGGGTACTCAACGTTGCCGGGGAGTCCGCAATTATCGCACGCGGCGCTGACGGGCAACTTCGAGGCTTCGCCAATGTGTGCCGCCATCGTGGATCACTGGTCTGTCTCGAATCGCACGGGCACGTCGACAAGTTCGTCTGTCCTTATCACGGCTGGATGTATGACATCGATGGCAAGCTGTTCGCCGCACGCAATATGCCGGATGACTTCGACATGGCCTCGCACAGCCTTAACCCGGTTTCGGTCGATGTCGTTCACGGGCTGATTTTCGTTTGTTTCACCGACAAGCCACCGTCGCTGGAGGGTGTAAAACGGGATCTCGCCGACCCCATGGCGATGTTCGAGTTCGACAACCTCAAGGTTGCGGCGCAGAAGAGCTATCAGATTCCCGCGAACTGGAAGCTGTCCATCGAAAACTACCAGGAGTGCTATCACTGCGCGACCGCCCATCCGGAATACGCGCGCATGCACACGCTGATGCTGGATCCGGCCAAACGCGATCGTGTGCAAGGGAAAATGCATGAGCGCATGGAGGCATGTGGCGTCAAGGACCTGTTTTACGACTACATCGACACGGCGGCGCGGCCCGGCGAGATGGGCTACGGCTACAGCCGCACCGCATTGTTCGACAAGTACAAGACAGGCAGCAAGGACGGCGGCCCTGTCGCACCGCTGCTCGGCGAACTGACTGACTATGATGGTGGCGCCTCCGATTTTTCCTTCGGCGCGTTTTCCTTCCTGCTGGCTTACAGCGATCACGTCGTTGCGTACGTGTTCACACCAATCGACCAGGATCACTCGAACTGCGAGATCTACTGGATGGTTCGCGGCGATGCGGAAGAGGGCAAAGACTATGACGTGGACGAACTCACCTGGCTGTGGGACGTTACGACCCGGTCGGACAAGGAAATCATCGTCAATAATTCGAAAGGGGTGCACTCGAAGTATTACCGTCCCGGGCCTTTCTCCGGCATGGAGCGCGCGGAACGGGTTTACATAGAGTGGATCCTGCAGGAACTGCAGAGACCCTAGCTACTCATCCCTGGCCACGCGTCCCCTGGCCACGCATCCGTCGCATGGCGAGCCAGGCCACCAGCACGCCGAGACTTACGGCCGCGATTATCAACGTCGCCAGCGCGTTGATATCGGGCGACACCCCGAGTTTCACCTTCGAGAATATGTACATCGGCAGCGTGCTGCTGCCCGGTCCCGAGACGAAACTCGCAATCACGAGGTCATCGAGCGAAAGCGTGAAGGCCAGCAGCCATCCGGCGATCATGGCTGGCGCGATCAGCGGCAGCGTAATGTCGAAGACAACGCGTAGCGGCCTGCCGCCGAGGTCCATTGCCGCCTCTTCCAGGGACTCATCCATGGACATTAGTCGCGACTGCACGATGACGGCGACGTAGGCCATCGAAAACGTCGTATGGGCAATAGTGATCGTGGAGAAGCCGCGCTGTCCCGGCCAGCCGGTGAGCTGTTGCAAAGTGACGAACAGCAACAGCAGGGAGAGTCCGGTAATGACCTCCGGCATGACCATGGGCGAGGAGATCATGCCGGAGAACAGCGTTCTGCCCTTGAAGCGTCCGAAGCGTGCGAGCACGAGGCCGGCCATGGTCCCGAGTACCGTCGCGAAGGTCGCCGACGTCAATGCGATCTTCAGGCTCAGCAGCGCCGCGTTCAGCACCTGGTCGTTACGTAGCAGTTCGCCGTACCAGCGCGTCGAGAACCCGCCCCAGATCGTGGCAATCCGCGAGTCGTTGAACGAGTAGACGATAACGAAGATCAACGGGATATACAGAAACGCGTAGCCGAAGGCGAGCGCCGAGAGAACGAAGCGGGAGTGTTGCTTCATGTCGCGCCTTCCTCGTCCCGGGCCTGGTAACGCTGCAGGAAGACAATAGGCACGACAAGCAGGAGTAGCAGGACTATGGCGACGGCCGATGCCAGCGGCCAGTCGCGATTGACGAAAAATTCATCGAACAGCACGCGACCGATCAGCAGCGACTCGGAACCACCGAGCAGATAGGGGATTACGTACTCCCCCATCGCGGGAATGAACACCAGCAGGCAGCCGGCGATGACGCCCGGTCTTGCCAGAGGCCAGGTGATGTCCCAGAACGCGCGAGTTCGGGATGCGCCCAGGTCCTGCGCTGCCTCAACGAGGTCCAGGTCCATGCGCTCGAGCGTGGCATACAGCGGTAGAATCATGAAGGGCAGGTAGGAATAGGCAAGACCAACGAAGATCGCGAAGTCGGTATACATCAGCTGTATCGGCTGATCGATCGCGCCCAGCCACATTAACAGGTTGTTGATCACGCCATAGTTGTTCATTAATCCCATCCACGCGTACACGCGCAGCAGGAAGGATATCCAGAACGGCAGCACGATCAGCAACAACAAAAGGCTGCGGGTCGTTGACTCCGAGCGGGCTATGCCATAGGCCATCGGGAAGCCGAGTGCGAGGCAGAGCAGGGTCGCTGCGGCAGCCATGACGACCGACCGGGCGTAGGTGATCGCGTAGAGTTTGTCGGTCAGCAGGAATTTGAAATTGTCGGCGGACGCCTTGAGGTCGCCGCTCTCATCGAACGTCGGCGTGAACGGGGGCTGGGCAATGACCGGGTCGGCGAGGCTGATCTTCAGAATGATCGCGAACGGCGCAAGGAAGAAAACCAGCAGCCAGGCGTAAGGCACGGCCACGGCAACGCGCCGCCAGATCAGGTCCCGTCTTAGCGCTACCTTGTCCGACATCTGGCTCAGCCCGGCAACACGACGACACTGCGTGGCCGCCACGAGATCCAGACCTCGTCCTCCCATTCGAGGAATCGGGTTGCCGCCCGGCGCCGGTTCTGGGAGCTCACGAGAACGATCTTGTCGTTGGCCAGCTTGATGCGGTACAGGGACAGGTTACCCAGGTAGCCTAGATCGTGGACAACGCCACGGACCCGGGCATCTTCCGTATTGTCGGGCTCATGCTTGCCCACGAAGATTTTTTCGGGCCTGATCGCAACGCAGACGCTCTGGCCGACGACAAAGTCATGATCTCCCAGTGCCGTGATCGCGGTCCCTGCTTCTTCCGAGTCGATCTCTATGCTGTCTTCGGCAATCTGTCTGACCGTCCCTTCAAAGGTGTTGATCGTGCCGACAAAATCCGCGACGAACTTGCTCTGCGGGTACTCGTAAATTTCCAGCGGCGTACCGATCTGCAGAAAACGCCCCTTGTCCATGACGGCGATCCGCGTGGACAGGGTCATCGCCTCTTCCTGGTCGTGGGTGACGACGACGAACGTGATACCGAGCTCGTCCTGGATGTTCATTAGCTCGAACTGAGTGCGTTCGCGAAGTTTCTTGTCCAGCGCGGCCAGCGGCTCATCAAGAAGCAGGACCTTGGGCCGTTTGATCAGCGCCCGCGCCAGCGCGACCCGCTGTCGCTGGCCGCCCGACAGCTGATCCGGTTTTCGATCCCGGAAACCTCCGAGCTGAACGAGGTCAAGCACCTGGTCGACACGCTTGTCGATCTCGCTCCGGCCTGTCCCCTCTTTTTGCAGGCCGTAGGCCACATTCCTGGCGACCGACATGTGAGGAAAGATCGCGTAGGACTGAAACATCATGTTGACCGGGCGGTCATAGGGCGGCTGGTGGGTGATATCGACGCCATCGATCTCGATGCTGCCACTGCTCGGGATTTCAAAGCCCGCCAAAATTCTCAGCAGCGTGGTTTTTCCGCAGCCCGATCCGCCCAGGATCGAGAACAGCTCTCCTTTCGCGATATCGAGATCCACGTTGTCGACGGCGACAAAGTCGCCGAACAGTTTGCTGATGCCGCGCAGGCAAATAAAGTCTTTCACAGGCCGCTTTTGACCCTGGCGAAAGCGCGCGTCCTCGGCCGCTCCCTCTTGGGGTCGGGCGAGAGTATCGGGTAGAGCCGTTTCCAGGTTTCCTCGTCAGGGAAGATGGAGGGATTATTCAATATGACTGGATCAACGTATGCCCAGGACGCGGCGTTCGCATTCGCGTAAAAAACCGTATTTGCAATTTCTGCGGCGATATCCGCCCGCATCAGGAAGTCCAGGAACAGGTAGGCGTTGTCCTTGTGCGGAGCGTCGCTGGGTATGTAAAGGCCGTCGACCCACAAGCCCGAGCCCTCCCTGGGCACGGTATAACGCAAATCGATTTCTACGCCAGCCTCCGCGGCGCGAGTCGCAGCCTGAGCATAGTCACCCGACCAGCTCATGGCGACGCAGACTTCCTTGTTTGGAAGATCGGAAATCATTTTCTGGTTGCTGAAATACCGGATGTAAGGTTCCACGAGCTTGAGCTGGGCTTCGGCGGCGGCAAGATTTTCGTCGTCGACAGCGTTCGGATCGCGGCCAAGGTAGGCAAGCACCATCGGGAAAAGATCCGTGGCACCGTCGAGAAGACTGACACCGCAATCGGCGAGTCTTGAAATCACGTCCGGGTCGAAAAGCACGTCGGCGCTGTCCATCGGATGATGCGGCAAGCGCTTGCGAACCATGTCCACATTCCATGCATACCCGGTGGTGCCCCAGTGGTAGGGCAGTTGATAGCCGTCGACTTTCTCGTAAACATCGATGCTGGCGAGCACCTCCGGATCGAGATTGCCCAGATTCTCGAAGCGCGTCATGTCGAGTTTTTCAAAAACACCAATCGGCGCAAGTCGTGAGGAAAACTGGTTGCTGTGGACGACCACGTCATAGCCACTGTTGCCCGCAAGCAGCTTTACATCGACAACCTCGGACGAATCGTAAATGTCGTAGTTGACCCGGATGCCATATTCGGCTTCGAATTTTTCGAGAGTGGTGGGCGCAATGTAGTCGGCCCAGTTATAGACATTGACGACGTTCGCGCCGGCGCCTGTATCGGTCGGGTCGCCTGAGCAGGCGCCCAGGAGAAAGATTGCGGAAAGAAGGGCAGCGCGAAAAGGGCCTGGGTCAATCACATTCCGTCCAATCCACGTTTCAGCAGGGATCGGGCGATTATAAGCCTTTGAATCTCACTTGTACCTTCCCAGATTCGGTCGACTCGGAGCTCGCGGAAGAAGCGCTCGGCGACGTTTTCCCGCATGTAGCCGCGGCCTCCGAAAATCTGCACGGCCCTGTCCGCCACGCGGTTGGCCATTTCGGAGACATACAGCTTCACCATGGAACAGCGGCTGTGTTGTGCTTTCAGGTCCTCGCCGCGATCCGCGGCACGCGCCGCGTCATAGGTCATGAGCCTTGCGGCATACAGCTCTGTAACGCAATCGGCGAGCATGAACTGGATGGCCTGTTTCTCGGTGAGCGCCGCGCCATCGACCATGCGCTCGCTGGCAAAGGCCATCGCATCTTCAATCAGGCGAGCGGCAGCGCCGCAGCTTCGTGCGCCGATCATGAGGCGTTCATGACGAAACCAGCTGTGCGTGAAGGCCATGCCATCGCCTGGCCGACCGACACGTTGCGCCGCGGGCACGCGAACGTTGGTAAATCGATAGGTCGGATGGTGTGATGCGTAAGTGTGGCTGAATCTGGGGTTCGCGATCATCTGGATGCCATCAATGCCCTGGTCGACCAGGAACAGGGCTTCGTCGTCTTCATCCGGGAGGCGCGCCTGAAACCAGATGAAGGTGGCCAGGTTGCCGCTGGTGACGTACCACTTCTCGCCGTTGAGCAGGTAGTCGTCGCCATCGCGTATGGCAGTGGCTTCCAGGGCGGCGATGTCGGAGCCCGGCCCGGCTTCCGTGATCGCATAGCATTCCTTGTGTTCGCCTCGCATCATCGGGACGATGTATTTTTCCAGTTGTGCATCCGTGCAGGCATCGAACATCCACGACTGCGCCTCCGGGAAGCACCAGGACAGGGCATTCGTTACCCGCCCAAGTTGTTCCCACACCGCTACCTGGCATTCCATCGGCAGTTCGAGTCCGCCGTGACTCTTCGGCACGTCCATTTCCGTGAAGCCGAGTTCAATGGCGCGTTGCTTGTTGCGTTTCGTGATTTCAGCAGGCAGCACGCCATCGTTGAGCTCCGCCTCGACTTCGTGCGGCTGCAGGTATTTATCTGCGTAGCTGCGCGCGATTTTCTGCCATGCGAGTGCGTCTTTGCTGATCTCTATATGCATCGGAATCTCATTTCGAAAAGTGCTTCGGAAACACGTTGGACAGGTACTCGAGTATCGCGTCCATCGCCTTGTGTCGATCAAAGCTTGACGGACTGATGAGGCATGACAGCCACAGCCCGTTTGTCATCGACGTCAGTACGGTGGCGACGGCCGTGGCAGTTACGTTCTCGTAGTTGCCATCGGCAATGATATCCGCGGCCAGGCGTTCGATCGTGTCATCGTAATACTGGTCGCGCTCATCGCAGATCTTCCGATAGGTCGGCCGCGACTGCACCTCTCCCCAGAATGCGAACCACACGGCTACCTTGCGGCGGTCACAGATCGACGGACGCAGGTCCAGCTCTGTCAGGGCGAGCAGGCTGTCAGCCGGGCGCGGGCCGGATCGCTCCAGCGCCTTGTTGAACTGCGCCTTGTATTCGTCCGCGAGGTACCGAAGCGTCTCGGTCAGCAAATTGTCCTTGCTTTCGAAATGAAGGTTGACGATCCCCTGTGAGAGTCCGGCTTCGCTGGCAACGTCGCCCAGCGTCGTGCTGCCCATACCGCGGCGGGCGATGCATTTCATCGTCGCCTCGATCAGCTGCTGGCGTCGCTGCTCGCGCCGCGCTGTTCTTTTCGGTTTCTTGGCGCTGGCTACCATGCCCCGATCATGCCATAATATGAATGAATACTCATTCATTTTTTTAGGGAGCGCTTATGCGCAGCCTGGCCCGGTCCAATGAGCACTTCAGGAAGGCCATCAAGAAATTACCGCTCGGCGTGTCTTCAAATTTTCGTTACTGGGGCGATGACGGCACGATCTATGTGAAGCGCGGCAAGGGTGCGCGGGTGTGGGATATCGATGACAACGAGTACATCGATTATCGTCTCGCCTATGGCCCGATCATCCTGGGTTATGCCGATGCGCGCGTTGACGAAGCCGCACGACAGGGAATGGAAGTCGGCGGCGTATTTGCGCTGTCGACGGAACTCGAACACGACGTCGCCTGCCGCATCAGCAAGATGGTGCCCTCCGCAGAGCTTGTTCGTTTCTCGAACTCCGGAACGGAAGCCGTCATGGCGGCGCTGCGAATCGCGCGATCGTTCACGGGCAAGGACGGGCATGTTGTCATGGAGGGCGGCTACCACGGTGTCTTCAGCGAGGTTATGTGGTACTCCGAGGTCGAAGACTGGGAGCCCGGCGACGGCACACCTGACTTGCTGCCATTCGGGGAGGGCGTACCGGCCGTTACAAAACGCCTTTTTCATCCGGTGCCATTGAACGATGCGAATGCTCTCGAGGACCTGATGAAGAAGAAGCACGACAAGATCGGCGCATTCCTTATCGAGCCGATCATGGGCAACTGCTGCGCCATCAGCGCGAGAGCTCAGTACATGAAGGACGTACGCGAAATCTGCGACCGCTATGACGTGCTGTTGATCGTCGACGAAGTAAAGACCGGTTTTCGGGTCGCGAGGGGTGGCGTTCAGGAGCTATTCGGAATCAGGGCCGACCTGTGTACGTTTGCGAAGGCGATCGCCAACGGCTATCCGATTTCGGTTGTCGCTGGTCGCGAGGACATCATGCGACATGTGGGCGAAGCCGTTGTCCACGGCGGCACTTTCACCGGCCACTCGGTATCTCTCGCCGCGGCGGCAAAGACGCTCGAGATCCTGGATGAAACCAGCGCCCTGGCGGATATCGAAAGCTATGGCCTCAAGTTGCAGCAGGGAATCGGTCGCATATTGACCAAACGGGGCATCGTGCACAGCTTCACGGGGCACCCGGCGCTGATGGGCCTGTTTTTCGCCGAGCACGCACCCGGCAACTATCGCGAGTGGGTACATTCCGACTATGAATTCTACGATGCACTGGCGCCCGAGCTGCACGAACAGGGAATACTCGTCGAACCGGATTCAAGAGAACCGTGGTTCCTGTGTGAATCTCACAATGTGGGATGTCTCGATGAAACACTGGACAAGATCGAGCGGGCAGTGGACATTACGCTGACAAAACTAGAACAAAAAGCCACAGCAACGAGCTCCAGAAAATGAAGAAATATGACGCGATTGTCGTCGGTGCCGGACACAACGGCCTGACCACCGCTGCTTTTCTCGCGAAAGCGGGCCTCGATGTCGTTTGTGTCGAGAAAAACGATTACATTGGCGGCGCAGCGGTCAGCCGGAATCTTTATAAGGACTTCTGGTACTCGAACTGCTCCTACGTTTGCAGTCTGCTCAGGCCCGAAATCTACCGCGCGCTCGAATTGCACAAGCATGGCCTGCAGGTCACACCGTACGGCGGCTCGCTTACCTTCCTTGAAAACGGCGACTACTACGGCTCTTACCATGACGAAGAGGTTGCCTACCGCGAGATGGCGCGTTTCTCTCGCCGGGATGCGGACGCCTACAAGACCTATTCCGCCGACACCATGCGGCAATGCCGTTTCATTCGCGACTTCCTGCTGAGCACGGCGCCGGATCCGACGTCCTTCAGGCCCGCCGACATCAGGGAGCTCATTCGTATCGGTGGCAAATTCCTCGCGATGGGCGAGGATCGCATGTACGAGACAATCCGTTTCTGGACGATGAGCGTTGCCGAGTACCTCGACGAGTATTTCGAGACCGACGTCATCAAGGCGTCGTTCTCCGGCAGCGGCATCATTGGTACGGCCCTTGGCGTTCATTCGCCCGGCACTGCCTACGTCCTGTTGCACCATTACATGGGCGAGGTTGACGGCAACGTCGGCTCCTGGGGGTTTGCCCGGGGTGGCATGGGCGCCGTTTCGAAATCCATTGCCGGTGCATTCCAGGCGGCCGGCGGCGAGCTTCGCACCGAGGCCGGCGTCGACAAGTTCATCGTCAGGAACGGCAAGGTGACCGGCATCGCGCTGGATAACGGCGACGAGATCAATGCGGATGTCGTCGTCTCCGCCATGGATGTAAAGCGCACTTTCCTCAATTGCATGGACAAAAGTGACCTGCCGGCATCCTTCCACAAGCGCGTTGAGAATTTCAAGATTCGCGGCTCCTCCGGCAAGCTGAACATCGCGCTCGACGGATTGCCGACGTTTTCGGCGCTTCCAAAGGGCAGTTCGTTGTACCACAGCGACATGCACTTTATCGATTCGATGGAGCGTATGGAGCTCGCCTACGATGACTGGAAAGACGGCACCTGGTCCAAAGACCCTTACGTCGACATGCTGATTCCGACGCTGAACGATCCAACGATGGCGCCTCCCGGCAAGCATTTCATGAGTTGTTTCGTACAGTACTGTCCGCACCAGATCGACGGTCGTGCATGGAAAAGCGAAGAGAAGGACGCGTTCGCCAAGAGTGTCATCGATCAGATCGCAAGATTCAGCCCGAACTTCAAGGACCTCATCCTGCACGTCGAAGTGCGCACGCCCGAGGACATCGAACGCGAAATCGGCATTACCGAAGGCAACATCTTCCACGGCGAGCTGACGATGGACCAGCTGCTGTTCAACCGCCCGGTCCCTGGTTATGCGCAGTATCGCAGCCCTGTTGCCGGGCTTTACATGTGCGGCTCGAGCACGCACCCGGGCGGCGGTGTCATGGCCGCGCCGGGCGCCAATGCGGCGCGGGAAATACTTGCCGACCTGAAGCGGGCCAACACCGTACCGGAGAACTTCGGCGATGACTAACAACGCGGGCGACAAGTACGACGCGATCGTAGTGGGAGCCGGGCATAACGGCCTGGTGTGTGCGGCATTGCTGGCAAAAGCGGGCAAGAACGTGCTGGTACTCGAGGCCAATGCCCAGGTGGGCGGGGCCGCCGTGACGCGCGAATTCGCAGACGGTTACTCGGTGTCCGCGTGTGCGCACCTGCTCTACCAGTTGCAGCCGGAGGTCAGGAAGGAGCTGAAACTCGCACCGGAAACGTCCGGCAAGAACATGGCCACCATCGCATTGTCGGAGAGCGGAGAACACATCCGTCTGTTGGCGGATGCCGTTACGGGCGTGTCCCAACAGGATGCCGATAACTACCGGGACTTCCGGCGGCGCATGACGCGTTTCTCGGACCTGCTACGCAAGTACCTCAACAAGCCGCCGCCGAGGCTCGGCACCAGGAACATGCGGGACCTGCTTACCCTCGGGCAGCTGGGTTTCGATATTCGCCGCATGGGCAAAGAGCATATGCGGGAGTTTCTGCGGCTGATCGGCATGAATATCTACGATGAACTTCATGAGAACTTCGACAGCCCGCTGCTGAAGGGCGCGATCAGCCTCGATGCGGTGCTGGGCACGCACCTTGGACCGCGCTCGCCGAATACGATCATGACCTATCTGTATCGGCTCGCCGGAGACCACGGCCGCGCTGCGACGCCAACCGGTGGCATGGGCCATGTCAGCGACCAGATCGCGCAGGCGGCGCGCAGCGCCGGTGCGACGATTCGCACCAGCATGCCGGTGCGTCGCATTATCGTTGAAAACGGGCGAGTGACGGGCGTCGAGACCGAAGACGGTACGCGCTTCGATAGTCTCAAGGTTATTTCCAACGCTGACCCTAAACGTACTGTCATGACGCTGGTTGGAGCGCGGCATGTCGAGACCGGTTTTGCGCAGCGCATCAACCATCTGCGGGCAAAGGGCAATGCGGCCAAGCTGCACCTGGCCCTCGACGGACTGCCGACAATTGCAGGTCTTGCGAAGAAGGACTTTGCCGAGCGGCTCGTCATCGCGCCGGACGAGCACTACGTCGAGCGCGCGTTCAATCCGGCCAAGTACGGTCAGTCTTCGCCGAACCCCGTGATCGAAATGATCTTCCCGAGTTTCCGCGACGCAGCGCTCGCGCCGACCGGTAAGCATGTGCTGTCGGCAGTCGTGCAGTACGCCCCGTACGAACTGAAGGGCGGCTGGGACGACGCGGCCAAAGAAGCATTCCTGAAATCGACGATAAAGACGATCGCCAGGTACGCGCCCGACATCGAAGGTCGTATTGTCGCCAGCGAATTACTGACGGCGGCAGATATCGAGCGTGAATTCCACATCACGGGAGGGCATTGGCATCACGCCGAGCTTACGCTGGACCAGTTCCTGTTCGTGAGGCCGGTAAGCAGCGCGGCGCAATACCGCATGCCTCTGGATGGCCTGTATCTCTGCGGTGCAGGCACGCACCCGGGTGGTGGCGTCAGCGGTGCCGCTGGACGCAATGCGGCAAGAGCCATCCTGAGCGGGGAGAAAGCAGCATGAAGACTCAGCAGGTACATCAGGGCCGACTCAAGACACCGTTCCACTCGCGGCTTGCCGAACTCGACACGGTTAACGAATGGCACCAGTGGAAGGGCTACTCCAGCGCCAACGCATTGTTCTGCGAGGATTTCGAATACTTCGCGATCCGCAACGCGACCGCCGTTTTCGACCTGACGCCGATGACCAAGTACCGCATCACCGGTCCCGACGCGCTGGACTTCCTGAATCGACTCGTTACGCGTGACATGGCGAAGGTGGCCCCCGGGCGCGTCGCGTACGCCGTCTGGTGTGACGATCACGGACAGGTCATCGATGACGGCACGATCTTCCATCTGCGCGAGGGTGAGTATCGCCTGTGTTCGCAGGAACGCCACTACGCCTGGCTCATGTCGGCGAAGATCGGTTTCGACGTGACCATCACGCACGAAACCGAAGACGTCGCGGCACTCGCGGTTCAGGGGCCGACGTCTTTCAGCGTGTTGAACAGGATGGGACTGGAAGGGCTCGACGAGCTCAAGCCATTCGGCCTGATGCATTTCGATTTCCAGGGGACCGAACTGATGGTCTCGCGCACCGGTTTCACGGCCGATCTCGGCTATGAACTCTGGATCGATCCCGACAGGGCCGAGGCGCTCTGGGATGCATTGTTCGAGGCCGGTGAGCTGTTCGGCATACGCGCGATCGGCACGCACGCGCTCGAACAGGCGCGCATCGAGGCCGGATTTCTTGCCGCCTACATGGAGTTTCTGCCCGCCGACGAAACGGTTCGCACGGGTCGCTCGCGCTCGCCCCTGGAACTCGGCCTCGACTGGCTGGTGGACTTCAAGAAACCGAATTTCAATGGTCGCAGGGCGCTCGCCGCCGAAAAACGCAATGGTTCCACCTGGCGCCTCGTGAAGCTCGATATCGAGGGCAACAAGCCCGCGCACCATTCCTATATTTTCGCAAGGGAAAAGGGCAACAAGGGCGAGATCGGTTTCATCACCTCTGCCGCCTGGTCGCCGGTGTGCAAACAGAATATTGCGCTGGGGACCGTTCGCACCCCGCATGGCAAGCCCGGCGACACCGTGTGGGTCGAGATCTATTATCAGCGTGAAATGCACTGGAATCGCAAAATGGCGAAAGCGACGGTTGTCGACAAGCCGTTCTGGTGGCCGCCGCGCCGCGGTGCGACGCCGCCCGGACCGTACTAGGCGGATTCAAGGCGGTGAAACATCGGCTTGATGCCTTGCTGCGGCCGCGCTCGGTCGCGATCGTAGGTGCATCGAGCCGTGCCGACAGCATGGGTGACTGGGTTCTCAGGAACCTGCGGGCTGGTGGCTACTCCGGCCGTGTTTTTCCGGTAAACCCCAATTACGAGGCGCTGCACGGGCAGCATTGTTTCGCCAGCCTGGCCGCGATCCCCGAGCGTCCCGACCTGGTCGTTTTCGCCATTGGCGCGGCACGTCTCGAGAAGGCCCTCGATGAAGCGATTGCCGCCGGCGTCCCTGCCGCCGTCATCCAGGCGCCACTGGTGCTTGACGATGACGAGGTGCCCCTGCTGCGTGACCGCGTACGGAAAAAAATTCGCGATGCCGGAATGCTGGTCTGCGGTGCCAACGGCATGGGCTACTACAACGTTCGGGATCGTGTCTGGACCTGCGGATTCGACAGCAGCGATCACGAACCGCCGGGGAACATCACGCTGATCAGCCATTCGGGTGCCGGCATGTCCGGCATCATCGACAGCGACGCACGCCTCCGAATCAATCTTGCCGTATCGACCGGCAATGAAATTGGCGTAACCATGGACGAGTACCTCGATTTCGCCCTGGATCTTCCGGAGACGCGCGTTGTCGGCCTGTTCGTCGAGACCGCCAGAAATCCGGGTGGTTTTCGGGCGGCGCTGTCCAAAGCGGCGCAGCGGCGCATTCCCGTCGTCGCACTGAAGGTCGGGCGAACGGAGAAAGCGGCGCAGCTGACCGTTTCGCATTCCGGCGCGATGGCCGGCGACGACGCGACCTATGAGGCGCTGTTCGACCGCTATGGCGTGCAGCGCGTGAAGGATCAGGATGAGTTCGCGACAACGCTCATCATGTTTGCAGAGCTGCATCCGGTCGCTGCCGGCGGTCTCGTAACGCTGCACGATTCCGGCGGCGAGCGGCAACTGCTGGTTGATCTCGCACATGATGCCGGTGTGCCGCTAGCGGAGCTCTCGGAAAGAACGGTCGAGGCGCTCAAACTTGAGTTGGACGCGGAGTTGCCCCCAGTCAATCCGCTGGATGCGTGGAGCCGAGGCGGACCCCAGGCGGGCGAGGCGATGACCCGATGTCTGTCTCTGATGATGCAGGATGAGGGCACAGCGGTCGGCGGCGTCATACATGATCGTGCCCCGCGGGGAAAAATTTATACAAGCTACCTGAGCTATATGCAGCGTGCGCATGCCGAGTCCGGCAAACCGCTCGCGCTGGTGGCCGCCCGGCAGGGCAGCGGCTTTGACGAGGCCGTCGTCGCAAGCACACACGGCGGCTTCCCCGTGCTCGACGGCGTGAGCGCGTTTCTTCGCGGTGTCCGGGCATTGTTCGACTATCGTGACTTCCTGCTGCAAGAAGCGGTCGAGCCCGATCCACCGGAGCCTGCTATTGTCAGGAAATGGCGCGATCGCCTGCGTCGCGGCGACGTGCTCTCCGAATCCGAAGCGCTCGGTATGCTGGCGGATTTCGATATCGAGGCGTCCACGCCTGTATCCGCGACTAGCGAAGAGGAGGTGTTGGCGGCCGCCAATCACGTCGGTTTTCCCGTCGTGCTGAAGACCGCGAAGGAGGGGCTGCTGCACAAGTCGGACCTGGGTGGAGTCGTCATCGGAATCAGTGATGCGGAACAGCTTCGCAACATGTACCACATCCTGAGTAATCGCCTCGGCGCCGAGGCGTTGATCGCTCCGATGGCGCCCAGCGGTATCGAGATGTTTCTCGGGGTGAGGCGTGATCCGCAGTTCGGTCCGATCGTTCTGCTTGGTTTCGGCGGCGTGCTGGCGGAGACGATCAACGATGTGCAGTTTGCAATGCCGCCCTTCGACGCGGCACAAGCACGCCGCTGCGTCGATCGCCTGCAGCTTCGTCCCCTGCTCGACGGCGTGCGCGGCAACCCGCCGGTAGACGTGGCAGGCTTCTGCGAGGCTGCCTCACGATTTTCGGTAATGGCGCACGCCCTGCGCGAGGTGTTGTCGGAGCTTGACGTCAACCCGGTCATCGTCGGTGAGAGTGGCGCTGTCGCCGTCGATGCGCTGGCCGTCGGACGCGATCGGCGGGATGGGAATCGTGCAAAAACTTGAAATCTATCAATCGCTTTGGGGAATGGAGCTCAGGAACCCCGCGATCCCGGAACGCACACCCGAGGAGGCCTTCGCGATGGTGGCGGCGGCCGGCTTTGACGGCATGTGCCTCGACCCGTCGCTTGCCGAGATAGCCGAAAACCGCGCGTACAGGGTCCTCTTCGAGAAGCATGAACTCGGCTGCATGATTAACGCTTTTCCGCAGCGCGCGACGGACATGCAGCCACTCCTGGACTTCGCTGTGTCGATGAACGCCTGCATGGTGAATGCGATCAGCGGCGTGATGCCGATCAGGCCGGAGGATGCCGTCCCGGTCGTAAGGGACTGGATGGACAAGGCGGACACATGCCAGATGCCACTCCTGTTTGAAACGCATCGCGACAGCCTGTTAAACGACCTGTACTTTACGCTGCAGCTCATGAAGCTGGTTCCCGAGATGCGCCTGTGTGCCGATCTTTCGCACGTCGTCATCGATCGCGAGCTTCGCGCGCCGTTGCCGGAGCGCGATCAAGTGTTCATTCGTTCGATACTCGATCGCTCGGACTGCTTCCAGGGGCGCGTTGCGAACCGGGAGCAGGTACAAATACAGCTGGGCTTTCCACAGCACCAGGATTGGGTCGAGATTTTCAGGGGTTGGTGGAAGGCGGGCATGCGATCCTGGCGCAAGCGTAACGATGATGGCGCAACGCTCAGGTTTCTCTGCGAACTAGGACCGCCACCGTATGCCATCACCGACGCCAATCAGCAGGAACTTTCGGATCGCTGGGAGGAGTCGCTGCTGATTCGCGACTGGGCACGCGAAATCTGGACGGAACTCGACGCCGAGTTGACAGCCGGCGGAGGTTGACAGAGCGGTTACGTCCGCCAAACAAGGGGAACCTCACAGATGCGAATCCTGACCGCCAGAGTGTTGTCTGTTCACGCCGGGTGTAATGAAGACAAATCCAAACCCGATCAGCCGTCTATTCGTGTCGAGCTTGACGGCGTCGTCGGCGACAAACATCGCTCTTTTTCGCGAAAAGCCTGGGCAGGCGACAAACAACCCAAGGGTACGCTGCGGCGCAACGAGCGGCAGTGGTCCGCCGTGTCCTCAGAGGAACTGCGTGACATCGCGAAGCATCTGGACCTGCGTGATCCTCTGTTACCCTCAACCCTGGGTGCGAATCTGTGCCTGCAGGGCATCAGGGACCTGTCGAGACTGCCGAAAGGCACGCTGCTCAAGTTTCCCTCGGGTGCCGAGCTTTGCGTGGAGGAATACAATCCGCCCTGTCTGGATATGGGAACGCGACTCTCGGCGAGCCACCGGACGCGCTCCGGGGAAAGCCTGGCAACGACCGCATTCTCAAACGCGGCCAGGCTGTGTCGCGGAATTGTCGGGGTTGTGGATGTACCGGGCGAGATTTTTCCGCAGGATGAAGTCCGCATCGAACTGTATGAACATCCCGGCTGGCTCGCGCGTGCTAATGACTAGCGCCGGCATTTTTCCGGACGCGCAATCATGTAGGGATTGTGCGGAAAGAACGATCCGCCTATAGGCTGCCCGGATCACCGTAAACGGGCTTGCCCTCGAACAGCGTCAACAGAACCCGGGTTTCGGAAATGTCCTTTGCGTCGATCTCTACGATATTCTTATCCAGGACTATCAGGTCGGCCAGCTTGCCCTTCTGAATCGATCCGGTCGTGTCGTCCTGCTTGTTGACGTAGGCCGCATTGATCGTGAAAGCCTCGATAGCCTGTTGCACCGATATACGCTGTTCCGGATTCAGCACCTCGGTATCGTGGTCGATCGTATCCACGCGCGTTACAGCCGTCTCGATCTGCGGGAAGGGGTTCGCCGTGGATACTGACCAGTCGCTGCCGAAGGCGACCTTGCCGCCCCAGTCGATGACCGACTTGATCGGGTACATCCATTTTGCAGTCTCCTCGCTAATAAAAGGCAGGGTCAGGTCGATTACGTATTTGTCCGCGTAGGCCCACAACGGCTGGAAGTTGGCGACCACGTTCAATGCCGCGAATCGCGGTATGTCCGACGGGTGAATGATCTGCAGGTGCGCGATGTGATGGCGATTGCCGAGATCACCGTTACGCCGGCGCGCCTCCTCGACGGCATCCAGCGACTGCCGAACTGCGCCATCGCCGATGGCATGGAAGTGCACCTGGAAGCCCTCGGCGTCCAGCAGACTGACCACTTCCTTCAGGAACTCCGGTTCCACCATCGGTATGCCGCGTCCCCCTTCCTCGGTCAGGTAAGGTTCCAGCATGACGGCGGTGTAATTCTCCATGACGCCGTCCTGCATGATCTTCACCGTGGTTGGGTGAATGTTGCCTTTGTTGAATTTCTTCCTTAGCTCCACCAGCTGCGGAATCTGTTCCTCCGTATCGCTACGGTCCCACCAAAGTGAGGCCACAACGCGCAGGTTGAGTTCGCCGGCATCGTCGAGCGCGGTGTAAGCCTCCAGGTCGTCCTCGAAAACATAGGCGTCCTGGATCGACGTAATACCGTAGCCGTGCAGCATGTCGCGCGCGTAGGCGAGTCCGCTGACGCGCTCTTCCAGCGTGGCTTCGGGCACGTGTTTTGCAACGAGATTCATCGCGCCTTCCTGCAGGCTGCCGATGGGCTCGCCCGTTTCCGGGTCCTTGTCAATAATGCCGTCAGGCGGGTTCGGTGTGTCCCTGGTAATGCCAGCGATATCGAGTGCGACACTGTTCGCCCATCCGGAATGGCCATCCTGCGACGTGAGGAAGACCGGCCGATCCGGTACCAGCTCGTCGATTATCTTGCGACTCGGCATTGCGCCGGGCCCGAATTCGGCCATCGACCAGCCGCCTCCCCGGATCCACTCCGAGTCGGGACTCGCCGTCGCGCATTCCGCAATCCGGGATCGGTACTTCGCTACGTCGTCCAGTCCACTGAGGTCACAGGCCAGCGCATCCATGCCGCTCATGATCGGATGAACGTGGGAATCCTGGAATGCCGGCAGCATCAGCTTGCCGTGCAGGTCATGGACGGCCGTATCGGGGCCGATATGACTGCGAACACCGTCGTCCGTCCCGACGTAGGCGATTCTGCCGTTGCGTATGGCGACGGCCTGGGCCCAGGGCTTCTCCGCATTGACCGTGTAGATCTTGCCGGTGTGGTAGACGGTGTCGGCGAACTTCGGCTGCAGCGGCGTGGCTTTCTTGACGACGGTACCACCCTTGATGACGACGTCGACGTCCTGCAATACCGTGATATCGGTGAGCGGATTGGCGCGTACCGCGATCAGGTCGCCGTAGCGACCGGCCTGGATTGCGCCGACGTCGCTCGCCAGGCCCATATGCTCGGCGGGCGCCGAGGTGGCGCTCTTGATTGCCGCCATCGGCGTCATGCCGCGGCGCACCATCACGGCAAACTGACGCGCGCCCATGTCATGCGGCAGAACGCCCAGGTCGGTGCCGAAGAGTATCGGTACGCCTGCCTTAAGCGCCTTCTCGAAGACAACGCGCTGTGCCTCGGTCGTCTCCTCGTTCTTGCGCATGAATTCCTCGGCGTATCCCTGTTTCCTGCCGACTTCTTCCGTGTAGGTACCGTTGTAGACATCCATCGAGAAGGCAACGCCACGCTCCGCCGCCAGCGCGATCGCCTCATCGTCCGCCAGAGAGGCGTGTTCGATCGAATCGACGCCGGCCAGGATCGCGTCCTTGATGGACTGCGCGCCATGCGCGTGCGCGGTCACCTTGATGCCGGCCGCATGCGCGACATCGACGACCGCGGCGATCTCCTCGCGGGTCATCTCCGGCGCACCCGGTATGCCGCCATAGCCGAACACGGCGCCAGAGGCGATGATCTTGATGAAGTCGGCGCCGCCAGCTACGACCTCTTCCGCTTTCGCCCGGAATTCGTCGGGCCCGCGCGCAACTCCCATCCTGTAGTACGACGGCACCTCGCTGTCGTCGACGCCGGGGATGTACAGGTCGCCGCCGCCGTGCGGAACCGTCAGATACATGCCGGCAATCCGCATGCGGGGGCCGGGAATCTCGCCGGCTTCGATGCGCGCACGCACGTCCCTGTCGAGCCAGGCCAGGTAGGAACCGACGTGCCGGATAGTCGTAAAGCCGGAATTGAGGACGATTGCGGCGAGTTCTTCCGATTTCGTGTGCGACTCTTCAGGCGTACGGCGCAGAAAGACGGTGTAATCGTTCAGGTCCTCCGGAGTACCGTCGATGTGCGCGTGCATATCGATGAGGCCGGGAAGGCAGGTGTATTCGCGAAGATCCACAACTTTGGCGTTTGCAGGGAGCTTTGCCTCGGCCGGCAGGACGTCGCTTATGCGCTCGCCGGTGATGACGATGAGGCGCGGTCCCAGCGCCTGGTCCGCAAGGCCGTCAATGAGGTCGCCGCAGCGCACCGCCGTCACCAGCGTGGGTTTCGCCGGCAATACCTCCGGGGCCTTCTGGCAGGCGGCGAGAAGCGCGGTTGCGAACAAGGTAATCAATAGTCTGCACATACGTTCTCTCCGGTCGTCTAGGCCTACAGTAGCAAGCGGCAGGCGGGATTGTGAAGTAAGCTTTGCCGCATGCCGAAACCTGGCCCTTCCGGTAAGACGACGCCGTGCGGCGCCTCGGGCGGGGCGCGCAAAATAGCAAGGCAAAGAATCGTATGCAGCGCGGGGCTCTATGGCATCGACGTGCAGGACGTGATCGATGCCGAAATCGCAGGAAACTATGAGGAGAACAGTTGATGAGCCCATGGTTGAGTCTCGGAATCGCCGGCGCATTCGAAATTGTATGGGCCGTAGGCCTGAAGTACACCGACGGCTTTTCCAGGCTTTGGCCCAGCCTGCTGACGCTATGGGCCATGGGCCTAAGCCTGTATTTTCTTGCACAGGCGCTGAAGACGATCCCGCTTGGAACCGGCTACGCCGTATGGACCGGCATCGGCGCGGCCGGCACCGCGATTCTCGGCATTATCCTCTTCAGCGAATCGGCAGCGCTCGTCCGGCTGCTTTGTATCGCGCTGATCGTCGGTGGAATCATCGGCTTGAGACTCACCGCCGCCTAGATTTCTCGACAGGCATGCCGTTTTTCAGGCGTCATGCCCTCACAGGCATCGGTCAAAGTCCCGTCGAGGTCGAAATCGATGCGTTTCGGGTGCGTCAAATCAGCTGCGCTTGAGGATCTTGTGTGCCGCGTTATAGCCGGGTGCGCCGGTGACCCCGCCGCCCGGGTGTGTGCCGGCACCGCACAGGAACAGGCCGGCAATCGGCGTTTCGTACTGCGACCAACGTGGCAGAGGGCGCATGAAGAACAGCTGCTCCATCGAGATGTCGCCGTGAAAAATATTGCCCTCGGTGATGCCAAACGTGCGTTCCAGGTCGAGTGGCGTGTAGACCTTCCGGGCAATGACAGAGCCCGGCACGTTCGGCGCGAATTGCCCGATAAGAGCCGTGACGCGGTCTCCCAGGGTTTCGCGCTCGCCGTCCCAGCTTCCCTGGGCCAGCGAGTAGGGCAGGTACTGTACGAAGCAGGTCAGCATGTGGCGGCCTTCAGGCGCGAGGGTGTCGTCCACGTTCGACGCCAGCACGCAGTCGACCCACAGGCGCTCCGGGATCCGGCCTTGTTGCGAGGCGTTGTAGTTGGCCTCGGCCTCGGCCAGCGTCGGGATCAGGGTAAAGAGCGAGCGCTGTGCTTTCGTGCGAGCCGCCGGCATGCCCGTGACACGCGGCTCTTCGGACAAGACGAAGTTTACCTTGCCGGCGGGTCCATCCATGTGGATAGCCTGTATGTCGCGGCGAAAATCCGCGGCCAGCTCGCCCGCATCGACCAGCGACAGCAACGTGCGCTTCGGATCCGCGTTGGAAATCACCAGTGAGGCGTCGATCGCTTCGCCCGTCTCGAGCGTTACGCCGCGCGCGGTGCCGTTCGATATGTTCACCGCCCGAACCGGTGCATCCGTTCGAATCGCGACGCCAAGGTCTTCGCAGGCACGACCGAGAGCATCCGAGATAGCGCCCATGCCGCCTATGACATGCCCCTGCCAGGCCTGTTGTCCTTCATCGCCGCCGCTCAGCAGGTGAAACAGCAGCCCCATCGCCGTGCCCGGATGGTAGGGGCCGCCATGCTTGCCGTACAGGCTGTTGGAGAGAACCAGTCGCTTGAGCTTGTCGGACTCGAAGCGCCGGTCGAGGAACTCGCCCAGCGAGGCGGTAAGGAATCGCATCAGGCCGCTGATTTGGTCTCCGTCTATGCCACGAAAATGGCGGTAGCTACGCCACAGCTCTGACAGGCGTGTGAGTCCGCGCGCATGCACATCGGGCGGCGGCTCGAGAAAAAACGGCTGCAGGTAGGCGGCAAGCCCCTTGAGCTCGGTCTCGGTCTCGAAAAAGCGATCGATATCGCCGGGAGCAATGCGTGCGAGCTCGGCGCGCATCTTCGCCTCGTCAGACCACCAGGCAACGACGTCGCCATCATCGAAGGCAGCCTGCACGCCGGGATCGCAGGCCACCATCCTGAGGCCATAGGACGCGAGCTTCAGGTCCCTGATTATCGTTGGCCGCAACATGCTCGCGATATAAGAGGCCGTCGACACACGACAGCCAGGGGCCAGCTCGGGATCCACCTCCTCGGTCACCGCGCAGCCGCCAACGATGGCGCGACGTTCCAGTACCAGCACTTTGCGGCCCGCCCTGGCGAGGTACGCCGCGGCCGTAAGTCCGTTGTGCCCGGCCCCGATGACGATGACGTCGTATTTCGCAGAGGATTGTTGCAAGTCGGCAGTGCCCGGGGTTGAATACGCCAGCATATGACGACTTCCGACCTCCAACAACTCGAAGCTACGTTGCCGGGCGAGCACTACCTCGATCCCGTGCACTTTGCACGCGAGCGCGATCGAATATTTCACCGCGAATGGTTCTGTGCAGGTCGCCGTGAAGGGCTGGAAAGCAAGGGTGACTACCGCGTCGTGAATATCCTGGGCGAGAGCATCCTGCTGGTGTGTGCCGAGGACGAGTCATTGCACGCCTTCAACAACGTCTGCCGGCACAGGGGTGCGCAGCTGGTCAGTGCGCCACACACCGATGAGCAGTGCGGCGTTTTCAAGGCCGGTATTCGCTGCCCCTACCATTCCTGGAACTACCGCCTTAGCGGCGAACTGCACAGTACCCCGCACATCGACATCGACAAGTCGGACCTCGGCCTGCACCGGGTCGATGTCGATAGCTGGGGCGGCTACGTATTCCTGCGGCTCGTACGGGGCACGCAGTCCTTGCCCGAGATGCTGGGCGAAATACCGGGCCGCATCCAACGCTACCCGATGGACGAGCTGCGCGTCGGGCATCGTATCGATTACTCGGTGGCAAGCAACTGGAAGGTCATACTCGAGAATTACAACGAGTGTTATCACTGTGCCGGTGTACATCCGGAGCTCTGCACTGTTGTGCCGGCGTTTCGCGTCGGCGGCGGCAGCGGTCTGGACTGGGAGCGCGGTATTCCGCAGCGGGAAGGGACGAACACCTTCACGATGTCGGGCACGACCAGCAGGGCGCCGTTCGCCGGCCTGAACGAGGACGAAAAAGTCCGCCATAAGGGCGAGCTCATCTATCCGAACCTGATGCTGAGCCTGTCGATGGACCACGCGGCATCTTTCACGGTGTGGCCGCGCTCGCCCGACAGGACGGACATCAGCTGCGAGTTCCTGTTTCACCCGGACGAGATGGAAAAGCCCTATTTCGATCCGCTCGATGCCGTCGAATTCTGGGACCTGGTCAACAAGCAGGACTGGCTTATCTGCGAAAGCGTGCAGCGCGGCATGGGCTCCAGGGTGTTCGAGTCGGGTTACTACGGACCCATGGAAGACCTGAGCCTCGATATCCGCAACTATGTAAAGAGCCGCATCGATCGGTGATGGCGACTTGGCGCAGCCGCGCGAAGTTGTCAAACTTGGACCTCGATCATCTGAAGGCACGCCACGTGCAGCAACAGGAACTCGACACACCGAAAACATCGTTCGATCGCGCGATGACGTTCCTGCGTGCGGGCGATGCGCCGATGGCAGAGCGAATCTGCCGCCAGGCGCTCGCTCAGTTTCCGCGCGACGCAAACCTGTTGAGCCTGCTCGGAGCGGCGATGCTCAAACAGAACCGGGCGAAAGAGGCCGAGCAGACACTGTCGCGCGCCGTCCGCATGTATCCTGATTTCACCCGCGCGATCGAGACGCTGGCAGACGCGCTGATCATGCAGGGGCGCCTGCCCGACGCGCTGAAGGCGCTCGATCGTGCTGCCGAACTCGAGCCCGGCAACGCCTCGGTTCGCTTCAAGAAAGGCAAGGTCCTGGACGGCCTCGGACGTGACGACGAGGCCTCGCAGCAGTTCGAGGCGTCGTTCAAGTTGACGCCCCACAGGGAAGACCTGGTGCGTGGCCTGCGGCTGCAGCGCATGGGCAACATCACCGAAGCGGAGCGCATCTACCGCGACGTGCTGACGCGCGACCCGGCCAATGTCGATGCGCTGCGGCTGCTTGCGGGCGTTGCGCTGCGTGCGAAGCAGTGGAGCGATGCCGAGGTTCTGCTGGAGCGGGCACTGGAAATCGCGCCGGATTTCTTCCAGTGCTGGATGGACCTCGGCCTTGCCCGGCAGGAGCAGGATCGAACCGACGATGCGCTGGAGGCGTTTCAGCGTGCAATCCGCCTGCAACCGCATCGCGCGAATCCCTACGCGGCGGTCGGAACGACAAACGGAATGGCCGGACGTCATGAAACGGCGATTGAATATTTCAGGAAGGCGCTGGAACTGGACAAGGGCCACGCCGTCGCCCTGGCCGGGCTCGGCCATGTCCTGAAGACGATCGGCCGCGTGGAAGAAGGCATCGCTGCGTATCGGGAATGTGTGCAGTGCAACTCCTGGAACGGCGAAGCCTGGTGGAGTCTCGCGAACCTGAAGACCTTTCGATTCGATCCCGAGGACGTGGCCGCCATGGAGGCCGAGATCGCCGATGAGCGTCTCGCCGACGAACAACGCGCCAACTTCCAGTTTGCGCTCGGCAAAGCCTACGAAGATGCTGGCGACTACGCGCGCGCCTTCGACTATTACGAGGCGGGTAATGAGAATAGGCGGCAGCGGGAAAGCTACGACCCCGTACAGACGGCCGACTCGCACGACCAGTTCATTGCCACGTTTGACCGTGAGCTGTTTGCCCGCCATGCGGGCTCCGGCAATCCAAGCCAAGCACCGATTTTCATCGTCGGCCTGCCGCGCTCCGGGTCCACGCTGATCGAACAGATACTCGGCAGTCATCCGCAGGTCGAGGGTACGCATGAGCTGCCGGATCTCGGGCGGGTCGCGCGTTCAAGCGGCGCCGACCGCTCCGATCGCAAGAAATATCCCGCGGTGATCGCCGAACTCGATGCCGAAACGCTGGCTGCGCTTGGTGAGGACTACCTGCAGCGTACGGAACGCCATCGGCAACTCGGCAGGCCGCACTTTACGGACAAGATGCCGAACAACTTTGCGCACGTTGGTTTCCTGCAGCTGATTCTGCCCAATGCGAAGATTATCGATGCGCGCCGCCATCCGCTGGATAGCTGCCTCGGCAGTTACAGGCAGCTGTTTGCGCGTGGCCAGCCGTTCACCTACGACCTGTTCGAGCTCGGCGAGTTTTACCTTGAATACCACCGGCTGATGCAGCACTGGCACGCGGTCCTGCCGGGCAAGGTGCTAACCGTTCAGTATGAGCATGTGGTCGACGACCTGGAAGGCCAGGTGCGCCGCTTGCTCGATTACTGTGAATTGCCCTGGGACGACGCCTGTCTCAGATTCTATGAATCAGACCGTGCCGTCAAAACCGCCAGTTCGGAACAGGTGCGCACGCCAATCTATTCGAGTTCCGTGCAGCGCTGGCGAAACTACGAGCCTCAGCTTCAGCCGCTGATCGAGGTCCTCGAGCCGCTGCTCCGGGAGCTGCCCGCAGACTGGCAGCCGGAGTCGATGCGCTGACCGGGTTTAACCCGGGAATTTCCCCGCAGGTGCCCGATCAGGATGCGTCAGCCGCCTCGAAGTCACGGCTCAATGCAGCAATCCGATCCGCCGGCAGGTAGTCAAAAATGAAAGTGATGCGATCCTCGGCTGCTGTGTTGATCACGCTGTGGGTCTTCTGGTTATTGATTTCGTAAGCCTCGCCGACCTGCATGCGATACGGCCGACCGTCGATCATGAAGCGCACCCGGTTGTTCGTCGTGATGGGTACATGAATGCGGTGGCTGTGGCGAAAGGTCGGGTGGCTGTCAAAATGCGGGTTAATGCGACCTCCGGCAAGCAGCTTTGCGGCCATGGCCCGGATTATCGTCCCACCCGCGGGGTAAGCACGTTCGATCAAGGCGTGCATGACGGGCACAGCGGCATCTGCAAGAAGATCCCAGCCTTCCTGCTTGCTGACGACCAGGTCCTTTGCGGGTCCGTCACAGAACACGAGAACGATCGACTGCGTCTGTCGATGCACGTCGTAATCGATCTGGCGCTTCTGGTTCGCAATCCAGGCGTCTTCATCGAGTTGCAGTATCGCGGCTCGTAGCGGCTCGACGTCGACGTCGCCGAGCGATCTCAAGGGCGTGTCGATGTCCATGAATAACCTGTGCCGATTGTCCGTCGTCGAGCGAAAATAGCAGAAATCGACGACGTGACAACTATTGTGTGCAATTGAATAAAGATAGTAGACTCGACAAGACATTGTTCACGTCCAGAGCCATGCACAAGCAGTGGATGGCGTTGCTGGCATGGCAAGAAGACCGAGAAAGCGACAGCAAAGTCTGTCCGTCCACAAGAATGCCGCTTCGCGGCAACCGTAAGCGGGGGTATCTGATGGCTGCATACGAAGGCAGGAGTCTCGACGGCATTCCGACCAGGAGCGCAATTGCAGTTGCTGTTTCGGTGGCGTTGACTGGTCACGGCGGGGAGGCCCAGGCGCAGGACAGGGACAGCAAAGAATCCCGGGGCATCGAGGAAATCACGGTTACCGCGCGCAAGCGTGAAGAAAGCTTGCAGGACATACCGGCGAGCATCCAGGCGCTGACCGGCGCCGACATGAAACGCCAGGGCCTCAACAACCTGGAAGACATCGTGCGCTTCCTGCCAAACGTATCAGCGGTTGGCACGACCGCCGGTGAAAACAAAGTCATCTTTCGTGGCGTATCCGACAACCCGGGCGCGTTTATTGCCGCCTCGTCGGCGGCTGTCTATCTCGACGAGCAGCCGCTTACCCAGTTCGCGGTCAATCCCGAGCCGCGCATGGTCGACATGGAGCGCGTCGAGGCACTGGCCGGCCCGCAGGGCACTCTTTATGGCGACAGCTCGCAGTCCGGCACGCTGCGCTTCATAACCAACAAGCCGAACCCGACCGAGTTCGAGGCCAACGTCGATGTCATGACACGTTTTGGTTCGGAGTCGGCCTCGAGTTACGACGTCAGCGGTATGGTCAATTTTCCTTTGATGCAGGACAAGTTCGCGTTGCGCCTCGTCGGCTTCTCGGCGCGCGACGGCGGCTTCATCGACAACGTGCTTGGTGTCTCGCCGCAGCTTGGCACGATAGACAACGCCAATGTTGTTGAAGACGACTTCAACGATGTCGACGTGCAAGGCGGACGCATCGCGGCCAAATGGTTTGTCAACGACGAATGGTCGATCAACGGTGCCTACCTGTATCAGAAGACCGAGTCAGCCGGTCGTAACACTTACGACCCGACCGTTGGCGACCTCCAGACCGTCAAGTTTTTCAAGGACAAGCGTGACGACAAGTGGCAGCAGCTGTCGCTGACCGTCGAGGGCAGGATCGGGTCGTTCGACGTCGTGTCGAACACCGGCTATTTCGAGCGTGACACTTTTTATGTCGACGAGCGCACCACCTACGCCGCGTACTTCAACTACAACTTCTGCGTTTACGCCCAGTTTGCCGGCTACTGCTGGTCGGGTCAGACGTTCTATGATCAGGACACGATCGGATTCAGCACCAACGACCAGGAGAACACACGTTTCACCCAGGAGTTCAGGTTTACGAAAACCGGCGACAACTACCGCTTCATTGCAGGCGCGTTCTACGAAGAGAAGACCGAGGACTGGAATTTCCTCTCGTTGACGCCGGATTTCGAAAACACGCTGGGTTTCTACTATTTCACCGGCATCCTCGGCTACGCGGCCTCCGGCGGCGCGCCCGCATGGTGGCGCTCGGCGGACAGTACCGACTGGAAGCAGTGGGCCGTATTCACCAATCTGAACTACGATTTTTCGGAGAATTTTTCAGCCGAAGTCGGACTGCGTTACTTCGACCAGGAGATGGACCGAAGCTACCTGGTGGACAAGGCCTTCATCTCTGCCCCCGGTGTCTGGCCGGACGTGGTATCGCCAACCGGCGGCAACCAGGACATCGTTCCCAAGATCACATTGACGTACAGGTTCGATGACGAGAAGCTCCTGTACGCACTGTATTCCGAGGGCTGGCGCGCCGGCGGCGCGAATCGCAACCGTACGCCCTATACGTTTTTCCCTGTCTCCTACGAGCCTGATCTTCTGAAAAACTTCGAAGTGGGCGTAAAAACACGCTGGCTCGACAACCGATTGCAGGTCAATGCGACCGCGTATTTCGGCCAATGGGACAACTACCAGATCGAAGCCGTCGACCCCAGTTTCAAGCCCTGTGACGTTGGTCAGGACCCCATAGCTGACCTGTGCGACCAGCCGTTCCAGGTCATGGTTGCGAACGTCGGCGATGCCGAGCAGCAGGGCCTCGAACTCGAGGTACGTGCGGCCCCCTCCGAGGGTCTCGATATTGGTCTGTCGCTCGGTTATGTCGACGCGAAGACGACCAATGCCTTTATTGTCAGCGACCTCGACGTCCTGGTTCCCAAGGGATCGAGATTGCCGAACGTGCCCGAATGGAAGGCCAATGGCTACGTGCAATACACCTGGCCGTTTAACGCCACGATGGACATGTACGTGCGCGGTCAGGTCTCCTGGCAGGACGAGTCGCGCAACCAGCTCGAGGACTTCACGCCCGAGCCGCTGGTGCAGGCCAGGGGTACCTACATTCAGCCGTCCTACTCGATCGCCGATCTCAAAGTCGGCGTGGCGAACGACACATGGACGCTGGAGGCATTCGCGAACAACCTCTCCGACGAGCGTGCGGTCTTGTACGAGGACGACCAGTTCTTCGATGCGTTCTGGGGCGGTCGCCGCGTAACCACGAACCGGCCACGCGAATTCGGCGTGCGTTTCTCCTACAACTGGAACTGAGCAGATTGTCCCGGTGAAAAGGGCGGCTGAACCGAACAGCGGAGGGCCGTCACTTTCGAGGTTGTAACCTGTTGATTTTCAGTGCGCCTCAGCCATCAGAACAACAGGCTAACTCCGTCACTTTGCGTGACAAGTGGTAATTCCTGACCCTTACTTGCCACCAAGGTTGAGCGGCTGGTTTTCCCAAAACTTGCCGTTTAAACGTCTGCTCTAGGGAAGTGGTGACCGTCTGCTTACGGCCATGAGCAGACGTCTGGGTACGTCATCGGCTGTTCCGACGCGGTATAGACGTCAATCGCGACTTAGCGATTAGCCTTACTACGCAGAAACTCCCAAATCGCTAGCGCGGTGACCCCGCCTATTAGCCCGCTCAGATAACTGGGAATCCGTGCATCAAACATACCTCGCCACGCCAGCCCTACCAAGAAGCTGGCGGCAACCATAAATATCAAGGTAATCAGCAATCGTTTTCCTAAAGTCACTGGTATCCCCTAATGGCTGAGCGGCAGCTGCGGGTCAGTAGCAGAAATTATAGCCCAGGCGAGGTGAGCGGCGCCTTACGGCCAGAAGGAGACGGTCGCTCACAAGGGATCGACGAACTTAATCCCCGGTTCGGACTCAAGCATTGCCTTGAGTTCGCGATCTAGTTTCTCTGTGCCCTGAGTGGTGTCGGGCTTTCCAAACAGCCTCTTGAAGAAAGGAACCTCGACAAAAACCATGCAGCACCATGTCACCTCATCACCTTTAGGGGCAGGGTCGTCCTCATTCATTTGCTCGTAATCAACATAGCTGACACACGAAACCCCAAGTAAATAGGGGCTTCGTTGACATAGGACGAGCCAACCAAAATCCTCCGGTATCACTTCTTCGACTTCGTAGCCGAGTCCGATGAACTGCTCCCGAATCCAGTTCGAGAGATTTCTGCCATACATTCGCGGATTGGTTTCTTCGTCTTCGCCTTCCTCTATCTCGAAAAGGTCAGATTCGAACCAGTACCAAATCGGTTCCTGATCAGTCATGGACGGTTTCTCTCATCGAAAATCTGAGGGGCCGCAAAGGGTCACAGGCTGGCAGTTTACCTCGAAAGTCTTGAGCTACTGAAATCGGCCAAAAGCGATCTCTCAAGATTGAGATTGCGTGTCGGCCGCTCCCTTGAGTAGCAGCACAGCAATCCAAGCTGATAACAATACGATGAGACCAGAAATAGCATTTGGAACCCAATGCGGTGCAGTCAGAGTGCCGCCCTGTCCGGATGAGAGAAGCACCAAGAAACTCGAACTCAAAAAAGGCGATAGCAGGATCAGTGGCGACAGGAAAACCGACCATCCAATATCTCGAAGGCGCGCAGCACAAAGAGGTACGGCTGCCAAAGCGACCAGCAAGTGCGTTCCCCAAGCAGCTTCAACATATACAGATTCTGTCGTTCCCGCGCGTATCAGGTGATGCCGCAGCGCCCACGAAACAGCGCCAAACGCGATTGAGAGACAAGAGAAAGCTACTGCGAATGGGATGCGGTTCAGTGTTCCCTTGAATCTGAAAGCAGTGAGTATGTCGTGGATCAACGTGTGTTAACGGTAGATTTTGAATGACTGCTCTGGGTCAGTAGCCGCCATATTAACTCAGAATTCTCGGCCGGCTGCTAAGCGAAGTAAAGTAGCCCCTCAGTTGGCTTCCAGGCGAGCGTCTCAGAACGGCCATAACCAGCCGTTCGAATATTACTCTGACAACGCCAATTTCTTGGCAATTGGGCGGGATACCATCAAACGATCTTTGAAGATAGCAACGCTACCAATCCGCGTATCGTCATCGCTCGCCATGTCCTCGTAAACTTGGCAAAGGACGCAGAACGGCTCGTGCTCGCCAACGAGAAGTGCTTGAAGTTGCTCGATGAAATCGGCGCAGAAAACTGACCAATTGAAGACAAGTGAACGAATGCCGTCTCCGTGGTAATCCAAGTTGTGGTACCAGTCATTAGAAGATTCCCAGTCGCCTATCTGCGGGTGCAACACGCCCCCGATCTTCTCGACTAACCGCATGTCAATCTCTGAATGCGCGTCACCTTGGGCATCGAAAACCGCCTCGTCGGTACATTCGCATTCCAACCGCGTCCAGAAATCGGGCTCGCTGACAACGATGCGGCCACCGTTACTCTTGCTGCGAAAGATGCTGAACATTCGGTGCCTTTGCTGGAATCAAATGCGGTCGAAGCGACTGGCTGGTTTGGGTTGCGGATTCAACCGGTCGATGCAACACATTCAGCAAATTTTTCTGCAGGCGAATAATAACCCAAAGTCTTTCTGGGTCTCTCATTGAGTCGTCTCGCCACAGCATTGAGTCGATTCTGGTGAACATTCGACAGATCCATTCCTTTCGGGAAGTACTGTCTGAGTAACGCATTGGTGTTCTCGTTCGAGCCGCGCTGCCATGGGTGCTGTGGATCGCAGAAGTAAACGTTGATGTCGGTAGCCAGTGAGAATGTTTTGTGACCCGCCATCTCGCTGCCACGATCCCAGGTCAGCGATTTGTAGAGTTCGCGTGGGAGCTTCTGGGCGTGCTTGGTGAGTGCCTTAACCACCGTCTCAGTGTCCTTCCTCGGTGCCCGAACCAACATCACGTAGCGGGTGCGACGTTCAACCAGTGTAATGATCTGGCTTTCCTTCGTGCCGCAAAGAAGATCGCCCTCCCAGTGGCCCGGCACTGCCCTGTCGGCCACCTCGGCCGGCCGCTCACTGATCGGCACAGCATCAACGATCTGGCCATGATCCGCACCCTTCTGCGTATGGTGGCGCGAGCGGCGCAACGCTCGTGTTCGCCGCAGATACTTCAATAGCTCTTTCTTCAAGGCCCCGCGGGTCTGGATATACAGGCTCTTGTAGATCGTCTCGTGTGACACCTGGTACGCCTCGTCACCTGGGTACGTGCGCTTGAGCCAGCCAGCGATCTGTTCCGGCGCCCACTCGAGCTGCAACTTGCTGGCCACAATACGTCCCAGCGCACGGTTCGCAGCCAGTTTACAGCTCTTGGGGCGCTGCGCTCGATCCCAGGCGGCTGCGTCGGCCACGTGTGCCCGGTAGTGTCGCCGGCCCCGATTACGCTGTATCTCTCGACTCACCGTTGATGGTGCCCGGCCAAGCGCTCCGGCAATCGATCGCATCGACCGGCCGGCTATCAAGCCACGGGAGATCTCCTCGCGCTCTGACATCGATAGAGAGCGTGCCGATCGTCGTCGCTCTAAAGGCCGGATGCCACCCGTCTCGGAAAAGATCCTTTGAATCGACGAGTGACCCTGAATGCCAAAGTGCCGGCCAATCTCGTTCATGGACTCGCCTTTCTGCCAGCGACCCCACATCTCCGACTTCTCAGACTGCGTGTAATGGCGTCTTCTTCTCTGTCCCATCGGCAACATCCTCCTCTCTACGGTGGTAGAGTTTAGGTGTTGCAACGACCGATTGAACCCACAGTCAGTAGCGGCCTGTCAGCAGTTTATCACTTGGGCGACTGCTAACGGCCACAAGCGGACGTTCAGCTATCAAAGACTTCGCAATATCGTGGGCAGATCGTCAAGAGCGGAGATGGTCTCTACTTTCTCGACCGCGTCTCCATTCACTGAGAGCAAAATTGGTCGCATTCCTATGTTTTGCGCACCTTGAACGTCCCACACAATGTCGTCACCGAGAAATCCTGTCCGGGCGGCTGACACTCCCAACCGAGACAAGGCCTCCTCGAAGGGCTGGGGTGCTGGTTTGCGCCATCCAACGTCAACGCAGAAAACTACGGTGTCTACGGATTTAAGCAGACCCATGCGATCCAATTCACGTTGCCACGGTCCGGCGGGACTGCCCCACGGCGTGTTTGAGACAATAGCTGTTTTGAAGCCCATTTCTCGAACGCGTTTCAGCATAGGCAGAGCTTGGGGATCCAGCTTCCCAGTTTCGAAAATAGGTTCCAGAAACGCTTCGGACATTTCAGCTACCAGAGGATCAGGCAATGTCTTGGACGAATCACCAAATATTTGATTCAGACGATCTGCAAGCGGCGACACTTTGAGATCGTCGCGTTCTTGGTTGAATGACTTCGCCGCTTCGAATGCAGCCGAAACGTCAGTTGATTGCCCGTGACGGCCCAAGACTGTTGCTATCGAATCAACACACTTCTCTAGAATCGGAAGAAACTCACTCGTGCTGTAGTAGGAAACCAAAGTGTTCCCAAGATCAAACAGTATCGCGTCAAGTTTATCGGCACGCATGCAGGCGTTTGATCCTTTAGTCCGACAGAGAGGTTGATAGGCTGCTTTGGGTCAGTAGCAGAAATTATAGCCTAGCAGCGTCAACCGTCGCCTTCCGGCCAGTAGCCGCCGTTGCACCGAGCCGCTAATAGCTGTCCCACCAATTTAGCGGCTCACCGCTGTTCGGATCATAAACGTTAGAGTATTGCCATTGTGCGCCAGCATGTAGAGCTGTGACTTTCTGAAAAACAGCTTCGATTGCACGGAATCCAACACCGACTCCTATGGTGCTCGAAACCAATCCTGCCGTAACCGCGTCGACACGACCTCCAAGCGGCGCGATAAGGCTTTCGATCGTCTGCTTGGCCTCGTTCGTCGCTTTCTCACTATCCGCTTGAGCTTCGGCAAGGTAGAACTGCACACAGATGTTCCCACCGCGCCTGACGATCTCGAACTTGCCTAAATCCTCGTTTGTAATTCGGACGACGTCCCCTGCAGCAACTGCCATAGCATAAAGTGGAGAATGCAGCAGTTCCCATTCCGCGTCATTCAGGCGACGTGCAGGTACAGATTCTGTGCCGGGTGGATCGGCGTCAGACACGGCAATCTGTACGTGCTCGTGATCCATTGAGTATCTCCCTAAAAGTTTCAACGTCTGCTTCTCGGTGACAAAGCGGACGTCGGTCAGACGGATGGTCCCCATTTGCGACCGTCTGGTTAGGGTCAGTAGCCGCCATTCTACATCAGACCAGGCGACTGGCGGCTTACGGCCACAAGCAGCCGCTCGAACTGCACTAATAATTACTCGGCGGATGCCTTTGGACGACGCTTTCCGCTCCGCTTGTATTTGCTCTGGTACTCGCGCCGTTGCTTGGTGATCTCGTACAGCACAATGCCAGATGTAGTTCCGAGATTTAGACTTTCGATCATCCCAAACATCGGAATGCTGACACACATTTCGCTACGCTCAACAGCTCGATCACTTATTCCTCGCGACTCGTTTCCGAACCATACGGCCAACTTGGTGTAGATGGTGTAGTCGATGTCGTGCAGGACCTCGTTTCTGTGCCCTTTGACGTGAGGTGACGTGACAATCGACGTAAATCGATTCCTTTCAAGATGTTCCAAGCACTCATCCGTACTATCGAATCGTTTCAGGAAGCTCCATTTGACTGCTGAAACTGACGTTTTTGACAAGGACTTTCTCTGGCGCATCTCTTGCCAGTCGTCCGGTAGAGCGCGCCGGGGATCGACGACGTATATCTTCTCAACGCCCAGCGCGTTTACATTTCGTATCACTGTGCCGATGTTCTTGATGTCTGTCGGCTCTTCTATGACCGCAATCAGATTCTTGCACCTGTACTGCTTAATCTCATCAGCACGTTGACGAATGGTGCTCTTCTTCGACTTTGCTTTGTTTGAGTCCATAGCAATCTGTTGCGAGAAGTTAAGGAATGAGAGCGGCTGCTTTGTATATGGACTCCTCCAGTCTAGCAAACAGTTACCGTTGATCAGGATTCAGACGCGTTTGTATATTCGGCCTCTGTTTGGAGACGCTATCTCCGGGCCCTCTATGTATGCGCACTCCGGTTCCTCTAAGGGTCAGTGGGCTCGAAGGCCTCAAAGCGGTGCAGGTTAGACCGGAGCAGATATCTTTATCTGATACAGGTTTCTGTTTGCAGGACGTTCTAAGCAGCCATCTCCAGTTGCAGTCGACGTTGGTATTCCGTTCCCTGGGTCACCATCGCCCAGGCCGTTCGTACATTCTTGTTGGCGAGCGCCACCGCAGCACGGTTCGGCCCCGCTCGTTCGATTAGATCCTTCAGCCAGCGATCTTTCAGCGATCGCGGCTCCTTCATTCTATACACATAGGCCCGGGCACCCTGGATCAGTATCGATCGTAACCGGCGGTTGCCGACCTTCTTGCTGATGCCGACGATGTTGGTCTTGCCGCCGCTACTGTACTGCCGTGGTGTGAGGCCAAGGTAGGCAGAGAACTCGCGGCTCTTGGTGAAGGCCTTGCCGGAGCCCATCACGGCGTAAAGTGACAGCGCACCGATCGGGCCGATGCCCTCGATGGCCGTGAGGCGCTTACACACCGGGTGTTGCTTCACCAGCACGTCGACCTCCCTGGTCATCGACTCGATGTCTTCCCTGAGCTCGAGCAGTCGCTGATGCATGCGGTGCAAGCGTTGGCCGGTACAGGTCGGGCAGCTCGTTGTCGCCGTCCTCGAGGATCTCGGGTAGCGCTCTCAGAAGCGATGCAAAGCCTTGCGGGATCGCCACACCGAACTCCAGAAGGATGCCACGCAGGTGGTTCGACAATGCCGTGCACTCGCCGATCAACAGCTCTCTTGAGCGCTGGATGGCCTGCAGACCTTGTTGCTCCGCCGTCTTCATCGGCGCTTCTTTGATGTTCGGTCGACGTGCTGCCTCGGCGACTGCCAGGGCGTCGTTGCTGTCAGTCTTGTGCCCTTGCCGGAACGGCGTCACAGCCTTGGCCGGGATGATGCGCGCTTCGTGCCCGTGCCGCTTCGCGGCACGCGCCCAGTAGTGCGCGCTTGCGCACGACTCAAAAGCAACCAGTGATGGCTTCTGTTTGCCCAGGAACTCCGCGAACTTTGCACGCGTGAAGGATCGATTAAGCAGCTCTTTGCCCCGCGGAGAAACTACCGAGACCTGGATGACGTTCTTTGCAAGGTCGACCCCAACTGTTGTTGAATAGCGCATGTATGGACTCCGTTCTGGTTTTCGTCGACCTTCCAACCTAGGCAACTGGGTTGGAGGAGTCCATACATAGGGTCATTTGCAGACCCCCATGATACCCCGAAAGCAGCCATTTGAGCGGCTGGTATTGAGGGTATAGCAGACCTCGCCATTCGCCGAAAGCGGCCGTTCGTGAGCGGCAAGTTTTGGGAACTGCCCAGGAAGCTCAAGCGGTAAGTATTGGCCGATATCAACCGCCTAACGCCAACGCATCAAGTTCCAGCGACGCCAACCCGAAAAGCGAAGGAGTTAAGTGCCAATTCTGCCTGTAGTTTCGGAGTTACGTCCTGAGTGAAGGAGTTATGTTCTGAGGTTCACGACCAAGGGCTGCTGTTTCCTATCCATGGGCGTCGACAGGCTCCAGGAAGCCGCTTTCCGTCAACATGCGTACGACCGGCAGCAGCTGCGGCATCAGGGTGGCTGCGTCGGCGCCGGTCGCATCGCAAAACGATTCTATGCATTCCCTGACGCTGCGTGTGCCGTCGATCCGGTTAACGAACGCGAGCACCGGCAAATCGATCTCGAGTTCCATGTGCAGCGAACCCGTGAGTCGCAAAAGCGCCTGGTCGGAATCCCAGCCGTCGACATGGCGATCGAAGCGCTGTTCGAGTTGTACGCGCAGGGGGATGCCGAGGCGGGCTTCCAGCAGCGTTTCGTCGTCCTTACAAAGGTTGGCGAAATCCACGGCTGCCATGCTTGCCCGAACCTCGTCGCCTGCGTCGACATTGGGTTCGTCGACAATGCTCCGGGCGTGAAACCAGTTTTCGCCATCGCGACGGCGAAGCACGATCATGCCGGCGTTGATAGCCGCAACGTCGTTGCGCGCAAAATAGTCCAGCCAATCGCCGAAGCCGGTTACTTGCCGCATTGTGCCTCCCGAGATGTCGGCCTGCCGCATCGCGACGTAGTCGGCGGGGCTTCGCGGCGGGCTGCGCAAGACCCAGGCGTCGCAACCGCAGTTCTCGAACCAGTCATCGAGCCGCGTGTGCCACTGCTCACCGGCAATCGTCACCCATTCGCACAGCATCTGCAGGTGCCCGCCTTCCTTGAGCTGCGCCGGCGAAGCGCGAACGATCTGCCGGCTGAATTCGTCCAAATCCATAGGGTTGTCGCGGTAGACGAAGTCGCGCCCCGGGCCGATCACGAACGGTGGGTTGCTCAGGATAAGATCAAACTTCTCGTCTGCAACAGGCTCGAACAGGTTGCCGAGCCGGCACTCGACATTTCCCATGTTGTTGAGTTGCGCATTGAAATTGGTATAGCGAAGCGCAGCCGGGCTGATGTCCGTGGCGATCAGCTGGCGGCAATGGCGCGCCGCAAACAGGGCCTGAACGCCGCAGCCGCAGCCAAGATCCAGCGTCCGGTCAACGGGGTCCTTCAGGCTCATGTGACGCAGGAAAGCGGATGCGCGCGTGTGCGCGGGCAGCACGAACTCGCTGGCAGTGTCGCTGTCGAGAACCCGGTAGGCATCGGATGCAAACAGCAGGTCTTCTATCGGCACGATAACGATCGTTGCGGCAATGCCGTCGGGTTCCTTGCGCAGAAGCTCTGTATACAGACACATGTCGAGGAGGGGCCCGGGCAAGGCCTCGCGCACGGCGTCCTCTTCGAGGATGGCGCCGGCCAGAAACAGGCGGATCAGCGCGTTCCCTGGTGTGGCGGTACGGGTTTCATAGAGAATTCTTGCGACGCCTCCGGGCCCGGGCGGTTCCGCGCTGCCAAGGCGGTCAGTGAGTTCAGCGGCGCTGTAACCGTTCGCGACCAGGAACTGGCGCAGATCGGCGATATCACGGCGTGAGATTTCGTTGAGCATTCGGCCTGGCGACTCCTGTAACAGGCCTCAGTTTACCGGACAGCAATGCAGGGATGCGCCCTGTTGCAGCTTTTTTCCTGGTTCCGGCAATCATGCGAATCAGGGGGCCAGGACGCCTGCCCGGGATTGACAGGCGTCAGGGCGCACGCCGACACTGTCGGCCATCATTTCGTATGGGAAGCACGTGGCGAACTTCAGGGACGCAATTCGGGCTAAGGACTTCGTCATAACGGTCGAGCCGCCGCTTAATACACAGCTGACGAATGACAGCCTTCGCCAGACCTTCGGCGCGCTTGCCGGCCGGGTCGATGCCGTGCAGATCGGTGACAACGAGGAGGCGGAGGGTCATATCGCGCCGCTCGCCATTGCCAGTATTGCGTCGTCGCAAGGTGTCGATCCGATAATTCACATCAGCGCGCGTGATCGAAATCGAATCGCGCTGCATGCGGAGATCCTGGGTGCGGCGGCGTTGGGCGTCACGAGCCTTGTGCTGAAGCGCGGCAGCAAATTGCCGCGGTCGCTCAAGGGCAGGGTCAAAAGTGTATTCGACAGCCGCACGGTGCAAATGCTGGAACTGGCTGCGCGACTCAGCGAGACGTCGCCCGTCGTATCGCCGCCCGGTCTGTTGCTCGGTACGATGATCACGGTCATCGACCCCGAGCCGGGCTGGGCCGCCGGGCGCGTCACGGAGAAGCTGAACGCCGGCGCCGTATTCCTGCAGGCACGCGCCTGCCTCGATTTCGGTTTACTGAAGCGCTACACGGCCTCACTGGTCACGCTGCGACTGACGCACCGGGCGACCTTCGTTGCCAGTCTGCCCTTGCTGACGTCTGCGCAGCACCTGCAGTGGTTGAACGCGAACCTGCCGGAAACGGCGATTGCCAAAGCAATACCGGAGCGGCTCTTGGGCGCAGCCGACCGTCGCGAAGAAGGCATCGCAGCCTGCGTCGAAACCATCGCGGCAATGCGCGATCTGCCCGGCATTTCCGGCGTTAACCTCATCTACCGCGGCGACGTCGCGGATATCGTCGAGGTTCTGCATCGCGCGACCTGACAGGCGGGTAAACCCTGCACCGCGCCCGTTACCGCCGTGGCATGGCGAAAGGCCAGACTTCGAGCCCGTGGATCGCGTTGCGAATGTCCATGGAAAAATTGACGGAGAAGACCGTCTGCCCGCTGACGAGGTCGAACACCGTTACCGTTGAAGGCGACGAGCCCGCCGCGACGAGTCGATCGTTGATCAGGCACAGTCCGCGGCCGAAGCCCTGCCTCGCGATGTTCGAGTCGTCGATACCGGCATGCTCGAGTTCAGCCGGGTCGTAGATCGGAAACGCAAAGTGGCGCTCATCGCCGTCGCGGGTGACGTAGCGGAGATGGTTGGCGGCGGTATCGTTGAAAATCACGCCATCGCGCAGCAGCCTCGCGTTGTGCGCGCCCTCCGGAAGCTCCACCTGCGGCAGCAGCCTGGCCTCGGCCCCCAGGCCGATGATGCCGCCGGTGCGCAGCCCGGCGAAAGACAGACCTTCGGCGCTGCAGTCCACGCTATTGATATGCAGGTGATTTCTGGGCGGCGGTCCCAGGTCGGTATTCGGGTCAAATCGATGTGCCTGCCATTCGCCCGCAAGCTTTGCGGCATGCAGCCCCCAGATGAAATTTTCGCTCGCGAGGTCGAAAGCGAGGATGCTGTCGAAACCGGTGCTGGTGAGATACAGCTTCCCCTGATACTCGCAGATCTCGTGGCAATGCTTCAGGTACGGGTTTCGAAACGACCGCAGTTTCCGGAAGCCCTGGTCGTACACGAACAATTCGTCGCTGGCCGCGACATAGACCTCGTCATCAAAAAAGGCAACGCCGCGAAGTCCGCGATCCCAGCCACGTCCGGTCCAGTCAATATCGGCCGTGTCCCAATCCAGCACCTGCTGAACCGTCTGCGTGGCAGGGTCGATGATGAAGATTCCGCCATGACTTTCGCCTTGTTCACTGCCGCGCACGACGGATGTCGCGATCAACGGCGGAATGTCAGATACTGCGTAGATTGCCTGTTCCATCCGGGCGGTACGGTATAGGAATAGAAAAGTGCCGGCAACAAGTGTAAAGGCCTTCGCCATCGACGATGTCGCATCGACCTGGAGCGCCGGGCTGCACCCGCCCGAGAGTATCCCGGCGGCGGCCGACGTCGTCGTTATCGGCGGCGGCATCGTGGGCGTGTCGACGGCATGGTTCCTCGCCAAACAGGGTGTCAGCGTCGTGCTCTGCGAGAAGGGCCATATCGCGGGCGAGCAGTCGGGTCGCAACTGGGGCTGGGTCAGGGTGCAGGGCCGCGATGTCCGTGAAATTCCGATGATGCTGGAGAGCCAGAGAATCTGGGGCGGTCTAAGGGACGAGATCGGCGAAGACGTCGGCTTTACCCGGGGTGGCTGTTTCTTCACGGCCAATTCCGAGAAACAACTCGCGGAGCTGGGCAACTGGATCGAAACGGCCAATACCCATGGCATCAAGTCACAGCTGTTGTCGGCAGCGGGACTCAAGAAGCATCTTGGCGCGGCCGCGATCAGCTGGGCCGGCGGCCTGTACACGGAGACGGACGGGCGGGCAGAGCCGCAAAAGGCGACACCGGCGCTGGCCCGCGCCGCCGGGCGTCGTGGCGCAAGCATTCTTACCTCCTGCGCCGTGAGGGGCATAGAAACCTCCGGTGGGCGCGTATCGGCGGTCGTTACCGAGCACGGATTGATCGAGACCAGCGTCGTGCTGTGTGCCGCGGGAGCCTGGACCTCGCTTTTCTGCGCCTCGCTGGGCATCAAGGTGCCGCAGCTGAAAGTGCGGGGCACGGTCGCACGCACGGCGCCGGCCGAGAAAGTGCTCAACGGCAATATCTTCGACGACCGCCTGGGCATCCGGCGACGGCAGGACGGCGGCTACACCGTTGCACATGGTTCGGTGCTGGAGCACCTGGTAACGCCATCGTCGTTTCGGCACTTCATCAAATTCATTCCCGCACTCAAACAGGAACTGAAGATCCTGAGGCTTTCCTTCGGGCGCGAGTTCATCGAGGAATGGAAGACGCCGAAGCGGTGGGCACTCGATCGTCCGTCACCGTTCGAGGCGATGCGCGTACTGGATCCATCGCCGAACAAACGAGTGCTCGGTGAAATCCGCAGAAATCTCGATACGATTTTTCCGCAGCTGGCCGAGACACCGATCGTGGAGAGCTGGGCGGGCATGATAGAGTCATCGCCGGATGTGGTTCCGATAATCGATGCCGCAGACAGTATTCCCGGGTTCCATATCGCAACCGGATTCAGTGGGCACGGTTTCGGCATCGGGCCGGGCGCCGGCAAGGTCATTGCCGCCATGCTGACCGGCATGGAGTCCGGCATCGATATTTCCCCGCTGCGCTTGAGTCGTTTTTTTGACGGCAGCCCGATTCGGCCGCAGTCGTCCATCTGATAGCAGGAACCACAGTGCAAAAAGAGAACAAGCTGCCTAACGGGCATCCCGACAGCTACTACGCGGCTACTGCGATTGGCATGCGGGATCTTCCGCCCTTGCAGGGCGCGCAGAAAGCCGACGTCTGCGTGATCGGTGGAGGTTTCACCGGCTTGTCCGCCGCCCTGAATCTTGCCGAGCAGGGATACGAGGTCATCCTGCTGGAGGCGGAGCGTATTGGTTTCGGTGCGTCCGGTCGCTGCGGCGGTCTCGTTGGCAGTGGTCAACGCAAGGACGTGCTGGAGATGGAGGAGATCTATGGTTTAGAGCGGTCGAGACAGCTCTGGCAATTTGCGGAACTCGCGAAAGACGAGATTCGCGATCGGGTTGCCAGGCACGAGATTCCCTGCGACCTGCAGCAAGGCCAGCTCGTCGGAGTACACAAAAAGAGTTACCTCGGCTGGGCACAGGAGTTGTCTGACGCGCTGGCCGAACGCTACGACTATCCTTTTTGCCAGTCACTCGACGCCGAACAAACGCGGGAGCGTGTGGCAACCGGCGGTTTCCTGGAGGCGCTGTACGATTCGCACGCGCTGACGCTGCATCCGCTGAACTACGCTCTCGGCCTCGCAAATGCGGCGCAGGCCGCCGGGGTAAGGATCTTCGAGCGATCCAGGGTAAAACGCTATACACACAGCCAGCCGGCACAAGTGGAAACCGCCCAGGGCTCGGTGACGGCGCAATACATCGTGCTCGGCTGCAACGGCTACCTGGACAAGCTCGAGCCGCGCACCGCGCGCAAGATCATGCCAATCAACAATTTCATGATCGCGACCGAGCCGCTCGGCAAGAAACGCGCGAGTGAGCTGATCGACGGTCGCTTCGGTGTGCACGACACGCGCTTCGTCGTGAACTATTTTCGACTCTCCGATGACCATCGCCTGTTGTTCGGCGGCGGCGAGAACTATCGTCGCGAATTCCCCGAAGACATTGCGAAGTTCGTGCGCCCATACATGCTCAAGCTTTTTCCGCAGTTGAACGACGTTGCGATCGACTATGCCTGGGGCGGTACCCTGTCGGTGACCGTGAATCGCATGCCGCACATCGGGCGGCTGAAGCCGAACGTTTTCTTCGCGCAGGGCTATTCGGGGCACGGTATCTCGACGGCAAACTTTGCCGGCAAGATCATAGCCGAGGCGATCAGCGGCGCCTCAGAGCGATTCGATGCGTTCGCGGATCTGCCGATCCACATGTTCCCGGGGGGGACGCTGTTTCGCTATCCCGGCATGGTGCTTGGCATGATGTATTTCTCGCTCAAGGACCGTTTCTGATCGCGGGCTTCTTGCTGTACCGAACAAACCTCTATGTCACGATTGGCACCGCAAGCCACTGTTTAACGGTCTTTGTCTGGACGCCTGCCGAATACGTAACCAGGAGCCGTCGTTGGCGGAAGACTACGAGATACCGCGTGGAATCGCAGGTCGGGAATTGACGATAAACGGGGAGCCACGCCGCGGAAGGACCTGGCCGCGGCGAACGGGCAAATCAGCAGGGTAGCCCGCTCGTCGTGGCCAGACGACCCATTACGGCGTCTACATCGGCCTTGGGAAATCCTCGAGGCTAAGCCGTTCCAATGTAATGGGAAGCGGTACAGGAATCGTCACGACCGTTCCATCCAGCGTTTCAAAGGAAAGGAATGCAAAGCCGACGAGCCCGCCGCCTTTCCTTCGGTCCAGTGTGGCGCCGAGCTTCAGGAGACAGTTGTCGGGTGGAACGATGCCAAAGATCAAGGCGCAGCCTCCCGCGGTCCCTATGCGATAGTTGAACACGCCCATGCCGATCTGGCCGCCAGGAAGATGCTTCCAAACACCTATTCCTGCGGACTCCACGTCGTCGACTTCGTGCTCGGAGCTGGCAAGGACTGTACCGTCCGTGTGCAGAACAAAACCGAAGTCCTCGGAACCGCTTGGCATTGATCAATGATCAAGGCATCTGATCAAGCAAAGAGAATCCAACGTGGGACGGCGATGCGATCCATCAAGCGTCCAATAGGTCTTACCCCGAGTACCGGCGTGGCAAGAAACGAATGAACACAGCGATGCACTTAATAAGCAGAATGCCCACCGAAGCTATTGTGTGGAAGCGGCGATTCGCGGAAAACGTCCCCCAAAAGGATATTGCGACAATCAACAACTGTATTGCACTTGGTTCGTTGAGCAATGGCTCCGTGCCGAACAGTGGATCATCAAAGCTGAAAAGGACCAGGACCACGGCAAAGATCGACAAGAACCACTTCCGGATACGGAGAAAGTAGCTCGAAAGGTCGACGGCCGTCGACGTCGTATTTCTTGGACTAATCATTGTGCACGTAAAGAACATCAGGCTCGGCCCAATCAGGCTATTGTCTCTCGCGAGGCGGTAAGGATTCCTTCGCAACCCAAAACCTCCACTCAACAGCTGGTTAAGGCGGTACAGAGTCGCTTGAGGATTTCGAGCTATACTTTCCGCAATTCACAGCAACCTCGCAGGTATCGCGCGATAAGCGCCAGGATCTGTATATGATTATTGACTCTTGGGCGCAGCATCCGACGCTCAGACATGCGCAAGACCCGATGTTCGACCCGTTGCGGCGCTGGAGCCGACAGGAAGCGCCAAGCGAAGAGCTTCCGGTTAGAACAACTATCGAGGCAATGGACGAGGCTGCAATTGCCAAGTCCCTGATTTCAGCGTGGGTCGCGCCGCGCAACGTAATGATCTCAAATGACGAGGTAGCAGCATTCGTCAACGAATACCCGGATCGACTCATGGGCGTCGGCTCGGTCGACATCAGTAAGCCCATGCAAGCGGTCGCCGAGATCAGACGTTGCATAACTGAGCTGGGGTTCAAGGCTATCCGTGTGCTGCCCTGGTTGTGGGATGCTCCTCCTACCGACCGTCTGTTTTATCCGGTTTATACAACCTGCTGCGATCTTGGCGTGCCGTTCTGTACGCAAATAGGGCATACCGGGCCACTCATGCCGTCGGAGGTAGGGAGACCGATCTATCTCGACAGGGTCGCTCTGGACTTTCCGGAGCTGGTCATCGTGGGTGGACACATTGGGTACCCCTGGACAGACGAGGCTATTGCGGTCGCTACCAAACACGACAACGTCTACATCGATACGTCTGCCTATACCGTTACTCGTTATCCGTCGCAGCTCGTTCAGTACATCAAGACCAATGGCAGGGAGAAGGTGCTGTTCGGAACCAACTACCCGATGATCACGCCTGTAAAGGCCCTGCAAGGCTTCGCGGAGTTAGGTCTGACTCCGGAAGCCCAGGAGATGTTTCTCGGCAGGAACGCGCAGAGAGTATTCCGTATCAACGACTGACCGCATGTGGCCGAGTGCCAAAGCTTTCCTCGATGCAGCGCAAAGGACGGCGCTCCGCTGGCGCCGACGTTCCAGTCGGACGATAGATCGCAAGCGCGGTGTATGGGCAAGAATAAAGTGCTTAGCCGCCCTTCGATGGAACTGTTGTAAAATATCGGCCAGCGACCAGAAGCAGCCGTTGGCCAGTACATGATAATTAAATGAAGGCAGACCAAAAAATTGCGTGGAGACGACTTTCCGTAGAAGCGGCGGCGATTGTCGGGAGCATACTCTTGGCTTTCGCAATCGATGCCTGGTGGGATGACAGGCAGCGGGATGAATCTGAGCAAATCGTTCTACGGACTTTGCTTGACGACCTTCGAGTCAAGCAGGTGCTTTTGGCAGACATGAACGAATTTTGCGAAGCGATCATTAGTTCTGCTGAAGCCCTACTACGGGCGGCGTCAAACAAAGAGCAAGAGCTGAGCGAAGACTCGGTAGATCGTTTGATTAGCGATACATGGTGGGTGAGTAATGACGCCCTGTGGGACAGCGCGCCCTTGAGTCAACTTGCCGCAGGCGGCAACCTAGCGCTGATCTCCAACGTTGAGCTTGTACAAAAATTAGCAGCGCTGCAGGTCGCGATCGGAAGGGTTAAGTACCACTATAGAAACGATGGCCAATTCCATAAAGACGTAATGACGCCATTCATGATTGCCAGCGCCAACATGGCGCAGATAACCGCCAGCATGAAGCATCGACCGGGGCAGCCGGAAACCACGATCAAAACGCGCGATCTAGGTTCCTCTAAACGTTATCGTCACAGTGAATTGCTTTCGACTATCGAGTTTCGAAATCTACTAGTCGCAAAGATTGAACGTCTCTCGGATATCTTGGAGGTTGGACATCCCGGTGTCGAAGGACAACTGGCCCAAGTCATCGAGATGCTCGAAAGTGAACTCGACAACTAATGTATCGGTCGTCTCTTTCTGGCCCAACTGAGCCATTTGCCTGGGTTGCGCTAAAATTTCCGCTACCAAAAACCCTAAACGGATCAAGCACAGACTATGCATCAGTTCGGGGAATCGTTCATCTCGAAACAAATGACGCAGCCAACACTTGAAACATTGCGTTTAACGTTACGCCCATTTTCTTTGAGCGATGCTCGGGATGTTATGCGCCTGGCTGGGGACCGAGAAATTGCGGATACAACACTAAATATTCCGCATCCGTACGTAGATGGTATGGCGGAATCCTGGATCGAAACACACAAACCAGGATACGAAACCAATTCGACAGTGACCTTCGCGGTTGTCCTTCGTGAGGGGGCTTGCCTAGTCGGGGCTGTCGGTCTGACGATAGACAGGCGGTTCAACAAAGCCGAGCTTGGGTATTGGACCGGCAGACCGTATTGGAATAAAGGCTACGCGACAGAAGCAGCCAAAGCAGTTGTTGAGTTCGGATTTTCTGATCTGCAACTGAACAGAATATATGCGCGACACCTGGCTAGAAATCCATCGTCGGGGCGCGTAATGGAGAAGATCGGCATGCAGCAGGAAGGTATCGCACGACAAGACCTGATGAAGTGGGAGAAGTACGAAGACATGGTGTTGTATGGCATTCTTCTCGAAGATTGGAAGCGTGCCTGAGAGGGCTGTCCGGATTGCATCCCGGATCATCGCATTCGATGCCCAGCAACAGTTGCTCCTGTGTCGTTACGGCCCAGCAGGCTAAAACAGACCAAGTGGCTTTCCGATCCCTCCCAAAGTGGCGTTGCAAGCTGGCGAGACTCACCGTGATGCGGCCTGCCGCGAGCTTCGCGAAGAGACGGGTATTGGCGTTGGTCGCGAGTTGTGGCAGCGACATATCGAGTCTGATTTGGTTGGTGAAATCGTTCGGCAGGTGGAGCGATACTTCCTCGTTGAACTGGATGTTCCTTCGCCAGCGGTGCGCAACAGGTCGCCGGAACAGATTGACGAACTTCGGTGGTGGTTGCATTGCTTGTAGTGTTTATGTAAATAACCCCTCGCTGATCAATACAAGTGTGATTTACTCACAACACTGACAAAGGCAAACCCGTCGCAAGGCGGGGACGCAAAGCCACCGGTCCAGCGGGTACGTTCGCGGGATAGCGGAGTTGCCGGAATTCCAGTTGGCCGCTTTCGCGGCCAAAATGCCTGATCCGCAATCCGCAGCCCGTCTCTGATGTTCTCACGCCGCCGCCAATACGTTGTCGTTGTCGGTCAGCACGGCCTTTGCCCGTGTAAGGTTGATTGAACTTTGGAGACAGATTATGACTGCTCAATACACACTTACCACTAAACGTATCATCACTGGACTCTGCGCCGTATTGTTTACGTACGCGAGCATGTCGTCCGCGTTGGCTGATAAGAACGGCGTGCCGGACAAGAACAGCGTGGCCGATATTAGCGGATGGATCGCGGAATGCGGAGACCTGGAATTCTCGGTGGAATCCGACACAAAGGAATTGTCGAATATCCTACTCGTCTTCAACGATGGAACCTGGGAAAAGTTCGAAATCGAAGACGGAAATCTCAAGTTTGAGTACTCCTATGCTCTGACAGAGTCGCGCAGGGTAGACACGGCTTTTGTGAAGGCGGGTTCTTACAAGTCGGAGAAAGACCCGTTATATGGCAATAAAAAGCTTGGCTTCGAATTCAATTGCGATAATGGCACGAATCCCGGGTTCTAAAACTGATGTATTCAGGATTAGCCCCGTCACGCTCATGTGATGGGGCTTTGTCTCGTGACGGAGTCGATTATTCGTTTTTCTCGCGCAGTTCCAGCGAACGTGACAAGACGTATTTTCGAACGGCCTCGGACTCGTCAACGGTAAGTTCGAAGCGCGGCATGCCTTTGGCCTGGAGGGCTCCGCCAATTACGATGCCGTGCCAGCTGGCATGGGTTTCGCCGTCGGCATAGCGCAGGTCCGGAACCGAGCCACCAAAGCGCGCGACGACGTCCTTGCCATGGCAACCCTGGCATTCCCAGCCGTACATCTGCCGGCCGGCCTCGAGTTCTCTGGCACTCGCTTCGAGTTCGGGCTGTGCGGGCAGCGGCCGCGGCGCCACATCGACGGAGGGAACGGGCATGTCGGCTTCGAGCGCAAAAGCCATCAGGCGGGTCGGACCCTGAACCCTGTCGCCGCCGTGCATTTCCGGATAGGCGAACTGGACGCCGCCGCCGGCTCCGACCGGCGCCAGCAGGTATTGCCGATCGTCAATGGCATAGCTGACCGGCGCCGCGGTAATGTTCGAGCCGGTGGTCACGGACCACAAAGCCTTGCCGTCGTCGGCGGCGTAGGCATTGAAGCGACCGTGCGCGTCACCCTGGAAGACGAGGTTCCCGGCGGTTGCGAGTATGCCGCCGTTGAAAGGCAGATCGTGCGCTACCGTCCAGCGGGCCTCGCTCTTTACCGGGTCCCAGGCGACCAGTTTGCCGGGACTGAACGGCTTTCCGCCGATGCTGGTCTGTAACTCCAGGGTGTCATCAAAGTCGTCGCCTTCGTAATAGGTCACGACGGATGGAACGTCGATCACGGGAATGTAGACGAGCCCGAGTTGAGGATGAAACGCCATCGCGTTCCAGCTGTGGGCACCCCACATATTCGGCCATACTTCGACTTTTTCGCCGGGGCGTTTCCAGTACTCGGCGGCCGGATCGTACACGGGCCGACCCGTATCCATGTCGATGTGGGTTGCCCAGTTGACCTTCGCGTACTTCCCTGCGGCGAGCAGTTCTCCGGTCAGGCGATCGAGCGTGTAGTGGAAGCCGTTCTTCGGCGCGATCAGCAGCGTCTTTCGATTCTTGCCGGCGACGGCGAGGTCCGCGAGAACGATGTTCATTGTCGCGTTGTACTCCCAGCTGTCCTCCGGAACCGTCTGGTAATGCCAGACGTACTCTCCGGTATCCGCATTCACCGCAACAACGGAGGAGAGAAACAGGTTGTCGCCGCCGTCAGGGCTGCGTAGATGGTGGAGATAGGGAATAGCACCGGCCGTGCCGAAAAACAGCAGCCCCGATACCGGGTCGTAGGTCATTTCGTTCCAGTTGCTGCCGCCGCCACCGAATTTCCCGAGGGCGTCTCCCGACCAGGTTTTCGCCGCCATCTTCATGGCGGCGGTCGTGTTTTCTTCCGGCCTGTCGCTGGGAACAATGTAGAAGCGCCATTTGAGATCACCGTTATTGACGTCGTAGGCCGACACATAGCCGCGGTTCTTCTCGTGCGACTCGGAGCCGGCGTTGCCGACGAAAACGCTGTCGCCGCCTACGTACGGTGAGTCGCTGATCGCATAGCCCATCTCCGGATCGCAGGTCTGCCTGGTCCAGAGCTCCTTGCCGGTCCCGGCGTCGAGCGCGATCAGCCGGCAATCGGCCGTTGTTGCAAATACCTTGCCTTGCCAGACCGCAACACCACGGTTGACGCGGCCTATCCAGGACATGCCCGGATCGTTGGCGAGGCGCGAGCGTACATCCGGATCGTGTTGCCAGAGAACCCTGCCGCTTTCCGCGTCGAGGGCAAAAACCAGCGACCATGCGCCGGAGAGATAGACAACGCCGTCGACCACGATCGGTGTCGCAGAGATACCGTCCGGCACAGGCAGCTCCGTGGACCAGGCAAGCCCGAGGTCTTTCACCGTCCTGTCGTTTATTTCGCGCAGCGGGCTGAAGTGTTCGCCGCGAAAATTACCGCCTTTCAGCAGCCAGTTCGTGCCGCTGGCCGCCTCGGCAAGCACGCGCTCCTCGTTGACGTCGCCAGCCGCAAACAGTACCGGGGACGCAAGCCACGCGACCATCAGCAAGAGGGACCGTCTTTGTTGCCATCGCTGCATTTCAGGCTTCCCGGTGAACAAGATGATGGCTATTGTGGATTAACCGCGCTGCCGACGCTAATCTAGTGTCCTGTCTCGTGCTGCACGGGAAACAGGACACTTGAGACCCGGCTACAAGAAATAGAATGGCGGCTAAATACGAAGGGGTGCAAATGCGACGAATCTATTTATTCGATATTGGCCTGCTGGTCCTTGCCGGTAGCGTGGCAAGCGTGCTGGCCGGGGAGCCGGTGCATCCGGCAAAACTCTCGAAGGCGGACATTGCGGGTGAGGTGTTCGATCGGCCGGACATGCTGGAGACCACCGAGAACGGCAATACGACGCTGGACGTTACGTCGCTGTTGTCGAGCGACCGGAAATTCGCTTCGGGAATGTACAAATCCGGCGCCGTACGCTTCGAGATCACCGAGCCCTACGGTGTCGACGAATTCATGTACTTTCTGGAGGGTGGCGTAACCCTGACATCGAGCGACGGAACGGTGCAGGTCATCAACGCCGGAGAAGCCGTTACGATTCCGAAAGAGTGGACAGGCGTCTGGGACACAGAGGGCTATACGAAAATCTGGGTGATTTACTCGGCGGATGGCTCCGGCCTTGAATAGCAGGATCACTGCTGCACTGCTGAGTGTCGTCGCGCTTGCCGCATGCGGCGATACCCCAGAGCAGCGGGATGCGGCGGATCTTGTCTTCACCAACGCCCGCGTCTATACCGTCGACGACGACAGACCCTGGGCCGAGGCGGTCGCTGTCAAGGGCAATGAAATTATCTACGTCGGTGATGCGGCGGGGGCCGAAGCGCTGCTTGGTGAGGCAACGGTCCTGCACGATCTGAAGGGCCGGTTGCTGCTGCCCGGATTTATTGATTCGCACGTACATCCGCTCGTCGGCGGCGCTTACGCCACCGCGCTGTCGCTGGAGACAGGCGGTGCCGTCGAAGACTGGGTCAAAGCGATCGCCGGGTTCGCGGCCGAAAACCCCGATGCTCCCGTCCTGTTCGGCTACGGCTTTCTCGCGACGACCTTTGGTCCCGTCGGGCCGACGCGGCAGCTGATCGATGAGATCGTGTCCGATCGTCCCGTGCTGATCATGGACGAGGGCTTCCATGCCGCCTGGGCGAACACGGCGGCGCTGGAGGCCCTGAACATCACGCAGGATACGCCGGACCCGGTTCCCGGTTTCAGCTATTACAAGCGTGACGCCAACGGCGATGCGACGGGCTACCTGCTCGAGGGGACTGCGGGCATGGCGATGGACAGCCTGGATGTCATCACCACGGACGTCGTGATCGAGGGGACGAAGATCATCTTCGACATCATGAACGCCTATGGCGTGACCGCGGCTTTCGACGCGGGCGTCATCGGCTACGAGGAGGTCGCGGCGTCGGTGCTCCGGCAAATCGAGGACAGCGGCGAGATGACGGTAAGGCTGATCGGCTCTTACCGGCCGCGCGGGCCGGAAGACGTCGCTGTTGCCGTCGACAAGGCGCTGCAGTGGGGCCGCACGATCAAAGGCGATCGTTACCACTACAAGGTCCTGAAGATCATGGACGATGGTACGGTGGAGGGCCGCACGGCCGCCATGTTCGAGGATTACCAGGGAGAACCGGGCAACAGCGGCGAGACGGTATTCACCGAGGCGGAGATGACGTCGATGGTGGTGGGCGCGGCCAGCAACGGCATCGACGTACACATTCACGCGCTCGGCGAACGCGCGATCCACGAGGCATTGAACGCCATCGAAGCGGCGCGCAAGCAGGCGCCGGACAGCCCGACTCGCTACGCTATCTGTCATATCCAGGTGATCACCGACGAGGATCTGCCACGCTTCGCCGAACTCGATGTCATCGCACAGAGCACCCCCTTGTGGGCGTCCTACGATACCTACGGTGAGCAATTCGTCAGTGAAGATCAGTTCGATCGCTATTGGCGATACAAGAGCCTGAAGGACCTTGGCGTGCGGCTGTCATTCGGCAGCGATTTCCCGGCCAGCGGCGCCGGAACGCTGGGTCTTTCTCCTGTCCTGCAGATCGAGATTGGCCATACGCGCCAGAACCCGGGAGAGCCTGAGGCGCCGATCCAGCCACGCGAGAGTGAGCGCATCGATGTCGAGACTCTCGTTCACGGATTTACAATCGATGCCGCCTACCAGATGCACATGGACGATCAGATCGGCTCCATTGAGGTCGGCAAGAAAGCGGATCTCGTCGTGCTGGACCAGAATATCTTCGAGATCGATGCCTACGACATCCACAAGACAGGCGTTGTCATGACGGTCCTGGACGGCAAGGTCGTTTATGAAGCCGGCGGGGAGCAAGGCATGTGAGCGAGTCGACGCTGCGGGTTGCGGTGGTTACGGGCGGCGGCCACGGCATCGGTCGTGCGTTGTGCCGGCGCCTTGCCGGCGACGGCGTCAAGGTTGTCGTCGTCGACATCGACGAAGCGGCGGCAACGACGGTAGCGGACGAGATCGGTGGAATCGCAAGGGGCCTTGACGTCAGCGACGAGCAGGCGGTCGCCAGTCTCGTTGCGGACGTCGAAGAAAACCTGGGCCCGATCGACATGTTTATCTCGAATGCCGGCGTCGGCTACGGCGACGGCGCCAGCGGCGCGATCTCGGCCGAAGGCGGCATGAACCCGGTCGACGACCGCTGGGATGCCTGCTGGAGAATCAACGTCATGGCGCACGTCTACGCGGCGCGTGCCGTGATACCGCGCATGCTCGAGCGAGGCGCCGGCCACATCGTGAACACCGCTTCGGCGGCGGGACTCCTCAGCCAGATCGGCGACTCGGCGTATTCCGCCACCAAGCACGCGGCGGTTGGCTTCGCCGAATCCCTGGCGATCGACTACGGCGACGCCGGAATCGTCGTATCGGTAGTGTGCCCGCAGGCGGTCGCCACCCGCATGATCGGCATCGATGACGACTCCGACTCGATGGAAGGCGGCTTCCTCGGCAACGACGTCGACGGCATCATGCGGCCCGAGGAAGTTGCCGACATCGTTGTCGAGCAGGCGCTCGCCGGGCGATTCCTGATACTCACGCACCCCGAGGTCAGCACCTACGTGCAACGAAAAGCCAGCGACCACGATCGCTGGATCGCGGGGATGCAACGTTTTCGGAAGCGGCTATCCGATTGAAGTTGCCAACTGGTTAAATATCCGGGCTAGAAGTTGGCCGTTGCCCGTTGGTTGGGAAGCACCTCGACCGGGTTATCCGCCGACAATTCGTAGGTGAGCGTTTCATCCTCAACCGGATCATCGGCATCGCAACTGAAAGCCACGTCGTACACGCCTGTCGACAGCGGCCCAATCTCGTATAGATAACGACCGTCGTTGCGCATCTCTACCATTGCAGAGGCGATCGGATCGATGCTGTCCATCTCGCCGTCATCTTCGTTGTCGTCCGGTGCTTCGTCCGCATTGTAGAGATACACCGCGGGCATACAGTCGGCCTGGGTCGCCAGAGCCGCGGATACTTCGCCGGCGATGCTGCCGGTCTCGCTGCGGTCCAGCAGTCGGACGGTCGGTCGCATGATGTAATCCGGGTCCAGCCCCCGCGGCGCGTGGATGCTCTTCATCAAGTCGAACTCGGCGACGAAGTCGACGGCGCCGCCAACCGGCAAGGTAAAGCCGCGATTGAGTTTCAAGCCCGACTGGGCGCTGCTGGGTATGTAGAGACCATGCACGCCACCGTCTTCAGTAACGATGTAGGAGCCAGCGCCGACGCACTCAGTGTCATTCATACCGGCGCCCGCCCCACCGTTAGCGCCTTGCGCGGCGTTGGCGGCAAGCCGTACCCACTGATACTCGCCCGCTTCGAGGGTTTCGTCCGTTAGCAGCGCTGCGGCATTCATGCCTTGGTAGGCCAGCAGGTCGATCTTCGCCGGTGGATCGAAGACGATAACCTGATTGTCGGAGCCAGCCTTCTTGAACTCCGCTTCGGAAAATTCGATGCAAACCTGTCTTGCATCCTGTACCGGCGCGTCGCTTACCCCCAGACTCAGCAGGCCCGTTGCCGGTTCAGATCCCGACGAGCCGCCGGAGCCGCCGGAGCAGCCAGCGAGCGTTGTCATCCCGCCAATCGTTGCGAATACCAGCGTCATCAATCGACGATTTGTCATTATCTCTCTCCAGGAATGCGAATGCGTTTTCTGTATGTCCGAATGCTACAGCCAGTTCGCACGAAATCGCTACTGTCTCCCAATACCGACACTCGAGAGGGACTTGCCGTCCGTCAATGCAGGTGTGCCGCTGCTATTTTTCAGCAAGCAAATTATTATGTAATACGGGTTGCGGGCCGTGCCACGGCGGGCATGGCGCGCCCAGGCCGTAGTTCGCCGCGGATAATTCGACGTCGTTGATTCCGTATTGCAGATCCCTGCGGTGAGCCGCCAGATCGGCAGCTTGTCATTTGGTGCTGCGGCGCAAGGTGTAAGGCTGGTTACTGGTTTTTTTTCGACTTCGCCGACTGGTTCAGTTTCACTCGTTCCATGTGCTCGATAAGAGTATCCGTCGTGTCCTTCAATATCTCCAGTTCTTCGACGGTCAGATCATCGAGCTGCTCCAGGTTGTATTCGATCGTCTCGACAATCTGCTTCGACGGCCGCTGCAGGGGGCGCATGAAATAGGCCGTGACCGTAGCGACGATCGCCCCGAAGAAGATTATGGAACCGACAATGATCCACACGCCGCCGATCGCTTCGGCGAGGCCGTTGACCGGCATATCGGCAATTCCGGCGGTGGAGAAGGCCGCTATACCCCAGTACAGGGCGCGACCAAAACTCGTAATCGTCGTTCCTTCGGCACCCCGTTCGGCCAGATACAAGCCGGCTGAAAAAAGTATCCAGAGGACCAGCAAAAGGAAGGCCATTCCGACCACGGGCGTATGTACCAACACGTCCCTGATGAATCTGCGGCTTCGATGCCGCCTGCTTCGCTTTGTGTCAGTCATCTATGCCCCAATCTTGATCTGATTCTGTTGCGCCGCTACCCGGTCAGAACAGCGGGTCTGTTTCCCATCGAACGGTTGAATTGAGCCTGCGGCGCCCTGTCACCAGCCTGGCAGCCGACGACACCTACCTGCGTTTGCTACGCAGAAGCGACCTGGTGCTGTGTGTTCAAGGGCTGTCGTTGTATCGAATCCACATCTTGCCTGGCACGACGGGTGTGCCGGACAGCGCCCGAAATCGCCTGCCGACGCCTACAGTGGTTGCGTCGCCCGGCGGTGTTACCAAAACATCGACGCGCCCGGTCATCGTCTGGACATCCGTTGCCACAGCCGCCGCCGCGGCCCCCACCATTGCGTCGGTTCCTCCAGGGTCGAGACCCCTCTTGCCATAGCCCGGCGACTTGTCGGCAGCGCCAAGCATCGTAGATGTGCCATCTCGACTTTGACGGACAACAGTCGGACGGATGCGAAATTCCAGTTCGCCAAGGTATTGGGGACTGGAAGATGCCGCGACTTCAAAGAGAAGAGGCTCGTCAAGCGCCTGCTCGAGTGACTGGGCAACGTTTGACCCTGCTAGGTTGACAACATAGTTCTGGAACTCCGCGGACTGCACTTCGTACGTTCCCTCCGGAAGATCCACTACAATCGTGTGATGAATCCCATCGTCCCTTTCTTCGAACGGCAATGCCTGAGTTTTCAGGAATACATTGGAAAACAGGGCCAGCCGCCATGGCTCGCCCGTTCCGGTGTGTCGAAGCTGCATCCCGTTAAGCTTCAAGGGATCGCCATCGGTGACGATCCGCACATCCATAATCACCAGGTTGTCCTGGTAGTTCGGCAGGACTCGATCGGTTGGCTGCAGGATGTGGCCGCGGACCCGATCAGCGGTAACGCAACCGGCGGTCATTACGACGGCGCCAAGTAACAGGACGTTTGCAAGTGATTTCATGGAAATTCCCCCTCAGACAGGATTACTCCGCCACCTCGGGCGTGCCGTCCCAGGTGGCCAGATCCTCGGCCAGCCAGGCGAAATGTGACTTCGCGTGATCGTTGCAACACAGGGCGCATCCGGCGACCTGTTGCGGCCATGGCTTGGAGGTTCGCCACACGACTTCACCGCCGAGGCGGTCGCGAATTTCGTAGCTCACGGATGCACCGGCGCCGCCGAATGACAACACATACTTCGCCCGTGTCTCGGCAGCAACCACGTTGGCACGGGCATTTCGCAGCGTGCTTGCTAATGCATCGGCGAAATCGGCACTGCTGAGCCACAGTTTTGTGCCGGCCCAGGTCGAGCACGCATAACCGTGACCATCTTCAAAGGCGACGAAAATCGGGTCGCCGATCGAGATCGTCGGCAATTCGTCCGGCCCTGGAATCGTCGGGCCGGAGCTGGCCGTCGCACAACCGAACAAGGAAATAATGAGACCTGTCGGGATAAACCAACGCGAACCGTGCTCAATCACTGCATTCCTCCCGTCTAATATCGCAACCACGCTCGAGTTGTTGCGTCCTTGTCGCTTGCGAGGAAGTCCGATTCTAAGCCGGTTCCTGGCTGAATCAAGCGGCCGCATCGGAAAGCGCGAACTCCTATGGCGATCCACCGTACTGCCAAAGCACTGACGAACGCTGCCCGGAACGACAGTAGGCGAGTACCGGCCCGTTGCTCTCGGCAATTATCCTCTGGAACTTCGTCACCATGTCCGCGTTGATGCCTGCGTTGGAAATAGGCAGGTGGTAGAACGCGACGCCGTATTGAGCACATGCCTTCTCAATATCGATCGCCGGGGGCTGCCCAAAATCCTCGTCATCCGGACGATTGCAGACGACGGCAACATAACCGGTTTGCTTTAGTGTCTCGACATCGGCGGGCTGAATCTGGCCGGCGACGGAGCACATCTCGGTGAGCTTGTAGATCTGCATGTCCCGCTACTCTTTGCGTTTCAACAACGCGTCGAGACCGGCGAACGGCGTGTGGGAGGACGAGGGCATGGATTTTTCGTCGGATCCGCGTCCACCTTGAGGCGCCGCGTCCAGATACCGTGCGTGTTCGTTGTCGTGACAATAAAGACAGAGCAATTCCCAGTTGCTGCCGTCGGGCGGGTTGTTGTCGTGGTCATGGTCCTTGTGATGGACAGTGAGCTCACGCAGGTTTTCGCTGCTGAATTCACGGCCGCAGCGGGCGCATATCCTGGGAAAGAGCTTGAGCGCCTGCGCCCTGTAACCTTTCTCGCGTTCTTCGCGCTGGCGTCGAGCCATCGCCACGAGTCGGTCGCCCTGGTCAACGTCCACGTCGGTTTTCTTGGGCGTCATTGGCCTATCCTCGGACCGGTTGACCGAACCGGCAGTAGCTGGAACAGGAGCGCGTCAATATTCCGCAAACTCGTTTCTCGTTGGCAAGCGGCGACTGTCATCAGCAGATACGGGCGCGGCTACAGGGCGTTGACGGGAATCTTCAGGTATCGGACACCGTTGTCTTCAGGAGCGGGAAACTCGCCGGCCCGCACGTTTACCTGGATGGAGGGCAGCAACAGTTTCGGCATGCCGAGCTGGCTGTCGCGATCTTCACGCATGGCTACAAACTCCGATTCGGATACTGTCTTGTTGATATGAATGTTGTCATTGCGCTGGGCCGCTACGGACGTTTCCCAGGCAAACACATCTCGTCCGGGTGCCTTGTAGTCGTGGCACACGAACAGGCGGGTATAGTCCGGCAAGGCAAGTATTTTCTGGATGGACGCATAGAGCTGCGCCGCGCTGCCGCCCGGGAAATCGGTCCTGGCCGTGCCGAAGTCTGGCATGAAAAGCGTGTCGCCAACAAAGGCTGCCTCTCCGATAATGTAGGTAACGCAGGCCGGCGTGTGGCCGGGCGTGGCAATGACGCGCCCGCTGATGCTGCCTACCTCGAACGTCTCTCCGTCTTCGAACAGATGGTCGAACTGGCTGCCGTCCGGCACCAGGTCGCTCAGGTTGAAAATCTTTTTGAAGGTAGACTGTACCGACTTCACGTGACGGCCGATCGCCGTCTGGGCGCCGAGCTTGTCCTTCAGGTAGGGGGCGCCGCTGATATGATCGGCATGGACGTGTGTCTCGAGAATCCAGTCTATGCTCAATCCCTTGGCCGTGATGAAAGCGATGACCTGGTCCGCCGAGGTGGTCGCGGTTCGGCCGGAAGCCGCGTCATAGTCGAGTACCGGGTCGATAATGACGGCCCGCGATGTTTTCTTATCGCTGACCACGTAGGTAACGGTGAAGGTCGCCTCATCGAAAAAGGCTTTTACATCCGGTGCTGACATGACTGACTCGCTGACTTTAGACGCCGATCATTATAAGGTCCTCCCGATCGAGTAGCACCCCGATGAAACAATTTCCGGCCGTTTCGCCGGACAGGACACTAGCCGTTCAAAACGGCCTCGCGGATCTTGTCGATCTGCGGCTTCAGCTTCGGCGGAGCCTTGCCAAGGCAGTGCTTGTCGCGCGGGCAGTTCGAGCTGCGCTGGCAAATGATGGTCGCATTCGTTGCCGCGCCGTGTGCGATCCAGCCGATATTGAGGATCTTGCTGATGCTCTCGAGCTGCTTTCGGGCTTCGCCGGGTATGGGCGCCGAGCCGCCGCCGCTGTTGCAGCTCGCCTCGATCATGTCGATCGTGCGCTTGGGGTCGATGTTCTGTGCGGTCAGCGCGGGCGACAGGTCGACCCCGGCGCACAGTACGTGGGGGTTGCCGGCGGCGTCCTTGCTGCGTATCGATTGACAGCAATACAGGCGTTTGTCATCACCGCTGCGCAAAACCGAGATCTGTGACGATGGTCTCGTGGAACGGGTATTCAGCATACGAAACACGGCCCAGTGCTGGCAGGGGTCGGACACCAGCGTCATGTTACCCCACGGCAATGGAATGCCATTGCCGCGATAGACGGCGCGCAGATGGCCCGGCGGATAGGCGTCAAAATAGTGCCAGTGCGGATATGGCGAAACGCTCGGCATACGTCGCATCACGAGTGTCTTTGTCAGGTCGACTTTGTCACCGGCATTGATGGCGTAGGCCTGGCGGGCGAGAAATTGCCGAAACGGAGTCTTCGGCGCGAGCAGGGCGGCGGCAAAATAGCTGCACTCGAAATCACGCCAGGCATACAGGATGTCCTTGACATCGACGTTGAGCGAGTCGTCATCGTGTCGGCGGCCGGATACGCGCCCGCCCGATACCTGCGGCGCACGGGCGCCATCGCCACCGTGCAAGACCATATGCCCGATATGATTGGCCAGGTCGAACTTGAGCCTCGCCGGGTCTTTCTCCAGTTCCTTGTTGAGGTACACCTTGTTCGGTGCATCGAAGAACGAACGGACGAGCGTATTGAGTGGCCTGTCGGCGTCACCGCGATCCTTGAACGTCGTATTGTCGAACCACTTGATCTCGAGACCGAGCTCGTTCGCAATCGCAAAAACATTGTCGAGATGCATCGGAAACTGTTTCTTGCCGACCGTCTCCGCAGCGCGTTCGATATCGGGGAAGCGGTTCTTGCTGGACTCCTGATGCGCGCGAATCAGCAGGTGAGCAAACTGACGCCCCGTCGTTCCTGTCTGCGCGAGCAATTCGGGGATGGCGAGTTGCAGCAAGGATTCCGAGAACAGGAAGCCAGGCTCCAGCGGCATGCCACTGACGGCTGCAGCCGGCGCCGTGTCGATCGCTTCATCGTCGAGGGATTCATCGAAGAACCAGCTCGTTTCCTTCTGGAAGATCTCGGCGATGATCTCCAGCAAACGCTCGGAGGGCACGCGTTTGCCGTTCTCGATCATGGACAGATACGACACGGACGGCCCGGCTTCCGCATCGATCTGGACACAGCGAATGGAGAGGTCCTCGAGGGTCAGGTTGTTGCGCTTGCGCAAGCTCTTGATTTTAGTGCCAAGAAAGTGAGCTTTGCGGCGCAGGCCCTGGTGACTGGACATAAGAACTCCTTTCCCGAATGCCGGATGAATCTGTGAAATTAACAGTGTAAAATTCTCACTGTCAAATTTAATTCTAATCGGCATTAAAATAGGCGGCAAGTAATTTATTCGCGGCCCGAGCCGCGATTCTGGAGAGGAAAACAACATGGCCATGACGCGACAGGAACAGACAAGGAAGCTCGAATCGGAATGGGCAGACAGCCCGCGCTGGAAAGGCGTTGGGCGCAGCTACAGCGCCGAGGACGTCGTGAAACTGCGCGGTACGGTGCAGATCGAACACACCCTGGCGCGACTGGGTGCCGAGAAATTCTGGCGCCTTATCAACCAGGAGGAACCGGTCTGCGGGCTGGGCGCGTTGACGGGCAACCAGGCCATTCAAGAAGTACAGGCCGGCCTGAAAGCGATCTATTGTTCCGGTTGGCAGGTTGCAGGCGACGGCAACAGCGCGGGCGAGATGTATCCCGATCAAAGCCTCTACCCGGTCGATTCCGTGCCGAAGATGGTCGAACGCATCAACAATGCGTTGCTGCGTACCGACGAGATTCATGCGCTGAACGGTGACGACAGCATCGACTGGCTGCCGCCGATCATCGCCGATGCGGAAGCCGGCTTTGGCGGCAACCTGAACGCTTTCGAACTGATGAAGAGCATGATCAAGGCGGGCGCCGCCGGCGTGCATTTCGAAGACCAGCTCTCCTCCGCCAAGAAGTGCGGTCACATGGGTGGCAAGGTACTGGTGCCCACGCATGAAGCCGTTGCCAAGCTCAACGCCGCGCGACTCGCCGCCGACGTACTGGGCGTCCCGACCGTCCTGCTCGCACGCACGGATGCGGACGCCGCCAACCTGATCACGTCGGATTCCGACGAGCGGGATCATGCCTTTATCACCGGTGAGCGTACGCCCGAGGGCTTTTACCGCACCAATGCGGGCCTGGACCAGGCAATTGCACGCGGTCTGGCATACGCACCGTATGCCGACCTGATCTGGTGTGAAACGTCGAAACCCGATCTCGAGCAGGCAAGACGTTACGCGGAAGCGATCCATGCGAAATTCCCGGATCAGCTTCTCGCCTACAACTGTTCGCCGTCGTTCAACTGGAAAGCCAATCTCGACGATGCAACGATGAAAGTGTTCCGCGAGGAGCTCGGCAAGATGGGCTACAAGTTCCAGTTCATCACGCTGGCGGGCTGGCATGCGCTGAACTCGAGCATGTTCAACCTGGCGCGGGCCTACAAGGAAAGCGGCATGTACGCGTACTCGCAGCTGCAGCAGCAGGAATTCGCCGACGAAAAGCACGGATTCCGCGCGGCGAAACACCAGTCCTTCGTAGGTGCCGGCTACTTCGATGCCGTACAGAACACGATTATGCACGGGCTGTCATCCACGACCGCGCTGGCGGGAAGCACTGAAGAAGAGCAGTTCGTCGCGTAAACGGGTTGACAGTTGCCGGCTCCGCAAGAGCTAATACCCATGGATTCCGCAACGGTTGATCTGATGAGCAATGACGAACGGCGCGTGGTTGGCGCGCTGAGCATAGCGCCTGAATTCTTCGATTTCGTCGAGCAGGAGCTGCTGCCAGCGATCGATCTGGACCCCGGGTTGTTCTGGAGCGGGCTCGAATCGCTGCTCGAGGAGCTCACCCCGGTCAATCGATCCCTGCTCGCGGTTCGCGACGAATTGCAGCAGAAGATCGATGCCTGGCACTCGAAGCGCAAGGGTAAGAAGTGGCGGCACGCGGACTATGTCGCGTTCCTCAGAGAAATCGGCTATCTCACCGATGCCGGCAAGTCCTTCAAGATATCGACGGCGAATGTCGATGCGGAGATTGCCGAGATCGCCGGGCCGCAGCTCGTTGTTCCGGTGAGCAACGCGCGCTTCGCGATCAATGCGGCCAACGCCCGCTGGGGCAGCCTGTACGACGCGCTTTACGGCACGGACGTTATTGGCGAGGAAAACGGCCAGCAGCGCGATGGTGGCTACAATCCGACCCGCGGCGCGGCCGTGATTCGCTATGCGACGGCGTTTCTTGACGGAGTCGTTCCGCTTGACGGCGTCAGTCACGCTGACGTCAATAACTACGGTCTCGACCGTCCGGAGTCCGGCGCGGTCTTCGTTGCTTCACTTGCCGGGGGCGAAACCGTTCCCCTGAAAGATCCGCGGCAGTTTGTCGGTTTCGCAGAGACGGAAGACGGTTGTGCGTATCTGCTCCGGAACAATGGCCTGCACATCGAAATTCGGGTGAGTCCCAATCACCCGGTCGGCAAGGATGCGCCGGCTCATGTCGCCGACGTCATTCTCGAAAGTGCGGTGACCACGATCCAGGACTGCGAGGATTCGGTCGCGGCCGTAGACGCGAAAGACAAAGTCGGCGTGTATCGAAACTGGCTGGGATTGATGCAATGCAATCTCGAGGCTACTTTCGAAAAATCCGGCAGGACGCTCACGCGCAAACCGAACCCGGACCGCATTTATACGGCGCCCGATGGCAGTACCTTGCAGCTGTCCGGTCGTAGCCTGATGCTGGTTCGAAACGTGGGTCACCTGATGAGCACCGATGCGGTACTTGACAGTGCCGGCGACGAAATTTTCGAAGGCTTGCTCGACGCCGTTATTACGACCGCCTGTGCGATGACCGATCGCAGGCGTGACGGGCTGCAGCCGAACAGCTCCACGGGCAGCATTTACATCGTCAAGCCGAAAATGCACGGGCCGGAGGAGGTCGCTTTTACAGACCGGCTCTTCAGCCGCGTCGAGAAAATGTTCCATCTCGAGCCCAACACGATCAAGGTTGGCGTTATGGATGAAGAGCGTCGCACCACCGTGAATCTCGCCGAATGCATTCGGGCAGTAAGGAAGCGAATCGTATTTATCAATACCGGCTTTCTGGATCGTACCGGCGATGAGATTCACACCAGCATGCGGGCTGGCCCGGTCTTGCAGAAGGAGGCAATCAAGCTGCAGCCCTGGATCAAAGCCTACGAAGACTGGAACGTCGATACCGGCATCCGCTGCGGCCTGCCGGGCAAGGCCCAGATCGGCAAAGGCATGTGGCCGAAGCCGGACGAAATGCGCCAGATGATGGACACCAAGCAGGCGCATCCGGAAGCGGGGGCAAACTGCGCCTGGGTGCCTTCGCCGACCGCCGCGACGCTGCACGCGATGCACTACCACGCCGTGAATGTGCGTGAGCGGCAACAGCAGCTCGCAAAAAGAAAGCTGGCAAGCCTCGACGACATCCTGACACCGCCGCTCGGAGACCTGAGCCAGCTTTCGGCGAATGAAATCCAGGCGGAACTTGACAATAATGCGCAGGGAATACTCGGTTACGTCGTACGCTGGATCGACCAGGGTGTCGGTTGTTCCAAGGTACCGGACATCAGTGATGTAGGGCTGATGGAGGACAGGGCAACGCTGCGCATCTCGAGCCAGCATATCGCGAACTGGTTGTTGCACGGCGTGACCAATAAGAAGCAGGTGCTCGAGACGTTCAAACGGATGGCGAAAGTCGTCGACAGGCAGAATGAGGGTGATGCATCATACGAACGCATGAGTGACGACTTTGAGTCAAGCATCGCTTTTCAAGCCGCCTGTGCATTGGTGTTCGAAGGCTGTGACCAACCCAACGGTTATACCGAGCCGCTACTGCATCGATACCGCCGGCAGAAGAAAGCGCAGCTTGTGACCTGAGCCGTGCGGTTCCGTCGGGGTCGCCCAGGTGCCCCGTTCCTGATTCTCGGTCTGCTTCCCGGTCTGTTTCCGTGCCTTCTCTTTGCCAGCGACGTAGTAACCGTCGCGGTGGCGAGTAACTTTTCGAGCGCCGCGGCCGAACTGTCTGACGCATTCATGCAAGAGACTCGGGTCAGGGTTCGCATCAGCTACGGGTCGACCGGCAAACTCTATGCGCAGATTCTGAACGGCGCGCCCTATGACATTTACATGGCCGCCGATAGCGAACGTCCGCTGCAGCTCGAGCGGCGGCGCCTTATCGTCAGCGGAAGCCGACGGACCTACGCTCTGGGCAGCCTGGTACTGTGGTCGCGCGATGAGCGTCTGCAGGGCAAGGACTGCCGGGAGGCGCTCGAGCAGGGTCGTTACAGCCGGCTGGCACTTGCCAATCCGGAGACGGCACCGTACGGAAAAGCGACTCGCGAATTCCTGGTCGCCGAGAACCTCTGGGAGGTCGCCTCGAAACGCGCCGTGTATGGCGAGAACATTGCACAGACCCTGCAGTTCGTTGCAACCGGGAACGCAAGCCTTGGTTTCATTGCGAAAGCGCAGACAACGTTAGCCAGCCTGCCGCGAGCGAGCTGCAGCTGGCCCGTTCCCGAGACGCTGCATGCACCGTTGCGCCAGCAGCTGGTGCTGCTGGCGCGTGCAGGCGGCAACGCGGGTGCGCGAGGTTTCCTGCAGTTCCTGGAGTCCCTGCCGGCCAGGGAAATTATTCGCCGGCACGGCTATCGCGTGCCGGACTGATGGGGGCAATCAGCAATTCGTCGATCTTCACGCCGCTGTTGCTGTCGGCGCAGCTCGCGCTTGTCACAACAATCCTGCTGCTGCTCATCGGCATGCCCCTGGCCTGGTGGCTTTCGCAAACGCGCTCCGGGTTCAAGCCGGTCGCACAGGCGATCGTCGCGATGCCAATCGTATTGCCACCGACGGTGCTGGGCTTCTACCTGTTGATCCTGCTGGGGCCGAACGGGGCCATCGGCAGCTGGTGGGTGCAGCTGACAGGCAACGCGCTGACTTTCTCGTTCAGCGGTCTCGTCATCGCCTCCTGTGTCTACAGCCTGCCGTTCGCGGTTCAGCCACTTCAAAATGCTTTCGAATCCCTGCCGCGCCAGACCCTCGAGTTTGCGTGGACGCAGGGTGCCTCGAAACTCGACGCGTTCTTTTCCGTAGCGGTGCCGATGTCGCTCCGCGGCTTCGTCGGCGCAACTGTGCTGAGTTTTGCTCACACGCTGGGTGAGTTCGGTGTTGTCCTGATGGTTGGCGGCAACATCCCCGGCGAAACGCGTGTGATATCCATCGCGATATACGACAGCGTAGAGACACTTAATTATGCCGATGCTCATCGTATGTCCCTGCTGTTGCTGGGTTTTGCCTTTGCCGTGCTGCTTGTCATGTATCTGATCAACCGGCGATGGAGTTTGCGATGACGGGGCAGAAAGTGATTGCCGGTACCGATACGACCATCGCGCTGAGACACGTACTGCGGCGAAGTGACTTCAAGCTCGACGTCGACGTCAAGATTCCCGCCAGGGGCATCACAGGGTTGTTCGGTGAGTCCGGCTCCGGCAAGACGACGTTGCTGCGCTGCATCGCCGGCCTCGAAGCCGGTCTGACACACGACAGGCGGCCGGTCCATCGGCGTGGTGTCGGCTATGTTTTCCAGGAGCCGCAATTGTTCCCGCACCTCGATGTTCTCGGCAATATCGAATACGGCATGCGCCGGTCCAGGGCTTCGCGAGTGGATCAGCGACAGGTTGTCGACATGCTGGGCCTGGGCGGGCTGCTCGATCGCAAGCCCGACGGTCTGTCGGGCGGTGAAGCACAGCGCGTCGCGATTGCATCGGTCCTGCTTCGGTCGCCGCGTCTCGTTCTCATGGACGAGCCGCTGGCGTCGCTCGATCAGCGACGCAAGGAAGAACTGCTACCCTACCTCGATCGTCTGCACGACGAATTGTCGGTGCCCATCGTCTATGTCAGCCACAGCATTGATGAAGTCAGTCGGCTGTGTGACCACCTGCTGTTGATTGATAATGGCCGGATCGTCGCCAACGGTGAGCTCCACGAAGTGCTGTCGCGGCTGGACCTGCCGCTGTTGTCCGGCAGCAACGCCGGCTGCGTTGTCGATGCCCGGCCCCAGCGCTTTGACAAGGCCTTCAATCTCACCGAGCTGGCGTTTTCGGGTGGCGTACTGACCGTGCCTGGCCGTTACGAGAGCAGGGACCGAAGCGTGCGACTGCGAATCGCGGCGCAAGATGTCAGCCTCTGCCTGAGCCGGCCGGATGGTACGACCATACTCAATGTTTTCGAGGCGACGGTAGATGACGTGAGAACGGTCGGCCAGTCGTCGTCGCTGGTGCGACTCGCGGCCGGAGACGACTATCTGCTGGCACTGATCACGCGGCGATCCGTCGCGCGTCTCGATCTCAAGACCGGTGACCGGGTGTTCGCGCAAGTGAAGTCGGTAACAGTTAGACGGTAAGGGCCTGCGGATCTGCAATTTCGACGGCACGGCTCCTGCATTGAGGGTACGAGATTCGCCAACATGAACGGGTCGTCGGCCGTGATTCTGCTAATCTAGCGACACAACAAGATCAAAAAGTGAACACATGGCGACCACAATAATAGAACGGATAACGAGCGGCAGCCTGGTCCTGCAGATTGGCATAGGCATTGTCCTGGGCATCGTGCTGGCACAGGTATCACCGCAGGCCGGTGCCGCGGCGATGCTGCTCGGCAATCTGTTTGTGCAGGCGCTCAAGGCGGTCGCGCCGGTGCTGGTGCTGGTGCTGGTTGCTTCGGCGATCGCCAATCGTCGCGTGAGCCACACGTCGCAAATGCGGCCGATCCTGATCATGTACCTGTTGGGTACGCTGGCCGCGGCGCTGCTCGCGGTGACAATGAGCACGTTGTTTCCGACAACGCTGGCACTGCGGATGACAGATGTCGATGCCAGCGCGCCGCAGGGCATCGCCGAAGTGCTGGGTGGTTTGCTGCAAAAGCTGGTCGACAATCCGGTGAACGCCATACTCACCGGCAACTTCATCGGCATCCTCGTCTGGGGTGTGCTGCTTGGCATTTTTCTGCACCATGCGGCCGACTCGACACGACGGGTGCTGGCGGATACGGCGGACGCGGTGACGCACATCGTGCGACTCGTCATTCGCCTCGCGCCAATCGGCATCTTCGGACTGGTCGCCGGCAACCTGGCGACGTCCGGCCTGTCGGTTTTGGCCGGTTACGCGCGTATCCTCTCCGTGCTGCTCGGCAGCATGCTCATCATGGCCTTACTGATTAACCCGCTGATCGTCTGGGTCAAGACACGAAGAAATCCCTACCCCGTGGTGCTTACCGCACTCCGGGAGAGCGGCGTAACGGCATTTTTCACACGCAGTTCGGCGGCAAATATCCCGGTCAATCTCGCACTCTGCGAGCGACTCAACCTGGAAAAGGATACCTACGCGGTATCCATTCCCCTGGGTGCCACGATCAATATGGGCGGTGCCGCCATTACGATCACCGTACTCACGCTCGCAGCGGCGCACACGCTGGGTATCCAGGTCGATCTCGCAACGGCGCTGTTGCTCAGCATTGTCGCGGCGCTATCGGCCTGCGGCGCGTCGGGAGTGGCCGGCGGCTCGCTGCTTCTCATCCCGCTGAGCTGTGGCCTGTTCGGTATCTCCAACGACATCGCGATGCAGGTTGTCGCGGTCGGCTTCGTTATCAGCGTTCTGCAGGACTCGGCCGAAACCGCGCTAAACAGTTCGACGGATGTTGTTTTCACCGCCGCTGTCGCGTCGAAGGACTGAGCTGACGGTGGCGCTTCTGCAACACTGAAACGGGCTGCGACGAGATCGGATCGGCTCTGGACCTCTTAAGAGCTATTGCTCATCGGTCACAATTCGGTGCCACGTGTACCTGCGCTTCAGCGTCCAGATGTCGCCCGCGATGTCGAAGCTCTCGGTAATGTAGGAGTCGCTGTCGGGAAATCGGCTGACGTGACCGGTTCGGGTGCTGTTTCCATCAATTGAATAAAACATCTGGTCGGATTTTGTGGCGGAGTCCGCGAGCCAAATCGTTCCAATGCCGACGGTGCCGCCCCAGCCGAACTGTTCGAGCACAGCCTCCTTCCGCCCGGGATGCCAATACTGTCGGAACTCCCAGAAATTGCCCGTTTCCTTGCCGTCTTTGATGCCGAACAATCGGCCACTCATGGTTATACCGTCGAAGGACGCTTTCCACTCGGTAACGTAGGCGTCGAACGGTTCCTGGTCGCTCTTGTAGGCTGAATTGTCGGTTACCCAGCGACCCGTACCGGCTGTCAGAGCAGCTATGTCGTTGATAAACCATTCCGGCGCAGCGGCGGACTGTGATCGGGCATCCCCCGAAAACATCAACAACAGTACAGCAATCGTTACGACGGTTTTCATTCGACAGTCCTTCCTGCAGGCAGTACCAGCCAGATCCTAGGCCCGGCAAGGTTCCTGGTCAAAAGGAACCGGGTCGAAGCGTGTTCTTAAAGCAATCGAAAAGACCGCCGTCAATACGTTTTCGGACCTGCCTGGGCCTGCTTGCGCCGCCGCCGCGGAGGGCCGCTGCGCTTTGCGGCATGGCTCTTAGGCGGGCCTGAGCGACGCTTCTGTGCGCCCCCGTTCCGGGATCCGGACGGACGCCCTGAGCGCCCGTTCTGAATCGGCTCGGCCTTGATACGGGGATCGACTTCGTAGCCCGGCACGAACTCTTTCTCAATCTTTGTTCCCAGCAGTTGCTCGATGTCACGCAGCAGTCTCAGCTCATCTACGCAGACCAGCGAAATGGCCGCGCCTTCGTTTCCGGCACGAGCGGTTCGACCGATGCGATGCACATAGTCTTCCGGCACGTTCGGCAATTCGTAATTGACGACGTGAGGAAGCCGGTTGATGTCGAGGCCACGTGCCGCGAGATCGGTGGCAACGAGAACGCGAACGGCGCCGCGCTTGAAGTCAGCCAGCGCGCGCGTACGGGCCGTTTGCGACTTGTTTCCGTGGATTGCGGTTGCCGAAATTCCATCGGTCTCAAGTTGCGCCGCGAGCCTGTTCGCACCGTGCTTGGTTCTCGTGAAGACGAGGACCTGCTGCCAGTTTTCGGCACCAATGCGATGCGACAGCAGCTCGCGTTTGCGCGCCTTGTCGACCGGGTAGACCATCTGGCTGACGCGATCCGCCGTAGTATTCTGCTGTGCCACCTGAATTTCAGTAGGCGCATTCAATGTGCTTGCCGCGAGCGTTTTTATCTCTTTCGAGAAGGTTGCCGAGAACAGCAGGTTCTGGCGCTGTTTGGGAAGCACCTGCAGGACCTTGCGAATATCACGAATAAATCCCATGTCCAGCATGCGATCAGCTTCGTCGAGCACCAGGACTTCAACGGCAGAGAGGTTTATGGTTCTTTGCTGCATGTGGTCCAGCAGCCGGCCCGGCGTGGCGACGACAACATCGACGCCTTTGCGCAATTTGCTGATCTGCGTGTTGATACTGACGCCGCCGAATATCACGGCGGTCTTGAACGGCAGGTAGCGGCCGTAGTCTTCGACGCTTTGGGCAACTTGCGCCGCCAGTTCTCGCGTTGGTGTCAGAACCAGGGCCCTGATCCTGCCGCGATTGACGTCACTGGTTTGCAGCCGCTGCAACAGCGGCAAGGTAAAGCCCGCCGTCTTGCCGGTGCCGGTTTGTGCCCCGGCCAGGATATCGTGCCCCTTGAGAATGTGGGGAATAGCTTGCTGTTGGATCGGGGTAGCTTCGCTATAGCCCTTTTCATCGACCGCACGCAGCAGTTCGGCCGAAAGGCCGAGTTCTTTGAATAACATTGTATTGTTGCTCCAGGTCGCCTGACCGTCCGCGGCAATGCTGCCACGCAGGGTTCGGTCCAGGCTGGGAAATCTTTGAGTAGCTCCGAAACCCGCAGGATTGCTGGGTCTGGAGTAAATGGCGCAGACCGAAGTGCGCCAGAGACGCGGCGGACTATAACAGAGTATCGGCCAATTGGAAGGGCACAGCAGAATTGTTATTGTTCTATAGTGCATCTCGATGAACGGGCAGCGGGACTATGGCGACGGGCGACAGGCTGGCAGGCGTAATAGGCGGGATGGGGCCGGAAGCCACGATTGACTTCATGTCCCGTGTAGTGGCCTGCACACCGGCTGAAACGGATCAGGATCACATCCGCATGCTGGTCGATCACAATCCGCGCATACCCAGCCGACAGGAGGCGATGCGTGGTGAGGGTCAGGATCCGGGTCCGGTGCTCGCGTCGATTGCCGCAGGGCTTCAGGCAGGCGGCGCCGATTTCATTGTCATGCCCTGCAACCTTGCGCACGCCTGGGCGAGTGATATCGAGGCGGCAATCACCATTCCTTTTGTCAGCATCGTCAATGAGTCGGTGGCCTGCGCGCTGCAAATCAGCGGCGGTGGCGCGATCGGATTGTTGACGACGCCGGGCTGCTTTGCCGCCGGCCTGTACCAGGAAGCGCTCACCGGTCACGAACTCGTCTTGCCGTCGGCCGATGAACTGGCCGAGACGATGGCGCTGGTCCGGCGCATCAAGGCTGGCGACAAGTCCGATCCGGTCGGGCAAGGCCTTGGCGAGCTCGCGGCGAAGCTGGTGACAAGAGGCGCGCAGGCAGTCATAGGCGCCTGCACGGAATTTCCGCTGGTTCTTGACGCCGCGATGCTTAGGGTTCCGTTAATTTCATCCACCGATGTGCTCGCGGAGAAGACAGTGCGCCTGGCGCTCTCTGACGCGCCCATACCAACCCGTGAAGGTAGCCGATGATGCAATTGTCCGAATTTCCACGAGTACGCCTGGCGCATTTGCCGACGCCCCTCGAGTTCCTGCCGCGCCTCAGTGCACATCTTGGCGGACCGAAAATCTATGTGAAGCGCGACGACTGCACCGGCCTCGCGACCGGCGGCAACAAGACGCGCAAGCTCGAGTATTCCATGGGCGAGGCGCTTCGCAACAAGGCCGACACCGTGGTTACGGTGGGTGCGGTGCAGTCGAATCATGTTCGGCAGACGGCGGCGGCGGCCTGCAAGCTGGGCCTGAAGTGCGAGGTGTTGCTGGAGCACCGCGTCAGCGAACCCAGCGATCTTTACCGCCATTCGGGCAACGTTCTCCTGGATCGAATCTTCGGGGCGAACATTCGGGAGTATGAAAAGGGTGCCGACTTCGATGCCGCCATGGACGACGTCGCGCACGAGGTAAGATCTGCCGGTGGCCTCCCGTATATCATCCCTGGCGGCGCCTCCAATCCTGTCGGCGCGCTCGGCTATGTCGGCTGCGGTCTCGAATTGTTGCAGCAGTTCTCGGAGCAGAACCTCGATGTGGATCACATCGTCACCGCGACCGGCAGCGCCGGCACCCATGCGGGCCTCGCCGTGGGTATCCGTGGCGGTGGCAGCGAGCTGCCCATTCTGGGTATTGGCGTCAACGCGCCCAAGGATGTGCAGGAAGAACGCGTCTACAAGCTGGCCCTGGAAACCGCGAGTCTCGTCGGGGCCCCGGGGGTCGTGTCGCGAGACGACATCATCGCGGACTGCAACTATATCGGTCCCGGCTACGGTGAACCGACCGAGGCAATGAACGAAGCGGTGCTCATGCTCGCGCGTCTCGAAGGCCTGCTGTTCGACCCGGTCTACAGCGGCAAGGCTCTGGCCGGCATGATCGACTATGTGCGCAATGGCCGCTTCGACAAGGGAGCCACGATCGTATTCCTGCATACCGGCGGCGCCGCCGGGCTGTTCGCTTATGCGGACACCTTGAAGCTCTGATCGTCGAAAAAAAACACGACCCCGGTTTCCTTTGGTGATGTAGGAGCGGCCCCGGGCCGCGACATCTGCTTAGACCGGGTTGGCAGGTCGCGGCCCGGGGCCGCTCATACAGCCTTTCAACCCGGCCCTTACTGCTGTCGCGGCCAAATTCCGCTCCTGCAGGCCTGTCTTGCCGAGAACGCTGCGAAAGAGGGCCAATAAAAAAAGGCCACTTCCTTCGAAGTGGCCTTCAGGTCGACATTAGCGGCCAAGGGGGTGCGGCCGCAAACATCTTTAGATCATCAGAAGTTCACCGTGCCGGTCAGCGTAACGGTGAGCGGATTGCCGTAGAATGCGCTCTGGACGCCTTCGAGGCCAAGGGTGGGGAAATCGTAGGAAGCAAGCTTGTACTCTTCGTCCGTCAGGTTTCGGCCATGCAGGCTCAGCGAGTACTTGCCGTCGTCATCGCGCCAGCCAATGCTCAGGTCGACCAGTGTATATGCGTCGGTGTCCAGCAGCGGGTTGGGTATCTCGAACTGGTACATGTCATCCTTGTAGGAGACACCGCCGATCACGTGAATGCTGCCGGACTTGTTGAACAGGTTCGACGACCATTCCTTGCGCAGCTGCAGGTTTGCAACCCATTCCGGCGTGTTCTGGAAGAAGCGCGTTGCGGAAATGTCGACACCGTTCACAACCCACTCGGTGTAATCCGCGTCGATATAGCCGAGCGATGCCATCGCCGAGAACGTATCCGTGAACTGCAACATTGATTCAATTTCGAGACCGCTGATCTCCGCCTTGCCCGCGTTGGTTGTCGCACCCGCGAAGCTGTCATTAACTCCGTCGCCGTCGGTATCGATCGCGATGGAACCCGGTACCTGGATGTCCTCGTAGTCCGAGAAGAACAGCGCGATGTTGGTGCTTGCCTTGCCATCCGCCCAGGTCGATTTCGCACCGAGCTCGTAGGAAGTTACGAATTCCGGCTCGAAGCCTTTTTCGACGCCGGGGATCTGGTAAGCACCGCGCGGGTCGAAGCTGCCGCCCTTGAAGCCCTCGCTGATTGCCGCGTACAGGTTGTGCGCGTCCGATGGTTTCCATGACAGGCTGACGCGAGGCGTGAAGTCTTCGTCCGTGCGTTTTCCGGTGAACGTCGGCACGAGACCCGGCGCCGGGACGGTCAGGGAAACCGCGGAATCGTTGCCGAAGTACGGCGAACCCAGACCGAGAAACAGCTCGCGCGTGACGGTCGTTGAACGCTCATCGCTGGTGAAGCGGCCGCCGACGGCGAGGCTCATCGTGTCCGAGAAATCCCAAACGACGTCGCCGAATACCGCCCATGACTTGGTGTCGAAGTCGCCCAGTGTGAAGGAGGTCACTCCGAGATTACCGAGCACGACATCAAACGCGTCGAACGCATTCGCGTCAATGTAGTAGACGCCGAATACGCCGGAAATACTGTCGCCGCCATAGGTGAACTGGAATTCCTGGCTGAACTGCTCGTTGTCGTAGATAACCGGCGCGTCGAAGTCGTTGCCCGGCAGGCTGTCGAAATCGATCAGCGAATCCGATTTGTCGCTACGATCCGCGGTGATGGATTTCATCGTCAATGCGTCATTGATCGCCCATTCCACTGTGAGGTGAACGCCGTTCTGCTCGACCTTCTGATTGATGCCCCCCCTGGAGGAGGGAATCGTCTCGATACCCGCACGGGTATCGAATACGTCGCCGAGAATCGGGGCGCCGGACAGATTGCCGACCGTCAGTCGATGGCCCGATTTTGGTGCCGACCTGTCGTCCGAGAAGTCCGTCGACATTCCGATTTTCAGATCGTCGCTGACATCGTATTCAAGGCTGAAACGACCGGCGAAGATGTCTTTGTTGTAGTGTTCGCCGCCGGTGAACAGGTTGGTGCCGAAACCATCGCGCGCGAATGACGCCAGGCTGCCGCCAACGCGGAATTTGTCCGTCACCGGAACGACGAAAGTCCCGACAACGTCGACCTGGTTGAAGCTTCCGATCGATCCACGGAGCTTCACTTCGGGCTCGCTGCTCAATCCGCGAGTGACGTAGCGGATCGCGCCGCCGATCGTGTTGCGCCCGTACAGTGTGCCTTGCGGTCCGCGCAATACCTCGATGCGTTCGACGTCGTAGATGTCAAATACGACACCCTGTGGTCGGGCAAGGTAGACGTCGTCGAGGTAAATACCGACACCGCCTTCATAGCCCGCAACCGGGTCCTGTTGACCGACGCCGCGAATGAACGCGGTCAGCGTCGAACTCGTCGCGCGCGATACTTCGAGCGTGACATTCGGCGTCGACTGCGTGATGCCAATGATGTCGGGCATACCGACCTCTTCGAGGTAGTCGCCGCTGAATGCCGTTACCGCGATGGGTACGTCTTTCAGGGTTTCTTCGCGACGACGCGCGGTGACGGTCACTTCGTCGAGCGCCTCGTCTACATCGGAGCCCTGTGCAATCGCTGTCGACGGGGCCAGCGTCGATAGGCCGACAAAAAACAGCGAGCTGACAAGCGCTCCACGGAACAGTTTTATCAATCGATTGTGCATGGTTATCCCCCTGGGATTGATCGCGCATATGCGCTGTCGTTTTTCAACGAACGTTGAAGGAATGCTAATTGAACGCTCGTTGAAATTCAACAGGGACGAAAGGAACGGCCCAAGTTGTTGATTTACTTAGCGCAAAGAGACTTGAAGCCGGCGGCAAGGAATCTCGGCATACGCCGATTGATGGCTTCCATGTCCGAGGAACGGCAAACACCGCCCGACAGATTGTCGATGCGGCCCGTTTCGGCAAAGGTGAGCGTCAGGGCGCCGGACAGGAAATGATAGCTCCAGTACAAATCTGCCTCGTCGCAGTCCGGCAGCGCCTTGCTCAATGCCTCGATGAATCGGCGCACCAGCGGGTCGAAGTAACGCGTCATGAGTTCGCCGCCCCATTCGGGGGAGTTGTTGATCTGCGCGATCAGCTGGAAATAGTACTTCCATTCTTCGTGTTCACGGGCCAGCAGGTCCAGCAGCGGATGCGTGAACGCGTCGATGATCTCTTCGACGGTAGGCGCGTCTTCGGGGTGGCGCTCTTCAACCGCTTCCAGCGCCTTCAGGCGTATCGAGTTGAGGAACTCGACGCGGCGCAGCATGACCTGGTCGAAAAGGTCCTTTTTCGACTTGAAGTGGTAATAGGCAAGCGATACATCCGCGTCCGCCTTGCGCATGATCTGTCGTACGGACACGCCCTCGTATCCCTTGTTGGCGAATAGCGCTTCGGCCGCGTCAAGAATTCGCTCACGTGTCGGGTGTTTGCTCGTTGCCATAGCCGCCTAGTCGTCCGCTGACGCAGTCCTGATCGAAAGTCGGCCTACGGTAGCGAGCCTGCGATTGAATTTCAACGATCGCTCAACTAGTATTCAACGATCGTTGAAATTCAACAAGCCGTCTTGTCGGGGAGCTAACGATGGCCTGGTTCTCGCCTAAACCACTGATACTGCCTGAAATCATTGCACAGAACGCGCGCTACATGCCCAGCAAGCCGGCGTGGGTGTGTGACGGCGTGGCCGTGAGCTGGTCCGGCTTCTCACAAGGCACGGCGAAGATCGGCAATGCGCTGCTCGACAGCGGTCTGGTGCACGGCGACCGCGTTGTCGTGTTGATGAAGAACAGCTACGAGATGGCCGAGGCCATGTTCGGCATTATCCGCGCCGGTCTTGTCGCCGTTCCCTTGAATGTCTCGATAACGGATGATGCCATTGCCAGCATGATCGACAATGCCGGTGCCCGCGCCGTCATCGCCTCGGGCGAACACGTATTGCGTGTCGTCGGGATTCGCGCCGCCATCGAGAAACACATCGGCGACCGTTTTGTCAGTCTCGATGCCGACGTCGGCGGATGGCAGGCCTATCACGATCTGCGGGAACAGGGCTCGGCCAATGCACCGCAGGTCACCATCACGGCGACCGACGAGTGCAACATCATCTACAGCTCGGGCACGACGGGACTGCCAAAGGGTATCGTTCATGACCACGCCTGCCGCGAGGCCTGGGCCAGCGACATGGCCGTTGCGCTACGCTATCACTCAGGCGCGCGCACGGTCTGCAATCTCGGACTGTTCTCGAACATCAGCTGGGTGGCGATGCTGTCGACGATGTTCTGTGGCGGAACCATCTTTATCGATCGCAAGTTTTCACCCGCCGGTTTTCTCGAAATGGTCGAACGCGACAGGATCACTCACACGGCGATGGTGCCTCTGCAATTCCAGATGATCCTGGAGTGCGACGATTTCGATCGCTACGATCTCAGCAGTCTCGACGCTTACATGTGTTGTGGATCGCCGCTCGCCGTTGGACTAAAGCGGCAGATCGTCGAGCGCATGCCCGGCGCATTTATCGAGCTTTATGGACTGACAGAAGGGCTCGTAACGGTCCTCGAGCCGGAAGACATGCTCGACAGGATCGACTCGGTCGGCCGGCCCTGTCCCGGCCAGGACGTCGTCATCCTGGACAATGATGACAGAGCGCTGCCGGCCGGCGAGGCAGGAGAGATTGTCGGCCACAGCCGTTTCATGATGGCCGGTTACCACAACAACGACGACGAGAACGAGGCCAACACGTGGACGCACCCGTCCGGCGTTCGCTGGCTGCGCACCGGCGATATCGGCAAGCTGGATGAGGACGGTTTTCTCTACCTGGTGGATCGCAAGAAGGACATGATTATTTCCGGCGGCCAGAACATCTACCCGGCCGATATCGAGGCCACTCTCTTCGAGAACGACGCCGTCCACGAGGTTGCCGTCATCGGTGTTGCCAGCGACAAGTGGGGCGAGACGCCCCTCGCGGTAGTCGTGAAGACGACCGGCGCAACGATCGACGAAGAGGAGCTGACCGCCTGGGCGAACAGCCGGCTCGGCAAACAGCAACGTATAGCGGCGACGGTATTCGTCGATGAGTTGCCGAGAAATCCCAACGGCAAGGTGCTGAAGCGGGACCTGCGTCAGCGATTCGCCGACGTCAAATACTGAGGGGCAAGCATGTCAGCCGCGAGCAACGAACACTATTTCAACAGCACGGATGGACTGAGGCTCTATTACCGTGACTTCGGGGCCGACAGGCCGGGAACCCCAATCGTCTGCTTGCCGGGTCTTACGCGCAACAGTCGCGATTTCGAGGACCTTGCGAACGATCTCAGCGATCGCCGTCGTGTTATTACGCCGGACTTTCGCGGGCGCGGATATTCGGAGCACGATCCCGTTTGGCAGAATTACCATCCGGCAACTTACGTGCAGGACACCTGGACGCTGCTGGATACCTTGGGTATCGAACAGGTCATCGTTGTCGGCACGTCTCTCGGCGCACTTTGTGCAATGGCGATGTCGGCTCAACATCCCGAGAGAATTGCCGGCGTCGTGATGAACGACATCGGCCCCGAGATCAATCCGGCCGGGATCAGGCGGGTGCAGGAATACGCCGGGCGCGTGCCGCCCGTGCGAAGCTGGGAGGAGGCCGCCGATCAGGCGAGACAGCTGTATGGCGAATGGTTGCCGGGTCTGACGGATGCGGATTGGCAGAAAATGGCCTGGCGCGGATATCGCGAGAACGCAGAGGGCATTCCGGAACTCGATATCGACAAGAACATCGGCGAGGCCGTGCGCAAGATCGGTCCGCAAAAGGGTGATCCCTGGGCGCTGTTTGATAGCCTTAAGGACACGCCGGTGCTGCTGCTTTGGGGCGTCATGTCCGACATACTGACGAAAGATATCGTGGACAGGATGAAAGCTCGAAAACCGGACCTGGAGGTAGTCGCCGTTCCCGATCGCGGTCATGTTCCCCTGCTCGACGAGCCCGAGTGCCTGGCCGCAGTCGATAATTTTCTGCAGAGGGTTCGATGATGCGGCTTCACGTGAGTTTGGTCCTGCCTGCCTTGCTGCTCGCATCCTGCGGCGGCGACAAGGAAATTCAAGCCGTCGCGATGCCCACGTTCGCGATCGACCCGTCGAGAGTCACCGTTTCCGGCGTCTCGTCCGGCGCGTACATGGCCGGTCAGCTGCACGTCGCACATTCGGCGCTGTTCTCCGGCGCGGGTCTCATCGCCGGTGGACCCTACTGGTGCGCTTCGGGCGCCATGCAAAAGGGCCTTGGGCCTTGCATGAACGGCGGTGACATGGGCATGGATTCCCTGCGTGACTACGCGGCCGAGCAGGCGGCGAGTGCCGCAGTCGACCCGCTGGAAAACCTGCGCGATGACAAGGTATGGCTGTTCCACGGTAAGCTGGACATGATCGTCGACGGCGCGGTGCCGGCGGCAGCAAAAGCCTTCTACGAGGGCTTCGTCGCGCCGGAAAATATCACGCTGCTTACCGAGGTGGAAGCACCCCACGGCATGCCGACACTCGACATTGGCGTCGATTGCGAAACCGTCAAGACGCCATTTCTGAACGCCTGCCGATACGATGCGGCGGGCGCACTGCTGCAGGCCTTGTACGGTCCACTGAATGCACGAACGACGGCAGTCGGCGAACTACTGAACGTGCCGCAGCCAGGTGGCTCTGACGCCGACATGCTGGAGTCGGCGCTGCTATATGTGCCATCAAGCTGCGCGGCCGGCGAGCCCTGCGGTGTGCACGTGGCGCTGCATGGCTGCCAGCAGTCGGTCGAATTTGTCGGCGACGCCTTCGCCGCCGGCGCCGGATATAACGAGTGGGCGGAAAGCAATCATTTGCTGGTGCTTTATCCGCAGGTGGCCAGCAGCAAGATCGCGCCTTTGAACCCGTTGGGCTGCTGGGACTGGTGGGGCTATACCGGCGATGACTACGCGACGAAATCCGGTGCGCAGGTAGCGGCGATCAAGGCCACGCTCGACTCGTTGCAGGGCCCGTAGTCTTGAGCTTTGCCTGGGCGCTGTTCATCGTCTACCTGATAGGCACGGCCTGGCTCGGCTGGCAGGGATTTCAGAAGACCACCGGCTTCGGCAGCTTCGCGGTGGGCAATCGCGCCATGCACCCGATGGTGGTCGGCATCACGCTGGCCGCCAGCGTCTCGTCCGCCGCCACCTTTATCATCAATCCGGGTTTCGTCTACGTCGACGGCTTCGGCGCGTTCTTCCATATGTCGATCGCCGTCGGCGTCGGCTTCATTACCATGCTGACGATCCTGTCGTTCCGATTTCGTCGAATCGGCGCCGATTCCGGCGCACTCACGATCCCGGACTGGATTGGAAAACGCTACCGTTCCAAAGGCTTCGCGCTGTATTTCTCGGTTCTCAATTTGCTGTCATTTGCCTTCGTCGTGCTACTCGTTGGCGGCATTTCGATCGTAATGCAAGGGCTGCTGGGCATTTCCAATCAGCTCGCCCTGTCTATAACCCTGGTCTTCGTCACCGGTTACGTTTTCATCGGTGGCACGTACGCGCATGTGCTGACGAATCTGCTGCAGGGCAGCCTGATGATTCTCGTCACAATTCTGGTCGTCGGTTCCTGCGTCTGGGTGGCAATGCAGCAACCCGGGTCGGTTGTCGATGCCTTGCACGCCGTCGACCCAAACCTGGTCGCACCGATTAATCCGGACGGCAGGCTGTTCAACAGTTTTTACTCGATCTACGTCGCGGGATTCGTCGTCGGTGCGATTATCGTCTGCCAGCCGCATATTTTGACAAAAGCGCTTTACGTCAAAGACGATCGCGACGTGCGCTACTACCTGATCGTTTTTGCCGTGGTGTTTACCCTGTTCCAGATGCTCGGGCTGGTCGGATTCGTCACCCACCTGACGGTAACGCCCGAAGCGCTGATTGATGCAGCGAGCGGGCAGTTTCGCCAGGACCTGGTGATGACGGAATATCTCAAAGCGATGTTTCCGCCGTGGATCTTTACTGTCGTCAGCGTCGTCTTGCTCGCGGCCGCCATGTCGACACTCGACGGGTTGCTGGTGTCCATGTCCACAATCACGGCGAATGACCTGGTGCTGAATCTGGTCGAACGTCGACAGCAACACGATGAAGAGCGGCAGATGGCGCTTGCACTCAAAGCCAGCCACGTGGTGCTCGTGCTTATCGCGGTCGCCGCGTTCCTGATCAATCTGCAGCCACCGAAGCTGCTGGGGATTTTCGGCCAGACCGGCGTCTATGGACTCACTGCGGCCGCGGCACCACCGCTATTGCTCGGCGTTCTATTCAATCGCGTTCCGATAGCGCTGGTCTGGCTGGGCTCGGCGGCTGCCCTGCTGATCCACTTCGGCTTGTTCTTCAAGGGCGCCGAATGGTTTCCCATGTCCACGTTCACGTTCGGCAATCCGGGCGTTACCGCGTCTCTGGCGACACTGCTGGTGATGCCTCCCTTGTTCATTGCGGCGGCGATCAGGCGCTAGCCCGGCTATTTCTTCAGGGCCTCGACCAGCTGCTTCAGCAGCGCATTGTTTTCCGCCTGCAGGTCGCGGTTCTCGCGGGCGATAGCCAGCAACTCATCCTGCAGCCCTTCGGCCCGATCGATGTTCTGTCGCGCTTTCTCATTGATGGAAGCCGAATCGTCCATCAGCGAGCGCGCTTTCTTCGCCTGTCGTGCCACGGCGATGAACACGAATCCGATGAGTGCAATGAGGAAAATCCAGATACCGTAGTTCAGCATGAACGACAGGCCATCATAGGACGTGCCGTTGTCATACATGTTGGTGATCGATTCCTGAAAAGCGGCCGTGTCGACCCAGCGCTGTTGAGCGTCCGAGTAGTACAGGGTCTGGCGATCAGTCAGCCAGTAGTAATACACCTGCGAGGACATGCGGTCTTCCGGCAGGTCGGTCAGCCTGAAATCGACCATGCCGATGTGTGAATAACCGATTTCATAACCCGTAGACTCGGCCGGCCTGACCAGGGCGCCAACGATCGTGAGTCCACCGTCGTAAGGAAGATCGGTATCTTCGAACCGATATGTGCCGTCGCCGAGGGCCTCGAAGTTCGCGGTACCCGGGAGGGACGCGATATGCGATTCCCAGGCCTCGATAAGCGTGTCCCGACTGGCCTCGGCCATCACATCGTGTGCGGCGAGAAATGCCAGGAATAGCACGATAAACATTGCCGCCTTACGCATGGTGGACTCCGCCTTCACTCTGTCAATTGATCATTCTGGCGCAGCGCGTGAATCACAGCCACGTCAGAGATCACAGTTCGTGTCAGTCGACGACCTGCACGCCGCGCCAGAAGGCGATGCGGCCGGCGATTTTTTCCGCGGCGTCTTTCGGTTCTGCGTAGTACCAGGCGGCGTCCCTGTTTTCTTTGCCGTCGATAGCCAAGGTGTAATAGTTGGCCGTGCCTTTCCATGGGCACACCGTTGTCGTGTCGCTGGACTTCAGGAGCGCCTCATTGACAGAGCTCAACGGGAAGTAGTGATTGCCTTCAACGACAACTGTGTCGTCGGACTCGGCGATTACGGTCTCTTTCCAGATTGCTTTCATTGCGCTGCGTTCGACATGATCTATTACCTTGCCATCGGTGAAAAATCAGCTGTTCCTCAGGCCGGTTAAAAGCGCCAGGCCTAGTCTGGGATCCATGCAATTTAGCCTCTACGATTAAGGGGAATGAAATCATGAAACCGAAATGCTGCGCTGCTGGCGGGCCCATGCTCATGCTCACCTTCATAACCGCCATCGCCGGCCTTTTTGCCTGCATGCCGGTGCCAATCGGTAATCCCGAGCGCAGCCGTATCGATCCCGATATTACCGGAATCTGGGCCTCGCTAAGGAATGGTGATGACGCTTTTTACGCATTCGAGCCCTATGACAAACGTAGCTGGCTATTGACCGGCATTCCTATCGAGGAAGGCCGCAATGCGGATTTGAGCGTAGACGATGTCGATAACTATGCGGATCTCGAAAGACTTGTCGATAACGCGAGCGTTGGCGAGGACGGCGTTACCGCAACGTCGATAATAATGTACAAGGCATGGCTGAGCAAACTGGATGGCGAACAGTTCATAACCTGGGAGCCGAAGGGGCTGCTGAATAAGGATGGCTTCGCCCCCAAGTACTGGCTGGTCTTCAGGCTGGTACGACCCGATGAGAACACGATGCACCTCTACATGGTCGACGCCGAAGATGACGTATTCGAGGGTGTGGCCAGGACCCGCCGCGCCTACGAGCGGGTTCTGAAGCGAAACGCCAGGAACGACGAAATTTATCCCAGGGAGCCGATCCAGATGTTCCGCGTCAAGCCGGAGCATCTCGATTTTGTCGACAAACTGGCCCACGAAGTTATCGAATTGGAGAAGTAAGGGCGGCACGCTGGCGACGTGCCTGTTGCTGATGCTCGGCGTTGCAGCCTTGCCCGGTATGTTGCGATAAAAACCCCCAGGGAATGCCCGCCTCGATTCGTTAAACGGTCACAACCCCGCAGCAATTTCATCGTATCATTGCGGCATGTCAGTCGTGATCGAAGTAAGAAACCTCACCAAGACCTACGCCGGCGGTTTCCAGGCGCTGAAAAACGTCAGCCTGTCGATCAACCGGGGGGAGATTTTCGCATTGCTGGGGCCTAACGGCGCCGGCAAGACCACGCTCATCAATATTGTATGCGGCATCGTTAACAAGACCGACGGCGACGTGCTGGTCGATGGACACGATATCGTCAGTGACTTTCGCCTCGCGCGCGCCAAGATCGGGCTCGTCCCGCAGGAGCTGCCTGCGGAGAGTTTCGAGACGGTGTGGAACACCTGTCATTTCAGTCGGGGATTGTTCGGCAAGCCTGCCAGTCCGGAACACGTCGAAAAGGTGCTGAGGTCGCTGTCACTCTGGGACAAGAGAGACACCATCGGCATGGCACTGTCCGGCGGCATGAAGCGCCGCTGCCTCATCGCCAAAGCGCTGTCGCACGAGCCGGAGATCCTGTTTCTTGATGAGCCAACGGCTGGTGTCGACGTAGAGTTGCGCCAGGACATGTGGAACGTCGTAAAAGTGCTGCGTGCCGAGGGCGTAACCGTAATACTGACGACGCACTACATAGAAGAGGCCGAGCAGCTTGCCGACCGGGTCGGCGTCATCAATAACGGCGAGATCATTCTGGTGCAGGAGAAAGACAAGCTGATGCGCGAAATGGGCAAGAAGCAGTTGACGCTGCACCTTTACGATGCGCTCAGCGCCATTCCCGCATCGCTGGACCGTTATCAGCTCGAGTTGGGCGAGCATGGTGAAACCCTGACCTACAACTACGACACCAAGGGAGAGCACACAGGCATCACGGACCTGATCCAGGAGCTGCGCGAGGTCGGGATTCGATTTAACGATCTGGAGACTTCGCAGAGTTCGCTCGAGGATATCTTCGTCGACCTGGTGCACCAGCAAAAATGAATTTCTATGCCGTAAAAGCAATCTACCGCTACGAGATGGCGCGCATGTTTCGGACGGTTGTGCAGAGCATCTTTGCGCCAGTACTGTCGACATCGCTATATTTCGTGATCTTCGGTTCCGCCATCGGTTCGCGCATCACCGAAATCGACGGCGTCAGCTATGGCGCGTTCATCGTACCAGGTCTGATCATGCTGTCGGTCATGACCGAGAGTATTTCGAACTCTTCGTTCGCGATCTACTTCCCGAAATTCACCGGTACGATTTTCGAAGTGCTGTCCGCGCCCGTTTCCTACGGCGAGGTGCTGCTGGGTTACGTCGGCGCTGCTGCTACGAAGTCGGTTATAATAGGTTCGATAATCCTCGGCACCGCGAGCTTTTTCGTGGATCTCGAGATTGCGCACCCGGTCATCATGGCCCTGTTCCTGTTGATCACCTGCGTCTCTTTTTGCCTGTTTGGTTTCATTCTCGGCATCTGGGCGGACGGCTGGGAAAAGCTGACGATCGTTCCGATCCTGGTCATCATGCCGCTCACGTTTCTTGGCGGCACGTTCTATTCCATCAGCATGCTGCCGCCGGTCTGGCAAACCATAAGCCTGTTCAACCCGGTCGTTTACCTGATCAGCGGCTTTCGCTGGAGCTTTTACGAAAACGCCGATGTCAGCGTTGCGCTGAGCCTGGGCATGGCGGCGACGTTTCTGGGCGTATGTCTGCTGATCGTGCGCTGGATATTCAAGACCGGATATAAGCTCCGGACCTAGCGCCCAGTCGGACTCGGAATTAACTTACCGCGATCGCATTCAAGGTCACCGCAGTGACGATCGCCGTTGTAGGAGCGGCCATTGGCCGCGACCGCCTCAAGATGCCGGACATAAACCGTGGCCTAGCCAATCACACCGAATAGCCGACCAACGCCTGCCGTGATAGCCATCGCGAGGGCGCCCCAGAACGTCACGCGGAGCGCCCCGGCAACGATCGGCGCACCTCCGGTCCGTGCAGCAAGGCCACCGAGCAATGCAAGAAAAATCAGAGATGCCCCCGCGACGGAAGCAATGAGTTTTGGCCCGGCAATCACCCAGGCAACCAACAATGGCAGGGCAGCACCGGCTACGAAGGACGCCGCGGACGAGACAGCCGCCTGCACGGGCTGTGCGTTGATAACGTGAGATATTCCGATCTCATCCCGGGCGTGCGCACCCAGCGCATCGTGAGCCATCAGTTGATCGGCCACCTGAAATGCCAGACCCTGGTCAAGCCCCCGGTTTACGTAGATTTCTGCCAGCTCCTCTTTTTCTGCTTCGAAATCGTGCTCGAGGGAACGCCTTTCCAGCTCCAGATCCGCACTCTCGGTGTCCGCCTGTGAGCTAACCGATACGTACTCGCCGGCGGCCATGGACATCGCGCCGGCTACCAGGCCGGCGACGCCGGCGAGCAGGATACTGTCATGTGTGCTGTTCGCGGCCGCGACGCCGATGATCAGGCTCGAAGTGGATACTATGCCGTCGTTTGCACCCAGCACGGAGGCGCGTAGCCAGCCGATACGGTGGGCTCTGTGGTGTTCTTGGTGACTCATGCATTACTCGCTGGGAAAACTGCAAGAAAGGGCGATCGTTGTTTGTTTTGCAGCGCGATCGTACCATGCTTCAGAGCTGACGGAGGCCAACGAACTACGCTGTAGCACTGTGCTATCGTCAGACTCGGATAGTTCAGCAATACCGCCTTTGTCCGAACGGAGACTGTCATGCGAGCCACAGTAAGAATAACGATAACGCTGGCGCTTGCCATCGCAATGCTGTCGGCCGGCGTGGCCGTCGCGCAAGAACGAATCGCCCTGGTTGGCGGCCGCCTGATCGACGGCTTCGGGCACGCGCCGATTCAAAACAGCGTTATCCTGGTCGAAGGCGACACGATTGTCCGCGTCGGTACGACGGGCACACTGCCGGTGCCGAATGGTTACACGCGTATTTCGACCGAGGGTATGGACGTTCTGCCGGGCTTGTGGGAGAGCCACGCTCACCTGATGCTCACGGGCCATGCCGACTACCCGCACTGGCAGGCGACCTATCTCGATCGGCTGGCGGACGAAATCATGCCGGCCACGGCCATTCACCTCCTGCTGGCCGGTGTAACCTCGGCGCGTGATCTCGGGGCGCCGCTGGAGCCTTCGAAATCCGTCAAGGAGCGCATTGACCGGGGCGAAATTCCGGGGCCGCGCCTTTTCATGTCCGGCCCGTTTCTGCAGGCAGAGATCGAAGACTGGCAGGCGGCGTATCGCTGGCCGGTGAAATCCGCATCCGACGCGCGCGCCAAGGTCGCGAAGCTCGACGAAGCCGGCATGGTCATCGTCAAGCTGATCGACCAGGACAAACTGCCAATCGATATCGCCAAAGCCATCGTTGACGAAGCGCACAAACGCGGCATGAAAGTGGTCGGACACGCGCATCGACCGAACGAGATACGTGTTGGTCTCGAGATCGGCATCGACAATTTCGAACACACGGGACTAACGACCGCGCCGGAGTATCCGCCGGACGTCATGGCGGCCCTGAGGGAGCGCACCGCGACCGGCCGCGTCGCCGGCGGGCCGTTGTACTGGACGCCAACGGTGGAGGGACTCTGGAACTTCGATCGCACGGTGGCCAATCCGGAGAAGCTCGACGACGGCTGCTGGCAGCGAGGGCTTAAAGACGACACCATCGCCGACATTCGTGCCTCCATCGCCAATCCCGGGCAGCTCGGCTACACGCGACTGACGCCGCTGCGCAAGCCGACCCTGAAACGTAAGATTGCACAGCTGCGCGAAGCGGGTGTCGTTTTCCTCGTTGGTACGGACAGCGGCATCCCGATGAAATTCCACTGTCAGTCGACCTGGAATGAACTGGATGTGCTGGTTCGCGTCATGGAGATGCCGGTCATGGACGTTATCCGTGCGGCCGTTTACTGGCCTGCCGTCATGATGGGCGTAGAGAGCGAATTGGGTACCGTCTCGGCAGGCAAGAAGGCAGACATTATCGCCGTGCACGGCGATGTTCTCGAGTACATTAACCTGTTGCAGAACGTGGATTTCGTCATGAAAGGTGGCGTCGTGTACAAGCAGGGCGGCAGGCCGGTTGAAGGAAACCTGAACTAGATATCCTGCCGCGCGAAGTGAAGCTCGCGGGATTTTGACAAGGATAGACAGGTGTCAGTTCTTTCGCCGAATCCACCGATGGAGCTCGACCGTTGACCATTGCGGGTGTTGCACACCTCGTCGTGTCGGGTTTCCTGGTCTATAAAACAACTGGATAGCCATTTGACGGGAGGCGAAACGATGTACATACCTGAAGGTTACGGCACGGTCTTTCCCTACATCATCGTCAGCGATGCGAGGAAACTCATGGGCTTTCTTCGCGAGGTCTTCGATGCGCAAGAACTCGGTCGCACCGAGCTCCCGGATGGCCGCATCGCAAACATGACGGTCCGTATTGGCACGTCGAGTTTCATGATCAGCGAACCGGATGACACGATGCTCAAGCCGATGCCTTGTGCGCATTACATCTACGTCGAGGATGTCGACGGGACGCTGGAAAAAGCGGTCGCAAACGGGGCCACCAAGCTGTTCGATGCAATGGATATGCCTTATGGCGACAGGCAGGGAGGCATTGCCGACCCGCTCGGCAACCTCTGGTGGGTATCGCGGCGGCTCGTCGAAGAAGACTACACCTAGATGTCTAGAATCCTGCTCATGGCCACACTCGTCTTCGCGGGCGAGATAATTTTCGGCCTGCCGTTTCACACGGCGCGGTTTTTTCGGCCAACCTTGCTCGAGGCTTTCGAGTTCAGCAACACGCAACTGGGTGATGTGTTTGCCGTCTACGGCATCGCGGCAATGCTCGCCTATTTCCCCGGAGGCATACTGGCGGATCGATTCTCTGCGAGAGGTCTGCTGACCCTTTCGCTGATCGCAACGGGCGCCGGCGGTTTCTACATGGCCACCTATCCGGGCGCCGTTGGCATGGCATTGCTCTACGGCTACTGGGGCATTACAACGATCCTGCTCTTCTGGGCAGCACTCATTCGCGCAACGCGCGAGTGGGGCGGCGGCACATCGCAGGGCAGGGCATTCGGCATACTCGAAGGCGGAAGGGGGGTGGCCGCCGCGCTGTTCGCGACCTCAGGAGTGGCTTTGCTCGCCTTCTTCTATCCGGACGAGGCGGCATTGGTCAGTGCCGAAGAACGGCGCAACGCGTTTCGAGCCGTCATATTGCTGTATTCGTTCGCATCAATCGCAACGGCGGCGCTGACCTGGTTTCTGATCCCGCCTGCGACGCACGTCGGCGACTCCAGTCGCGGCCTTTTGAGCGGAGCTGGTGTCGTATTCACCCGTTCCCTGGTCTGGGCCCAGGCGGCCGTCATCGTTTGCGCCTACTGCGCCTACAAGGGTCTGGACAACTACTCGCTGTATGCGGTGCAGGTGCTGGGGATGGATGAGGTAGCCGGTGCGCAGCTGTCCGCCTACGGCGCCTACATTCGCCCGGTCGCAGCCGTTGCTGCGGGCATTCTTGCTGATCGCTGGACCGCAAGCAGAGTTATCGGCATTTCCTTTTTCACGTTGATGATGAGCTACGCGATGCTGTCATTCGCGTTGCCGGACGGCTCCGGGCTGATGGTTATCTACTCCAACATTTTCGTCAGTTTTTTTGCCGTCTTCGCGCTTCGTGGCGTGTACTTCGCGCTGCTCGAGGAAAACGGGACGCCGGCGTATTTCACCGGCGCCGCGACGGGCATGGTGTCCTTCGTTGGCTACACGCCGGAAATATTTTTCGCGCCCATCACGGGGCGTATTCTGGATGCTGATCCCGGGCTCGTGGGCCACCAGAATTATTTCCTGTTTCTCACGGCGGTCATGCTCGTCGGGCTTGTCGTCGTGTATTCGCTGTTGAAGCTGCAGAAATCGGGCTCGAACGCGCAGTGGCCGCCAAATCCGGCGCTCAGAATGCGTCCCGCAACGAAATAAACGATGCGGACCGTCGGTCTGAATCAACAGACCAAGGGGGGGCACGAATGTCGAGGAGAATACCGTTGAAAGACCAGCTGCAACGCAATGCCGTCGCACTGATCAGTCTTGTTGTCGCGATTACCAGTCTCGGTTACAACACCTGGCGCAATGAGGCGAGCGAGTACAATCGCAATCAGCGACTAATTTCCATCGAGGTCTTGCGCAATATCGGTCAGCTGCAGCAGGTCATCTTTCACAATGTCTGGGAGATGGATGCTGAGGACAAGGGAAACCCGAGGACAGCCTGGGTATACGTACTGGCCATCAGGGATTTGTCCCAGCTTCTCGATGGCCCCGTTCCGGCATCGGGGGTCGCTCTTTGGAATACCTGGGACGCGGACTGGGACAAGCTGGAGCGTGGCAACAAGGCTTATGAAGAGGTCACCACCGCGCTTGAAACCGTACGCGCCGACACGTACGCATTGCTGCGAGGGCTCGACTGACGCATACTTTTGCTACTCGAAAGTCCGGTCTCGTCCTGGGGGAATCATGTACAAGTATCTCATCATGTCACTCGTAGTCGGCCTTGCCGCCTGTCAGCCTGCAAGTGACACCGCACCGGTGGAGCCGGAGAAAGCCGGCGCCGAAGCTGCCAAAACAGTAACCCAGGAAGATCGGCTTGCCGCGGTGCTCGCGGCACAGCCCGAGGACGTGCAGGCCCGCTACGCCAATCGCCATCCGAAAGAGACCCTGGAGTTTTTCGGTATCGAGCCCGGCATGACTGTTGTAGAGGGTCTGCCCGGCGGCGGCTGGTACACCCGTTTATTGCTGCCCTATATCGGCAGTGACGGGAAAATTATCGGCGCCAACTATGCGCTTGACATGTGGCCGTATTTTCCGTTCGGCACCGAGGAATTTGTCGAGAATATGCGCAACTGGACGACGGACTGGCCGGCCGAGGCGAAAGAATGGGGCGACAACAACAGCGCGAAGCTCGACGCCTTTGTATTCGGGTCGATGCCGGAGTCGATCGCAGGCACAGCGGACGTCGTATTCCTGGCGCGAGTGCTTCACAACCTCGCCAATTTTGAAGAGGAAGGCGGTTACCTGACCACCGCTCTCGCGGATTGTTATACCGTGCTGAAGCCGGGCGGAACGCTGGGTGTCGTGCAGCATCATGCGCGCGACGAAATGTCGGACGAGTTTGCCGACGGCAGCCATGGCTACCTGAAGAAGTCGTTCGTCATCGCCGCAGCAGAGAACGCCGGATTCGAATTCGTGGATGAGAGCGATATCAATGCCAATCCCGCTGACCAGCCGGGTGAAGACGATATCGTCTGGCGCCTGCCGCCGACCTTCGCAACCAGTGCTGACAACCCGGAGCTCAGGGCGGAGCTCGCTGCGATCGGCGAATCAAACCGGATGACGCTCCGGTTTCGCAAGCCTGAGTAGCGACGCGCTGCTCAAACAAGCCTGCTACCAATCGGCACATCGAAGTCCGGTGCGCACAGGACGACGCTGCCGTTTTCGTCGTGGAATCCTGTCACAAGGCATTCGGACATCAGCGGCCCGATCTGTTTCTTCGGGAAATTGATTACGGCAACGACCAGCCTGCCGGGAAGATCGTCAATCGAGTAGCGATCCGTGATCTGCGCGCTGGATTTCTTAAGGCCGATATCGTCGCCGAAATCGATTTCGAGCACGTAGGACGGGTTGCGTGCTTCGGGAAACCGCCGAGCCGACACGATCTTTCCGACGCGAAGTTCGACCTTGAGAAATTCTTCCCAGGTGATCGTCAACGTGTTTCCCCACGCATCGGTTTGTACATCATTCTGAGGTCAGCGCGACCATCTTTGCAATGGTATTCATATTGCGCGCGGTCCCTTCCTTCGCCGCCGGTATCCGCAGTCTGGATTCACCCATACCGCTCCCATAGTAAACGTAAATCTCCCGGCAACCGATACACAATTTTTCATCGGAAACCCCGGTTACTTGATCGAGGGCATCAGCGGGTGGTTTGCTATTCAGAAAGATCGCAACCGTCTTGCTTGGCTCGCGCTCCGAAAACGGATTGTTTTTCAGAATCTTCCGTAGTTCCGTTGCCGTTCGCACAATAACGCCTATCGGCTTGCCGGCATAAGCCGCCAGTTTCTTCTCCAGCGCTGCCTTTACAGCCTTTGCCGTCGCACTGCTTTCAAATGCGACGTTGCCGCTGGCGATGTACGTTTGAATATTCGTAAGGCCTATTTCGGCACACATCCTTCGAAGATCGGCCATTGCCAGCCTGCCAGTTCCGCCGACATTGACGGCTCGCAGAAAAGCAGCAAATTTCGTCCTTTTCGGCATGGTATCTGTTTGGCAGCTGTGCTTAAGTGCTCTCTGCGCCTCGAATGTGGCAACCGATCGCCAGTTTATCATTCCGACTTGCGCTGGCCATAAAGACACAAAAATTCATTGGTCATTCAGTTTCGGCGGGGTATTCTGCCGGGCATGTTGCCGAGAACCGTTCTTCTTGCCCTGACCCTTTCGTGGCTGTCAGCTTTTGCACAAATCGGCGTCGACGCGAAGCCAGGCAGTGCGCCGCTCGAAAAGGCGGAGTCGAGCATGGGAAGCTGGGTCTGGATTCCCCGACCTGACACGCTGTGTCGCGACGGATCCACGACCGGTATCGGCGTGAGGCTGCTGCCCGATGCGACAGCGGTAATGATCTACCTGCAGGGCGGCGGAGCCTGTTATGACGCAAAGTCCTGCGAGCAGAACGCCAGCGCTCCAATAGCCGGCGAAAATTTCGACGCAGGCAAGTTCGGAAAATGGGTCACCACGCTGGGCAACCAGGGGGTGTTCAATACAACAAATCCGTCCAATCCGGTCGCGAGATGGAACCACGTCTATATCCCCTATTGCACCGGTGATCTGCATGGCGGTGCGCGCCGGAACGCGATCGTTGCGGGAGTCGACCGGCATCAGCAGTTTGTTGGCTACGAGAACCTGAAGAATGATTTGAAGATCCTCGCACCCTATTTTCGCGATTCGGATGACGTCGCCCTGATCGGCGCAAGCGCCGGCGGTTTTGGCGTACTCGTCAACTATCCCCAGCTGGTCGAGGCGTTTGGCGGACGGTCCGTGGCCGCGCTCGTCGATTCTGCGCCGATCATTCCCGAGTCCGCGATAAAGACCTCGTGCTTTCAACGCAAGGTGATTGAGACTTTTGGCCTGCAGCTGCCGGCGCGTTGCCCGAACTGCGCCGACCCGTCGAAAGGCGGGCTATTGAAACTCTACGACTATCTGAGCGAAACCTACCCCCAGGGCCGATTCGCATTTGCCTCCGCGGACGCCGACCTTGCCGGCGTCGTCCTCTATGACGGTGAATCCCGATCCTGCGGTGGCGCTGGTGTGAACATCTTCAACTATCGATTCAGTCTGTATGCGCTTCGTGACAAGCATATTGGACACGATTGGGCGACCTTTCTTCCTGGTGGCATCCAGCACACGATGACGCAGTCCGATGCATTATTTCTTGAAAGAAAATTCAAAGGAGTCAGTGCCGGTGAGTGGCTTGCCAGGATCAACTCCAGGACGCCGTCGCATATTCCGGCTGCGAGGCTCCGCCCCAAGTAATAGATCAGTCCTCAGGCCTCAGTGCGACGGTGCCGGGCTATTCAGCGTTCGTCGTACGAGCCCGAGCCGGCTACTGGGCAAGTTCAAAGACCACCGTAACCTCGGCGTTGAAACTCAGGTCGGCGGCGTTGTAGCTCTCGACGGCGTCAGACTCGGCTGCCATTGAGCGTACATTGGCGGCGTAAGGCACCGGTGGTCTCGGCTCGTTGGTCCTGGTGTCGATACTCACTACCCGCCCAAGACTGGCGCCCAGTGCATCGGCGAGTTGCGATGCATTCGCCCTTGCGTCCTGAGCCGCGGCACGCAGCGCGAGCCGGTATGTTTCTCGGCGCTTGTTGCTGTCGAGCCGCGGCGGTGACACCTGGTTGACGCCCGAGCCGACGGCTCCCTCAACCAGTGCACCGAGCTTCTCGAGGTCCTCGATTTCAACTACGATCTGGCGTTCCGCGATATAGCCGCGTAGTTCCTGTTCTTCCTTCTCCCGATTCCACCGATAGTCGGCGCGTACCGAAGCGGCTGTCGTATCAACCCGGTCACGATCGATGTCCATTCGATCCGTCATTTCGAGGACCTTGCTGGTGACGTCCGCTGCCGCTTTTTGCGCCGCAGCCAGCGTCGGCTCCCGGGCGACGATCGACATCTGCAACGTCGCGCGGTCCGGCGCAATTTTGGCGAACCCCGTGCCGTTGACCGTTATTGTTTGTGTTTTTTCATCGGCCATAGCGCATACACCCATACTCAGTAATAAGACCACCAAGAGCGACTTAACCATCTTCCGTTCCTCGTCTATCAATGTTCAGGAGAGCCTGGGCAGGACCTCGAGCGTGTCGCAGCCTGGAGCAGTGCATCTGATTCCCGTCAGCTTTCGGACCCCTCTTGTCCCCTGGTGTTCAAGAACCAATTCAGGATGACCAGCGAACCCGCGAGTACTGCGTAAACCAGTATCACAACTACTTGAAAGAAAAAAGCCGCTATTCCCCCTTGATCTCCGGTGTAAGACGCGAAATAGAGGGAAATCCCGCTGCCCAGGAAAACCACGATTCCGCCAAAGAATCGATAGACAGCGCGCAACTTTGGCCTGAGCCTTCCAGACAACGGCAGTGTCAAGACGAAGATCACGCCTGGCCCTAATATCATCAACATACCGATTAACATGCAAAGAGATCCTTCAAATAGCGTGGCAATCCAGGGGCCGCTTGAAGCCGTGAGCGACCGCTGCCAATTAGTATTCGGCCGGCAATCCCGGATGCAATAGCGAATGCCTGTAATGAATGGTCACAGTACAATACTTGAGTACAACGAAACCCGGTATCCCGAGCCGACAGCCAGGCATCCTGCGGTCGTATGGCCGCCACTAGCCCGAATAAGACGCCCGCAGTATTCGTGACACCAGCTTCGCGGAATGACCTCCTATTCACCGGTGTGTTTCGTTCGCTTCTTATTGATCCAGTTACCGGACACCGGATGCTCCGCGAAATCATCGTTCTCGTGAGTCGCCGCGACGTGCCCGGCGAACCCGGTGCCGGCCTCGGCATAAATGTTGAATACGGCAGTAGCACCTGCGTCGCGCAGCCGCGCCTCCTCGTCCGGGTACCGTGCGGTAGCAGCGATGCCGCCCTTGAACCCGATCTCGCGGAGCTGCTCCAGTGCATCGAGGTTGGCGGTCAATGTGGGCAGCGCCAGCATCACGAGATCGATACTGGGAACCCTTTCCACCAGCTCCCAGAAATCGGCGTCGCTGGGGTCGCCGCGCATCACATTGCGTCCTTCCTGCCGGAGTTGCCGGACTCGCTCGGCGTTGAAATCGATGCCTACCACGGTATCGCCGCGCAGCTCGCACATCTTGTCGTAGGCGCCGGCACCGACCCGGCCCATGCCGAAGACGGCAATCGTGGCGTTGCCAGTATCCACAAGCTGGTCGTCGGGCAGACGTTCCTGCCGTTGATATTTCTGCCAAAACGGTCGATAGCTGCTGTAAATCTTGTCGTCGCGGCTGGTCAGGGGAGCGGCAACGACGAAAGACAGGGACAGGGCGATGGATATTACGACCAGCCAACCCGCCTCTAGCCATCCGTTGGCCACACCGATGGCGGCTACGATCAGGCCGAACTCGCTGTAGTTACTCAGATTCAGCGTTGCCAGCAGGGAGGTACGTGCGCGTAGCCTGAAGCGGGTCATAAGGCCGAAGAACAGGGCCGACTTTATGAACACGAATGGCACCAGCAAGGTGCCAATCACCAGGACCTCCATCGAGAGCTCACCCGTCATGCCGATGGAGAGGAAGAAGCCCACCAGGAAAAGGTCCTTGAAACCCAACATCGTCTTGGACATTTCGGCCGCCTTGGGATGGGTCGAGATCAACAGGCCCATGATCAGGGCGCCGAGGTCGTCCTTCACGCCGCCGAGTTCGAACAGCTCAGCCCCACCCAATGCCAGCACCAGGCCATAGAGGATCAGCAGCTCTCCATGGCCAGCACGTTGCAGGACCAGGTGAAACAGCGGCCGCATGGGGATCAGCAACAACAACAGCCCGGCCCAGGGCGAGGGCAGGTTGCCGGTAGACCCGGCCAGAAAAGCCACTGCGGCGATGTCCTGCATCACGAGAATACCGATGGCGATACGACCGTGCAGGGACTGCATCTCGGCGTTTTCTTCCAGATGCTTGACCACGAATACCGTGCTGGAAAAGCTGAGCGCAAACGCCAACAGCAGAGCCCGCTTGAAGTCCAGACCGCTGAACAGGGGCGCACCCATCAGGGCGAGCACAAAAATTCCCAACCCGAAGATCGCGATGACCAGGCCGATATGCAGGCTCGTCACGGCCCAGACCTGGGGTCGTAGCAGCGTCTTCAGGTCGAGCTTCAGGCCGACGGTGAACAACAACAAGGTGATGCCCAGGTCTGCCAGCTTCTGCAGCACCTCGCCGCTTGCGATACCGAGATAGTTCAGTACGAAACCGGTAGCGAGAAAGCCCACGAGGGGCGGCAGCCCGATGAGGCGCGAGCCGAAGCCAAGTGCAAAGGCCAGGGTAATCCAGGCGACGTCGCCCAGGGCTATGGCTACCCATTGAAAATCCATGATTCAGATGTCCCGGATGATTGCCGAGCTGGTGCAACCCGATTAGATCAGTAGTGTAAGTGAGCAGTCGCGGCAGTAGAAGCCGGAGCTGACTCCCTATTCCTGGCGCGGCCGACAAGCATAAAAGTCTCTCGAACGCCTTGAAATAGTCCGATCAACGGCCAGCCATCGATATTCGCCTCGGGGTGAAAGCGACCCTCGGGCTAATAGCCCATTGATTTGCTGTTGCCGAGTCAAAATGGCAATTCGAGCGTAGCAGATTGGCTTCAACCGCAGTTCTTGCAGGTTAAAATGCGTCGTCATCTCCTGCGGAGTCAACATGCTGCTTTTCGTTATCGCTGTAAGCGTCGTACTGGTTGTTTCGTTCCTGTGTTCGATCTTTGAATCCGTCCTGCTGTCCCTGACAAGGTCGCAAATCGCCGTGGTCGGCAGAACAACGAAGCGAGCAGGCCGACTGCTGACTGGATTCAAAGAAAATATGGACGTACCAATCGCCGCGATCCTGATTCTCAACACGGCCGCCCATACCGTTGGCGCCGCTGTCGCGGGTGCAAGCTACGCCGACGTGTTCAACGTCAATACCTTGTGGGTTTTTTCGATCGTATTCACGATTGCGGTGCTGCTGTTCACGGAAATCATCCCCAAGACACTCGGCATTACCTATGCGCCCAAGCTGGCGGCCCCCGTCGCCCACGGCATCAATTGGCTCACGATCCTGCTGCGTCCGCTAGTTGCGATCAGCGAGAGGATTTCCCGATCGATTCGTGGCGACGTCGATGTGCCGATAACTTCAACGGACGAACTGCGGCTGCTGGCCGCGCTCGGACGCAGCGAAGGGGCCGTCGGCGCACAGACTGCGGAAATCATTGTCGGCGCGACCCATCTCCGCCACCTGCATGCCCGTGACGTGATGCTGCCACGCGCGGACGTGCGTTACTTGTCCGCAACAATGGACCGCCACGCCGCGATGAGCCTCGTCAAGGAGTCCGGTCACAGCCGCTTTCCGTTTTCACCGACCGAAACGCTTTCGGATGTGTCGGGCGTCGTTCTTGCCAAGGATTTGCTTTACTGGCTTTTGCAGCACGATGACGAGCAGGTCGACTGGGAGGCTATCCGCAAGGACGCGCTGGTCGTGCCGGAAAGCGTACCGCTGCCCCAGTTGTTACATACCTACCAGGACAGCCAACGGCACCTTGCAATCGTTGTTAGTGAGTATGGTTCCGTCGAGGGAGTGGCGACCCTCGAGGACGTCCTCGAGGAAATTGTCGGCGACATCCGTGACGAGAGCGATTTGCCCGCGCAGGATTTCCTGGAGCAGCCCGATGGGACATTCCTGGTTCGCGGTCGCGTCGACCTTCGAAAGCTGTCGGAACGGCTTGGCACCGCGTGGGAGCCGACTACGGACGTATCGACGATCGGCGGCCTGATCACCGAGACACTCGAGCGTATCCCGGCCCCAGGCGACTCCATCGAGTGGAAAGATCATCGGGTCGAAGTTCTGCGCGCAGACCGGCGCCGCGTCAGGCTACTGCGCGTATCGAAATACCAATGACGCGGTTGTCGCGAATCGATCCCTCGTTCTCAGCTTGGGAGGCCGGTCGCATGAATAAAGCAGACGGTAAATAATGCAATGGCGACAGGTTCATCGCTGACGTTTAGCCGGCATCGGCCGCCGCGCGCGTCGCGTGATCGCCTGCCGGGCATTCGGGATCATTGCTTACCCAGGTCGAGCCCGATGATTACCGGGTCATGGTCCGAGGCACGATAGGGTGACGTCGCATCAAACAAGGCCGGGTTGCGGCCGTTTTCCAGGTTGTAATCGAGGAGCGGTGGTTCGTCGGCGTTGATGTGCCATTCGATGGCCTCGCGCACCTGCGGCACAAGGCTGGCTGATGCCAGTGCATGATCCAGGGCGCCGGCCTGGGAGTCGAACACAAACGAGTAGGGGTTGTTCTTCGACTCGAACAGGTCGGCCAACCCCGCCGCCTTCAGTGCCGTAATCGGATCCTCCTGCGTGTAGGCATTGAGGTCGCCGATGATCAGGTAGTCCGGGTCATTGCTGTTGGTCGGATCGCCCGCGACCCAGTCCGCGATTGCCCTGGCTGCGGTCGTCCGGGTCCGGTTGCAGTTTCCCTGTCCGTCACCAAGGTTCGGGTCGCCATCGGCTTCGCAGGACGAGCCCTTTGATTTCAAATGGTTCACAACGACGGTCAGTACGGCGCCGTTGGTGAGACGTCGGAAAGACTGCGCGAGGGCGGGTCGATTCCTGCTGTCGTCAAAACGGGGGTCGATACGACGGTCGAGAATGGCGAATGATCCCACCAGGCCGATCGCTGAGGATTTGTAGATAAATCCGGTCTTGATCGCGTCGTCGTGGATAGTGCCGGTATCAAGGTACGAATACACGTCCGAACCAAGGCGAGCGTTCAGCGCATCGACAATCATTCGTAGCGACTCGCCGCTGTTGTTCTCGAGCTCTATCAGCCCCACGATATCGGCATCCATCAAGACCAGCGCCGACACCGACTTCGCGAGCTGCCGATCGAGTTCCTGTCTGCTGTCGGCGCCGCGGCAGTTGTCCGTGCCCAGCGGACCACAGATACCCTTGCCGGTATCCACGGTCGAGAAGAAATTGAGAACGTTGAAGCTCGCGACCCTGACATCGCCGTCCACGCGCGGGCGGCCGGGTCGTGTGTTGACCGACCTGAACCGGGGATCGGCGGTCGGCATCAGCCGCCAGGTCTCGCTGCCTTTGCCCCCGCTGCCGCGTGAGTAGCGCAGATTTCCGGTCACGCCGGTAATGGTGTCGCCGGCGCGAATCGAATAATTCCTGGTGTCGCCGGCAAGAAGATAGCGAGCGTCAATCGGGTTGGGCGATCGCAGGCCGTCATCGAGCTCGATGCTGCGCCGCGCGGACAACGACCTGTGCGCCGCGTACGCCGCGGAATCCGGCGCATTCGAATTGGTGAACTGGTACAGGCGGCCGCCCTGCGACAAGCTCACCGAGCCGAATTGTTCGAGGTCTCGAAGATTGCTGACGGACAGGGTTTGCGGCAAGCGGATCAGCATACCTTCGTAGCGCTCGAGATCAGCGATGAGGTCGCCGTCGCTGTTGGTCTGCGTGCCGACTGTTGGCAAGGTGACGTCGGTGGCGACAATGACGCCAGTCCCGACGATCCTGGTGGTGGCGTCGGAGATTTGCGTCTCACCGAAGTACTCGCTGACGGTGCCGGTGACCGTCACGCGGTCGCCAACGGTGACGTCAGTTGGGGGACTGTTGCCGTCAAAAACAAAGACGCCGCGGGATTCGGAAGCGTCGGCGTCCGGCGTTTCATCCTGCATGTAGAAGCCGCCGAGGTTGCGGGCCTCGTCCACGTCGTTGGCCTGGAAGTCGCCGGTAACGATTCCGGTGACCGTAACGATCTGCCCCGCGAGCGGGCTCGAGTCACCGTTGTCCTGGACCTCGGCAATGGATACTGAGCCCGATGGCGGAGTTTGCGGCACGGCGGCAGGCGTACCGGTATCCATGCCGCAGGCGGCGAGGGGAAAAAGGGCGTAAAGGAAAAGCGACGGAATGAACGGAAGCTGTTGCATCCGATCATTCTAACCCGTCAGGATGTCAGCCCATATCGAACAAAAGAAATTCCGCTTCGCTGGTGGCGCGTGTCTTTAGTTCTCGCTCGCCTTCGATCTGCGCACCGTCACCGGCGGAAAGGGGCCGCCCGTTCACGTCGATGTCGCCACGGACAAGCTGCACGAATATCCTGCGATCCTTGCCGAGACAGAGGGTGGCCTCCTTGCCCGGCTCAAGCACGCTGGCGTACAGATTGACATCCTGGTGAATGGTGACGGACCCTTCCCGGCCGTCACGCGAGCCGACCAGGCGGAGGCGATTGAGCTTGTCCTCGCGTGTAAAACGCGTTTGCTCGTAGCCGGGCTCAAGTCCTTTCTTCTCCGGATAGATCCAGATCTGCAGCAAATGCAGCTCTTCGTCCTGAGAGTGATTGAATTCGCTGTGCTGGACACCCGTGCCGGCCGTCATCCGCTGCACCTCGCCGGGCGTGATGATGGTGCCGTTGCCCATGCTGTCCTTGTGTTCGATCGCGCCATCGATGACGTAGGTGATGATCTCCATGTCGCGATGCGGATGTGTGCCGAAGCCCATCCCCGGCGCGATGCGGTCTTCGTTAATGACGCGCAGGCTCCCGAATTCGACGCGCTCCGGGTTGTAGTAGTTGGCAAACGAAAACGTGTGCCTTGCACGCAGCCAGCCGTGATCCGCCGCGCCGCGCGTATCGGATTGAATGATGTCGAACATCGTCGCTGCCCTCCGCAATCTCAGGCGGCGTGCGCCGAAAGATGGATCAAGTCTGCAATGCGCGAGCGCGCCGCGTCCATCGCTTCGTCGGCCCGGCTGTTCAGCTTGTCGGCCGCGATGATCTCGACGTCGGTGATGCCGATAAACCCCAGGGCATGCTTGAGGTAGGGTGTCGCAAAATCCAGGGCGCTGCCGACCGGGACGCCGCCGGTTGCAACGACAAGGTAAGCTTTCTTGCCTTCGAGCAGACCCCTGGGGCCGTTCTCCGTGTAGCGGAACGTCAGGCGCGCTCGCGCGACCATGTCTATCCACGCCTTCAGGGACGCCGGGATCGTGAAATTGTAGATCGGCGTGCTTATCACGAGTACGTCCGCCTCCTTCAATTCGGCGACGAGCGAGTCCGAGAAGGCGAGTGCCTCGCGGTGCCTCCCGGTTCGAGCCTCGTCCGGCGTGAAGTTCGCCTCGACCCACGCTTCGTCAACGAACGGTATGCCGGCACCGAGGTCGCGGCGCACGGTCCGGACATTGCCATAACGGTCGTCGAGCGCGTCGATCAGGTTACGCGAAAGCTCACGGCTGGCGGACGCCGCACCCCGGGCGCTGGCGCTCACTTCGAGTACCTTGAGTTCATTGTTTTCCATCGTCTGTTCTCCTGCGGTCGAGCGCTTGTTTCAGTGGGAACCAGTCTGGTTGTTGACAACTATGAGATAAACACTAATATTTGAATAAGATTGTTTGTCAAAAAGCAACAATATGGACAGATTTGAGGATTTACAGGCATTTGTGGCGGTCGTTGAGGCAGGGAGTTTCACCGCGGCGGCCGAGCGGCTGGATTCGGGCAAATCGGCGGTCAGCCGACGCGTCTCCGGTCTCGAGGAGCGCCTCGGCGTGCAGCTGCTGCGCCGCACGACGCGGGTGTTGAACCTGACCGAGACGGGGCGGAGCTTCTATGAGCACGCTGCGCGGATTCTCTCGGACCTGGAGGAGGCCGAAGCCGCCGTGCAGCAGGAGCACGCGGAGTTGCGCGGCAAAATTCGCCTGGCCCTGCCACTCTCGTTTGGCGTTCGTCATATGTGCAAGCCCATTGCTGCTTTCAGCCGGCTGAATCCAAAAGTGGAGTTCGACCTGAATCTCAATGACCGGCGTATCGACCTGATAGAAGAGGGCGTGGACCTCGCCTTGCGTATCGGTCGGCTGGAGGACTCGTCGCTGATCGCGCGGCGGCTGTTTGATGCCCGGGCGGTCGTCTGTGCCTCACCGCACTACCTGAGCGCCCATGGCGAACCGAAGTCACCGGCGGAGCTGCGGGAGCACGACTGCCTGGTTTACTCCAATCTTGCGGAACCGGACAAGTGGAGCTACCTCGACAAGAGCGGCGAGCCGCGAAGCGTCCGCATCAGGCCCGTGCTCTCGGCCAGCAGCGGCGACTTCCTGAGCAACGCGGCGGCGCATGGCATGGGCCTCGTCATACAACCGACATTCATTGCCTCGGAGGCAATACGACGCGGCATGCTTGTGCCGGTATTGACCGACTACGATTGGCCGCTGTCGCCCGCCTACGCCGTGTATCCGCCGACGCGACACCTGTCGTATCGTGTGCGTGCCCTCATCGATTTTCTCGCAGAGCGATTTTCCGGCATGCCGCCCTGGGATCGCGACTGCGAAGCGATTGCGTCAACTAGCCACTCAGCGACTTGAACGCGGCCAGCGCTCGTTCACGCGATGCCTTGAGGTCGACCAGCGGCTCGGGGTAATTGTCACCGAGGATTACGCCGGCATCGTCGAGCACTTCGGCTGGCGCCTCCCAGGGATTGTGAATGAACTTATCCGGCATCTGCGAAAGTTCGGGGATGAAACGCCGCACATAGAGACCCTCGGGGTCAAACTTTTTCCCCTGCGTGACGGGATTGAAGATCCTGAAATACGGAGCCGCGTCGGCACCGCAGCCGGCGATCCACTGCCAGCCGGCGCTGTTGTTGGCGAGATCGGCGTCGACCAGGGTGTCCCAGAACCACCGTGCACCGTGCAGCCAGTGCAGCATCAGGTTCTTGACGAGAAAAGAACCGACAATCATGCGCACCCGGTTGTGCATGTAGCCGGTTTGCCACAGCTCGCGCATGCCCGCATCGACGATCGGGTACCCGGTCCGCCCCTGTTGCCAGCAACGCAGCGCCGATTCATCGTCTCGCCACGGAAATTTGTCGAACTTGCGCTGCAGGTTGTTCGTCGGCAGCGTCGGCTCGTTGTACAAAAGATTGTTCGAGAATTCTCGCCACCCCAGTTCACTGAGAAAGCGATCGGCATCCGGCGTCGGCTGTCGTCCGGAGAAGCGGTCGAGCACGGCGAACCAGACCTGGTTCGGCGATAGCTCTCCGAAGTGCAGGTGTGGTGACAGCCGCGACACATAGCGTTTGTCCGGACGATTCCGGCCTTCGTCGTAGTGACCGAGGCCATCGTCCAGGAAGGCCTTCAAGCGCTCAGCCGCCGTCGCTTCGCCCGGCGACCATTCGTCCTCAATGCCCCGATACCATGCGATAGCCGGCATCAGATCGAGCGAATCCAGGGAGACCCCTGCATCGGCGTCGAGCAGGGGCAACGTTTCGGGTGCCGGCAGCGGCTGCCTCGGCGGGATGCCGTTCTGCAGACAGCCCTTGCGGTAAAACGGCGTAAATACCCGGTACGGCGTGCCGTCGGGCTTGTTGGTATTCGGCGGCTCGAATAAAACCGAGCCATTGAAACTATTGACGGCAATCGAATCGGCCATAAGGGCCTCCTTGACTGCCGTATCGCGCGCTATCCGCCATGGCTCATAGCAGCGGTTCCAGTACAGCGAGTCGGCGCCGACGCTGTGCAGCAGTTCCGGCAAGACAGTCCTGGCATCACCCTGCAGGAAAACCATCCGACCTTGCAGCGACCGGTTCAGGCGGGCGAGGCTCTGGTGCAGCCAGTAGCGACTCGCGGCCCCCATTTTCCAGTCAGCCGCGTTTTCGTCGTCGAGAACGTACACCGGCAGGATCGGCCGGCCCTCACTTACGGCGGCGTGCAGCGCCGGATTATCAGCGAGGCGCAGGTCTTGCCGAAACCAGACAATTACCGCTGCGGAATCGGCCATTGAATCTTTTCTCTCTCGAAACGTCGGATACACTCACGAGTATAAGAGTCGCCTTCGCTCGAAGACGTATTCATTTGTAACAAAGCCAATCGACAGGAGATCGGACAGGCATGCGAGTCGCAATCATAGGCGGGACCGGTTTTGTCGGTGCTTATCTCACACGAGCGCTGCTCGAGGCCGGTCACGAGGTGTCATTGCTTGTGCGCCCGGGCAGCGAATCGAAGGTCAGCGAGGACGTTCGCGCGACGGCCGGCGATCTGTCCTCTGAAGCGGCACTGCGAGCGACCATGGAGGGCTGCTCCGCGGTCATCTACAACGTTGGAATTCTAAGGGAATTCCCGTCTCGCGGCATTACCTTCGAAGACTCGCAGTACCGGGGCCTGGTGCGCACCGTGGAAGCGGCCAGGGCCGTGGAGATCAAGCGCCTGCTACTGATGAGCGCGAACGGCGTCAAGAAACCCGGCACGCGCTACCAGGAAACCAAGCGCCGCGCCGAGGAACACGCGTTTCAGAGCGGCATGGACGTCACCGTCATGCGCCCGTCGGTCATCTTCGGCGACCCGCTGGGCAAGATGGAATTCGCCACGCAGCTTTTTCGAGACATGGTGAAGCCGCCGGTTCCGGCCGTGGGCTTTTTCTCGGGCCGAAATCCTGAGACCGGCGCCCTCCTGATGTCGCCGGTACACGTCGAAGACGTCGCAAGCGCCTTCGTCGTGGCGCTCGAGGACGACGCAACCATCGGTAAGACTTACGCACTCGGCGGACCCGAGGTCCTCAGCTGGAAAGAGATGTTGCGCCGCATCGGCAGCGCAAGCGGTCGGCGCAAATGGATACTGCCAATGCCGACTTACCTCATGCGCCTTGCCGCGACCCTTTTCGACTGGCTGCCGTTCTTCCCGGTGACGCGCGGCCAGCTGACGATGCTGGAGGAGGGCAACACGGCAGATCCCGAGATGCTGAGACAGCTCATCGGCCGGGAGCCGCGCGGATTCACCGAGGAGACCCTTGCTTATCTAAAGAACGCCTGAGCCGCAAATTCGACAGAAACCTGTTGTTACAAGCCTACACACTATTGACACCAATTCACTGACGCCGATCGCTACAGTCCTCTCCGCTAGTCAACAAACTCCCCAATCAGCAGAAAGGACATGAACCATGAAAACGATGAGTATTCGTAGCGTCAGCGTAGTCGGTGTAGCCTTCGTTTGCTTCCTAGGCGCTGTTGCCAACGCCAGCCACCACGGCGAGATGAAGTCCAAAGATATCGTCGAGACAGCCGCAGGTGCCGGACAGTTCAACACGCTTGCCGCCGCACTCGACGCGGCAGGGCTGATTCCGACCCTCAAGGGAGACGGTCCGTTCACCGTTTTTGCTCCGACCGACGAGGCCTTTTCCAGGCTGCCCGAAGGAACGGTTGATAATCTTCTGAGGCCGGAGAATCGTGATCAGCTGACCGCCATCCTCACCTACCATGTCGTCGCCGGCAAGGTGATGGCAGAGGACGTCGTCAAGCTCACTTCCGCGACCACGGTCAACGGTGCTGACGTTTCCATCAAGGTACAGGACGGCGCTGTGCGTATCGACGACGCCAACGTCATCAAGACGGATATTGGCGCGAGCAATGGCGTGATTCACGTCATCGACAACGTCATCCTTCCCAACTAGACAAACGGTCCCCGATGCGGCACAGGGACGTGCCGCCCTGGTCTTCATGAGTTCACTCTCTTCATTTGCCGCGGGCATGAACGTCGCCGTTATCGGTGCCAGCGGCGGCATCGGCTCAGCGGTGCTTCAGCAGCTGTCCGACGACGCACAGGTCGGCCGCATCCATGCCTTTTCTCGCAGCGGCGAGCTGCCACCACTACCCAAAGTACGCGCCGCAGGAATTGATGTCGAGGACGAAGCAAGTATTGCGGCAGCGGCTGCCGCTTCGGCAAGCGACGCGCCTCTCGATCTCGTTTTCGTGGCCAGCGGCATGCTCTGGCGGGGTGAGCAGCTGCGACCCGAAAAGTCCATGCGCGAGATAACGCCCGAGGGCCTGGCGACGCTGTTCGCCGTCAACGCCGCGGGCCCGGCACTCGTGGCAAAACATTTCCTCCCGAGCTTGCGCAAGGATTCGAAAACACTGTTTGCGGCGCTCTCCGCCCGGGTCGGCAGCATCAACGACAACCGTCTCGGCGGCTGGTATTCCTATCGTGCCTCGAAGGCGGCGCTCAACATGCTGCTCAAGACACTGGCGATAGAGCACGCGCGGCAGTGGCCGCAGAGCATCGTTGCCGGCCTGCATCCGGGCACGGTCGATACCGACCTTTCAGAGCCCTTCACGTCGCGGACGCCCAGCAAGCAGCTGTTCTCGCCGGAGCGGTCCGCCAGCTACCTGCTGAAGGTCATCGAGGGGCTTGGTCCGGAAGACAGCGGTCATACCTTCGCCTGGGACGGCAGCCGCATCGAGTTCTGACAACCCCCCGGCCTTGCGGCAAATCGATGCTCCCGACCGATCGGGCGGTGTCTACGTCCCGGGTGCCCTGTTGCGGGGTCCAAGCCGCCGAACTATAGTCTTCGCTACTGTCCAACGCTGAATGGACGACATTCGCTCGAGGGAGACTGACTTGCCTAAGCCATTCCAATGCCTGCTGGTAGCCGCCTTGCTCGCGGCACTCTCTACAGCAAGCGCGGCCGATCGCGTGCGCGAGTTCAAAGGCACCGGCAATACCACCACCGCTATTTTCAATGTCGAATCACCCTGGCTGCTGGATTGGCGCCTCGACGGGGATTTCGACGAGCTGGTGGCCCTCGACGTGACGCTCGTTGAGGCCAACTCGGGCAGGCACGTCGGCCGGGTGCTCCATACCAAGCGCAAGGGCAACGGCGCCAAGCTGTTCAAGTCGGGGGGGCGTTACCAGCTTCGGATCAGCTCGTCCCTGGCCCGCTGGACGATCAAGATAGATCAATTGACGCCGGAAGAGGCTGAGCTGTACACACCCAGGCAAAAACCCGGTCTCAGGCCACCGCTTGCAGGCGCTCAGAAATAATCCGGCGCGTTGCCGGGACGCCATTTGATATTGCAGCCTATGCTCGGTTTTTGCGTCGCGAGTGGCGCTCGCAAGTCCAGCACCGCATCCAGTGCCGCTCTCAGGTCATGCCCGTCGACCGGCAGATTGTTGGACGGCCTGCTGTCGTCCAGCTGTCCGCGGTAGACCAGACGCTTGTCCGAGTCGAACACGTAGAAGTCCGGTGTGCACGCGGCCCGATAGGCCTTTGCGACGGCCTGGCTCTCGTCCAGCAAGTACGGGAACGTATAACCGCGGGTCTCGGCTTCGATTTTCATGTGTGCCGGATCGTCGTCCGGATGGCTGCTGATGTCATTGCTGTTGATCGCAATGATACTGACGCCGCACGTGCCATAGTCCCGGCCGATCCGTGCCAGCTCCTCGCCCACGTGTTTGACGAAAGGGCAGTGATTGCAGATGAACATCACGAGGTACGCGCTGGCGCCGTCCTCCAGTGAGTGCAGCTTGCCATCCGGATCCGGCAGTGAGAATTCCGGTGCCCGTGTTCCCAGCGGTAGCATTTGCGATTCGACAGCGACCATTGTTTCGTCCCGAGATGTGATTGACAGGGGAAGACTAGCAAAGGACGCGGCTCGATGGCATGCGACGGAGCCGTGGTTGTGCGATCATCGGCGAATCTGCGGAGTACGGAGTCTCGTTGAACAACACGGTGCGACAAAAGGGCAGCGCCCTGATGGTCTCGGCAGCGATCGTCGTCGTGATCTACGGAATGCAGATGGCCAAGGTCATACTCGTGCCGTTCCTGATTGCGGTATTCCTGGCGCTGATCACCGTGCGCCCGATGCTCTGGCTGCAGGCGAAACGCGTGCCCTCGATCCTGGCCGCACTGCTCATTGTCACGATCATCATGCTGATCCTGGCGCTGGTGGGGATGATCCTGGGTACTTCGATCGCCGACTTTACCGCCTCGATTCCGGTCTACCAGGCGCGGCTCGACGCCATTGTCACTCGTGCGCTCAGCTTTATCTCTGAAAACCTCAAGGGCGACGGCTCGGTCGAGAGCCTCCGTGACATGATCGACCCGGGGTGGGCCATGGGCCTCGTCGCCGGTATCCTGAACAGCCTGAAAGACGTTTTGACCAATACTTTCCTGATCTTCTTTACCATGATCTTCATCCTGCTCGAGGCATCGAGCGGGCAAACGAAGTTCGAGGCCGCGTTCGGCCGCAGCGAGACTTCCCTCGATCGCCCGAGGGCATTTCTACAGAACCTGGGGCGGTACCTTGGAATCAAGACCATCGTCAGCATGGTGACCGGTTTCTGTGCCGGTATCCTGACCTGGGCCATCGGCGTTGATTTCCCCCTGCTGTGGGCGATGCTCGCGTTCCTGCTCAACTATATCCCGACGATCGGCTCCATCATCGCGGCCGTTCCGGCCGTGTTGCTGGCCCTGGTGCAGCTGGGGCCGGGCGAGGCGAGCGCAACGGCCGTCGGTTTTGCCGCCATCAACGTCGTGTTCGGCAATTTCATCGAGCCACGATTGATGGGTTACGGCGTGGGAATTTCGCCGCTGATCGTCTTCGTCGGCCTGGTTTTCTGGGGCTGGGTGTTCGGGCCGGTGGGCATGCTGCTTTCGGTGCCGTTGACCATGACATTAAAACTTGCGCTAGAGAGCGACGAGCGCACGCGTTGGGTGGCTATCCTGATTGGCTCGGAGCGCGATGCCGAGCACGAACTGCGCAATATTTATCCCGACGAAACGACCGGCGCCGATCAGGCGACGTCTTCGTCGTCGTAGTCTTCCTCCAGATCGTCGGCATCCGGCTCCGTTTCTTCGAGCATTTCGAGCAGGTTGATGGCGACCGCAACGAAATCGGTGTCCGTGATGATTCCGACCAGTTCCTCGTCGCTCATGACGGGCAGACAGCCGATCTTGTGCTTTTCGATGAAGAGTGCGGCGCTTCGCAGGCTCGCGTGTATGTCAACCGTCGCGACATCGGAAACCATCGCGTCTTTCACGAGGATTTCGTTCGCGTGAATACGATTCTTGGGATCCCGAAGGAAGCTGTCCGTGGCAGCCAGAACGTTAGTCAGCGTCAACAGCCCGACGAGTTTTCCATCGTCCATGACCGGGATGTGATGAATACGGTTGTCGTGCATCAGCCCGCGCGCTTCGGCGAGCGTTGCGGACGGCGCAACCGTAATCAGGTTGGTACTCATGATAGCTTCGATGCTGAACATAGCCCCATCCTTGTTATTCTGTCTGGGTTTCAGTCTAGCCAACACGGCCGGAAGCGCCATTGCTAGAAACACGTATTTGGGGCTTAGATTCCCCGGAAACGACGCTGTCTAGCGTCTGAACGCTTTGGCGAAATCGGCCCAGCGTGGATCTTTGCGCGCCTCGTCGAAGTAGGACAACACGAAAGCCCAGGGTGCGCCGGGATCGTGCACGTCAATGCATGACTGGAGCCACTCGAAGGTACAGTCGAGATCGCCGGCATCGGCGCAGATTTCAGCTATCTGGTAGGAGTTCGGTGCGCCCCAGCGCTCGATGTAGTCGTCGCGCGCCGCCTGCCACTGGCTGCTGCGGCCCTGCCGGCGCCCCAGGATCAGAATTTCATAGAGCTCCCGGGTCCAGTCGACGGTCTCGCTCGCAACGTACATGGACGCGCGGTCCAGATCGTTCTGCAGCATGTATACGCTCGCGATCCGGGCATTGACACGAGCCGAGCCGGGCGATAGCTCGAGTACTCGATTGAAATAGGCCAGCGCCTCCGCGAAATTTCCGGCGGCCGCGTGCACATCACCCAGCTGGCGAATCGAGGTGATATCCAGCGGGTCGAGATCGACGGCCTTTTCATACGCGTCGATCGCTGCGTCGAACTCGCCCATGAAGAAATAGCTGTTGCCAAGCCAGCCCAAGGAAATCGGATCGTTGGGGCTGAGCTCCGTCGCCCTCTTGCTGAAATCAAGCGCGCCGGCAAGATCCCAGTCCGCACCCTGTGCCACCATGGCCTGCGCAATATAGGCCTCTACATTATCAGGCTGAAGATCGATGGCCCGGGTCGCATAGCTACGTACTCGATGGAAGCCCTCTACGAAATCGCCGCCGGAGCTTCCCGCGATACCCGCGACACGGTTATATTCGGTCATCGCGAGGCCCGTCCAGGCGCGCGCAAACGTCGGATCCAGTTCCGTGGCTCTTTTAAATGCGGCGAATGCGTTGTCCAGGTTATCCCGGGTCAGGTAATTCAGGAAATAGCCGCCCTTGAGCACCTCGTTGTAGGCGTCAATGTTCTCGGTGCCGCGGTCCGCGGTGACCGACTGCTCGCCCAGCAGCGCCACCTTCAACGCGTTGACGACGTTCGAAGCGATTTCGTCCTGCACGGCGAATATGTCGGTCAGATCGCGATCGTAGGTTTCTGACCAGAGATGGTAGCCGTTCTCGGCGTCGATCAGCTGCGCGGTAATTCGCAGTTTCGTGCCCGATTTGCGAACGCTGCCTTCCAGCACGTTGGCGACATTCAGCTGCTCGCCGATGATGCGAAGATCCTCGTTGGTGCCCTTGAACTGGAACGACGATGTGCGGCCGGCGACGTGCAGCCTGGGTATCTTCGCGAGCAGGTTTAAAAGTTCTTCGGCCAGCCCGTCGGAGAAGTACTCGTTTTCCTTGTCGTCGCTCATATTCACGAAGGGCAGCACGGCGATTGACGGCTTGACCTCGGCGGCGGTTTGAGCGGCCGGCGGCGGTGCTTCGCCGAGCTGAAGTACGAACTTGTCGAGCAGCAGGAAACCGACGGCAACGACGAGGATGATCATGGCGGTGCGATTGAGCTTGCTGCCGGTCTGTGGCGTGATTGATGCGTCACGATCGACGTCTTTCTCACGCTTGATGCCCTCCGGTGTCATCTCGAAGGCCCAGGCGAAAATCAGGGCGAATGGAAAGCCGATCAGCACGAATGCGGCCACCGCGGAGATCATCCACTCGGGCAGCTGCAACGCCGGGAACATGACGTCCACCACCTGCATCGTCAGCCACCCGGCAATGATGTAGACCAGCGCGACCTTGCTTACATTGCGGCGTTTGATTTCTTCCAGGAATTTGCGCATGGTGCGTCCGGCGAAAAAGTTGCCCAAGCTTAGCAGAGCTTGCTTGCGGCGGCACCGCTGTTGATTGCCGTCATGGGCCGGACCGGCCAATGCGCTTATACTGTTTTCAATCTAGTCGCCTGCGTCTCGCATGAAACAAACTCCGACATCAGTGCCGCCAGCACCCTGGATGCAGGACACGCTGCGGCAGGGTTTCAATGCGCTGCAGCTCGGCAACGTCGAACTGGCAGGCGAGTGCTGCAAGCGCGTGCTCGGTGCCAAGGCCGATCTGCCCGAAGGCCATTTCCTCGTCGGCCTGATCGCGCTGGAGACCCGTCAGACCCGCACCGCGATCAGCGCCTTCGGCTCGGTGACGCAGCTAGAGCCGCGGCACGCCGCCGCCTGGGCGCAGCTCGCGAAACTGCACTTTGCATCGGGCCAGACAATCCTGGCTGACGAGGCGCTCGCAAAGGCGAAGCAATTCGAGGACGGCGATCCGGTCGTGCAGGATCTTCTTGGTCTTATTCACTCGCTGCAGGGCGATCAGGGCGAGGCCGCACGCTGGTTCGCGCAGGCTGTGGCAAGAGCTCCCGAGAATCCACAGTTCCTGGTCAACAATGCGAACAGCGAGATATACCTCGGTCATTTCGAGGCGGCGGAAGAGGGGCTGAGAAAGGCCCTCGAGATAGACCCGGAAAGCCCAAATGCCCACTGGGTGCTGGCGGGACTGAAGAAAGCGACGGATTTCGAACACGTGGAGACACTGCGTCGTTTGCTTCAGAGCCGCCGTCGACCACCGCAGGCCACGGCCTTTCTGAGCTACGCGCTGGGCAAAGAGCTCGAGGACCTCGAGCAATGGGATGAGGCATTCCATGCGTTTGCCGCCGGCGCTGCAGCGCGTCGTCAGACGGTCGAGTTCGACGAAGCCGGCGAAGAACGAATGTTCGCCGCCATGCATACCATCTTTACAGCGGACTGGCTGGCGGGCAAGGCGGCGGGCGCCGACTCAAGGGCGCCGATTTTCGTCGTCGGCCAGCCACGCACGGGAACGACCCTGATTGAGCGCGTGATCAGCAGCCATTCCGCCGTGCATTCCGCCGGCGAACTGCGCCAGTTTGGCAACAGCGTTCGGCGACTGAGTCGCTACCGCGGAGCCGGGCGGTTTTCCGAGGAGCTGATGCGGCGCGGCAGTGAACTCGACGGCGAAAAGCTGGGGCATGCGTACCTTGAAGCGGTCAAATCAATGCGCGGAGAGACACCACGGTTTGTCGACAAGCTGCCGCCGAACTACCTGTACATACCACTGATTCTCATGGCCCTTCCGAATGCCAGGATTGTGCATGTCCGACGCAAGCCGATGGACGCCTGCTTTGCGAGCTTCAAGCAGCTGTTTGCAGATGCCTACAAGCACTCCTATGAGCAGCGCGAAATGGCGCGCCACCATGCGCGCTACTTTCACCTGATGCAGCACTATCGGGAGCAATTTCCGGGAAGATATTTCGAGATTGCCTACGAAGATGCGGCAAGCAATCTGGAGCCGCATGCACGCGGCCTGATCGAATATCTCGAACTCGACTGGGAGGACGACTGCCTGAACTTCCATGCGCAGAAATCGGCGGTCACCACCGCAAGCTCGGTTCAGGTGCGCGAGCCCGCTCATACACGCTCAATCGGCCGCTGGAAGCGTTACCAGCGCGAGCTCGCGCCGATGCGCGAGGAGTTGGAACGGCGGGGTGTCCCACTCGACTAGCAACGACTGAGACTCTTCCAAACCGCTGCCGATCGGTGCCTTACAGGCTCGGATAGTACGAATGTGAAATACTGGGCAAATACGGCTCAATACGGTCTGCAATACCATGAAGAAATCGATCCTGTTGCTTTGCCTGCTTGCAGCGTCTCCTGTGTTCGCGAACGAAGACTGTTGCGATGCGACGCAAATCGTACGTGATGCGGTCGATCACTGGCGCGGCCTGTCGTCCTACACCGAGATGACGATGGTGATTCATCGAACAGACTGGGAACGCTCGATGACGATGCGAGCGTGGACCAAGGGCAGCAAACGGTCGCTGGTTCGGGTGATTGAACCCAAGAAGGATCGTGGCAACGGCACGCTGACCGACGACAACAATATGTGGACGTTCTCGCCCAAGGTGAACCGTGTCATCAAGATACCTTCATCGATGATGGGGCAGAGCTGGATGGGTTCCGATTTTTCGAATAAGGACGTCGCCCGTGCCGACGATATTATCGACCTGTACGATCACTCGATCCTGAAGCGCGAGCAAATCGATGGTCTCGTTGTTTACGACATAGAGTCGATACCGCACGAAGATGCGGCTGTGGTCTGGGGGCGCGAAGTCCTGCGGATTCGGGACGATCACGTTGTGCTCGAACATGCTTTCTACGATCAGGACGGCCAGTTGGTGAAGAAACTCGTGTCGCTTGAAGTCGCTGAGATGGGCGGTCGCACTATTGCGAAACGACAGCGCATGGTCAAGACGGACAATGCGGACGAGTGGACGGAGATACGCGTTAACGACGTGCAGTACGAGATCGACCTGAAAGACAGCCTGTTCACGCTGTCGAATCTGCGCAATCCGCGAGACTGATCAGAGTACCGGGAGCAGCTCTGCATGAACATCGTTGTACGCCTGGCCTGGCGCAACCTCTGGCGACACCAGCGGCGAACCTGGCTGACCATCGGCGCGATGGTGTTCTCGAATACCCTGTTGGTCTTCATGATCTCGATGCAATTCAGCATGTACGGTCTGATGATCGACAACACGCTGAAGGTGTTTACCGGGCACATGCAGGTACAGGCGCGCGGCTACAAGGACGATCAGAAGATGCGGCAGACGGTGCCAGAGATCGTGCCGCTCGCCGACAAACTCCGGGCTGACTTTCCTGCCGAGAGAATTGCAGCGCGAGGCTGGGCGTTCGCGCTTGCCTCGAGCGAGGAACGCAGCTACGGCGTCGGCATTTTCGGCGTCGAGCCGCAGTTCGAGCCGCAGGTTTCGAGCATTCCCGGGCTCATTAAAGAAGGCCGCTACCTCGGCCAGTCGGACGCGACGGAGATCGTGATCGGCGCGGTGCTGGCACGCAACCTGCGTGTCAAGGTTGGCGACGAGCTGACGTTGCTTGGCAGCGGTCGCGACGGGTCCTTCGCCGCGGCTGTCGCAACTGTCGTCGGCGTTTTCGAAAGCGGCGTAGTCGACGTTGATCGAAATATCACGCAAATGCCGCTCATGGCCTTTCAGGACACCTTCTTTATGGAAGGTGCGGGCCACGAGGTGGTGATCACCGCGCCGACCCTCGACGCGGCCCAGGTCGTGCTGCCGGAGATCGCCGCTGCACTACCGCCTGATTCGGGTCTCGTCGTGCATGACTGGGACGCGTTGCAACCCGGGCTGAAGCAGGCGATCAAAGCCGACATGAGCAGCGCGTTCTTCATGTATGCGATTCTCGTTATCCTGGTCGCTTTCAGTGTGCTGAATACGCAGCTGATGTCGGTCCTGGAGCGTACCCATGAGTTCGGTATCATCATGTCGCTGGGACTCAAGCCGGGCCAGCTCGGCCGCCTGGTCATGCTCGAGACCGCCTTCCTGGGCCTGGTCGGCTTGATTCTGGGGGCAATTGGAGGGGCAATCCTGACGGCGTATTTCAGCGTGAACGGCCTGTCGATCCCCGGCATGGAAGAAATGGCGGCCAACTTCAATCTGCCGCCACGCGTGTATCTCCAGGTGACGCCGTCGTCGATGATCATCGGACCCGCTGTCGTGTTCCTGTTTACGCTGCTGGCGGCGGCATACCCGGCGCTGCGCCTGCATCGATTGCATCCGGTCGAAGCGATGAGGGCGAATTGATGCGCATGCTGCCGGTCCTGACGCGACTCGCCTGGCGCTACCTGTGGCGCAACCACCGGCGCACCATCATCATGCTGAGCGCAGTTGGCGTTGGCGTGTGGGCGATGATATTCATGACGGCGCTGTCCCGTGGCATGGTCGACCAGGTTATTGAAGACGGCGTCAGCGCGCTGCCCGGCCACGTGCAGGTCCATGATCCGCTGTTCCTCGATGATCCGAGTGTTGCAAACCGTATCCTGGTCGGCGACACAGAATTGTCGAAGAAATTCGGGCCGGCGGACTTCAAGGCCTGGGCGAGCCGTGTCAAGGTGCCGGCGGTGATCGCAAGCGAGTACGAATCGCGTGGCATTACGCTCCTCGGTATCGATCCGGTGGCCGAACGGCCGTTCGGGTACCTGAATTACGACGATGTCGATGGTCGATTCCTCGCCGATGTCGACGATGACGGCATCGTCATCGGCAAGAAGCTGGCCGAGAAGCTGGAAACGGCGGTAGGCAAGCGCGTCGTGATCATGAGCCAGGATCCGGATAACGAGATCGCCGATCGTGGCTTTCGCGTTGTTGGCCTGTTCACGGCGGAGGTTCCGGCTTTCGAAGAAGGCAACGTATTCGTCGGAAAGAAAGCCGCGCAGAAGATGCTGCGCATAGGCGATACGACGACCGAGATCGTTTTCCTGGGCGACAATTACCGCAACGTGGAGCCGACGTACGAAAAAGTCGTCGCCCGCGTGGACGACACGCTGGCCGTCAGCCGCTGGAGCGAGGTAGCGACATACCTCGGTTCCATGCTCAAGGTGATGGATGGCTTCGTGGTGATTTGGATGGTCGTGATCTTCCTGGCGCTGTCATTCGGGCTCGTGAACACGCTGGTCATGGCCGTGTTCGAACGTGTTCGGGAGATCGGCCTGATGCTGGCGCTCGGCATGAAGCCGTCGAGCATTCTCGGACAAATCATCATCGAGTCGATGCTGTTGCTGTCGGTAGGATTGCTGATCGGCGACGTGCTTGCATGGGCGACGATTCAGCCGCTGCGCGATGGCATCGATATCTCGATTGTTGCGGAGGGCATGGAGATGATGGGCGCGGCCAGCGTGCTCTATCCCAGGCTCTACGCAAGCGACATGATTCTTTCGAACGTGATCGTGCTGTTTCTTGGATTTCTCGCGAGCCTGTCACCGGCCTGGCGCGCGTCGCGTTATGAGCCGGTTGAGGCAATCACAAAGGTGGGATAATGACGGCTGTTCGTTGTGTGGATCTGTGCAAGACCTATCGGCAGGGTGATGAGGACATCAAGGCGCTCGATCATGTATGTATCGAAATCGAGCAGGGCGGCTTTGTGTGCCTTTCGGCGCCATCCGGAGGCGGCAAGACGACCCTGCTTAATGCCATAGGCGGGCTGGATATGCCCGACAGCGGCGAGGTCTGGATCGGCAATCAGCGTATCGATCAGATGAGCAAAGGGCAGCTCGCGGAACTTCGCCTGTCGAGCATCGGCTTCGTGTTCCAGGCCTACAACCTGATCCCCGTCCTGACCGCCAGGGAGAATATCGAGTTCGTCATGCAGGTGCAGGGCGTGCCCGCGGCGGAGCGAGCCGAGAAATCCATGGCGATACTGGAGGAGGTCGGCCTCAACGGACTGGAGAATCGGCGGCCGGCGGAAATGTCCGGTGGGCAGCAGCAACGGGTCGCTGTCGCGCGTGCGATCGTGTCCCGCCCCGCCCTGGTGCTCGCCGACGAGCCGACGGCCAATCTCGACTCGAAGACCTCGGACGAGCTCATGGAGTTGTTCACCGAGCTCAACGAGCATCACAATACGACGTTCGTCATCGCCACGCACGACCAGCGCGTCATGGCCTATGCGAAGCGCCTCATTCGCATGCTGGACGGCCGCATCGTCGACGACATCCAGCAGAATGCTGCGTAGATTCTGTCTTCTTGCGTTGCTGGCGTCCGCCGCGACGTCCGCGGACGACGGCCACATCGAGGCAGGTGGACATACCAAGTTCGCACTGACTAGCCAGGCGTATCCGGAGCGGAGCCTGTTCAGGGACCTCGTCGGCAGCAGTACGCTGGACCTGGACGGCGACCTGCGCCTGAATCTCGAAGTCGACAGCAATCGCTGGTCTTTCGATGCCGCCTACCAGTTGCTCGCGCTGAACGGCGACAGCGTCGAGCTTGCGCGCGCCGTGCCGGGCGGAACGAACATTTTTTTCCCGGGATTGCCAAACGACGATCGTCGCCTGTTGAACCTGACCGATGTCGTCAGAGACGAAGACAAGACCGTCGTCCTGCATCGGCTGGATCGATTGACCGTAGGCTATACCAGCGAAAAGGCGGTCGTGCGCCTGGGCCGGCAGGCACTCTCATGGGGCAATGGACTGTTTTACGCACCCATGGACCTGGTGAATCCCTTCGACCCCGCAGCGGTGGATACGGAATACAAGGCTGGCGACGATATGCTCTACCTTCAGTACCTGCTCGACAACGGTCATGACGTGCAGGGCGCCTATGTTGCCCGCCGCAATGCGCTAAACGCGGAGGTGGAGTCCGGTCAGTCGACCACGGCGCTCAAGTACCACGGGTTTCTTGGCCAGGCTGAGTTCGATGTGCTGCTGGCCGAGCATTTCGGCGATACGGTCGTCGGATTCGGCGCTGGCAAGAATGTGGGCGGCGCCATCTGGAGAGGTGACATTGTTGCCACGCGCGGTGGACAGGACACCACCGTGCAACTGGTAACGAACCTCAGCTACTCGTGGAACTGGTTCGATCGCAACATGAGCGGAGCCGTCGAATATTTCTACAATGGCTTCGGCCAGCGCTCGAACGCGTATGACCCTGTCAGTCTCGGCAGCAACGCGGATCTGATCGAGCGGGTCACAAGGGGTGAACTCTTCTCTATCGGTCGCCACTATGTTGCGGCAAGCGTGGTGATCGAAATGACGCCGTTATGGGGGCTTACGCCAACTGTGCTTCTGAACGCTGCGGATCCGAGCGGCCTGTTTCAACTCGTCACCAACTACAGCGTTGCCGACGACATGACGCTGCTCGCCAGCATCAACGTGCCGGTCGGTCCGAAAGGGACCGAGTTCGGCGGTGTCGGCGCCGGCGAGTCGGATCGATACCTGTCCGGCGGCGCCGGATTGTTCGCCCAGTTCGCCTGGTATTTCTGAGACTGGTGAAAAGTCCGGGATAGGAGTCTGCGCGGCAGAAAGTATTCCTACTGCGAAAGCGCCACAGCGGTCCATTTGTTCGATCTTTTTCGTTACGTAGCACCACTACGCGCCTCAATAGATCGTATAACTGTCCGCGCCGTGGCACTTTCTCGCTACGGATATTTCTGCCGCGCAGACTCCTAGTCGCGATCGCGGGCGGACTTCAGCGTCGCCAGCAGTCGCCGGAAACCGGCTTCGATTTCGAGTTCGAACACCGGATCCTTGATGTGCTCGAATGCTTCGACATCGAAGTCCTGCGGATCGGCGTCCAGCATCTTGTCGATGCGTTCGAACAGGTCGCGCTCTTCCCAGGACATGTGATTGCGCAGGCGCTCGACGTAGCTGGATGTATCCTCGATGAATTTTTTCCGGCGCACGGCGGCGCCTGCGATTATTGCCTCGACATCGTCCCGCAGCGCAGAACCGAGTGATGCGATGTCGCGGTGATCGCCGGGGACGTCTTCGAGACCGTCCGCGAGGTCAGGGCGCCTGCTCCGCAGCTGTCCGTATACAACGTCTTCTTTCGGGTGGTGAACCGCGTCCGGATACACGGTCATGTAGCGCATGATCTCTTCCACGAGTTCGAAGTCGGGGTCATCTCCCATGGACGCCTGCTGCACCGCATCCTCGAGCAGGCTAAGGACAATCGACATGTTGCGATGATCTTCCCGCAGCTCTTTCATCATCGTTCTGGCTTCAGACGGCATCTCGACTCCTCGCAGTATCAGCTTCCAGATAGTGACCAAATGCATCGCGGCAAACCATTCGGATTATCACCTACGGAGAGCCGCGAAGGTCGGCGGCAATGATTTCCCGGATCACCTCGCCGTCGTTGCCGAAGAAGCGCAAGCTACCGGCACTCTTGAAATACATGACCAGCGCGCCTTTCCCGTCGTTGCCGTGCAGCGCCACCCCGCCACCGCCATGCGCGAACTGTGCAACGCCAACGCGTGTCGTTGCCCTTTCGTCTGCAATGTACAGGCCCGAACCGTCCGCATTATGAAACAGGCTTACGCGCTCGGTCCCGTTCTCGTCCTTCAGTACCAGCAGTGGGTAGCCGTTCCTTGTTTCCAGCTGGGCGACCATGTCGCCATCGGGTGTGACCAGGTGCAGTGCTTCTGTTCGCAGAATCTTGTGGACTGGCGTTGCGACGGCTAGCCAGAAAAGAACAGCAATCAGTACCAGTGCCAGGAACGCAACGACGCCCTGTAGTCGCGTGATCCGTGAGTCGATGTTGTCTGTTGTCGTCATAGTCTTTTCCTAGTGTCCTGTCCGGTTAGTTCGCATAATTTCAGCGCGCTGTACAAGGCGTGTGGCAAGGCGCGTTCCGCCGGCAATGGCCCGGCCCTTGTCAAGGAACGCAACACGGCCACAGGCCTTGTACGGCGCTCCCTTCGGGAGCCCCCAAAACGCGCAATGCCATCGCTGCATCGCTTGCCAAGGTCTCGACATTGGCGGCGCAATGCGCCTTGTCCTTGCGCGTTTTGGGGGCTCTGAAATCATGCCAACTAACCGGACAGGACACTAGCGTGCCGTGGGAATACTCTGGAAGTCACTGGCCGAAGTCATATCTAGCAGCGCATCGGAAAGCGCGGAGGCCAGGCTTTGATTGGCAACCAGCAGTTCCCTGTTAACGTTCAGTAACGTCGATACCTCTACTTCGCTCAGCTCGCCACGCGACACTTCATCGTAAATTCGGTGGCGCATGCGGCTGTGTATTGATTCGGCCTTGTTCTTGATTTCGACCAGTGCCTCAAACCGCAGTGACGGGATATCCGCTATGTCCAGCGTGTCGAGGATCTCGTAGAACTCGCGCGCGGCTTCCCGGAACTGGCCGAAGTAGGCGTTGAAGCGATCCTTGACGGAACCGCGAAACAGCTCGAGGTCGGCATGAACGTCTTTCATGCTCTTGGCTGCCTGCACAGCATTGCGAATGGCGGGAATTATCTGGCTGAGGCGCGCCGATTCGTCGGCCTCCAGCGTCTGTGTCTGCAAGGCCAGCGCATAGCGGAGAATTTCGCCCTCGAGCTGCTTTATTTCCGCGTAGCTGCGCTCGTAGTCTATTTCACTCGAGAAGATGCTGACGCCCTTGCGGTCTTCACGGCTGTCGTAAAACGTATGGTCGGGAGGCAGGCCAAGCGTTGCCTGGTTCAGTGCCGCTGCCTGATCGATGAGGCGGAGTGTTTCGCGCGTCATGTTCTCGAGTGCGGCTTCGGGAACTGCTGTATCGCCGCTCTTGATATAGCGCAGCAGCGGCGTGTCGTCTTCGCTGAAGCGTCGGTCGAGCCATCGGCTCAAAGCCGGAATCAGCGGCAGGAAGATTACGATGCCAATCAGGTTAAACAGGCTGTGAAAAGCCACCAGTGCGAAAAGCGGGTCGGAAATAGCGAGCGGGCCGCTTATCAGCTTGAGCAGCGGGACGAGACTCAGGAAGGCAATCGTGTCGGCGACCAGGTTGAACATCACGACGCCGGCGGCGACCCGTTTCTTCGACGGGGACCCTGCCAGGGAACCGAGCAGCGCGGTGACCGTCGTTCCGAGGTCTGCGCCGATCGCGATTGCCGCAGCCGATTCCAGCGGGATGGCGCCGGCATAGAGTGCGCTCAGTGTGATCATGATGGTCGCGGAGCTGGACTGAATTATCGCGGTGAGCAGCAGTCCGGCGACCAGGAATGCGATAGCCGGATACCCTGCCAGCGCGCTGGGATCGAACATCTCCGTTGCAACCAGCGCGCCGGACTTCATGAACTCGAGACCCATGAGCATCAGGCCGAGACCGACCACGAGATGGCTGATGCCAGCGCGCCGCGTTCCGGCTGCGGACCACACGACACCCAGCCCACCGACGGCAACCATGGGCAGGGCAAACGCTTCGATGTCGAGCTTGAATCCGACCGTGGCAACGATCCAGCCGGTCATCGTCGTACCGAGATTCGAGCCGAAGACGATAGCCAGTGCACTGGCCAGCGAAATGATGCCGGTACCGGCGAACGCGAGGACGATCAGGCTGACGACCGAGCTGCTCTGCAAAGCGGCGGTGGACAGCGCGCCAGCGAGAACGCCCCTGAGCGGTTGCTCCGTGTAGTCGCGCAGAAACTTCTTGAACGAGCGGCCCGCCAGCTGCGTCAGGGAGTGCTCCAGCTGATGCATGCCGAACAGGAACAGACCGAGGCCGGCCGCCAGTCTCCAGAGATCCAGTTCCTCGCTCATTTCGCCTCGTGCAGCAAAACCGAAACAATAGCGTAAACAGCCTGTAAAAGGACTGTGTTTTCTTGCAACATCCTGGCCCATTGCAGGAAGGTGCGATGAACCCGGCTTCTATTCCTGTTCGCCCGGTGGCATGCGTTGCTCGCGGCGCAAACGCCAAAGAAAAAAGGCCGACGTAGAGTCGGCCTTTTCTTGCTACTGCCGTAATCCGGGCAGTTCGAGACGCTCAGAAGAACTTCCGCGCCATTCCCAGTATGTCGTCGAGACCGCCGCCGGACTTGCCACCCATATTGAGCAGGTCGCCGAGCGAGCCGAGGCCACCTTTCGACAGCGACGAGCCAATGTCCTTGCCGGCCGCGGTTTTCTTGCTCATTGCGCCCATTGCCAGCGTCGCGAGCAGTGGCAGCGCCTTCTTGATCAGGTTCGTATCGATACCGGTTTCCTTGGAAGCAGCCGCCGCCACGTTTCGACTGACGTCCTTGCTGCCAAAAATATGGCCGAGGATATTGTTACCGTCGGCCCGCGTTTCCTTGCTGGCGAGCAGCTCCGGTTTTTCAATGTAACGATCGTGTCCGCCGGTCTGCAGGGCGCGCCGCAAACTCGCCAGACCCGAATCATCGACCGCGTTCTTTTGCACCCCTCGCATCAGGGCAGGGGCGAGCGCCTTGACAAGCTTGGCGGTGTCGTCCGAGCCCAGCCCGACGGTTTTCGAAAGCTGGCCGAGGCTGTCGCCACCGCCGGTAGCCTTCAGCAGGTCCATTAAGTCCATGTGTGTTCCTTGATTAGTCGAGCGGAATGCGGATTTTCTGGCCCGGGTAGATCTTGTTCGGATCCTTGATGATGTCGCGGTTGGCTTCGAAGATCTTCATGTACTTGCCCGCGCTGCCGTAGTATTTCTTCGAGATTGCGCCCAGCGTGTCGCCTTTTACGATTTCGTAGAACTCGGCCTTTTCTTCCGGCTCCTCGGGTTTCGGCGGCGGCGCCTTGAGATCGTCGGCAACTACCTTCTTGACACCCTTGATATTACCCGCAATAAGGATTGCCTTGTCGCGTACGGCCTGGTTCTTGCAGTCGCCGCAAATTGTTGCAACACCATCGTCAAACTCGACCGTCAGATTACTCAGCCCGCTCGTCTTGATCTCGAGGTGTTGCTTGATGTTGTCGGCTGCCTCATCGTCGGTATCGAAAATCTGGCGCCCTACATCTTTTACGAAGTCGAACAATCCCATCTGGTTCTCCCTTTATATTGACTGCCTCAAATACAGCGCGGGCATTATAGCAGGAGGTATAATCGCTGGGGCATAGCAGCGAGGGCAAATAATGCAAAAATTCACGGTATTCGTCGCGACAGGATTCGCGTTCCTGAGTGGCTGCGCGGTCAACCCGGTTACCGGCAAGACCGAACTGATGACGGTCAGCACTGCGTCCGAAATCCAGATGGGGCAACAGAATTACGTCCCGATGCAACAGTCCCAGGGCGGCGTCTACGACGTGGACCCCGAATTGACCCGTTACGTGGCGGGAGTGGGCGCACGATTGGCCGCACAGAGCCCGGTCGACCTGCCGTACGAGTTCGTCGTGCTGAACAACTCGGTACCCAATGCCTGGGCGTTGCCGGGCGGCAAGATTGCCATCAACCGCGGCCTGTTGACGGAGCTGGAATCCGAAGCCGAGCTGGCCGCCGTGCTCGGCCACGAGGTCGTGCACGCGGCCGCCCGCCATACGGCACGGCAGATATCCCGGGGCATGCTGCTGCAGGGACTGGTGGTGGCAACAGCCGTTGCCTCCAGCGACAGCGATTACGGCAACCTGGCGGTCGGGGGTGCCGGACTGGCGGCACAGCTGGTCACGATGAAGTACGGACGCGACGCGGAACTCGAGTCCGACTTCTATGGCATGCAGTACATGTCGAAGGCGGGCTATGACCCGCAGGGCGCCGTGACCCTGCAGCAGACCTTCGTACGTCTCAGCGATGGGCGACGAACGGACTGGCTCAGTGGCCTGTTCGCGAGTCATCCGCCCTCGCAGGAACGTGTCAACGCCAACATTGCCACCGCGGCGAGCCTGCCGCCTGGCGGAAAGGTCGGGAGCGACGAATTTCAGCGCAGCATGAGAGAAACACGCGCCGCCAAGCCCGCGTATGAGGCGTATGACGAGGGTCGAAAAGCGCTGGCGGAGAAGAAAGCGGACGAGGCGCTGACGCTGGCCAACAAGGCACTGTCGCTGTTCCCCGCCGAGGCCCATTTTCACGCGTTGCGCGGCGACATCCGACTCGTTAACGACGACTACGATATGGCCGTGACCAACTACAACCGTGCTATCGAGCGCCGCAACGGCTTCTTTTACTATCACCTGCAGCGCGGCCTCGCGAAAAAGGAACTGCGCCAGTTCGACGGCGCGGTTACCGACCTCGAAAGGAGTATCGAGCTGCTGCCAACGGCGCCGGCGCACTACGCGCTGGGTGGTATCGCGGAACAGCGCGGCAATCGTTCCGAGGCCGTAAGGCATTACAGGGTCGTTGCCGAGGCGGGCGGCGAGTACGGCAAGGCGGCGAACGGTGCGCTGGCGAAACTGGAGTTGCCAACGAATCCCGGCGCCTACCTGTCGCGCCGCTGCGATCCGGATGCGAAGGGTAATCTCGTTGTCTCGGTCAGGAACGACACGACGGTGCCGGTCACCGGCGTTCAGATCGTGGTGCAATATAGCGACGCGGCGGGTCGCCAGCAGCAGCGCCGCGAGCAGATCAGCGGCCGGATCGCACCGGGACAGATCGCCCGCGTAAACACCGGCCTGGGTCCGTACGCCGCCGGATCTGACTGTCCGGCCGCTGTCGTTGCCGCGCAAGTAGCCGAATAGACGCATGGTCCGAAGCATTGCCGCCGTCGCCGTCAGTCTCATAGCGGGTTTTGCCGTCGCGGTGTGGTTGCTGGGCGAGGGTTCGAGCGGCGATGTGAGGTCGGTCCCGAATCCCGAGGCCGGACAGTTCGATGCATCGAGTCCGGCCGAAGAACGACTGCGACGCCTGGAGCGAGCCATTGCCGAGGAGCGCGAAGCGAGGATCGCCCTTGAGGAGCAGCTGCGCGCCTTGCTTGATGAGGTGGAGCGTATCGACGCCGATGGTCCCCGCATACTCAGCGAGCGCCAGGCCCAGGCAGAAGAGATGAAGCGGCAGGCGCGACAAAACGCGCAGCAGAGTCCCAGGGATTTCTCATCGATGATGCGCAATATGCAGGAGCGGCGCCTGAAATCGCTGATCGACGGCGGTTTTCCGGATGACGAGGCCCGCCGTATCCTGCAGCTGGAGTCCGCTGTTCAGTACCAGGCGCTGCAGGCAGCGCATGAGGCGCAGCGTGCCGGCGAGAGTCTCGACCAGCAATCACTGATCGATCGCCCGCAGGCGCTGTTGCGACAGCAGCTGGGAGACAGCGACTACGAACGCTATCTCGAGGCCCAGGGGCAGGCGACCGCGGTGCGGGTCACGCAGGTGCTGGACAGTTCCCCCGGCAGCAGGGCCGGATTGCAGCCGGGCGATGAAATTGTCAGCTACAATGGCGAGCGCGTATTCACCGTCAGTGATTTGCGTTCGCTGACCCTGCAGGGAACGGCCGGCGAGGACGTGGTCATTGAAATCGAACGCGACGGCGTTCGCATGCAGCTGAATGTGCAGCGGGGCCCGGTCGGGATTACCGGCACCAGCGCCAGCATTCGCGGCGCGAACTGGTGGGGCGGTACCTGATCGGCTGCTCACAGTCGTTGCGCGGTGGATATAAGCGGCCGTGCCGTGCAGAATGGCTGCCGATAATAACGAGAGGTTGAACAGGCCCTTGAGCATTCTTCGCTATACGATACCCAACAGCTTCACGGCATTCAGCCTGTTGCTCGGCGTTGCCTCGATCGTTACCACGCAACTGGGTGCCCTGGAGCTCGCTGCCTGGATAATCGTCTGGTGTGGCTTGCTCGACGTGCTCGATGGCGCCTCCGCCCGCTTGCTGAAAGCGACCTCGAATTTCGGCGCGGAGTTCGACTCGATGGCAGATCTCGTTTCCTTTGGCGTTGCACCCGCCGTGCTGATGCTGAATGCCGGAATGCAGCTGGGAGAAATCGAGTATGACACCGGGCAGTTCTGGGTGCTGATGGTTGCTGCTGCGGTTTTCGTGCTTGCGGGTGCCATGCGCCTCGCGCGTTTCAATCTCGTTTCCGGTCAGCCCAGCACCGGCTGGTTTACGGGAATTCCAATTACCGCCGCTGGCGGTGCGATGGTGTCCTCTGTCGTACTTGTCCTCATTCACCACCCGGAGATCGCCGCGTCTCTGCCCCTGCACCTGTACATGCCGGTGCTGATGTTCGTGCTCGCATTGCTGATGATTTCGAGGCTGCGTTTCCCCAAGGCCAAGCTGCGCAAGAGCAAGATCATCAATGCCTTCCAGGTGGTATCCATCGCCGGTATTTATTATTGCGGCATTACGCGTTCCTGGCCGGAATACCTGCTGGGCATGGCTGTCTTCCTGTTCATCGCCGGCATTATCGCGGGGCGCATCACGCGCGACGCGTGACGGCATAGCCCCGGCCGCTTCTGATGTCCGCAACAGTGACCGTACTGATCGTCTACCTTGGCATTCTTGCCGCCCTGGCCGTATGGAGTCGCCGCGAGACGCACACGCTGGCGGGCTTCTATCTCGCCGACAAGAAGCTGCCTTTCTGGGTCGTCGCGTTCAGCACCAACGCGACGGGTGAGAGCGGTTGGTTGCTGCTGGGCCTTTCCGGCATGGGCTACGCCGTCGGCGCCCAGGCCTATTGGGTCGTCGTCGGCGAAATTCTCGGTATCGGCCTGTCCTGGGGCCTGATCTCCCGGCGCCTCAAGAGACTCGGCGACGAGACGCAATCGATCACGGTCCCGGACGTTCTCGCCGCCAGGTTCGCCGACAAGTGGCACCTGATTCGCGGTGTTGCCGTGCTGATCATCGTCGTGATGGTAACCACGTACGTCACCGCGCAAATGGTTGCCTCCGGCAAGGCGTTCAGCAGTTTTCTCGGCATGCGGTACGAAACCGGTGTCGTCGTCGGCGCAATCTTCATCATTGGCTATACTTTCGTGGGCGGCTACAAGGCGGTCTCCTACACCGATGTCGTTCAAGGGGTGCTGATGCTGCTCGGCCTGATTGCCGTGCCGCTGGCGGCGGTCAGCGCGGCTGGCGGCTGGGGCGCCATGACGAATTCGCTCGCGTCACAGGATCCGGGGCTGCTCGACATGTTTTCTTTCGCCAGCGGTCCGGCGTGGATCGGTATTGCCAGCTTCGTCGGTATCGGGCTGCCGTTCTTGGGGGTCCCGCAGCTCCTGGTGCGCTACATGTCGGCGCGCGACGACGGCGAGATCAGGAAGGCCCGCATCATGTCGCTCATCGTGCTGCTGGTCTTCACGGCAGGCGCGGTGACCGCCGGTGTCGCCGGCCGCGCTCTCGTGCCCGGGCTCGAGGATAGCGAGACGATTTTCCCGACGCTGTCGAACCAGCTGTTCCCGCCGGTGATCGCGGGCATGTTGCTGGTGGTCGTCCTGTCCGCGATCATGTCCACTGTCGATTCCCTGCTGTTACTGGCTTCTTCGGCCGTGGTTCGCGATACCTACCAGAAAATCATGGGCAGCAATGAAAGCGATTCGATGCTGTCCAACTACGGCAAGATCGTCACCATCGTTATCGGCGTTATCGCGCTGCTGCTGGGCATCCAGGAGCCGCGCGTCATTTTCCATTTTGTGCTGGCGTCGTGGTCCGGTCTCGGCTCCGCCTTCGGGCCGGTGATGATCGGCATCCTCTATTACAAGCGAATCACCTGGCTCGGCGTACTGTCCGGCATGCTCGGCGGATTCCTGGCCAGCATTATCTGGCTGAGCTTCTTCAAGGCTCATTATCATGGTCTGTACGAGGCAATCCCGGGCTTCCTGGTCGGCATGCTCCTCACGTTCGGCGTAAGCTGGCTCTGCAGTCGCGGCACACAGGAACAGTCCTGAAGCAGCGCTTTCGATCTCCAGATCGCATTCTTGCTTCCTGCTTTGTAACCAATCCGGCAAAACCGCCCTATAACAGTGTAAGACAACACTTATTCGAGGGTTTTTCGATGCGCAATCCGTTATTTCTCGCAGTCCTGCTGTTCTTCACCGTCGCGCCCGCCGCCGAGGCGGAAATAGGCGGTATTCCCGCTTCCACCACCTGGTATTTTCATGCCGACTTTGACGGGATGCGACGCGGCAAAGCGAGCCGAGGCGTCTACGACTGGCTCGAGAGGGAAGTGTTCGCGGAAATTCGCAGTGAGACCGGTATCGATTTCGGAAAAGAAGCGCAGAGCCTCACGGCTTATTCGGGTGCCGGCGTCGGGCCGGTAATTATCGTTGACGGAAAAATCAGTCAGGACACGAGAGACAAGATAGTGGCGCTCGCGGCCATCGACGGCGAACTCCAAACGTTCAAGTCATCGGGCAAGGTCTACTACTTCTTTGACGGCGATAGCGACGATGATGCGAACAGCGGCAATATCGATATCGAAATCGATTCTCTGAAAGAAGAAGCCTATGTCAGTGTGGCGCTGAAAGACAAAATCCTGATCACGAATACGCAGGAGCAGATGAAGACGCTGCTGGAGAACAATGGCCGAATCGAATCGGACAAGAGTGACCAGAACGCACTATTCGTATTGCGGGCGGAGCGTAGCCTCATGCAGGCGGGTGTCAAAGCGGACGCGATGGCGGGTCAGGCGAACTGGGATTCCAAGATTCTCCGCAATACCCGGCAGCTGGCCTTGCTGGTAGCCGACCTCGGCGACAGGCTGGGTATCGAGGCGCAGCTCGTTGCAAATGAGCCCGATATGGCGAATTCTCTGGCAAGCGTTGTCAGGGGGCTGATCGGTCTGGCGGCTTTCAACGACGACATGGATGCTGACATTGCCGCCATGCTGCAGACGACGAAGGTCGATGTCGCAGGCAGCATACTGAAGCTGGCGCTGTCGCTGGATCCGGACAGCGTTGCAGCGGCTCTTGAAGACTGAATCGCAACTGATTGAAGCGGCACAGGCGGGTTCTGCGGCCGCCTTCGCCGACCTCGTGCGGCGCTATCGTGACGGCCTCCTGCGTTTCCTGCTGACGCGCTGTGCAAGCTATGCGGACGCCGAAGATGCCCTGCAGGACACACTGATCAATGCCTATCGATATATTCGCAGCTACGATCCGCGCTGGCGATTCAGCACGTGGTTGTACCGGATCGCAATCCGCAACGCGGTGAACGGCCGGGGACAGGAACTGCCGGCCGTTCATGATCTCAGAGACGAAGAGAGCGATCCGCTGTTGCAGTGCATCGCGGAATCGGAAACGGAAAACCTCTGGGTCAGTGCCCGGCGCGTGCTCAACGATGAAGTTTTCACGGCGATGTGGTTGCGCTATGCCGAGGACATGTCGGTCAATGACATTTCAGCGGCACTCGAGCGTTCCACATCGTGGACGAAAGTGAACCTGATGCGCGGGCGACGCGCGCTGGATGCCGAACTTACCGGCAATTACAATGAGAGTGAAGCGTATGGATAAGTTAGCCAATCAGCTGCGGCGGGACGCCGGCAAGATCGATGCCCGGGTATCCGACGAGCTCGATCGTCGCATTGCGGCATCGCTGCATGGTGTTACGCCCCTGGAGGATTCCACGGTAGCGGCTGCCCCGCGTCGAACGGCCCTGTTCTGGTGGGCGAGCAGCCTGACCGGTATTGCGGCCGCCGCCGCGGCAATTCTATTGATAAACCCTTCACGACCCGAGCTCCCCGCAACACCGGGGCCCGCCGCGATAGTGGCGGTGGTTCCTGACATCGACTGGAATTCCGAGACGGCCGTGTTTACGGCTCCCCTGCAGCAGGAACTGGATGCCCTGCAGTCGGACATCAGGAAGGCGGAAGAAAAAGTCAAGGCGGATATCGGTCTCTGATGATCTGGATAATGAGTCTCGTTTGCATTATCCTGTTTTCGGGGTCAGTTCGCGGGTTCCGCCGGGACCGCAGCAACACAGAATAACCACAGCACCAATGCAGGAAAGGATTGCGACGAGAACGAACACGCGAACTGAATAAGAAAGACCGGTAGCGATACGAATCGTTGCCGCGCTCGAAAAACAAAGAACACAAAGGATGCGCCGGGTATGCCTTTTGCTGTTGTCTTGATTCTTCTCGTCGTCGCTTCGGTAGTCTTTCACCTGCTCAGCCCCTGGACCTTTACGGAGCTGGCCTCTAACTGGGGCATGGTGGACTTCACGGTCGACATCACCCTGTACGTCACCGGCTTCGTTTTTGTCGCCGTCAACCTCTTCATGGCCTACTGCATCATCAAGTTCCGCTTCAAGAAAGGGACGCGGGCGACGTATGAGCCGGAAAACAAGAAACTCGAAAGCTGGTTGACCGGCCTGACTGCTGTCGGCGTTGCCGCGATGCTGACGCCCGGCCTGTTCGTCTGGGCGGACTTCGTCGAGGTTCCGGACGATGCTCACGTCGTCGAAGCAGTCGGCCAGCAGTGGCACTGGACCTATCGCCTGCCGGGCGAAGACGCGAAGCTGGGCGAGGTCGATGCCGAGCGCATAACTGACGACAATCCGTTTGGCATGGACCCGGACGACCCGAACGGCCAGGATGATGTGCTCGTGTATGACGGCGAGATTCACGTACCCATAGACAGGCCCGTCAAATTTCTGCTGCGCTCGAAAGATGTGCTTCATGATTTCGCCGTCGCTCAGTTTCGCGTGAAGATGGATCTTGTGCCGGGTATGAATACCTTCCTGTGGCTGACACCGACGAAGACCGGTCGTTACGAAATACTCTGTGAAGAGCTGTGTGGCGTTGCGCACTACACGATGCGCGGTGCCGTCATCGTGGAAGAACAGGAAGACTACCGGACCTGGCTCGCGAAGCAGTCGACCTATCGCGAACTGAACAGCGAGCCGGCCGGTGATGCCATGCTGGGCGCCGCACAGTATGCCGTCTGCGCGACCTGCCACGGCCAGCAGGGCGAGGGAAATGTAGCCCTGAATGCGCCAAAGATAGCGGGACAGAGCGCCTGGTACCTGAAACGCCAGATTTTGAACTACAAGAACGGCGTGCGCGGCACCAGCGAGGGCGACGTGTACGGTGCGCAGATGATCGGCATGGTTGCGACGCTCGCTGACGAGCGGGCCATCGACAATGTCGTCGCACACATCAATACCTTTCCCGATGCGCCGGTGAGCGCGACGATCGAAGGCAACGTTGCCGACGGGCAGAAGCTTTACAACATCTGTGCCTATTGCCATGGCAGGGATGGCATGGGTATCCAGGCCATGAATGCGCCGCGCGCGGCCGGCATGTCCGACTGGTACCTGGAAAGGCAGCTACACTATTTCAAGAACGAGGTGCGCGGCGCGCATTTGCAGGATTACACCGGCAAACAAATGGGATTCATGGCCGATACCTTGCAAGACGACCAGGCGGTCAGGGACGTGGTCGCATACATCAACACGCTATAGGCTGTCGCTTGACTCAGGCGACAGACTAATCAGGTAAAAGGGGAACCGGATGGCTTACGTTGCAATCGCAGACCGCGACCATGAAATCGAGCATCACGATCCGCAGACGTTCATCACCAAATACATCTGGAGCCAGGATCACAAGGTCATCGCCGTTCAATATGGTATGACGGCCATCTTCGTTGGCCTGGTAGCGCTCGGCCTGTCTGCAATGATGCGCCTGCAGCTCGGCTTCCCGGACCAGTTCTCATTCATAAACCCCGAGAACTATTATCAGTTCATAACCATGCACGGCATGATCATGGTGATCTACTTGCTGACAGCGCTGTTTCTCGGCGGTTTCGGCAACTACCTGATACCGCTGATGTGCGGTTCGCGCGACATGGTGTTTCCCTATCTCAATATGTTGAGCTACTGGGTGTACCTGCTGTCGGTCATCATCCTGCTCGCCAGCTTTTTTGTGCCCGGCGGTTCGACGGGTGCGGGGTGGACCCTGTACCCGCCGCAGGCCATCATGGCCGGCACGCCCGGCGTCGACTGGGGCATTCTGCTCATGCTGGTGTCGCTCGCGGTCTTTATCGTCGCCTTCACGATGGGTGGTCTCAACTACATCACGACGGTGCTGCAGGCTCGCTGCAAAGGCATGACCCTGATGCGCATGCCGTTGTCGGTCTGGGGCATCTTCATCGCGACCGTGCTCGGCCTGCTGGCGTTTCCCGCGCTGCTGGTGAGCGCGATCATGATGCTGTTCGACAAGACACTGCACACGAGCTTCTTCATGCCGGCGATCAGCTCGATGGGAGCGGACCCCGGCTACACCGGCGGCAGCCCGATACTGTTCCAGCACCTGTTCTGGTTTTTCGGTCATCCCGAGGTCTACATCGTGGCGTTGCCAGCGTTCGGAATCGTATCCGATCTCCTGAGTACGCACGCACGCAAGAACATCTTCGGTTACCGCATGATGGTCTGGGCGATTATCGCCATCGGCGGCTTGAGCTTCATCGTCTGGGCACACCACATGTACGTCAGCGGCATGAATCCTTACTTCGGTTTCTTCTTCGCGACAACGACGCTGATTATCGCCGTGCCTACGGCGATCAAGGTCTACAACTGGGTGTTGACTCTGTGGGAGGGCAACATACATCTCAGGGTGCCGATGCTGTTTGCGATCGGATTTATCTTCACGTTCATACATGGCGGATTGACCGGTCTTTTCCTCGGCAACGTCACCATCGACCTGCCCTTGTCCGATACCTATTTCGTCGTCGCGCATTTTCACATGGTGATGGGCGTGTCGCCGGTGCTTGTCGTCTTCGGCGCCATCTATCACTGGTGGCCGAAGATCACCGGCAGGATGTACAACGAGACGCTCGGCAAGTGGCATTTCTGGATGACATTCCTCGGCACGTATTCGATCTACCTGCCAATGCACTACCTCGGTTTCCAGGGCGTGCCGCGGCGCTACTTCGCGATGGGCAACACCGAGTTCATGCCCGACTCGGCGCAGGACCTGAACGCCTGGATCACGATGTCCGCCCTGTTTGTCGCGGCCACGCAGCTGCTGTTTTTCATCAACATGATCTGGAGCCTGACGAAAGGGCCGAAGTCCGATCCCAATCCCTGGGATGCGACGACCCTGGAGTGGCAAACGCCGGACCACCCGCCGAAGCACGGCAACTGGGGGCACGAGTTGCCCGTTGTCTACCGCTGGGCGTATGACTACAGCGTGCCCGGCTACAAGGACGATTTCATTCCGCAGAATGTCTCGGCCGATGACGCGCCGGCAGGTCGCGACCACGGAGGCGCGCACTAATGGAGCTGCATGCGCGTCGCCAGGAGCAGCGATGACAATCGCGCTGCTGTTCCTGGCACTCATACTGGCTACCTTGCTCGGCTGGCTGCTGAAGCAGTCCTTCAATACGCAGCCATGGGTCGCCGAAGTGGTCAGCGACACGGCGCACGAGGGCCCCTTAGGCACTAATGCACGGCTGATTGCATTGCTGACGCTGCTGGCCGTCGTGTCCTCGTTCTTTGCCCTGATCTTGAGCGCCTACGCACTGCGCATGGAGCTCGGTGACTGGGTACCACTGAGCGAACCGCAGCTGCTGTGGACCAATACGGCCATGCTGATTCTCGCAAGTATCGTTTTCCAATGGACGCGCAATGCGGCAGTCGGCGGACAGACCTCGAGGCTGGCGCCCGGCCTGGTTCTGACCGGCCTGCTGACGACGGCCTTCATTGTCGGGCAGTTGATTGCCTGGCAGCAGCTGCAGGCAAGCGGGCAGTTCATAACCAATAACCCGGCCAATGCGTTTTTCTATTTTCTGACCGGCGCCCATGCGATGCACATCGCGGGCGGCATGTATGTCTGGGCCAGAGCGACGGTCAAGGTCCTTCTCGGCAAGGGTGACGATCCGGCGATTGCCCGAAGCATCGAGCTGTGCACCATCTACTGGCATTTCCTGTTGCTGGTATGGCTGGTTCTTTTTGGCCTGCTGTTGTCGACCTGAGGGGTCCTTATGTCTGAAGCGGTACTGAGTAGTGGAACAGAATTAGGGGCGCCTGGCGCGAAGGGTGTCGCGGACGATTTCTCGCGCGACAAGCAGGTATTCGGCGTGCCCTGGGGCAAGGCCATGATGTGGATATTCCTGCTCAGCGACACCTTTATCTTCAGCTGTTTCCTGGTCGGCTATATGTCGGTGCGCATCGCTTCGACGGATCCGTGGCCCATTCCCAGCGAGGTATTCGCCCTGTCGTTTGGCGGCGAACCGATTCCGCTGATTCTCATTGCCATCATGACGTTTATCCTGATCACCTCGTCCGGCACGATGGCCATGGCGGTGAACATGGGCTACCGCAAGGATCGCAACAAGACCTTCTGGCTGATGGTTGCGACGGCGTTGCTGGGTGCGTCGTTCGTCGGCATGCAGGCGTTCGAGTGGACGAAACTGATCATGGAGGGCGTTCGTCCCTGGGGCAACCCGTTCGGCGCGGCGCAGTTCGGCTCCAGCTTCTTCATGATTACCGGGTTTCATGGAATGCACGTCTCGGCCGGTGTCATTTACCTGCTGGTCGTGGCGTTTCGTGTCAAATCCGGGTTCTACGAACGGCGCGGTGGCAATTACGAGATCGTCGAAATCGCCGGCCTGTACTGGCACTTCGTTGACCTGGTCTGGGTCTTCATCTTCGCATTTTTCTATCTCTGGTAAGCGCGTTCGGGAGTCGACACTATGGCCGCAGAGGGACAGCAACATCCTATAAAGATCTATCTCTGGATCTGGTTACTGCTATTCGTCGTCAGCTTCTTTTCCTACATGGTGGACTATCTGCATTTCCAGGGCGCACTGCGCTGGACGCTGATCCTGATCTTCATGTTCGTAAAAGCCGGTTTCATCGTCGCTATTTTCATGCACATGAAGTGGGAGCGGCTGGCGTTGAAACTCGCCATTCTCGGACCACCCGTCGCGATCATGGTGCTCATCTGGCTGATGTCCTACGAGGGCTTTTACGTCGAGGACACGCGCGTCGAATATTACGGTGAGAGCACGATGGAGCCGCAGTCACCCCTGCAACACTAGTCTGGATATTTCGCCAGCATGACGCGCTGCGTTTTTCGAGGGCCCGATTTCCCGGGCCCTTTTCCAATTGAGAGCAAAGTGCCATGCAGCTAGTCATGAGTCTCGTCGGTGTGGTCACAATCTTCGCGCTTGCAGTCCTGTTGTCGAACAATCGGCGTGCAATTAACCGCCGCACGATCTCGATGGCATTTCTCGTTCAGACGGTCATCGCCGCGCTTGTCCTGTTCGTGCCGGCCGGCGGCATGGTGCTCGACAGGGTCGTAAAGGGCGTGCAGACCGTCATCAACTACGGAAACGACGGCATCGAGTTCGTTTTCGGCTCGAACATTACGCCGACGCTCGGTTTTACCATCGCGTTCAACGTATTGCCCGTGATCGTGTTCTTCGCGGCACTGATGTCCGTGCTGTACTACCTCGGTATCATGCAGCGCGTCGTCGGCGTCTTCGGCGGCTGGCTGCACCGCCTGCTGCAGACCAGCCACGCCGAATCGGTCTCGGCCGTGTCGAATATTTTCGTCGGGCATACCGATGCGCCGCTGGTCGTGAAGCCCTATCTCGCGGGCATGACCCAGTCGGAGCTGTTTGCCGTCATGACCGGCGGCTGCGCGACCATCGCGGGCGCGGTGATGATGGGCTACGCACAAATGGGCGTGGAACTGAAATACCTTATTACTGCGAGCTTCATGGCCGCCCCCGGTGCGCTGATGATGGCGAAAATCATCATGCCCGAGACAGAACCGCACGACGATCGGCCGCACGCGGAACTCGTCGATCCGGCGGATAAACCGGTGAATATTTTCGAGGCGATCGGCAACGGGGCGATGATCGGCATGCAGGTGGCCATGGCCGTTGGCGCCATGCTGATTGCCTTCGTAGGACTGATCTACCTGGTCAACGGCGTTCTGAGCGGGGTCGGTACCTGGTTCGGGTTTGACGACCTGACGCTGCAGTGGCTGCTGGGGCAGCTGTTCTCGCCGATTGCATTCCTCCTGGGCGTTCCATGGGCGGAGGCGACACAGGCGGGCAGTCTTATCGGCCAGAAGCTCGTCATCAACGAGTTCTACGCCTACGTGAGTTTCGTCGAGATCAAGGACACGCTGTCGCCGTACACGCAACTGGTTGTAAGTTTTGCGCTTTGCGGATTCTCGAACCTGGCCTCCATCGCCATTCTGCTTGGCGGCCTCGGAGCCGTGGTGCCCTCGAGGCGCCACGATATCGCGAGGCTGGGTCTGAAGGCCGTAATTGCGGGTACACTGGTAAACCTGATGAACGCGTCGCTGGCGGGTTTCTTTTTCTCGCTGCAGTGATCTGGGGTAGCCTGGCCGGCAACGCGGCGCTTCTCAACGAACAGACAGGGCGGGACCGAGGATGGCGAGGACAATCATACTGGTGCTGGACTCTTTCGGCATCGGCGCAACGGCCGATGCGGAGAAGTTCGGCGATGAGGGGGCCGACACGCTTGGCAGTATCGCGCGCGTGCGCGCGGCCTCGGCCGAAGGCCCGTTACGTTTGCCGAACCTCGCAAGGATGGGACTGTTTCATGCGAGCAGGGAGAGCACCGGGCAGTTTCCGGTCGGCGTGGACACGGACACCGACATCATCGGCGCTTATGGTTTTGCGGCCGAACTGTCGAGCGGCAAGGACACGCCCAGCGGCCACTGGGAGATCGCCGGCGTACCGGTGTTGTTCGACTGGGGCTATTTCAAGAAGAAGACCGACACATTTCCGGCCGAACTGCTGGAAAGACTCATCGCAAGGGCGGGGCTGCCCGGTGTGCTCGGCAACTGTCATTCCTCGGGCACGACGATCATTGCCGAGCTCGGCGACGAGCACGTAAGGACCGGCAAGCCCATTGTCTATACGTCGGCCGACAGCGTATTCCAGGTTGCCTGTCACGAGGTGGCATTTGGCCTGCAGCGACTCTACGATCTGTGCGACATCGCCAGGGAGCTGGTGGACGACTACAATATCGGGCGCGTAATCGCGCGGCCGTTCGTCGGCGACGGCCCCGACAGCTACGTGCGCACCGGCAACCGACGCGACCTGACGACACCGCCACATGCGCCGACCGTGCTCGACAAGCTGGTCGGGAACGGCGGCGATGTCTACAGCATCGGCAAGATTGCCGACATCTACTCGCACCGGGGCATCACGAAGAACGTGAAAGCGACAGGCAATGCGGCGCTATTCGATGCGACGCTTGCCGCCATGAAAGAGGCGGGCGAGCGCTCCATCGTGTTCACGAATTTCGTGGACTTCGACATGCTGTATGGCCATCGCCGCGATGTCCGGGGCTACGCTGCCGCGCTGGAGTATTTCGACAGCCGGCTGCCCGAACTCCTTCAGGAGATGCAGGAAGACGATCTACTCATCCTGTGTGCCGATCATGGTTGCGACCCGACCTGGCCGGGCAGCGATCACACCCGCGAACACATACCGCTGCTGGCCTGCGGTGCCGGGGTCAAGCCAGGATCGCTGGGGCGGCGCGATACTTTTGCCGATATCGGGCAAACGGTGGCGGAGCACATGGGTTTGTCGCCGATGGACTATGGCACCAGCTTCCTGCACAGCTAGTCCGAATTTCGCCAGGAATCGGGGACGCGAATCGCGATAACCTCCGCTTCCGCCGTCAGCGTATCGCCCGAATACGCACGGCATTTCACCAGCGTCTTTCGCTCACCGCATTCTTCGATGCCGGCTCGCAGCACGATGTCGCGATCGATCGGCGTCGGCGCCAGGTAGCTCACTGTCAGCCTGCCGGTAACGCACCAGATCTCGGGCGCTTCGCCGACTTCTCGTCCCTCGAGCCGGTAGTAGTTGGAGAGTGCCGTGTTGACGCAATGGCAGTCGATGATGCTGGCGATCGTGCCGCCGTAGACGTATTGCAAAGGACCCGCGCATTGCTCAGGCCGAGGCGTGTAGCGACAGACGCACTCATCGCCGTGCCAGTGGCTCTTGATCCGCAGACCCTTGTCATTCCCGGCGCCGCAGCCATAGCAATGGTTGTGTCGCAGCTGGTCCTGGATGGCCGTCATCAGCGGCTGGTCGCCGATTCGGATTCAAGGGTCTGCAGGGTGGTATGTAACTGCATTAGCCGATCCCCTCAACGACCCTGGTTTCTCTGCTCGAGCGCCGACTTGATGCGGGCGGCGAAGGCGTTTGCTTCGGCCGCGATGCGCGCGGTGTCGATGGTCCGGAAATCGCCATCTGTCATCAGGACCTTGCCATCGACGACCACCGACGCGACATCCTGCTCATCGCTTACCCATACGAGATGAGAGACCACGTCATACGTTGGCACATGGTGCACGTCGTCGAAAGCCACCTGGATGACATCGGCGCGTTTGCCGACTTCCAGCGAACCGATCAGGTCGCCGAGGCCTATCGCCGTCGCGCCGCCGCGCGTTGCCATCGTGAGCACGGTCGTCGCCGAGAGAACCTCCGGGTTCATGCGATCGACCTTCTGCAGCAGCGAGGCGAGGCGCATCTCTTCCCACATATCGAGATCGTTGTTGCTGGCCGCGCCGTCGGTGCCGAGACCGATCCGAACGCCGGCTTCCAGCATGGCCGCTACAGGCGCTATCCCCGAGGCAATCTTCATGTTCGACGTAGGGTTGTGTATGACGCCGACCTTGCGGCTCGCGAGGATGGGGATTTCGTCCTCGGTCGGCCATACAACGTGCGCGGCGATCGTCGGGCCTTCGAAAAACCCGATAGATTCCAGCAACTCGATGCTGGTCATGCCGTACGTGTCCTTCGAGTACTGCACTTCGAATGGCGATTCCGACAGGTGGATGCTTATCGGTATGCCGTATTCCATCGCGGCGGCCCGGGTCGCCGAGAGCTGTTCTGCATTCAGCGTGTAGTTCGCGTGCGGGCCGAAGATGGGGGTTATGCGCCCGTTTCTGCCGAGCCAGCGCTCGATGAAGGCATTGCCTTTACTGATAGAGTCGCTTGCGTTTTCGGCGTCCGGGCTGCGCTGGTCGATGACGGTCGCCGAAATCATGGCGCGCAGGCCGCAGCGATCGACCACGTCGGCAATCGTATCCGGGAAGTAATACATGTCCACAAAGGTGGTGGTGCCGCCGCGGATCATCTCCCAGCAGGCCAGCTCCGTGCCGATGCGCACGAACTCCGCATCGACGAACTCGACTTCGGCCGGGAATATGTAGTTGTTGAGCCAGTCCATCAGGGCGAGATCGTCGGCGACGCCCCGCAACAACGTCATTGCAGCATGCGAATGACCATTTACGAGCCCCGGCAACACGATACGGTTGTCACCGTCCAGGGTTTCTGCCGCCGAATAATCCGCGAGTATCTGATCGGCCGGCCCTATCGCGATAATCAGGTTTTCGTCAATCGCAACGGCGCCGTTCCGGTACACGGTACCCGCTTCATCCATGCTGACGACGTAGTCGCCCCTGATGACGAGGTCGACCTGGTTGCCGCTCCCGGTTGCCTCTGTGGGCTCATCCGGCGCGCTGCACGCCCCCAGGAAAAACGCCAGGAAAACATAACAAAAATAACGACTTGTGCTATTCATGGAATTCCCTTTTGGCGCCGATTGTAGCACCGGTCTGCGCCGAAGCCGCTTAAAAAAGAGCCGGTCGAAAGACCGGCTCTCTGGCCAACACTGCCTGGCGTGCTGCTAGAAGTCTTTCGTCAGCCTCACGCCGAACTCGCTGGCGTCGTTGCTGAGGATGCGCAGCACGTAGTCACCCGTGTTCAGGCGGGCGTTGTCGTAGCGCTCATCGGTGGCGTTTCTGCCATAAAGGGCCGCCAGCCAGCTGCCATCTTCCGAGCGATAGGAAACGTCAAAATTTACGAGGCCGCGGCCGTCGATCTTCGTGAAGCGGCCTGGATCGGAGCTGGGCTCGCCGTACATTTCATCGCGATAGGAATAGTCGGCACGCAAGGTAACCTCGCCGCCACCGGCCATCGGTATCTTCAGTTCCGGGCTCAATGAGAACGTGAGTTCCGGCGTCAGCGGTGCAACCGGTTTCACGCCGGCCTGCTCATCGACATCGACGTCGATGTAGCCGAGCGTGGCATGAAAGAAGAAGTTATCCGTCAGGTAAGCCGTGCTCTCCCATTCGAAACCGAATGAATCCTGGTCGACGATCAGATTCTCCGTGCTGAAGCCGGCTCCCGTGGTCGAGCTGACCTGGTAGGGCAGATCGGAGTACTGTGTGAAGAACAGTGCCGCGCTCATCTGCAGGCGCTCCAGGGGCTGGCCCTTCACGCCAATTTCGTAATTGGTCGCGGTTATGTTGTCGCTGGCGACGAGGCAGCCCACGGCGGTGCCGCCGAACAGGCAGAACGGCCGTGCCGGAAACTGCCCGGACTGGTAGCCGTTCTGAATGGCACCATAGACATTCATACCGCCGTTCAGCGTGTAATTGAGGGCCAGTTCCCAGCTCAGTTCATCGAAGCTGTCCGACGCGTTGAAAAACCCGATGCCGACGTTGGCGACCACGTCCTTGTCGTCCTCGGTGTAGCGCAGTCCACCCGAAAGGCGCATGTTGTCATTCAATTGGTAGCCCGCGTTACCGAAGATTGCCCGGCTGCTCACGTCCTGGTTGAGAATAAATATTCCCCCCGTCCCGCCATTGAATGTCGTCGGACTCTGGAAGTTGCCGCCATCTTCATCGAAAAAGTAGACGCCCGACACGAAGTCCCATGATCCGTAGTCGCCATTCAGTTGAAACTCGAACGAGGTCTGGTCCGCTTCGCCCGATTCCGGAAACGAGAGGAAGTCGTCAATGAGGCTGTCGTCGTCGAGACCTGCCCGGTATTCCGAAGAACGCGTGCTGCCAATGATCTTGGATGCGAGCGTTTCGGAGATTTCCCAGTCGACCGTCACCGCGACGCCGGATGCCTTGTTGGTCACGCGCGTCTGGCTGGCCTGCCCCGTATTGTTGTCATAAGGGTCCGCCGAAACATCCGCGTTCGTGTACCCCGCGACGCGCAGCGCGCTGGTCGCGGGAAGCTCGTCGATCAGCGTCGTGTAGGGGCGCAGGCCGCCTTCACCGTCGTTGGCGTCCGCAGCCAGCGTAACCGTCACCTTGTCGCCCTCGTATCGAAAGGCCACCCGGCCGTAGATCTCCTGGGTTTCCCCGACCTCGATACCCGCGTTCGGCAGGTTGAGGAATTTACCCAGGCCACCGCGATTTTTGAATCCGCCGGTAAGCGCCAGCGCCGTATTTTCTGTGAGCTTCGTGTCGGCGTAAAAATCGCCGTTCAGTCGCTCACGACTGCCAGCTTCGAGGCTGACGCGCGCACCCGGATCGGCGCCCGGCGTCTTCGTGATGATATTGATGGCACCGCCGATGGAATTTCGGCCGTACAGGGTGCCCTGCGGGCCACGCAGCACCTCGATGCGCTCGATGTTCGACAGGCTCCAGTTCTGTCCAACCTGGCGACCGAGATAGACACCGTCGACGTAAACGCTGACGCCCGGATCCGTGGTGATCAGGTGATCCTGCAGTCCGATCCCGCGAATGAAAGCATTCGCCGAGGAGGTGTGGCCTGCCGAGAACTGGGTGATATTCAGGTTCGGGACAAACTTGCCAATATCGACGATGTCGACAATCCCCTGCTGGGCAAGCTTGTCGCCCTCGAACGCGCTAAGTGCGATCGGAACCTCGTAAATGCTTTGCGCCCGCTTTGTCGCCGTTACGGTAATTTCCTCGAACAGGCTGTCGTCATCCTGCGCCGTCGCGATCGAGCTCGTACCGGACAGTGCGAGCCCGGAGAGCGCGCAAAGCAGTATCTTGTTCTTGTTCATGTCGGTCTCCCCCTGGGAAGATTGGGTTGTTGTTGGCAGGCCCGACGTCCGCCTGGGCCCTGTTGCGTGAAAGTATAGACGATCGTCCGACTTGTTTGCGCTGTAGGCGTGAACTAAGGTACGGCCTGTGATCGAGCCGCTGACAGACTGTGGTGAAATACCAACATTTACGGCTCCCCCGGGCGGTCGCCTGACGGACGACATGCTGGCAGCATACAGGGAGTGCGGCGTGCTGGTGCTGCATGATTTCGTCAGTGTCGACGCGTGTGACGAACTGCGCGCGAGAGCCGATGAGCTGGTCGCCGAATTTGACCCTGGCGAGGTGCGCAGCGTCTTCTCGACGACCACGCAAGCGCAGCTCGACGATGACTACTTCATCGAGTCCGGTGACAAGATCCGTTTCTTTCTCGAAAACGATGCGTTCGACGAGCACGGCGAGCTTCGGCAGGCCAGGGAGCACAGCCTGAACAAGATAGGCCATGCCATGCATGACCTGGATCCGGTTTTCGACCGATTCTCGCGGACTCCGGAACTGGCACAAGCCGTGCGGCGACTCGGTTTCGAAGACCCGGTCATTCTGCAGTCCATGTATATTTTCAAGCCACCACGAATCGGTGGTGAGGTTGTTTGTCACCAGGACTCGACTTACATCTACACCGAGCCCGAGTCCTGCGTTGGCTTCTGGTTTGCGCTGCAAGAGGCAACGCTCGAAAACGGCTGCATGCAGTTCATACCCGGTGCCCACCGCCTGCCTTTGAAGAAGCGCAACTACCGTGCTGCGGATGGCAAGCTGGTGACCGAGACGCTGGATGATTCGCCGTGGCCGGAAGAACTCAAGCGGCCGGCCGAGGCGCCCGCGGGAACGCTCGTAATTTTCGACGGCCGTGCACCGCACCTGAGTGCAGCGAATCGTTCCACGAGGTCTCGCCATGCCTATACGCTTCACGTCATCGACCGGCGTTGTCACTACCCGAAAGAAAACTGGCTGCAGCGGAGAGCCGATTTACCGCTGCGAGGATTCGGCTAGTGTTATTCACCGACGTTATTCGCAAGAAACGCGACGGTGGCGAGCTGTCGGACCAGGAGATCCAGTTCTTCGTCGACGGACTCGCGGACAACAGCCTGCCGGCGGAGCAGGTGTCGTCCCTCGCCATGGCCATCTTCCTGAATTCCATGAGCTTCCGGGAAGCGGCCAATCTGACGCTTGCGATGGCCTCGTCGGGAACGGTGCTCGACTGGTCACGCGAAAACCTCGACGGACCGGTCGTCGACAAGCATTCGACCGGCGGCGTCGGCGACAAGGTGAGTTTCCTTCTTGCGCCGATCGCGGCCGCCTGCGGCTGCTATGTCCCGATGATCTCCGGCCGGGGGCTGGGGCATACGGGCGGCACGACCGACAAGGCCGAGAGCATACCCGGCTACAATGCAACCCCCGATTTCGACACGTTTCGCAGCATCGTGAAGCAGGTAGGCTGCGCGATCATCGGCCAGACCGCCGATCTCGCGCCGGCGGATGGACGGTTCTATTCGATTCGTGATGTGACCGGCACCGTCGAGTCCGTACCACTGATCACCGCATCGATACTCTCAAAGAAAATCGCGGCCGGACTGCAGGGCCTGGTCATGGATGTGAAAGTCGGAAACGGCGCGTTCATGGATAGCGAGGATCGTGCGAGGGAGCTGGCGCAGAGCATCATTGCAATCGCGGCCAGGGCCGGCCTCAAGACGCACGCCCTCGTCACGGACATGAACCAGGTGCTAGGCCGGACGGCGGGCAACGCGGTCGAGATCGAAGAGGCCGTTTTCTATCTCAGGAACGAGCATCGCGACCCCCGCCTCGACGAGGTTACCTTGTCGCTGTGCGCGGAAATGCTCGTCGTTGGCGGCTCCGAGACAGACCGGCAGGCGGCGCGTACGCGGTGTGACGAGGCGATCACCAGCGGGCGCGCCGCCGAGGTGTTCGCCCGGATGGTCAAAGCACTGGGCGGACCGGCCGACTTCCTCGACAAGCATGCGAAATACCTGGCCAGGGCGCCGGTCGTGCGCGCCGTGCAGGCCGAGGGTTTCGTAGCCCGGGTGGACACGCGCGCGATCGGCAACGCCATCATCGAGCTCGGCGGCGGGCGTCGAAAAGTCGGCGAGACACTCGACCTGTCGGTCGGATTCAGTGACATCGCCGCCATCGGAACGGAACTTAGCGGGGATACGCCGCTGGCACTCATACACGCGGCGTCCGAGGTGGACGCAGACAGGGCGGAGCGGACCCTCAGAAACGCTTGCGAGCTGGGTGAGGCCGCGCCGGGCGACAGACCCGTGCTCGTCGAGATATTGACCGGCTAGCAGCCTGTCGGACTCAAGGCCCCGCGATGCGGTATGCTCGGCGCATCCGCAAAGAACAAGAATAGCGACCAAGGGACGTCTATGGGTAACTTCATCGGTCTCGCCGGGATTGTTGTCATTCTCGGCATCGCTGTGCTGTTTTCCAGCAACCGCAAGGCCATCAACCTGCGTATCGTCGGTGCCGCATTCGCTCTGCAGGTCGTCGTTGCCACCGCCGTGCTCTACTGGGACAGGGGACGGCGCGCAATTGAGGTCATGAGCGACGGCGTGATGGCGGTCATCGGCTACTCCAAGGCCGGCATCGACATGGTGTTCGGCCCGCTGGCGAATACCGACGTCATTGGTTTCAGTTTTGCGATTAACGTATTACCGATCATCATCTTCTTTTCCGCGCTGATGTCGGTCTTGTACCACCTGCGCGTCATGGAATGGGTGGTGCGACTCGTCGGTGGATTCCTGCACAGGGTAATCGGTACCGGCGCCGTCGAGTCGATGAATGCCGCGGCGAACGTCTTCGTCGGCCAGACCGAGGCGCCGCTGGCGGTCAGGCCGTACCTGAAGGGGCTGACCGAGCCGCAGATGTTTGCCGTCATGGTCTCGGGGCTCGCGTCGATCGCCGGCACCGTGTTGGCCGGCTATGCGCTCATGGGTGCCGAGCTGAAATACCTGCTCGCGGCGGCGTTCATGGCGGCGCCCGGCGGCCTGCTCATGGCGAAGATCGTAATGCCCGATGACCAGGTGGTGAGATCCGGCGAGCATGAAAAGCTCATCATGGAGAAGAGCCAGCACAAGAACGTCATTCTTGCCGCGGCGTCCGGAACGACCGACGGGCTGCGGCTGGCCGCCAATATCGGTGCGATGCTCATTGCGTTCGTCGCGTTGATCGCGCTGTTTAATGGGCTCGTTGGCGGGCTGTTTGGCCTCGTCGGTGTCGACGGCGTCACGCTGCAGTTACTGTTGGGCAAGCTGTTCCAGCCGCTGATGTACCTGCTCAGCGTGCCCTGGGCCGAAGCCGAGGCAGCCGGCGCCCTGTTCGGCGAGAAGCTGATACTCAACGAATTTGTCGCGTTCTCGCACCTCAACGATTATCTCGCCGGCATGAGTCCGCGAACGATCGCCATTGCCACGTTTTCGCTGTGCGGGTTCGCGAACCTGTCGTCAATTGCCATCCTGCTGGGCGGTCTCGGCGTACTCGTGCCCGAGAAACGTGACCTGATCGGTCAGCTGGGATTGAAAGCCGTGCTGGCGGGCTCGCTGTCGAACCTGATGAGTGCCGCACTGGCCGGGCTGTTGCTGACCTTCTGACGCCGTGGCCGCCAACCCAATCATCATCGACTGTGATCCCGGTCAGGATGACGCGGTCGCACTGTTTCTTGCGATGTCCTCACCGGACGATCTGGAACTGCTCGGCATTACCACCGTCGCCGGCAACGTGCCGCTGGCGCTGACACAGCGGAATGCGCGCATGATGTGCGATATCGCGGGACGAAAAGACATTCCGGTCTACCCCGGCCGCGACAAACCGCTGGTTCGCGACGCGATCACGGCCGAATATATCCACGGCAATACCGGCATAGACGGCGTCGACGTCTTCGAGCCTGAAACGCCGCTGCAGCAGCAGCACGCGGTGGATTTCATTGTTGAAAGACTGCTGGCCGCGGACAAGGCAGGCATTACGCTGGTGCCGACGGGCCCGCTGTCGAACGTCGGCGCAGCCATCCAGAAAGAGCCGGCAATCCTGGGCCATATCAAGGAAATCGTCGTCATGGGGGGCGCCATGCGCGAGGGTGGCAATCGCTCGCCGTCCGCCGAGTTCAACATCCTGGCGGATCCTCAGGCGGCCAAGATCGTTTTTTCCTGCGGCAGACCAATCGTCGTGATGGGTCTCGATGTGACACACCAGGTACTCTCCACCCGTCAGCGCGTCGAGCGCATCCGTGATCTCGGCAATCCGGTGGCCGAGGCGACCGCCGGGATGCTGGGCTTCTTTCATCGTTACGATTCGAAGAAATATCGCTCGGAGGGCGCGCCATTGCACGACCCCTGTACCGTCGCCTGGCTGCTCGATCCGACGCTGTTTCAACTGCGGGAGTGCAATCTGAGCGTCGAGACAGAATCAGAGCTGACGATGGGACACACGGCCGTCGATTTCTGGCACGTCACCGATCGACCGCACAACGTGCGTTGGGCGCACGCCGTCGATGCCGACGGCTTCTACTCGCTGCTGGAAGAGCGGCTCGCACGCTACGCGGACACCTGATGCCATCCGTTATCGTCATTGGCTCCGTGAATATCGACATCGTCGCGCGCGTCGGCCGATTGCCGCTGCCGGGGGAGACCGTGACCGGCGCTGAACTGAGTCGCTTTCCGGGCGGCAAAGGTGCCAACCAGGCGCTTGCCGCACGGCGCCTCGGCGCCGAGGTCACCCTGATCGCACGGGTGGGCGAAGACGCGTCGGCTGACGAGGCGCTGGCACTGCTCCGCGAGGGCCGGGTGGATCTTCGCCGATGCCGGCGCGTGGACGCGATGGCTACCGGCACGGCGCTGATTGCGGTTGCGCCATCAGGTGAGAATCACATCGTTGTTGCGCCGGGTGCGAATCGTGCCCTCGGTCCCGATGAGCTGGAGCTACCCCGAGCAGAGGCGCTGATCTGCCAGCTAGAGGTACCGGTCGGGGTTATCGCCAGGGCGGCGGAATTGTTCGAGGGCTTTTTCTGTATCAATCTTGCACCGGCCGCGGAGATCGATGTCAGGGTCTTGCAGCGTGCGGACCTCGTGGTGGTCAATGAGACGGAATCCGAGTGGTACGGTGCGTCGCTGCAGGCGTGCAGGGGGCTGGTGGCGACCACACGCGGCGCGGGCGTCGCCACGCTGCAGCAGGACGGCCGCATCGTGGCCGAGGTGCGCCCTCCGGCCGTCGATGTCGTGGATACTACCGGCGCCGGCGATACCTTTACAGCCGCGCTGACGCTGGCGCTGGTGGAGGGCCAGGCGCTGCAGGACGCACTGCGATTCGCCTGTGCGGCAGGCGCTGTCGCAACCACGACCATGGGTGCGCAGCCGTCGCTGCCGAGTCGTGAACTGGTGTTGAGCTACCTTTGACGCGCGACGAGCCGTCCCCGGCACGCGGGTGATCGGTCAGTCGGCTAATAGCCGAAGCGTTGCTGCACCGGGTCCTTGAGGTAGGGCATACGTGCGAGTTCGAACGAGCGTTCGCCACCCGGCCGCGGCAACGCGCAGAAGTGGATACCGAACAGGCCGTCGTCGTTGACGCCAAAGAAGAGTCGACTTTTTCCGAGTTCGGCAAGTGTCAGAAACGACAGCTCGCGCAGCTTGCTGACCCGGGCAAAAGCACCGGGATCGCGAAAATCCAGACCCTTGATGGGCTGCAACGCCTCGCTGGCGATAACGGTGTCGTAATCAGGCGCGTTGCGCTGCCAGTACGGCGCGAATTCCGCTGCCTGCCGGTAGGCGGGCTTAGAAGACGTAACCAGGTTTGCCTGCCTGGTCACGGCGATGGAACTCGGGTCATCCTCGGCGACAACCCAGCCAGGCAGCAGCACGCTGACAACAACAAGCACTATCCCGCCGGCTCTCTGCATGACCTGTCTCCCATTCGTCGCAGCAATGTCTCGCTGTGACACTGGATCATTCCAACGATGTCGCTAATCGCTTTGCCACTTTGACAGGTCTTGGCGCCTGCGTCGTTTACCCGCATCACGAAACAGAATAAATACTGAGTCAGGTGTTATGTAAGGTTGCCGTTTCTTGCCCGTCCGTGGAATCGTTTCTGCACCCTGGAGCGCCCGGCATCACCGCCGCTAGCCCGATCTCAGGGCTGCGAGGTTGCCTGGGGCTTCGCTTGGCGCTGCCGGAGGCGGCAGAGCCGGGCTAGCGGGTTTTCTGACTCGGGACCGATCGAAGTTACGTCAGGGCAGTTCGTCGAGCATCGTCAGGGCGGATTGGCGGATCGACTCGTTGTCGCCGATCCGGCTCGCCTTGCCAAGCGCCGCGCGTGCCTGCTCGACGTTGCCGAGCTGGCTGTTGACGTAGCCCAGCGTCAGCCAGATTCTCTGATTCGCCGGGTCCAGGGCGACCCCTTCGTTAAGGTAACGCAGGGCCTCATCCGAACGGCCGAGATAATGAAGCGTCAGTCCCAGGTTGTTATGCACCTCGACATTCTGTGGATCCAAGTCCAGAAGCCGCTTGTAGCCGCTCGCCGCCTGCTCGAATTGCCGCCGGGCAAAGAAGTCGTCCGCCTGGCGGGATATCTCCGCGGGCTCCTGGGCGCTGGCGTCGCCCAAGGCAGAAGGCGCCAGTCGTGAGATGTCGTTCTCCCGGATGCCCTGCCAGGTGCCTGCGGAGGGGTTGATCGTCGACGGATGCGCCCTCACGCCGGGTGCGTCCGGCCGGTAATAGTCACGGGTAATCGCGAAAACCGCAAAACCGAAGAATGCCTGGAACACGGCCATCAATATCCAGAACTTAATGTCGCGATGCATGCGCTTTTTCTCTCTGCTCAGATTCTGTCGAGATGAAAGGAGGCGGGCAGCAACTCGTCAATGCTGTACTCCTGCCATTCGTTGCTGTCGTCGATGACGATAACCGCGGTATCCGCATCGGCAAATTCCTTGATGCGCTGGCGGCAGCCGCCGCAGGGTGTGCAGGGTGCAATATCCGAGTAGCCGCCGGCGACCGCGATTCGGCGAATGAGCCTGCCCCCGCCCTGGACCATTGCAGCGATCGCCGCGGCTTCGGCGCAGTTGCCGAGATTGTAGGCGGCATTCTCCACATTACAGCCGCTGTGCAGCTGGCCACTGTCATCGATGATAGCCGCGCCAACGCTGTATTTCGAATAACGGCAGTAGGCTTTTTCGCGAGCCTCCCTGGCAGCCTTGATGAGGTCTTCGTCCGATATCGGCATGATCAGGGGACTCCTAGTCCGGTTTTCGCATGGGGTTATTCGGATGGCTGGTCCAGTCGGCTTTGACCTGTGAGATCGGCTGCCCGGTTCGGGGGTCCGTGCCGTCGCTGAGTTGTTGCATCGTAATACAGCTGTCGATCGGGCACACGCTGACGCAAAGATTACAGCCTACGCACTCGGCGTCGATTACCTCAAAATGCCGCTCGCCGTTGACGGTGTGCGTAATGGCCTGGTGCGACGTGTCCTCGCAAACGACGTGACAGCGGCCGCATTTGATGCACAGATCCTGGTTGATGTACGCCTTCTCGACATAGTTCAGGTTCAGGTATTGCCAGTCGGTGACGCTGGGTACGGCCTTGCCGACAAGCTGTTCGAGCAGCAACTGCTTGTCGTCGAGAAAGTTGCTCAGGCCGTCGACGAGGTCGTCGATAATCCTGAAGCCGTATATCATCGCCGCCGTGCAGACCTGCACGTTGCTGGCGCCGAGTGCGAGGAAGTCCACCGCGTCGCGCCACTCGGTAATGCCACCGATGCCGGAAACGGGCAGCGCCCGGGTTTCGGCGTTGCGCGCAATCTCCGCCACCATGTTCAGCGCAATCGGCTTGACCGCCTCGCCGCAGTAGCCGCCATGGGTACCCATGCCGTCCGTCGCCGGATACATCGTCAGGGAGTCGTAGTCGACCCGCATGATGGAGTTGATGGTGTTGATCAGGGAGACGGCATCGGCGCCGCCGTCCAGTGCCGCTTTCGCGGGCGGCAGGATGTTCGTGACGTTGGGCGTGAGTTTTACGATGACAGGTACGGATGCCGCCTTCTTTGCCCATTCGGCGGCCATCTGAATGTACTCGGGAACCTGGCCTACCGCCGCGCCCATGCCCCGTTCGGACATGCCATGCGGGCAACCGAAATTGAGTTCGAACGCATCAATGCCGGTCTCTTCGATCATTGGCAGGTATTTCGCCCAGGCCGCCTCGTTCATCGGCAGCATCACCGATGCAACCAGCGCGCGATCCGGCCAGTCTTTCTTGATTTGCCGCATTTCGTCGAGGTTGGTCTTCAGTGGCCGGTCGGTAATCAGTTCGATGTTGTTGAAGCCAATGACCCGGCGATCATTGCTGTGAATCGCGCCGTAACGCGGGCCGCTGACGTTTACGATGGGGGGATCCTCACCGAGAGTCTTCCAGACGGCGCCGCCCCAGCCGGCTTCGAACGCGCGGTTGACGTTGTAGGCTTTGTCGGTCGGCGGCGCCGACGCGAGCCAGAAGGGATTGGGCGACGTAATGCCAAGAAATGTCGACTTGAGATCGGCCATGTCTACGTTTCCCTCAGATAGCGGTCGATGTCGAGCGCGGCTACTTTGCCCTGCTGCACCGCGGTGACGGTCAGGTCGTCGCCGGCCGCGACACAGTCACCCCCGGCCCAGACGTCTGCGAGCGTTGTCTTGCCAGCGTCGTTGACGACGATTCGATTATTTTCGATGACGAGACCGGTTGCGCTGTCGCCAAGCATCGTCGCGTCGAGTGTCTGGCCGATCGCCTTGAAAACGGCGTCCGCCGTCAGTTCGAACTGCTCGCCCGTTGCTGCGAGGTGGTCACCGTCGAGCGCTGTTCGCGCGAAGCGAATTGTCGTTACGTTTTCGCCGCCAAGCAGCGCAACCGGTTTCGCCCAGTGGTGAATGGTCACGCCGTCAGTTCGGGCAAGGTCCTGCTCATACTGACTGGCACCCATCTGTTCGGGCCCGCGGCGATAGACGAGGTCGACGCGTTCGGCGCCGAGTCTCCGGCTTTGCACGGCGATGTCGATTGCCGTCATGCCGCCGCCAATAACGACGACTCGTCGCCCGACCGGAAGCCGGCCCAGGTCGTCCGCCTGTCGAATTCCGGCAATGTAGTCGATGGCTGCGCCGACGCCCGGCAGCGACTCGCGGTCCAGGCCCAGTTCATTCGTCGAGCCGAGCCCGATACCAACAAAAACGGCATCGTAGGAGCTCCGAAGCTCGCTGAGTGTGAAATCCCGGCCCAGCGACTGCCCGTTGCGAACGTCGATTCCGCCAATCGATAGAATATAGGCCACTTCTTTCTGAGCGAAATCGTCGATGGTCTTGTAAGCGGCAATGCCGTATTCGTTGAGGCCGCCGAGCTTGGCGTCGCGATTGTAGACGACCACATCGTGCCCGAGCATGGCGAGGCGATGTGCGCAGGACAGGCCCGCGGGGCCGCCGCCGACAATCGCCACTTTCTTGCCCGTCGCCGGCGCGCGAGAAAACAGCGGCGTTTGTTGCTCAAAGACCGGGTCTGTCGCATAGCGTTGCAGAAGTCCGATCTCGACCGGCTTTTCCTCATGCGTGTTGCGCACGCAGGCTTGTTCACAGAGAACCTCCGTCGGGCATACACGCGCGCACATCCCGCCCATGATGTTCTCGCGAAGAATGGTGTGAGCAGAACCCCGGATGTTGTCGCTGCGGATCTTTTGAATAAAGCCGGGAATGTCGATACCGGTGGGACACGCCGTCGTGCACGGGGCGTCGTAACAGAAGTAACAGCGATCGGCTTCGATCAGGGCTTCCGATCGGCCAAGCGGTGGATGCAGGTCGGAAAAATTGCGCGCGAGTTCGTCGTCATCAAGGCGACGCTCGCGAATGTCGGGCTGTCGGTCGGCGTTAGTCATCGTTGCGACGCGCTCACCGTTGAACGGCGACGGGCTCGGCCCGCTTGGTCTGGATTTTCAGTGCGTCGTAGTAGGGGGCGAACGGCGGCCGATCGACGTAGCGTCCGGCACCACGCTCCACGTCGAGCTGGCCGTCGGCGTACACCACGCGGCCCTGGCTGATCGTGTGCGAGGCACAACCGGTAACCGTCATGCCCTCGAAAATATTGTAGTCCACGTTCTGATGATGGGTTTTCGCCGAGATGGTCTTGGTAGCGACCGGATCCCAGACGACGATATCCGCATCCGCGCCGACCGTAACGCTGCCTTTGCGGGGATAGATGTTGAAAATCTGCGCGGCGTTCGTCGAGGTGACTTTGACGAACTCATTCATGGTCAGGCGGCCGGTACCGACGCCATGGTGCCATAACGCCTCGAGGCGGTTCTCGATGCCCGCCGTGCCGTTGGGTATCAGCCGGAAATCGTCCTTCCCGGCGGCCTTCTGGTCGGCACAGAAACAGCAGTGGTCGGTGGCCGTGGTCTGCAGGTTCCCCGATTGCAGCCCGTGCCAGAGCGCCTCCTGGTTATCCCTGGAGCGAAATGGCGGACTCATGACATGCGCGGCCGCGACGTCAAAATCTGCATTGCGATAGACCGAATCATCGACGAGCAGGTGACCGGCAAGCACTTCGCCGAAGACGCGCTGTCCCTCGTTGCGTGCGCGTGTGATCGCCTCGAGCGCCTGCCGGCAGGATGTGTGCACGACGTACAGCGGAGCGCGCAGCACTTCGGCGATGCGGATAGCGCGATTCGCCGCCTCGCCCTCGACCTCCGGCGGACGCGACAAGGGGTGCGCTTCCGGGCCCGTGATCCCCTTTTCGAACAGTTCCTTTTGCAGGCGAAATACCAGTTCCCCGTTCTCCGCATGCACCGTGGGAATCGCACCCAGTTCAACCGCTCGCGAGAAGCTGTTCACGAGAATCTCGTCGTCCGCCATGATGGCGCCTTTGTACGCCATGAAATGCTTGAAGCTGTTGACGCCGTGATCGCGAACGAGCGTGCCCATGTCCTCGTACACGGACTCGTCCCACCAGGTAATCGCGACGTGGAAGGAGTAATCGGCGACGGATTTCTCGGCCCATTCGCGCCACTGCCTGTATGTGTCCAGGATGTTCTGCTGAGGATTCGGAATCGCGAAGTCGATGATCATCGTCGTTCCGCCCGCAAGACCGGCAGCGGTGCCCGAGTAAAAGTCTTCCGTCGTAACGGTGCCCATGAACGGCAGCTGCATGTGCGTATGAGGATCGATGCCCCCCGGCATCACGTACTGCCCGCCGGCATCGACGATGCTGGCGCCTTTCGGCGCCTCGAGATCGTCGCCGACAGCCGCGATCAGGCCGCCCTCGCAAAGCACATCGGCCCGCAAAGACCGTTCCGCGTTAACGACCGTCCCGCCCTTGATAAGTACCGTCATGATGAACTCCCGATGTCGCCACGCGCGACAAAGTAATAGATGATGCCGCCGAGTATAGAACCCGTGAACCAGCCGTAGTCGTAGAACCAGCCCAGGCGACCGGTCGTGATCGCGACGATCGTTAGCCCAACAGGAACGAGGAACGCGGTAAAACCCGCCTTGTTCCAGGCCGGATAGCCGGCATTGTCCTTGTACAGAGCGATCAGGTTGTATGCCTGCTTCTTGATCAGAAAATAGTCGACGATCATGATGCCTGCAATAGGGCCCAGCAGGCTGGAATAGCCGAGCAGCCAGTTGGAATACAGGCTTTCCACGCTGACGTCGGTTTCCAGCCAGCCCATTTTCTTCAACAGCTCCCAACTCATTAGCAACAGGCCGATGATGCCCGTCAGAATGACGCCGCGAGTCTCGTCGATCTGACGAGGCGCAATATTCTGAAAGCTGTTGGTGGGTGAGACGATATTGGCGGCCGTGTTCGTCGAAATGGTTGCCAGTACGATCATCAGCATCGCGACGACGACCCAGAAGTCGTTGTCGATTTTTCCAATGAGGTTGATCGGATCCGATATGGTTTCGCCCGTGAGTTCGACCGAGGCGGCCGTCAGGACGACACCAAGGCCCGCGAACAGGAACATCGTCAGCGGCAGCCCGATAATCTGCCCCAGCACCTGGCTGCGCTGGTCGCGTGCGTAGCGGCTGAAGTCCGGGATGTTGAGTGACAGCGTTGCCCAGAATCCGACCATGGCGGTAAGGCCCGCCATGAAATAGCCGAACAGCGGTGCGCCCGGCGGTCGCGTTGCGGGTTTTGCCAGCACCTCGCCGAGCGTGATTTTTGGCAGTGCCCAGACGATCAGGCCAATGGCGACCAGTAGCAGCAGCGGTGCCGCCAGGGCCTCGAGGCGCTTGATGGACTCGGCGCCGCGGATGACGATTGCGAGGTTGGCAACCCAGAAGATAAAGAAACCGAGCACTTCTCCGACACCGCCGAGCGCTGCCCAACCGTCGAACATGGCAGACAGCATCAGGTGGATCGCGATGCCCCCGAACAATGTCTGCACACCGAACCAGCCGCAGGCCACGATCGCGCGTATCAGGGACGGCACGTTGGAGCCGATGATGCCGAAGGAGGCGCGCATCACGACGGGGCAGGGTATGCCATAGCGTGTGCCGGGGTAGGCATTCAGCGTCAACGGGACCAGGACCACGATATTGGCGATCAGTATGGTCCAGAGCGCCTCCGAGACGGACAGCCCGAAATAGGCGGTGAGTACGCCGCCAAGTGTGTACGTGGGGACGCAGATGGCCATACCGACCCACAGCGAGGCGACATTCCAGCGGGTCCAGGTTCGCTGCGATACCCGGGTTGGCGCTATGTCTTCGTTGTATCGAGGACTCGTCGAAATATCGTCGCCCACGTCCAGTTCGACGTGTTCGCCGACGGTACGCAGTTTGCTGACCGATAGTGCCTCGGACATGGAATTCCTCGCTAGTGGAGCTGTGACTTCACGCCATTCCGGGATAGCGACTAGGTGTCCGTCAGCGGACCGTAAGTCTCGGGCCTGCGGTCCCGGAAGAATTGCCAGGTATTTCGGACTTCGCGAACCATATCGAGATCGATTTCGTGCACCAGCAGCTCGTCGTCGCCGTAGCTGGCCTGCGCCTCGATCGTGCCGCGTGGATTGACGATGTAGCTGGAGCCATAAAACTCGCCCATCTTTTCAGCCCACGGTTCTTCCTTGCCGATCCGGTTGATGGCACCGATAAACAGGCCGTTGGCAGCCGCCGACGCCGGCTGCTCGAGTTCCCAAAGGTACTTGCTCAGGCCGGCAACCGTTGCCGACGGATTGACGATGTATTCCGCGCCGTTGAGTGCCAGCGCGCGCCAGCCTTCCGGGAAGTGTCGGTCGTAGCAAATGTAAACGCCGAGTTTGACGAATGCCGTTTCGAACACCGGGTAGCCCGAATCGCCTGGCTTGAAAAAGAATTTCTCGTAAAACCCGGGATCGACCTGGGGAATATGCGTCTTGCGATACTTGCCAAGATATTTGCCGTCCGCATCGATAACCGCGGCAGTGTTGTAATAGACGCCGGTCATGTGTTCTTCGTAGATTGGTACCACGATCACCATGCCGTACTTTTTCGCATACTCCTGCATGAGTCTGGTCGTATGGCCGTCGGGAATTTTTTCCGCGGCCGCATACCACTTGCGGTCCTGGCTGGGGCAGAAATAAGGCTGCGTGAAAACCTCCTGAAAACAAAGCACCTGCACGCCCTGTTTTCCGGCGTCCTCGATGTAGGGAACATGCGCCTCGATCATGCGATCGCGAATGGCCTCCGGTTCCATCGAGCCGTCGCCTTTCAAAGCCATCTGGATCAGACCACACTTTACTTTCGCCACGTTGACCCCCTGTTGGATTTAGCGCTCCCGGCCGCAGGACTGGCGGCGAGTTCTTTTTGTTTTCAATGTGTTACCCACGATCTCGCAGACTTGAGCATACGCCTTTTAGCGTACTGAAGTCCATGATCCGTGCATCGGGTTGGGCAGGATGTACCAGCCTGCACCCCAGTACATGTCGTAGGTCCGAAGCGCCTCGGCACGGCTTGCCCGGCTTGCCGCCGCTGTGCAGGGCGCAACGATTTTCTTTCGTGCACAAGGCACGAAATCCCCGAAGTCATCACCGATGAGCATGATGACGCGGTGCGTTTCTGCAATCAGCTTGCGTCGCACGAGTTTCTCGCGGTCCCAGCCCGGGCGTTCGCCGGACAACATGACGTATTCCGGACTGACGTCGATGCCGACTTCACGGATATCACTAATCGTCGTCGTTTTCTGCGGGCACGGATCCGTGTGGCCGGCGATCACTTCGCAGGGTCGATTGGTGACGAAGAAGACCGCAACCCCGAGGGCCCTCGCGGATCTGACGAAGTCCCTGACGCCGGCAATTGGCCGAGCATCAAAGTTGCTGCTCCATGTGTTCAGCTTGTGGTTGGCGAACGGGCGCTCGTAGGTCAGTTGAAAGTCGACATTGCTCACGACCGTCTCATCGACATCGAGGATAACGGCGGGTGACAGGTCTTCGGCACCGACTTGTTCGGGCATGGCGCTCCAGCTTTTATCATTGATGTAGCCTGCCAGCGCGGCTTCGGCATTGCGATAGACCTGCCTCGTGAGCGCCTGGTACTCGACGGAACGCTTTACCCACTGCAGGCCCAGATCTCTCCGCAGATCATGGTAAGGCGCAGCCGTTTCCGGTGGCGACACTGTTGCGCAGGCGGCGAGTGAGGCCAGTGCGAAAGCCGAGATCAACACGGGCAAGCGGGTCATGGTTTCTCCTGATGCGGGTGCGAACGAATCAGGTTAGCATGCCCGCATGAAAAAAATCACACTGCTCAATGTCGTCTTCTTGCTGGTCTTTTCTGCTTGCGCGAGTCTGCCCGAGCGCGAACCGCCGGGCCTGACGTTCGTGCATCTCAACGACACGTATCGGGTTGGCGCCGTCGAAGACGGCGATGCCGGCGGCTTCGGTCGCGTCGTCACCGTCGTGCGTGGTCTGCAGGCCAGCGGCCGCGACGTGCACATTCTTCACGGCGGCGACTTCCTGTATCCCTCGCTCGAAAGCCAGCTCTGGAATGGCCTGCAAATGGTCGACGCGTTCAACCACATGAATGCCGTTGCACCGCTGCATGCGGTGGCCGGCAATCACGAATTTGATCGCCGCGGTCCGGAGCAGTTGATTGCGGCCGTGAAGGCGTCGCACTTCGATTGGCTGGGTGACAATTATACGTTCAAGACGGGCGATGCGGCCGTGGATAGCGCTTTGCAAAGGGCGTTCACTTTCGAATCACGCGGCAAGACCATCGGTGTGTTTTCGCTGACATTGAAGCCCGGCGACGGTGGCAACAAGCGCAGCTATCTCGAGAATAATGGCGATTACCTGGGCGTCGCAGAGCAGACCATGGAGTTGCTCGAACGAAATGGCGTCGATCTGATCATCGGAGTGACGCACCTGCACCTGGGGCAGGATGCGGAGATCGCCCGGCTGAAAGCGAAACATCCGAAGTTTGCCTTTATCGTCGGTGGTCACGAGCATGAGCCCGAATTCATCGCAGCCAGCGCAACGTCGGCGTCCGTCATGAAGGGAGCGTCCAATGCCAGGGTTATCTGGGTGATCGACGTTGACTTCGATGCCGCCGGCAACGCGACGCTGCGTGAGCGCCAGGTCAAGCTGGATCGGTCGATCGTTCCGGACCCTGACTACGAGGTGCTTGCGACCAAGTGGCGCGAACGCCTGCTCGAAAAGTTTCCGTTTCTGGAAGCGCGCGTGGGTACGGCAGCGCTGGCGCTGGACGGCCGCGAGGTCACCGTGCGTAATGAAGAAAGCAACTGGGGAAATTTCATCGCCGACCAGATGCGCAGGGCGTTCGGCGAGCCATCGGATCTCGCGTTTATTAACGGCGGTACGCTGCGCATCGACGATTTTGTCGAGGACGATATCCTCTTCGAGGACATCGGTCGCACCTTTGGATTCAGCTCGTTTCTTCGGCAGACAACAATGACGGGAGCCGAGTTTCGCAAGGTTCTGGAGGCGGGCTACCGCGGTCGCGGTCCCAGCAAGGGCTATTTCCCGCAGGTATCCGGATTTCGCGTCTGCGTCGATCGCAGCCGCAATGCGGGTGATCGTATTGTCAGCCTGCAGGTGCCCGGCAGCGACGGCTGGGAAGAGATAAGTGCCGACAAGACCTATAGCGTTAACGTTCCCGATTACCTTTACGGCGGCGGCGACGGCTACAACATCCCCAGGGACAGGCCGGCAACGCCGCCGGGGTCTGAGCTCAAGTACCTGGTCCTGGACGGTGTGCTGAAAGCACAGGCGGCGGGTAAGAAAGTGGGTGCCCCGGTCGATCCGGAAAACCGCAGGATCCACCTGTTGAAGGAAGGCAAGGAACGCTGCTTCGAGTAGCGGCAGACCGAACCGGGCTAGACGAGGCCCATCAGGGCACGGAGATGCAGTTCGACGCATCGCGCGAGGCTATGGAGTTCGTATCCGCCTTCCAGGGCGGAGACGATGCGCCCCGATGCCGAATTGCCGGCGACGTCGACGATCTTCTCGGTGACCCACTTATAATCCGCGTCAACCAGACTGATGCTGGACATTTCGTCGTCGCGGTGCGCGTCGAAGCCGGCGGACACGAAGACCATCTGCGCTTCGAATGCGGCGAGCGCCGGTAGCCAGTGACCGTTCACAGCTGCGCGAAATTCCGCACTGCCCGCGGCGGCATCCAGCGGCACGTTCACGCGACTGTCGCTGTTCTCGAGCAGCGGCGTATAGGGATAGAACGGGTGCTGAAACGTCGAACAGAACAGCACGCGTTCGTCGTGCATGAATATTTCTTCGGTACCGTTGCCCTGGTGCACGTCGAAATCGACGATGGCCACCCTCTCGAGGCCGTGCACTTGCAGCGCATGTGCCGCACCCACCGCAATATTGTTGAAGAGGCAAAATCCCATCGCGCGGTTGCTTTCGGCATGATGGCCGGGAGGGCGAACCGAGCAGAAGGCCGATTCCACGTCGCCGCTTACCACGAGATCGACGGCCATGACGAGCGCGCCAGCTGCCCGGCGGGCCGCGATCAGGGAGTCCGCACTCATCACCGTATCCGGGTCCAGCCGCGTGTAGCCGCTTTGCGGCAGCGCCGATTCCAGCGTGCGCAGATGCTCGGCCGTGTGCACGCGCAGGAGCTGCGCATCCGTGGCCTCCACGGCATCGTAGTGGCGAAGCAGGTCTGATAGTCCGGATGCGATAAGCCGGTCGTCTATTGCCGACAGGCGTCGCGCGTTTTCCGGATGGCCCTCGCCGGTATCGTGCTTGCGAAAGTCGGCGTGGCTGATAAAGGCGGTTGCCAAAGTGGCATTCCCTTATTGAGACATTGTTGTGATGCAGTGTAAAAGCTCCTGCCGGCAAAAGGAATTTGGAGCGGCAGCCCCTGATGAACGAGCATTACCTGACATCGTTATTCACGCCCGACAGTATTGCCCTCTTCGGGGCCAGTGACAGGAGGGATTCGGTCGGCGGGGTGGTGTTCAAGAACCTGCTGACCGCCGGCTTCAAAGGCCGCATCTATGCGATCAATCCCAGGCGCGACGAGGTCCAGGGGCAGAGAGCTTACGCATCACTGGCGGATATCGAAGAGACCGTCGATCTGGCGGTGGTTGCAACGCCGGCCAAGAGCGTCCCCGCAATCGTGCAGGCCTGCGGCGAGCGCGGTGTCCGGATGATGCTGATACTCTCGGCGGGATTTCGGGAGACAGGCGCGGCCGGCCGGCAGCTTGAAGACCAGGTGACGGAGCTGGTGCAGCGCCACGGCATTCGGCTGATGGGACCAAACTGCCTCGGCATTATCCGTCCGGATATAGGCCTCAACATCACCTTTGGCAACAATAACGCACAGCCGGGAAACCTCGCGTTCGTGTCCCAGTCGGGCGCGATCTGTACAGCCATTCTCGATTGGGCGGAGGCGAATCACATCGGTTTCTCGACGGTCGTATCAACCGGTATCGCGGCGGACCTGGATTTCGGTGATTACCTGGACTACCTGGTTTCCGACCCGCGAACCAAGGCGATTCTTCTGTATATCGAAGGCATCAATAACTCGCGGCGATTCATGAGCAGCCTGCGGGCCGCTGCCCGCATCAAACCGGTCATCGCGCTGAAGGTCGGACGGCACGCTGCGGGGGCCGAGGCGTCGATGTCACACACCGGAGCGCTGGTCGGCAGCGACGAAACATTCTCTGCAGCGCTTTCGCGCTCGGGCGTGCTGCGTGTCGAAACGATCGGCCAGCTGTTTGCCGCCGCCAAGGCGCTGTCGTCCGCGCACTATCGCGGTGCGTCCGGCCGTCTCGTCATCATCACCAACGGTGGTGGTCCGGGTGTCATGGCCGCAGACCGGGCGACGGACCAGGGCATTGAGCTCAGTACCCTTGCTGCGGGAACCGTGGACGCCCTGAACAAGGTGCTTCCCGAGGTCTGGTCACACGGCAACCCGGTCGACATCATCGGCGATGCGCCGCCGGAACGCTATCAGCAGGCGCTCGACATCTGCCTGGCGGATCCGGGCGTCGACGGCGCGATCGTCATACTGACGCCACAGGCCATGACGCGACCCAGCGACGTGGCAGAGGCGGTGATCAAATCGGCTGAAAACAGCAGGAAGCCGATCATGACCAGCTGGATGGGTGGCGCCCAGGTCGCGGAGGCGCGGCAGCTCTTCAACAATGCGCGTGTACCGGACTTCGGCACACTGGAAAATGCGGTCGATGCGTTTTCCTACCTGGCCCGGTACAACCGCAATCAGCGGCTGTTGCTTCAGACGCCCGCGAGGCTGACCAGCGGCCAGGAACCGCCGGACAGCGAAGGCGCGCGCATGATCATCGAGGGCGTGCTGACAGAACAGCGAAAGGTGTTGACCGAGCCTGAGTCAATGGCCGTATTGAACGCCTTTCGCATACCCACGGTGCGTAACGGTGTCGCTCATTCGGCCAACGAGGCGCTGGTCATCGCTGAGTCCATCGGCTTTCCGGTCGCGATGAAAGTGCTTTCCGAGGACATATCGCATAAATCCGATGCCGGCGGCGTGCGCCTGAACATCAATTCCGCGCAGGAAGTGCGCGGCGCGTACCGGCAGCTCATCGACCAGGTGCTCGCGAGAATGCCCGAGGCGACGATAGCCGGCGTCACCGTCGAGAAGATGTATCGAAGTTCTAACGGACGAGAACTGATGATCGGAATCGTCGACGACCCGGTGTTCGGTCCCGTCATCAGTTTCGGCAGCGGCGGCACCAGCGTGGAGGTCATGGGCGATGCCGCCATTTCCCTGCCGCCGCTGAATCGCCGATTGGCCCTGGACCTGATCAATCGTACAAAAGTCTCCAGGCTGCTGGGCGAGTTCCGCCAGATGCCGGCCGTCGACATGGATAAGCTGGTCGATGTATTGCTCGCCGTTTCCAGCATGGCGTGCGAGCTGCCCTGGATACAGGAAATGGACATCAACCCGCTGATTATCGATGACCAGGGCATCGTTGCCGTCGACGCACGCATGGTTGTCGCTTATCCGCCGCCATCGACCGATCCGTATCACCATCTCGCCATCCACCCCTACCCGTCGCAGCTCGTGAGGAAACTGCAGCTGAGTGATGGCACCGACATCGTCATCCGGCCGATTCGGCCCGAAGATGCGGAGATCGAAGCGAAGTTCGTGCGAGAGCTCTCAGATGAAGCGAGGTACTTTCGTTTCATGAACTCGCTGCAGGAATTGAGCCAGGAAATGCTGGTGCGCTTTACGCAGATCGACTATCACAACGAAATGGCGCTCATCGCGGTCAAGCCAAGCGCTGCGGCCGAGGAACAGATCGGGGTGGCGCGCTACACGACCAATCCGGACAAGAAGAGCTGCGAATTTGCGCTGGTGGTGTCAGACCGTTGGCAAAGTCGCGGTCTCGCCCATCGCTTGATGCAGAACCTGATGGAGGTCGCGCGGGATCGCGGCCTGGAACAGATGGAAGGTCAGGTGCTGAGCAACAATAGCAAGATGCTCGAGCTGGTCGGGCCGCTGGGTTTCCGTATCAGCAATGATCCGGAGGATAGTTCGGTCAAGCGAGTGGTTGCCGATCTGCAGGCATGAACAAATTGAGAAATTGGGACATTCCTGATTTAACGTATTAATACGTTAAATCAGGAATGTCCCAATAAAACAGGAATGTCCCAATAAAAGCGCAAAAAAAGAAAAGGCGGCCAATGGCCGCCCTTTCTGCTTGCGCTCTGCGATCTGGAAACTGTTAGTTGAAGTTGTAGTTGACTCCAAAACGCATCGACCACAAAGAAGCACTGCCGACGCGACTCTGATTCGGCGAGTTAAATCTCTCGAAGACATACTGATTGTTGGCATTCAGGCTGGCATCGACGATCGCAGCGGTGCGCGGGAAACTCTGCTCGCGGAACACGCCCCAGTCATCATTCAGCAGGTTGCCGACATTTTCTATGACGAAATAGAAGGTGCCCTTTTGATTCTCGGTGAATCCGGGAATCTCCTGGCTGACACGAAGGTCGACCTTCGTGAACCAGTTACTGAAATCGACGTTTCGCGGCACGATCTGGCCACCGTAACTGCTAATCCCAGCGGCGTCAGCGAAGGCGAAAAATGCGGCCTGGTCAAAGCCCGGGTCGAATACGACATTCGGATCGTTTGGCCCGGAGGGCATATAGAGCAGGCTGCGGTCATCCGAGAAATTGAAAAACGGCCCGATCGCAAACATCTCCTGGTCATTGAATGTGTAGCTGAATGGCCGACCCTGGTTACGACTCGCGAACATCGTGATGCGCGTCGAATTGTCGCCGAAGAGCTGTGTCTCATACCCCATCCGCAGGATAAAGCGATTCGGAATCTCGTAGTTAGAGCGAGACAGACCCGGATCTTCGGTGTCGGCCACGGCGGTGTTCGAGTAGTTGGAGAAAGCAACCGAACTCGTCATCGGGTTGACGTCCTTGGCCCTGGTGTAAGCGTATCCGAATGTCCAGTCCAGGCCCCAGTCATAAGCCTTGTCCAGCGTGAACGAAAGGCTGGTCGATTCCGAATCGTCGCCCTTGACGTTGGTCAGGATATAGTCGCCGTTGCCCTGGCGATCGCAAAGGCCCGGATCGGACAGCGGATTCGCGGCACAGCTTGCGATGGACTTGTCGGTCTGGAAGTAGATCGGCCGCCCGTCCGGAGCGGTGCCGATGCGGACGTTCGTGTCGTCGACGATGACGGCGGAGTTCTTGCCTCTCGAGAAAACGACATCACCGGACAGGGTATAGCCCTCACCAAACAAGCCAGCATCAAACAACCAGGTAGCGCCCAGTGAGTACTTCCAGTTCGACGGAATCTTGAAGTTGGGAGCAATCGCGTTCACGCCCGTATCCGCCGTGCCGTTTGCGACGTAATCGAGAATCGCCTGGGGTGCATCGAAGATGGGTCTGCCATTGCCATCGAGACCGAGCGGAACGGTGTTGAGTCCGGCATTCGGGTCGATGTTGAGGCCGGCGACACCGCCATTGAATTCACGCGCCTGCACCTGCGTGAAGCCGTCATTCTGGTAGTTGTTGCCCAGCCAGACGTTCGGATTACCGCCGCTGTAGAGGCCGGCGCCGCCACGGACCGTCAGGTCATCGGAGATGTTGTAAGTGAATCCGAGACGTGGCTGCAGCAGCGACTCACCATCGAAATTGCGCCTGTTGGTGAATCCTGAACGCGCGATGAAATTTGCATTTTCACGTGGCAAGTCGTCGCTGGTATACCAGTCATAACGAAGGCCGGCGACGATAGTCAGGTCCAGGTCGGATACCGTGAACTCATCCTGGAGATACACCGTATTGACGGCATAGGCGAACTCGGCCGCCGCATCGTTGGGGTTCAGTGTCGGCGCGGCGTTGCCATAGTAGATATCGTCAGGACTGAATGCTTCGAACTGGTCGATGCAACCATCCGGGCGGGAAGAATTACATCCGACCGGATTGCCATTGATATCCGTATTCGACTCGTCGAATCGATACTCACCGATCGTGTGCTGCAGGAACAGGTTGAAGATGTCGATTTCTTCGCGCTCGAAACCGCCGGAAATCGCGTGATCAGCAACCGTATAGGTGCCAGCGAGTTTGAAATTCGTCGTGTCGTACTTGAGCTTGTTCGACTGCCGTGAGTCGTCGCCGCCGAGATAGACCAGCGCCTGATCCATATCGCCGTCGCCGTCGCCGTCAAAATAGGTCTCGATCTGCACCTCGCCGAAGCCCTGGTTGTTCTGCGAGATCTGCCGGTTGTCGAGCTCCGAGTAGGCGACTCGCAGCTCCGTGCTGAAGTTGCTGCTCCAGTCCGAGAACAGCTGGCCAGAGTAGGATTTCAATTCGGCGCCGCGCTCGTAGAAATGATTCGAGAATTCGAATTCGTCAGAATCGCTGTCCGACTCCGAGATGTTAAAGCCGTCGTTGAAGAGATACGTCAGCGCGGCATTGTGAGCATCGTTGATATTCCAGTCGAGACGAATGAGGTATTTCTCATCCTCGTTCGGCGCATTCAGGATCGTGTTGCCAGGCTCGTAGCCGTATTGATTTCGGGCAATCTCGGCGATCCTGTCCAGCTGGGCCCTGGAAACGCCAAGGACCGGCGTGGCGCAGCTCTCGTCGCCGGCGCAACGGTCAAAAAGATCCGCACCGTCCGCTTTTTCGTAGGCGGCGAAGAAGAACAGCTTGTCTTCGATGATTGGGCCGCCGACCGACACACCGTAGCGAGTTTCGTCGTAACTGCCGACCGGGATCGAGTCTCCCTCGAGTGTATCGCCCTGGAAGCTGTCATCGGTGTAGTCCACCCACACGCGGCCCGAGAACTCGTTGCCGCCCGATCGCGTGACCGCGTTGATGTTACAGGCGGTAAATCCGCCGTACTGCACATCATAGGGGGACAGTTCTAGCGACACGTTTTGAATGGCGTCGTATGGAAACGGCTGACGCTGTGTCGGGAAGCCGTTGCTGTTGAGGCCGAAATTGTCGTTCAACTTCACGCCGTCGACCGTAAGGCTGTTGAAACGGGGATTGGCACCGACGCACTGCACGGCACCGACAAAGCCTTCATCAATATAAATGCGGGGATCCACGCGCACGACGTCGCGGATATCGCGATTGATCGACGGCAGATTTTGCAGATCGTCAAAACTGTATGACGATGAAGGCCCGATCGCGACCTGCGCGCTTTGCACCACTGCCGCTGTCACTACGATTTCGTCGATCGCCTCCTCGCCGAGCGTTACGCTGAACTCGAAGGCTTCGCCCAGTGACAGAAACACGTCTGTAATCGTCTGTTCCGCGTAACGGTCGGAACTCGTTGATACGGTGTAAGGACCGCCGACAGCCAGCCCGCTCAGCGTGAACCGGCCGGACTCGCTCGTAACCGCCGATTTGGCTCGGCCCGTGCGCTGATCGGTCACCGTAACGTCAACGCCAGCGGCCGGCTGCCCGTTTGGCGCGGCAATCGAGCCGCGAATTGCGGAGGTCGTTTCCTGTGCGTTTCCTGCAACAGGTACCGCGAGAAGCATGGCGGCTGCGAATGCGGCAACGGCTGCCCGCTTCAAGGTCGAGAGAGTCGATTCGAGAGATCGGACTTTGTGTTTCATGTTGGAACCCCGTGTTGGAAAAGTGCGAAATCCTAAGGCCCGAATATGACATCAAGATTTCATGGGACTGCTGTTTGCTTCCCCATGCGGCTTGGATGCGCCGCAGCCGGGGATGGTATTTAGACTTGGAGGCGGTAATCTATCGCAGGGAAAATGCTTGTGCAATAAGGGTTTGAGCGCGTAACTGACCAAGGATTTGAGGCTCGAGAGAGGACCAAACAGGGTCGAACAGAATCTGAGTTACGAATCTGTCACAAGCTATTGTTTTTGTGTCAGTTCGATCGTGGCTATCATCGGCCAGTGGTCGGAGACGCCGCTGAGCCGGGCGGCATCGAAGCGTGCCGGCGTATTGGCGTCGGACACCTGGGCCGGAGTCCGGTTGGCGATTCGCACGGAATCAGCGCGAATGCGCGCTGTTGTATTTCCGCTACGTGCAGGGGCAAACAGGATCATGTCGAGAAACGACCAGCTGTCGTCACGGGCGTAATATTGGGTGCCCTGGCAGCCAGCGCAGCCGACGTCGTGGGCCACGGTCCATGCCGGGCGGACGTACCGGTCGAGCATCCGCTGCTCCGCATCCTCACGACTCGTGGTGTTGAAGTCACCGCCGGCAAAGGCGTGCCGGTTTTCCGGCAGCCCGTCAAGAAGTCCGTTCAAATGGCGGTAGGCGGCCACGCGCATGCCCGTGGGATGAAACGGCGCCGGGAAATGCACGCTGAAGCCGGTCAGAATGACGCCGTTCGGCAGCAGGAAGTCCGCCTGCAGGACGCCGCGCGTGTCCCCCTTGCGATCCGGAAACTGCTCGAGCGTCAAGGGGTGCAGTCGCGACGGTCCGGCGAGCGGAAAGCGCGACAGGAAGGCGACGTCGATACCGCGCAGATCCGCCCCTTCGATCAGGATAGCCGGGCGATAGCCCAGGTCGCCGAGGAATTCGCGGCGAAGTCGCTCGAGAACCTGCAGATTCTCGACCTCCTGCAATGCAATGATATCCGCACCCCGTCCGCCGTTGACCTGCCGGATCGTCTCCGCGACAACCGTGAGCTTGTGCGCGAGGGTGGCCTCGTTCCAGTCCAGCGTCAGGCATTCGTCGCGCCATCGGGGGACCTCGATGGCGTTGCAGGCTTCGATATGGCTTTGCTCCTGCTTGGCGGCGATCGGCAGGTAGGCCTTGTCGTCCTTGCCGGGATCGTCGACGTTGTCGAAAAGGTTCTCGACATTGAAGGTCATGATCGTGACCGCATCATTGGACGACTTGTTCGACGATTGGCTCGACGCGTCGTCGGGCGTGATCGTGGCACAGGCGCCGATTAGCAGCGAAAGACCTGTCGCGACAAGCAGGCGGTGGCAGAAGAGCAGGCTCACTGTGTCGATGCCTCGCTATCGAAGTCGATCAACAGAATCCAGGAATGTTTGTTCTCTCCCGTGACGATGACGCGACGTCCATCGTCGCCGAAGGCGACGGCCTCCGCGTTCCTGAGGTTGCCGACACTGACGCGGCGCGGCCTTGCGTTCAACGCCTCGAACCAGTCCTGGTTCGGTTGCCGCTCATAGTAGTACACGGCGCGGTAGGTGAGGATCACGGCGGCCAGGTTGTCCTCTGAAATGTCCATGCCCACGGGCTGCCAGTGCCAGTCCTTGGTCTTGGGTGCGAACTCCACATCCTGGCGTGACGGGGCCGGCAGGCTCGTGATGGTGCCGAGCCACTTCGCCGTGATCGGCTTCTTGCTATCCGTTTGCAGCGGCAATTCGTACAGCACCGGCGGAATATCGCGCTTGGAAAGCACCAGGGCACGCCTGTTTTCGACATCGACGGCGACCGACTCGGCATCGCGGGGCCCGTCCGGGTATTTGAATTCAATCTCCCAGGCGACCCTGGCTTCTGCTTTTTTCTCAGCCTCCGGCTCCTCGACCACGTAAAGCGTGCGCGTCCTGTGCTTCGCATCGTTGTCACCGATATCGGCGACGAGCAAGTACGGCGTGCCGTCGAGACTGAAGGACGCCAGGTCTTCCCAGTCCTTGTTCTTCGACTTCTTCAGATCGAATTCGCCGCGGCGTGCGCCACGCGGGCTCATGGCATGCACCCACTCCCCGGCGCCGTTATCGTTAATGACCCAGAGGATGTTTTTGCCGCGTTGTGACCGTGCCAGACCGCTGGCCTCACGTATGCCGGGATCTTCGATTTCGCCGATCTTCACGGCTGCTAGCAGCGGCGGCGGTTGCGCTTCGGAGCAGGCACAGAGAGCCATGAGAACGAGTGGCAGAATGCGTCGGCTCCTGGTTATTTGCTCAGCGTGTGAAATCATGTGAATTGCTCGGACCGGGCATTTGGCAATAGTAGGGAATACTCCCGTTTGCAGGCAAAAAAAGCCCGGCGCTGGGCCGGGCTTGGAAAAGGTGCTGCCCGAGGCAGAATCAGTCACCGAACTCCATGCCGATCTCGATGCCCCAGGTGCGGGGTTCGTTAACGAAGCCCGTGTTGTTGCTGAAGTCGATGAAGCCCAGGACATTGTCCTCGTCGGTAATGTTGCGGCCGAAAGCCGCCACCTCGAAGCCGCTCTCGTTGTTGCGGTAGCCGATGCGCAGGCCGCCTTCCATCTGGTTATCGGTCTGGAATTCGACGGCCTCGTACAGCGGCATGTTGATCTTGCCGTAAAATGCCCAGTCGGTGAACAGGTAGATCTCGGCATCGTTGCCGACCGGCGCGCTGTAGCGCGCCGTGACGTTATGCGTCGTCTTCGGAGCACGCGGGAACGGGTTGCCGTCGACGAGTACCTGGGCAGCGTTGGCCGGGTTTACCGGGTCCAGCGGCGTACACTGACCCGAGCCACAGGGCGCTGTTGCCAGCGTAGAGTCCTGCAGTTCGGTGTCGTTGTAGCTGGTGCCGAAGGTCACCAGCAGGTTATCGGTAATCAGCCATTCGGCGTCGAGCTCGAGGCCTGATGCCACGCCTTTACTGGCGTTGACAACCTGGTTGGTGTTGCTCGCGCCGCCAATAATCGACAGCTGCAGATCATCGACTTCGTAGTGAAATACACCGAAGTTTACGCGCATACGATTACCCAGAAGATCGGCTTTGTAACCGGCCTCGATCGAATCGATGGTCTCGGGTTTCGCGACCGTCGGTGTTTCGAGGAATGCGACGTCGCGTCCCTGGATCGTCTGTGCCCGGAAGCCGCTCGAAACTCTTCCGTACAGGCTGGATTCGTCGGTCATCGCAAAATTCGCGCTCAGCTCCCAGCTGGTCTGGTCGTCCTGCACGTTGATCGGATCAGCGATAAACGTCGGGATGCCGAGGTCCAGCCAGAGCTGGCCGAACTGCAGTACCCGGAAATCCTTCTCGTCGTCGGTATAGCGAACGCCGGCGGTCAGCGTGAGCTTGTCGGTTACGTCGTAGCTACCTTGGCCAAAGACCGCCCAGGTGCTGTTTTCCTGCTCGATCTTCGTATCCTGGCGGTCGACGAAACCGAAAGAAGCAAACGAATCAGTTGTTACGACCAGATCCGAACGGAAGAAGAACGCCCCGACCTGCCAGCTGAAGCGGCCGTCGGTCTGGCTCGCGAGTCGGAATTCCTGCGTGAACTGATCCGTGTCGGCGCCGTCCTGAGTCACCGAGGGAACAAGAATCGTGCCCGGGAACGTCAGCACGGAGCCGCCGAAAACCGGCGCGGCCGGGTCAAACGTAATGCCAGGCGGGACCTGCGCCGTGCCGGAGAAGTCGACGACGCCGCCGTCGATGTCGCCGCGGCTGAAGCCATCGGCCTGCTGGTAGGACGTGATCGAGTTGAGGCTGGCGTTTTCGAAGTCCCAGGTGACGTTCAGCGTGGTGCCCTGTGACTGGTACTCCTGGGGATTGTTGTCTCCGCCGTCGTAATAGACCACGTCACGCTTGTAATTCTGGTTCAAATCCGCGCTGCCGGTATCGAATACGTTGGCGCGGAAAATCGACGAGGTGCCATTCAGGCTGCGAATCTGATGCGACAACAGCGCACTCAAGCGGTCGTTCGGCGTCCACAACAGCTGCACGCGGCCGGCATTCTCCTCGTAGCGACCCAGGGACTTGGATCCCGTGAAGCCGTTGGTGATCCAGTTGTCGCGCGAGCGCGAGAGTGCCGAGGCGCGTGCTGACAGCGTGCCGTCGATCAGGTTGCCGCCGAACGCGCCTTCGATATTGGTTGTGCCGTAAGTACCGTAAGAACCTTTCAAGTAACCCGAAAAGTCATCGTCCGGACGGCGCGTGTTGACCTTGATAATGCCCGCCGTCGTGTTTCTGCCGAACAGGGTACCCTGCGGCCCGCGAATGACCTCGATGTTTTGCACGTCGAACAGCGGAAAGCCTTTCAGGACCACGTTTTCCATGACGACTTCGTCCATGACCAGCGATACCGGCTGCGATGCGGCGAGGTCAAAGTCGATGTTGCCGAGGCCGCGCAGGTAGAAGCGCGGCGCGGAGCGACCGTTCGATGACTCGGCGTACAGTCCGGGAACGCGGCCGGACAGGGCGAGGATGTCCTCGCTGCCGGAGAACAGCGCGTTGAGACGCTCGCCGGAGGTCGTCGCAACCGAGATAGGCACGTCCTGCAGCGCCTCTTCGCGCTTCTGTGCCGTGACGACGATCTCTTCGAGAACGCCGGGAGCCTGAGCCGCCGCGGGGCCGCCAACGAGTCCGCCGATGGCGAGGAGTGCGGCAGCGAACGCTGCGCTGCGAATAGCCGTTCGGGAATTCAGTGTTGTGTTTTTGCCACTCATCGTGGGTCTCCTGATTAAGCGTCGGCGCAGTATACCGCTGTTATTCCAGCGAGGTGTAGCATTCCTGCGAAAATCGGGGGGTGCACACGCAGAGGAAGCTGAGGTCCTCTTGGCCCGTATTCGTGATCTGCTGGGCGGCGTGTTTTGCGACGCAGACCGTATCGCCGGGACCGACGGGAAACGGGGGCTCATCGCCCACCCGCATCAGCCCGCGACCGCTCTCGATCACGTACCACTCCCGTACCGACAGCTGATGTAACTGCGTTGTCACGCCGGGCTCGACGCGCGTACGGGCCAGGGATACCTCCGGCTGACTGGCCGTATTTACGAGCTCGGTAATAAAGCAGCGTTCGAGGGTCCAGACCTCTGGCGCCGGTTTCGCTTTGCGTATCATCGTAGGACAATACCGCGATTGAGAGGGGGGAGCAGCGTGAAGCGAGAAAAAATTCCGGCCACGGGCCAACTGCTCGATCTCGGCGGCGAAACCGCGTTGATAACCGGTGCGAGCGGCGGCATCGGTGGCGCCATCGCCGAGCGACTCGCCGAAGCCGGCGCCAGTGTGATCATTCACTATCATCGCAACGAGGCCGCCGCCGCCGCGCTCGCCGGCCGCCTCGACCGCGCCGAGCTCGTACAGGCGGATCTCGCGGATGAAGCGGCTGTCGAGGGCTTGTTTCGATCGATGGCACCCACACTGGTGGTCAATAACGCCGCGGCCCAGCCGGTTGCCAGCCTTGGCGACATGAGTTTTGCGGAGTGGCGGGCCGTGATCTCGGCGAATCTCGACAGCGTGTTTCTCGTGACGCAGCGGGCCGCGCTCGCGTGGGTCGCGGCCGGAACGCCGGGCGCCATCGTCAATATCGGCTCGATCGAAGGCCAGGATCCGGCGGTCGGACATGGCCATTACGCGACCAGCAAGGCCGCTGTCGCCATGTTGACCAGGGCCGCAGCCCTCGAATTCGGCTCCGCGCATATCCGGGTCAACTGCGTTTCGCCGGGACTCATCGATCGCGAGGGGCTGGCGCGAGACTGGCCGGACGGTGTGAGCCGCTGGCACGATCGCGTACCACTGGGTCGCATCGGCTCTGCCATTGACGTCGCCGACGCGGTATTGTTTCTGCTTAGCCCGGCATCGCGCTGGATCAGCGGCGCCAACCTGATCGTCGACGGCGGAATGTCGTCGCAGAGCAAGTGGTAAACCGGCAACCAGCCCAGAGGAGCCTATGGCGACCAAACACATGAACGCAGCGCCCGGCGATTTCGCCGATACGGTGTTGATGCCCGGCGATCCGCTTCGAGCGCAATACATTGCAGAGACGTATTTCGAAAATGCCCGCCGCGTGACCGACGTGCGCAACATGTGGGGTTATACCGGTGAATACAAGGGCCGCGCCGTATCCGTCATGGCGCATGGCATGGGCATTCCGTCGGCATCGATCTATTGCACCGAGCTCATCACCGAGTATGACGTAAAGCGTGTCATCCGGGTCGGCAGCTGCGGCACCTCGCATCCCGATGTGAAGCTGCGCGACATCGTTATCGCGATGGGCGCATCGACGGATTCGAATTGCAACCGCATGCGCTTCGGCGGCTATGATCTTGCCGCGCTCGCGAGCTTCGACCTCGTCGAGAAAGCCGTGCGTTCTGCCAGGCAGCAGGGTGTGCGCTTTCACGTCGGCAACATCTTCTCAGCCGACCTTTTCTATACGCCGGACCCGGACATGTTCGAGACGATGGCAAGATTTGATGTCTACGGCATCGAGATGGAGGCCGCGGGCATTTTCCCGATAGCGGCAGAAAACGGCGCCGAGGCGCTGGCCATCTGCACGGTCAGCGATGACATTCCGAGCGGCGATCACCTGAGTTCCGAGGAGCGTGCAACGACGTTTGACGAGATGATTCTCGTCGCCCTGGAAACCGTGGTGGCTGACTGATGGCGCTGCAGGCCGTCAAGGCGGGTCAGCCAATGCCGGATCTCTCGCGTGTGCCGGCGGTCGATGAGGTAGGCGTCAACGAGCGTGTTGCGCGGTTCCAGAGCCGCAGCATCAAGACCTCGTCGAAGATCGAGGCGCTGCACCTGATCTTAAGCATGATCGACCTGACAACGCTGGAGGGTCAGGACACGCCCGGAAAGGTCCGGCAGCTTTGCCAGAAGGCCATCCATCTGCACGACGCATTGCCGGGACTGCCGCAGGTCGCGGCGGTTTGCGTTTACCCGACGATGGTCACCGTCGCGAAGCGCGCGCTCGAAGGTCACGATATCAAGGTAGCCTCGGTAGCCACGGCGTTTCCCAGCGGCATGTCGACGTTGAGCGTCAAGCTCGATGACACTCGCATGGCGGTAGCGGCGGGCGCCGACGAGATTGACATGGTGATATCACGCGGCGCTTTCCTTGCCGGTGATTATCGCTACGTGTTCGACGAGATTCAGGCGGTCAGGGAAGCCTGCGGAGCGGCGCACCTGAAGGTAATACTCGAAACCGGCGAACTCGGAACGCTCGATCGCGTGCGCCGGGCCAGCGTTCTGGCCATGCATGCAGGTGCGGATTTCATCAAGACATCGACCGGCAAGATCCAGCCGGCCGCAACGATGCAGGTGACGCTGGTCATGCTGCAGGCGATCCGCGACTACTACGTCGAAACGGGGCGTATGGTGGGCATGAAACCGGCTGGCGGCATTTCGACGTCGAAGCTCGCGGTGCACTATCTGGTCATGCTGCGCGAGACGCTCGGCAATGCCTGGATGACGCCAGAGTGGTTTCGTTTCGGCGCAAGCTCGCTGGCCAACGACGTACTCATGCAACTTATGAAGCAAGCGACCGGTGTGTACCAGTCCGGCGATTATTTTTCGAAAGACTAGTGGAATCGCGGCCACTGGCCGCTCCTACAGGGTAAATCTTTATGGCGACAGCGGAAAACAAACTGGCATTCGACGGTGGCTGGGAATACGCGGCAGCACCCGAGAGCACGGATCACGTCAGGATCGACAAGCGCTACGGGCTTTTCATCAATGGCGAGTTCGTCGCGCCGGAGAAGGGCAGGTATTTCGATACGATCAATCCGGCGACGGAGAAAAAGCTGAGTCGCGTCGCCGAAGCGAGCGACATCGATGTCGCCAAAGCCGTTGCGGCTGCACGCAGCGCCTATCGCGGCCCTTGGTCGCGTATGAAGGCGGCGGAGCGCGGCAAGTACATCTACCGGATCGCGCGCATCATCCAGGAACGGGCACGCGAATTCGCCGCCATCGAATCGATGGACGGTGGCAAACCGATTCGCGAATCCCGCGATATCGATATACCCCTGGCCGCCGCGCATTTCTTCTACTATGCGGGATGGGCCGACAAGCTCGACTATGCTTTTCCGGCGCGAAAGCCGCGATCACTGGGCGTAGCCGGGCAGATAATTCCATGGAACTTTCCGATGCTGATGGCCGCGTGGAAGATCGCACCGGCCCTGGCCTGCGGCAATACGGTGGTCTTGAAGCCGGCCGAAACGACGCCGCTGACAGCGTTGAAGCTCGCGGAAGTCATCGCCGACGCGGGTCTGCCGCCCGGCGTGGTCAATATCGTAACGGGCGCCGGCAAGACCGGCGCGGCGCTGGTGGAGCATCCCGATGTCGACAAGATCGCGTTCACCGGCTCGACCAATGTCGGGAAAATCATTCAGCGCTCGCTGGCGGGGAGCAGCAAGAAGTACACGCTGGAACTCGGTGGTAAAGCGGCAAATATCATATTTGCGGACGCGCCGATCGACCAGGCCGTCGAAGGCATCGTCAACGGCATCTTTTTCAACCAGGGGCACGTGTGTTGCGCGGGGTCGCGACTGTTGGTGCAGGAATCGGTTGCCGACGAAGTCATTGCCAAGCTGAAGGAGCGCATGCAGACGCTGATCGTGGGCGACCCGATGGACAAGAATACCGATATCGGAGCGATCAACTCGCCCATGCAGCTCGAGAAGATCGAGACCTATCTGAAAGTGGGACAGCAGGAAGGCGGCGAGATGTACCAGAGCTCCTGCCGGGTCCCGGACACGGGCTATTGGTGTCGCCCGACAATCTTTACCGGCGTGTCGCAGTCCAATCGCGTGGTCCAGGAGGAAATCTTCGGGCCGGTGCTGGCGATTCAGACGTTTCGACGCTTCGATGAGGCCATCAGCAAGGCCAACAATACGCCCTACGGTCTCTCCGGCGGCGTCTGGACGGACAAGGGATCGAAGATATTCAAGATGACGCAAAGCCTTCGTGCGGGCGTGGTCTGGGCGAATACCTTTAACAAGTTCGATCCGGCCTCACCGTTTGGTGGTTACAAGGAAAGTGGCGTCGGCCGCGAAGGCGGCCTGCACGGCCTTGATGCCTACCTGGACCTGGGAGCCTGACGATGGCCAAAGCAGCAAAGCGCGTAGCTGTCGCGAAGACCTACAAGATTTACATCGATGGCAAGTTCCCGAGAACCGAGTCCGGCCGCTACTTCGCGCTGCGCGACAAGAAAGGTGGTGTTATCGCAAACGTCTGCCGCGGCAGTCGCAAGGATTTTCGCAACGCCGTCGTTGCAGCGCGCAAGGCGCAGCCGGGCTGGGAGAAGGCCAGCGCCTTTCTTCGCGGCCAGATCCTGTACCGCATTGCCGAGCTGCTGGAAGGACGCCGCGAGCAGTTCGTCGCCGAGTTGCGGCTGCAGGGTTCGACGAAGAGAGCGGCGGAGAAAGAGGTCGACGCATCGACAGACAGGCTCATCTATTTTGCCGGTTGGGCTGACAAGTACCAGCAGGTATTCAGCGCCGTGAACCCGGTGAGCTCGTCGCATTTCAATTTTTCCGTGCTTGAGCCAACCGGCGTGGTCTCGATCCTGGCGCCGGAAAGCAGCGGCCTGCTCGGGCTTGTTTCCAATGTCGCGCCTGCGATTGTCGGCGGCAATACCTGCGTCGCGCTGGCGTCCGAAAGCCGGCCGCTCTGTGCCGTGAGTTTTGCCGAGGTTCTGCACGCGTCGGATGTGCCCGCCGGCGTCGTCAACCTGCTTACCGGTTTCCGTGCCGAGCTGGGCGATCAGTTCGCGTCCCACATGGACGTCAACGCGGTCGTCTATTGCGACGGCGGCAACAGCACCGTGCAGAAACTCGCCGCCGAAAACGTCAAGCGGGTCGTCGCCCGGTCCCGCATCGACTGGTCGAAAGACGACGCACAGCATCCCTATCTGATCCGCGACACACAGGAAGTGAAAACCACCTGGCATCCTATCGGTAGCTGATAGCGCGACCGATCGGCAGCCTGTCGCAGCATCGCAAGGTGCGTCGATCCGCCCTGATTGCTGTAGCCTCAGTGGCCGGGGCCGCTGCGCCTGTTGTGGACTAACGGGACTCGAAGTTGTCGAGCAGGCCAGGCTCGATCCTGGCCCCGAGCTGTTGAATGACCATCGTCGCGCAGTAGGTGCCGTATTTCGCGCAGTCCTTCAGCGGCCTGTCATTGGCCCAGCCGTAAAGGAATCCAGCGCAGTAGGCGTCGCCGGCGCCGGTTGTGTCGACGACCCGCTTGACCTTCGAGGCCGCCTGCACAATCGTTTCTCCCTTGTGGGCGATGACCGAGCCCTGTTCCGAGCGCGTTATTGCAAAAAGATTGTCAAAGTCCCGCAAGGCATCGAGCGTTTCGTCGATGCCGGCGGTTCCAAGTAGTGCATAGACCTCTTCCTCATCGGCAACGACGATGTTCGCGTCATTGCGAACGAAGTCGAGGAAGGAGTCTCGATGCCGCTCGACGCAAAACGAATCAGACAGCGAAAGGGCGACCGTGGTGCCATTGGCCCTGCCGATCTCCGCGGCTTTCTCGGCGAGCGCCGGGCCTTCCGCGATATCCCAGACATAGCCCTCCAGCAGCATGGCTTTCGGCGCCCCGACGGTTTCCGTGCTGATGTCGGCCAGGCCGAGCTCGAGGCAGGCGCCAAGATAGGTCTGCATCGTGCGCTGACCATCGGCCGTTATGAGCACGTGACTCCTGGCCGTCGGCGCGCCTTCGGCGGCCGCCTTCAGACGGATGTCGACGCCCAGCGATCGCATGTCATGATTGAAAATAGTACCGAGCTGATCTGCTTTTACCTTGCCGATATAGGACGCCGTTCCACCCAGATTGGCGAAGCCGGCGATCGTATTGGCAACCGAGCCGCCCGACATTTCCGTCGCCGGGCCCATCCTTGAGTACAGTTCGCGGGCTTGCATCTCATCGATCAACGTCATCGAGCCGGGCACGGCGCCGATGTCGTCGAGAAAGCTGTCTTCGACGTGAGCGAGTACGTCGACGATGGCGTTGCTGATGCCAAGAAGCTGGACGGAATGTGTCATGAGGGTATCTGCCAAGCAAAAACGGCGCATAGACTACCATCACGCCGCGGCCGTTGCCTGCCATTTCACGTAGCCAAGCATCGCTTATACCGGTATGGTCCGCGAACATCGTCCGGTTTGGCGTGCGGCAGTTTTTCGGGATAAAGTCGCCCATGCTGACAACCTACACCCTGGCGAACGGCACACGAAACGGAGCAATGCGATGAGAAGATCTGCAAGCTTGCTGATTCCCCTCACCCTGATTCTCATTTACTACGGGTTCTGGTTCGGTGCCGTCATTTTGCTGATTTCTCGCTACCCGGTATTGAACGACTATCTGCCGCTCGGCGGAATCGGGGACCTGGCTGCCTCGAACGTCGACTCGTTCGAGCCCGTCTATACGAGCGCGGAGCGCACTATCCTCTCGACATCCGGGCCGATGCGGCTTGCCTTCGCGAGTGTCGGCTCCTTGATCCTGACGGTACCGGTATCCTGGGTCTATTTCATTACCAGCCGTACGCGGCGCATCGACCAGTCCTTCCTGCAGACCATAATGATCCTGCCTGTCGTCGTGACGGGCATCGCGATGATCGTCGTCAACAGCCTTGCGCTGGCGTTCAGTCTTGCGGGTGTCGTCGCCGCAGTGCGCTTCCGTTTCTCGCTCGCCCAGCCATCCGACGCGATGTATATTTTTGTGGCGATCGGGATTGGTCTTGGCTCCGGTATCGGTGCGCTTGGTGTTTCGGGCGTTATCTCGCTGATGTTCGTGCTCGCCACGCTCGTCATCTGGAAGCTCGAGTATGGCAAAACGCTATCCGGGCCTTTTCTCACCATGCTGACACGCCGTGACGCTGGCGAAGACGACTACTAGTGTCCTGTCCGGTTAGTTCGCATAATTCCAGCGCGCTGTACAAGGCGTGTGGCAAGGCGCGTTCCGCCGGCAATGGCCCGGCCCTTGTCAAGCAACGCAACACGGCCACAGGCCTTGTACGGCGCGCCCTTCGGGAGCCCCCAAAAGGCGCAATGCCATCGTTGCATCGCTTGCCAAGGTCTAGACATTGGCAGCGCAATGCGCCTTGTCCTTGCGCGTTTTGGGAGCTCTGAAATCATGCGAACTAACCGGACAGGACACTAGAGGTTCTCTGCAACATGGCGACACTGGACGAACTAAGCGGACCATCGCATCGCAGTTTGCTACTGGTGCACGGTCGGGACTTCAAGCCCGGAGCGGACGCCTACCTGGACGTATCGATGGCGGCGCTGCGGGCCGGGATCGAACGCGACTTTCCGGGGCAGGTGGGCGCCTTTGACCACGTGCAAAAGCATTTCGCCTGGTACGGCGATCTGAGCGCGGAAATCCTGCAGGCACACGGCAGGAAATACGATGCGGACCTGGATCTCGGCGATCGTCGCAACGCGCTCAACGCGCTCCGGGAAATAACGCCGCGCAAGCGATTCGGCATTCGTCTGTACGATCGACTACCCGGCAAGTCGGCCGTTGCCGAATTCATCGCAGACGTCTCGGCGCCCGTTCTCGGTGCCGTTGGGCTGGCCATGCCGATCATTTGCACGGTCGCCAAGGATTTCGGCGAATACCTGATCCCGAAGTCTGACTTCGGTGAGAAAGTGCGCGAGCGGGTTCGTACCGCCCTTTGCGAACGCATGGATCGCGGCGAGCGCATCATGCTGGTCACGCATGGCACGGGCAGCGTGGTGGCCTACGACGTACTCTGGCAGCTGTCGCACGATGCCAAGTACACGGAGCGGTATGGCGACAAGAAAGTCGAGTCCTGGCTGACACTCGGTTCGCCGCTCGGTGACCGCGCGGTGCAGAAGCGACTGCTAGGCGCCAAAGAGAAGACCGACAGCCGCTTTCCGTGCAACGTGATTTCCTGGCACAACCTGGCGGCGGAGGATGATTATTGCTGTCACGACAACACGCTGGCGGACGACTTCGGGAAAATGCTCAAGCAGCGGCAGGTCAGTGCTGTGCACGATTACCGCATATTCAACCTGGCCGTTCGCTACGGCAAGTCAAATCCCCACAGCTCCGTGGGTTACTACATACACCCCCGCACATCCAAGATTCTTGCGGACTGGCTGCAATTGTCGGACGCGGCGGCGGGCTTCAAATACACTTTGTGATCAGCTGACGTTCGACCTGTTTGGGTGAGCTTATCGTCTTGTAGAAATCGTCAAGAAATCGCTTCATCTTCTTGCGATATTTTGGCTCCAGGCCTTCCTGGTTTTCGATAAGTGCATAGATTCCCTCTCGCTTGTCCTTGTACGAGGCAAGCGTCTGCTCGAGGTGTTCATTATTCGTGCATCGCCCACGATAGAGTCGCTGTTTGGCACTGCGCAATTTGAAGCGCGGATTGGTCACGCCATGAGGAGCATCGACAAGTCCCGCCTGATCAAAGTCATAAGGCACTGACAGCAGCAGCGAACCTTCTTTGCCCAGCAGAACATGGTTGTGGCAACACTCGGAGTCGGGGCCGGCTATGGGTGAGAAATCGGTGTTGCCGATCATGTAGTGGAATACCGAAATCAGGTTGGTGTACGCCGGCTGCAGCGACTTGACCGTGGTTTTTTCCAGTGCAAGCGGCTCGAGTCCGAGTCGCTTCGCGAGGCGATCCTTGTGTTCGATCAGGAAGCCGTACTGAATCCGATCCTTGCCTGGTTCATCGCTGTCGACGTAGTGGATGCGCAACAGGCGTACGCGAAAACTGGCGTCCGTCAGCTCATTGAGAATGCGATAGGCCAGAAACTCATTCAACAATGTCTGTTCGTAACGTTTCGATTCGTCACGACAATGCGTAACCAGCTTCAGCTTGTCTTGCTTGTGAAACAATGATTGCTTGACTTGCGACTTTTTGAAATCGAGGCGCAGGGGGGGGAACGGGCAAACGTCTTTTTTCAGGCGGGAGATACCGCGCGTACGGATGTCGATATCAATCTCGACAGGCTCGCCGGACTCGTCTGTGTAGTGGAGTTTTGCCTCAACGTCCCGCTCGTCCGAACGCTCCTCGAGTATCACACTGATGGGGGCGACGATTCGGACTTCCAGGGCACCCGTGCCCTGAAATAACGGATCCGGCTCATCGCTGGTCTGCGCATGTGAGCCTGCAAGCGAAAGGAACCCGATGATTCCTGCAATTGTCGAACGATACGGTGACATGAATTGCCCTTGGTCCGCCAGCGGCGATGCCATCTCCGCGAGTCTAGCACAGGCTTTTTGCGGCCATAAATTGCCGCTACGAGGCATTCTGACTACACTCACTCCCCCAAAGAATAATGCCGGACCATGCCCTTGCCACGCGTACTGAGAACATTCCTTGTCCTGATTCTGATCGCTTTCGGTTCGGCGCAAGGCGACGAATGGCACGTCGACGGCGCTGATAGAGTGGTCGCGATATCGGATGTGCATGGGGCATTCGAGGCGATGGTCGAGACGCTCCAGCAGGCCGACGTGATTGACGAAGCGCTGACATGGTCTGGCGAGACCACGCACCTGGTCATCGTCGGCGACATTCTCGACCGCGGACCCCGGTCACGTGATGCCATGGATCTGTTGATGCGACTGGAAGGCGAAGCGCTGGCAGCGGGCGGCGCGGTGCACGTCGTGATCGGAAATCACGAATCGATGAATCTGATCGGCGATCTGCGCTACGTGAGCAAGGCGGAATACGCGGCGTTTGCGGCGGACGAAACAACCGCTGAGAGGGACAAGTGGTTCGATGCCTATGCCGACCGTTATGCCGGCGTGACGTCGCGTGACAGCTTGCGCGAGAAATTCGAAGAACGGTTTCCGGCCGGCTTTTTCGCACTGCGCCGCGCTTTCAGGCCGGATGGCAAATACGGCCGCTGGTTGCTGGGCAAGCCGGTCATCATGGTTGTCAACGGCACCGCTTTCGTTCACGGCGGGCTGTCGCCGCTGGTGGAAGAACTGGGGCTCGACGGTGTCAACGGCCGGCTCAAGGACGAGTTGCTGGCTTATGTCAACGCCCTGCAAACGCTGACGGATGCCAGCGCGCTGTTGCCGACCGACAGTCACTACGATACCCGGAAGGTGCTTAATGCCTACATGCCGGCGCTGGATGAAACGCCGGCTGTAATGGAGGCGATAAGCACGGCGCAACGCCTGGCGGAGTCCGATTTGTTCGATTCCGAGGGCCCGCTCTGGTACCGCGGCAGCGTGTCCTGCGGCGGACTGATCGAAGAGTACCGGCTCGAAGGCGCGCTTGCGGCAATCGGCGCAACGCGCGTTGTCGTCGGACACACTCCGACGCCCAATCGAGGCGTCCTGCAGCGATTTGACGGCCGCCTCATCGAAATTGACACCGGCATGCTCAACTTCTACTACCGCGGCAGTGGCAACGCGCTGATACTTCAGGGCGATGCTGTGTCGGTGGTGAACCAGTCCGGCAGCGGTCCTGCAGATCCGCTGCCACATCCGCGCAACCTGGGCATGCGCCCTGACCTGATGTCGCCCGAAGAACTGGCGCAACTGCTGCGACAGGGTGAGGTTCAGTCCGAACGTGAAGACGAAGCCGACCGTACGATCGTCAAAGTCAGCGACGGGCGGCGGACCGTTTCGGCCATTTTCGAGAAACGCTCGGCGCGCGGATTCTATCCTGACGTTGCGGCTTATCGCCTGGACCGACTGCTCGAGCTGGACATGGTGCCGGTTTCCGTGATCCGCAAAATTGACGGCGCCGATGGCTCGCTGCAGTTTCTGCCGGACAAGACCTCGGATGAAATGAAGCGATCCGCATCCGGACAGGGTGTCGGCGCGGCCTGTCCGCTGCCGGATCAATGGGCGGCCATGTATGTCTTCGATGTGCTGATCTACAACGAAGGCCGCACCTTGCAGAGCATGCTTTACGACCCATCGACGTGGCGCCTGATGCTTGGCGGGCATTACCGGGCATTCGCCAGCAGAAAAGGCAGCCCCAAGCACCTCAGGTCGGCGCCGATCGACGTCAACCCGGGCTGGGTGAAGGCGCTCAGCGAAATTGACGATGAGGTGCTGCTCGAGCAGCTGAGTGATGTGCTGGATGGCCGTCGCTTGAGAGCCCTGCAGGCGCGACGGGACGAACTGCTTCAGAGCGCTAGCGCGACGGACGGAAGCTGAGGTCAGTCCGGCTCGGTCACCACCGCAATACATTCGATTTCCACGCGTGCCCCTAGTGCCAGGCCGCTTGCGCCAAGGGCGCTGCGCGCGGGTGGGTTCGTGAAGTAGGTCCTGTAGACCTCGTTCATGGCATCCCACTCGGACATGTCGGCAAGAAATACCGTGCATTTGACGACGTTGTCCATCGAAGAACCGAACTCGGTGAGTACGGCCGAGATATTGTCGAGCGTCTGGCGCGTTTCGCCCTGTATGCCGCCTTGCGCGAGCTTCATCGTGCCGGGAAGGTTGCCGATGTTGCCTGAGAGATAGAGCGTGTTGTCGACGCGCACTGCGGAGGAAAATGGCAGGTTCAGCCCTTCCGTGCCCGGCATGTCGAGGTAGCGGACGTCGGCTGCAGTATCGACTTTTACCTCGCAAGCGGCCAGCAGCAGGGATGGCATCAGGAATAGCAGGCGTTTCATGGCGGAGACTCCCGTCCGGATCAGGTCAAATCTGCTTTTCGCACGGCGTATTTCCGGCGCAGGCAAAGTATCACAAGCGGAACGGGCACGCAGCCGCCGCGGCATCGTATAATCGCTGACTCGTGCATGGTCAGATGCTGTTACGACAGGGGCGGAATGGGACGGTTAAGCACACATATCCTCGATACGGCGCATGGCCGTCCGGCGAAGGGTGTCGGCATACGCCTGTTCAAGCTCGGCGGCGGGAGAGAGCTCTGCGCGAGCGCCGTGTCGAACAGCGACGGCCGCAGCGACTATCCGCTGCTCGACGAAGACGCCATGCAAACGGGTGCGTACGAGTTGGAATTCGATATCGGCGCGTACTTTGACACTCTGGGCGTTCCCGTCGGCGATCCGCCTTTTCTCGACACCGTAGTGATTCGTTTCTCGGTCCGGAGCGATGAGAACTATCACGTGCCGCTGCTGGTGTCGCCCTGGTCCTACTCGACCTATCGCGGCAGCTAGGGGCGATGGGCGTGTCTTGTGTCCGCTTCATGCTTGACGGTCAGCTGATCGAACTCGACGACGTCGACCCTGCGCGGACCGTCTTGCAGTTCCTGCGCGAGGACCTTGGCCGCACGGGGACGAAAGAAGGCTGCGCGGAGGGTGACTGCGGCGCGTGTACCGTGGTCGTGGCAGAGCTGTGCGGCGATGACTTGTCGCTGAAGGCCATCAACTCCTGCATCCAGTTCCTGCCAACGCTTGACGGCAAGGAGCTGATCACTGTCGAAAGCCTGTCGCCGCCCGGCGCCGAGCTTCATCCCGTTCAGCGCGCCATGGCAGAGAACCACGGATCTCAATGCGGCTTCTGCACGCCGGGCTTCGTCATGTCGCTGTTCGCACTCTACAAGACGAACGCGCTTCCCGGTCGCCAGGAAATCGACGACGCGCTCGCGGGCAACCTCTGCCGCTGCACGGGATATCGGCCGATCGTCGCGGCGGCACACTCGATGTACGAAAAATCGGCTGCTGATGATCGCAGCGACTGGCTGCGGCAAGCTTGCGGCAGGCAGCAAAAGCCCGCCAGACGCATCGAAAGCCTGCGAAAACTGGCCAGGGAAGCCGATCTCGAGCTCGAGCACGGCGATCGTCGTTACTTCGCACCGACCGGCATCGATTCGCTTGCTGAGCGGTTTGCCCGCCATCCCGATGCGACGCTGCTTGCCGGCGGAACCGACATCGGGCTCTGGGTGACCAAGCAGCACCGGGAACTCGGGACAGTCATTTACACGGGACGGGTCGCCAAACTCCTGGCCGTCTCCCGGTCACCGACGCATCTGGACATTGGGGCAGCCGTCACACTGAGCGAGGCGATTCCTCAAATCGTCGAGCACTACCCGGGGCTGGAAGAGATTTTTCGACGATTCGCATCGCCGCCGATTCGCAATACCGGCACGCTCGGCGGCAATATTGCCAACGGCTCGCCGATCGGCGATTCGATGGCAGCGCTGATGGTTGTCGGCGCGACTCTGCTGCTACGGCGGGGCGATGATGTTCGTGAGTTGCCGCTGGATGCGTTCTACCACGACTATCGGGTCAATGACCTGGCGCCGGGCGAATTCATCGAGCGCATTCGAATACCGCTTGTCGACGGCCGGGCAGTCGTTCGAAGCCAGAAGTGGTCCAAGCGATTCGACCAGGATATTTCGGCGGTGTGCACGGCGTATTTCCTGGAACTCGATGGCGGCAAGGTCGCGGCGTTTCGCATGGCCTGCGGCGGTCTTGCCCCGATCATCAAGCGTGCAACCCATTGCGAGGGAATTCTCGTTGGCGAGGCCTGGAGCGAGCCGCTGATCGAACGTGCCTGCGTCGCGCTGCAATCGGACTTCACCCCAATCAGCGACGCGCGCGCCACGGCCGATATTCGGCTGCTTGCCGTGCAGAATCTGCTGCGTCGCTTCTATCGCGAAACCGCGGGCGCCGCCGAGTCGACGGTGTATCTCTATGGACGCTCCGGTTAAGGCAGGGCAGCAATCCGGGCGCGCCGTGGGCCTTGGGCTGCCGCACGACAGCGCGCACCTGCACGTCACCGGCAGGGCGGCCTACACGGACGATATTCCCGAGCCGCGCGAGCTTTTGCACCTTGCGGTCGGCATGAGCGAGAAGCCGCACGCGCGGATCAGGAAGATCGATCTGTGCGACGTCCTTGCCGCGCCCGGCGTCGTCGATGTCTGCGTCGCGGCCGACATACGGGGTGAAAATAACTACGGGCCGATTATCAAGGACGACCCCGTGTTTGCCGACGCGCTGGTGCAGTACGTCGGCCAGCCGCTGTTCGCCGTTGCGGCAGGCAGCGTCGACAGCGCCCGCAAGGCGGCGCGCAAGGCAAGTATCGATTACGAGGAACTCGAGCCGATACTCGATCCTGTGACCGCCGTCGCGAAGGGATCTTTCGTGCTGCCCAGCGAGACGCTGGTTCGCGGCAAGCCCGACGACGCGCTCGAGAATTCGCCGCATCGGCTGCAGCGGCGAATTTGTGTCGGCGGCCAGGATCAGTTTTACCTCGAAGGCCAGGTTGCGATGTCGATTCCCCAGGAAGATGGCGGGCTGCTGGTCTACAGCTCGACCCAGCACCCTGACGAGGTGCAGACGATGATTGCGCATGCGACCCGGCGGTCTGCCAAGGACATCGTCGTTATTTGCCGGCGCATGGGCGGAGCCTTTGGGGGCAAAGAAAGCCAGGCGGCGCTCATCGCGATCATCACCGCCATTGCCGTCGACAAGACAGGCAGGCCCTGCAAGCTTCGCCTGGATCGTGACGACGACATGATAATGACCGGCAAGCGTCACGACTTTGTGATCGACTACGATGTCGGCTTTGATGACACGGGCCGCATACGCGGCATCCAGTTCGAATTCGCTTCGCGCTGCGGCATGTCGGCGGATCTGTCCGGCCCGGTCAACGACCGCGCGATGTTTCATTGCGATAATGCCTACTTCCTGGAAAACGTGCGTATCGTGTCACACCGCTGCAAGACCAATACGGTGTCCAATACGGCGTTTCGCGGCTTCGGCGGCCCGCAGGGGATGTTCGCCATCGAATACGTCATCGATGACATCGCACGGGCGCTCGGCAAGGATCCGCTGGAAGTGCGGCGCCGAAATTTCTATGGCAAGAGCGATCGCAACGTCACGCATTATGATCAGCCGGTCGACGACAACATCATCGACGACATCTTTGACAGGCTGGTGGCGAACAGTGACTACCGGGAGCGGCGTGCGGCAATCCGGCAGTTCAATGCCAACAGCAAGGTGCTGCGGCGCGGCATCGCGATAACGCCGGTAAAATTCGGCATATCGTTTACGAATACGTTGTTGAACCAGGCGGGAGCGCTGGTGCACGTCTACAAAGACGGCACCGTGCAGCTCAATCACGGCGGCACCGAAATGGGGCAGGGGCTGTATGTAAAGGTCGCGCAGGTGGTTGCCGATGAGCTCGGTGTCGGTATGGACCGCATCCGCATCATGGCGGCCGACACGAGCCGGGTGCCTAACGCGTCCGCGACGGCGGCGTCCAGTGGTTCGGATATGAACGGCAAGGCTGCACAGCGGGCGGCGGCCAAAATACGCAAACGACTGACCGAGTTTGCTGCCAGGCGGTTTTCGGTGCCGGAAGCCGCCATCGATTTCCACGCCGATACGGTGCAGCTGGGCGATCGCTCGACGAGTTTTGCGGAGCTGGTTCGGCTGGCGTGGGCGGACCGGGTATCGCTGTCGGCGACCGGCTTCTACAAGACCCCGAAGATCAATTATGACAGGACAAGGTTTTCCGGCAGGCCGTTTTTTTACTTCGCGTATGGCGCCGCGGTCAGCGAGGTAGTGGTCGACATGCTGACGGGTGAAAATCGGGTATTGCGCGTCGATATCCTGCACGACTGCGGCGACTCGCTGAATCCCGCTATCGATCTCGGGCAGATTGAAGGTGGTTACATCCAGGGGGTCGGCTGGCTGACGACCGAAGAGCTCTGGTGGAACGAGGCGGGTGAGCTCGGCACCCACGCGCCATCGACCTACAAGATACCGACCTGTTCGGATCTCGCGCCCGATTTTCGTGTCGAGATGATGTCGGGCAGCAGCAACCGCGAAGACACGATTTACCGGTCCAAGGCGGTCGGGGAGCCGCCGCTGATGCTGGGCCTGTCGGCCTTCCTGGCGATCCGCGATGCCATCGACCTGGGCGTGCCCGGGGGAGTGCCCCTGCAGGCACCCGCGACGCCAGAGGCTATCCTGCGTGCCGTTATGCGAGCCGATCATGAATGAGTGGATCGACGAACTCAGCGACCTGTGCGCCGCGGACGAACCGGCTGTGCTGATCACGGTCGCCGGTATCCGCGGCTCGGCGCCGCGCGAGCTCGGTGCGAAGATGATCGTTACGGCAAGTGAGACCATCGGCACGATCGGCGGCGGTCAGCTGGAGTACCAGTGCACCCGCGTCGCTGTCGGCTTGCTGAGCGAAGACAAGTTGTCGCTGCGGAGTTTCCCGCTGGGCGCATCGATGGGGCAGTGCTGCGGGGGTGTCGTGGAAATCCTGTTCGAGCCGATGGCCGGCGGCATGCCCGCGTGGTTAAGGGACCTGAAAGCGCTGCATGGCCAGCGCGAGCCGGCAATATTGCTCACGCGCATCTCGCGCAGCGCGCCGCTGAAGTTCATCGTCACGGGAGATCGCGTTTTCGGCATCGACGAAGATACGCCGTCACCGCGCCTGGTCGAGACGGCGCGCTCCATCCTCGACGGCGATCGACGAGCGCATCGCAGGGTGCAGGAGTTTTACGAACCGATCGTGGTTTCCGATCTGAATATCGCCGTGTTCGGTGCGGGACATGTCGGCACGGCGGTGGTCGACACATTGTCGCGGCTGGACTGCAATATCCGCTGGGTGGACAGTCGTCGCAAGATTTTTCGGCAGGTGCCTGCCAATGTGCGCGCGATCGAAACAGCAGATCCCGCGCTGGAGGTTGCGGCGATGCCGCCCCGCAGTTACTACCTCGTGATGACGCACAGCCACGCACTGGATTTCGACATCTGCGATCGCATTCTGCGCCGCAAGGATGCGCGCTACTGCGGCCTGATCGGCTCACGATCCAAGCGACGCCGCTTCGAGAAGCGCTATCGACAGCAGGGCATGCCGGAGGCGCTGATCGATGCACTGACCTGCCCGATCGGCGTCGACGGTATCAACGGCAAGAAGCCGGCAGAGATTGCGGTTGCGACCGCCGCGGAAATCCTCAAACACCATGGTCGCGCTGCTGAATCGTCGATTCCCCAATATCCCAGGAACGTCCACCCGATAGGCTGAACAGTCGGGACAGGACACAAAGACAGGTCTTAGCATGGACGCCTACATCGTCGATTGGTTGAATCTCTTGCTGCGCTGGCTGCATTTCATCACCGGCGTGGCGTGGATCGGTGCGTCGTTCTATTTCGTCTGGCTCGACAATCACCTCGAGGCGCCGAAAGAACCTCGGGACGAGGCGAAGGGCGTCGGCGGAGAACTGTGGTCGGTGCACGGTGGCGGCTTCTATCACGCGCAGAAATACCGCGTCGCGCCGCCCGCAATGCCGGACCGGCTGCACTGGTTCAAATGGGAGGCTTACACGACCTGGCTGTCGGGCATGGCGTTGCTCGCCCTGGTCTACTGGTATGGCGCCGAGGTCTACCTGATCGACGTTTCGGTCGCGGAACTTTCCGCCGGCCAGGCGGTAGGTATTGCGATCGCCTACATCGTCGGTGGCTGGATCGCCTACGATCTGCTTTGCCGGTCACCGCTGGCCCATGACGACCGGGTCTTCGCAATCGTGCTTCTGCTGTTGGTCGCACTGCTCGCCTGGAGCCTGTGCGAGTTATTCGGCGGCCGCGGCGCCTACATTCATTTCGGGGCCGTGCTCGGCACGATCATGGTCGCGAACGTGGCCATGGTGATTATTCCGGGGCAGCGCAAGATGGTCGCCGCGGCAGAGCGGGGGGAAATGCCCGACCCGACGCCGGGTATAAGGGCCAAGCAACGTTCGGTGCACAACACCTATTTTACCCTGCCCGTGCTGTTCGTCATGACCAGCAACCACTATGCCCTGACCTACGGACACGAGTACAACTGGGCGATCCTGATCGCGATTTCGATGATCGGGGCGCTTGTCCGCGTGTACTTCGTTGCGAGACACAAAGGGCAGGCATCGCCGCTTCCGATTATTGCCGCCTTGCTGCTGCTGGCGGGGATTGTAGCCTTACTGGCACCGCGCACAGAGACGTCCGCCGGTGTGACGGCGAGTTTCGAGCAAGTCAGAAACGTCGTGAACGCGCGTTGCACGACCTGCCATGCCGATGCGCCGACCCATCCGGGATTTCCGGCACCGCCACTCGGCGTTGTGTTGGACAGCGATGAGCGCATACTGGCAGAGGCGGCGCGCATACATCAACAAACGGTCGTCACGCGCGTAATGCCGATCGGCAACCTGACCGCGATGACGGATCAGGAACGGCAGATCATCGACCGATGGTACAGGGCCCTGCAGGACCGCTAATGGAAAACAGGCACTATCCCAGGAATATGACCGGCTACGGCGAAACGCCGCCATCGGCCGACTGGCCCGAGGGCGCGCGAATCGCGGTGCAGTTCGTCGTCAACTATGAGGAAGGCGCCGAGAATTGCGTACTGCATGGCGATGCGGCGTCCGAGGCATTCCTGTCGGAGATTGTAGGCGCCGCGCCGATACCTGCGCTGCGACACATGAATATGGAGTCGATGTACGAATACGGATCGCGCGCTGGATTCTGGCGCCTGCACCGCCTGTTCTCCGAGCGCAAGCTGCGGGTAACGGCGTTCGCGGTTGCGATGGCGCTGCAGCGAAATCCCTCGGTCGCGATGGCAATGCAGGCCAGCGGTTGGGAAATCGCCAGCCACGGGTACCGCTGGATCGACTACCAGTTCGTCGATGAGGCAACCGAGCGATCGCACCTGCTGAAAGCACTCGAGATACATGAAAGCGTCTGCGGTGTGCGGCCGCGCGGCTGGTATCTCGGTCGCTGCAGCCCCAACAGCCATCGCATCGCCGCAGAGGACGGCCACTTCGACTATAACGCCGACAGCTACGCGGACGATTTGCCCTACTGGGATTACAGCTTCGAGACCCCCCAGCTCATGGTGCCTTACACACTCGATGCCAACGATATGCGATTTGCAACGGCGCAAGGCTTCAATTCGGGCCAGCAGTTTTTCGATTACCTGAAAGACAGCTTCGATGTGCTGCACGCCGAGGGTGGCCGCATGATGTCGATCGGGCTGCACTGCCGCCTGGCGGGCCGCCCTGGCCGAACGGCTGCGGTGGCCCGCTTCCTCGACTACCTCGCGTCGCGGGAAGGCGTCTGGATAGCAACCCGGCTCGAGATTGCGAGGCACTGGCGTGAGCGTCATCCGGCGGAGGGCACTGACTGATGGATACACACGACTTCATTGCGCGCTATTCCGGTATATACGAGCATTCGCCCTGGGTCGCGGAACAGGTGGCACCGCTGGCCTCGGAGAACGAAAGCGTGGATAGACTGGCCGAGCTGATGGCCGATTGCGTCGACAACGCGGCGACCGAAAAACAGCTGGCGCTCATTCGCGCGCATCCGGATCTTGCCGGAAAAGCAAGGCTGGCCGATGGGCTGACGCCCGCATCCAGCGAGGAGCAGGCGAGTGCCGGTCTCGATCAGTGTTCGGCCGAAGAGTATTCGCGCTTTCAGGCGCTGAACACCGCCTACCGGAAGAAGTTCGGTTTTCCGTTTGTCATGGCGGTTCGGGGCAGTGATCGAAAAGCCATACTCGAGGCGTTCGCCGCGCGCCTCGAAAACGACTACGCGCTGGAGTTCGAAACGGCGTTACTTGAGATCCACAAGATCGCCCGTCTTCGACTCGACTCTATGGGAGGCAGTGAATGACCCGTTCCGTCAGCAAATGGATACAGCTCGAACAGCCACGACTCGGAACGCGAGTCACCTATGCGACGGATGAGTTCTTCGCCGCCAAAGAGCGCATCATCGATCCGGCGGAGCCTGTCTTCATCGCCGACAAATATGACGATCACGGCAAGTGGATGGACGGCTGGGAGAGCCGCCGGCGCCGCACGCCGGGCCACGATTATTGTGTCATTCGGCTGGGCGTGCCCGGCGTCATTCATGGTTTTGACATTGACACACGCCACTTCACCGGAAATTTTCCGCCACAGGCATCGATAGAGGCCTGCCAAAGCGATAGCGAAGTACCCGAAGAGGGCTGGATCGAATTGCTGCCCAGGACCGATCTTGGCGGCGATGCGCATCACTATCTGGATGTGCGTGACGATCGCATCTGGAACCATGTGCGGCTGCACATCTACCCGGATGGCGGGGTTGCACGGCTCAGAGTATTTGGTGAAATTCGCGCCGATTTCACCGATGTTGATGGCTTTGTCGACCTGGCTGCGGTCGAGCACGGCGGTCGCGCCATCGCCTGCAGCGACGAGCACTATGGCAGCATGCACAACCTGACCGCGCCAGGCCGCGGTGTGAACATGGGCGACGGCTGGGAGACCGCGCGCCGTCGCGGTCCTGGCAATGACTGGGTCATCATTGCGCTGGGCCAGGCCGGCGTCATAGAGCGTGCAGAAATCGATACCGCACATTTCAAGGGAAACTATCCGGATCGGGCGTCCATCGAGGCCGCGATGTTCGACAGCGACGAGCACGCCGTGCGGGCCGGTACTGAATGGCAAACCCTGTTGCCCGAATCGAAACTGAAGATGGATCAGCAGCACTATTTTGACAAGCAGCTGCAGGCGATCGGGGCTGTCAGTCATGTTCGCGTCTCCATCTACCCGGATGGCGGTGTCAGCCGCATTCGCCTGTTCGGCCAGGTGCATGGCTGAGCGCGCGGTCGTTTCGCTCAAGCCAGAGCCGCTGACGCGCGAGCGTTTCGCGCCGTATGGAGACGTCATCGAGGCCGCGATCGACCGGTCCGGGGCAATGAACGCGGCGCGATTCCAGCGTTTCGATGATCTGTGCAATATCGACATCGCGGACGGCAGCCACACGGCCATGAGCATCGCGCGTTGTCGAACGCCGACGTCGCTGCCGCTGCAGGTCGAGATGATGGAACGGCATCCGCTCGGGAGTCAGGCTTTCGTTCCCCTGCAGCAGTGCCAAATGGTGATCGTCGTGGCGCCGCGCGGCGAGTCCGTCGATGTCGCCGAGCTTCGTGCCTTCGCAACGAACGGCCGGCAGGGATTCAATTACCATCGCGGCACCTGGCACATGCCGCTGGTTGCCTTCGAGGCCGGGCATGAGTTTCTCATCGTCGACAGGGCCGCTGATGAGCCGAACTGTGAGACGGTCATGCTGGACGACGTCATCATGCTGGAGGCACCCTGAGTATGATGCGGCAGGCTTTTCGTGCTTCGATTCTGCACTGCCTGTCCGATCCGGGCGAAGCGTCACTCGAGTCGGCGTACCAGTATATCGACGATGGCGTGCTGATCGTCGAGGATGGCCGTATCGCGGAGGCGGGCCACGCCGATCGATTGCTGGCGCAGCTGGCGGAAGACGTCTTGCTGACCGAACTGCCAGGCAAGCTCATCGTACCCGGCTTCATTGACTGCCATGTGCACTGCCCGCAGCTGGACATCATCGCGTCCTACGGTGAACAGCTGCTTGACTGGCTGAATCGCTATGCCTATCCCGCCGAAGTGCGTTTCAGGGATCCGGATTATGCGCGTGAAGTCGCGAGCGTTTTCATGGACGAAATGCTCGCCAACGGCACGACAACGGCGCTGGTCTTCGGCACCGTTCATGCGCATTCCGCGGACGCTATTTTCGAGGCGGCCGAAGCGCGCGATATGCGCCTTATCGCCGGCAAGGTGCTAATGGACTGCAACTGCCCGGAGGAACTGCGGGATGATGCGAGTTCGGCTTACAGTGACAGCAAGGCGCTCATCGAGCGCTGGCACGGCCGCGGGCGTCTCGGCTACGCGATCACGCCGCGTTTCGCACTGACGTCCAGCGAAGAACAACTCGAGGCGGCCGCAAAGCTGGCGCGGGAGTATCCGGAAGTCTGGATTCACACGCATCTCGCCGAGAACAGGCAAGAGGTCGAGCAGATTGCGAGACAGTTTCCATCGAGTCGCAGTTACCTGGACGTCTACGATCGCTTTGCACTGCTTCGCGAGCGCGCGGTGTTTGCGCACTGCCTGCACATGGACGATGAGGACCGGGCGTGCATGGCCAGGAAAGGGGGTTCCGCCGCATTCTGTCCGTCATCAAACCTGTTTCTCGGCAGCGGCCTGTTCGACCTTGCTGCCATGCGCAAGGCAAACATTCGCTGTGGCCTTGGCACCGACGTCGGCGGAGGCACGAGTCTCTCGTTGCTCAAGACGGCGGGTGATGCGTACAAGGTCCTGCATCTTCAGGATCATGCCTTGCCGCCAATGCAGGCTCTGCATCTTGCAACGCTGGGTGCCGCCGAGACACTTTGTCTGGATGACTGTATCGGCAACTTCCTGCCAGGAAAAGATGCCGACTTCGTCGTGCTCGATCCGGATGCGACGACGCTGACTGCGCGTCGAATGGCCGCAGCGGAAACGATCGAGGAGTCGTTTTTTGCATTGCTGACGCTGGCCGACGATCGCCACGTTGCCGCAACTTACGTTCGCGGTAACGCGAGGAATAAGCGCGATTAGCCAATCGTTTCCGCGAAGTACAGATTCGCCCGCTGTACCTCGTTTCAGTTGGAACGGTCACTTTTTCCCATTTGAGGGTTTTCGATGGCCTAAGTCCCTGAGAGCACATATATTCCTCGGCCATGGGGGAACAAGAAAATAACAAGCTAAACAAAACATTCCTGTTGTTCCTTCAACCGATTGCGCGACTCTTTTTGCGGTTCGGCCGAGGCTACCGCGAGTATTCAGAGCTGTCGAAAGCGGCGTTTGTGGCCGTCGCGTCCGAGGACTACGGCGTGCACGGCAGACCGACGAATGTCTCCCGAATTGCTGCGATGACGGGCCTGACGCGAAAGGAAATCAGTCGAATTCGAGCACGTCTCGAGAATAACGAGGGCGCGGTAACGGAACGCGGTACGCCGCTGCAGGAACTCGTTTCAGGGTGGCAGTCCAGCGCTGAGTTCCTCGACGAACACGGCGAGCCGGCCGCGCTGGGGCTGGGCGGTGGTGCCGGGTCCTTCCAGTCGCTTGTCAAACGCTTCGCAGGCGATATTCCGGAAGGCGCGATGCGCAAGGAGTTACAGCGTATTGGCCGCGCCAGGGTAGTGAACGATACGCTGGTTCTAGATCCGCCCGACGAGGCAGATATCGAAGCCGAGGAAGCGATGGCGCTGCGGCTGAGGGCTGGACCGTATCCCCTGATGGCGGTGCTGGCCCACAACGAGTCAGCAAAAAGGGAAAGCGAAATCTGGCCGCTGGAGAGCGTTGGCCTCCTGAAGACGATCCGCAAGTCCGATGTCGCTCGCGTGCGCAAGCTCGTTTCCGTGCGGCTGCAGGCGGCAACCACGACGATCTCGGATCTTCTCGACGCCTACGCCACGATTCATTCGGGCGAGGGAGCAGACGAACCGACACTTGCCGTCTCCGCCGGTGTTTTCTATGCAGAAGGGCCGGTCAGCACGGATGAGTAATATTCGGTGTCTGCGCTAGCGGACTCCTGTACCCGGGACACCAGTCCGGATATTTCTACCGCGCAGACTCCTGGGCAGAAAAGCGCACTGCTGCAGTAAGTCGGGACGCCGCCTTGAGCGAATTCGTTATCAGGCAATGATGTTCCGCTCTTTCCACGAGCCGTTGCGCCTTGTCCTCGTCGGTACCCGCGGGCACGGTCAGCTGGACGTCGATGTCGAAGTGCGTAAATTGCGTGACGTTCTCGATCTTGTCGAGCGTTCCGGATGTCTCGCAGCTCACGGAAATCCACTCCAGCTTGGATGCACGCGCCATCGCGCGAAAAGTCAGTACGAAGCAGTCCGCCACGGCAGCGACCAGCAGTTCCTCGGGAGACCAGAGGTCGCCCGGGCCTCCGTACTGGACGGGGCCGGCCGTCTCGAGGCTTGGCAGACCCTCCCTTGAAACCACGACGGAACTGGTGCTGTCAGCCTTGGCTGCAACCTTGTAGTAGTGCGGTAAGTCTTGCATCGCGAATCCTGAGGAGGGCGGTCAATCCCTCATGATTCGGGCGCCGGGCGCCGATAACAAGTCTCGGAAAACCGAAACGAGAGCTGCGTCAACGTGCTGGCTCCCGCTACTCCACCAGTATCGCCCTGAAGTCATTGACGTTCGTTCCCGTCGGCCCGGTAACGAGCAGGTTGCCGGTTGCCTCGAAGAACCGGTAACTGTCGTTGTTCCGCTGCAGCTCGATCGCATCGATCGATCGCTCTTGCGCACGGGCGAGCGTGTCCGGAAAGACGAAACAACCGGCATTGTCGCCGTTTCCATCGATACCGTCGGTATCAGCGGCCAGCGCACAAACTGAGGGATGACCGTCGAGCCGGATTGCGAGCGCAAGCGCGTACTCCCCGTTTCGGCCGCCGCGCCCCTTGCCCTTAACCTGAACCGTGGTCTCGCCGCCGGAGAGAATCACACAGGGCGCCTCCAGCGGGCCTGCGCCGCTCGCGATATCGACGGCCAGTCGGGCGTGCTGGTCCGCAAGTTCGCGCGCGTCGCCATTGAGGTCACCCAGTACGTATGGCGTCAGCTTCAGTTCCATTGCCCTCGTCGCGGCAGCCTGCAGCGCATCGTCGCTGGTGGCGAGTATCCGTACGTCGCCCTGACGAGGCGCGGCAAATGCGGCATGTGCCGACTTCATGGCCGCCAGGGTCGCCGCTTCGAGATGCACGTTGTAGCGGGACAGTATCGACAAGGTATCCGCTATTGTCGTGGTGTCGGCCACCGTCGGTCCCGAGGCGACGACCGAAGCATCATTGCCGGGAACATCAGAAATTATCAACGTCATGATCTGTGCCGGCGCACAGGCGGCGGCCAGCCTGCCGCCCTTTACTGCCGAGAGTTTCTTGCGAACCGCGTTGATCTCATGGATTGCCGCGCCTGAGCGCAGCAACTGCGACGAGACTCGCTGTTTCTCGGCAAGAGCAACGCCAGGAAGTGGCAAGGTCAGCAGCGACGAGCCGCCGCCTGATAGCAGGCAGACAACGGTATCGGCTTCGGCAAGTCCCGACACGCGCTCGAGCACGGCCTTCGTGGCCGCCACTGACGCCTCGTCCGGAATCGGGTGAGATGCCTCCAGGACGTCGATACTCCGGCAGGTCACGGCGTGGCCGTAGGGTACGATCACGGTACCGACGAGCGGCTCGCCCCAGCGCCGCTCCAGCTCCAGGGCCATGCGGGCCGCGGCTTTGCCGGCACCGATTACGACGACCCTGCCCTCGGGGCGCACGGGCAGCCAGTCGGCCATGCAGCTTGCCGGTGTAGCGGCGCTCACCGCCGCATCGAACAGGGACTGTAGCGGGGTCCGGCGGTCAGTCATCGGGCTCCGGGTTTCGCGCGCGACGGCACATACGGCGCAAGCTTGTCCAGAATACCTGCCATCTCCGGGCGACTCGCGCGCAGCTCCTCAATGCTGAAGCCCGACAGCTCGTAAGGAAGTACCAGCCAGTCGTTGGTCTGGTGTACGTAGTAGTCAGGCGTTTGCAGTGTTTTTTCGGTCGGTCGATACCAAACGGTCGCAATTCGGATATCGTGAGGCATGTTGCGGCGAGTTTTTTTCGCCAACTGGTCGAGTACGGCCTTCACGCTGGATCCGGTGCTGTAAACGTCGTCAACGATGAGCAGTGAATGATGCGCGCATACCTTCTCGTGCAGGTATTTCATGCCGTGTACGCGTATCGAATCGGCCTTACGAATCATTTTCGCATAATGTGGCGCACCCGAGTACGAGGTACGCAGTGCGATATGGTCGGTTGGCACGCCAAAATAATCGAGCCCTTCCTGCACGGCGATACCGACGGCGCTGCCGCCGCGCCACAGGCCTACCAGGAAATCGGGCTCGAATCCGTCTTCGAAGATATTTGCCGCGAGCTGGAAAGAATCGCGGAGCAGATCGTTGGCCGCGATAAATCGCTCATTCATTATTCTTGTACCTGGAGCGTGCTGCGCTAGAATTGGAGCCCCGCATTATAGCGACAGCGACAAGTCCGTACAGAGAAATGGATAAGACCATACTTTCCGCCCAGGATCTCCTCGAGGATTCGATCGAACTCGGCATCAAGATCCTCGAGAGTGGCTTTCGGCCGACGATGATCATCGCGATCTGGCGCGGCGGGACCCCCGTTGGCATGGCGGTGCAGGAAGTATTGAGCTACTGCGGCGTTGAATCCGATCACATTGCCATTCGCACCTCTTCCTATGTGGGCGTGGACGAGAGAGGCGCGGTTGCCGTGCATAGCCTCAACTACATTATCAAAAAGATTCGTCACGATGACCGTGTACTGATCGTCGATGATGTCTTCGACACGGGCAATACCATTGCTGCGGTTGTGGACGAGCTGTCCGCGCGCGCCAGGGGCAACACGCCGAAGGATATCCGCATCGCAGTGCCATGGTTCAAGCCGAGTCGTAACGAGACAGACCTGCTGCCGGATTATTACCTGCACGAAACGGCGGAGTGGCTGGTTTTTCCGCACGAGCTCGATGCGCTCACGCCGGAAGAGCTGCGCGAATCCCGCCCGGAAATCGCCAGGATCGTGCAGGGCGTCAAGCCGAAAGCGGCGACAGCCTGAGCTATTCGTGAAGCGGGTGTGCGTCTACTGCGGGTCGAATACCGGGGCGCGGCCGTCATACGCCGACGCAGCTCGCGATCTTGCCGACGTCCTGGTACGGCATGAGATCGAACTGGTATACGGCGGCGCTGACAAGGGCCTCATGGGTATTATCGCCGATGCCGTCCTCGAGCGCGGCGGCAAGGTTCACGGGGTCATTCCGCAAATGCTCTGCGACAAGGAAATCGCGCATCAGGGCCTGACAGAGCTGCACGTCGTTTCGTCGATGCATGCCAGGAAGTCGATGATGGCCGCGCTGTCTGACGGCTTCATTGCGATGCCTGGTGGATTCGGCACCCTTGAGGAAATTATCGAAATCATCACCTGGGGCCAGCTTCGTTTTCACGACAAACCCTGCGGCCTGTTCAATGTCGACGGTTACTTCGATCATCTGCTCAGCTATCTCGATCATGCGAGTACTGAAGGTTTCCTGCGCGCGGAAAATCGGCGCATGCTGCTTGCAGAGAGCAGCGCGACCCGACTTATTCAGGCATTCGAGCGCTACACCGCACCACATGTCGAAAAGTGGACGGACTAGCGCATGCAATGGTGGCGGCGGTGCCTCCGGCCGTGGGTCTGGCACGAATCCGCGAGGCGGTTGAGGCCCAATTCGGCCTCTTCGGCGACTACGCCCCGCTGATCAGCGAGCGAGACCAGAATTTCCGCCTGACGACAGCGGGTGGCGACAAGTATGTCGTCAAGGTGACGAGCGCCGTCGAGCCCGGGCTGGTCAGCGAATTTCAGATCGCGGCTTTGCTGCACCTCGAGGACCGAGGTTCTGGCGTACCCAGGGTGATCAGGACGATGGACGGCCGGAAGTCGGGCAAGGTCTCGGGCGGCGAGGACGATCATAAGCTTCGGGTCGTGAGTTACCTTGCTGGAGTACCCCTGGCGTCCGTGCCGATCGATCGGGAGCTGGCAAGCGAGTTTGGCGCTGCACTTGCGCGCCTGGACGCCGGGCTCAGGGACTTTTCACACCCCGGTGACCAACCTGTGCTTCTTTGGGACCTGCAGCGAGCCGTTGAGCTGCGCGGTCTGCTGGTTCACATCGATCATTCCGATACGCGTCGCTCAGTCGAACAGGCACTCGGCGATTTCCAGGAGTTCGTCATGCCCGCACTCGGGGCACTTCGCAGCCAGGTCATTCATGGCGATGCCAATCCGGGTAATGTACTCGTCGATCCTGTCAGCCGTCGGGTTACGGGTTTGATCGACGTCGGCGATATGCTGCGAGCGCCACTGGTCTTCGACCTGGCCATTGCGGCGAGCTATCTGCGCGGAGAAGACATCAACCCGCTTCAAATAATGATTCCGTTTTTCGCCGGCTATTGCAGCGTCACGTCGCTAAGTGACGTGGAGAAAGCACTGCTTTTCGATCTCGTCCGCACGCGCCTTGCAACAACGATCACGCTGCTCTTCTGGCGCCTGAGCGCACGACCTGACGACGACCCTTATCGAGCCAAGACAATGCAGGAGGAGGCGGACGCCATTCGCTTTCTTGGCGCGCTGGACAGGCTTGGCCGGGCAGCGTTCACGGCGCGAATTGCCGAAGCGTTCTGATGCGTCGCCGGGTGGTTTGACATAATCGTCAGGTCGCTGTTTCCCCGGAAAAATGCCCTTATCTGAGGCATGGTTCCTTCGAGCAGCAGTCGCCGCCAACTATCATGAGCTTCCCGAAATGCTATCCCGAGCCCGACAACCATGAACCTGGACGTCGCCCTTTCAGTTTTGCTGATCTTCAGCGCCGCCTGCTACCTCATGATGGGGTCCAGGCTCGTTGCGTCCAAGCGGGAGGTCGGCAGCATGCCGATCGGCGTGCTTTTCGTACTGATCAGCATCTGGGTCGTCGGCGGTGGCATCGAGCTGCTTGCCGAAAATTTCACGGCTTTTTCGATCGGCCGAACCGGCCATTTCATCGGTACGGCACTGGTGCCAATCGTCGCTTTCGTCGGCTTTCGCGAGTACACAGGTTCGGCAACGCCGGGCCGAATGCTGGTGATGCTGAGTATCATCCCGCTCGTTTCGGTCATCCTGGCCGCAACGAATATCGATCACGAACTCATGTGGAGCGGGCCGATCATGAATGAGGCCGGTAGATTCCTGACGCGACCGGAGCGTTGGGGTCCCTGGTTCCAGTTCGTGCATCTTCCTTACAGTTACGCCGTGTTTGCGGCGGCGGTGCTAACGCTGCTGTCTCACGCGACCGCGGTCGCGCCGGCACATCGTCGTGGACTCTTCCTGATGACGGGCGCCTGCATCCTGCCGCTGGCCGCTACCCTGGCCTACGACCTCGGCTACGGTCCCGATACCGTTTCCTACGTGCCTATCGTGTTTTCGGCGATGCTGCCGGTCTATGCCTGGCTGATCATCGGCGAGAGGATCGTCGAGTTCACGCCGCTCGCCTACGAGGCGGTGTTCCAGAACATGCAGGATCCGGTGGTCGTCGTCGACGATCAGCGCCGGGTCATCGGCCTCAACCACGGCGCCGAAAGCATGCTGTCGACCGTCGAATCGGCGGCGCTGCGCGAACCGCTCGAAAAGCTCTTCGGCGACGATGCGCCCGAGGTTTTCGAGGCTCTGCGGTCGGGCGTGCCGCAAAAGATGCTGACGTCGACGGGGCGATTCCTGCACATCCAGGCCTCGCGTATCGACACCGGTCGCTCCTCGGCGCGCGGCGGCCAGGTCCTGATGTTTCGCGATGTCAGCGACGTCGAGAAAGCACAGATCGAGGTGCGCAAGAGCGAAAAGCTGCTGCGCACCATCATCGATCATTCGGTAAACGGCATTATCCGCTTTCGTTGGGAGAATCTGGACACGGGCGGCAGGGTGCTCAAGAGCATTTTCGCTAACGCGGCCGCGGGCAGATTCCTGGAGTCGTCGCCGGACGTTCTTGTCGATCGTGACGCGGCGGAACTTATCCGCGTCGCGAGCAGTGGCATGGACAATGCGTCCGCCGACGATATCGTGCGGCGTTTCGAAGTGGCGGTGAATCGCGGCGGCAGCCTGGAGCTCGAGGTCAAACTGCAGCGGCAAGGCGTGGCTCGCTGGTTGCAGATGATAATCGAACCCATGGGCGACGACTATGCGGCAACGTTCGTCGACGTGACAGACAGCAAGGCGAAGGAACGCAAGATGGAATCCATTGCCACATCCGATCCGTTGACCGGCGTACTGAATCGGCGCGGCTTCGAGAGACAGGCGACAGAGCGCCTGAGCGCAAGCGATGACGATGCCACCGGGGCCCTGTTGTTCATCGACCTGAACGACTTCAAGCTGATCAATGACCAGTTCGGGCATGAGGTTGGCGACCAGTTGCTGCGAATCGCGGCGGAGCGCCTGCGCCAGGGCCTGCGCTCCTGCGATATTATCGGCCGGCCGGGTGGCGACGAATTCGTCGCACTGGTTCCGGACGTCGACGCCGACGTTGCGCAGCACCTGGCCGTTCGCCTGACGAAGGGCCTGGAGGAACCGTATGTCGTTGGCGGCAAGTCGCTGCGTTGCGCTGCCAGCATCGGTCTCGCCCTGTATCCAACGAATGCGAGCACGCTGACGGGGCTGCTCCGCGAGGCGGACCAGGCGATGTATCGGGCCAAGGCGCGCTGTCGCGGTGCTGCCGATATCCGCGGTCACGATCTGCTCGAAAGAGCGATGTAATTTTCCGGGCTCCGGCCTGCAAATCAGAAACAGCCTTCGCTGCGATCGTCGTGCAGAGCGGAGCTCGCCAGTGGTAGGCTTCGTGTTCACGGAAAGGGCAGGGAGATACCCATGCTTATAACCATTCGCGCCTGCTCGGGTTTGCAACTCGAAGCCGGCTCCGAACCCGGACTGGACTGATGGCCGGGCCGGGCGGGGACAACGCCCTGCGGCGCATCGCCACAGCCGCAACCAAGATTGAGGCACACGAAGTCACGGCCGTGCTGCTGTCTTTCGGGCTCGTACTGGCCCTGATGACGTCTTACTCCATCCTCAAGCCGGTGCGCGATGCGCTCGCCGCCGATTGGGGGAACATCGGGCTGAGTGTCACCTGGACGGTCAACTTCGGCTTGAGCCTGGTCGCGGTCGCCCTCTACGGTGCGGCGCTGACCTATATACGGTTTCGGATCATGGTGCCCGGTATCTATGCCTTTTTTGCGCTGACGTTCATCGCGCTCTATGTCATCAGGACTCAAGCTTCGGATCCTGTCCTGGCCAGCAAGGGATTCTATGTTTGGGTCAGCGTATTCAGCCTGTTCAATTTGTCGGTCTTCTGGAGTTTCATGACCGACATCTTCGACAAGTCCCAGGCCCGTCGGCTATTCGGCGTGATAGCGGCCGGTACGACGACCGGCGCAATCATCGGCCCACTGTTGACCGCCTCACTCGTCGATGAACTGGGAGCAAACGGTCTGCTGCTACTGTCGGCCACGTTGCTGACGGTGCCGATCGTCGTGATCCCGCTATTGCGACGGCTGAAAGTCACCCGGTTAGGGAACCAGGAGCTGCAGGCCGACCTTAGCTCACAGCTTGCACTCGGCAGGAACCCGTTCTCCGGCTTTTCCTTGCTCTTCAGCGACCGCTATCTGCTCGGTATCTGCGCGTTTATCCTGTTCTATGTAACGATCAACACCTTTGTCTACTTCGAGTTACAAGACCTTACCCGCGAGTATTCGCTGGAGTTCAGGGCGAAAATCTGGTCGTGGATCGAAATCGCGACCAATGTACTGACGCTGATCACGGCGGCGCTGATAACGAGTCGCATCGTGATCAAGCTGGGCATGCACACGGCCCTGGCACTGGTGCCCGCGCTGATCGCCGTGGGGATCCTCGCGCTTATCGCCGCGCCGGTGCTGATCGTACTGGCGATTTTTCATATCGGACGGCGAGCCGGTAACTACGCCATCACGCGGCCGAGCCGCGAAATGCTGTTCACCGTGTTGGATCGTGAGACGCGCTTCAAGGCCAAGCCGGTCATTGACGTCGTGCTGTATCGCGGTGGTGATGTCCTGACGGCGTGGCTATTCACGCTCGCAGCGGACAAGCTCGGGCTTGGTCTTGCCGGCATCGCGGTGGTCATCGGCGGCATCGCCGTGGCCTGGGGAGCCGTCGGTGTCTGGCTGGGTCGCAACTATCAGCAACGCCTCGACCTGATCGAGGCGGCCATCACGAACGGACGAACAGGAGAGGGTCATGGGACTGCGTAACACATCGCTCGAATACGGCTCGCTGGCGAAGGCCTTACACTGGTTGGTCGCCATCGGAATCTTCATGCTGATTTATCTCGGTCTGGAGCAGGCGGACCTCGAGCGTGGCCCTGAAAAAACGGAAATACGCTTCATCCATGGTTCGATTGCACTGGCGGTTTTCGGGCTGATGACGATGCGAATCATCTGGCGGTTCATGAACGAGATTCCCCCGCACCCGGCGGGAATGGCGGCCTGGCAACGGCTGTCGGCCACGCTCGTGCATTGGGGCCTGTATCTTGCCGTGTTCGTTCAGCTGATATCGGGCGCCATGACGGTTGCAACGGGCGGCAACGCGCTGCCGTTTTTTGGCCTGTTTTCGATTCCGCTGCCGGTCGCCGAAAATCGCGACAACCACGAATTCTGGGAAGAGGTGCACGAATTCTCCTGGAAGATCGTCGCCATACTGATCGCCATACACATACTTGGTGCCATCTACAATCATTTCCTGGCCAGGAACGACGTACTGCGCCGGATGACCGTGGGACTCAAGTCCAGGTGACACACGCGGCGTTCATCTGCGACGCGGTGCGCACGCCCATCGGGCGCTACGGCGGCGTTCTGTCAGGTATCCGGGCCGACGATCTCGGCGCGCTGCCGCTCAGGGCGTTGCTGGAGCGCAACGCCAGGCTGAATCCCGTTGCGATCGAGGATCTTGCGTACGGTTGTGCAAACCAGGCGGGCGAGGACAATCGCAACGTCGCGCGGATGGCTGTCCTGCTTGCCGGACTTCCGGTGACGGTGCCGGCGGTCACCGTCAATCGCCTGTGCGGATCCGGCATGAACGCGATTGGCAATATCGCCGACCGTGTACAAATCGGCGCCATTCAACTGGGAGTCGCCGGCGGCGTCGAGTCAATGTCCCGGGCGCCACTGGTGATGCCCAAGCAAACGGTTGCCTTCGGCAGGAATACGGAGCTGTATGACACAACGCTCGGCTGGCGGTTCGTAAACAAGGCGCTGGAGACGCAGTACGGCATCGATTCCATGGCCGAGACGGCCGAGAATGTCGCCGACGGATTCCTCGTTTCGCGAGCCGACCAGGACCTGTTCGCGCTACGCAGCCAGCATCGTGCGGAGGCCGCGGAAAAGGCCGGAAAATTTGCCGACGAGATCATCCCGGTTGCGGTGCCGCAAAAGCGTGGCGATGCAAGCGTCGTTGAGAAGGACGAGCATCCGCGGCACGGGTCCACGAGCGAGGCTCTCGGCAAGTTGAAGCCTATCGTTCGCGAGGGCGGCACGATTACCGCCGGTAACGCGTCGGGTATCAACGACGGGGCCTGCGCGATGCTGATCGCAAATGAAGTGGCTGCCGGGATGCAGGGTCTCGAGCCGCTGGCCCGTATCGTCGGTTGGGCCGTCGCAGGCGTGGAGCCCCGCATCATGGGTATCGGTCCGGCGCCCGCGTCGCAGAAGGTGCTGGAACAGTGCGGCTTGACGATCGAGCAGATGGATCTCATCGAGCTGAACGAGGCGTTCGCGGCGCAGGGTCTCGCGAGCTTGCGGCAGCTCGGCGTTGCCGACGATGCGGCACATGTCAATCCGAACGGTGGCGCAATCGCGCTGGGACATCCGCTGGGTATGTCGGGTGCACGGCTCGTGACGACGGCGGCCTACGAGCTGCGACGCAGCGGCGGGCGATGGGCACTTTGCACCATGTGTATCGGGGTCGGCCAGGGCATCGCGATGATTATCGAGCGGGCCTGATGAAGAAGAAGGCACCCAGTTACGAAACGCAGGATCTTAGAGAATTCGGCGAGGTCCTGCGAGGGCGGCGCAGCGTGAATCTGTATTTGCATACCGCTGTGCCCGATGAGCTCGTTCGCGATGCGCTGGAGGCGGCTACCTGGGCACCAAATCATCATGTCACCGAGCCCTGGCGCTTCCTGCTTCCGGGCAAACAGACGGTGCAGCGGATCCTGGATCTTTGCGAGCGCATCGTCGCGGCGAAGAAGGGAGCGGAGCTCGCGCTGCACAAGCGCGAGAGCTGGTCTGAAAAGCCGGGGTGGCTGATCGTAACCTGCAAGCGCAGTGATGATGCGATGCGCCAAAAGGAAGACTACGCCGCGTGTTGCGCAGCCATACAGAATTTCATGCTCTACCTGTGGAAGGCGGGCGTTGGTTCCAAGTGGACAACGGGAGACATCACGCGTGATGCGAAGTTTCTTGATATTGTCGGCGTTGACGCTTCCGACGCATTCGTCGTTGGGCTTGTCTGGTTCGGTTATCCGAAGCTGACGCCTTCACAGACCCGAAAGCCGTTGTCGGAGGTTCTGGTGATACTGCCCTGAATGTCCCATAGCGCTTTACGAAATGCCGTTGTGGCTCGATCCCTGTTATTGTGGGACCACGGAGATGAATTACTAACAGGCCGAAGTTGGAGGTACGACGATGAGCAAAGAACTGAGCGAACTGGAAAAGACCCTGCAGAATACCAAGAAGGAATTCCTGACCACCGCAAAGCGCGCGACGCAGGAGCTGGACAGGCGGCGCAAGAAGCTTCGCGCGGAGATCAATCGTGCCAATGCCCGAGCCAAACGCACGCGGGCACAGCTGCAGAAAAAGACAGAGCGCCTCGCGTCCACGACGGCGGCCAAGGCGAAGCGCGAACTCAAGAAACAAATACGCGGCCTGGAGAAGATGCTCAATGGTGCCAAGGACGACGCGGCCCAGTTGCGAAAGGACCTTGCTCCGGTAATGGATGATCTTGCCAGCGCACGCGATCATTTATCCCATGCGCTGCATATCGACAAGGCATTGGCAAAGGTGCGGCGTCAACTGTCCGGCAAGCCCGCGGCCAGGAAGAAGGCAAAGAAAAAAGTAGCAAAGAAGAAAGCGGCCAAGAAAAAGGTCGCCAAGAAGAAAGCGACAAAGAAAAAGGTCGCCAAGAAGAAAGTATCCAAAAAGAAGACCGCAAAGAAAAGACCGGCCAGGAAAAAGGTCGCGAAGAAAAAAGTAGTGAGAAGGAAGACGGCCAAGAAGGCGAGCAAGAAGCGCACGGCCAGAAAAAAGACAGCTCGCCGGTAAATCACCCGGGCGGCTTGTCCGGCTTCCGGGTTGAATCGAGGCATCCCACCCGGTAGTGCGGGAATCGCCCGATTTCCCGGGCCTCCGGCGAGCCATGACCCGGCTCGAGTACGCATGCCGCCGTGGCGCGATCGAAAAAGGCCCTTATGACACGGTTTGAGTCATGGCAGCCAGTTCCGCGCCGGTGTATTCCGGCCTCAGGCATTCCCGAGTCACTCTCGCCGTGACCCCGGCGGCATTTTTCGGTCGCATCGCCGCGCGTTTCACATAATCGACGACACAGCTCACGGTTTTTCCTGAGACCCAGTGGGACGCGGGACTGTCGCAATTTGGCTAAAGTATCGACTGGTCTTACAGGCAGCTTCAGCCGAAGACTGAAATCCCGCAAAGGCCGGCACGTGGTTCCGGGCATCAAAGGAAGTCGAGTGAGCAGGCACCAGTCCGCCTTTACGCTGATCGAACTCATGATCGTCGTTGCCATCATCGGCGTCCTCGCTGCGATTGCGATTCCGATGTATCAACGCTACGCGATTCGGACACAGGTATCGGAAGGTATCAATCTGTCGGGCAGCGCCAAAGTCGCCGTCAGCGATTTCTTCATGAACACGGGTGACTGGCCTGTGGACAACACGGAAGCCGGCCTTGCCGATGCCGCTCAGATCGCGGGCGATTACACGGCGCAGGTATCGGTCAACGGCAACGTCGTCCAGATCCGGTATGGCAATCGCGCCCACGCGGCCATCAGCGGTCAGACCGTTACACTAACGGGCGCTGGCGCCGGCGGCAGCGTGAGCTGGATCTGCGCGAGCGGCGGTGCGATCGAGGCCCACCATCTTCCGGCCACTTGTCGTTGACGGCCTGCGTATTCTTCAGTCACGCGCCAGTTCGTCGGGATGATGGACCCATGGATCCGGCGCGATCAGCGGCCGCAAAAGAAAGATCAGTGTCGTCAGCAGGCCTGCCGTTGCGATGATGATAACGGCGTTGCGCACGGAACCGTTGTAGATCAGTGCACCGAGCAGCGCGCCAGCGGCCCCGGCCAGGTTCTGAAGCGTGCCGACGATGGAAGAGGCCACTCCCGCGATCCTCGGCAATGGATCCAGCGCGATAACCATTGTGTTCGCCATCAGGATCGCGACCGTGAACATGTACAGGCAAACCGAGGACCACAGCCACCAGAATGGTGCGTTGCCGAGCCACGCAATGATGGCCAGCTGCGCGCTGGACGCAAACATCAATACGATACCCAGTGCCACGAGTTGCAGCTGATCGAAGTGCATCACCAGGGCGCGATTGAGCAGCGATCCTGCGAGAATGGACAAGCCGGCGCAGGCGAAGATCAGTCCGTACGCCTCCACGGAATAGCCGTAGATCTCCACGGTGAGAGCGGCCGACACGGCAATCACCGACATGAATCCGGCCGGTGGAAGCAACAACAGCAGGAGGCCGAACACGCTCTGGCGGTGCGAAAAAAATTCGCCGAAACTCGATACCAGCTGTCGTACCGGGTGCTGGCTGACGATGGGCCTGTGTGTCTCGACGAGGTTCTTGCGGATGGCGAGGATCATCAGATAGGCTGAGGCAGCAATCGCGACAAACGGTGCGCGCCACCCCCATTGCGCCACCAGCAGCGCCCCAAGTGTCGGCGCGATGACCGGTGCGGCGGTAAATATCATCGTCATCAGCGACATCAGCCGCGCGGCCTCTCGCCCCGAGGCGATATCCCGGACGATGGCTCTCGACAGGACCACCGCAGACGCGGCACCGATGCCCTGCATGAAACGCGCCACCAGCAGCCACCCCATATCGGTCGATGCCGAGGCAACCGTTGCAGCGACGGCAAACAGGGTCATACCGGCGTACAGGGTCGGCAGCCGACCAATACGGTCGGAGAACAGGCCTGCCGGGATCTGACCGATGGCCATGCCGAACATGAAAATACCGACGATCTGCTGGCCGTGCGACAGGGTCGAATGCAATGCATCGACCATGCTCGGGATGGCGGGCAAGCTCATATCGACGGTCAGCGCCGCCATTGCGGTCAGCATGCCGAGCGTCAGGACGAAACTGCGGGATTGGGCGAGGTGGGCATTCAAGGGCGTGTAGTTTGCCCCCGCCCGGATCAATCTGCCAGCAAAAGCTCGCTGAGTTGGGGTGTGCCGGTCCAGTACGTCAGTTCACGGGGATGCGCAATGTCCCAGATCGCAATGTCCGCTCGTTTGCCTACTTCCAGTGTGCCGCGATCGTTCGACAGTCCCAGCGCACGAGCCGCCTCCCGCGTCGTACCGGCCAGGCATTCGAGCGGAGTCAGGCGAAACAGCCGGCTCGCGAGCATCATCGCGGTTCGCAGCGAGCAAATGGGTGAGGTTCCGGGGTTGCAGTCACTCGCAATGGCAATCGGTACGGCGTGTTCCCGCAGCGCCGCGACGGGTGGTTGCCGGGATTCACCGAGCGTGAGGTAGGCGCCCGGCAGCAGCACCGCGACGGCACCGGCCTCTGCCATTGCCTTGACGCCGGACATGGAGGTGTATTCGAGATGGTCGGCGGAAAGCGCGCCGAAATACGCGGCAAGTTCGGCGCCGCCGCCGTCGCTGAGCTGATCGGCATGCAGCTTAAGCGGCAAGCGCAGTTCACGCACCTTGCGGAACAGCCTCGCGATCTGTGGCGCACTGAACGCAATCGACTCGCAGTAGGCGTCCACCGCGTCGGCAAGCCCGCGTTCCACCGCGGCCGGCAACAACTCTTCGCAAATCAGGTCGATGTAGCCATCGGCATTGTTGCTGAATTCAGGCGGTACGGTATGCGCGGCGAGCAAGGTTTTGCGCATGCTGATACCGGCGGATTCGCCGAGTCGGCTCGCGACTTCGAGCATCTTCAGTTCGTTTTCCACATCCAGTCCGTAGCCGGACTTGATCTCGAGGGTCGCTACGCCTTCGGCGATCAGGGCCTGCACGCGCGGCAGTGCAGAATCGAAAAGTTCGTCGGCGCTTGCGTCGCGCGTTGCACGAACCGTCGACAGGATTCCGCCTCCGGACCTGGCGATTTCCTCGTAACTGGCGCCTTCAAGCCGTCGTTCGAATTCAGCGGCCCGATCACCGCCGAAGACCAGGTGTGTATGACAGTCGATCAGCGCCGGCGTGAGCCAGCGGCCATCGAGAGAACGGCTTGTTGTGGCCCCGTGCGCCGGCAGGTCTGCCTGCGGCCCGAGCCAGGCGATGCATCCGTTCGAAACGGCCAGCGCAGCATCGCCGGCCTCGCCAATCTCGCCGTATTTCGGCATGCCGGGGGCGAGCGTCGCAATGCGCGCATCCGTCAGCAGCAGGTCCCAACCGGCCATAATCGTCTCCGGTAAATTGCAATCGAAATTACCATGTACTAGCCTGTATATACAACTTCAAGGGGCCCTTATGATGCGCCTGTTCGCCAGGAAAGCGCTGTTGCCTGACGGCTGGAAAGACGACGTTCGTCTTACGATCAGAGACGGTCGTATCGAGCGCGTCGAGCCAGCGGCGAAACTCCGGAATGATGATTCGCAGCTAGGCTTTGTCATTCCGGGTTTGTGCAACGCGCACAGTCATGCTTTTCAGCGCGCACTTGCCGGACACACGGAGCAACGATCGCCGGCCGGGCACGACAGTTTCTGGACCTGGCGCGAGCGCATGTACGAACTGGCCGGACGCGTCGACGCGTCGGCACTGGCGGCAATCGCCCGCCAGGTTTACTGCGAAATGCTTGCCAGCGGATACACGTCGGTCGCGGAGTTTCATTATCTGCATCGGGACCCTGCCGATCCGGACCGACAGGATGCCATGATGCAGGCAATCGTCACGGCGGCGAAGGACAGCGGTATTCGTCTTACCTACGTGCCCGTGCTCTACGAACGCGCCGGATTCGATCAGGCCGAGCCGGCCGCCAGCCAGCGTAACTTCGCTATGGCGCTGGACGAATTCCTGGCGCACCACGGCCGGGCGACAGCGAACCGGGACGAGCTGATAACGACGGGCATCGGCGCCCACAGCCTGAGAGCCGTGAGTCATGACTCGCTGACCGAGATCGTGCAAGTGGCGGGCGACAGCAAGGTTCCGATGCACCTGCACATCGCGGAACAGCAACGCGAAGTCGACCAGTGCATGGCCGCCTATGGCCGCCGTCCGGTCCGCTGGTTACTCGAGAACTTCGATGTTGACGAGGGCTGGTGCCTGGTGCATGCCACGCACATGGATTTCGATGAAACGGCCGAACTCGCCAGGACAGGCGCGGTCGTTGCGCTGTGTCCCAGCACCGAGGCCAACCTGGGCGACGGTCTGTTTCCCTTGCACGAATTCCTGCAGGCCGGAGGGCATATCGCGATCGGGTCGGACAGCCACATCTCCATCAATCCTTTCGAGGAGTTGCGCTGGCTGGAATACGGTCAACGCCTGGCGACGCGATCCCGCAATGTCGTTTCGCTGCGTGACTCGCATGTCGGGCGCGAGCTGTTTTCGCGCGCCCTCGAGGGCGGTGCGCGCGCGAGCGGTCGCGCGATGGTCGGATTGAAGGCGACCGCGCCTGCTGACTTCGTTGTCTTGAGCGATGACGACCCGATGCTTGCGGGGCACGATGATGAATCCCGGCTCGACGCGCTGGTCTTCTCCGGATATCCGCTGCCGGTGGAGCGGGTCATGGTGAACGGCGCATGGCGGGTGTCGGACGGCAGCCATGTCGATCGGGACCAGGCGAGAGCGGCCTACGCCGAGACGATCGGGCGGCTGGGAGACAGGCGATGAACGCCGCGAAGCCGCGATATCAGCAGCTCAAGGACCTCATTATCGAGCGCATTTCTTCCGGCGAGCTTCAGCCCACGGATCGTGTGCCCTCGGAAAACGAACTGGTCGAGTCGATGCAGGTGTCCCGCATGACGGCAAACCGGGCGTTGCGCGAGCTGGATAGCGAAGGCTACGTCGAGCGTGTCGCCGGTCGCGGCACCTTTGTGAGCGATTTTCGTTCACAGTCGCATCTGCTTGAAGTACGCAACATCGCGGACGAGATCCGGCTTCGCGGTCACGCACATTCCAGCCGGGTAATTCGCCAGTCGTTGCAGCGAGCGCGCGGTGAAGTCGCGCAGGCACTGCACATCATGCAGGGAACCGAGATATTTCACCTGTTGCTCGTGCATTTCGAAAACGAAATGCCGATCCAGGTAGAGGATCGTCACGTACTCGCGAGTTTCGCGCCGGACTGCCTCGAGCAGAATTTCGAGGCCGTAACGCCCAGCGCCTACCTGACGTCGATAGCGCCGCTGCAGGAAGCCGAGCAGGTTGTGCGAGCGAGCCAGCCGAATCGCGCAATCCGGGCGCATCTCAAGATCGAGGACGATGAAGCCAGTCTCGTCGTTATTCGTCGTACCTGGTCAGACGGCAGGCCTGTGACTTTTGCGCGCCTGCATCATCCGGGTAGCCGCTACGAGTTAACCGGACACTACATACCACCAGGAACCACCCGATCGGCATCCGCGGATGTCGTGCAGCTGGAGGAGTTGCGCCAATGAAAAGAATAATCAAAGCGGCTACGGGAACGACCCTCGAGGCCAGGAGCTGGCTTACCGAGGCGCCGCTCAGGATGTTGATGAACAACCTCGACGCGGAAGTCGCCGAGCGGCCACAGGATCTCGTTGTATACGGCGGCATCGGTAAAGCGGCTCGCAACTGGGAATGTTTCGATGCGATCGTCGCCGCGTTGAAGGCACTCGGTGACGACGAGACTTTGCTGGTGCAATCGGGCAAGCCGGTCGGCGTGTTCACTACCCACAGGGATGCGCCACGCGTGCTGATCGCGAATTCGAACCTGGTGCCGGCGTGGGCCACCTGGGAGCATTTTCGCGAGCTGGACAGGAAGGGCCTGATGATGTTCGGTCAGATGACCGCCGGGTCCTGGATCTACATCGGCAGCCAGGGAATCGTGCAGGGCACTTACGAGACCTTCGTCGAGATGGGCAGGCAGCACTATGGCGGCGATCTCGGCGGCCGCTGGATACTGACGGCCGGCCTTGGCGGCATGGGCGGCGCGCAACCGCTCGCCGCGACCATGGCCGGTGCGTCGATGCTGGCCGTGGAATGCCAGACCGATCGCATCGATATGCGCCTGGAAACGGGCTATCTCGATACCCGGGCCGAGACACTCGACGAGGCCATGAAGATCATCGAGCAATCCGTTCGCGACAGGAAGCCGGTGTCCGTTGGACTGCTCGGCAACGCGGCCGAGGTCCTGCCGCAGATGATCGAGCGAGGCATTCGCCCCGATGCCGTGACGGACCAGACGTCGGCCCACGATCCGGCCAACGGCTACCTGCCGATCGGCTGGACGGTTGCGCGGTGGTACGAGCAACGGGAAAAAAACCCGGAGGCCGTCGTGGTTGCGGCTTCGAAATCGATGGCCGTGCACGTGCGCGCCATGCTCGACTTTCAGAAGCAGGGCGTGCCGACTTTCGACTACGGCAACAATATCCGGCAGGTCGCGTTCGACGAAGGCGTAAAGAATGCCTTCGATTTCCCCGGCTTCGTACCGGCCTACGTGCGTCCCTTGTTTTGCCGGGGCATCGGCCCGTTCCGCTGGGCCGCGCTGTCGGGGGACCCCGAAGACATCTACAAGACCGATGCCAGGGTCAAGGAGCTGATACCCGACGACCCGCACCTGCACAACTGGCTCGACGCGGCTCGCGAACGCATTCACTTTCAGGGCCTGCCCGCGCGAATCTGCTGGGTAGGACTCGGTCAACGCGACCGGCTCGGCCTCGCCTTCAACGAAATGGTGCGCAACGGCGAACTCAGGGCACCGGTTGTCATCGGTCGTGATCATCTTGACAGCGGCTCGGTTGCCAGTCCGAACAGGGAAACAGAGGCCATGCTGGACGGCAGCGATGCGGTCTCCGACTGGGCATTCTTGAATGCCTTGCTGAACACCGCGAGTGGTGCCACCTGGGTGTCGCTGCACCACGGTGGCGGTGTCGGCATGGGCTATTCCCAGCACGCCGGCCTCGTCATCGTCTGCGACGGTACGGCCGACGCCGATCGCCGTATCGCGCGGGTTCTGTGGAACGATCCCGCCAGCGGTGTGATGCGGCATGCCGACGCCGGTTACGAGATCGCGATCCAGTGCGCGAAGGAGAACGGCCTCAATCTTCCCATGGTGGACGCCGGGAGGAAGGCATGAATCTGCTCGTCGAAAACCAGATGATCACGCTGTCCAAACTCCGCCAGGCGTGGCACGACAATGTGACCGTATCCCTCGGCCAGGATGCGAAACGACGTATCGCCGAGGCCAACGAGCTGATAGACGATGTCGTCGCGCACGGCGATACCGTCTACGGTGTCAATACCGGCTTTGGCCAGATGGCCCAGGTACGTATCAGCAACGACGAGCTCGCGCATCTGCAGGAGAACCTGGTGCGCTCGCACGCGGTGGGTGTTGGGGAAGATCTCGACGACGAGATCGTGCGCCTGGTCATGCTGATGAAAGTCGTGGCGCTCGCCGAGGGGTTTTCGGGCGTTCGCGTGGAACTCGTGGAAACGCTCTGCGCGTTGATCAATAACAACATCTACCCGCGCATACCCTCACGCGGCTCGGTCGGCGCTTCCGGCGACCTGGCGCCGCTGGCGCACATGGCGGGCGCCCTGATCGGCGTGGGCGAAGTTCGCGTAAACGGCAACCTCGTGCCGGCCCCGATCGCGCTCAGGGCTGCGGGTATCGAAGCGGTTCGCCTGGCACCGAAAGAGGGACTGGCCTTGCTCAACGGTACCCAGGTATCGACGGCGCTGGCGCTCGCGGCGGTGTTTCGGACGGAAAACCTGTTGGCTGCATCCCTGGTCGCCGGCGCGATGTCAGCCGATGCGATCAAGGGCAGCGACACGCCCTTTGACAAGCGTATCCAGAGCGTTCGCGGACACGGCGGACAGATTGCGGTCGCCGGCGTGCTGCGAGAACTCATGCAGGACAGCGATATTCGCGCGTCTCACCTCGACTGCGGGCGGGTGCAGGATCCGTATTCCGTGCGATGCCAGCCGCAGGTAATTGGTGCCTGCCTCGATGTCCTGCGGCATGTCTGCTCTGTCCTCGAGACCGAGGCAAACGCCGTAACGGACAACCCGTTGATTTTCGTCGAATCGAAGCGCGTCCTGTCCGGCGGCAATTTTCACGCAGAGCCGGTGGCGCTCGCCGCCGACTACCTTGCACTGGCGATCGCCGAGATCGGTTCCCTGTCGGAACGCCGCATCGCCCTGCTGATCGATACCCATCTCAGCGGGTTGCCGCCGTTTCTCGTGGCCGAGGGCGGACTGAACAGCGGCTTCATGATGGCACAGGTCACGGCTGCGGCGCTTGCCAGCGAAAACAAGTCGCATGCGCACCCGGCGAGCGTCGATAGCATCCCGACATCGGCCAACCAGGAAGACCATGTCAGCATGGCGACGTTCGCTGCCCGACGGCTGCACACGATGCTCGATAACGTGGCCGATATTATTGCGATCGAGCTGCTGGCGGCCGCACAGGGCATCGATTTTCACCACCCGCAAAAGAGTTCGCCGCCCATCGAGAGCGTCGTCGCGGCGCTGCGGGAAATATCGCCGCGCTACGTCGAGGATCGTTCATTGTCGTCGGACATTCGCCGGGTGGCGGCGATGGTCGATGACGGGGCCTACTGTCACTACGCCGAATCGATACTGCCGAGCCTTACCCGGTGATAGAGGTCTGCAGCACCTTCTCCGGCGAGCTGCCTTTGCTGATCAGCGTGCCGCACGACGGACGTCACGTCCCCGAGGACATCCGGGCACGGATGACGGCCGCCGGCCTGGCGCTGCCGGATACCGACTGGCATGTCGCCAGGCTCTACGATTTTGCCCGTGACCTCGGCGCGTCGATGCAGATCGCGAATTACTCACGCTACGTCATCGATCTCAATCGTTCGCCCGCCGATGAGGCGCTGTATCCCGGTCAACTCGTCACTGGTCTCTGCCCGGAGCAGACGTTTGCGGGCGAAGCCATCTACGTTGACGGGGGTGTCGACGACGAGGAAAGAACCCGTCGCGTCGCAGTGTACTGGCGGCCGTATCACGAGCGCATGGAGGCAACGCTCGCGGCGATGCGCGACGAGCACGGCTTTGCGCTGCTCTGGGACGCACACTCCATCGCCAGTGTCGTGCCCCGTCTTTTCGACGGGGAACTGCCCGAACTCAATATTGGCAGCAACGATGGCGCGAGCTGCCCGACGTCGATCGAAACGGCGGTGGCCGACGCCGCCGCGGCAAGTTCGTACAGCGCAGTGGTCAACGCTCGCTTCAAGGGCGGCTATATCACCCGCCACTACGGCGATCCGCCGAACCGCGTATTCGCACTGCAGCTGGAAATAGCGCAGCGCAGCTATATGGACGAGGCTGCCCGGGCCTTCGATCAGGAGAAGGCGGCGCGCCTGCAGCTAACGCTGCGGCGCATGCTCGAGGCTTTCCTGTCAGCCGCGTCCAATGACGGCACGCGCCGATAGTATTCATTAGCCGTTCAGCCTTGCCGACCTAGGCTCTGCCGGAAAGTTTGCGTTACTATTGCCGCCCTGACCTGGGCCCGTTCGCATGGTCGCCCTCTTGTAAAGGATGAAAACCAATGACCAGGTACCAACAGCTGTTTCGCCCACTCTCTTTCCTTTTGACGGTCGTTTTCGCGACTTCGGTCATGGCGGCTTCCGCCGACAAGATCGACCGCGAGTCCAGCGAAGCGCTGCAGCAATTCAGGAAGGAAATCAATGGTGCCGATGTCTTTCTCAATCAGGCGGCCGGCTACCTCGTGTTTCCACGCGTGATCAAAGTCGGCGTCGGAGTGGGCGCCGAAACAGGCGAGGGCGTCTTGCGTGTGGGCGGCTCGACCGTGGCCTACTACCGGACCACGAGTGGCTCGATCGGACTCCAGCTCGGCGCGCAGGCAAAGTCCATCGTTATCGCGTTCATGACGCGCGAATCGCTCGAAAAATTCCGTAAGTCCAGTGGCTGGAAAGTGGGCGTCGACGGTTCCGTGGCCTTGATCGACATTGGTGCGGGCAAGACCATAGACACGGACAACATCAAAGACCCGGTCGTCGGCTTTGTCTTCGGGTCCAAGGGCCTCATGTACAACCTGACTCTCGAAGGCTCGAAATTCACCAAGCTCGACAAGACATGATCGATTTGACGAGCGGCCCGAAAAAGGCACGAACCGCTCCGTACGGCAGCTCATCGGCGACAGTGCGCGGGTCCTGCCGGAAAAGTCGCATGGCTGGTTTCGCAACTGGTTTCGCAAGGTCTGGAAGGTGCGCGGCGGCGGTCACTATGCACTGGGGTTTGCCATTGCATTCATCTATTTCGAGGTAGGCTCGCTGGGCGATGACATCCTCGGAATAGGCAGTCTTTTCAACGGCCAGGCCTTCGAACTCATCGCCACATGCCCTTCGGTACAACGAGGCCCGCTCCGGGCAGCACCTCGATGTCGTCGACTGGATCATCAATGAACACGACCCGAATGCGACCCGAGATAAGATAGAGCAGCTCATCCCCGTCCCGGTGCATCTCACCTTCATGGGGCGAGTTTTCCGCCATTGTCGCCACGCCGGACGTCGCGCCGTCGACGGGAATCGGTGGATCAGGCCTGTCGGGAACCAGGGATGCCAGGAATTCATGGCTGAGGCCAACGGAGTCCAGACTTGGATCGAATCGAACGGGCCTGTTCATCGCGGAAACCTCAACGGCCGGATAGCTCGACAATCAGTCCCTCGTCCGCTGAGAGTCGACCGTTGCAGACATCGGCGTAAACGTCAGCAAGGCCCGGCAAGCCGTCAATCGTTCTCGGATGCAACCAGGCACGACTTTTCAGCGCGGTTTCCCCGAGGAAGTCCGACGATCGCTGCGTGAAACCGTCCGGTCCCCATTCCCGCATCCTTCGCTGGATATGCGCCGGCGCGAAGAAGAATTCACTGCGCTCCTTGTTGATGCCACCGTCCGCGTCGCGTTCGTCCCAGTGCGTCAGTCCTACGTTAATGCAACGCATCATGTTGTCGCCGAGATGTTTGTGCAGCGTCCCCAGAACGTCGCCGTTGCCCGACATGTCGACAATGACGCTCGCCAGGCTCGCATCGATGCCCGCAAGTGAATCGTAAGTGACGCATTGCTCGTAAAGACCAAGACTCATGACGAAATCCAGGTTGCGGGCGGAGGTCACTGCCACCGTCGGTGGCGCGGCGACATCGTCATCCAGCGCATAGGCGAGACCTATGCTGGTCTTGCTCGAAGCGCTCACAATGATGACCTGTTGCGCGCCAAACCAGTCGCTGTCCTGCAGTGCGTCCCATAAACAGAACGAGGTGATGTGCAGTGGCCACAGCAGCATTCTTTCGTTGTCATTGGCACGGCCATAGCCGGGCTCGGCGTTTACACGATAATAGGTGTTGTAGCCTTGCGGGAGTTGCGCGCGGTGTTCGCTGCCATCGACAAGACGCGCAGCGCTTATCTGGGTCGGCGCCAGGTCGAGATACTCGGCCGGCGGAAAGTAGCCAAACAGGCGCTCGCCAACCGGCACGTCGGCAACATTGGATTCGACGACGTCAGCGAAACCCCAGACCGGAATCATCCCCCAGCCGTCGGCGCCTGTCGGCGGAAAAAACTGCCAGTAGCCCAGCAGATCGCCGGCAACGGCATAGGTGACGTTGTTGGCGGTAAATGCGAATCGATCGATTTGCACGCGAACGGCAGCGTCGCCCAGGCCTGTGCTGCCTCCGTCCGGCGCCGAATCGACGACCCGGCAGTTCTCGATTTCGTCTTTCTGAACCTGAAATTGCAGCATCGAAAAGGTCCTTTCTTGCGCGGTGTCTAGCTCGCGTGCGCCGCGTCTACCGGCTTGCCCAGGAATCGATGGACGACGACCAGCACGACCGCGCAGGTGGGCAGCAGAAGATACCACGGTATTCCGAAGCCCGCCGGCAAGACCCCGAGACTCACGGCTACCACGCCGCCGATGAACGCATACGGCAGCTGCGTGCGCACGTGGTCCATGTGGTCGCAACCGGTCGCCAGCGATGACAGCACCGTCGTGTCGGAAATCGGCGAGCAGTGGTCAGCCCAGACAGCGCCGGTCAGCACGCAGGCAATGGAGGAATACAGGATATGCATGTGCTCGGCGTCGGCAATTCCGTTGCTCTGCAGCACGGCCCAGCACAACGGCACAACGAGCGGCATCAGGATGGCCATGACGCCCCAGCTCGACCCGGATGCAAACGCCGTTACGCCGGCCAGCACGAACACGATTGCCGGAAGCGTGTACGGTGACAGCGATTCACCGAGTACGCTGATCAGGTAGGGCGCCGTCTGCAAGACGTCTGCAACATCGGCGATGGCCCATGCAAGCACGAGCAGCACGAGGCCGGTCATCATGAAGCGCGCGCCGGCGAGCCAGGCATCGATGGTCTCATCCAGCGTGAGCAGGCGCTGGCCGAGCGACAGTGCGGCCGCCATCAGGCAGCCAAGCAGGGATGCCCATATCAGCACGCCGTAGGGATCGGCGCTGCCGATGATGTCGGTGATGGACTCGCCTTCGCCGCTGATGAACAGGCCGGCGATTACCGTCAGCACCATCGTTGCAATCGGCAATACGGCGTTGATCGCACGGCAGGGGATCGCGTCCTTGTGATAGAACTCGTCGCCGGACTTGTCGGTGCTCACGGCGGCGGACGTGCGCTTGACCTCGCCGGTGTGTCGCGCCCGCATTTCGGCTGTGTACATTGGGCCGAAGTCCTTGCCCGTGTAGACGACGACAAACACGAAAAAGATCGCAAGAAACGGGTAGAAGCTGTAAGCAATCGAATTGAGGAACAATACGTAAGGTGTCTGCTCGATTCCCTCGAGCCCCCTGATCGCCGAGTCGATCAGGCCGAGCTGAAAACCGATCCATGTGGTGATGACGGCGATTGTCGATACCGGTGCCGCCGTCGAATCGACGAGGTAGGCGAGCTTTTCGCGCGAGATATGCAGCTTGTCGCTCATCGGCCGCGTCGCGTTGCCGACGATCATGGTGTTGGCGTAGTCGTCGAAGAAGATCGCCAGCCCCAGCAGCGCGACCACCCCCTGGCCGCGGCGCGGTGTCCTGGCAAACGGCATGATCCGGTTCACGATGCCGACCATGCCGCCGTTTCGCGAGATAACGCCGACCATGCCACCGATCAGAAACGTAAACACCATGATCGCCATGTGATCGGGATTGATAGCGGTATTGACGACGTAGACCGTGATGGTTTCGAAAAAACCAATGAAAGCGCCATACCCCGTCAGGCCGTTCACTGCCCAGGCACCAACGATCAGGCCGACAAACAGCGCAGGGATGACGGAGCGCAGCAGAAACGCCAGCAGGATCGCCACTAAAGGCGGCAGAATCGACACGGCGGCGGGGATAACCGGTATTTCCTGTTGCGATACCGTTGTTCCGCCTTGCGTCACGGCGAGCTCGGCATTTCCTTTTCGTGAAACTCTTATGGCGGTCGCTTCAAGGCGCTCACCCGGGCCCGATGCGATGACCTCGCCATTCAGGCGGATCTCGGCGACAGTGCCGGCGTCTAAACCGCTCGCCGATACGTCGAATCCCACGTTCGTCAACAGCACCTTGGGTGCGTCCAGCGTCACGTCCGCGGCCGCAATCGACGGCAGCAGGGACAGCAGCGGCAGGCAGGCAAGGATGCCCGCAATTCCCGCGATCGATAGGCGTTTCAGAGTCTTCCCCTTATTATTGTTCTTGGCGGGGGATTGCTTCCCGCCATCCCTGATATCAGTTCGTTTCGATGATCTTGCCCTGCTGCTTCGCGCGTGCCGCGAATTCCTGCTGCCACTGCGATCGATGCGACGCCGGCGTAACCTGGACGGCGGTCACCTTGTATTCCGGACAGTTCGTCGCCCAGTCGCTGTACTCGGTCGTTACCACGTTAGCGCCGGTCTCCGGATTGTGAAAGGTCGTGTAGACGACGCCAGGCTTCACGCGTGTCGTAATGTTGGCTCGCAGCGTGATGTCGCCCTTGCGGCTGGCGAGCGAGACCAGCTCACCGTCGCTGATGCCACGCATCTCGGCGTCGCTCGGATGAATTTCGAGCAGATCTTCGCCGTGCCAGATATTGTTTGCCGTGCGCCGGGTCTGGGCGCCAACGTTGTATTGCGAGAGAATTCGACCGGTAGTGAGCAATAAGGGAAACTTGCGGCTGCTGCGTTCTTCCGTGGGTACATAGTCGGTCTCCACGAACAGCCCTTTGCCGCGAACGAAGTGGTCGATGTGCATGACCGGCGTTCCCATAGGTGCCTCATCGTTGCAGGGCCACTGCACACTGCCCACCTCGTCGAGGAATTTGAAGCTCACGTTGCGGAAGGTCGGTGTCAGTTCGGCGACCTCATCCATGATTTCCGCCGCATTCTCGTAACGCATCGGGTAGCCCATTGCCTGCGCGAGTTCCTGCGTGATGAGCCACTCATCCTTGCCCTGCTGCGCCTTCATCACCGGTCGTACCCGGTTTATGCGGCGCTCGGCGTTGATGAAGGTGCCGTCCTTTTCGAGGAACGACGTGCCGGGCAGGAACACGTGTGCGAACTTCGCTGTCTCATTCAGGAACAGGTCCTGCACCACGATGCACTCCATGCTGCCCAACGCGGCTTCGACGTGGCGAGTGTCCGGGTCCGACTGTGCAAGGTCCTCGCCCTGGATATACATGCCCTTGAATTCGCCGGCGCAGGCGGCGTCGAACATGTTCGGAATGCGAAAGCCCGGCTCGGGATCGAGCGTCACGCCCCAGTGCTTTTCAAACTGCGTTCGCACCTCGTCTCCCGAGATATGACGGTAGCCGGCCAGCTCATGCGGAAACGAGCCCATGTCGCAGGAACCCTGCACGTTGTTCTGGCCCCGAAGCGGGTTCACGCCGACACCGGAGCGTCCGAGATTGCCGGTCGCCATCGCGAGGTTCGCCATGCCCATGACCATGGTGGAACCCTGGCTGTGTTCGGTAACGCCCAGGCCGTAGTAAATGGCGCCATTCCCGGCGCGGCCGTACAGTCGCGCCGCGCCACGAATGGCCTCGGCGTCGACGCCCGAGCACAGCGCCACTTCTTCCGGCGAGTTTTCCGGTTTGAGGATCATCGCTTTCCACGATTCGTAGGAGTCGACGTCGCAACGCTCCCGCACATAGGCTTCGTCAGCCAGCCCTTCGCTGACAATGACGTGCGCAAGCGCATTGATCATGGCGACGTTGGTCCCCGGCAGCAGCGGCAGGTGATGCGTGGCTTCGATATGCGGCGAGCGGACGAGGCCGATTTCCCGCGGATCGACAACGATGAGCTTTGCGCCCTGGCGCAGCCTTCGCTTCATCTGCGACGCAAACACCGGATGTGCCACGGTCGGATTGGCGCCGATCACCATGATAACGTCGGCATCCATGACGCTGTCGAAAGGCTGCGTGCCGGCTGACGTGCCGAGGGTCGTTTTCAGACCGTAACCGGTCGGCGAATGGCAGACGCGCGCGCAGGTGTCGACGTTGTTGTTGCCAAACCCGGCGCGCACCAGTTTCTGCACGACGAAGACCTCTTCGTTGGTACAACGTGACGAGGTGATACCGCCGATTGATTTGCGCCCGTACTGTTGCTGAATTTCCTTGAAACGGCGGGCCGCGTATCCGATGGCCTCTTCCCAGCTCACCTCGCGCCACGGATCGCTCGTGTTCTCGCGGATCATCGGTTTCATGACGCGATCGCGATGCGAGGCATAGCCCCAGGCGAAACGCCCTTTCACGCAGCTGTGGCCGTGATTCGCCTGGCCATCCTTGTACGGTGTCATGCGCACGACCTGGCTGCCCTTCATTTCCGCCTGGAACGAACAGCCGACGCCACAATAGGCGCAGGTCGTCAGGACGGCATGGTCCGGCTGGCCGTGATCCACGATGCTCTTTTCCATGAGCGTGGCGGTAGGGCAGGCCTGAACGCAGGCACCGCAGGAGACGCACTCGGAATCGAGAAAGCTCTCGCTCATGCCGGCCGACACCTTGGAGTCGAAGCCGCGGCCCTCGATCGTCAGTGCAAAGGTTCCCTGTACCTCGTCACAGGCGCGCACACATCGTGAGCAGACGATGCACTTCGACGCATCAAACTGGAAATAGGGATTGCTGGTGTCGACGGCAGCATCGAGATGGTTCTCGCCGGCGAAGCCGTACCGTACGTCGCGCAGTCCGACGGCGCCGGCCATGTCCTGCAATTCGCAGTCTCCGTTTGCCGAGCAGGTGAGGCAGTCCAGCGGGTGGTCCGAGATATAGAGCTCCATGACGTTGCGGCGAATCGTGGAGAGCGCATCGGTCTGGGTTCGGATCTTCATACCCGCTTCGACGGGCGTTGTGCATGAGGCGGGGTAGCCTTTGCGCCCTTCGATTTCGACGAGGCAAAGCCGGCACGAGCCGAAAGGCTTGAGCATGTCGGTCGCGCAAAGTTTCGGAATATCGACACCCGATTCGCGTGCCGCGCGCAGGATACTGGTGCCCGCCCGGACCGTCGCCGGCAGGCCGTCGATCTCGACCCTCACTGTCTCTGCGCTGCCGCTCAGGGGCGTGCCCAGGTCAGTTTGTCTGGTCTTGTTCATTGATCATCTCCGGACAATGCGAAGTCCTGTGCAAAGTGCTTCAACACGCTTCGGACCGGGTAGGGTGTCATGCCCCCCATTGCACAAAGCGACGCTGCTTCCATTGTGTCGCACAACTCCACCAGTAAATCATAGTTCTCTTCCCTGTTTTCGCCGGCGATGATGCGGTCGATGACTTCAACACCGCGCGTGGAGCCTATTCTACAGGGTGTGCACTTGCCGCAGGATTCGATGGCACAGAACTCCATCGCGAAACGGGCCTGCTGGGCCATATTGGCTGTATCGTCGAACACCACGATTCCGCCGTGTCCGATCATGGCACCAATTTCCATGAACGCCTCGTAGTCGAGCGTTATGTCCAGTTGTTCGGCGGTCAGGTAGGCGCCCAGCGGGCCGCCCACCTGCACGGCTTTAAGCGCACGGCCACTGGCCGTGCCGCCGCCCCAGTCTTCGATCAGCTCCCGCAGCGTAACGCCAAAGGCTTTTTCGACGAGACCGCCACGCTTGATGTTGCCGGCAAGCTGGAAGGCGAGCGTGCCTTTGGAGCGGTTCACGCCCATGGCGGCGTAGCGGTCACTGCCGAGTTTCACGATATTGGCGACCGAGCCCAGGGTTACCACATTATTCACGACCGTCGGCTTGCCAAACAGACCTTCATGCGCGGGCAGTGGCGGCTTGTAACGCACGATGCCTTTCTTGCCCTCGAGACTCTCGAGCATCGCGGTCTCTTCGCCGCAGACGTAGGAGCCGGCGCCGAGATGCAGTTCAATATCGAAGTTGAAGCCGCTGCCCTGGATATTGTCGCCCAGCCAGCCACCGTCTCGCGCGATGTCGAGCGCGCGCGACAGGATCGAATGCGTCAACGGGTATTCGGAGCGCAGGTAGATGTAACCCTTGCTCGCGCCGACCGCGAAACCGGCGATAGCCATGCTCTCGATCAGGCCGAGGGGATCACCTTCCATCAGCATGCGGTCCGAAAACGTACCGCTGTCGCCCTCATCCGCATTACAGGCAATGTATTTCTGTTCGGCATCGGTTTCGGCCACGGTGCGCCACTTGATGCCGGTGGGGAAGCCGGCGCCACCGCGGCCGCGCAAGCCGGACGCGCTTATTGCATCGACAATGGCTTTGGGGCCGTCTGCGAACGCTTTTTCCAGTGCCTTGAATCCATGATGGGCGCGAAAGTCCTCCAGCGACAGCGGGTTGGTGAGTCCGCAGCGCCAGAACGTCCAGCGATCCTGTCGAATCAGGTAGTCGACCTCCATGATAGGGCCGAGACGACGCTCGTGCTGACCACCTTCCAGGAAACCCGCCGAGAACAGGCCGGCTACATCGGACGCCGCAACATTGCCATAGGCGATGCGCGCGCCGTCCACCTCGACCTCGACCAGGGGTTCGAGCCATGTCGCACCCCAGGAGCCGTTACGGATCAATTCCACGGCTGAGCCGCTGCGCTTGGCTTGCCGCGCGATCTCCAGCGCGACTTCGTCGGCACCAACGGAAACAGCCGATGTTTCTCGCGGTACGTAAATGCGCGTGCCAGCCATCAGTGTACGTCCTTCATAGCGGCAAGGAGTTCATCGAGCCGATCGTTCGTGACTCGTCCGTGTGTCTTGCCGTTGATCATTACGGCCGGCGCGCAGGCGCAGTTGCCCAGGCAATAGACGGGCTCGAGCGTGATGTCGTCGCTGGTTCCGTGCATGTCCGTACCCAGCGAGGAGCGCGCGTGATCGGTGAGCTCGCGGCTGCCCATCGCCTGGCAGGCTTCCGCCTGGCAGATCTTCACGATGTGTTCGCCGGGCGCTTCGGTGCGGAAATCATGGTAGTAGTTCACGACGCCATAGACGTCGGCACGTGACAGATTCAGCTCGCCGGCAAGCTGCCGGATGGTCTCTTCGGGTATCCAGCCGTGGCGCATGACGATGGCCTGCAGGATCTGCACGAGCATCTCGGCGCGCGCGCCGAATTGCCGGACCAGCTCGCTCGTTGCCTGTTTGTCGACGGGAGGTCTTGCCATCAGCTTATGCGTTCCTCGGCGGCGTATATATTGAAGGTATCGCCACGCAGAAAACCAACCAGCGTCACATTGAACTCTCGCGCGAGATCCACTGCAAGACTTGATGGTGCGCTGACCGCGGCAAGCAGCGGCATGCCCGCCATGAGGGCTTTCTGCATCAGCTCGAAACTGGCCCTGCCTGACACCAGAAGCCCCAGCTCGCTCGCCGGCAAGCGATCCTGCATCAGCAGCGTACCGACGACCTTGTCGACGGCATTGTGTCGCCCCACGTCTTCGTGCAGAACGACGAGATCGCCGTCGGTGTTGAACGCCGCCGCCGCGTGCAGTCCGCCGGTTTCCTCAAATATTTTCTGCGCCGAGCGCAGCTGGTCGGGTAGTGCCGCCAGCGTGTGCCGGTTGAAACGGGTGTTGTCGACCCTGCGCGGCGACGCACCCACTGCGCGCAGAGCATCGAGCGAGGTCTTGCCGCAGACCCCGCAGCTGGACGTCGTATAAAAGTGTCGCTGCAGCCGATCCAGGTCGACCTCGATGCCCGACTCGAGTTCGACACGGATCACGTTGCTGTTGCCGCTGTCGGGAGCTGGCGGCCCGCAGGGCTTGACGAAGGCGATATCGGAGCTGCGATGCACGATCGACTCGCTAAACAGGAAACCAGTGGCCAGTTCGGCGTCGTTTCCCGGCGTGCGCATCGTGATGGAGACACTCTTCTCCGCGCGGCCGTCGGCCCGCTCGTAGCCGAGGCGGATTTCCAGCGGCTCCTCGACCGCGACCCGGTCCGCCCGTCTTTGCCGCGTGGCACCGCGAACTTCGCTAATCGTAATAGGGTGACTGTTACTCGTCATTCGGCACTGCTGTCGGGCCTCACGGAGGAGCAGTATAGCCCAGCGTTGCGGCCTCCAGGCCGTAATGAGAATCGTTCTCAGAAATGCATTGAAATCATCAACCTATCTTGTTTTGGCAGCGTTCAGCTTGATGTTCTAGAATGCGTGCCGAACGACCCGGAAGGGTCAGGACGGATCCCGCCGGTAGCGCCGGCGCCAATACGCACAGCCAAGGAGATTCCTTTGAGCAAGATCGCACGACGCAAATTTATCCAACTGTCAGCGGCCGCGGCCGCTGGTTACCTTGTCCAGGCTCCTCGCGAAGTTCGCGCAGGCGATTTGCCGCACCTGGCCACGGACGATCCCATGGCCGTCGCGATGAAATACACGCACGATGCGTCATCGGTCGATCCTGCCACGCGCAACAATCCGGCAGCCGAACAGCACTGTGCCAACTGCGCACTGGTGCAGGGCAACGACGGTGACGAGTGGCGCCCATGCCAGATTTTTCCGGGCAAGGCGGTTGCCGCCAATGGCTGGTGTTCGGTCTGGGCACCGAAAGCCTGATCATCTGCACAATCATCGATGCGGGAACGCCGGCTTTCGAGCCGGCGTTTTCGTTTGTACAATGCGAATTCACCGGCAGCGTGTTTGTTACGGGGCCGCAGCCGACCTCTGCTCGCAGGACCAGAGCTTCCCACCTGGAGAACAATCTTGTTTGAGACACTGCAGCCGGCCAAAGCCGACGCCATCCTGGGCCTGATTACCGAACACAAAAACGATCCACGGCCGCAGAAAGTGGATCTCGGCGTCGGTGTGTTTCGCACGGCTGAGGGCGAAACGCCGGTGCTCGACGTGGTCAAGGCTGCCGAACAACGCCTCGTCGATACGCAGAGCAGCAAAGCCTACATTGGAACTGCGGGTGACCCGTCGTTTAATGCGGCCATGCAGGAATTGACCTTCGGTGACTCCGTCGATGCGGAGCGCCTGATGACCATCCAGGCGCCCGGCGGTTCCGGCTCGCTGCGCGTGGCCGCCAGCCTGATACTCCGGGCGCGGCCCGATGCAACGGTCTGGGCCAGCGAGCCGACCTGGGCGAATCACATCCCCTTGCTCGGCGGCGCGGGCCTGACACTGAAGTCCTATCCGTACTACGACACCAGCAAGCACGTCATCAACATCGACCAGATGCTCGATGCCCTGAGTCGTATTCCGGCCGGTGATCTCGTATTGCTGCATGCCTGTTGCCACAACCCCTCCGGGCTGGATCCGTCAGAAGAGGAATGGCGGGCAATCGCTGACGTGATCGTCGAACGTGAACTGGTGCCGTTCGTCGACATGGCTTACCAGGGATTCGCGACCAGTCTGGTCGCCGATGCGTTCGCCGTCAGGCACCTGGCCGGCGTCGTTCCGGAAATGATCGTCTCCAATTCCTGTTCCAAGAATTTCGGTCTGTACCGCGATCGCGTAGGGACGCTATCGATCCTCGCCGCGGACCGGAAAAGCCGGGATATCGTCAACAGCCAGGTAAACAACGTGGTCCGCACGATCTATTCCGTACCGCCGGACCACGGCGCGGTGGTCGTCAGCCTGATCCTCAACGACCCGGAGATGAAGGCTGCGTGGCGCCTGGAACTCGCCGCGATGCGTGCTCGCCTGCGGGAAATGAGAGTATTGTTGAACGACGCGCTCAGGGAACGGGCGCCGGATCACGATTTATCGCATCTCGTCCGGGCGACCGGCATGTTCTCCTTCCTCGGCGTGAGCCCTGAGCAGGTAGCGCGACTTAAGAAAGAGTTTGGCGTGTACATGGTGGATTCGAGCCGCATCAATATCGCGGGCATCACGGCAAAAAACGTCAACTATCTCGCCGACTCAATTGCCGCCGTGCTCTAGCACGGAGATTTCACCAGTATGCCGCGCTCTCGCTGAGTCCTTGACCGATCTTACGTGCCAACTGGTGAAATATCCGGGCTAGTCGCCCGTCGCTGGCGACCAGATCAGCCGGCTTCCCGGGCCGATGGCCTTGCGCCGGGCAACGCCGGCGTTGAGTTCAAGCACGAAGCTCACCGGCTCGACGGCACTCAGGGACTTCAGTGACAGTGGTTCGGTATTGTGAATGACCGACGAGACCGTGCCATCGCGACGGGCGAATACGATATCCAGCGGTATGTAGGTATTCTTCATCCACATCGAATGCAGCGACTCGCGGTCGTAGACAAACAGCATGCCGGTCTCGGGCGGGAGATTGCGGACAAACATCAGGCCGCGTCTTTGTTGTTCGAAGCTCGTCGCAAGGTAAATGTCGAATTTGTGGCGCGCGCCGTCATTGCCCATGATAAGGAGTTCGTCGCGCTCAAAAAAATCGTCGAGGCTTGCTGCAGTGGGTGACCGCGCCTCGGGCTGCGGGCTGCAGCCGAGCAGCACGGCAAGAAGAAGCAGCAATGCGGATGCCCTGCTCATGTGCTGCTCCAGTCGACGATGCCGCGAAACCGCAGCTCCGGTACCGAGATGGCGGCATCGCCGTTGATCTCGCCGAGCGGTGCGACACAGTAGAGCGTGCCGCTGATGTCGTATCGATCGCTGTTATGCGCGATCGGCTCCTGAACGGCGATGTCTGACCAGCAAAACTCCGACGTGGGCGTGCTGAAGAATCGGCCACTGCCTTCGACCGTCAGTGTGACCACCGTCGGAGACTCCGCAGTGGCGACGCCACGCTGCAGCTCGGGCAGCGCCAGGATAATCGCAAGCTGACTGTCGGCCGCTTCGCCCGTAAAGCGCAGGCGCACACCCTTGCCGTGCGGGCGCAGCATGCTTTCGCAGTGCAGCTCGTTTGCGGACCAGCGAATCTCCCGCTCGATGCTGCCGTAAAGCGCCGTAGAGAGATAGCCGTCGTCGCCGCAGGCCCCGCCGGACGCTGGCGGTGGATGCGCGCCCGGCCGGGCGGCTTGTGGTGCTTTCTGGCAGCCGCCGAGCAGCGCGGCAATCGCCAGGCTCAGGGCACACAGGCGGCCTGCCAGGCAGGAATTTTTACCGTTCAGGTGCAATGTATCGGTGTCCCGGCTGTCCGAAGAGGGGTCAATAGTACTGAAGTGCACGCAATTGTGAGAAAAAAGCGCGCAAGCGGTTGGCCTGACCACCCGGGATAACTAGAATGGCACGCCGCCTGACAGATCGGAGTAATTAATGACCGTCGCAGAACAGTTTCAGAAGCTCGAGGCACATGTGAGCGGCTTGATCATCGGTCAGGCGCACCTGATCAACCGCATGTTGATTGCGCTGCTATGTGACGGTCACCTGCTGGTCGAGGGCGCGCCCGGGCTTGCGAAGACACGCGCGATCAAGGTGCTGTCCGAGAGCATAGAGGGGGATTTTCACCGCCTTCAGTTCACGCCCGATCTGCTGCCGGCGGACCTGACCGGCACCGATATCTATCGCCCGCAGGAGGGCACCTTCGAATTCCGCAAGGGCCCGTTGTTTCATAACCTGATCCTGGCCGATGAAATCAATCGTGCTCCGGCGAAAGTGCAATCGGCTCTGCTGGAGGCGATGGAAGAACGGCAGATATCCGTCGGCGACAAGAGCTATCCGCTGGACACGCTGTTCATGGTCATGGCGACGCAGAACCCGATCGAACAGGAAGGCACCTATCCGCTGCCGGAGGCGCAGCTCGATCGTTTCCTGCTACATGTGCAGGTGGGCTATCCGAGTGTCGACGACGAACGTCGCATTATGGTCCTGAATCGTGACGAGGCCAGGCAGGGTGAGCGCGATGCGTTTCAGCCGCCCGAGCTGCTGGCCAAGGCGTCTGTCATGCAGGCACGACAGGAAATACTGAATCTGCACCTCGCACCCGAACTCGAGGAATACATTGTCAATGTTGTCGTGGCGACCCGCAATCCGGGCGGCGTCAACGAGCGGCTGGACGGCCAGGTGATGTACGGCGCCAGCCCCCGCGCGAGCATGGGCATTGATCGAGCGGCGCGCGCACACGCCTGGCTGGCGGGTCGCGATTTCGTCGGTCCGGAAGATATCCAGGCGGTGGCGCCGGACGTGCTGCGTCATCGACTGGTACTGAGTTTCGAGGCCGAAGCAGACGGCATCGACGCGGATTCGGTCATCAGAGGCGTACTGGATGGCGTCGGGGTGCCATAGTGCCCAGGCTCGACCACATTCCCGAGGACGCCTCACCCGTCAGCATCTCGCAGGCCGGGCTGATCCGATTGAGCGGGCCCGCCAGGGCCATCGCGCTGGACGTGCTGCGCGTCAATTCCTTGCAGACCGGCGCTTATGTTTCGCATTTTCGCGGGCGCGGTATGGAGTTCGACGAGTCGCGTCCGTATCAACCCGGTGATGATCCGCGCAGCATCGACTGGCGCGTCACCGCGCGCAGCACGGAGGCCTATACGAAGCTGTTTCGCGAGGAACGCGAGCGTCCCGTGCTGGTCGTCGTCGACCTGCGTTCGGGTATGCATTTCGCGACGCAGGGCTGCTTCAAGTCGGTGAACGCAAGTCGCGCCGCTGCGCTCATCGCGTGGGCGGCGCACCATCGTGGCGACCGGCTGGGCGGCATTGTCTTTGGCGACACGACGCATCGCGAGCTCAAGCCGAGACTCGGTCGGCGGGCGGCGCTGCGCTTCGTGCACGAACTGGTCGGCCATCGCGACTGGCAGCCGCCGGGCGCCGCAATGCAGGAGGGCAGCGATGCGTTCGTGCAGGCGATGTCGTCATTGCGCCGCGTGGCCCGGCCCGGCAGCCTGGTTGTCGTCATCAGCGACTTCTCCGGATTCACCCTCGGCGCGCAGTCCTATCTTTCGAGTGTGGCGCGTCACAACGAGGTGCTCGCCGTATTTATCAACGATCCGCTCGAGAGAGATCTGCCCCCGCCAGGCCGTTACCGGCTCGTCGCACCGAACGACGAACTGGCGATCGATACCTTCGCGGCCGCTGCACGACGCGATTACCAGAACGCGTTTGAGCAACGAAAGACCGAGCTCGAAAAATTCTGCCAGCGCTACGGCATTCATTTGATGCCAATGTCGACCGACGACGATCCGGTCAGCACGCTGCAACAGGCCTTGGGACGGAGGGCACGCTGACGATGGACGAGTCGCAGCTGCCGCTGAGAGACCTGCATCTGCCGGAGCCGCTCGGCTGGTGGCCACTTGCCCCGGGCTGGTGGTTTATCCTGTTTCTGATCTCGGCAATACTGGCCTACCTGTTCTGGCGGGCGTTCAGGAGGTGGCAACGCAATGCTCCGCGCCGCTACGCGCTGCGGGAACTTGCTCGTTGCGAGGCCGAGTATCTGCAGCACAGGAATCCGGTCACGCTCGGCAAGCAGCTCTCCGAACTGTTGCGACGCGCTATGCTCGCCTATGCGCCGCGAGACGAGGTGGCCGGCCTCACGGGCGAGCCGTGGCTGAACTGGCTGGATAGCGGTCTGCCATTGCCGTACTTCAGCACGGAAGGCGGCAAGAGCCTGCTTGCGCTCCCGTACAGGGATCCGGACGGCGACGTTTCCGATGTCGATGTCAACGCGCTGTTGTCGGCCGTGCGCACGCGCCTGCAGACGCCGCCGCGAGGTGCAGCCTGATGTGGTCGCTGGCCTGGCCCTGGGCACTGCTCGCCTTGCCGCTGCCGTGGATCATGCGTGTGTTGTTGCCGCAGGCACGAGGCCTGTCGCAGGCAGGATTGCGCGTTCCCTCGCTCGGTGGTTTCGAATCGTTAAAAGATCGCTCGGACGCGGAACAGCTGCTCAACTGGCGCTTCTGGGTTGCCGTTCTCGCCTGGCTGCTGCTGGTGCTGGCGGCCGCGAGACCCGAGCGTATCGGTGACGAGCTCGACGTGCCGGTTTCCGGCCGCAACCTGATGCTCGCGGTCGACCTGTCGGGCAGCATGGATCAGAAAGACTTCGAGCTCGGCGATCGTCGCGTCGATCGCCTGACAGCGACCAAGGCGGTTGCGAGCGATTTTATTTCGCGCCGCGAAGGCGATCGTATTGGCCTGATTCTTTTTGGCGAACGCGCTTACCTGCAGGTTCCGCTGACGCTGGATCGGGAGACGGTCAACGTCCTGCTGATGGAAGCCTTCATTGGTCTGGCCGGCGAGAAGACGGCGATAGGCGATGCGATTACGCTGGCTGTCCGACGCGTGCACGAGCAGCCCGAGGAGGCGGGCGACCAGGTGCTGGTGCTGCTTACCGACGGCGCCAATACGGCGGGCGAAGTCGAGCCGATCAAGGCCGCCGAGCTGGCGCGACAGGTGGGCTTGCGCATCTACACGATAGGCATCGGTGCCGAGCAGATCGAAGTCTCTTCACTCATCGGTGGTCGCCGCCGCATCAATCCCTCGGCGGATCTCGATGAGGCGACGCTGACAAAAATCGCCGAGCTGACGGGTGGCCGGTACTTCCGCGCAACCGATACCGCGAGCCTGCAGGACATTTATCGCCTGGTGGACGAGCTCGAGCCTGTCGAAGAGCCCGAGTCCGGTTTTCGGCCGGTCAAGTCTCTGTATTTCTGGCCACTGGGCGGCGCACTCGTGCTGGTGTTGATGATGTGTGCAGTCAGTCTGCTGAAACGCCTCATGCGCCGGCGACCGGCGCGGGTACACGCCAATGCTCGCTGAGTTCCACTGGCTGCGTCCGGCCTGGCTGTTCGCCGTGCCGCTGGTCGTGCTCATTGCGACTCTGCTGGCTCGCGGCCGTCTCGGACCCGGAAACTGGCGCGACGTGATCGACCCGGCGCTGATGCCCTACGTGCTGTCGCGCGAGCCAGGTCGCGGCATCGACTATCGCTGGTGGCTGCTGGGCCTCGGCGGAGTGCTTGCCGCGGTTGCGCTGGCGGGACCCGCCTGGGAGCGCATCGAGCAGCCCGTGTTTCGCGCGGAACAGGCACTGGTAGTGGCACTGGACCTGTCGCGATCCATGGATGCTCCGGATGTTTCGCCCAGCCGTCTCGCGCGTGCTCGCCTGAAGATCCTCGACATACTGGAACGACGCAGCAGCGGGCAGACCGCACTTGTCGTCTACACCGCGAACGCGTTTACCGTCACGCCGCTGACGACGGATACCGACACCGTTGCGGCGCTGGTCAACAGCCTCAGCACGGACATCATGCCGAGCCGCGGCAGCTATCCCGAAGTCGGTATTCGAAAAGGCCGGCAGTTGCTTGAGCAGGCGGGCGTCGCTTATGGCGAGGTGCTGCTGATTACGGACGGCGGCTCGTCGGCAGCGGCCGAGAAAGCCGCTCGCGAACTGAAGGGCGCCGGCTATTCACTGTCGGTACTCGGCGTTGGTACGCCGGAAGGCGCGCCGATACCCAGGGCTTCCGGTGGTTTCGTTACCGATAACCGCGGACAGATCGCGGTGCCGCGACTGGAAGAAACGGCGTTGCGCAAGCTGTCCGTTGCCGGTGGCGGTCGTTTCGCCGTGCTGTCGACCGACGATCGCGATCTCGAATTGCTGCTGTCAGGGCAACTCGACGCGGCGCCGGCCTCGGCCTCGGACGAATCCCTGGCCACGGATCAGTGGCGTGAAGAGGGACCCTGGCTGCTGTTGCTGCTGCTGCCGATCGCGGCGCTCGCGTTTCGGCGCGGCTGGGTCCTGGTGGTCTTGCTGTTCGTACTGCCACTGCCAGCGCCGGCGGAGGCTTCGCTCTGGGATGACCTGTGGCGGAACAAGAACCAACAGGCACAAGAGCAGCTCGAAGCAGGCAATCCTGAAGAGGCCGCCGCGCTGTTCGAGGATCCCGAGTGGCGTGCTGTGGCGCGCTATCGCGCCAAGGACTATGCCGGCAGCGCGGCCGGGTTTGCGGAACGCGGCGACGCACGCAGCCTTTATAATCTCGGCAACGCGCTGGCTTTCCAGGGAGCGCTCGATTCAGCCATCGACGCGTACGAGCAGGTGCTGGAAATGCAGCCGGACGACGAGGATGCCGCCTACAACCTCGAGCTCCTGAAAACCCTCAAGGAACAGCAGCAGGAACAGCAGGAAGATCAGCCGGACGATCAGCAGTCGGCCGAGAACCCCGGCGGTGACGGCGAGGCGTCGGATTCGGAAAGCCAGGCCGACCAGCAGGGCTCGGATGGGGCGTCGCAGGCGGACAGCGAATCCGAGGGGGGCGAGCCGTCACAGGGCGACGACGAGGAGATGAGTGAAGAGGACCTCGCGGCGCTGCAGCAGGAACTCAAGCGTGCGGCCGAAGAGGCCCAGCAGGGCGAGCAGCCGCAGCAATTGTCCGAGGCGGAGCTGGCCGAGTTGCGTCAGCAGCAGGAACAGCAGCAGGCCATGGAGCAGTGGCTGCGGCGCATACCGGATGATCCGGGCGGCCTGCTGAGACGAAAATTCCGACATCAGTATCAAAGGTCAGGTAAAGATCAGGACGGCAACGATGTCTGGCCGGATGACGAGGTGCAACCGTGGTAATACGAATGCCTGCAGGGCTGCGACGATCGGCCCTGACGCTGTTGATCGCGATGCTCTACCTGCCGGCGGCGTCGGCCGCCGTCCGGGCAACGGTCGATCGCCCGGCGGTCGACCTGAACGAATCCTTCATGCTCGAGATTACCGTCGATTCCAATACCGACCAGGAGCCCGACCTCACGGTGCTGGAAAAAGATTTCTACGTCGGCCAGGTCAGCCAGCTGAGCAACACGTCGATTTTCAATGGTGAAATCCGGCGCAGCCGCAGCTGGACCATTGCGCTGATGCCGAAAGCAACCGGCGAGCAGTTTATTCCGGCAATCGTCATCGGCAACGAGCAGACCGCGCCGGTGCGGATCGTCGTCAACGAGCCTGCCGACGCGCCGCCCGGCGAGGCGGACGTGTTCGTCGCGAGCGAGGTGGATCAGTCCGAGACCTACGTTCAGGCGCAGATCCTGTATCGTATCAAGGTGTATCGCGCGGTTGCCACACGCCAGCCCGCGCTGCGCGAGCCGACAATCAGCGGTGCCGAAGTGCTGGTCGAACTGGCCGGCGACGAACGTAGCTACGAGTCGATCCTGAACGGCAAAGCCTACAATGTCGTCGAGCGCGTTATCGCGATCTACCCCCAGGAGAGCGGCGAGATCAGCATATCGCCGGCGCGCTTCGAGGCGCGCGTATTGCGCGACGGTCGCATCACCGGACGCAAGGTCTTCCAGTCCGATGCGCATACCGTCAAGGTCCTGCCAATTCCGGCGCCGCCCGCGGATTATCCCAATGCCACCTGGCTGCCGGCGCGAGACGTGCAGCTGAGCGAGGAGTGGTCGCGCGAGCCGGACCGAATCACGGCCGGTGAGCCGGTGACGAGGCGGGTGACAATCTCCGCGCTCGGGCAGATCGAGACACAGATACCGGCCATCGACCCGCCGGCTATCGACGGCCTGAATATCTACGCGGACAAACCGGAACTGAGTCGCCGTATCCAGGCAGACGGTATTCGTGGTGTTCGCAAGGATCAGTACGCAATGATCGGCGTCAATGCCGGCGATATCGAGCTTCCGGAACTCGAGGTGCCCTGGTGGAACATCGATGCCGGCGAGTGGCGCGTCGCGACACTGCCGGCGCGTACCATCACTGTGAAGGCGGATCCTGCAGCGCAGGTGGCGCAAGCCGCCGTCGCTACCGCGCCTCCGCCTGCCGGCGACCAAGCATTGCCGGAGCGAAGGCCGGTGCCGGACGACTTCTGGCCACGTGCAAGCCAGCTGCTCGCGGCGGCCTGGCTGCTGACGATCTTTGCCTGGTGGTGGTCGTCGCGCGGCACCAGTCGCAAACGCCTGCCTCGCGAGCCGCAGCCGCCGCCCGTCTACAAGCAGCAGGCGAAATTAATAAAGGCGGCCCGCAAGGCGGCGTCGGCCGGTGAGGATGCGGCACTGCGTTCCGCATTGCTCGAATGGGGGCGTCTGCAGTGGCCCGACGACGCACCGCGCAGCGTTGGCGCACTTGCCGAGCGAGTGGCCTCGCCACTGTCGGACGAATTGCGACGACTTTCGATGGCGAGCTACGGCCCGGGAGGCCGTGACTGGGACCGCGAGGCGCTGGCGAAGGCGCTGCGCTCGATTGTCACGCTGACCGACGATGCCGAATCACGGCGTCACGACACACTGCCGCCGTTGATGCCGCCGGCTGTCTGAGCCGTCGGGCCCTGCCCGGTTTTCACCCGAATGCCGGCCCATGCGTCGTCGGAAATAATCCCTGCCTGAAACCGAACATACCGATTCTCAATGAATGCTATGCTCCTTATTCGCAATTGAACGACTGGCGAGATCGCCGTTTCTGTGGGGGTGGCCAGGAGCAGGAGTCGAGGCTATGACAGAGTCCCACAAAGCCGGGTTAAACTCGCGGCGTCGCGGCATCCACATCTACGGCGGCGATTTTTTCACACGACGCGAAGTCAATGGGATCCGGAAACGCTGGCCGAGGAGCCCTACGATGGCGACGTCATTCGCGGTATTTTTCAGCGCGAAAACGAAAGGCCGGGACTGAACCAGGAAATACGGAACAGGTGCGATCGTGGATGGACGAGCGCCGATTCTGATGGAGGCGAATATCGAGCCGTTGCCGCCGCCTGCGCACACGCAGAGTGCGTGGGACAGCGAGCCACGCTGACTTCGGCGAATGCCCATTGCAACACAATCGAAACCAGTATTTCGGCGCGGCCGGTTGCCGGTTTATTTCCTGGCATTCGTACTGCTGCTCATGACCGCGGCGCTTTCCTGGCTGCGCTGGGAGTCGTCTCAACCCCGGGAAGCGTGGTTCGACGAACGGCAGGGAAGTATTGACGGCGTCGAGTCCGAGACCAGGGCTGTCCAGCATGAGCAGGTGTCGGAAGCCGTGCGGCTGAGATCGGACACCGGGCTGAACGTCTCGTTCAGGGTCATTCGTAAAGCCAATGCGGGCGGACCGCTGCCCGTCCTGCTGATTCTCGGCGGACACCGCACCGGTCGCGATGCCGTCGATCTGTTCGGCGACGTTGACGGGCGGGCCGTTGTCGGCATGGACTATCCCTACGACGGACCCGAGAAGACCAAAGGCGTAGTCGCAACCGCCGAGGCGATTCCGCTGGCCCGACAAGCCATTCTCGATACAGTGCCGGCAATTTCCCTGCTGCTTGACTGGCTGATCGACCAGCCATGGGTCGATAGCGATCGCATCATCATCGTCGGCGCGAGCCTGGGTGCGCCGTTTGCCGCCGCGGCTGCGGCACGAGACGGGCGAATCGGAGGCGCGATACTCGTTCACGGTGCGGCAGACAATCGTCTCTGGCTGGAGGTGCAGCTTGCCCGCCGAATCCGGACCCGGCCACTGCACTATCCGTTGTCGATCATCCTGAACTGGCTGGCCTACGGGCCGGTATTCGATACGCCGAAATACCTGGCCCGGATATCGCCGCGACCGGTACTGATTGTTGGAGCGACCGAAGACGAGCGCACGCCGCCTGGCCAGGCGGAGCTGCTGTTCGATTCGGCGAGTGAGCCCAAACGCCTGCGCTACACGGAGGGCCTGCACATTCAGCCCAATCGAGCCGACATCGTCGCCGACCTGTTATTGATTGCAGAAGAGGAACTGGCGTTCCTGGCGCAGCAACCGAGCCAGTGAGGCGTACATAGCCGGGAATCATCACATCATCAGCCGATCATCGGTGATCGCTCAGGCACGGCCACGCCAGGGAAAGCATCCTCGGGGCTCAAAGACGGTGATTTCGCCTTCAGCCCGGGAGCACATCATGCACAGCAGAAACGTCGAAACAGGCCTTATCGCCGCGTTCGTCCTCACCGCCTCATTGCTTGGCGGTTGCGGCGGCACCAAAGTGCTCAAGGATGCGCGGCCGATACAAACTACGCAGGCACTCGCGGTCGCGGACGACGCGCGCATGAATGCAAGCCTGGACTGGGTAATCGTTCGCGATGGCCCGGGGACCTGGGCCAGAAACGCCGACTGGGATGAATACCTGCTCCACGTCAGCAATGTGTCCGGCCGGCCGCTCTCGATCACGAGGCTGACGGTCGTCGACTCGCTCGGCACAGCGATAGAATCACAGCCCGGGCGCAAGGCCCTGGTCAAAGGCAGCAAGCAGACCAGCCGCCGCTACCGCGACTCCGGCTTGACGGCAAAGGCAGGACGTGGGGCAGGGACCATGCTGGTCGCCGGCGCCGTGGTGACCGCGGCGGGTGTCGGGGCAGCGACCGCGGCTGCGTATGGTTCGCTATTGTCGGGCGCGGCTGCCGGCGCCGGCGGAGCGGGAGCCGCGGCCGGTGGTTTGCTGCTGCTCGGCCCGGCGCTAGCCGTCGGTGGTGTGGTGCGCGGCGTCAACAACAGCGCCGTCAATCGCCGGATCGAACGGCGGCAAACGGTGTTTCCGGTACAGCTCAGCACCGGAGAGGAGCTGGCGCTCGACGTCTTTTTTCCGCTGGCGCCGTCACCGCAGCGCGTTGAGCTCGCATATTCCGATGAGACAGGCGAACATCGCCTGATGATCGATACGCGTTCGGCCCTCGATGGCCTGCATATCGATACAGCCGCGCAATAGACGCGTTGCGTCGATCCGAATTGTGCGCGATCGCAAAGGCCGGCAACCGTGTCATTGTCGATCCCTGCAGGCGCGGCGATGTCTTGTTGCCAGCTGATGGCTTTAGTTGGCGTAACCCGTGAGTTCGACGTAGCCGCGACCACTGACGTCGCTGCCGCTCCGTGTGCCGGCCACGTCGACCGCCCCCTCCCAGTAACGCACGGTCGTAAACAGCTCCTGGTCCGCCATGACGGGGACAACATCGAGCGCGAGCTCGAGAGCCGGAACACGAATCTGCCAGGCAGCCGGATAGCTGCCGCCGGCGGGGCTCTGCCATTGCCGCGTCGCCGTCACGGCGATGTCCTCCCGATCGAGATGGCGTGACCTGCCGTCTGCTGCAATCCAGGTGCCGCCGCTATACCTGTCTTGCGTACCGTCTGTCTTGCGCAGGATATAGATCATGAGTTCACTGCCGTCCGAGAGCTGCAGCGCGAACCAGTCCCAACCCTGCTGGTCGCTTGCCAGCGCGCTGCTGCTCCATTCGCGGTCGAGCCACGACAGTCCGGATACCTTGAACGTGTCGCGACCGAGCCGCAGCTCACCCTGTGTCTGCCAGCGCGTAATCGAGTAGTAATAGGACGCGTTGCCGCGTTCGGCGGATTTCTGCGACAGGCCCCGGTCGCCGTGCAATACCGGTGGCTTGGTGGCGAGCAGCTCGAGCTGTAGCGCAACGTCACCGTCGCGGGCGTCGAGCTGCCAGTGTTCGCGTTGCGCGTCGCTATCGAGCGCGGCGATCTGCCAGTCGTCGATCCAGGCACGAAACGGCTGCGACTGCGCACCGGCGAGCCCCAGCGCGCCGCGCGAGAAACGCTCAGCGACGTAGAACGCCTCGCCATCGGCATCGGTTACGGCAAAGTGCGCAATGTAGACCTGGTTGCTGCGCCATGCCGAGACGGAGACAGGCGGATCCGGGCTCAGCGAGAATCGGAAGAGGGTCAGTTCGAAGCCAAAGCGCCGGCCGTCGCGCGCATCGAGGTTTCCCGTCATGTACCACCACTCGTTGCGAAAGCCGGCGTGCGGGCCATGGTCCCGGGGAAACTCGAACTCGCGCGGCTCAACCGCCAGCGCGAAACCGGCATTGCTCTCGGCACTCAGCAGCGCGGAAAGCTGCGAGCGTTCCGGTGCTGCGTCGTCGGCAAGAGCCGCCGCGGCGTGCACGATCGTCGCGGCGAGGACGAGCTGCAATCGCGATGTTCGCTGAAATTCCCGCCAGCGCATCCCTTACTCCTCGCGCATCGCGACGGCGGGTGCGCTGTGCGCGGAACGCCAGGCAGGATAGAGGCTGGCGAACAGCGCCGCTACGATCGCGAACAGCACGGCCGCGACGAGAATTCCTGACGAAATCGACATATCGATCTGCCAGCCGAAAGCGCGTCGATTGATTACCTCAATGAGTACGTAGGCCATAACGACGCCGAGCGGGATTGCCGCGAGTCCGCTAAGCAGGCCGATGACGCCGGTCTGCAACGTGATCATGCCGCCGAGCTGCAGTGGCGTCATGCCGAGCGCGCGAAGCACCGCCAGCTCACGCGCGCGTTCGAGCTGCAGCGCCAGCATCGCGCCGAGTATGCCGATGAAGGCCACGCCGAGCGCAAGCCAGTACAGCACGTCGGTGATCACAAACGTGCGGTCGAATATTTCCAGGGAGAGATCGCGAATCTTCGCGTTGGAATTGATCAGCAGTTCCTGCCGGCCCGCGGCAATCGAGCGCATCTCGGCAATAACGGTGTCGGCATCGACTCCATCGTCCAGGTACAGGCCGATCGAGTCGATGCCCGGATCGTCGAAATGCCGGTCGTAGGTTTGCCGGCTCATCAGCAGCGCCGCCGCATTGATATCATAGCTCTGGTACGTCGCGGCGATGTGGAAAGCCGTCGCGCCGCGGGCGGTGCGCAAGGTCACGGTGTCGCCGGGCGCCACCCGGTACCGGTAGGCGTAGGGCTCGGACACCAGTACGACGTCGTCGCTGTCGAACGCTCGCCAGACGGTGGCGGGATCCGCATCGAGAATTTCGGTGCCGGCATAGCTGCCCGGCGCCATCTTCATGGCCAGTACCTGGGCGCGACCGTTCTCGTTCTCGTACCAGCTGCGGCGATTGGTGCTGAACGCGGCCACCCCGGGCAAGCCTGTCATACGCTCGAGCAGCTGCGGATCGAGCGTACCGCGCGGCGTACCGGCGTAGATATCGGCCTGCAGGGTCTGTTCCAGCCACCCGCTCACCGATCCGCGAAAGCTGTCCACCATGACGCTGACACCGATGGTCGCCGAGACAGCGACCGCGAGTGCCACGATAGCAACGCCGGTGCGACTCAGGCTGCTGCCGATGCCGCCAACGGCAAGGCGTGCCCAGACGCCGCCGAGCCGTCCGGCAACAGGCGCCAATACGCCGCTGGCGGCCTTGGCTGCAAGCGGCACGCACAGCGCAAAACCCAGTATCAGCACGAAGACGGCGACCAGCCCTGCCACCAGGCTGCGGCCGGATAGCGCCAGCACGGCGCCGGCAATCAGCAGCAGCGCAACGCCGGCGAGGCCAACAATCGGCAAGACCCGGCGCGTCTGCTGCTCGAGCGTCGAACGCGTCATCGCCAGTCGCGGTCGGTACGACGATGCCTCGAGCGCCGGCAAGACCGCGGCCAGCATGGCGGCACCCAGGCCGGCAACGATGCCCTTGCCGACCGAGAACGCGCTGACCGAGACATCCGTCACGGACACGCGAAAATAGAAATCGTTGATGGACTGAGACACCAGGCCCAGCAATTCGCCACCCAGCCAGACGCCGGCGGCGACACCCAGGCAGGCGGCGAGCAGGCCAATCACGGCGGTCTCGCCCAGCACCAGCGCGAACACCTGTCGACGCGTTGTGCCGAGCGCGCGCAGGATACCGATCAACCGGCGGCGCTGCAGCACCGAGAAGCTGACGCTGTTATAGATAAGAAACAGGCCAACGAGCAGCGCCAGCAGGCTCATGGCGGTGAGGTTGGTCATAAACGCAGCGCTCATCTCGGTAGTCGTGCGCGTACGTGCCGCGGACGCCAGCAACGTCGTGTCGTCCGGCAGCACCGCCTCCAGCCGTTGCTGAAGTTCAGGGTCCTCATCGCTGATGCGGACATCGATGCGCGTCAGTCTGCCGGGAAGTTCGAACCAGGCCTGTGCGGTTGCGACGTCGGCCGTCACGAGATTGTCGAGTCCGGCGGCGGCCTCATTGGTGTAGGTGCCCAGCAGAACGGCAGGATACCGTTTGCCCCCGGCGACCACGGTGAAGCGCTCGCCGGCCCCGATACCGAGCGCACCCGCCGTGCCCCGGGACATGATGACGGCGCCGGGCGTCGTTAGCATGTCACGAAAAAAGGTCTGCGCGTCACCGTTATCGCTTGACACCCGAGCCGAGAACGCGCGCATTTCCTGCTCGGCGAACAGGTCGACGCCGAGGACCTGCAGCGAGGTGTCACCGATGACCACGTTGCCATCCACGACGGGAGCGATGCTACGTATGCCGTGCGTCACGCGCAGCAACGTGTACAGGTTTTCGTCGAGACCGCGCGGGCCGCCGATGACCTGGTGCGTCGCTTTGCCGGTTACCGTATCCATCGACAGCAGAAACGCTTTTCTTGAACTGCTGTTGGCAAGATCGACGGCGACGATAACCGCGACCCCGACCGCGATGCCGAGCACGGCGAGTGCCAGCTGCCAGGGGTGGCGCAGCAGGTAGTTGAGGTTGGCGCGCTGCAGCGTCGAAATCATTTCGCGGACGGATCCTTCGCTGCGGCTTCGAAGGTACCGTTGTGCAGCTCCAGCGTTCGATCGCAGAACGACGCGACGCCGGCGCTGTGCGTCGCGATCAGCATCGTGCCGCCTTCCTGGCGCACGAGGCGGTCGAGCAAGGCCAGCACCGTATCCGCGGTCGCGTCGTCGAGATTTCCGGTCGGCTCGTCAGCCAGCACCACGGCCGGCCGGTGGCAGAGCGCCCTGGCGATGGCAACACGCTGCTGCTCGCCGCCGGAAAGCACGTCGGGAAAACTGTCGGCACGATCGGCGAGGCCGACGGCATCGAGTAACTCCTCGATGCGAGTGTCGGCTTCCTTGCCCGCGATCGCATTGAGTTCCAGCACCAGGCGGATGTTGTCCGCCACGCGAAGCGTTGGTACGAGATTGAAGGCCTGGTAAACGAAACCGATGTGCCGGCGGCGAAACAGTGTGCGATCACGCTCGGAGAGCCCGGTCAGGTCGATGTCGGCGACGACGACACGACCCGCGTCCGGCGCGTCGATGCCGGCTACGAGGTTCAGCAGTGTTGACTTGCCCGAGCCGCTGCGGCCGCGAATAGCGACGGTTTCGCCGCGCAGAAACTCGGCACTGAGGCGATCGAGTACACGATGTAAACGATCGCCCTCGGCAAACGTGCGGCTGAGTTCGGTGAGTCGAATTTCGACATGGTTTGCCGGGTTCATAGTATTTCCGTGCTTGCTGTCTCGCGGCAGCGCTACTGCGTCTCAGGAAAACCTGCGGTGCGGCTGCGTGTGCCGGTCATGACCAGCATGGCGGTTTGTCGGGTACGCGGCAAGGCGTCCGGGTATCGCAGTGGCTGAGTTGAGGACGACGGGTGTCTCGGACCCGCGGCCGCAAGCCGTGTTCCTCTCAGGTCCGGGATAATGCTATCGTGCCGCGAGCCGATTACCGGGGAACACCGCTTTGCCAAGCCTCATCAGTGAACTCAAGCGCCGCAACGTATTCCGCGTTGGCGCGGCGTACGTGCTGGTCTCCTGGCTGGTTGCACAAGCGGGCGACCTGCTGGCGGACAACCTGGTCTTGCCGGAATGGTTCATGCCGATGCTGCTGGCCATGCTGGCGCTGGGTCTGCCCATTGCCCTGTTCCTGGCCTGGGCATTCGAGCTCACGCCGCAGGGCGTCAAGAAGACCGAAGAAGTCGACAGGGATGAGTCGATCACGCCGTCGACGGGACGCCGCCTGAATTACTTCATAATCGCTGCGCTGGCACTGGCGGTTGTGCTGCTGCTCGCCGACAGGTTCCGCGAGCCGACGGCCGCGACGGAATCCATCGGGGATGGCGGCAAGGTCGTTGCATCCCTGGAAAAGTCCATTGCCGTACTGCCATTTTCGAATCTCTCGACAGACACGAGCGCAGACAGTTTCGTCGCCGGGCTGCACGACGATTTGCTGACGCAGCTATCGAAGATCAATGAGCTGAAGGTCATTTCGCGCACCTCGGTGCTGCGCTATGCCGATACGGTGCACAACATCAAGGACATTGCCGGTGAGCTCGGTGTCGCGACGGTGATGGAAGGCGGGGTGCAACGCGCCGGAGACCGGGTACGGCTCAACGTGCAGCTGATCGACGCTGCGACCGACGAACATATCTGGGCAGAAACCTATGACCGGGTACTGACGACCGCGAACGTGTTCGACGTGCAAAGTGAAATTACGCGGCAGATCGCAACGGCCCTGCAGGCGGCGCTGACGCCCGCCGAAAAAGTCAGTCTGGAAAGCCGGCCGACCGACAGCCTGACGGCATACGAGGCCTACCTCGATGCAAGGCTCCTGCTGAAACAACGTAACGACCGCGGCGATGACGTTTTGACCGAGGCCATCGATATGGCAAGAAAATCGGTTGAACTGGATCCCGACTTTGTCGAGGCTTGGGCAACCCTGGCCCATGCTTACCTCAGCCGCTTCTGGTACACGAGCCGCGAGCAGGGCGACGCAAGCGAGGCATGGGCCGCGATCGGCCGCGCCCGCGCGCTGCAGCCTGATTCCACGGCCGTCGGCTTGATGCTCGGCCTGTATCACTACTGGGTCAATCTCGACTACGCGTCGGCACTGATCGAGGTCGATCGCGTGTTGACGCTCGAGTCGAGTAACGAACATGCCTGGGCCATCAGGGGCTGGATTCTGCGACGCGCCGGCCGCTGGAGCGAGGCGCTGGAAGCCTTGAAGCGGGCGGCTGTGCTGGACCCGAACTCGGTAGAGAACCTGGTGGAGGTCGAGGATTCACTGCGGGTGCTGGACCGCTTCGAGGAGGCGGCCGCCTGGCAGGATGCCGCCGAGAAACGCGAACCGGGCAACCCGCAGATTCGCTTGCGCCGAGCCTGGCTCCGGCAGGCGACGACCGGCGATAACAAGCCGCTATTGACACTGATGCGGGAGCTTGTGAACGCCGGCAATATTGGTCTGGTCGAGCGTGTCGAATACGTGCTGGCCGAGGCACGTTTCGGCGACGCGCAGCGCGCGCTCGATTTTATCGGCCAATGGTCGCCGGGCACGATTGATGTGCAGTACCATCTCTGGCCCGAGGACCTGCTGCGTGCCTATGTGTTGTGGAACCACGGCGAGCCCACTGAGGCCGCCCGCTTTGCCGCGCGGGCCTTGCCGCTTATCGATGCCGCGCAGCGCCTCGAGCCCAACGAGGCGGATATCGAACGGGCACGAGCCTATGCACTGGCGATCATGGGCCGCAAGGACGAGGCACTCGCCGCGGCGCTGCGGGTGCGCGAGCTTTACCCGAGGTCGCTGGATGACTGGGGTGGCGGCGACTACCTGTTCGCGGCGGCGGAGACGCTTGCCATTGCCGGGCAGGACGAGCTCGCGCTCACGTGGCTTGACGAGTATGCATCCGGCCATGGCGCGGATTTCTCGCTTGCATCCACCCGCCAGTATCCGGCCTACGCCCGGCTGGCCGACAGCCCCGGATTCGCCGCGCTGGTCGAAAAGCACGGCCTGGTTCCGACGGACAAGAGCCGCGCGCTATAGCCTCAGTTCTTAGTCGCTGCCGCGGCCGGCGTTTTTCCTACCAGTGCCCGACACTCGGCATCGACGCCCAGGGTTCCCTGGGCGGCAGCGCTTCGCCTTTCTGTAGCAGCTCGATCGAGATGTTGTCAGGTGAGCGTACGAATGCCATGTGGCCATCACGCGGCGGACGGTTGATGGTTACGCCGGCATCCATGAGTTTCTGGCACAGGGCGTAGATGTCATCGACCCGGTACGCCAGGTGTCCGAAGTTCCGACCCTCGCCATACTCCTCCGGGTCCCAGTTATAGGTCAGCTCGATCTGCGCTTCTTCGTCGCCGGGTGCGGCGAGAAACACCAGCGTAAACCTGCCCTGCTCGTTGTCACGGCGTCTGAGTTCGACGAGCCCGAGCTGCTCGCAATAGAACGCCAACGACTTGTCGATGTCCGTAATACGTACCATGGTATGCAGGTATTTCATCGCCTTGCTCCGGCCGGGTCCTGAGCCCACAATGTTCGTTGATCAACGCCGCGCGGGCAAGCCGTGAACGACATTCGCACAATCACACTGGATCTCGACGACACGCTCTGGGCGATACACCCGGTCATCAAGCGTGCCGAGGAGCGCCTGTACTCGTGGATGGGCGAACGCTACCCGCGAATAACGGAACTGTATGGCCCCGAGGAATTGCGCGAGTTGCGCGCAGAGGTGATAGCCGAATACCGTGACCGCACGCACGATCTGACGTTTCTGCGCCGCACCGTGCTCACGCGCATCGGTGAGGCTGCTGGCTACGGTAGCGCATACGTTGACGATGCTTTTGCCGTCTTCGACGAGGCACGCAACGATGTCGAGCTGTTTCCCGAAGCGCGTCCGGCACTCGTCGCGTTGCGCCAGCGCTTCACCCTGATCGCCGTGACCAACGGCAACGCCAACCTGGACAAGATCGGCATTCGCGGCTTGTTCGACGGCGTTGTTTCGGCCGCGATGGCGGGCTCGGCGAAACCGGCGCGCGCAATATTTGACATGGCAGTTGCGGCGGGCGGCGCCGCTGCGGAGCAGACGATACACGTTGGCGATCATCCTTTGTACGACGTGCACGGCGCCCGCGAGGCGGGCCTGCGTGCGGTCTGGGTGAATCGCAACGGCGATGCCTGGCCGGACGAATATCCCGCAGCCGACGCCGAGGTGCAGCATGTCGGCGAACTGCATGACCTGCTCAACAAGGCCGCATCTTGAAAGAGTCAGGCCACCCGATCGTCCTGTATGTGCCCGGGCTGTTGCCGAAGCCGGAGCCTGCCGTGCACCGCGAGGCGCTGCTGCGCTGCCTGCAGGCTGGTCTGCGGCGCATCGACGCGACCGTTGCCGAGGCGATCGCCGCGACCAGCGGCGGTTTCGATATCGTCTCCTGGACTTACGATTTCTATCGCGAGCATCGCGATATAAGCCTGGACAGCGAGGCCATCAAGAACGTCATCAGCCAGGCGACAGCGAGCAACAGCGACATCGCCGAGGCGAGGTCGTGGCGTCGCCGATTATCGAGGTGGATCTACAGCATCGGCGACAGGTTGCCGTTCCTGATTCCGCACATCGCCAGTGAGAGAACGGAACTGCATCTGCGCGATTTGCATCGTTATGTCGCCGACGACAATGGTATCGCCGAACACACGCGGCGAATGTTGAAGATTCCGCTGCGAGTGGCGACGGAGGCGCATCGCCCGCTGTTACTGCTTGCCCACAGCATGGGGTCGGTCATCGCCTACGACACGCTCTGGGACATGTCGCACACGGAGGGCGACCGGGCCCATGTCGATCTGTTGCTGACAATGGGCAGCCCGCTCGGCCAGCGCTACATGCAAAAGCGAATCAAAGGGCGAGAGTTGCGGGGCAGCGCACGCTATCCCGACAACATTCGCCACTGGAAAAACCTGACGGCGGTCGGCGATCTGACGGCAATCGATCCGCGTCTGACAGACGACTTCGGCGAGATGCTGCAGTTGGGACTGGTGGAGAGTTTCGACGACAAGGCGATCTACAACTACTTTCGCCTGGACGGCTTGCTGAACGTGCACGCCGAGTACGGCTATCTCGTCAACGAAGAAACGGCGCGCACCGTTGCTGACTGGTGGCGCCGTCACGATTCTGGCCTGCAAGCCGACCAGGACTAGGTCACGTCGAGATTCGGCTTGATAACGATGTCGATACGACGGTTGCGGGCGCGACCCGCCGCGGTTTCGTTACTGGCAACGGGCCGGGTTTCGCCGTAGCCCGTTGCGATCAGCCGATACGTCGGAATGCGCATGGCATTGATCATGTACTGTTGCACGGATTCGGCACGTGACTGAGACAAGGTCTGGTTGAAGTCGTCGCCGCCGTGCGAGTCGGTGTGGCCCTCGATAATCAGCTCGCTGCGTGGAAATACGTCTATCGCTTTTTCCACCTTGCCGAGCAGAGTGAAATTTTCCGACTTTAACTGCGACGAGCCGCTGTCGAAGCTCAGGCCGACGAGTCGCATGATGATGGTATTGCCTTCCCTGAACACGCGGGCCTCGTCAGCGCTAAACATCTTTTCGATCTGTTCGAACTGCTGCTTGACACGTGCCTGTGCCTCGAGGCGCTGGATAAGCGCGGCGCGTTCCGCCGTCGCGCCACCGAGACGTTCGTCGAGCGCGCCAAGCTCTTCTTCCATGTCCGCAATACGCGTTTCATTTTCGGCTTTTTCCTGCTCAAGGGCCTGCAGCTGATTGCGCTGTGACTCGAAGTACGCCACCAGCTCTTGCGCCAGGCGGTCCGGGCCGTTCTCCATGTTCGGGACTGCATCGGCAACACCCGCAATCGCCTGCAGCGGCTGTTCCCATTGCAGTACGAGTTCTTCCGGCGTCAGTTTCTTGTCGCGTACCTTGCGAACCACCTCCGACAGATAGATAGCGTGTTTCGCTTCGTAATTGGCCTGTTGCGCGAGATTGCGCGGCAAATCCGTGTCGTAGCGATTCTCGTTCAGTTCGCGTTCGGCATCCGCCAGCAGCTGCTTGGCCTTGCCCAGCGTAATAGGCGCATAGCGGCCAACCCGGGCGCGGTCGGCGTCAGCGAGCAGTCGGCGCGTTTCGCTCAGGTATTGCTTCTTGATAGCGTCAAGTTCCGCTTCGCGGTACAGGCTCGTCGCCTCGATGTCGTAACGTTTCGAGTTCTTGAGGTCACCGCGCTCCAGGAGGCGAATCGCGTCGGCGAATTTTCGCTGCGCTTCCTGCCAGAGCTCAGCCGACAACTGCGGCGCTTTTGCATTGGCCGCGTCCTGGCGACTCTTCATTACCTGTGCGAGGGCGGTGGAGGCAAGCCGCGCTTTCTCTGCGGCCGCCCTGAAGTAAGTGGTCGCATCCGCCGCATTGGCTCGGACAATCTCGATGTTTCGTCCGCGTTCCAGGGCTGATTCGGCGTCTTCGTACTCCTTGAGACCGCGTTCGTAGTTGCGAGGCGCCAGCAACTCGGCATTGGCGTTTTCAGCGGCTGCCTTGGCGGCGTCGGCTTCCTTGAAAAAGGTCTTGCGGAGCTCGTTCTGTGCGAGGCCGCTGCCGGCAACCAGCAGCAGCAGGCTCAAAGTAACGAGTTTAGGGAGAGCGCCTTTCGCGACCATTGTTTGAGTCCTCATAGATTCTTGAGATGCGCGTCTGCCGCCCCGCGGCAGATCGGGCCTGATATTACATATGGTATGACAGCAAAACTGTGCAGCGTGTCCGTGATTTGCGGGGATTCTACGCTGTCTGGCGCAAAAATCGCCAGAAATTCGACCGCTTGGCGGGTATCCGTAGCCTCTGACTTCACGCCTGTTGCCGAATTTGCACCGCGGGGCTCGCAACCATCTGCAGGATATTTGTGATTTGGGTCTATTTTCTGGCGATTCAAGAGGCGAGAGCGGCAATTTGTGCTCTGGCTCACAGATGCCGATCGCCGTCGCGCGTAGTCTTTGCCCATGTCTGCAAAGTACTACACACAGTTCATCCTGACCGATACCGAGTATCGAGATGGTAACGAATTTTGCGGTGTCGTAGAGCTGAATCAACCAATGGAACAGGATTCAGACGAGCGCGACATCGAGGCGATTCTGGCCCGTAACTTTGATCTGCAGCAGAGTGCTGTAAGACTGGTTAGCTGGTCAAGGCTGCACTGACACTTCTGGCGTTTAATGATTTCCCCCTGACTCTCCCGGCTTCGGCCGGGATTTTTTTGTCCGCCATTTGTGCGACAATGCCCGCCCCGAAACGAAGCAAACGCGCAGCTCGAATGGCTCAGAAAGACAGAAAATTTAAGGGCATACCGGTCGTCCAGAGCGGTCAGAAATACAAGACGGAGGCGGGCTTTGCCGCCATCAAGAATGGCGTCAAGCAACGACGCGACGCCGAACCGCTGCTGCGGGGCGACAAACCCCAGTGGCTGCGGGCCAGGATGCCATCCGGCTCCGGGTACTCGGGAACGCGCAGGATTGTGCATGAGCATCGCCTGAGTACGGTTTGCGAGGAATCGATGTGCCCGAATATCGGCGAGTGCTGGAATGCCGGTACCGCAACCATCATGGTGATGGGTTCGGTCTGCACACGCGCTTGCCGTTTCTGCGCCGTGGACACCGGCAACCCGAAAGGGTGGCTTGACGCGGAAGAGCCGCTCAATGCCGCGCGCGCGGTGCAACTGATGGGGCTCAAGTACGTCGTGATCACGTCAGTGGATCGCGACGATCTCGCAGACGGCGGCGCGGCACACTATGCCGAGTGCGTCCGCGCGATCAAGAAACTCAACCCGAATACGGCAGTGGAGGCGCTCACTCCCGACTTCGATGGTGTCAAGGAGCACGTGGAACTGGTTGTGGACTCCGGCCTCGAGGTATTCGCCCAGAACGTTGAGACCGTGCGGCGACTGACACACCCGGTTCGGGATCCGCGTGCCGGCTACCGGCAGACCATCGACGTGCTGCGTCACGCAAAGGCCTATCGGCCAGCTGTCCTGACGAAGACCAGCCTCATGCTCGGTCTGGGTGAACGAGACAACGAGATCATGCAGACGATGCATGACCTGCGGGAAGCCAACGTCGACATTCTGACGCTGGGCCAGTACCTGCGACCGACGCCCAACCACCTGCCGGTCGAGCGCTATGTCACTCCGGCCGAGTTCGATGCCTATCGGGCGGAGGGTTTAGAGAAGGGTTTCCTCGAAGTTGTCGCAGGACCGATGGTGCGCTCGAGCTACCGGGCCGAACAGGTGCTGCAAAAGAACAACGTTGGTATCGCTATCTAGCGTCAGGTTTTCCACCCGCTACAAGCAGGATTCATATGGGCCAGTTTCTCGCCGAATACGGACTATTCCTACTGAAGGTCATTACGATCCTCGCGGCAATCGTCGTGGTAATTTTGACAGCCGCGTCCGCCGGACGTCGCGCGAGCCATGAGGGTCTGGAGGTCGAAAACCTCAACAAGAAGTTCAGGACTCTTGCCGATACGCTGCGTGCTGCAATATCGACGAAGGGCGAGCAAAAGCAGGCAGCAAAGGCCAGGAAAAAAGAGGCCAGGGCAGAAAGCAAGACGCCGTCGACGAAGCCACGCAGTTTCGTTATCGACTTCAAAGGCGATCTGAAGGCAAGCGCGGTTGCGTCGTTGCGCGAGGAAGTGAGCGCCATTCTCGACGTCGCTTCGCAGGCTGACGACGTCATCCTGCGCCTCGAGAACCATGGCGGCGTCGTCCATGAACACGGATTGGCAGCCTCGCAGCTGGCCCGTATTCGAGACCGCGATATTCCGCTCACCGTGTGCGTTGACAAGGTCGCGGCGAGCGGCGGATACCTGATGGCCTGCGTTGCGTCCAGGGTTTATGCGGCGCCGTTTGCGATCCTCGGTTCCATTGGTGTGCTGGCGCAGATTCCGAACTTCAATCGCATGCTCGACAATCACGGCGTCGAATTCGAGCAGGTCACAGCCGGCAAGTACAAGCGCACGGTGACGATGTTCGGCAAAAATACCAATGAGGACCGGGCCAAACTGAAGGAAGAGCTCGAGGACGTGCATGTCCTGTTCAAGGAGGCGGTCGGCAAGTACCGCCCGACGCTGGACCTCGAGAAAGTGGCGACCGGAGAACACTGGTATGGCACGCGTGCGCTGGATCTCGGGCTGGCCGATGAGATCAGGACCAGCGACGAGGTGCTGAAGGCGGTGGCCGCGGAACGCGACCTCTACCGCGTGACCTACAACATCAAAAAGCCGCTGCAGAAACGCCTGATGTCGAATATCGACGGCCTGCTCGAGAAAGCAGACGCTGCGGGCTGGCGACGGCGCTTCGAGGCGCGATTACCGCGATAGCCAGAAGGAACTGCGAGTAACGATTCCGGTCGAATTGCTGGGCAGGTGCCACGCGCACATAGGCGCTATAATCCTGCGATACCGGAGGAGCATTCAATCGCATGTACAAACTCAAGCTATTGATTACGTTTGTTTTTGCCGCGCTGCTTACAGCATCCTGCGCGACCTCACCCACAGGTCGCGGCCAGATGATCTGGAAATCCGATGCCGAGCTCGTCGCGCAGAGCACGCGCGCTTTCAACCAGATGCGTGCCGGCATGCCGCTCTCGACGGACCGAAAGAAGATCGATTTCGTCGCGTGCGTCGCCCAGTCCGTCGTTGGCGTGCTGGATCCGCCGCTTAGCGATATGGACTGGGAACTCGCGGTATTTGAAAGTCAGGCGGTGAACGCGTTTGCGATGCCGGGTGGCAAGATCGGTGTGTTCACGGGCATTCTGGAAGTAACCGAGAACCAGGACCAGCTCGCCGCCGTAATCGGGCATGAGATCGCGCACGTAACGGCGAGGCATTCCAACGAGCGTGCCTCCAGAGCGTCGCTCACTGGTGTCGGTATTAACGTCGCGGCCATTATTCTCGGTGGAGGCTACAGTGGCGCCACGTATACGGCGCAGCAGGCCCTCAAAGCCGGTGCGGACCTCGGCATCTCCCTGCCGCATACGCGCGGCCAGGAGAGCGAAGCTGATATCATTGGCCTCGAATACATGGCGAAAGCCGGTTTTGATCCGCGGGCAGCGGTAACGCTGTGGCAGCGAATGGATGCCACAACAGACAAGAAGCCGGCGGAATTCGTATCGACCCACCCGTCCAGCGAAACGCGAATCGAGGCATTGGTATCCGAGTGGCCGAAGACACTGCCCTTGTACAATCAGGCCCTGGCAGAAGGCAAAGTGCCCACCTGTTCGAAAGAGTAGCTCCGCGCTTGCGCCGAGTCGCTGCGCTGCTGTTGCCGTTACTGCTGGTCAGCGGGTGCTCGACGCTTGACGATTTCCTGACCAGGATCAAGAACAGCGGACGCGAACAATCGCTGGCGTTCGAGGATCGCCCGGTCGTCGACGCCATCGCTCCCAACACCTTTACGCTCGAGGATGCCGGTCAAACGGTGATTGGGTCGCCGCAGCTCGTGTTTGCCCGCGAGGCCGACACCTTCTCCGATCTCGCACGCGAGTACGGGCTCGGCTATGACGAACTCCTCGCGGCCAACCCGGGCATCGACCCCTGGTTGCCAGGCGAGAACACCGTGGTAATGCTGCCAACGCAATACGTACTGCCAGACGTTCCGAAGAGTGGCGTGGTTCTCAATATCGCGACCAAGCGACTCTTCTATTACCCGCCGCCGGCGGACGGAGAATTGCAGCAGGTGCTCACCTACCCGATAGGGATCGGTCGCGTTGGCTGGGAGACGCCGCTGGGTATCACCCGCGTTGTTTCCAAAGCCAGGGATCCGCATTGGTGGGTGCCGGCGTCTGTGCGGCAGGAACATGCGGAGCTCGGCAACCCCTTGCCGTCCGTGGTCCCTCCCGGGCCGGACAACCCGCTGGGGACCCGGGTCCTGAAGCTGGAAATGCCCGGCTACCTGATTCACGGCACCAACCAGCCCTATGGCGTCGGCATGCGCGTCAGTCATGGCTGCGTTCGGCTGTACCCGGAGAACATCGAGTATCTTTATACGCTGGTTGACATTGGCGAGTCCGTCACTATCGTCAACGAACCCTATCAGATGGGTCGCCGCGACGGTGTGCTGTACTTTGAAGCGCATGCGCCGTTGACGGACGACACGCTGGCGCCCGAAGCCCGGCTGCAGGCTCTGCTGGACGAACAGGTCGACGCGTCGGGACGTCCGCTGAGCCATCACCTTCAGCGCCATGTGCGATCGCTCGCCGAGGCGGCGACCGGCGTTCCCGTCAGCATCGTCCTGTACGACGCCGACGAATTTCTTGATCGTGCCCGCGTCGTTCACAACACGGTTGAGTCAGATCCGGATGCGCCAACCCTGCTTGAGGTGCGCGAAATGATCGATGAGGTGAACGCGGAATTGGAACAGGAGTCGATGTGAGCGAGTGGCTGGACCTGATGCTCGAAGAAATCGCGCGTAAGCGGCGGGAGTCGAAAGAGGCCGAAGAAGAGCTCGAGCGCCGCGGTAAGGCGAAAGAGAAACCGCCGACCCCGGAACCGCCTCAGTCAAAATAGCTCATGAACTCCAGGGGGATATTGTCCGGCGAGTCGGGCCGCTCGCCGCCGACCGGCAGCGGTTGTGAATTGTAGGTATTCCAGAAAAGGTACGTCTCGCCGGCATACTCCGGCGCAGCGAGGTCATGCAGCAGAGCGGCCATCGCTTTTCCTGTGTATGTCGTCTCGATCCGGAGACCGAGTTCGCTTTCTCCGAATTCGACTGCACGGTCCGTGACCTCGTCGGTTGCCGCATAGCCGCCGGCAAGAAACTCATCGCGCCAGCAGATGCGCGCGCGATCGGCCAGGTCCGAGGGAAACGCGGGGTCGAGACGGTTCAGCATCATTGCCGTTTTTCGCAGCAGGCGCTGAAAACCCGGTGGCGTCGCGTAGCGGTTATCCACAACGCGCACGGCGTGCAGCTCCGTCGGTAATTCCGCCAGCGCAAGACCGAGCGACAGGCCGACGCAACTGCCCATCGTGCCGTTCGCGATATAGATGCGGCTCGGTGCCGCGACAGGGCCTGACTCGATCTGCCGAGCGAGTTCGAGCCCGGCGTTGACGAATCCGACGGCCCCCAGCCAGCTCGAGCCTCCCATCGGGATGACCCAGCTGTGCCGGCCGTGCAAGTACCGCCTCAAGGTCGGGAGCGGGTCGACCGTACGGCCGAAGGGAACGATTTCCGTGCCGATGCGGCGGTGCATGTTCAGCGTTCGCGGAACATTGGGCGTTCGTTTCTGCGGCACGAGAAAGCAGGTGCACTCGAATCCGTGCTGCCTGGCGATAATCGAGGTGGCGAGCGCATGATTGGATCCAACGGCACCAAAGGTCGCGATTCGCCTGGCTTTGCGCTCGCGGGCGCGCTGCAAGATGTATTCGAGCTTGCGTATCTTGTTGCCGCCGTAGTGCGTGCTGCTGACATTGTCGTGCTTGATGGCGATTTCCCGCTCACCCTGCGCGGAGTCGAATTGCGCTGTCGTAAGCGGTGTCGGCAAATCGGCGATCGCAAGTTTCCTGAGATGGCCAGAGAGTGCCGGGTACGCAGCAGCCAGGAAGTCGCTCATGTATACAGGTTATCGAAGTGCACTGGGGATCGCGAATGCTTTAGAATGCGTGCACGCTTATCTGGCCTGACGCGGAGACAGGATTGTCAGAAGCAGTCGACCACGGTATCACGGTCACCGAAATCGCAGCGATGGATCAAGCCATCGACGTGTCCAGGGAAACCACGGCCGCCTTCGTTGGTCGTGCCCTGCGTGGTCCGCTCAATACGCCGGTACTCGTCGGGAACTTCGGCGAATTCCGTCGCCGTTTTGGCGATATCTGGCCGCGCTCGAGCCTGGGCCCGGCGGTAAAGCAGTTTTTCGAGCATGGCGGACAGCGCCTTTTTGTCGTCCGCGTTTCGAACAATGCGCGTGCTGCGATGGTATGCCTGCCGGCCAGCGGCACCGCCGTAGTGCTTCGTGCCGTCGAACCGGGCTCGACCGAGCAGATTCGCGCAGCCGTTGACTACGATGCGACAGGCGACGACACGCAATTCAACCTCACGCTGCAGCGCGTGGATCCATTGACCGGCGTTGTTCGCGACCAGGAAATGTTCCGAAACCTGTCGTACAGGGAAGATGCCGAGAACTTCGTCGGCGACGCTCTCCTTGGCTCCTCTCTCGCGAGGCTTGAACACCCATACCCAACGCACAGGCCGGAAGCCACATCCGGCGAAGGCAGTCGATTCGATTCGGTGTACGTCGGCCCCGCCCAGTCGGGCACCGACGGCACAGAGCTGACCGACTACGACCTTATCGGATCCCGCAAAGCCCGTACGGGCCTTTTTGCGCTGGAAGACGTCGAAAATTTCGATTTGCTTTATCTGCCGCCGCTGGGCAGGGCTGCCGACGTCGGACCCACGGCGATTCTCGCAGCGGAACTGTATTGCCGGCAGCGCGGTGCGATGTTGATCGTTGATCCGCGGGCCGACTGGTCGACAGCCGGCGAGGCCGCACAGGGGGTTCGGAATCTCGGCTACGCCAGCCCCAACATGCTGGGGTACTTCCCGCGGGTTTTCGATCGAAGTACTCCGGAAGCGCCGCCGAGGCATGCGGGTGGAGCGATTGCCGGGCTGCTGAGCAAGAACGACCGCAGCTACGGCGCTTGGCAGGATCCGAATCAGCAGGGTATGGGCCTCACGCGCAACCTGATTCCGGCCGCGGATCTCGGCGATGAGGAAATACACGTTCTGAACCGCGCCGGGCTCAACGTTCTGGCGCGCGGGCCAGCGGGCCGGGCGCGGCTGACCGGTTCCGTTACGATGGGGCGCGGTGTCGGGACGCATCGCGACTATGCGAGCCTGCCGGCGCGACGGTTTTGCCTGCAGATAATCAACACGATCGCGACAGCGGCCCGCTGGGCGGTGTTCGAAGCCGACAGCGACAGGGTCGTGCGGCGAATTCGAGCCCAGGTATTGAATTATCTTGCCGGTCTCGATGAGCTGGGCGCGTTTGTCGATTCGCGTTACTCGGTGCGCTGCGATGCGTCGACCTGGCAAAGACCCGACGGAGGCCCGCGCGGCGTAACGATACTGTTGATTTTCCAACCGATCGGCTGTGAGGAGTCGATCTCACTGACGCTGCAGCTGACGCCGGGCCGATGCCGCGTCGGCAATACGGCCTTTGCCCCGTCCTTGGAGTCCGCGGCGCAATCGGGTTCCATCGACCTCAGGATCCCCTGATCGACTATTTCGCGGCTGCGTCGCATCCGCATGCTGTCATACAAACATCCATCTGATGTAACCAAGGTATCGGGAGGGGGGTATGAGAGACAGCGATGTTCTGGACAATAACCCGCACATATCCCGATCGGCACTGGAAGCCATTCACGGCCAGGTATTCGGCTGGGCTCTTTCCCGGACGGACTATGATCGCTCAGCGGCGGAGGACCTTGTGCAACAGGCCTACATCGAATTGCTGACAGGAAAAGCGCGTTTCGACAGGCGCTCGTCGCTGAAGACGTTTGTCTTCTCCGTCGTGCAGAATCTCGCGCGCAGCCGGTACCGGCGAATCGCCTCACGGTTGCGGCTGCTGCAGACCGCAGGATATGGCGCGGCGGAAGGGCCAGAGCAACCCGTCGAGCCGCAGCAGGATGCGGCGGTGTGGCGTGCGGTCCAGGCCCTGCCACAGCGGCAGCGTGACATCGTTGAGCTCGTGTTCTGCCGCGACATGACTATTGAAAGTGCGTCCCGCGTCATGGGCGTGAGCACCGGCACGGGCCGGGTACACTACGATCGCGCCAAGAAGGCTCTGCGACTGACGCTTGCGGATCATGGAGAGAAGTTCGATGACTGATTCCGATAGCCGGCTGCAAAAGGCCGTTGGCAAGGCACTGGCCGCCGCCGAGCGTGTGCCCGCAGCCGAGTTCGATGCCGTCTGGGCCGCGGCCGTCGCGCGAGCCGGTATCGCCAGAAAGCGTCGTCTCTTGCTGAGCGGCTCGGCCGCCGCCGCGGCCATCGCCGTCATTGCTTTCGTCTTCCACACGCCGGCCGGCGACGAGTGGCGCTACGTCGACAGACACCAGCTGCTGGAGACAACCGGCTGGTCCGCGCCCAGCGACAGTCTCCTGCCGCATCGCGAATTTGACATATACCAGTCTGTACCGGTGCTCATCGAGTCAACCGAGACCTATGGAGGAACGTTATTGTGAAGAAAGGACTTTTTCTGTTACTGGCCATAGCCGGTATCGCTTCGGCCAGTGCGCTGGCGGCAGGACCCAAAGATGATGTGTTCAAGGGCAGGCTGTTCCCGCCCAACGTGATACTGGAGCACAAGGCGGAGCTGGGCCTCAGCAAGTCTCAGTTCAAGGCGATCCGGGCGGCCGTCGTCGAAGTACAGGCCGGCGTGGCGGAGCACGAGTGGGACCTGCAGGAGGCTTACCAGGCGCTGATGCAGGAGCTGGACAAGGCGCCGATCGATGAGGGTCGGGTGCTCGCACTGGCCGATACGGCACTGTTGGCGGAGAACCAGGTCAAAAAGAAGCAGATGGCCATGCTGGTGCGCTTGAAGAACCTGCTCACCGAAGAGCAGATCAGCTATCTCGAATCGATGCAACGGCAGTAACACGAGCGTAACGGAACCTGGTTCATGGAAGCTGCGAGAAAAACGGGGTAGAACTACAATCATGGCGACAAATCGACTGATTTCCCTGACGGCTACGCTGATGCTGGGCCTCGCCGGCTGCGGAGGGGGAGGTGGCACCGATCCCACGCCGCCGCCACCACCACCGCCACCGCCACCGCCGATTACCAAGCTCGAGGCCTTCCAGTTCCTGAACCAGGGTTCTTTCGGGGCGACGGAGGCGGAGGCGAACAGGCTTGCGTCGATGCGCCCGGAGCCGTGGATCGACGAGCAAATGCAGAGGCCGGTGTCGCTGCAGCTGCCGCATCTGCAGGCTCTGCCGGAGCCACAATTCGACTTCGAGCTGCATGCAGACCGCGTGGATATCTGGTTTCGAAACTCGCTGTACGGCGAAGACCAGCTTCGACAGCGCGTCGCCTTCGCATTGTCTGAAATCATGGTCGTTTCGCAGCTCGGGGCGCTCGGCAATCTGCCCTTCGCCGTGGCTGATTATTACGACATGCTCGCGGAGAACGCGTTCGGCAACTATCGCGAATTGCTGGAAGCCGTCACCCTACATCCGGCGATGGGCGTTTACCTCAGTATGCTTGGTAACGAGAAGCCCGACCCTGTTCTCAATATTCGACCGGACGAGAACTACGCACGCGAGGTCATGCAGCTGTTTTCGATCGGTCTCGTCGAACTGAATATCGACGGCACCGAGAAGCTGGGCCTCCAGGGCCAGCCCATTCCGACCTATGACCAGGACGTCATCGAAGGCTTTGCACACGTTTACACGGGCTGGACTTTTGCCGGTGCGCCGAGTTTTCGGCAAGCGCGAGCAACGCGCTTCAACCAGGTTATCCCGATGCAGCTGTATCCCGGCTTCCACGACACCGGGTCAAAGAAACTGCTGGGCGGCGTCGTCCTGCCGGCCGGACAAAGTGGTGAACAGGATCTGCGTGACGCGCTCGACAATATATTCAATCACCCCAACGTCGGGCCGTTCATCGCTGTCCGGCTGATTCAGCGGCTTGTCACCAGCAATCCGTCGCCCGGCTATGTGCGACGCGTCGCTGAGGTATTTAACAATAATGGCTCCGGCGTTCGCGGCGATCTTGCAGCCGTCGTCAAAGCGATACTGCTCGACGCGGAGGCGCGTCCGGCGATGGCCATGGAGATCGATGGCAAACTCAAAGAGCCGCTGCTGCGCCTTACCCAGCTATGGAAGGCGTACGATGCAACGTCGACCAGCGGCCGTTTTCCGTTGATCGCATCGTACGTTCTGTTTGGCCAGGGTCCGCTGCAGTCGCCTTCGGTTTTCAATTTCTTCAGCCCGTTCTACGCGCCGCCCGGCGAGATACGCGACAGCAGCCTGGTAGCGCCCGAGCTTGAAATTGCGACCGAGTACCAGAATACGCTGTTCACGAACTACATGTTCTACCAGGCGTTTGCGCTCAATCACACGAACAACGCGCTGGAAGATGACGACGTGTTCATCGACTTCGGAGAAGAAATGGCGATCGCCGACGATGCCGATGCGCTGATTGATATGGTTGCCGGGAAACTACTCGCCGGCAGCATCTCGGAAACCCTGCGGCAGGAGATTGCCGGTATGCTGGCGCGCATTCCGGAAACGGAACCCGCGCTGCGAGCCGCAGAGGCCCTGTATCTTGTCGTTACATCACCGGAATACGCGTACCAGCGCTAGTCGCGCCGGAGAACGAGAATGAAAACACTGAATCGACGGGACTTCCTCAGGACCACCGGCGCGGCGGCGATGTTCGCGGCTACCCCGGGGCTTGCATACTCACAGGTGGTCGGCAGCGCCGGGCCCTTCGACGACTACCGGGCACTTGTCTGTGTGTTCTTGTTCGGAGGCAACGACTCGTTCAACATGCTGGTGCCGAACACAACTGCCGAGTACCAGGCATATGCGAACTCGAGACAGAATCTGGCGATTGCTCAAACCGATCTGCTGCCGATCATGCAGGCATCCCAACCCACGCCCGACTTCGGCCTGCACCCTTCCATGGGTGCCGTGAAGGGACTCTTCGACGCCGGTGACGCAGCGTTTGTGACCAACGTCGGACCATTGGTGCAACCTACGACAAAGGACGAGTACTTCAACGGTTCCGTCATTCTTCCGCCGCAGCTGTTCTCCCATAACGATCAGCAAGACCAGTGGACGACACTGCGCGGCAACATGCAAAGCAAGACCGGATGGGCCGGAAGAATGGCCGATCTGATTCGCGCCGGTGTCAGCGAGCAACAAATGGCAACGAACGCATCGCTGTTCGGCGCCAGCCTGTTTCAATCGGCTGATGAAACCGTCGCGTACGTGATGGGGCCGGGAGGTCCCATCCAGTTCGAGGGTTTCTCCACCGATCCCGAGAGCATACTTTTTCAGCAGCGTGAGGCCTTTCGTCGTATCGTTGATGCGCAATACACGAGCGTCTATGAGCGTGGCTTCGCCGAGGTGCAGCGACGGGCAATAGACGCCGCCGACGTTGTTACCGCCGCGATCGCGTCAGCGCCGCCAATCAATGCCGTATTCCCGCAGTCTCAACTCGGTACGCAGCTGCAGACCGTCGCGCGTCTAATCGCCGTGCGCGATCAGCTTCAGATGAAGCGGCAGATATTCTTCGTCGCAACCGGCGGCTTCGATACGCATGACAATCAATTGAACGATCAGCCGGGCCTGCTCGGCGGCATCAGCGATGCGATTGGCGCCTTCCACGCGGCCACGGTAGAACTGGGCGTCGAAAACAGCGTCACGACGTTTACGCAATCGGATTTCGCACGGACCCTGACATCAAACGGCGACGGCACCGACCATGCGTGGGGCGGCAATCAGCTGGTCGTCGGCGGTGCGGTCAATGGACGTGAACTGTATGGCAGCTATCCGCTGTTGGCGATCGATGGACCGGAAGACGTATCCGGTGGCCGAATGATACCGTCGACCTCGGCGGATCAGTACGCGGCCACGCTGTCAAAGTGGTTCGGCATCCAGGACGCCGACCTCGATGTGGTAGCCCCGAACCTCGTCAATTTTGCACAGCGGGACCTAGGGTTTATGATCGCCTGATTCGATATCAGGAAACCCCGCTATGAAAACACTCGCCTCAGCCGCGCTGGCTGTGGCCCTGCTCGTTTCGGCGTGCAGTGGCACGGATGATTCGGCAGCGCCGGAAAAAGACACGATCGACGCATCGGCGGTACTCGCCGCCCTGTTTGACGAGCATTTCGAGCGCAGCCTTGAAATGAATCCATTGCAAGCGACTTTTATTGGCGATTACCGCTACAACGATCGCATGGCCAATACCACCAGCCCCGAGTATCGCGCCGCGGATACGGCGCTGGACAAGGAGTTTCTCGGTCGCCTGCTCGAGATCGACCGGGAGCAGCTCGACGATCAGGACAGGCTCAGCTATGACCTTTTCCGCATCAACCGCGAGCAGTCACTCGAAGGCAAGCAGTTTCCATTCCACCTGGTTCCGATCAACCAGTTCTATTCGCTGACCAGCCTGTTCGTTCAGCTGGGCAGCGGCTCCAGCGCGCATCCTTTCAAGACGGTCAAGGACTACGACGACTTTCTCAGCCGCGCAGACCAGTTTGCGATCAACATCGACCAGATCATTGCGAATATGCGCGAGGGTATGCGTGAGGGCATCGTACAACCCCGAATTCTGATGGCAAAACTCGTGCCGCAGCTCGAGTCTCAGATTGTCGACAATCCCGAACAGAGCAGTTTTTTCGCACCGGTGAGCGCCATGCCGGCCGAGTTCAGCGAACAGGAGCGTACGCGACTGACGGCGGCCTACAAGGACAAGATCAGCAACACCATTCTCCCTGCGTATGAGCGGCTGAACAATTTCCTGGGCGATGATTACCTGTCGGCGGCACGCGAGACAGTGGGGCTGTCGGCCCTGCCAGACGGCGAGGATTGGTACGCCTACTTGGTGCGACTGCGAACGACGACCGACCTGACGCCGGATGAGATTCACCGGATCGGCCTGGACGAGGTGGCGCGCATACACGCAGAAATGCGAGGCGTCATGGAGGACGTCGGATTCGAGGGAGACCTGAAGGACTTCTTCGACTTCGTGAATACCGATGACCAGTTCTTCTTCGACGAACCCGAAGAGCTGATACAGGGATACCGTGACATGTCGGCCCACATCGGCGAGCTGTCGAAGAAGCTCTTCGACATCTTTCCGAAAACGGCCTTTGAAGTGCGTCGTGTCGAGCCTTTTCGCGAGCAGTCGGCCGCCGGCGGCTCGTACATGGCGGGCACCGCGGATGGCACACGCCCCGGCGTATTTTACGCCAACGCCTATGACATCAAGGCGCGCGGTAAATGGGCGATGGAGTCGCTGTTTCTGCACGAGGCGATTCCTGGCCACCATTTCCAGATCATGATCCAGCGCGAGAATGAGGCACTGCCCGATTTTCGGCGCTACGGCGGGTTCACGGCTTTCTCTGAAGGCTGGGGCCTTTATGCCGAGTCACTGGGCAAGGAGCTGGGCGTGTACACGGATCCCTACCAGTACTTCGGCGGGCTGAACGCCGAGCTCTGGCGCTCGATTCGCCTGGTTGTCGATACCGGTATTCACGCAAAGGGCTGGACGCGCCAGCAGGTTCTCGATTACATGTATGCGAACTCGGCCGTTGCCGAAGCTCGCGCCGTTGCCGAAGCCGAGCGATTCATGGCGATTCCGGGTCAGGCGCTTGCCTACAAAGTGGGGCAGCTGAAGATTCGCGAAATTCGCGACGACGCGGAGGCGCGCCTGGGTGACCGCTTCGACATCAAACGCTTTCATACCGAGGTACTGAAAGACGGCGCAATGCCGCTGTCGATGCTCGAGGCGAAAATCGATCGCTGGATCGAGACGCAGCTATAGCGTGGCGTGCCCTTGTTTCGCATGACCTCCCTTAGTCGTACGAAGTCCGTAGCGCGGCACCGGCCCAGGCCGCGCCGCCGGCAGGCCACATGAAACTGGATCGCTTCATTCGTATAGCCATCGCGGTAGCCGTGGTGCTCGTGTTCGTCATCGCGATCGGGGCGCTGCTGTTCATCTCCGAATCGGCGCTGAACGTATGGGACCGCCTGAAGGCAGGGCCGCCGGCGTTGCTCTATGCCTACGTGGCGGTGATGCTGCTGCTCGCGGCCACCGCCCTCTGGCTGATCTGGCGCCTGGTAATAAAGCGCAAGATCGCTACGACACGGCGCGACAAGACCGCGGTCTTGTCGAAGCAGGACATCGAGGCTCGTATCCGCGATGCCGAAGCTGCCGGTGTCAACGTTGCCGAGGCACAGGCAGAGCTCAAGGAGCTGGCTGCGAGGCAGCGCGAAGGCCGTGTCAATCTCTGCTTCTTCGGCGAAATCAGCACGGGCAAGAGCTCCCTGATCAAGGCCATGGTGCCGGAAGCCGATGTGCTGATCGACGTCGTCGGCGGGTCTACCGGCGATGTGCGTCACTATCGCTGGCGTAATGAGACCGGCACCGAGATTCTTCTGACCGATGTGCCCGGCATCGGAGGCCTGGCCGGAGAGCTCTCGGCGATCGCGAGCGAGGAAGCAAAGCGTGCGCATGTCGTTCTGTTTGTCTGCGACGGCGACCTGACACGCTCGGAGCTCGAAGCCATCGAGGCCTTGCTGGCTTTCGACAAGCCACTGGTACTTGTGTTCAACAAGGCGGACCGTTTCAGCCCTGAAGAACAGGCCGTGCTCATGGAAAAACTGCTGGAGCGCGTCGCCGGTGTCGGTGGCAAGCTCAACCGCGATCACGTTGTCGCGGTAACGGCAGGTGGCGAGTCCGCGGTGATCGAGCGTCGCGAGGACGGCCGCGAGCAAGTCGTGAAGCGCGCGCGACCGGCGGATATCGGCGTACTGGTCGTGGCAATCAACCGCCTCCTGTCCGGTGACGGCGAAGTGCTCGATAAACGTCGCGAGCGAGCGGTGTTCCGAATGGCTGCAACGCGACTCGCGGCGGCCGAGGCGGAGTACAGGCTGCAGCGCTCCGAACAGATTATCCGCAGCAGCACGCGCAAGGCCGTGGTCGGGGCGCTCGCTGCCATCAGTCCGGGCACCGATATCCTGATTCAGGGCTACCTCGGAACAGCGATGACACGGGAACTCTGCCGTCTGTACGGTGCGGCACCGCGTGATCTCGATATTGAAGAGTTCCTTTCGATGAGCCAAAGTCGGGTAGGCCGGGCACTGCCCTTGTCGCTTGCGGTAGCTGGCAACGGGCTGAAAGCCTTTCCCGGCGTCGGTACGGTTGCAGGCGGGCTGGTGCACGCTGTGGCCTACGGACTGATTTTCGACGCGCTGGGACGTAGCCTGGTGCTGTCGCTGACCCGTCATGGCGAGCTGGTGCCCGCGACGGCCACCAAAGAATTCGAGGATGGCATCAGTGAGCATTTGGAAGCGGGCGTTCGCCGCATTGCCAGACTGGCCCTGGAAGAAAAAGCCGACTGAGTCCGCTTCGGACGGTGGAGCCGACCATCTGAACCTCGCGCGCGAGAGTCTGCGCGAGTTGATTCAGGACTCCCGGCTGCCGGACGGTGTGCGCGATTCACTCGCCAGCGACTACCAGGCCGTGCAGGCAATGCTGGACAAGCTGGAGCATGGTCACCTGCACCTGTCGGTACTAGGTCGCGTAAGTACCGGCAAGTCGTCATTGCTGAATGCACTGATTGGCGAGAATCGCTTTTCGGTCAGCCCGCTGCACGGCGAGACCCGGCATTCGTCGATGCAGGCCTGGAACCAGGTCGAAGCGGGCGGTGTGTTCCTGATCGACACGCCTGGCCTGGACGAGGCGGGCGGTGAAGATCGCGAGGCGCTTGCCAAAGAGGTTGCCGGTCGATCCGATCTGGTGATGTTCGTGCTGGACAGCGACATTACTGACTCGGAACTTGCCGCGTTGAAAGCCGTTCTCGCTCAGGGCCGCCCGGTTCTGGTCGTTCTCAACAAATCGGATCTCTACACGGCGGATGAGCTTGCCTCGCTGTTGCGATCGATTCGCGCGAGGACCGCCGGCATCGTCGAAGCCGATCATGTCGTCAGCGCGGCCGCCGAACCCCGCGGTCAGACCGTCATACAAATCGATGCCGAGGGTGGCGAGACGACATCGACTCGATCGCAGACGCCGGATGTGGCGCAACTACGCCTGAAGCTTTGGGAAATTCTCGAGGCGGAGGGAAAGACGCTGGCGGCGCTGAATGCGAGCCTGTTCGCCGCGGATCTTTCCGACCAGGTGGGTCGCCGGATCCTGGCGGCGAGACGGGAGCTCGGCGACAAGCTGGTTCGCACCTACTGCGTTGGCAAAGGCATTGCCGTTGCTTTCAACCCGGTTCCGGTCGCTGACCTGTTCGCCGCGGCGTTCATCGACGTCGGCATGGTCGTGCACCTGTCACGGGTCTACGACCTGCCGTTGAGCCAGAAGGAAGCGGGATCCATAGTCAAAGTCATTGTCGCGGAGTCGGCCGCGCTGATGGGCACCGTCTGGGCGCTGCATTTCGTTTCGAGCGCACTGAAGGTCGGCACGCTGGGCCTGTCGACCATTCTGACCGCGGGCGCGCAGGGCGCTATTGCCTACTACAGCACCTATCTCGTCGGCCGCGCTGCCGGCGAGTATCTCGCCAAGGGCAAGTCCTGGGGCGATGGCGGGCCGAAGAAAGTCGTCAAACAGATTCTGGAGTCGCTGGACCGTGATACGGTGCTGCGCGACGCGAAGCGCGAAATCCAGGCCCGTCTCGGACTGGGTTAGGGAAGGGCCGAGTGGACAGAGAGACACGCATGCGCCGAATCTGGGAGACCATTCAGGACATCCCTGAAGGTCGCGTTGCGAACTATGGGCAGGTTGCGGAGATCGCCGGCATCCCGCGCGGCGCCCGACAGGTTGCCTACGCGCTGCGACACGTGCCCAAAGACATGGTGCTTCCCTGGCACCGCGTCATCACCGCGTCCGGCAAGAGTGCGTTCGAGCCGAATAGCCGGCACTTCAGGATTCAGTGCGAGCGCCTGATCGCGGAAGGCGTTGCGGTCAACAGCGGCAAGGTCGACATGCGGGAACACCGCTGGGACCCGGGGCTCGATGAGCTTCTGTGGAAACCGTCCTCGACCTGGGATGAGTCATGACTGCAAGGCGCAGACTTCGAGCGCATATTTTCAATATTCTTCTCAGCGCGGGAGCCCGGAGCACGGCGCGGTGGGCGCAGGAGTGGCGCCGGCGCCTGTTGCGCCGGCCACACGTCGTATCCGCATTCCTGCAGCTCGACGATCCCTATTCCTATCTGCTCGCCCACTACCTGCCAGCCCTGAGAGAGCATTACGACATCGAGCTTCGGCTGTACCTCTCGGAATCGCGCGGCGGTGCCTATCAGCCGGCGCCGGACATGCTCGCCGAGTATGCGGTGATGGACTGCCGGCGTCTCGCGCGTGAACTCGGTATCCCTTTTCTCGACAAGGGCACGAGTCCGCCCGTAGAGCATCGCCGCCCGATGCTCGATACCGTCGCGAGCTTCGATGGTGACGCGGCGTTTGATGATGAGCTGTTGCAGGCTCTGCAGGTATTCTGGCGTGGCGATGCCGAGGCCGCCGCTCGTCGCAGCGCCGGTGCCGGACGAATAGGCCAGGCAGACCCCCTTATTCGGGCGTCGCAGGAGCGCCAGCACGCGCTCGGCCACTACAACAGCGCGACGCTTCACTACGCGGGCGAATGGTTCTGGGGAGTGGATCGCCTGCATTACCTGGTGCAACGTCTCGATGAGCTTTCAATGCAAAAAAGACAGGGCCATGATCGCCTGTTGACCGCGCTCGGGCAGGCGATGCAGGTGACGCTGCCGGTAGCGCCGCCGACGGCGGCAAAGAACCTGCCTGCCCTGGTACTTTTTCATTCGGTCCGAAGTCCCTACTCCTACCTGGCACTCGGTTGCGCGGCAGGAATCGCCGATGCCTTCGGTCTGACGCTCGACATCCGACCGGTGCTGCCGATGGTGATGCGCGGGGTGCAGGTGCCAGAGGCCAAGTTGCGCTATATCGTCAAAGACGCAGCGCGGGAAGCCGCTCGACGGGGCGTCCCCTTTGGCAGAATCGCTGACCCGGTCGGGCCGGGCGTCGAACGCAGCCTCGCCGTCTTTTTCTTCGCCGCGGCCGAGAATCGCGGCCGGGAATTCCTGCTGAACCTGGGTGAGGCAATCTGGGCACGGGCTATTGAAGTATCCACAGACGCCGGAATGCGCCGAGTGACGGACAAGACCGGGCTGGCCTGGCCGGACGTGAAGGCGGCCATGGCATCCGCTGCGTGGCGCGAGGTCGTGGCGGAGAATCGCGAATCGATGATGGCGTCGGGCAGCTGGGGCGTGCCGACAATGCGACTGGGTGATTTCCTTGCCTGGGGACAGGATCGAGATTGGCTGCTGGTGCGCCATATCGAGGAATTGTGTGACACGGGAGACGGAATACTCATATGACCACAGTCATTTTCTCACACGGACAGGAAAGCGGTCCGTGGGGCACGAAGATTCGCTCGATGGCGAATCGCGCCAGGAGCCTGGGTTGCCAGGTTGACAGCATCGACTACCAGGGAATCGCCGATCCCTCGGAGCGTGTCAGCAAGCTGCTGCAAAAATGCGCGCAGATCGACGACAAACTGATCCTGGTCGGATCCAGCATGGGCGGCCACGTGGCGACAGCTGCGGCGGAGGAACTCGGCGCGGTCGGTCTGTTCGTACTGGCGCCGGCCTACTTCATGCCCGGCTACGAGGCGTTGACGCCGACACCACCGTCGATTCCGACTTGCATTGTGCACGGCTGGCATGATGATATCGTGCCCGTCGAAAACAGTATTCGTTTTGCCCGGAGCTGCAGCGCGACGCTGCACCTGGTCGACGGCGACCATCGCCTGACGGCGAACATCGCCGAAATCAACGAATATTTGAGCTATTTCATAACGATTACATCCGAATGACTCGGAGACTTGGGAGGATTAAATGAAGTACGTACTGATCTTGTTAGTGAGCCTGACCCTGTTCGCCTGTGGCGGCAAGGATTCGGGCGACTCAGCGAAAAAAGCCATGGATTCGGCGGCCGAAACTGCGAAAGAGGCCGCGAGCGACACGATGGAAGCGGCAGAAGATGCAATGGATTCGGCCGGAAGCGCCATGGACGATGCTGCCGACAAGGCTGCTGAAATGGCGGATGACGCGATGGAGGAAGGCGCCGACATGATGAAAGGCGCAATGGACGAAGCCAAAGCGGTTGAAGGCAAGCTGATGGAAAAGAAAGACGAGATTGACGCCGCAGTCGAAGACAAAATGAAAGAATGATGTATGTGCGCCTGGGGCACGGGATTGATTCCTGGAGCTCCAGGCGCATTGCCTCGCGCGCGAAGCTGAAGCCGCGCCTCTCTACCTCTGCCCGTTCCGGGCTATCATCAATCAACAGCGCATGCGTGTGATTTCTGTGTATGAAGATCACGCGGGATTTCTCGACGACATTGAGATGTTCGAAAAGCGGCATGCATTCGGTGACGAATGTGTGCGGCATCGTGCTCATGTCGCGCCCGGGCAGTTGGCCGTCGGCGAAGAACATTCGCGTCCGGTCGAGTATGGCACAGGGCGCTAAAACACCTCGGCAGACAGATCCAGCAAGGCGGGCACGTCGCTGGGTTTGTAGAGGCCGATCTGGCTCAGCGATATCGGCTCGACCGGCTTGGCGGTGATAATGAGCCGCGATTTGCCAGCGACGAACTCGGTGTAAGGATCGATAACGTATTCGTCGAATTCGATCCCCAGGGAGGCGCCGATGTGCGCGAGTTTTTCGAGCTGCGCCGCAACGATTTCCTCGTTTGACAGCCCCAGCCGGCCGCAATAGTCGCTTACGCGCTGATTCAGCGACTGATCGACGTATTCGATTCTCAGGGCGCTGAGTCTCGGCTTCGCGCGAGGGCCCTGCGAGAGTTCGGCGATCATGTTACCTGCCAGCGTCAGTTCTGCATCGATTGTCCACATGTCCTCGACCGAGGACTTCAAAGACACGGAAAAATCCGACGCATCGCGGCGAAAGTAGGCCGCTACCGAAACGACCTGTTCCGAGTAACCCAACGCCTCCAGCGTTGCGGGCGAGAAACCGTACTTGCCCGTACATAAGGCCGCTGGCTTGTCCGCATCTGCCTGGTTGACGACTTTCTGCAGCTTTCCGTGGAGGCTCCGGAAATAGTCGGCATCGACACGCATGCGAACACCTTCGGCGATAAAACCAAAGTATTCCGGGATTGCATCATTCGGGTTGCCAACGTTCTCGGCCAGGTCCGCGATGCGTAACAGCGAGAAGTAGCTGGGCGTGTCGATGCCCATCCGCTCGATCGTAATCGCATCATTGAAGCTGGTGATTTGCAACTCGACGGAATCCACGGTCAGCTCGCCGCCCATTGTCGAACTGACGCCTTCGTAATTCACCCTGGCGAATGGCGAAATCGCGATGATGGCCTTATCGACGCCTTTCTCGACCTTGTTGTGCAGCAGGAACTTCGAGCCGCCGTAGCCAAGAACACCCAGCAAGACGGCACCGATAATCAGGTTTCTCATGCTTTGCTCGCTTTTAGAGAACGTCTACAGACCGTGAATCATCACTCAAAACAAGGCCTTGCGATACGAAAGGAGTCACAGAAACGCGTTTCCGGTAGACTTGTCCGCCATGAATATTGCCGCTGTCCTCGTTCGCCCGCTTTACTGGCTGGCCGGAAAAATATTTTCCCTTTGGGCGCGACCGACCGTGCAGCCTGACAAGCCGCTCGACCTCATCACCGACAGCAATGCCGCGATCTGTTACGTCCTCGAAACCGGCGGTCTCGCAGATCTGCTTGCACTGGAGAAAGCCTGCGCAACGCACGGACTGCCGTCGCCGACCAGTCGTTTCGACTTTTGCGGTACTCGCGACCACAAGCGGGTAATCGTGCTGCGGCGCATGCGCGGCGTGTTTTTCAGGCGTCCTCGCAAGACCGGTTCCCAGCGGCTCTTGCGGCTGGTCGAGGCGGCAGAAGGAGGTGAGCAGGAACTGCTGCTGATTCCGGTCGCTATCTACTGGGGTCGTTCGCCGGAGAAAGAACGCTCGTGGGTAAAGCTGCTTTTTTCGGAAGACTGGGATGTCTCGGGCAGGACCAACAAATTCTTCAAATCACTGTTGCTGGGGCGGGATACCCTGTTGCGCTTCAGCCACGCGCTGCCACTGCGGTCCATCGAAGCGGGCGGAAAGTCTTCGGCGATCGTGAGTCGCAAGATTTCCAGAATTCTGCGCGTGCATTTTCGCAAGCGCCGTGTGGCTACTGTGGGGCCGGATCTGTCGCACCGGCGCACCCTGGTCAACCAGGTGCTGCGGGCACCAGGCGTTCGCCGCGCGATCGTGGCGGAGGCGGGTGACGATTTTCGCAAGCAGGAAGTCGCCCGGCACAAGGCGCAAAAATACGCACTGGAAATTGCGGCGGACATTTCGTATCCGTTTGTTCGAGTAGCTCAGCGCTTTTTGAAGTGGCTATGGAACCGGATATACGATGGCATCGAGCTAAATCATATCGATCGACTTCACGAGGTCGCCAGGGAGAAAGAGCTTGTCTACGTGCCCTGTCATCGCAGTCATTTCGACTACCTGTTGCTGAGTTACATCGTTTACAACAGTGGCCTGCATCTGCCGCACATCGCCGCCGGTATCAATCTGAATATGCCGATTGTCGGTCGCATCCTGCGGCGGGGTGGAGCGTTCTTCCTGCGCCGCACATTCAAGGGCAATCGCCTGTATGCCGCTGTCTTCGATGCCTACCTGAACGAGATAATCGCCAGGGGTCATTCGATCGAGTACTTCATCGAGGGCGGCAGGAGCCGCACCGGCAGGCTGCTGGCGCCGAAGGGCGGAATGCTGGCCATGACCGTGAATTCCTTTATCAAGAACCGCCAGCGGCCGATCGTGTTTGTACCGGTGTATTTCGGTTACGAAAAACTCATCGAGGGTGATTCCTTCATCAATGAACTCGGAGGCGCAGAAAAGAAGAAAGAGTCACTGGGTGGTCTGGTGCGCTCTATCAGGTCGCTGCGCGACCAGTTCGGCCGCGTTTACGTGAATATAGGGGAACCGATAGAGCTCGAGCCGGTGCTGGATCGCATGCATCCGCGGTGGCGTGATTACGAGGCCGGAAACGGCGAACGCCCGTCGTGGCTGTCCGCCGTCGTTGATGAGCTTGGCAGCGAAATCATGACGGGCATCAACTCGTCCGCCGCCGTTACGCCGATAAGCCTGCTGGCTTATGCACTGCTGGCAACGCCAAAACAGAAGATCGGCATCAATGAACTTCGGCGTCAGATAAGCTTGAGCATGGCCCTCATCCGGCGTTTCAAGTACTCGGATTCGGTGACCATGCCGGACTGGGATGCCGATAAGATCATCAAGCACGGTGAAACGCTGGATGTTATCAGTCGCACGGACCATCCCATGGGCGAGGTCGTGCACATGGCTGAGCGTACGGCCGTGCTGATGACTTACTTCCGCAACAACATCCTGCACCTGCTGGCCGTGCCGGCATCCGTCGCGTGCTGTTTTATCCAGGGTCGGCAGCTCGAGCACAAGGAACTGCAGCGGCTGATCCGCCTGATCTATCCGTTCATGCAGAAAGAGTTGCATCTGAAATGGCAGCTCGAAGATATCGATGCGGTAACGTCGGAGGCGATCAAATCGCTGATCGACCTGAAAATTCTGACGTATGGCGATCGAAAAACGATGCTCGTGCGACCGCCCTCCGGGTCCGAAAAGGCCTTCCAGCTGTTAATGCTTGGCCAATCGATGGTGCCCATGCTGCAGCGTTTCTACCTCGTGATCGCGATACTCGTGAGCAACGGCTCCGGTACCCTCTCCCGGGCACGACTGGAGGTACTGTGCCAGCAAAGTGCCGAGCGCCTGTCGATGATCTACGGCCTGCATTCGCCGGATTTCTTTAACAAGACGCTGTTTCATGATTTCATTCGTGGTCTTCAGGATCAGCAGGTCTTGCGCCGCAATGCCGATGGCCTGATCGAATACCATGAGAGCATCAAGAGTATCGGTGCTGACGCGCGCCTGGTACTTGGCGAGGAGATTCGCCACAGTATCCTGTCGCTGACATTGCCCGAAGATAGTGAGCCAACTGAAGAATGAACGTCGTATCGTTTTACCGTTTCCTGGATATCAGCGGGCCGCAGGCGCTTCGTGATGAACTGCAGGCGCTTTGCGACAAGCAGAATCTGCTCGGCACCATTCTCGTTGCCAGAGAGGGCTTCAATGGCACGATAGCCGGGAGTGAGGAAGCGATCCGGATCGTTCTGGACACTCTCAAGGGCCGTTTCGACATCGATGAGGAACTCGATGCGCGCTGGACGAGCGCCGAGGAACCTCCGTTTCGCCGCATGCGCGTGCGGGTCAAGAAAGAAATCGTAACGCTGGGTCGGCCGGATATCCTGCCGCACAAGTCGACCGGCGAGCATGTTCCGCCGGAGCGATGGAACGCGCTGATCGACAGGCCCGACGTGGTGGTCGTCGATACGCGCAACCACTACGAACACGAGGTCGGCAGCTTTCCCGGTGCGGTGGATCCGCGCAACGACAGCTTTCGCGAATTTCCGGCGTTCGCGCAATTGCTGGCCGAGACCTCCAGGGATCGCCCCCTGGCGATGTTTTGCACGGGGGGAATTCGCTGTGAGAAAGCCAGCGCGCTGATGCTCGAACTCGGTTTCCGCGAGGTCTATCAGCTGCAGGGCGGAATCCTCAACTATCTCGAGACGGTGCCGGCCGATCGCAACCGCTGGGAAGGGGAGTGTTTCGTCTTCGACACGCGCGTCGCGGTCGACCGGGACCTGACGGAGGGTGGCTACGTTCAATGTCACGCCTGCCGTCGGCCCCTGAGTACCAAGGACATGGCGTCGCCGGACTACCGGGAGGGGGTTTCCTGTCCGCGCTGCGTCAACACGGCCGATGAAGGTCGCCGGGCACGCCTCGAGGAGCGCCGTCGGCAGGTGCGGCTCGCCGCGGAGCGCGGCGATTCCCATATCGGCGCCAAAATCTGACGCGATTCCTTGCGTTTGAAGGATCAAGAGACTACAAACACCCTATGTTCAGCCGCGCAAACGCCACTAGGAGTCCTGCTGCTCTGAGACGCAATGTCCTGGGCCTGCTGGCCATCATTTGGCTGAACATGGCCGCGCTGCCCTGTGCAATGGCCTTCCAGGGCGACGACGATTGCCCGCACTGTCCGCCGGCAGAGCAGCACGGGCAAGACCACGGGATGTCCGCACATCATGGCGACGATGCGGCGGCCTCCGGGCCATCCTGTGCGACGGTGCAGTCCGACTGTTGCGATTCCATTGCGGCCAGCGTCGATACGCGCACTGGCAAGATCGAGTACAAACCTGCGACTGACGTTGTCCTTGCCAGCGCGCCACTGCCAGACAATTACGGGGACCATCTCGGCACCCAGCCCTGCGGCTCGCCGGATCCTCCGGACGTCTCGGGCAGTTCCCCACCGCTACGTGTTCTGTACTGCGTCTATCTGAAATAGCCATCTCCTTGCTGTAAACCTTTTCGGTTCTTCACGCAGGAGTTTGACTGATGTTATTTTTTCGCGGGCGCGCGCCCGAGTCCATGTACGGATGCTTTTTCTATTGGTGTGTTTCCTACAGTTGCGCTGTGTTCCTCGCAGCCATCTTTATCGTGCCTGTCGCGCATGCACAGCATGACGTTCCGCTGACGCTTGCCGAAGCCGAGGATCTTGCCCTTGCAGCAGAGCCGGGGCAGCAGGCCATGCAGGCCAAAGCCGCCGCGCTTGAAGCGCGTTCGGTGCTTGCCGGCGAGCTGCCCGAACCGACGCTGCGCGTCGGCCTGAACAATTTCCCGATAGAATCCGGTGGTTTTCGGACGGAAGGCATGACGAATGTTGCGGTCGGATTGCGCCAGGCGTTTCCGGCCGGCAAGACGCGCTCATTCAGCGCCCGACAGTTCAATTTCCTTGCTGCCGAGATGAACGAAAACGCCGAGGCGCGGCGTCGCAACGTGCTGACCGCCGTGCGCACTTCGTGGCTGGATTTCTACTACTGGGATCGGGCTCACCAACTCGTAGCTGAGTCGCGGCCCTTCTTCGACGATCTGACGACGGTTACGCGTTCCCTTTACTCGGTGGGCCGCAAGAGTCAGCAAGACGTATTGCGCGCCGAGCTTGAGCTAAGCCGCCTTCAGGATCGGCTGATAGACATCGAACGACAACGTTCGCGGGCGCAGGCCGCGCTGGGCGAATGGATAAGCCACGATGCCATAAGACCGCTTGCCCGGAAGTTGCCAGCCTGGGATCGGCTGCCGCCGCTCGAGTCCCTGCGCGGAGCGCTGCCGGAACATCCCGCGTTGCGAGCCGCCGATGCGCAGATACAGGCGCGCAGCGCGGGCGTCGACGTCGCGCAGCAGCGATCGAAGCCCGGCTGGGCGCTGGAGCTTGGCTACAGCTATCGCGAAGGTTTCCTGCCCAACGGTGAACCACGCTCGGATTTCGTCAGCCTCGGCGTGAGCGTCGATCTGCCGTTCTTCAGGAAGAAGTCCGTCGACAGCACGCTATCGGCGGCATTGCACGAGCGCAGCGCTGCCATATCGGGCCGGGAACAAACCTTGCGGGGCATGCAGAGCCAACTGGCGGCAGAGCATGCGCGCTGGCGAGATCTGACGCGCCGCCTCTCCTTGTACGACGCGCGCATTCTCGATCAGGCCAAAGACAACGCCGAGGCATCGATGCTCGCGTATCAAAGTGATCGAGGTGATTTCGCCGATGTCATGCGAGCCTACATCGATAATCTGAATACCGGCATTGAACACATTCGCCTGCAGGTGGAGCGCGCGCAGAGTTATGCGGTGCTCGCCAACCTCGGAGGGCTTCCACGATGAAGAAGATTACGTTTGCTATCGGTGCAATTCTCGGTGCGATCGCTATCGGCATCCTGATCGGCCGGTCCATGGACTCGAAGTCTGGCGTTTCCCGCGAGGCGGCCGAGGGCCGCGATCGCGAGGTGTTGTATTGGGTCGCGCCCATGGATGCCAACTATCGTCGCGATGAACCGGGCAAGTCGCCGATGGGCATGGATCTGGTGCCGGTGTATGCCGATGAGGTCGATGGCCAACCTGGCGTTGTCGCCATTGACCCTACGGTAGTCAATAACCTCGGCGTGCGTACGGCCAGGGCCCAGCGCGGTGACCTGTCGCAGATTATCGAGACGGTCGGTTACGTCGCCTACGATGAGGATACGGTGCAGCACGTGCACACGCGCGTCGACGGCTGGATCGAAAAACTCGTCACCAAAGCGAAAGGCGATCCGGTGGAGAAAGGACAGCTGCTGTTCGAGCTGTACTCGCCGACGCTCGTGAACGCGCAGGAGGAATATCTCGTCGCGCTGCGAAGCACCAACAAGCTGCTGCTGAAAGCCTCGAAAGAACGACTCGCCGCACTCGGTGTGACAGGCAGCCAGATTGCCCGGCTGGACCAGGAGCGTACGGTTCGTCGGCGAGTGCGGGTATATGCCGAGGCGCACGGCGTCATTGCACACCTGGGTGTGCGCGAGGGCATTTTTGTTACGCCGGCCACGGAGGTCATGTCCATCGCGGAACTCGACAAGGTCTGGGTACTGGCCGAGGTATTCGAACGGCAGGCAGCATGGGTCAAGCCGGGTCAGGTTGCGATGGTTGAACTCGACTACCTGCCTGGCGAAAAACTGCACGGACTGGTCGACTACATATACCCGGAACTCGACCCAAAGACGCGAACGCTGAAGGTCCGGCTTCGATTCGATAACGCGGCTGAAACGCTGCGGCCGAACATGTTCGCGCGTGTCACGATTCAGGGCGACAGCGTCGGCGAAGTGGTGCACGTGCCGCGCGAGGCGTTGATTCGAGGAGGATCGGTGGATCGCGTGGTGGTGGCGCTGGGCCAAGGTCGTTTCCGGGCGCAGCCGGTGCAGCTCGGTATCGAGTCGGGAGACCGTGTGGCGATACGCAAGGGCATCGAGGCTGGCGAGCTCGTGGTGGTCTCCGGGCAGTTTCTGATTGACTCTGAATCCAACATTGAATCGGCATTGCGGCGAATGCACGACGCTTCCGGTGAGGTGACCGACAAACCGTCGGGGGAAGATCCCGCGGATGAGCCCATGGACCACAGCCAGCATCCCATGAGGAACGACGAATGATCGCCGAACTCATTCGCTGGTCGATAAGAAATCGCTTCCTCGTCTTGCTCGCGACCGGATTCCTGGTCGCGTGGGGCGTGTACTCGTTGAAACAGACACCGGTAGACGCGTTACCCGACCTCTCCGACGTGCAGGTCATCATCAAGACCTCGTTCCCCGGCCAGGCACCGCAGGTGGTCGAGGATCAGGTTACCTATCCGCTGACCACGGCCATGCTGTCCGTTCCGAAAGCACTTACGGTTCGGGGTTACTCCTTCTTCGGCGACTCGTATGTCTACGTCATTTTCGAGGATGGCACCGATCTGTACTGGGCCCGCTCGAGGGTTCTCGAGTACCTGAGCCAGGTGGCCTCACGACTGCCGGACAATGCCAAGCCGGCGTTGGGACCCGATGCTACGGGGGTGGGCTGGGTGTTCGAATACGCGCTCGTCGATCGCACTGGACAGAACGATCTGGCGGAGCTTCGGAGCCTGCAGGACTGGTTCCTCAAGTACGAATTACAGACGGTTCCCGGTGTAGCCGAGGTTGCGACGGTTGGCGGAATGGTCCGGCAGTACCAGGTGGTTGTGGATCCGGACAAGCTGCGCGCATTCGGCATTCCCTTGTCGAAACTCAAGATGGCTATACAGCAAGGCAACCAGGAAACCGGTGCCTCCGTCATTGAGATGGGTGAGGCGGAGTACATGCTGCGCGCACGTGGCTACCTGGAGAACCTAGACGATCTTCGCGATATTCCCCTGGGCGTCAACGAGCAGGGCACGCCACTGGTATTGTCGGACGTGGCCGAGATTCGACTGGGCCCGCAAATGCGCCGGGGTATTGCGGACCTCGATGGCGAAGGCGAGGTCGTCGGCGGCGTGATCGTCATGCGATGGGGTGAGAATGCGTTGAAAACGATCAGCGCCGTGAAAACTCGACTCGCGGAGCTGCAACGCAGCCTGCCGGACGGCGTCGAGATCGTTCCCACCTATGATCGATCAGAATTGATCGAGCGCGCCGTTGAAACCCTGCAGGGAAAGCTGATCGAGGAGTTTATCGTCGTGGCATTGGTCTGCGCGGTATTTCTTTTCCACCTTCGGTCGTCGGCCGTCATCATTTTCAGCTTGCCGGTGGGAATTCTTGCCGCTTTCATCGTCATGCACCTGCAAGGTATCAATGCCAACATCATGTCCCTGGGAGGCATCGCAATCGCGATCGGTGCGATGGTGGATGCTGCCATCGTAATGATCGAAAACGTGCACAAGCACATCGAGAAAGAACCACTCACGGACAGTAACCGGTGGCGCATCATGGGCGACGCGGCGACTGAAGTCGGTCCGCCGTTGTTTTTCTCGCTCCTGATCATCACGCTGAGCTTTCTGCCGGTATTCACGCTTGAAGCACAGGAAGGCCGATTGTTCGCGCCGCTCGCTTTCACCAAGACCTACGCGATGGCGGCCGCAGCCGGGCTCTCTATCACGCTGGTGCCGGTGCTGATGGGCTATTTTGTCCGCGGCAACGTCACGCCGGCGCACAGGAATCCTGTCAATCGCGCGCTGGTTGCTGTGTACCAGCCGATCATTCATGCGGTGATTCGTTTTCCGAAAGGGACGCTGGCGCTGGCAGGCTTCGTTGTTCTTATCGGCCTGTGGCCAGCAAGCAAACTTGGTTCGGAATTCATGCCACCGCTGGACGAAGGTGATCTGATGTACATGCCGACCACGTATCCGGGCGTGTCGATCGACAAGGCGCGCGAGATTCTGCAAAGCACCAACAAGATGATTCTCAAAGTTCCCGAGGTCAAGCGAGTCTTCGGCAAGATCGGGCGCGCCGAGACGGCGACGGATCCGGCGCCACTCACGATGATCGAAACCGTTATTCAGCTAAAACCCCGCGACGAGTGGCGCGCGGGCATGACGCCGGAGAGCCTGCGCGCCGAGCTGGATCGAGTTGTCAGATACCCGGGTCTTACCAATGCCTGGGTGATGCCCATCAAGACGCGCATCGACATGCTCGCGACCGGCATAAAGACGCCGGTCGGCATCAAGGTGGCCGGGCCGGATCTCAAGGTGATTGAGCGTATCGGCCAGGATCTCGAGCGCGTGCTCGCCAATGTCGATGGCACCGCCTCGGTGTATTCCGAGCGCGTCGCCGGCGGACGCTATGTGGATGTCGACATCGATCGTAAACGTGCTTCGCGCTTCGGCCTGAACATCAGCGACGTACAGGACGTTGTTCGTTCGGCGGTTGGCGGCGTGAACGTAACGCAAACAGTCGAAGGTCTTGAGCGCTACCCGGTCAACGTTCGCTACCCGCAGCGGGTACGCGACTCCGTCGAGCAACTGAAGTTGCTGCCAATAGTGACTCCAAACGGTGCCAGAATCGCACTGGCCGACGTGGCCGACGTCAGGGTGATTGATGGCCCGCCGGCGATCAAGAGCGAGAACGCCCGACTCAACGGCTGGACCTACGTCGATATCACAGGGCGGGACCTCGGATCTTACGTTGCCGAGGCTCAGCAAGTGGTTTCGGACTTCGTCGAATTGCCGGCCGGCTATTCGCTCGCCTGGTCCGGCCAGTACGAGTACATGCAGCGGGCGAAGGAGCGATTGGCCGTGGTTGGCCCGCTCACGCTCGCGATTATCGTGTTGCTGCTGTACCTCAATTTCCGCCGTTTCGCTGAAGTAGCAATCATAATGGGAACTCTACCTATGGCTTTAGTCGGCGGTGTGTGGCTCTTATATTTGCTTGACTACGATTTGTCGGTCGCGGTGGGGGTAGGGTTTATCGCCCTGGCAGGTGTTGCTGTCGAGATCGGTGTGGTGATGTTGGTCTACCTCAACCAGGCGATTAGAAAGCACATCGCAACGGCAAAGTCCGAGGGACGTGCGCTGGCGATGGGCGACGTTGAGCAGGCGATTATCGACGGGGCCGTATTGCGCGTACGACCGATCATGATGACCGTTGCCGCAATTATCGCCGGCCTGCTTCCGATCATGCTCGGCGGGGGCACCGGCTCGGAGGTCATGCGCCGCATCGCGGCACCCATGGTCGGCGGCATGGTTAGCGCTACACTACTGACCTTGATTGTTATTCCCGCGTTGTTCCTGATCTGGCGCGGGCGAGACACGGGGCGGGACCTGACATGAAGACTCACAAATCGAATGAACATGGCGGTTGCCACTCGGCGGCTGAGGCGTCGCCTTCCGAGGCCCACGATCATTCATGCTGTCACGGCGGACACGATGCGGCGGCACCGGTGCCCAGCGGTGATTACGATCTTGTGCCCGCTGATTACAGCGGCACCGTCTATACGTGCCCGATGCACCCGGAGGTTCGTGACATTCGAAACTCGGGCTGCCCCATTTGTGGCATGGCGCTCGAACCCGCAGGAATCGTAGCCGGCGAAGAGGACACGTCCGAACTGGACAACATGACGCGGCGATTCTGGATCAGTGCCGCGCTGACGTTGCCGCTGTTTGTCTATGCGATGGGCGATCTTATTCCGGGACAGCCGCTCATGCACCTCGTACCGGCGAAATGGGCGCCATGGCTGCAATTCGTACTCGCCGCCCCGGTCGTATTGTGGGGCGGCTGGCCGTTCTTCGTTCGCGGCGTAAATTCGATACGTTCGATGAACCTCAACATGTTCACCCTGATTGCGCTCGGCGTGGGCGTTGCGTTTGTCTATTCACTCGTTGCGACGGTGATCCCCGGCGTCTTTCCCGATGCATTTCGAAACGCATCCGGCGAAGTTGCCGTCTACTATGAAGCGGCGGCCGTCATTACGACGCTGGTGCTGCTGGGTCAGGTACTGGAGCTGCGCGCGCGCAGCCAGACTTCGGGCGCCATCCGGGCATTGCTCGAACTTGCGCCGCCTACGGCCAGTCGTATCCGTTCGGACGGAACGGAAGAAGAGGTATCCCTCGACGACGTCGCGACAGGCGATCGTCTTCGCGTTCGGCCCGGCGAAAAGATTCCGGTCGATGGGACCGTTGATGAAGGCAGTAGTCACGTTGACGAGTCGATGATAAGCGGCGAGCCCATTCCCGTCGAAAAACGGACAGGCGATACGCTCGTTGGCGGCACTGTCAATGGCGCCGGCGGATTCGTGATGGTGGCGACCAGTGTCGGCGACGACACGCTGCTGTCGCAAATCGTAAAAATGGTTGCGGAGGCGCAACGCAGTCGTGCCCCTATTCAGCGACTGGCCGATGTGGTTGCGGCCTGGTTCGTTCCTGCCGTCGTCACCGTCGCTGTCGTAACGTTTTTTCTCTGGGCATGGCTCGGTCCGCATCCGGCAATGGCCTACGCGATGGTTAACGCCGTAGCGGTCCTCATCATTGCGTGTCCATGCGCGCTGGGGCTCGCGACGCCGATGTCGATCATGGTGGCAACCGGAAAGGGTGCGCAGAACGGGATCCTGATAAAGAACGCCGAGGCGCTGGAGACCTTCGAAAAAGTCGACACCATCGTCGTTGATAAGACCGGCACGTTGACCGAAGGTCATCCTGAACTCGTCATGATCACGCCGTTCGAGGGATTCACCGAGGCGTCACTGCTGTCGTTGGCGGCATCCGTCGAAAATGCGAGCGAACATCCCCTGGCGAGCGCCATCGTCGAGGGTGCGAAGAAACGGTCGCTGGCGCTGCTGGCTCACGAGAACTTTGAGTCCATAACGGGACAGGGCGCGCGGGCGATGGTAGACGGCAAGCGGGTCGTCGTCGGCAACGAAAAACTGATGAGCTCGACAGGCGCGCATGATCCCGGGATCGCCGACAGGGCAAAGGTCTTCCGAAAAGAAGGTCAGACAGTCATGTTTGTCGCGGTGGATGGCAAATCCGCGGGACTGATTGGTGTTGCGGATCCCGTAAAGGCTTCGACGAAGGAAGCCATCGAAAAATTGCATCGTGCCGGCTTGCGCGTCGTGATGCTTACGGGCGACAGTGCCGCGACGGCAGAGGCGGTAGCCCGACGCATCGGTATCGACGAAGTGCACGCCGATGTCTCACCGGAAGACAAGCATCGCATCGTTCGTGAGCTACAGGCCAGGGGCTCGGTTGTCGCCATGGCCGGGGACGGGATTAATGACGCTCCGGCTCTGGCACAGGCCGACGTTGGCGTCGCCATGGGAACCGGCGCCGACGTCGCGATGCAAAGCGCCGGCGTGACCCTGGTACGCGGGGACCTGCTGGGCGTCGCGAAGGCGCGCGCATTAAGCCGGGCCACCATGCGGAATATTCGTCAAAACCTGTTCTTTGCGTTTGCCTACAACACGGCCGGCGTGCCTGTAGCGGCCGGCATCCTGTACCCGTTTTTCGGCCTGTTGCTGAGCCCCATGATTGCGGCGGCCGCGATGAGCCTGAGCTCGGTGTCCGTTATCGGCAATGCCCTCCGGTTGAGGAACGTGGCTTTATAGAATGGTTCGCCTGGCTTGACCGGAACAGCTACGCGTCGAGATCCGGAATCAACTCGCTCTCGAGGTTGGTTATCATGTCCTTGAGAAGCAGCTTGCGCTTTTTCAGCCGCCGAATGCGCAGCTGGTCGACCATCGGGTCGTGCTGCAGACGATCGATCAGGTAGTCGAGGTCCCTGTGACTAACGCGCAGCTCGCGTAATCGCTCGAGTTGCTTAAACGATTCGGTATCGATCTTGTCGGTCATTCCACCATGCTACTCGCAGTCAGGTAGCAGCGCCAACCAGTCCCTGTCATCGGCGCCAATTACAAAAAAGTGAGGGTTAAGGATGTCCGATTTTGAATTGTAAGTCATTGCTTTTCCGTCGAGAGTAACGACGCGGCCGCCGGCCTGTTCGACCACGGCCTGCGCCGCGGCCGTGTCCCACTCCGAGGTCGGACCGAGGCGCGGGTACAGGTCGGCACCGCCCTCGGCAACGACGCAGAATTTCAATGAGCTGCCCATCGGCACGATCTCATGATCGCCCAGGCGCGCCAGGTATGCGTCTAGGCTGGCGCCACGGTGCGAGCGGCTGCCGACGACCCTTACCGGCTGGCGGCTTTTCGGATTGACGCGGATCGGCGCGGCAGGCCTGTCGCGCTGGCGCAACTGTGCGCCGGCGCCTTCGCAGCCCACATAGGTCTTCTGCATTACCGGTACGTGAACCACGCCAAGCACGGGCCGGCCATTGTCGATCAATGCGATATTCACTGTGAACTCGCCGTTTCGTTTGACGAACTCTTTCGTGCCGTCGAGTGGATCGATCAGCCAGTAACGTTTCCAGCCGCTGCGCTGCTCGAAGTCCGGAATGCCGGATTCCTCAGTGATGATGGGCAGTTCGGGCGTCAACGTGCCGAGGCCCGCAACGATGCGGCGATTCGACGCAAGGTCGGCCTGCGTCAGTGGCGACTCGTCGTCCTTGCTTTGAACCTCAAAATCGGTCGCGTAGACTTCCAGAATCGCCCGGCCGGCTTCCTCGGCCAGCGCGACGACGGGCTCAATTAACGAACTGAGTTCCATGTTGATTCCTGGCGATGAACGGGCGCGCAGTATAACAATGAAAATCGATCCAAAAACGGCGCTGGAGCGCGCCGAGACGCTGATGCTCGATATGGACGGCACCTTGCTCGACCTCGCGTTCGACAATTATGTCTGGAGAGACCTGGTCCCGCGGCGTTTTGCCGCGGCTCGCGGCATGAGCCTCGAGGCCGCCCGCGATCAACTGTTTGCGCAGTACCGGGCGGTGCAGGGGGACCTCGAGTGGTATTGCCTCGATCACTGGAGCGAACGACTCGGGATCGACATCGTGCAGATTCACCACGATGTCAATCATCGCATCGGCTATCTGCCCGGCGCGCTGGCATTCCTGCGCCGCGTGGCTCTGCTGGATACCCGGGTACTGCTGGTAACCAACTCGCATCCGGATACACTGGCTTTGAAAGATGCTGTGACCGGTCTCGGCGACTATTTCGACGGTGCCGTCAGCTCGCACCATTATGGCCATGCGAAAGAGAGCCAGGCGTTCTGGCGCGCACTGCAGGATGACGTCGGATTCGACATCGACACGACACTGTTCGTGGATGACAGTCCGGCGGTGCTGCAAAGCGCCCGGGAATATGGCGTATCGATGCTGCTAAGCGTAACCCGGCCCGACAGCACGCGCCCCGTCGTGCGCGGATCCGGGTTTCGCGGCGTTGAAGCCGTCGCGGACCTGTTGTCGCAGGAGCGCGCCCCGGCACGCGAGCGCTAGAACTACCTATCGTCTTGTAGGGGCCCGGCGTCGACCACCACTCTGAGCGCCGCCGGAACGCCCGCCGCCCGGCTTGCCGCGCTTCTGCGAAGGTTTGCGCTTGCGGGGTTTCGGTTTGACGATTTCCGGCAAGTCCTCCGGATTGTAGTTGGCGACCGGAATCTTGTGACCGATGTACTCTTCGATGTCGGGTAGCGTAGCCACGTAGGTCTCGCAGCCGAGACTGATCGCATCGCCGGCCGCTCCGGCGCGCGCTGTACGGCCGATGCGATGAACGTAATCTTCGGCGTCCTGCGGCAGATCGTAGTTGATAACGTACTGAACATCCGGGACATGCAGGCCGCGCGACGCGACATCGGTGCCGATAAGAACGGCCAGCTCGCCGCTCTGGAAGTCCATGAGCATGCGCAGGCGCTTGTTTTGCGGCACATCCCCGGAGATGGCCCTGGCATGAATGCCGTTGGCCTCGAGATAGTCCTGCACGCGCTCGGCTTCGCGCTTCATATTGACGAAAATCATGATGCGCCCTTCGCCCATCTCCCGGATGAGACCGATCAACAGCCGCATCTTGTCTTCATTGGAAGGAAAGAACACGGCCTGGCGAACCCGGTCCGCTGTCACCTTGTCCGGCTCGATACGTATCAGCTCGGGCTCGTTCATGTGTTCGTAAGCGAGCTCCATGACGCGTTGCGAGAGCGTTGCCGAAAACAGCATATTCAGTCGCTTGTCCGGATCCGGAAGCCGGCGCAGCAGATAACGGATATCCTTGATGAAGCCAAGATCAAACATGCGGTCGGCTTCGTCGAGAATGGCCACCTCGACCTGGTCGAGCTTGAACACGCCCTGCTTGAAGTAGTCGATGATGCGACCAGGCGTGCCAATCAACAGGTCGACGCCGTCTTCCAGGGTCCTGCGCTGTTTTTCGTAATCCGTGCCGCCGAACGCGATGCCGATCTTGAGCCCGGTGTGTTTACCCAGTATTTCCGCATCGTTGGCGATCTGTACCGCAAGTTCGCGCGTCGGCGCGAGCGCGAACAGCCGCGGCTGACGCTTCGCGCCCGGCTCGGCGGGAGTATTCAGGAGCCGCTGATAGGCCGCGATCAGGAAGGCCGCTGTCTTGCCGGTGCCGGTTTGTGCCTGTCCGGCGACGTCGTGGCCCTTCAGGGCGATAGGCAGCGTGCTGGCCTGAATAGGCGTGCAAAACTCGAAGCCCGCATCGCGGATACCTGCCCGGATGCTCTCGTGTAGCGGCAGAGCGTCGAACCTGAGGTCGCTCAGATGGTTTTCAGACATAGGAAATAGACCAGAAAATGTGCGTTAAAAGCTTGCAATATGGCTCGCGAAACGGTCCAATTAGGGGCAATTCGACGCGACAACCGTCGCACCCGCCAATTTCGATTTCCTAGACGATCCAGAAAGAAGCCGGAAATAGCCGGGATGACCCGGCAATTAAGCTGCGACATATTGCCTGATAGTTAAGGCAGCGTCATCCGTTTTTGCAATGTTCGTTCGCCGGTACGCCGCGAAACGGGCAAAAACCACAATCGATTATCACTTTCATTGGGAGGAAGTAGCCGGTGAGCGACAACGTTGTGCACACATCGGACGGCACATTTGAGGCCGACGTATTAAAGAACGACAAGGCAGTCCTGCTCGACTTCTGGGCGGAATGGTGCGGTCCATGCAAGATGATTGCGCCACTGCTGGAAGAAGTTGCCGTATCGCACGCAGACAAGCTGGCGGTAATGAAGCTGAACGTGGATGAGAATCCGAACACGGCCCAGAAGTTCGGAATTCGCAGCATTCCGACGCTGATCCTGTTTAAGAACGGCGAAGTACAGGCGCAAAAAATGGGTGCGATGCCAAAGTCGCAGCTCGAAGAATTTCTGGACACTAATCTGTGAGAGGGTACTTGGGTACTTCAACTAAAAATCGCCCGAACAAAACGGGCAACAAGAGCAAGGGCAATCCGAATCGCCGACGTCGGCGCCGCTCGCCGCAAAGCGAGTATCCGGATGACGAGGGCAGTCTTGAGGTAATACCGCCCGAGCAACTCGAGCAAAGCAAGAACGTGATGAACCTGACGGAGCTAAAGACTCGTCCGGCCGCCGCGCTTGTCGAACTCGGCGAGTCGCTGGGCGTAGAGAATCTTGCCCGCTCGCGCAAGCAGGATATGATCTTCTCGATCCTGAAGGCGCATGCGAGCCTGGGCGAGGACATCTATGGCGACGGTGTGCTCGAGATCCTGCAGGACGGCTTTGGATTCCTGCGCTCGGCCGACAGCTCTTACCTGGCCGGTCCCGACGACATATATGTCAGCCCCAGCCAGATCCGCCGCTTCAACCTGCGCACCGGTGACACAGTATCCGGATTGATTCGACCACCGAAAGAAGGCGAGCGTTACTTCGCATTGCTGAAAGTCGGCCAGATCAATCACGATGCGCCTGAGAATGCGCGTAGCAAGGTATTGTTCGAAAACCTCACGCCGCTGTTTCCGAAAGACCGCCTCAAGCTCGAACAGGGCAACGGCAGTACCGAGGACCTGACCGCGCGCATCATCGACATGGTCGCGCCGATCGGCAAGGGCCAGCGTGGCCTGATCGTGTCGCCGCCGAAAGCCGGTAAGACCATGCTGTTGCAGAACATCGCGTCGGCAATCTGCGCGAACGCGCCGGAAGTCGACCTGATCGTTTTGCTCATTGACGAGCGTCCCGAAGAGGTCACCGAGATGACACGAACGGTGCGCGGTGAAGTCGTCTCGTCGACCTTCGATGAGCCCGCCAGCCGCCACGTGCAGGTCGCCGAGATGGTCATCGAGAAAGCGAAGCGCCTGGTCGAGCACAAGCGGGATGTTGTTATTCTGCTGGACTCGATTACGCGCCTCGCTCGCGCCTACAATACAGTCGTGCCATCCTCCGGCAAGGTCTTGACCGGTGGTGTTGACGCCAATGCGCTGCATCGACCGAAACGCTTCTTTGGCGCGGCCCGTAACATTGAAGAAGGCGGCAGCCTGACCATTCTGGCGACCGCGCTCGTCGATACCGGCTCCAAGATGGACGAAGTCATCTACGAGGAGTTCAAGGGCACGGGTAACATGGAAATCCACCTGGATCGCCGTATTGCCGAGAAGCGTGTATTCCCGGCGATTAATATCAACCGATCCGGTACGCGTAAGGAAGAGTACCTGACCGATCCTGACGAGCTGCAGAAAATGTGGATCTTAAGGAAAGTCCTGCATCCGATGGATGAACTCGCTGCAGTCGAGTTCCTTCTCAACAAACTGCAGGATACGAAGACCAATACACAGTTCTTCGAGGCAATGAAGCGATAGTTGTCGCGCGAGAGGGGAGCATCTGTTCCTGGATCAAGGCAGGATGTCTCCTTTCGTACGTCTCCTCATGAGTCTGTGCCGGGCTTCCCTGCAAGCCAGCGCCTCGCTTCAGCGACGCTGTCGAAAACCGGGGTTGTTTCCAGCAACAGCCTGTTTCGCACAACGGCCTCCGCGAGCCTCAGAAACTCCCTCGACGATGGGTTTTCCTGCACCCAGGCGATGCGGTGCTTGCTGGTGACGCCGGCCGCCTGAAAAATGGCGGCGCGATCGTAGGCTTCCTCCATGCTCAGATACTCTGTATTCGAAATACCCAGCACATCGAAGCACTGGTGCTCGTCGCAGGCCGCGACAATATCCCTCAGGAGTTGATTCAGTGACAGGTAATCCGTCACGCCGGCGACGTTCACCTGAATCAGGGGATCCTCATATTTGATCGAGTATTCCAGTGTCATAGACCAAGTCTAATTCGCGTTGCAAAAAGCTGTCGATCGCGAACAATACTTACTGTCGGGGCCTTATTCCGACCAGTCAACGGCCGGCGGGCTTCGAGCCGGAGTAAACTTCTGGCTGGATCGACCGATTTTGACGGCGTGAGACGTCAAATAATCGAGTACCCCGGGGTAATTCGCCATGACGGTCTATTTCGAAGATAAAAGGCTGGTAAAACAGCTACTTGCAGGTGACAAGAGAGCTTTCGAGCAATTCTTCGAAGAAAACTTTGCGCGGCTGTACCGGTTTGCGCTGTCGCGTCTTTCCGATGATCCTGATGCCGCGCGCGAAGTCGCCCAGATCAGCCTGACACGAGCCGTTCGAAAGCTTCATGCCTTTCGCGGCGAGTCCGCACTGTTCACCTGGCTCTGCGCGATTTGCCGGAATGAGACCAGTGACTGGCTGTCGAGGCAGGGACGATACCGGGAGCACATTGTGCTGACCGAGGATTTTCCGGAGATACAGGCGGCTGTCGATTCGATTCATGCACCGTCACAAATGAGCCCGGAACGACACTATCGCCGTGTCGAATTGCTGCGCCTGATCCAGGTTGCGCTGGACAAGTTGCCGCCCCGGTACGGCGATGTACTGGAATGGAAATACATCGAGGGGCACTCGGTAAAGGAAATATCGAAACGCCTCAACCTGGGTGACGAGGCAACGCAGTCTCTGTTGGCACGCGCCAAGAGAGCATTTGCGGATGTGTATTCGTCATTGACAGATGGCACGGGACTTAATGAGAGCGAGCTGGTGAAACCATGACTAGAATTGATCAGGGCGCAGGCACACAATCGGAAGAGGCGCTCGAGGCATTGCTTCGACACGCGTCGCCGCGGCCCACACCGTCCGAATCCGACGAGGCAGCCGTTCGAAGGGCTGTTCGCGCCGAATGGCAGGTAGTGAGCGGCAAGTACCGATCGCGTCGACGTGTCGCGGCATTTGCCATCGCGGCAACCGTGTTGCTTGGCGTGTTTTCCGTATTCAATCTGTTTCGCCTGCCGGTGGTGGATGCGGTGCAGGTCGCGACAATCCAGAAGAGCTTTGGCTCGATCTATTTGCTTGGCGAAGCTGCGGAATTGCGCGCAACCGATACGCTGTCAAACGTCGTTTCCGGGCAGACGATAGTGACCGGCGACGACGCAGGCATGGCGCTGGCCTGGGGCGAGGGTGGCTCTTTGCGGATTGACGCCAGCAGCCGCGTCCGGTTTGTCGATAGTAGCTCCATATTTCTCGATACAGGCCGGGTGTATTTTGACTCCCGTCCGTCGTCGCTGATGACTGGCATCAGCGCCGGTGACGTTGCCGATTTCGTCGTCGCGACCCAGTTCGGCAAGGTCGAGCACATCGGTACGCAGTTCATGACGCGCGTCGGCGATGGCAAGCTGACGGTCACTGTCAGGGAAGGACAGGTTGCCCTCGAGGGCCCGAATCTGCAGCAGGTCGCTTCTGCGGGCGAGCAGCTCACGATCAGCTCCCGCCAAAAGCCGGTGGTGCTCAGTATTGGCCGGTCCGGCGAGTCATGGGCCTGGATCAGCAGGACATCGCCCGCAGCGGACGTCGATGGCAAGTCGCTGCACGAGTTCCTTCTCTGGGCGTGTCGCGAGACGGGCCTGGAACTCCGGTATGAGGGACAGGCAGAGCAGGTTGCACGGCACGACGCCATTCTGAGGGGGATTATCGATACAGAACCGCTGGATGCGCTGAGGCTTCGACTGGCGACGGCCGCGCTCGACTGGCGCATTGACGAGGGAGTGATTACCGTTAGTGAATTCAGGTAAACAAGGACCGTAAGCGCGAGATCATGCTACGACTCCTGCTGCTCTCGTTTGCACTGCTTTCGTCAACGGTGTTGGCGGACGACGGGCAAGCCGTGCCTTATGTCGGACGCACTGTCGCGAACGTTATCGATGGATTCCGCGAACAGGGCCACCGGTTTGCCTACAGCACGAACCTGGTCAGCAAGGAGCTTCGCGTAGAGACGGAGCCGGTGCCCGGCACGCCGGTTGAAATCGTGCGGCAGATCCTCGAGCCGTATGGCCTCGAAGTCCGCAGCGAAGCCGGGGTGTACCTGGTCGTCAGGGCGCAGGCGAGAGAGGCGAGAGAGTCGAGCGTGCCCGAACCAACGTCGGCTTCGCCCCAGACGAAGCGTCCGGACATCGAGACGGTCATCGTCGCCGCGAGTCGCTATGAAATATCGCGCGACATCACGACCTCGAAGTTCGCTCTGGATCGCCGAACGATTCAGAGCATGCCGGATGTCGGCGAGGACCCGATCCGGATCGCCCAGCGCTTGCCCGGTGCGGCTGCGAGCGGTACCTCGGCAGTCGCGCATTTTCGCGGCGGCGAGCAGAACGAGATCGGCATCATGCTGAACGGCCAGTGGCTGTTCGACCCGTTTCACGTTCGTGATTATCAAAACCTGTTCAGCGCGATCGACGCGCGTGCGATCGATGGTGTGGAGGTCTACACGGGCGGATTCCCGGTGCGTTACGGTGACCGTATGAGCGGCATGGTGCTCATGAATTCGCTGGACGCCGAAAAACCACGACATACGGAGATCGGGCTCAGCGTGTTCAATACCTCGTTGCTGACGGCTGGCAGCGCGCAGGATCGTAACTGGCTGTTCTCCGCTCGGCGCGGCAACCTCGATCTCATTATTGATCCAAGATACGGACAGCCATCCTATTTCGATGTATTCGGCGAGTACACCTTCGAACTCTCGCCCGGTATGCGGCTGTCGATGAATGCGCTGTTCGCCGACGATCAGGTCAAGGTCGTGCTCGAAGCGGACCCCGCAGAACTCGAGCAGGTTGTCAGCGACACCAGCAACACGCAGCTCTGGTTACGTCTCGAAAGCGACTGGTCTGAGACGCTGAGCAGCAGCACGGTATTGTCGATGGTCGACTACACGAACACTCGCGAGGGTTCGGCGAGCGATCCGGAGAAGATGGTCGCTGCCGCGATGGATACGCGGGATGTCAGCCAGTTCGCGCTGCGCCAGGACTGGGTCTGGAGCCCCTCGTCGCGCCACCGGACGCAATGGGGCATTCACGCAGCCTATGGCGAGGCGGACTATGCCTACAGCGGTTCGGCCGACTATTTCGGATTGCAGGCGATCTACGCGGACCGGCCGGACAGCGTCAGCCGCTCGGCAACGGCGAGCCCGAAAGGCGGCAGCTATGCGATATACGTGTCCGATCGGTGGCGGCTCACACGGCGCGCGGTGGCCGAATGGGGCCTGCGCTGGGACGACCAGACCTACACTGATCTGAGTTCCGATTCGCAGCTCAGCCCGCGGCTCAATTTCATGCTGCAGACCGGGGATGCGACGGAGCTGCGTTTCAGCGTCGGGCGTTACCACCAGTCGCAGCCGCTGCAATCGCTGCAGATCGAGGACGGCATAACGAACTTCTGGCCGGCGCAGCGCGCTGATCATGTTATTGCCGGTGTGAAGCACCTTCTCGACAACGACACGTCGTTGCGACTCGAGGTATTCCGGAAAGAGATCCGCGACGTGCGGCCGCGCTTCGAAAATCTCTACGACCCGCTGGGGCTGATGCCGGAATTGCAGGCGGATCGCGTGCGCCTGGATCCTGCGAGGGCGGAGGCGCGAGGGCTCGAGCTCTCGGCCGATCGAAGCGCGGGTCCCTGGAGCTGGTGGGCCTCCTATACCTGGTCAAAGGTCACCGATCGTATCGATGGTCGCGACGTCCCGCGCAGCTGGGACCAACGCCACGCCGTGCAGGGCGGTTTCGAATGGCAGGACGAGGCCTGGACGCTTGCCATGGCCGCGAGCATTCACAGCGGCTGGCCCAAGACCGGCCTCGAGCTGATTTTCGAGGGCCTCGACGAGGACGGCGAGGCGATCAACGTTGCGGTGCCGGGGCCACGCAACGAATTCCGCCACCCGACGTTCGCGAGCGTCGATCTGCGAGTCAGCCGCAAGTTCGACGTCCGTCGGGGTTCGCTGCTCGCTTTCGTGGAAATCTCGAACGTGTTCAACCGCCGCAATGTCTGCTGCCTTGACTGGGATCTCGAGGAGGATGTTGCGGGAAACCAGGCGCTGGAATTCAGCCGCGACTACTGGCTGCCGCTGCTTCCCGCCATCGGCGTACTCTGGGAATTCTAGCCTCGGGTCGAGGCCGCCGCCGAACGCCAGCTTTGGATCGCATGCTCGTAGATGCGCCGATGTTTGCGGGCGTCCGCGTCGTTCCCGTAGATGATGCCGGCGGCGCGCCGATAGATCGCCTTGGCGAGCGGCCCGTTATCCGGAGTCTCGTCACGATGGGTCAGCACGAAAGGAATCGATCGGGTGAGGGTCAGCAGCAAACCCGACTGCCCGTCCGACAGCGTATGAACATGTACGAGCTCTACGGGCGGCATCAGGCAATAGGCGGTAACGGCTGACCTCACCACTGGCCCGACCGTCACATCGTCGACCAGGTCCAGGCTCTTGGCGAGATCGACATTTCGGACCAGCACATGCTGCCGTACGCCGAGTGTCTGCAGCGCCTGTATCAGTTTGACGAAGTGTTCACCCGCGCCATTGAAGCTTTTCGCGAGGTTGATATGACCGATATACATTCGCTGTCGCGGCGCTGCAATACCTGCCACCCGCGCCCGTGCCTCCTGCCAATGAGAGTCCATTCCATTCATTCAGACGGCGCCGGCGGTACAAATCGGTCGGCGAAAATTCCGGCCGCGGCCAGGGAAATGATGTCGGACTTCCTTACAGACGTTCGACAGAGGCAAGGCAGCTTCGCTCGGCATCGGCCTCCTCGGCATGGGGATGACCAGACGCAGAAAGAACGCCTGAGTTCGAGGCTAAGCCATTACAGACCCGCCCTCGTGGCGGGTTTTTTGTGGCGCCAAAAGCACGTGTTAGAAATACCTGGCCATGGCGTAATACGCGTCGATCCGCAATTCTGGAGACAAGCCGTTCCAATGTTAAGGTTGACGGGTCGGTTAGCGGCGGTAACCGGGGCAGCGCGGACTGTGGGCGGCAAAGAACTGAGCCGCCCAATCCACGGTTTGTATTGGGGAGTTGAAGAAATGACATCAAGACAAAAGATCGCGCCCTGCCTTTGGTTCGATCGAAATGCCGAAGAAGCCGCGGAATTTTATGTATCCGTGTTCCCGGATTCGCACATCGACCACGTCGCGAGGTGTGCGATCGACTGGCCCGGCGGCGCTGCAGGCGATGCCATCATGGTCTCCTTTACGCTCGGTGGCCAACAGTACGACGCCCTGAATGGCGGCCCGGGAGAGCCTTTTAACAATGCCGTGTCGATGACCGTCCGCTGCGAGGACCAGGCGGAGGTCGATCGGATCTGGCAGGCGCTGGGGTCTGACAGCGGCGAGCCCATGGCCTGCGGATGGCTGCAGGACAAGTACGGGCTGCGCTGGCAGGTCGTCCCGGACGCTTTCATCGAAATGATGCGCGACAAGGATCCGCAAAAGAACAGGCGTTTGATGGAGGCCATGATGGGCATGGTGAAGCTCGACATTGCCACGCTCAGGGACGCGTACGAGGGACGCGGGCCTTCCTCCGCCTGATCAAGTCACTTGTCGGGCATCCGACTGCGACGTTCCCGGTCGTGTCCGGGAAAAATGAAGGCGGCTCGGCCATGCCGCGTTGTCTGCTCACGCCAGATCATGGCGCGAACACGCGCCGGGACGATCGGGCGACCTCGGTCTTCGGTGCTCACGGCCCTGGACCGGGAAGCTGGCCATCCGGGGCGTCCAGCTCATCCATTGACCTTTTGACCAGCAGCCGGTTGCGCGGGAAGTCGATGATGAAGTCGCGCTGCAGGAAGAGGCCGGCACCGAGGAGCGCGTAGGGCGTATCGCCTTGCATCAGCGATGTGAACAGCTCGAGCTCCGCTATTCTGAATTCTTCCTTATGCCAGCGCACGTTTCCGGTCGAGACCTCCTCGATAGTGAAGCGGGCCATTACCGGCGTGCTTTCGATCGCGCCCGTGACGACGTCTCTTGATCGCGAACGACCGGTTTCGATCCCGATTCGCTGCGCGGCAGCGTGATTGATCAGGTTCAGACCAGCGCCAAGGTCAAAGATCGCGGCTATCGTATGTTCGCCGATGGTTATCTCAAAAAGGTACAACGCCGCGCCGCTCTCGCCGATAAGCTCAGGGTTCAGTGGAACAGAGGACCAACCCCGATACGTCCCTTGGGCGAGCAAAGCAGGCGGGTACAAACGAACAACGCGATCGCGCGTCGACAGCCCGACGGCGTAGCGACGCAGGAAATCCAGACCGAGGATGCCGTCAATACCGGCGCCAGCAGCCGTGTCGCCCGGCAACAGGGCAACCCTCGGGGTCGTCCAGACCTCGGGGCCTATGGCGAGGCTTTCCACATTCGCGAACGGAAACGTGCCGGATCCCACGAGGCCGTGAATCCTCAGCACTCTTCCGGGTACGAGCTCAAGCGAGAGCTCGTCACGCAGCTCGTCGAAGATCACAGAGATCGTGGCGCCCGTATCCAGCGCGAACGTATAGGGTCCGTGCTCGTTGACGCGCACGTCGACTACGATACGTCCGTTTTCCTGGATCCTGTAGGGCGTGACTGCCAGCGCCCCGTCTTCGTCCAGCACCGTTGCACAAGCGGCAAGTGCGATGACGGCCAGCAGTCCGGCGACCTTGAGGATTGCAATCACCATCGAATCCTACTGCGCGGAAATCGTGAGGTATACCCGGCGGCCGGGCTAGGAGCGTTTCGCAAACGCCCAGGAAAGCTGCAGCGCCGAGGCAAGCACAACGATAAGGACGGTATGAACGAACCAGGGCGTGTCGCCCCAGATGATCAGCACGGGCAGCAGACAGAAGAACAACGCCATCGCGAAACGACCAAACGGAAGGTGCCCGATGCCATAGCGCCGGTGTCGTATTCGAACAATCATGACGTAGCCCTCCAGCGCGGCGATAACCGGCAGGTACGGCAGCCAGTATTTCTGCACAAAGCCAGGGATCAGCAACCACAGCCACAACACCGTGGCGAAGCCGAGGACGCGGTCTGCGATGCCGTCCAGATCGACATCTGACGTCGCCGGCGCGGCGCGGCGGGCGAACATCCCGTCCAGGAGGTCAGTCAGCGCCGCGGCGATGTACAGTCCGAATACCCACCATTTGAGATCGTAGACGGCCAGCGCTGTAATCGGTACGACGCTTGCAATGCGCGCCCAGGTGAGGGCGTCCGCGACTTTCCTCGCGGTGATCTCGTTCATCGTCCGCCTCAATCGGCCATCTTGGGACTAGCCGATGTTCTTTGCATAAACCGGCAGATCATCCGCGATGCGGAGCCAGGGCTGTTTGTCCTCGGTCCAGATGTGGGCACGCAATCTCGGCACGCCGGGATCGTCAAGGGTGTTGATGGTGATGTCGATCTCGCCTGGGCGTTTCTCGTTCTCGTAGCTAATCGACGAGCCGCAGTTGCTGCAGATGCCGCGAGTCACTCCGGGCGAGGAATGGTGAGCGTGCATCTTGCCGCGTGTAACCCTGAATTCGTCGCGCGCGTAGCTTGCCCAGGCGACGACTGGCGCTCCTGCCGCTCGCTGGCAACTCTCACAGTGACAGAAACAGGCGAACTTCTCGGGGCCTGCCAATTCGTATCGAATTTCTCCACAGAAACAGCCGCCTTCAATCATATGACTTGTCGCATACCGGCACGTCCAGGAATTCGACTTTTCCCGTCTCGATCGAATACTCGGCGCCCACGATTTCCAGGTCGCCGGCGTCGATAAGTTGCTCGAGTACGAGAGAGCCGTGTGAAAGCTGCTCGACGGAAGCACGAACATTGGCGCGGACGGCAGCTTCGGTCAACGCTTCTTCGCTGCTGTGCTGGTGTGCTTTCAGTACCGGTTCGATCGACGGCCGCACGCGATCGACGATCGCACGCAGATTGGGCGAGCGGTGCGTCTGCTCAAGCGCCAGTTCCTTGAGCGCCGCGATAACGGCGCCGCAATTCGAATGACCGAGAACGACCACGAGTCTCGTGCCGAACTGACTGGCCGCGAATTCGATACTGCCGATCTGCGAGGGCGCCACGATATTGCCGGCCACCCGGATAACGAACAGGTCGCCGAAGCCTTGGTCAAACACGAGCTCCACCGGCACGCGTGAATCGGAACAGGCCAGGATAATCGCAATCGGATTCTGTGCGCCGGACATGCCGACCTGGTGTGTGCGACTGGCAATGTATTCGGCGTCGATCTCGCCAGCAGCGAAACGTCGATTGCCCTCGCGGAGTGCACTGATAGCGTCGGCTGGCGAAGTCATGAGCTGACAGTATCCGGCACGCGCGTCGCCCCTGCAAGATGTTGTGGGTGGTCTACCAGCGCTGCACAAATACCGGTGTGCCCGCCGGGAATTCGATCTGCCCTCTGGGCAACTCAACGTAGCCGTCGGTTGCGGACAAGGCGGTGAAATCGCCGGAGGTATTGGTCTTGACTGGCATTGCCAGCAGCTGGCCGGCGGCGCTCGAGAGCAGGCGCACAGGCTGAAAACAGGTGAGATCGGGCTCGAAACGAATATCAACGGCCAGCGAAGCGAACTCGGGCGTCCGCGCGGTCATTGAAGAGGCCGCCTCCAGAGCAGGAACGACGTACTGCCGGCAGCACACCAGCGCAGAGACCGGGTTGCCGGGCAGGGCGAATACGGCCGTTTTACCCGGCCCGATGCCGAACCACATTGGTTTGCCCGGGCGCTGGCTGACTTTATGAAAGACCAGCTGTACCCCGAGTTCCGCCAGCACGTCGGGGACGAAGTCGGCTTTTCCCATTGACACGCCGCCGCTCAGGATCAGCACGGCGGCCTGCTCGAGATGCCTGGCGATCCGATCCTTCATCACCGCACGATCATCGACAAGGTGCTCGTGCTTGCAGTCCGCGAAACCGCGTGCGCCGAGCATGGCCTGAATGGCCGGACCGTTCGACAGGCGAATCTGCTGCGGTGCAATCGGTGCACCGGCAGGAACGAGTTCGTTGCCGGTCGAAATAACGCGAAGCACCGGCCGCTGGCTGACGTCGACTTCCGTAAGGCCGCAGGAGGCGATGATTGCGATGTCGAGCGGGGAAATGATCTTGCCGGGCGCCAGAAGTTCGCTTCCCGCGGCGTGGTCGGAAGCGCGAGCGTGAATGAACTGTCGGGACTCGGCCGAATAGTCCGCGGCCACGCTTGCAACGCCATCGGAAATAACAATGCGCTCGACGGGAACGATGCAATCGGCATTCTCGGGCAGCGAAGCGCCGGTCATGATTTCAATGCAATGACCTTGTTCGAGCGTGAGCGCCGCGTCTCCTGCCGCCTGCAGGGCCTGCACGGGAAATCGCCGCGTTCCGCCGGCAATGTCCGCGTAGGCGATCGCTATGCCGTCCATCATGACGCGATCGAACGGTGGCTGATCTCTCTCCGCGCAGACGGTCTGTCGCAGTACGCGGCCATTTGCGCTTGCCAGGGACGTCGACTCGACGGCAAACGCCGGCATTGCGGAGAGAATTGCGTCGCGCGCCTCGGCCGTCGTCAGCATGTTTGCCTACCCCTCTCGCGCGATCGCGCGGTGACCGATATCGCGCCGCCAGAAGGCATCCTGCCAGCTGATCTTGTCGACGGCCTGGTAGGCGCTTTCCGCCGCCGCCGCCACCGTGTCGCCGAGCCCGACGACACAGAGCACACGGCCGCCGCTGGTGGTCACGGTATCGCCGGCGACAGCCGTCCCGGCGTGGAAGACCTTTTGCGTATCGCTGTCCGCCTCATCGAGGCCGGAAATCGTCTTGCCCCTGGCGTAGTGTGAGGGATATCCGCCGGCAGCCATGACTACGCCAAGTGCGGCGCGTGGATCCCACTTCGCACTCTGCTGTTTCAGCGATCCGTCCAGTGTGGCCTTGCAGATCGCCACGAGGTCGGATCTGAGGCGCATGAGGATGGGCTGGGTTTCGGGATCGCCGAGACGGCAATTGAACTCGATGACCCTGGGCGTGCCGTCCGGCATGATCATGAGGCCGGCATAAAGAAAACCGAGGTAGGGATGGCCATCCGCCTTCATGCCGGCCAGCGTCGGGCGAATCACGCGCTCCATGATCCGTCGTTCGATTGCAGGGGTCACCACCGGCGCAGGTGAGTATGCGCCCATGCCGCCCGTATTCGGCCCGACGTCGCCTTCGTCACGTGCCTTGTGATCCTGTGATGTCGCCAGCGGCAGGACCGTATCGCCGTCCGTGACGACGATGAAGCTTGCTTCCTCGCCTTCCAGGAATTCCTCGACGACGATTCGCGCGCCGGCGTCGCCGAAGCTGCCACCCGCCAGCATATCCGTTGCGGCCTGCTCGGCGTCCTCGAGCGTCATTGCGACGACCACGCCCTTGCCGGCGGCCAGGCCGTCGGCTTTGATAACGATGGGAGCGCCCTGCTCGCGGATGTAGGCGAGCGCCGGCGCAAGTTCGGAGAAGTTCCGATAGGCGGCCGTGGGAATGTCATGCCGCGCCAGGAAATCCTTGGCGAAGGCTTTCGAGCCTTCCAACCGGGCCGCCGCTGCACTCGGCCCGAAGCAGGGTATCCCAAGCGCGGCGAATGTATCGACAATGCCGGCCACAAGCGGCGCTTCCGGGCCGACAATCGTCAGGTCGACCTGCTCCCGTTCGGCCAGCGCCGCCAGCGCCGCTATGTCATCGGCCGGGACGGCGACGTTGCGAACGCCACGCTCGAGGCCCGTACCGGCATTGCCGGGCGCAACAAGCACTTCGTCGACAACGGCCGACTGGACGCATTTCCAGGCCAGCGCATGTTCGCGCCCGCCCGAGCCAATTATCAGAACTTTCATAACTCTGTCGCCCCGACGCGTGTAAGTTCCCGCCTGCCGCAAGTGAGCGTTTGGCGTACGCCTACGATAATCTAGTGACGAAAATGGCGCATGCCTGTGAAGACCATCGCCAGGCCATGTTCGTTCGCTGCCTGTACGACTTCATCGTCACGCATCGAACCGCCTGGCTGGATGACGGCCGAAATGCCGTACTCGGCGGCCGCATCGATGCCGTCCCGGAACGGGAAGAACGCGTCAGAGGCCATTACCGAGCCGGCAACGTCGAGCTTCTCGTCGGCCGCTTTTATCGCCGCGATCTTGGTGCTGTAGACGCGGCTCATCTGGCCGGCGCCGACGCCGACGGTCCTGTTGTCTTTGCAGAAGATAATGGCGTTCGACTTGACGTACTTGACGACCGTCCAGGCAAATAGCATGTCCTGAATCTGTGCCGGAGTCGGCGCCTTTTCCGTTACGACCTTGAGATCCCCGGCGCTTACTCGGCCGAGGTCCGTGTCCTGGACCAGCAGGCCGCCGGAGACTTTCTTGAAGTCGAAACCCGCCACCGCGGTACTCGACCAGGCGCCTGTTTCGAGTACGCGAACGTTCTTCTTCGTGCTGATCGCGGCGAGCGCATCGGCTGGCACGGAAGGCGCGACGATAACTTCGACAAACTGCCGATCGACGATCGTCGCGGCGGTCTCGGCGTCGAGCGCACGATTGAAGGCGATGATGCCGCCGAATGCAGACGTTGGATCCGTCCTGAACGCCTTGTCGTAAGCATCGAGGATGCCGTCAGCTACGGCAACGCCGCAGGGATTGGCGTGCTTGACGATCACGCAGGCCGGCTTATCGAACTGTTTTACGCATTCAAGTGCGGCATCGCTGTCGGCAATATTGTTATAGGACAGCGCCTTTCCCTGAAGCTGTTTCGCCGAGGCCAGCGAACCGGCGGGCGGTTGCTGATCGACATAGAATGCGGCGTTCTGATGCGGGTTCTCGCCGTAACGCAGTCGCTCGGAGCGCGTTCCGGAATAAAGGAAACGTTCCCCAAGCAGATCGTCGCCAAGAGACCGTGACAGGTATTTCGCGATCGCGGTGTCGTAGCTCGCCGTATGCGCATACGCTTTGGCAGCGAGGCGACGGCGATGTTCGAGCGACAGCGTCTCGTTCCTGAGGCTGGCCAGCACCGACTCGTAGTCGTCCGGACTGACAATCACCGTAACCGCTTCGTGATTCTTCGAAGCCGCACGAATCATGGCTGGTCCGCCAATGTCGATGTTTTCGATGGCATCATCAATGCTTGCATCCATGCGCGCGATGGTCTGCTCGAACGGATACAGGTTGACGACGAGCAGGTCGATGGGTTCGATGCCATGTTCGTTCATGACCGCCTCGTCCGTGCCGCGGCGCCCGAGCAATCCGCCGTGTATGACCGGATGCAGCGTCTTTACGCGACCGCCCATGATTTCCGGAAAGCCGGTTTTCTCGGAGACCTCGACCACGGCGAGTCCCGCATCACGAAGTTGACGGCAGGTGCCGCCCGTCGACAAGACTTCAACGCCGAGTTCGGTGAGCCCGGTCACAAATGGAATCAGTCCACGCTTGTCAGAGACACTGACGAGCGCGCGTTGTACGTTCAACATTGGGTACACCTGGGTCAGACGGGAAGGTGCCGCCAGGCACCTACTTGATTAGCAGATAAGTCCTGAGTTTCTTGCGCAAGGTGCCGCGATTAATGCCCAAAATGCCAGCAGCCTGGCTCTGATTACCCTGCGTGTAATCCATCACGGCCTTGAACAGGGGGCGTTCTACCTCACCGATGACGAGATCGTACAGCTCGCCCGGGTGATCGCCGTTCAGCGTCGTGAAATACTGGTCGAGTGCGTCTTCTGTGTGTTTGCAAAGCGGTTTCTTGCTCTTCCTGGACGTGAGTTCCGTCCTTTTTTTCTTGGTCTGCGCCACGTTTTTCAATTCCCGAAGAATGCCCTTGTCAGTCTTATTTGATCTGACGCCCGATCGACTCGCACGACCTCGCGACGGAAATCGTCAGCGTCGTGCAGGCTGTTGCAATACCAGGTCAGATGTTTGCGAGCCACTCGTACGCCGGTCACGTCCCCATAAAACCGGTGAAGCTCGTTCAAGTGGCCGATCATAATATCACGCAATTCGTTTTTTTCTAGCTCGGTATTTTCCGCAGCCGGATTCACAAGCGTCGCGAGTTCGCGAAAGATCCAGGGGCGGCCCTGAGCGGCGCGACCGATCATCAAACCGTCTGCGTTAGTTACGCGCAGTACTTCAAGCGACTTCTCTAAAGTCGTTATATCTCCGTTTGCTATCACGGGTATGGACACGGCAGCCTTGGCTGCGGCAATGGTCTCGTATTCTGCTTCGCCGTCGTAGCGGCAGGCGCGCGTACGTCCGTGAATGGCCAGTGCTTGGATGCCACTGTCTTCGGCTATGCGTGCGACAGCGATCGCATTACGGTGCCGGGTGTCCCAGCCTGTGCGGATTTTCAGGGTGACCGGGACCTGTACCGCCGTCACCACGGCCTGCAGGATGGCTGCCACCAGTTTTTCGTCCTTCAGCAAGGCGGAGCCCGCGAGTTTCCGACAGACTTTTTTCGCGGGACAGCCCATGTTGATATCGATAATCTGTGCGCCGCGTTTCACGCAGGCCCTGGCGGCCGTCGCCAGTTGCCCGGCTTCGGAACCGGCGATCTGCACCGCCACCGGCTCTGCATCGAGGTCGAGATCGAGTCGCCGCTGCGATTTCGGCGTCGTCCACAGGCCGATATCCGCCGTGGTCATCTCGGAGGTCGTCATGCCCGCGCCAAACTGGCGGCACAGCCGACGAAAAGGCGCGTCGCTTACGCCGGCCATGGGAGCGAGTACGAACGGGCTGGACAGCTCGTAGGGCCCGATTTTCAGTGCTTTCATTTGAAATTGGGAATGTGGCAGCGAAGACGTTTGTCCGGCTGACGATAGCAGACCTGCAGCTTGTAACCCGTAGCCGCCTCGGGCGGCGATTCGATCTTGATAACGGCGGTGAAATTGTTGCCCGGCCGCACCATCTCGCCGGGATCCAGGTCGTCCGTCAGGTAGGCGCCCGGATCGAGCGTCCTGTTGCCAATGGTTTCTTCGAAACGGTCGGTCAGGGAAACGTTGATGAGCGGGTAGGGGAGCGGCTCCCCGGCGGTATTGCCGATTCGTGAGATTACGGTAAGCGAGTCACCCTCTTCATCCGGGATCTCTCTCTTGGCTTCAAAGCGCCAGGCCGTCACGTCCCATGCCGGCGCCAGGGGCATGCCGATGGCCCGGTACAGTGGGCCGACAGCCTCGTTGAACGCCGGAATCCTGGCAAGCGCCTCGCGTGACTGATGCAGCACCTGCACCACGAGCAGCAGGGCGAGTGCCGCTGCGGCAGCGGCCATGCTGCGTCTCCTGCCGCTGCCCGATCTGCCGTCCGCCTCGGATGCTCTCTCCTGCCTGGCCTGCTCGACGAGTTCGGCGGCGGCTTTGATGTCCGCCCTGCGTTTTTCCTTTTCCAGCGCCGTCTGGACGAATTCGCCCTCCATGACGATCGACTCGAAGCCGGTACCGGTATCTTCGCCGGCCTGTTGTTCAATCGATTCGGGACGCCCTTCCGCGGCACCTTTTTCGGAAAAGACAATCGTCGAGGTGAATCCGTCTTCGTCCTGGACAGCCATGCTCAGCAGATCCTGATCGATCAGGAGGTTGAGCGTCTGCTCCTCTTCGCTTTGCGGCGGGACCACGTGCTGTGTGTCCCCGGGCGATTCCGAATCGGAAGACTCGGGCACATCGTCAGGTTCAATCTCGTCGCCATCGAGATCGTCTTCCAGAACGATTTCGTCGTCCTGAATTGCATCATCGATGCCCGACCGTGCAGCGTCCTGGGCCTTGAAGAAGCCCTTGTCGAATACGTCGGATTGCGCCTCGAGCTCGGCCATCGCTTTTTCGATGGAGCCAAAAACCAGTGGCGCTTCATCGACGTCATCGATCTCGATCTCGATCTCGTCCTCGTCCTCGTCCTCGTCCAGTCCGTGGCGCCTTGTTGCTTCCACATCCTCGAGCTGCGACGGGGTCTCTGGCGCTTCGCTTTGCGTGTCGTCTGCTCGCAGCACCTCGCCTGCTTCGATCGCGAGTTCAATGTCCGGGACATCTCCGCTTGTTTCGGTTTCGCCGCCGACGCCTGCTTCGGGCGCCGACCCGGATTCGCCGGCAAGCACCATCTCGGGGACTTCGCCGGTCTCCTCGTCGGTTTCTTCTGCTACGTCGACGCTCTCGGATTCGGGCATTTCGCCGGTTTCGTCTGCCAACTCCAGCCCGGCTGCCTCGTCTTCTTGCGCGTCGTCGAATACCTCACCCGTGCCGATCGATACAGCCTGGTCAGCGTTGTCGTCGTCTTCCTCGCTTGCTTCGGCGTGGCGCGCATGGAGACCGCTAAGGTCGATACCCATCGCCTCTGCCTGCAGGGCAAACTGTGTATCCATATCCAACGGCGCTGCATCTTCCCTGCCGAGGGCAGGCTCGGAATCTCCATCGTCCGCGGACAGCTCGTCTTCCAGGGCCGAGAGCTCCGCGTCGAGCGGCGGCACGTAAGGCCTGGGTGGCTCGCTGAACTCGCCGAGGATATCGGCCCACTCATCGGGGTCGCCCAGCGCGATATCGACCGGTAAGTCATCGATATCCCTGGGGTGCGCTGCCCGAGGTTCAGGCCCGCTGTGCGACTCCGACGCGTTGGCCTCGGCGTTTATCGACGAATGCGTGGCTGGATCTCCGAGGTCGAAGTCCTCCGGTAGCGGCGTATTGTCGTCGAAACGCAGCTCTTCGACCGGCGTATCTTCAGGTGCATTCGCGGACTCTTCGAAGATTTCACGCGCCTCGATGTTGTTCGGCGTCTTGGTCAGGAATTGATCGACCGGTGTCGGTGATTCGTCGAGAAGCTCATCAACGCCGCGTCCGGCCAATTCGTCGGCACCGGGCAGCTCACCGTCGTCTGCTTCATCGTCATCGAGCACGCGCCATTCGACACCGGTATCCTCGATTCGAATGTCGGAGCCGGCAAGCTCGTCGAGAGTCTTCAGCAACGCGGCGCCCTGGTCGGCGGAAATCGCCATCGGAGGGCCTTCCTTGGGCTGCCGTGGCTCCGGTGTCAGTTCTGGCAGCGGCGCCTTCGCTTCCTTCGCTGCCGGCTTTGCCGGCATTGATTCGGAGAGGTATTCGAGGGCATTGAACGCAAGTCCACAGCCACCGCAACGCACCTTGCCGGCGGCCTGTTTCAGGACGTCCGCGGTTACGCGAAACGCGGTGCTGCAATCAGGACATTGCGTGTACATTAGTCTGGAACCAACCTCTATCTCTTTTTGCCGGTCAGCCGTGACCAGGTCTGGCCGTCCTGCTCCCTGAAGGCGGGTTCGTCGAACCTGATCCAGGGCGCGTAAGCAGCCATAACGGTGGGCGCTTGTTCACATAATACGCCGGATAGGGCAAGCATACCGTCGCGTGCAACGGTTGATGTGACGGATTCGGCAAACTGAACAAGAGGACCCGCAAGGATATTCGCAACGACGACATCGAAGCAGCCCTCAATATCATCGACATTGCCCACAACTCGGAGGTGTGTAGAAACGCCGTTGCGATCCGCGTTTTGAGAGGTTGCCAGCAATGCCTGGCTGTCAATGTCCATCGCCATGGCCGAGGCGCAGCCGAGTTTCAGGCCCGCTATGGCCAGAACGCCGGATCCACAACCGTAGTCCAGCATCGTTTTCCCCTGCAGGGCCAAACCGTCGAGCCACTCAAGGCAAAGCGCCGTGGTGGCGTGGGTGCCCGTGCCAAAGGCGAGTCCGGGGTCGAGCCGAATGATGACCGCCTCGTCGTGTTCGATCGTGCTGTCGCCCGGGCTGATCCACAGCCGCCGGCCAAACCGCATCGGCCCGAAATCCCTGAGCCATTCGCGTTCCCACACGCGATTCTCGAGTCCTTCTATGTGGTAGGCCGGCAATCGGGTAAGTTTCAGCGTCGTCAGCAGCTCCGCCTCGAGGCCTTCAATGTCGGCATCTGCAGAAAACAGGCCGGTAATTCGCGTGTCGGTCCATAGCGGTGTCTCGCCCGGACCGGGTTCGAGGACCGGATTATCGCCGGCGTCGCTCAGCGTTACGGACCAGGCGCCGTGCCGATTGAACAGGTCCTCGACGGTGCCTGGATCCAGCTTGTCTAGCTTCATGACAAACTGCAGCCAGTCCACCGCTCCGTCGCTCCCGATCAAACCAGTCCGAGTCGTTTCTCGAGGTAGTGGATATCGGTCCCGCCAGCCTGGAATGCAGCGTGCTGGAATATTTCCTGGTGCAACGGAACGTTCGTCTTGATGCCTTCGATGACGATTTCGTTCAGCGCGCTTCGCATTCGTGCGAACGCGGCATTGCGGTTTGCACCGTGTGCAATCAGCTTGCCGATCATCGAGTCGTAATAGGGCGGTACCTTGTAGCCGCTGTAAATGTGGCTCTCGACGCGAACCCCAGGGCCGCCGGGTGAATGCCACAAGGTGACCAGTCCGGGCGACGGCATGAAGGTGCGCGGATCCTCCGCGTTAATGCGGCACTCGATCGCATGCCCCTGGATCTTGATTTCATCCTGCGAGAACTGCAGTTTCTCGCCATTGGCAATCCTGAGCTGTTCGCGAACAATATCGACACCGGTAATCATCTCGGTGACAGGATGCTCGACCTGCAGCCGCGTGTTCATCTCGATGAAGTAGAACTCGTTGTTTTCATAAAGAAATTCAAACGTCCCGGCGCTACGGTAGCCGATTTCCTGGCAGGCCTTGACGCAGCGCTCACCGATACGATTGCGTTGCTCCTCGCTGATGCCCGGCGCCGGCGCCTCCTCGATGACCTTTTGGTGGCGCCGCTGCATTGAACAGTCGCGTTCCCCGAGGTGTATGGCATTGCCATGCGTGTCGGCCAGCACCTGAAACTCCACGTGCCTCGGTGTTTCGAGGAATTTCTCCATGTAGACCATATCGTTGCTGAACGCGGCGCGGGCTTCTGCTTTGGTCACCGTAATCGCAGCGGTCAACGATGCCTCGGAGTGCACGACGCGCATGCCGCGACCGCCGCCGCCGCCGGACGCCTTGATGATGATCGGATAACCGATGTCACGAGCGAGACGCATGTTCTCGTCAGGATCATCACCAAGCGGCCCGTCAGATCCCGGTACACAGGGGACGCCGGCGGCCTTCATCGCCCTGATGGCGGACACCTTGTCGCCCATCAGGCGTATCGACTCTGCTTTGGGTCCGACGAATGTGAAGCCACTCGACTCAACGCGCTCTGCGAAGTCTGCGTTCTCCGACAGGAAGCCATAGCCCGGGTGAATCCCCGTGGCGTCCGTGACCTCGGCCGCGCTGATGATCGCCGGCATGTTGAGGTAGCTCTCCGAAGAGGCGGGTGGCCCGATGCAGACTGTTTCGTCGGCGAGCAACACGTGCTTCAGGTTATTGTCGGCGGTCGAGTGCACGGCGACCGTCTTGATGCCCATTTCGCGGCAGGCCCGTAGTATACGAAGCGCGATCTCACCCCGGTTCGCAATGACAATCTTGTCCAGCATGACCGCGCGCCGCTAGTTAGTGTGACGCTGGTCGATGACGAACAGCGTCTGGCCGAATTCGACCGGTTCGCCGTTCTGGACGCGGATCGACTTGATCACGCCAGCCACGTCGGTCTCGATCTGGTTCATCATCTTCATTGCCTCAATGATGCACAGCGTATCGCCTTCGTTGACGCGATCCCCAACCTGCACGTACGGGGCCGCACCCGGGGAGGACGCGGCGTAGTAGGTTCCGACCATGGGAGACGTGACCTCATAGCCGTCCTCCTCAAGCTCGGCCGCCGCCGCCGGCGCCGCAACCGATGCGGCAAGCGGTGCCGCTGTCTGCGCAGGAACCGGGGCGGGCGCGGCGGCCACGGGTGCATGCTGGGAATAGCGGCTGATTCTTACCGATTCCTCTCCCTCGGTAATTTCGATCTCGGCGATACCGGATTCATCCAGCAGTTCGATCAGTTTTTTTACTTTTCTTATATCCATCGATTAGTCCCCGGTGTTGGCTACATAATGACTGGCGGCCTGCACCGCCAACTGGTAACCGTGAGCCCCAAAGCCAAAGAGGCAGCTACACGCAATATCGCTGAAGTAGCTGCGGTGTCGAAATTCTTCCCGCGCGAAGGTATTGCTGAGATGAATTTCAATAAACGGAATCCCGACGGCGAGCAGGGCGTCGCGCAAGGCGACACTGGTATGTGTGAGGCCACCCGGATTGAGGATGATGAAATCGATGCCGTCGCTTGCGGCCTGCTGCACGCGGTCGATGAGCTCATGTTCGGCATTGCTCTGGAAGCAGCTGAGCTGGTGCCCCAGCTCGGCGGCAAGCCCGGACGCGCGCGTCTCGATATCCGCGAGCCGTGTGGCACCATACACCTCCGGTTCCCGTGACCCGAGCAGGTTCAGATTAGGCCCGTTGATAAGCAAGAAATTGGACATCGCGTGCGCTTGTTAGCGAGATAGCCGAAGATGGCGGAAATTCTAACCCTTTTTTCCGACATTTGGGCAACTTTCGCTGCGGACTTCATACGCCCGACCGCCCTAGACGATTTCAGAGCGCGTCGAGCTCGCTTCTGGCGGTTGCTTTGTCGATTTCGGCCCGCTCGAGTCGCGTCATGACGTCGACAACGATGTCGAGATGCGCCTGGTGCAATTCGCCGATGTAGGCGCTCAGGAATTCGCCGTCCGATGCGACGAACATCGTGAACGGCATGCCAATGAACTCGATGCCGGAGGACTCGGCGACGGCCATTGCGTCCTGCTCGCCGACGAGGACCGGGTAGTTGAACTCGGCCGATTCCGCGTAGTCTGAAACCGCCTCGGGAAAATCGACGGCAATGCCGATCACCTCGAATCCATTGCCGGCGTGCTGCTCCTGGAAGTCCTTCAACAGAGGAATCTCGCGACGGCACGGTGCACACCAGGTCGCCCAGAAATTGATCAGGCGGTTCTTGCCCTGCCACTCCGAGAAACTGCGTGGCTGGCCCGACACGTCGGACAGCGTGAATTCGGGATGCGTGACGACGTCCGGCCTGGCGGGCGCGGTTGCGGCGACGCCTGCTGCCGCGAGCGGCGCTGTCGCCTGTGCACCCTGTGACGTCACCGGGAATCGGGCCGCGTAAAACAGGGCGCCTGCCAGCATTGCCAGCAATCCGCTGGCGAAAATCAACATTACCTTGGACACTTTCTACCTTTCTATTGGGCCGTGTGTGCGCTCATGGAGGCAGCGCTACCCAAGGCCTGCTGCAGGTGTTCGACGAAATCACCCGCTTCCATGTATCCCACGACTTCGTAGCCATGGCGTTGCTGGCCGTCCGCGCCAAAGAAGATGATCGTCGGCGGGCCAAAAACGCCGAAGCGGCCAAGCAGGGCCTGGTCCGCTGCGTCGTTGTCGGTGACGTCAGCCTGCAGCCAGACCGTGTTCGAGAGTGCCGCCCGTACCGCATCGTCCGTAAACGTGTAGGCCTCCATCTCCTTGCAGGATACACACCAGTCCGCGTAGAAATCCAGAAACGCCGTCTTGCCCGCGACCGCGGCGGCCGCCAGTTCACGATCCAGATCATCGACGGTCTTGACCCGCTTGAACGGCAGCGCATGCTGCTCCTGGACCAGCGACGTTCCGCCGCCGCCGACGTTAACGCTCGCAAGCGGCTGCATCGGATTGCTGCCGCCGGTCAGGGATCCCAACAACAGGATGACACCGTAGATGATGGCCAGAAATCCAAAACCCTTGCCGAGCTTCTGCGCAACAGCGGATTCGCTGCTCAGCGTTGTCAGGCCGCCCATGAACACGCCGGCCATGAATACCAGTACCGCCCACAACAGCATTGTGACGGTGCCGGGCAGGATGCGTGACAACATCCAGATGGCGAGACCGAGCATCATGAAGCCGAAAGCATTCTTCACGGCGACCATCCAGGGGCCCGCCTTTGGCAGCAACTTGCCCTGAGCGGCGCCTACCAACAGCAGCGGCGCTCCCATTCCAAGACTCATGGCGAACAGGGCGCTGCCGCTTCGCAGCATGTCGCCTGTCTGAGCCATGACCGTCAGGGCAGCGATGAGGGCCGGGGCGACGCAGGCGGTGACGATGAGGGACGACAACGCCCCCATGACGAAAGCGCCGATCATGGTGCCGCTCTTCTGCTCACCGCTGACACCGGCCAGCTTGCCCTGGATGCTGCCCGGCATTTGCAGGTCGTAGGCGCCAAACATCCCGAGCGCCAGTACGACGAACAGGCCGGAGAACAATATAAGTATCCAGGGCTGATTGAAAGTTGCCTGCAGCTGCATCCCGGCGGCGGCGGCGGCGATGCCGGCGCCGGTATAAACCAGCGCCATGCCCATGACGTAACTCAGGGCCAGCGTAAAGCCGCGCATCGGCGTTACGTTATCGCCCTCGCCGGCGATAATGCCCGATAGAATCGGCACCATCGGCAATACGCAAGGCGTGAAAGCCAGGCCGAGGCCCGCGAGGAAGAACAGACCGGCAGCGACCCAGATGCTGGATCCGGTTATGATCCCGGCCAGGCGCGCCTGTTCACTGACGGGCGCGTTGTTCGATGGGAGTTTCGAGAGATCGGAGACGGCAGACGCTTCCGGAAGGCTGACCGTGAGCACACGCGTCTGGGGCATGTAACACAATCCGCCCTCGGCGCAGCCCTGATACTTCAACTCGAGCTCGAGATCCATTGCCCCGGGCGTGGCGCGGGCGATCGCCAGTGGTGCGAGCATGTCTTCGAGATAGACCTCCATCTCTCCGAAGTATTCGTCGACTTTCATCTTGCCCTTGGGCAGATCGAGCCGACCCGCCTTGGCGCGGTCGCTCAACGAGCGTACGGCGATCTTGTCCTTGTACAGATAGAAGCCGGGGACGACGCGAATACCGACCTCGACCGCGTTGCCGTCGATCGGGAACACTTCGGGAAAGAACACCTCGTCGACCGGCGGGAACTCGGTAGTTTCCTTCGTGCCCACCGATCCAAGCGTTAGCTTTGTGGTGCCGCCTGCGGTCTTTCGGAGCGTCACCGTTTCCGTCCAGGCCTGCGGCGGATAGCAGAGACCCATGTCAGCGCAGCCCTGGCTCCGGATGACGAGCTCGACCGACGCCGGACGATCGCCGTTTACGGTGTAGGGAATGGTCACGAAGAAGCGATCACGATAGACCTGTTGCTTGCCGAAGAACTCGTCTTCGTGCGGCAGGCCCTCGGGAAAATCGGGTTCACCGAGGACGATGCTGCTGTCGCTGGTCGCAAAGCCGAGACGCTTGCGGTACAGGTAGTAGCCATCGGCGATCGCCCAGTCGATTTCCAGCGCCGTACCGCTGTCGGCGACGACATATTGAAAGGCCTCGGTTACCGGCAGCGGCTCGTCGTCCGCAAAGGCCGCAACGCTGAGGCAGGCGGCGATCAGGAGGGGGGCAAAACGGTCTCGTATGGTCGTCATAGGCGTCGCAAGAATGGCTTTCAGGGCGGTTGCTGCAGGTTAAGACCTGTCGGGCGTGGCGAATGTTACTCCAAACCGCGCCGCTGTCCCGGATACAGGTCCGATTTTGCGCGAAAAGTACGCCACCAAGGCTTGTAATTTCGTTGGCCAACCCTATCATTAGCACTCCTCGTGGCCGAGTGCTAACAACGCTCGTCCCGGAATCCGATAGAAATCGGTTTTACATCAACAACTTATAGGAGTTCAGCACCATGAAGATGCGTCCGCTTCATGATCGGGTCATAGTCAAGCGTATGGAAGAAGAGCGCACATCGCCCGGCGGAATCGTCATTCCCGACGCTGCGGCTGAGAAGCCCATCAAGGGAGAAGTCATCGCGATTGGCAATGGCAAGATTCTCGACAACGGCGATGTCCGTGTGCTCGATGTCAAGGTCGGCGACAAGGTCCTGTTCGGCAAATATGCCGGCACCGAAGTCAAGGTTGAAGGCGAAGAACTGCTGGTGATGAAGGAAGACGACATCATGGCGGTTATCGAGGGCTAAACCTCCGCACACCCCCTATCTCAGGAAATAACGGGACGGCCCCGGCCGTCCGAGTCAACAGAGGAATTTAAGATGGCTGCTAAAGAAGTACGATTTAGCGATGATGCACGGCACAAGATGTATGCCGGCGTCACCGTTCTTGCGAACGCGGTAAAGGTGACCCTGGGTCCCAAAGGCCGCAACGTTGTTCTGGACAAGAGTTTCGGCGCACCGACCGTCACCAAGGACGGCGTTTCCGTTGCCAAGGAAATCGAGCTGGAAGACAAGTTCGAGAATATGGGCGCACAGATGGTCAAGGAAGTGGCTTCCCAGACCTCCGATGTCGCCGGCGACGGCACCACCACGGCTACGGTACTGGCGCAGGCCATTCTTCGTGAAGGCCTGAAGTCGGTTGCTGCAGGCATGAACCCGATGGACCTGAAGCGTGGTATCGACAAAGCGTCCGCGGCGATTGTCGAAGAGCTGAAGAAGCTGTCCAAACCCTGCGAAGACGAGAAGGCGATTGCACAGGTCGGCAGCATTTCCGCCAACTCCGATCCGGAGATTGGCGAGATCATCTCCAATGCCATGGGCAAGGTCGGCAAGGAAGGCGTAATCACCGTGGAAGAGGGCTCGGGTCTTGCAAACGAGCTTGATGTCGTCGAAGGCATGCAGTTCGATCGCGGCTACCTGTCGCCTTACTTCATCAACGATGGCCAGAGCCAGCAGGTCGAACACGAAAACCCCCTCGTCCTCCTGTACGACAAGAAGATCTCCAATATTCGCGATCTTCTGCCCGTGCTCGAAGGCGTGGCCAAAGCCGGACGCCCGCTGCTGATTGTTGCCGAAGACGTCGAGGGTGAGGCGCTGGCAACGCTGGTCGTCAACAATATCCGCGGCATCGTGAAGGTTGCTGCCGTCAAGGCGCCCGGTTTCGGCGATCGTCGCAAGGCCATGCTGCAGGATATCGCTGTTCTGACGGGCGGCCAGGTCATCTCCGAGGAAGTCGGCCTGTCGCTGGAGAAGGCAACGCTGGACGATCTCGGCGAAGCCAAGAAGATCCAGATCACGAAGGAAGCAACGACGATCATCGACGGCGCCGGCAAGCCGGCCGACATCAAGGCTCGTGTCGACCAGATCAACGCCGAGATCGAAGACTCTTCGTCGGACTACGACAAAGAGAAACTTCAGGAGCGCGTTGCCAAGCTGTCCGGCGGCGTCGCCGTCATCAAGGTTGGCGCGGCTACCGAAGTGGAGATGAAGGAGAAGAAGGCGCGCGTTGAAGACGCACTGCATGCTACTCGTGCTGCCGTGGAAGAAGGCGTTGTGCCTGGTGGTGGTGTCGCGCTGATTCGTGCCGTCAAGGCGATAGCGAAGCTGAAAGGCGACAACGATGACCAGAACGTCGGTATCGCGATACTGAAGCGTGCGGTCGAAGAGCCGCTGCGTCAGATCGTGCGTAACGCAGGCGGCGATGCCAGCGTCGTATTGAACGCGGTCGCCGAAGGCAAGGGCAACTATGGCTTCAACGCGGCAACGGGCGAGTATGGCGACATGATCGAACAAGGTATTCTCGATCCGACCAAGGTCACGCGCTATGCGTTGCAGAACGCGGCCTCGGTATCGGGACTGCTTCTCACGACCGAAGCAATGGTCGCCGATGCGCCGAAGGACGACTCGGGTTCGCCGATGCCGGACATGGGTGGCATGGGCGGCATGGGTGGCATGGGCGGTATGATGTAGTAGCGGCGAAAGTCGCGAAGTCACCCTTCGCAAGACAGGAAAGCCCGGCTCTGCCGGGCTTTTTTGTGCCTGCCCCGGGGAGGCCGGGATCATTGGTCGACAAGCCGGAGTCCGCGGCAAGCGACATTGTGCAGGTTTCCGAAAAACAGATTCCGTGAATTCATGGAATCCTGTCAATCCGAGCATGCACGAATGGATTTATTGCAGGACAGGCGTAAAAAAGATGTGCTGGCGGAGGATTGCCAGCTATGCAATGGGAAGGAGGTGTGTCACATGTCAATCCTGCGAAAAATCGAGCCCCGCGAAAGGGCGATTGATGTAAGACGGACGGCGCCTCTCGCCCGCAGCATGGAGGAGTTCTTCGAGGACTTCCCACCACGCCGCTGGATGGAGACGTTTGAGCCCTTTGGCTGGAAGAGGCCGAGAGGCATCGATATGGAGCGGAGTTTCCGCCTCGATGTCATTGACCGCGACAAAGAGCTCGTTGTCCGTGGCGAACTGCCCGGCATAGAGAAAGACGACGTCGAGGTTACGATCTCGGGCAGCCGCCTGATGATCGAGGCCGAGAGGGAGTTCGAGGAAGTTGATGAAAAGGAGGAGTTCTACAGGCACGAACTCGGATACGGCAAGCTCATGAGAACCGTGGCATTGCCGGAAGAAGTGGACGTCGACAACGTTCGCGCCGAGCTGAAGGAAGGAATCCTTGAAATCACGCTTCCGAAAATCCGGGCGGCGGAAAGACACACAGTTAAAGTCGCCTGACGATTCAATGGCTGTGTGATATTGCCGGGACGGCTGCGGCCGCCCCGGCTTTTATATACGCGCCAGACGCTGCCGGCGTCGCTGCCAGCTCCAGGCGAGACGAGCACCGAGTAATACCGCGAGAATCCCCGCATAGATCAGGGGTTCGGTAATGTCCTGTTTGACCTGCCACCAGTAGTGCCAGACCCCCAGTATGGCGATGACATAGGTTGCGTTGTGCAGCGTCTGCCAGCGTCGTCCGAGGCGCCGACGCATGCCGTCCGTGGAGGTCACGGCGAGGGCCGTCAGCAATACGAATGCCGCAAAGCCAATGGTGATGAAGGGTCTCTCAGTCAGGTCCTCGAGAATCGCCGACAATAGAACGCCCTGATCGAGTATTAGCCAGGTCAGGAAGTGTACGAGTACATAAGAGAACGTAAACAGGCCGAACATCCGCCGAAAGCGAGACAGCCAGTTCCAGCCCGTTAGCCGCCGCAGCGGCGTTACGGCGAGCGTGATCATGATGAAACGCAGCGCCCAGTTGCCGAAACGGTCGAGAATCTCCTCCACCTGGTTGGCACCGAGTCGTCCGGTCAGCTCAAGGGCATCGGTGACGACCAGGATCGCGGGAAGCAGGCAGAGCAAAAAAACGACGGGTTTCCATATCCGTCGAATCTGTTCGAGCGTATTCACGCGAACGTCTAGAAGTTGCGGCGCAGGTCGAGATCTTTGTAAAGATGTGCAACCTGTTCGCCATAGCCGTTGAACATCAGCGTTGGCTGCTTGGCAGCGAACAGGCCGGCACCGATACGACGCTCGCGCGCCTGGCTCCAACGCGGATGGTCTACCTCGGGGTTGACGTTTGCGTAAAAGCCGTACTCCCGTGGCTGCGCCATATTCCAGCTGTTTTTCGGCCGGCTCTCGGTAAAACGCATGCGCACAATGCCTTTGATACCCTTGAAGCCGTATTTCCAGGGCACGACAAGGCGTATCGGAGCGCCGTTCTGGTTTGGCAGCACTTCGCCATAGAGTCCGACCGCCAATATCGCAAGGGGATTCGTCGCCTCGGCAATCGTCAGTCCTTCGCGGTAGGGCCAGTCGAGCGAGCCACGGCGAATGCCCGGCATGCGCGACGCGTCGTTCAGGGTCTCGAATGCGACATAGTTTGCTTTTGACGTTGGCTTGAAATGTTTAACAACGTCGGCCAGCGAAATACCAACCCAGGGAATAACCATCGACCAGGCTTCGACGCAGCGCATACGATAGATACGTTCTTCGAGATCGAAAGGCCTGACGAAATCCTCGAAGTCGAAGGTGCCCGTTTTCTCGCATTCTCCGTCCACGGCGATCGACCAGGGCCGTGGCTGGAATTCCTGCGAGTTCTCGAACGGGTCGGCCTTGCCGGTGCCGAATTCGTAGTAGTTGTTATAAGTGCTTATGTCCTCATAGCTGTTTGCTTCTTCGTCAGTGCTGAAACGACTCTTGCCGACGTCAGGCAATTTTGCGCGACGCACGGCCGGGACGATGGCGCCCAGCGCCGACGCGCCCACCAGCGAGCCGCCGATAGCCGCGCCCGCCTGCATGAACGTTCGACGATTGAGGTAGTTCTCTCTGCTCGTAATCTCGGACGGACGAATGTCCGACGGCTTCTTTATCAACACGCAACGTCTCCCAGATACAGACCCGAATATTAAGACCGGACTTTCACCGCAAATATTGCACATTTCGGCGCCCGGGGTGATTCTTACGACTTGTGTTACCGGGAGTGCTGACGTCAAACCCCGCATCATCCCCGATCCGAGCCGGGTACTCCTGCTGTACTACGGCGCAACGGTCGCCTTCCTGCTGCTGGACTTTTGCCTGGGCTTCAACGTGCGTGTCGCGTTTCTGCAGCCGTATCCGGAGGCGCGGCTGGCCTATTACGGCGTCTGCTTCGTCTGTCTTGGCCTCATGCTCTGGCGCCCGGCGTGGACCGTCCTGATTGGCGCTTTCGAGTCGATCGTCACGCTGTCCGCACTGATTATCAGCATGGGCATGCGGACGTTGCTGGTCTCGGATCTCGTGTTGGAGACCGGCGCTGGCGTAATTACGGTGCCTGAGATCTGGAATTTCCTGATCTCTGGCGGCGTCGCCTATCTTGCCTGGGTGCGGGGCGTCAATCAGCTAAAAGGCCGCAAGTTCTGATTATTTCGATTAAAAATACGTTAAAATCTCGAAAAATGACCAGTAATCCGACTGATTGCGAGGAGAGGCGGATGCTCGGCCGTCGTCGAGCCCAAAAACCATGCGAAGACATGGCTAAAACCCGAAAAATGTCGAAAATATTCATTAAAAGTAATTAAAATCCTCTAAAATATCGATTAACGAGAGATTTCGAAAAGACTTGGGTCGCCCCGTGCGTTACTTCCATTTTGCCCCTTTTTTGAATAAATAAGCGAATTTAAGAGAAATTAGCGACAAAAGTTGAAAACTTCTTTGAATTGTCACCGTAATAGCCAAACTTTTCGGTCCATCACGGCGTCAAACATTTACAAGCGCGCCGTTCAGGCCGGGTTCAAGCCTGAGCCGCTAAGGTTGATATTGTCGCCATAGCCCCAAGGTATGCGCTTGATGAGGAGGATTGAACCGGTGGGTGAACGACTTTCCAACACAGTTCGAAGCGACGATCGAATCACGTCAGCGGCCTTATTGAGCGTCGAGGTGATTGCCGATTTCGTGTGCCCGTTCTGTTTCATCGGGAAACGACGATTCGAGGCGGCGCTGAAGGCCGTAAGAGGGCCTTCGGAAGTAAGCTGGTATCCGTTTCAGCTCAACCCCGAAATTCCGCCCGAAGGTCTGCCTTTCGATGACTACCTGACGCGCCGTTTTGGCAGCCTGGCGAACGTGCAGCCGGTGCTCGACCACCTGACGAAAGAGGGCCGGGAGGTTGGCATCGATTTTCGTTTTGACGAGATTCGACACGTTCCCAATACGCTGTCCATACACCAGCTCATGTACCTGGCCGAGACGAAGCAGCTTGATCAGTCTGCGCTTGCCGAAGACCTGCTGTCTGCTTTTTTCGAGCAGGGCCGCAACACCGGGGACAGGGAAGAGCTGATCGAAATCGCCGGCAGGCACGCCATCTCGGCCGCCGAGCTTGACGAGGCGATCGAGACCGATGAGATTCGTCAGATCGTCCTCAGTCGCGAACGACAGGTGCGGGGCAGCGGCATTGCAGGGGTTCCCGGGTTTCTGCTGAACCGACGATTGCTGGTGGTTGGCGCCCAGAGCACCGAAACGTTCGTCAATGCGTTCGACCAGGCGATGTTCGGCGAGGGCAACGATGCGCTGGTATCACCGGCCCTTCATTAGCCAATCCAACATCAGGCGATTGACTTCATCCGGCTGCTCCTGCTGGCTCCAGTGGCCACAGCGCTTCAGCGTGTGAATTTCCAGATCAGGCACCAGCGGTATCATGCCGGCGATGTGTTCGGGAGCGATCAGCACGTCGTTGTCGGCGCCAATAAAAAGGGTGGGAATGCGTATCGTATGATCCACGCCCTCCAGTCGCTGCCAGTTGCGCGTCCAGTTTCGATACCAGTTGATTGGCCCGGTAAAACCGCTCACCGTGAAAGCCGATGCGTAGTAGCTGCGCTCAGCGTCTGTGAGGAGTCTCTCGCCGCCATGCTCGTTCTTCGACAGTGCATTAACCAGGCTAGGCACCTTTGCTCTGGCGGGTAGCTTGTCGAAGCGTCCCCTGGTGATCTGGTTTCGCCGCATCGTAACGTCGAAGAAGCGCGCCGGGTCGCTGGCGAAGGCCCGGTCTGCTTCGTCGGAGTCCTGAAAGTTGACGATGTAAAAATCGCTGCCATAGCGTTTCCGCCAGATCGAAATTGGATCCTCGCTCGACCTCGGATAATGGGGGATATTCAATATGACGAGACGTTCGATTCGCGCAGGCGCGAGCATCGCCATCTGCCATAGCAACAAAGCGCCCCAGTCGTGGCCAACGAAGGTGGCGCTGGCAAGACCCAGCGCATCCAGCAGGCCGTGTACGTCACCGATCAGTTCATCGACCCGGTAATCCGATACTTGCGGTGGTACGCTGGAGTATCCGTAGCCGCGCTGGTCCGGTGCAATTGCGCGAAAACCGGCCGCGGCCAGCGCGGGCAACTGGTGGCGCCATGAGAAAGCCAGTTCGGGAAAACCGTGTAGCAGGATGACGGCAGGCCCGTCACCCTGCTCATAGACGGCCATGCGGATGCCGTTGGTGTCGACGAAGTAGGGATCGGGAAACATGCCTGCCAGTCTGACAGGATTGGCGAAAAATCCAAAAGATTAGGGACAGCGGTGCCGGTATTTGAGTATTCCGACATGATGAAACGCCAAAGGAAGCAATAGATGCAGGACATGCGTCGGCGGCTGCTGCAACTGCGTTCTGAACTCCAGGCGGAAGCAGAATCGGCCGAAGGATCCACCGATATCGTCGAACTTGATCAGTCAACGGTGGGTCGTTTGTCGCGGATGGATGCGATGCAGGCCCAGGCAATGGCCAAGGCGTCCGAGCAGCGGCGCCAGGCCACCTTGCAGAGGATCGCCGCGGCACTCCGGCGTATCGACGACGGCGAATATGGCGTCTGCCGTGGATGCGCTGAGCCCATCAATCAGAAGCGCCTGGACGTTGATCCCGCGGTGCTGCTCTGCGTTGACTGCGCGAGTCGCTCAGAACGATAGGGACAGCTTTCGCCAGCTTTTTCCGTGGTTTCCCTTGTGTTTTGCGGCGCTGGCAAGTAATTTCCCCGGCAAGACGCTGAAGGGGACAAACAGGCAGCCCGCTTGGGCCAAAGCGACCGGAGGATGGTGAGAGCTCCGGGCTCGAGTCTGCCGAATATCACCCCGGAGTCGCCGCCCGAAAGGACCTTCCGAGTAAGTGCGGCCGAGTGGCTCACGAGACGAGCGACGGACCCTGGCTTCTGGCCAAAGGTCCCGAGGCGGCAGTGGATGTGAGCCGCGAAACCGGGTGGTACCGCGACGAACAGTGATCGCCCCGGGTGCAGTTGATGCGCCCGGGGCGTTTTTGTATTTGAGGATCCTATTTTGGCAGCGAACAAAGCCGTGTTTAAGGAAGTGAATGGTCGTTACAACGGTCCGGAACTCGAGAGAGAGGTTCTCGACTTCTGGCGGGAGCACGACGTCTTCGCGAAGACGCTGCAGGCAACGAAAGACGGCCCGCAATTCAGCTTCAACGAAGGGCCGCCTACCGCGAACGGCAAGCCTGGCATTCATCACGTGCTGGCGCGTAGTTTCAAGGACGTCTTTCCGCGCTACAAGACGATGCGCGGCTACCACGTGCCGCGGAAGGCGGGCTGGGATACGCACGGCCTGCCGGTGGAGCACGAGGTCGAGAAAGAGCTGGGAATTTTCGACAAGCAGGAAATCGAGGAAAAAGTCGGTATTGCCGAATTTACAAGGCGCTGTCGTGAATCCGTCATGCGCTATATCGGCGACTGGGAGAAGATGACCGAGCGCATGGGTTTCTGGGTCAACCTGGATGAAGCCTACTACACGCTCAACAACAGCTATATCGAATCCGTCTGGAACCTGCTGGCAAAGATCTGGGACAAGGATCTCATCTACCGAGGTTACAAGGTCGTTCCCTACGATCCACGCATCGGCGCGACGTTGTCTTCCCATGAGCTGGCGCTCGGCTACAAGGAGGTCGACGATCCATCGATCACGGTACGCTTCAAGCTCGCCGATGAAGACGATAGCTACTTCCTGGTCTGGACAACCACCCCCTGGACCTTGCCGTCGAACCTGGCGCTGGCCGTTGGCGAAGGCATCGACTACAGCTACTGCGAGTCGCATGGCCAGACGCTGATCGTTGCGGAGGCGTTACGTGAAGCGGTGTTCCGGGACGTCGAGCACGAAGTCGTCAAGACCGTGAAAGGCGCTGCACTCGTCGGCACGCGATACGAGCAGATGTTCGACTACCTCGAATGCGATGCGCCGAACGCATTCACCGTCCTCGCGGCGGATTTCGTCAGTACCGAGGATGGCACCGGTATCGTGCACACGGCACCCGCCTATGGCGTTGACGATCTTGCGCTTGGACAGGCGTACGACCTGCCCGTCGTTCACGGGGTCGGCCTCGACGGCCATTTCGTCGAAACGGTCAAGCCAGTCGCGGGTCTGTTCTTCAAGGATGCAGACAAGATACTCATCCGCCTGCTGAAGGAGCGCGGCATCATGTTCCGCTCCGAGCGATACACTCACAATTATCCGTTCGGCTGGCGCACCGGCGATCCGATTCTGTACTACGCGAAAAACGCCTGGTACATACGCACCTCGCAGTTTCGCGATCGCATGGCGGAACTCAACAAGACGATCAACTGGGTGCCTGAGCACATACGCGACGGGCGCTTCGGCAACTGGCTGGAAAACAACGTTGACTGGGCGCTGTCTCGAGAGCGCTTCTGGGGGACGCCGCTGCCGGTCTGGACCGATGGCAACGACAACTACCTGTGCGTCGGATCCGTTGCCGAACTGGAATCGCTGACCGGCCGGGAACTCGGCGAACTTGACCTGCATCGACCCGCCGTCGACGAGATCAGTTTCCAGAAAGACGGCAAGACCTGGCAGCGGGTTCCCGAAGTCATCGACTGCTGGTTCGACTCGGGCGCGATGTCCTACGCCCAGTGGCATTACCCGTTTGAAAACCAGGACAAGTTCGACAAGCATTTTCCCGCCGACTACATTTGCGAGGCCATCGACCAGACGCGCGGCTGGTTCTACACACTGCACGCGATCGCTACGCTGGTATCGGACAGCGTGGCGTTCAGGAACTGTATTTGCCTGAACCTCATTGTCGACAAAGATGGCAAGAAGATGTCGAAATCGGTGGGCAATATCATCGATCCCTATGACGTCTTCGATACTGTCGGGGCTGACGCACTGCGCTGGTATTTCCTGGCGCGGCTGTCACCCGATGCGCCCAAGCGAGTCTCCGTTGACATCGTTGCCGACGTGGCCAGCTCCTTCATCAACACGTTCTGGAACACCTACAGCTTTTTCGTGCTTTATGCGCGACTCGACGAGGTCGATCTCAGTCGGGACATCCCGGTCGACGAACGGCCGGAAATCGACCGCTGGGCGCTCGCCCTGTTGCACAAGACGATTACGACGGTTACGGCGTCTCTCGATCATTACGATGCCAGGACGGCGGGCGAAGCGATCGAGGCGTTCGTCGATCAGCTGAGCAACTGGTATGTTCGGCGGAACCGGCGACGTTTCTGGAAGTCCTCCGATCCGGAAGATACCCAGGCGGCCTATCTGACCCTTTACGAATGCCTCAAGGGGGTCCATGAGCTGATGGCGCCATTCGTGCCCTTTCTGGCCGAGAACGTTTATCAGAATCTGGTACGCAGCGTTGACAAAGACGCGCCGGTGTCCGTGCACATGGGCAACTGGCCGCACGCCGACCCGTCCTGGAAGAACGATGCCCTGTTGTTCGATATCGATGTCGTGCAGAAGGTCGTCGGTCTCGCCCGTGCGGCGCGTGGCCAGTCCGGTGTCAGGACGCGACAGCCCTTGTCGAGACTGCTGGTTCGAGCGCCAGACGACGCCTCCGCGCGCGCGCTTGGCAGCCACCAGGAGCAGATACTCGAGGAGCTGAACGTGAAGTCGATCGAGTTTATCGCACGGGATGCCGGCCTGGTCAGCTATCGCATCAAGCCGAATCTGCCGCGTATCGGCAAGCGCTACGGCAAGCTGATCCCGGTTATCCGAAAGGCGCTCGAGCAGGCCGACGGCGCGACCATTGCCGCGGCGTCGGCGAACGGCGAGTCATTCGATCTGGCGGCAGGCGACGAGACGATTACGCTGGAAGCAGACGACGTGCTGGTCGAGACCAGCTCGGCCGAGGGCTACGCCTGCGGCGAAGATGCCGGCTTCCTGACGGCGCTCGATACCACGCTGACCGACGAACTCGTCAGCGAGGGTCTTGCCCGGGAGATTGTCCGCTCCGTCCAGGATGCCCGAAAACAGGCAGGACTCGAGGTATCCGATCGCATTACGCTGGGCGTGTCCGGCTCCGTGGGGGTGGAAACGGCACTTGCGACCCACAGGGACTACGTCATGAATGAGACCCTCGGGACGAATTGGCAGGTCGGGCAGAAAAAGCCGCTTTATGTCGGCGACCGACGACTCGGCGAGGAGCACTGGCAAATCGAAATCTCGAAATAGCGACAGTTGGCGAACTCTACTTGCGTGCGATTCGAAAACTCTGCTATAAGAAAGCTGCGCAACATTCTGAAAGATCAGGAGCCGAATGGACTTGCCAGGCCTTGCAGGGGCCGAATGGGCTACAGGAGGTGGCCAGCTCCAAGAACAAGAAAAGCGTAAACAATCCGCCGGGAGGACACGGGCGGCGAATACTACGAAACGCTGGAGTCGCAATGACGAACCACGTCGAACGCTTCTACGCGGCACTTACCGTGCTCGCGGGTCACGGCCATATAAAACAACGACTTATCAAAGCTTACGAAGAGCACCTCGATGGAATCGATGAGGATGAGCTACCGATCGCTATGAAGCAGGCGTTCGTCGATCTGCGTCAGTCCATGCATCAGGTCGCTCCATTGCGCGGCGAGAGTGCGATTTGCGCTTCGGTCCGCAAGATGTCGCCCGAGGATGCGACAGCGTGCGCGGCTCATGTGGTGGCGCTCTTTAGCGAGCTGTCGAGACTCGGCGACGACAGCGCCCCGGTGACAATACAACTGGGCGACGGCGAGACGCCCCGCGTTCCGCCATTCCTGATCAAGTCGGTTTGACCGGATAATACACGTAGGTCAGCAGTTCATCCTCGGGGACCTCGGCCGGATCACTGACGTAGGACTCCCATGCGGCGCCAGCGCGCTCGATGCCGTGTGCGGCAAGGTAGGCTGAAATCTTGCGGTGGGTCTCGGCCAGGCCGCGATAGGAGCCTGCGTGCCGGACGCGAATGACCCGGCCTTCATAGGTTTTTCCCAGCACCACACCGTGTCCACTGCTGCCGACCGGACCTGATACGCCGCGCACCGGAATCGCCGCGTCGAAAACCAGCTCCGCGCCGCTGAATTTTCGGGTTATCGACAGCGGGGCGCCGGCAACTTCCAGCCCTGTTTCGTCAATGAACTTCAATACCTGGAAATAGGCTTCGCCCATCGCCTCGGACATGGCGGCTGATTCGCGTCGTGAACTCGTCGACACATAGGCGATGTCCATGGCCTTGACCGCAATCTGTTCGATCGCAAGGTCACTGAAATCTGCGGCCGGCAGGCTTTCTGCCAGCGCTTTGAGGTTTTTCAGGCCTTTTTCGTAGTCACGCGCGACAATGCTGCCGAGCATCCATGCGAAATAACGGCCAACGAAGTTCATGCCGTGGTCCGCCTCGAAGTCCCAGGTAACGATGGTCGTACCGTTGCCGGGGGCAAGCATGAAGTGCGCCTTTGCCTCGCCGGGCTCACCGGGATTAATGCGCATGCCGATGCGTTCGAACGGCTTGCTTTCAACGATGGTCTGCGTGCCGCTGCCGACGATGGCGCCTTCCCAGCTCATGGCGGCGCCAACGCCCCTCGGGTTGCCGGAATACCGTATTCGCACATTCGGGTCGGTTTCGAGCAGCGGCGCCCACAGCGAGTAACGACGAAAATCGTCGAGCTGGGCGAATACGGTAGCCGGGTGCGCATCGATCTCCGTCGAAACCGCAACGCGGTGGGTGCGCGGCAACGAATAGCCAATAATCACGAGCAGAGCGACAAAAGCGATTACGGCGTAGAGCAGTTTCTGCACGTTTCCATTTCCGGAGGTAACGAAGAGTGGACGGAATTATTCCACAGTTGCTCATCCTTCGGCACAATGTGGCGATGAGTGACTCCATCAATCCCGATCTGCCGATCGGAATCTTCGACTCGGGGGTAGGCGGCCTTACGGTCCTGAAGGCAATTCGATCCGAATTGCCGGGGGAAAATCTCGTTTACCTCGGCGACACCGCGCGCTTGCCCTACGGGACCAAGAGTCCACTGTCGATTGCCAGGTACGCCACGCAGGCGGCGGCGAAGTTGAAAGAGCGGGGTATCAAGCTTCTCGTCGTTGCCTGCAATACGGCATCGGCGGTAGCGCTCGAGGCCTTGCGCGAGCAGATGAGACCGCTGACCGTGATTGGCGTGGTCGAGCCCGGCGCGCAGGCTGCGGTGACGGCACGCCCCGGCGGAGCCCACCTCGTTCTCGCAACCGAGGCGACCGTGCGCCTCGGCGCCTACCGCAAGGCGGTCGAGGCTCTCGACCCGGATGCAAGGGTCCGTGAAAGCGCCTGCGAACTGCTGGTTGCGCTTGCTGAAGAGGGCTGGACGGACGGCAGCATCGCAAACGCGATCGTCGAGCGCTATCTGCATGCGGCCGCTGACAATGCCTTTCGCGCCGACACGATTATCCTCGGGTGCACGCACTTCCCCCTGCTCAAGGACGTTATCCAGGCGGTGGCGACCGAAGAGGTATTGATCGTGGACTCGGCGAGCACCACCGCGGCGGTGGTCGCGCGCGCGCTGGTATCAGCCGGGCTTCGCGCAAAGAGACGAGAGGCAGGAACATCGAGATTCCTTGCCACCGATGGTGCGACCCGCTTCGCGCGTGTCGGTGGCCAGTTTCTCGGGCAGCCGCTGCATCACAGCGATGTCGAGATTGTAGACTTGTAGCCGGTCGGCTCGATCGTCAGGCCTGTGCAATAATGCAGGATCAGCCTTTGCAGGGGGAAACCGTGAATCCTCAATTTGTCACGCGCTTTTCGGGCGCACTCATTCTGTGCGCGTTGCTTCTGTCTTGCGGTGCCGAAGCACCACCGGAGACGATCGTCCAGCCGCAGCAGACGGTAGCGCCACGTCCTGAGATCTATGCGGACTTCACGCTGACCGCTGATCTTGGCGGTCTCAGTGCCGAGCAGATCCAGATGATTCGCATCCTCATCGATGCTGCGAAGATCATGGATGATCTGTTCTGGCGGCAAAGCTATGGCGAGGGATACCAGGAATGGCTCAACGCCATTCAGGATGACGCCGCGCGCCGCTTCGCGCAGCTGAACTACGGCCCCTGGGACCGGCTCGACGACGACAAGCCCTTCATAGACGGAGCAGGCCCGAAACCGCTGGGCGCACGCTTTTACCCGGAGGACATGAGCAAAGAAGAGTTTGACGAGGCCTATCTGCCGGGCAAGAAAGGGCTCTACTCGCTTGTGCGCCGCGACGAGGCCGGCGGGCTGATTCTCGTGCCCTATCACGTCGCCTACGCGGAAGAGCTGAGCGAGGCTGCCGGCCTGCTTCGGGAAGCCGCAAAGCTGGCAAGAAGCCCCGACTTCGCGACCTACCTGAAGCTGCGTGCCGCCGCGCTGATCAGCGACGAGTTTCAGATCAGCGACCGCTACTGGATGGATGTCAAGGACAACGAAATCGACCTCGTCATCGGTCCTATCGAAACCTACGAGGATCGCCTGTTCGGGTATCGCGCTGCCTATGAGGCCTACGTGCTGATCAAGGATCTGGAATGGAGCGATCGACTGAGTCGCTTTGCCGATTTCCTGCCCGACCTTCAGGCCGGTCTGCCGGTTGCCGATGAGTACAAGTGGGAAACGCCGGGAACCGATTCGGATCTGAATGCCTACGACGTCGTTTATTACGCGGGACACAGCAACGCCGGCTCGAAGACCATCGCGATCAATCTTCCCAACGACGAGGAGGTTCAGCTGGACAAGGGCACGCGTCGACTGCAGCTAAAAAATGCCATGCAGGCCAAGTTCGAGAAGATTCTCGAGCCCATTGCGGACCATTTGATCGACGATACGCAGCGCAAACACATCACGTTCGACGCGTTTTTCGCCAACACCATGTTCCACGAGGTCGCGCACGGTCTGGGCATAAAGAACACGATTGACGGCAAAGGGACCGTGCGTGAGGCGATGCTCGATCTCGCGTCCAGCATGGAGGAGGGCAAGGCAGACATTCTTGGCCTGTACATGATTACGGAACTGCACAAAGCCGGCGAGCTCGGTGATGTCGACCTGCGCGACTACTACACGACGTTCATGACGAGCGTTTTCCGTTCCATCCGCTTCGGCGCCAGCAGTGCGCACGGCAAGGCGAATATGGTTCGTTTCAATTATTTCCTCGACGAGCGCGCGTTTGTACGCGATCCCGAGAGCGGGCGATACCGGGTCGATTATGCAAGGATGGAAACGGCAATGACCGGCCTGTCACGCTTGTTGCTGACGCTGCAGGGCGACGGCGACTACGAGGGTGCCGCCGGGCTGACGCGCGAAAAGGGGAATATTTCGGCGCAGCTGCAGTCCGATCTGGACCGGCTTACCAATGCACGGATACCGGTGGATATTACGTTTCGGCAGGGCGTAGTCGCTCTGGGCATCCAATAAAACAACCTGGTCGAGGATCACAATGAAATCAAAAACACTGATTCTGGTCATCGCGATACTGACGCTGGCAGCCTGCGGCGAAAAACCGCAACAGACGGTATCGACAGAGCTTGCGAAGCAGCCCTGGGCAGCGTTCGCGGCGGCCACGATCGACGAGTATTACCGGCAAAATCCCGAAGCCGCCGTGTATGTCGGGCTGCATGAATACGATGGCCAGATGACCGACGTCAGCCTTGCTGCCGCCGAGGACTATGCGAGCTGGATCGATACGACCATTGCAGAGGCCGAATCGTATCAGGATCTCACCGGTATGCAGGCCTTCGAGCGCGACTACCTGGTCAACGCGTTGCGTGGAGATCGCTTCTGGATTCGCGAATCCGGTTTCCTCACCAATAATCCCGTCGTCTACGCATTCAATATCGGTCTCGATGTCTATGTCGATCGCGACTATGCGCCGCTCGATCAGCGCATTGTTGCCTACACGAAATACGCGTCTCAGATTCCAACGGCGCTGAAAAAAATGCGTCAAAACCTGAAGCCGCCGTTACCGGCGCCCTACGTCGATACCGCGCACGGAATATTCGCCGGCCTGTCCGACTACATGGAAAATACCGTGCCTGGCCTGTTTTCGACTGTTGAGGATGAGCAGCTGCAGCGCCAGTTCGCGGCCGTGAACTCGGTGGCCGCGAAAGCGGCGCGAGACGCAGCAGACTGGCTCGACCAGCAGAGGGCGACAGCGACCGACGACTTCGCCCTGGGTGAGAAGACATTTCTGCAGATGCTCAGTGCCACCGAGGGCGTGGACATAACACTCGCCGAACTCAAGGCTGCCGGCGAACTGAACCTGAAACAGAATCTGGAACTGTTGCACGAGGCCTGTGCCGAATTCGCGCCTGGTGAGAGCACCGAGGACTGCGTGCTGAAGGTGCAGAGCCGCAAACCGGCGGAAGGCGCTGTTGCCGGCGCCGCACGCCAGCTTCCCGACCTGCGCAAGTTCGTCGAGGACAACAGCCTGGTGAGCATACCCGGCACCGAAGAGGCCCTGGTAGCCGAGGCGCCGCCGCACAGGCGCTGGAATTTCGCCTACATAGAGATTCCCGGGCCCTTCGAATCCGGCCTGCCGTCCGTCTACTACATCGCGCCGCCGGATCCGAACTGGTCTGAAGAAGACCAGTTCGCCTACATACCGGGTGAGAAAGACCTGCTTGCGACATCGGTGCACGAAGTCTGGCCCGGACACTTCCTGCAATTTCTGCATGCAAACCGGGCCGAAAACAACGTGGGTCAGCATTTTGGTACCTACACGTTCGTCGAAGGCTGGGCTCACTACACCGAGCAGATGATGGTCGATGCCGGCCTCGACGACGGCGATCCCGAGACCCGCATCGGTCAGTTGCTGAATGCCCTGCTTCGAAATGTCCGCTACCTGTCGGCCATCGGACTGCATACCGGCGGAATGACCGTTGAAGAAAGCCAGGCGATGTTCGAGGAGAAGGCCTTTAAGGACTTCGGCAATGCGAGCCAGCAGGCCTTTCGCGGCACCTATGATCCCGGCTACCTGAATTACACGCTGGGCAAGCTCATGATCAACAAGCTGCGCGACGACTGGACAGCCGGGCGCGGTGGCCGCGAGGCCTGGGGCCGGTTTCACGACGAGTTCCTGAGCTACGGATCGCCACCGATACCGCTGCTACGCCGGCAGATGCTGGGCGATGACTATGACCCGGATGCAGCGCTGTTGCCCAGATAGTCGATTCCCCGGGAAGACCGGCACCCGGCGCAACATATTTTCGCCTGAAGGTCAGCGGCTGGCGTCCTCGTCGTCGTCAAAGACGGCGTCGACGGGAATCGACGATCAGAGATTACGCTTATCGACGCGCGGCAGCGCTTTTCCAAACAAGGTCGTCAGATACAAGGAACGCCTGGTCTCAACAACGCCCGTGAGCGTTGGAAACTTCGCCTGCGGGTCGTGCAGGTTCATCAGCACCTCCCCGTCTCCGTTGAAAGCGATGACGTGCGACGATGGAAGCGCTTTCGGCCGGGCGGACGCCGGCAACCGTTGCACGACCTTGCGAATGAAGGGCTTGTCCGAAATCCGGTCCAGCAAGGTGTTACGCGGCGCCGCAAGGCCCAGCCAGAAGCGGCCTTGCAGGCCCCTCTTGAGGTTGTCCGGAAACCCCGGCAGGTTCTCGAGCAGGACTTCCGACATTCCCTGCTTTTCGCCCGCCAGCCAGTATTTCAATACACGGTAATGACCGGTCTCGCTGACGAGCAGGAAACCGCCGTCCTCGCTGACGGCAACGCCGTTCGCGAAGTTGAGTTGGTCCAGGAGAACCTCGACATCGCCGGTCGCCGGGTCGAACGCGAAAACCCGTCCGTGCCCGCCATGCTCCATCAGGTCAAGAAGACTTGCTTCGTAGGTGCCGTTCGACGACTCGGCGCCAAACTTGCTGCTCGACTCACTGAAGTAAATGATTCCGTCAGGACCCACAGCGAGGTTGTTGGTATAGATCAGAGGCTTGCCATCGACTTCATCGAGCAAAGTCGTTACAGAACCGTTGCGGTCTATATGCTGTAAGCCCAGGAACGCGTTGGCGATGACGAGTGAACCGTCGCGCAGCGCCTCTATCCCAAGTGGCCTGCCGCCAGGAAACGAAAACGAGTTAACGCGGCCATTTCGCAGCTGAATAACGTGGCCGCTTAGCGTCGTTGCGTAGATGGCGCCGTCAATTCCAACCGTGGCATCTTCCGGCCCTTCGAACGCCTGGAGATCGACGGGAGACGCGGCCTGCAGCAAATCATTCAGTTCGTAGGGATCGACCAGGCCGCGGTCGATCGGCGCATTCCAGCTGACGGGCTGGATCGGCACCGGCCAAAGCAGCAGGTAAAGCACGGCAAGGCCGAGCAGGAGTCCGGTCGTTGCAAGCCCGTATTTCATCGCCCTCGCGGCAGTCTAGCGTTTGGCGTCGATGATTCGCAGGAACTCCGATCGCGTTCTTGCGTCCTTGCGAAACGTGCCGACCATTTGACTGGTTACCATCGAGACGTCAGATTTGTGCACGCCTCGAGTCGTCATGCACTGATGCGCCGCTTCGATAACGACCGCGACGCCCTTGGGCTGCAAGACATCCTGAATACAATTTGCGATCTGCGCCGTCATCTTTTCCTGCACCTGGAATCGCCGCGCAAAGGCCTCGACGACGCGCGCCAGTTTGCTGATACCGACAACCTTGTTACTGGGCAGATAACCAACATGCGCTTTGCCGATGATCGGCGCCATGTGGTGTTCACAATGCGATTCGAATTCGATATCGCGCAGCACAATCATCTCGTCGTAGCCTTCAACCTCTTCGAATGTGCGTTTGAGATAGTCAACCGGGTTGCTCTTGTAGCCGCTGAACCAGTCCTCGTAGGCCCTGGCCACCCGCTTCGGCGTATCGAGGAGACCCTCGCGACGCGTATCCTCTCCGGCCCAGAGCAGTAGTGTTCGCACCGCCTCTTCGGCCTGCTTGCGGCTTGGTTTGCGCGGCTTCGCTTGCCTGTTCTTGCTGGTTGCCAATGCTGGTTCCTCGTCGATGAAGGTCGTCGTCGCCTACGCTGACTTCTTGTCGGGGCCGAGGCCGACCGGGCAACTCACGCCCGTTCCGCCGAGACCGCAATAGCCGCCAGGATTTTTCGCAAGGTATTGCTGATGGTAGTCTTCGGCGAAATAATAGGTATCGAGCGGCAGGACTTCGGTCGTAATCGTACCGAGTCCCGCCTTGCTCAACGCGTGCTGATAAGCGTCGAGCGAGCGGCGCGCTTCGGCTTGCTGGGCGTCATCCAGCGTGAAGATCGCTGAACGGTACTGCGTGCCAATGTCGTTGCCCTGCCGCATGCCCTGGGTCGGGTCGTGACTTTCCCAGAATTTCGTCAATAATTCGGCGTAGCTGATTTCGGCAGGATCGAAAATCACACGCACGGCTTCCGTGTGTCCTGTGTTGCCGGAACAGACTTCCTGGTACGTGGGGTTCGGGGTGATGCCGCCGGCATAGCCGACCGATGTGACGAACACGCCGTCCAGTTGCCAAAAGGCGCGCTCGGCGCCCCAGAAACACCCCAGCGCGAAAACGGCCTCGCGCAGGTGCCCGGGAAACGGGCCGCGCAGCGGCGCGCCGTTGACGAAGTGGTGTTCCGGCACCGATATGGGCGTCTGACGGCCCGGTAATGCCTCGTTCCTTGCCGGCAGGGTCAGTTTCTTCATCGTCATAGGGTTCTTCAGGTTTCTGTTGCTTGACTCGACGATTCTTCCGCCGGTTCATTCTTTTGAGTCAGTTTGTCGAGGTCGGCCTGACGATAAAAGAACTTGTGCTCGAAGACGAGGTTATCAGATTCTATTGCCTGGCCATCGCTGATTTTTGGCCGAAAGACTCGCTGGCGAATTTCGCGATGCACCATGCGCTGCATGTCGGTGAATTCGGCAGGGATAGCCTCGGTGCGGAGGTCCCTGACTCTGCCACGACTCGATACCGTGTAATCGACTCGAATCGTACCGGTTAACAACTGCGCATCGGACATCGCCTTGTTGCCGCCATCGAAGGCGTACTTTGGGACAGGTTCTTCGACGAGCGCGACAGGTCGCCCCATGACTTCGTCGCGCATCGCCAGTCGTTCGTCGTCGCCCGACAACGAATCCCAGACTTCGGTATACAGACCGCGAGCCCGGTTCATCGACTGTATGTAGACGTAGTGGTCTGCAAGTGCGAGTTTGGCCTGTGCGAGTTCGCGCCAATCGACGTCGGGCGATGATTCCGCAATTCTCATCGCGCGCTTGAAGTAGATTTCGCCTGTCGACACCATGCCGCGCTGCTGCAGTTCCGACTGACTCAGGTCGATGAAGTAGTAAGACTCGCCCAGCTTGCTCAGTGGCAGGATCAATTGCGGGTCTTCATTGCCAAGTTCTTGCTCCATGATGCGAATGATACGCCGATAGGTGGCGCGCTCATCGTTATAGTACCGGGCTGCATGTTGCCACCCGGCACGGCGCATCAGGGAAGGAATCAGCGCCAGTTCGTCACCGGCGAAGTGACGTACGTTCAGCGCATGCATGCGATCCAGCAGTTCGCGCGCGCCCTTGGCATCGCCGGTCATCAACGTTGCCTGGGCGAGTGCCTCGATAATCTCCACTTGCTGAATATTGTGTGGGCCCTCGTTGACATGCGTAATGTGTCGCGCCCGGCTGAAGGCTTCCTTGGCGAGATCCGGCCGTCCGTTTCCCAGCTGCGCGCTGCCGAGACCGGTCAGCGGGTTAACGAGTTTGTCGGTGAGCCGATCCTCCACCGTTTCGATGATTTCCACAGCCGATTCGAAGTTCTGAACAGCGGCGTCGTACTGGCCATTTCGGGTCTGTACCAGCGCAAGGTTGTTCAGCGCCTTCGACGCCTCGAGCGATTGCGGACCGTGAAGCCGGATGACCATTTCGACGATTCGTTTCGCCGACGCGTCCGCCTCGTCCATGGCGTCCTCGGCAACCAGGCGACGATAGCGGTCAAACTCTTCGGCAAGCTGCGTAGCCAGGTCCCGCTCATCGACCTCTGCCGCCTCGCCAACATCGGCCGTCTCGTCGTCGGCGACCGGCACGACCTGGTCCAGCGGTCCCGCCTCTTCGCCGTCGCTGTCGCCCTGCTGGGCGGCAGCATCGGAGATCGCGGCAATGGCGAAGGCGAACAGGAGAAATTTGAAAAGTCTGGTCATACGATCTGACAAAGTTGGCCCTTGCGTGGTGTGGCGATCTCCGGTCTGATTGAGACCCGATCGCGGGAGAATAGTTCGCGTTGCCCGGCGCTCTGCAGGCGAAGCAACTATACCGCCTGTAAACCGATGGCGGTAGCCGCCAGGACCCGCCTACAAGGACAGATCCAGCTGTTGCGGACCAGGCGGACGGAAGCGGCTGCAATCAAGCGGCTGCAGGCGCGCATGCGTATCAAGGCCGAAGCGTCGACAGGCAGCCGTGAAGCGACTCTTCAGCATATCCGCATAGGGCCCACGCCCGGTCTGTCTTATGCCGAATCGGCTGTCGTAGTCACGGTCGCCACTGGCCTGTCGGACGAGGCTGATGACGCGCGCGGCGCGGTCCGGGAAATGCGTGGTCAACCAGTCCGTAAAAAGCGTCTTCAGCTCATGCGGCAGGCGCAGGAAAATATAACTCGCGTCGCAGGCACCCGCCGAGGCGACCGATTGCAGGATTTGCTCGATCTCGTGGTCGTTAATCGCCGGGATGATGGGCGCGAGCAGTGCGCTGGTCGGTACGCCGGCCTCCGCGAGCGCATTGATCGATTTCAGTCGTGATGCGGCGGAGGGCACGCGCGGTTCCATGATGCGTTTCAAGACGGGATTCAGGGTCGGGAAGCTGATCGCCACGGAACAGAGACGTGCCTCCGCGAGTTCGGCAAGCAGGTCGATATCGCGGGACACGAGGGCGCCCTTGGTGATGATGGTCACGGGGTGCCTGTGTTCGAGGAACGTGGCGAGCAGCTCACGGGTCAGGGCGAGCTGCCGCTCGGCCGGCTGGTAGGGATCGGTGTTGGCGCCGAGGGTAATCGGCTTGCACTCGTAGCCCGGCTTCTCCCAGGCTTGCAGCAGCCGCGCAACCGCGTTTGGCTTGTAGAAAATCTGCGTTTCAAAATCGAGTCCCGGCGACAGGTCGAGGTAGCTGTGGCTCGGGCGGGCATAGCAATAAATGCAGCCGTGTTCGCAGCCTACATAGGGGTTGATTGAGCGATCGAAAGGCACGTCGGGAGAGTTGTTGCTGCTGATGATGCGCCCGGCCGGCATCGCGCGTAGCACGGTTTGAGGAGTCCGTGCCGCTCGCGTGTGGGCCTCTTCGTCGTCCAGATCGACAGGCCGCGCGTTGAATCGCCCGTCCGGCGAGGAGACCGCGCCGCGGCCCTTGTGCGCCTGATTGAATGGCATGGAGTTACCCGATACTGTATTAATATACAGTACTTGTCACCCGGCAGCCGGTCAAGCCGCATTTCAGTTCAACACGCGATAGCCGCGGCCACGCAGGCAGCGCTTGAAGACCTTCTGCTTCTCGCGATCGGCGTCGAGACCCGATCGGGTTCCGCCATACAGCACGCCAGTGGCGGCGCCGCGACCGACGTCGCCGTCAATCGCACCGCCAAGCGCGCCGACAACGGCTCCGGTGGCGCTGCCTTTGGCAACGCCCTGACTAATCAGGATCTCTTCGGTGTAGGCCTCGCATTCGTCCCAGTCTTTGGCGAGTGCCTGCGGATCGACCCCCTGCTTGTCGATGATGGGATCCGGGTGGGCGGCGCAGCCACCGAAATAAGCAACGGCGGCGGCCAGCAGCAATGATCTTGTCCTTTTCATCGACGTCTCTCTGGTGACAACAGACCTGGTGGTTGATGGCTGAGCATGCTCCGTTCCGTTTGCCGTGCGCAGCATGGCATCATGCCAGTAACGCGGCGGGCCCGGGATCGGTTGACATGGTTGGAACTTCGCACGACTCGACAGTACGGGCAATCCTGTATGCTTTTCTTGCGAATCTGGGAATCGCGCTCGCGAAAAGCTGGGCGGCAGCGGTCACCGGCTCCGGCAGCATGCTCGCCGAGGCGATTCACTCCTATGCCGACACCGGAAACCAGGTCCTCCTCTACCTGGGCCTGAAGCAATCGCAGCGTCCCCCGGATGAGGAACACCCCCTCGGCTATGGGAAACTCAGTTATTTCTGGAGTTTCATCGTGGCCATCCTGCTCTTCAGCCTGGGCGGGATGTTTTCAATCTACGAGGGATATCACAAGCTCACGCATCCGGAGCCCCTGTCGCAGATCTGGATTGCCATCGTCGTACTCGTACTGGCCATCATGCTGGAAGCCGCTTCCTTGTTCGGTGCACTGCGGGAAATCAAGAAGGTCCGTGCGGGACGCCCTTTCCGCGAATGGCTCCGTCACACCCGCAACTCCGAGCTCGTCGTCGTCCTCGGCGAGGACATCGGCGCGCAGCTCGGTCTCATCCTGGCGCTCGCCTTCCTGGTTCTGGCGCACTTCACCGGCAACCCGGTGTTCGATGCCATCGGATCCATTTGTATCGGCGCCGTCTTGCTGGTCATTTCGGTTTTCGTTGCCTGGCGCGTCAAGTCGCTGCTGGTCGGACGCTCTGCGGACCCGGAGATCCAGCAGGCGATCGACGAGATCATCGGCGCGCAGCAGGGCATCGAGTGCGCGCTCAACGTCATCACAATTCAGTTTGGTCCCGATACCATGGTTGCCGCCAAGATCAAGCTGGACCCGACGATGACGGTCAGCACTGCCGTGCATAGCATCAACGCGCTGGAGCGCGAGCTGAAGGCGCGTATCCCGAAACTCAAATGGTGCTTTATCGAGCCCGACCTCGAAGACTAGCCCGGATATTTCGCCAACAGCCAGGACAACCGGGTTAGTCCGCCGATGCCTGGTACAAGTGCACGTCTTGCTGCGGGAACGGGAACGATATGCCTTCCTTGTCGAAGCGTTTCTTGATGGCTTCGGTCAGATCGAACATGACGCCCCAGTAGTCCGGCGTCTTGACCCAGGGCCGCACGACGAAGTTGACGCTGCTGTCCGCAAGGGCCGAAACTGCGATTGTGCATGCGGGCTCAGCGAGTATCCGCTGGTCGGCGGCAACCAGCTCCTGGATGGTGCTTCGCACCTTGTCGAGATCATCGCTGTAGCTGACGCCAACCACCATGTCTACCCGTCTCGTGTCGTTCGCCGAGTAGTTGGTGATCACGCTGTCCATGATCTGGCTGTTGGGTACGATGACCTGCTTGTTGTCGCCGGTCTTCAGTATGGTCGTCAGAATCTGGACCTGCTCGACGCTGCCGCTGATACCGGCGCCTTCGATGAAATCGCCGACCTTGTAGGGCCGAAACAGGACGATCAGGACGCCCGACGCGAAGTTCGACAATGAACCCTGCAGGGCGAGACCGATGGCAAGACCCGCCGCGCCGAATATCGCAATGAAAGACGTGGTCTGCACACCCAGCGCGCCGATTGCGGCGATGATAACGACGATCAGCAACACGGTTCGCACGAGGTTGCAGACGAATGTTTCGAGTGTCTTGTCGACATTGTGCCGTTGCAGGGCCTTATGAAGGCCTCGCACGACAATGCTGATGATCAAGCGACCGACATAGAAAATGACGAGCGCAATAATCAGGTTCTTGCCCAGCGAGACGATGGTGCTTGAATCGATGCCGTTGTTCTTCAGGAAGTCGAGCGCACCGTCCAGGCTGAGTCCGTTTGCGGCTGTGGCGTCTTCATTCATGAGGTCTGTCCTTGTGGTTTATTGTCCGGGAACACCTTCGTGGCCCGGCTTGAAGCGGAAAATCCGGTAGGGTCCTGACGCCTTGATGTGTTCGCGTGGTTTTAGAATCAAATCTGGCAGTGCGCTGTCGGCTACGTAAAGATAACCGTCGGGCCCGAACGACAGCGCGTCAGGCCAGCGCAATTCGGGTGACTGCAGGAGTGTCGTCAAGACCTGCCCCGGGTTCACGACGAAGATGGCGCCATGCTCGATGTCGGTAACGTAGACATTGCCTTCGACATCGATGCTGAGACCGTCGCTGAGCGGCTTGTCCGAGACCCGCTCGACACGGCCGGCTAGTTGCCCTGGCGGCAAGCTGAAGTCGCGCAGGTCATCGAGTCTTATGCGATACAAACCGGAGCCGGTCAGGGATCCGTAGTACAGCCATTCCGGTCCAAGAGCGATGCCATCTACGCCACCCCGCATGGCGACGATTCCGCCGAGGAATTTCATCTCGCGAGTCGCGGTACGGATCAGGTAGGGCTCAGCCGAGACGCTCTCGTCGGATTCGAGAACGCGGCGTGCCTGGCCCGTTTCTATGTCATAGACGATCAATGCGGGCTTCTTTCGCCAGACACTGGTATCCGCGATAACCGCCGTCTTTCCATCCGCGCTGACCTGCAGGTCCTGCAGGAACGAGCCCATCGGCGCCAGCGACTTGTCGAAAGACTGGTCGCGAAGGATCTCAGCCGTTTTCAGATCGATCGCCACGATACGCGCCGCTCGCAGGCCGTGGTTGCCGTGGTCGATCGTCCAAAGGCGGTCGAATCGGTCGATTGAGAGGCCAAGCACGCTGTCGAACAGCTGTGCCTGCGCCGCGCCGGAAGGATAGGGTACCGCCGCGCCGGCAACGAATTCGAGCAGCTTGTTGCCCCGCGGCCTCGACTCGGGATGCACCGTAAAGAACACCCTGCCTTCGCGACTGACGGCGACATTGCCGACGGGTTCTGCATAGGCCAGCACCTCTTCCAGCGACGACGCGGCGAGCATGGGATTTCTTGTCAGGTCAGGATACGGTTCGCCGCCACCGTAACGCACCCATAGCAGCGTCGTGGCGACGAGCAACAAGAGCAGAATGGACAGCAGAAGATTCTTCATTATTTGTTGGTTGTGATGCTGCAGTATTCCCCGGCGGCGAATATTACATGTTTGAGCGCCGAAGTCAGGTTCGCAGGGCGACGAGCCAGCCTGTTACGACAATCAGCAGCGCAAGGCCGCCGGCCACGGTCTGGGAACGGCGATCGTCGGGCAGGGGACCAAGCACGATCAACAGCATGCCGAAGAGAAAACCGCAAAGGAAACCAAGCAGGTGTGCGCCGATATCCGTATTCGGTCCGCCGGTACCGGTATACATCAGCAATGCCAGGCCGCCGACAATCGGACCGAAACGATACGACCATCGATCCTGTGCCATGAACTTGCCACGCCAGACGAAACCGGCAACCAGTCCCAGTGCGGCGAATACCGCGGTCGATGCACCGATCGAGCGGTGCGTGGATTCGAGGAGTAGCGTGTTGGCAGCATTGCCGCTTGCCGCTGCCGCGACGATGGCCAGCCATGCGACGCCGGACCCCATCAGGCGACCTGCGAACAGCCCGAAGAGCACGCCGAAAACAAGGTTGCCGACCAGGTGCTTCGCTCCGGAGTGCAGTGTCAGAGCGGTTATCGTGCGCCACCATTCGCCGCCACGAATCAGCGCGCCGTCGATCCGGCCCGCGGCGAACCAGTCGTAGCCGAACGCGGAGTAGCCGGCCAGCCAGGCCACGACGCTGATTACCAGTACATAGCCCACGATCCCGGGCATGGCGTCCTGATAGCGGATCTTCTTCGCCGGTACCGGGCGCGAGGGCGGGTTCTCTTCATCGTACAGCCGCAGTTCCTCGACGGCCTTGACCGAATGCTCGGCAGGAACAACGAGTGCCGCGCTGAATCCGTCATCGACCATTTGATGGGGAATGCGGGCAGCGGCCAGCACCAGCGACCGATCGGTACAGCTTTGCCGGTTGCGGCTCTCGAATACGACGCGCAGGTCTTCTTGCATGGCCTCGGAGATCGATCCTGTTGGCTTGGAAAAGACTGATATTTCAATGAGTTATTATCGTTGCGAACGCTTCAGCCACGGTTCATGAAAGGCATTCAACAATACATTGCATCTGATCTTGTCACTAAATTCGATGGTTTCAATGACGTTCTGGAAAAAAGTCTACTTCGGTCTCGCTATCGTCAGCGCGGTTTTTCTGGCCGTTTCGCTGTTCTGAGACACCTTTGAGTTTGCGGTAAGCTAGGGCTCTGGTTTATCGAGAGTGCCTATGCGATTCGCGTTTTTCCTTGTTTTGGTCACAGCTGTCCTGGTGCAGGGACCGGCGGTTGCCGAGGTCACCGATGCCGAGTCGGGCGGCTTTACGACGGTTAATCAGGCGATCGTCCGTGCGCCGCGAGCCCTCGTATGGCAGGCTGCCGTCGACGAGGTCGGGCAGTGGTGGAGTTCCGCCCATACGATCTCCGGGCAGGCAAGCCGAATGACGATCGATGCCAGGCCGCAGGGCTGCTTCTGCGAAACGCTGGGTGACGATGCGGGCATTGTGCACATGACGGTGACGATGCTGAATCCGACCGTCGTGTTGCGCCTGACTGGCGCGCTTGGGCCCCTCGGGCTCATGGGAGTCGACGGCAACATGACCTGGGAGTTTTCCGACGTTGCCGATGGCACGGAGGTCAGGTTTACCTACGCCGTGGGCGGCTATCGGCCGGGCGGCCTGGATAGCATCGCGAGTCCCGTGGACGGCGTCATCGGCGAAGCACTGCAGCGCCTGAAATCCTATGCGGAAACAGGGGAAGCGGAGCCTTCCGATCTTGACTGACATGCCGATGGCGCGACCGTCGTCGACGGTAATCCTTGTGCGGGCTGGTGCGTCCGTGCCGGAAGTCTTCATGGTAAGACGCCACGAAGACAGCTCCTTTGGCGCCGCTTATGCATTCCCCGGCGGTGTCGTCGAGATTGACGATACGGCGGTCCACGAATATTGCTGCGGCGTGAGCGAGAGGCAGGCTGATTCGCGGCTCGGCGTAAAAAAGGACGGACTGGACCTCTACAGTGCCGCAATCCGCGAGCTGTTCGAGGAATCGGGGGTGCTGCTGGCGGGCGGCGACGATCTCGACGAAGACCTTTGCGACGTGCGCGACGCGCTCAATGCCGGATCGGAGCGCTGGGCAGATTTCGTGGCCCGAAACAGGCTCGAGCTGTATTGCGATCAGCTGCATTATTTCAGCCACTGGATCACGCCTGTCACGGAGCCGAAACGATATTCGACACGCTTTTTCCTGGCGGAGCTTCCGCCGGGCCAGGAAGCCGCGCATTGCGGCGGCGAACTCACCGATTCGCGCTGGATCAGTGCGCATGACATGCTGGAAGCGGGCAGGCAGCGCGCCGTCAAGCTGCATTTCCCGACGGTGAAGACGCTCGAGAGCATTGCGAGATACAGGACGCTCGAGGAACTCGTCGACTGGGCCAGATCCTCGGTCGAGTGGGGTGTAACCAGCATGCTTCCCGCGATCATCATGCGCGACGGCAAGCCGGAGATCGTGCTGCCCGGCGACAAAGATTATCCGGGCGCGAAATCTTGAGCGGATTTGGTCCCGAAATGCCGCGGCAACGCGAGCTCGCCCCCGGTATCCGCCGGCTGCTCGCGCCGAATCCGTCAATCATGACGGGGCCGGGCACCAATACCTACTTGTTCGGCAACGACGCGGTCGCCGTGCTCGATCCGGGACCGGTCAGCAAGCCCCATCTGGAGGCGATCAAAGAATATGCCGATGCGCCGATACGCTGGATACTCGTCACGCATACGCATCCCGATCATTCGCCGGGCGCAAGCCTGCTGGCGAAAGCGACGGGCGCAGAACTGCTGGGCATGCCGGCGCCGGACGGAGCGCACCAGGATCCCACGTTCAGGGCGGATCGGGTCTTGCGCGACGGCGACCGGCTCGCGACCGACGAATTCGTCATCGAAGCGGTGCACACGCCCGGCCACGCGTCGAACCACTTGTGCTATCGACATACCGGAGAAAACTGGCTGTTCACCGGCGATCACGTCATCGACGGATCGACCGTCGTCATCGATCCACCCGACGGCAACATGAAGCATTACCTGCAATCCCTGCAGCGCGTCAGGGATCTCGGCTGCCATGCGCTTCTGCCCGGTCACGGCGAGCTGATTCGTGATCCGGAGCGCCTCGTCGACTGGATCATCGAGCATCGGCTGCAACGAGAAGCGAAAGTGACCGCCGCACTGGCCGCGAACCCGAATCTCACGGCGAGAGAACTGGTCCCGCACGTCTACAAGGATGTCGACAGGAAGCTCTACGGCTGGGCGGAGCGTTCGCTGCTCGCGCATCTCAGGAAGCTCGAAGAGGATGGCGCTGCAAAGTGCGCGGCCGAGCGGTGGGTGCGGGCCTGAGCGTGCCCCTCAGGCTTCTGCTGACGTGCGGCCGCAGTCTAGGAAGCGGAATCGGCGCGACTGGCGCCGGCACATCGTGCTTACTCAACCGTCCAGCTGCTCGGGCCCCTGATGACGTCTTCGACACGTCTTGTTCGCCGCATGGCGGTTGGATGATGCGTGTAAAACGCGTCTTCGAAGCTGGCAGCCGATCGCTTGAAGATGACGCCGAGCGCGACCGGCATGTGCAGATCGATAAGCAATCGAGCGACAACAGCGTTGCCTTCGTCGTGAATCAACACCTCGGACGCGGACTTCGCCGCATCGACGACTTCCAGCGACCAGGTTTCGGGATTGAAGCGGATACCCTTGCTATTGTCGTCGCCGAATAACATCGGTTCGCCGTGCCGGAGATGCAGCTGCGTGTTCGCAGCGTTCTTGCGGTCCGTGAACCCGGCGAACACGTCCTCGTTGTAGACGATGCAGTTCTGAAAAATCTCCACGAGTGACGCGCCGTCGAATGCGTACGCGTCCCGCAGGACATGACTCATTCCGACCTTGTCGGTATCGATACCGCGTGCGAAGAACTTCGCACCGGCGCCGAGTGCGAACTGGCCGGGCGACACGGGCGTGTCAACCGAGCCGCCCGGACTGGATGGCGAGGTCGTGCCGACGCGCGAGGTCGGTGAGTACTGCCCTTTGGTGAGTCCATATATCTCGTTGTTAAATAACAGTATTTTGAGTCCGACGTTGCGACGCAGCGCGTGCAGCATATGGTTCCCGCCGATGGACAGGCTGTCGCCATCACCGGTAACGACCCACACGTCGAGCTCGGGATTCGCAAGCTTCAAGCCGGTCGCTATCGCCGGCGCGCGTCCGTGAATGGTATGAAATCCGTAGCTCTCGATGTAGTAGGGAAAGCGCGATGCGCAGCCGATGCCTGAGATGAACGCGGTCCTGTCCGGATCGGCTCCGACATCGGCGAGCGCCTTCGTCACGGACTTCAGGATCGCATAGTCACCGCAACCCGGACACCAGCGGACTTCCTGCGACGCTTCGAAATCCTTCGCTGTCAGCTTTTCGGTCATGACACGTCACCTCGGATCGATGCGATTTTCTCCACGAGCTCACTGATCAGGAACGGCTGCCCCGTAACCTTGGGAAACGAAATCGGCCGCAACCCCAGCTTGTCGCGCAACAGGGAGGCGAGCTGACCCGTGTTCATCTCCGGAACGAGGATCTTGTCGAAGCGCGCCAGCAGCGCCGCCAGGTTTTTCGGTAGCGGGTTCAGGTAGCGAAGGTGAACGAAGCTCGCGTCGGTTGCCCGCGTCGCCTGGTAAATGGGTCCGTACGTCGAACCCCAGCCGACGACAACGAGCTCGCCCTCGTCCGGCCCGACCTCGATTTGCTGCCCGGGAATGAAGTCGGCGACCGAAGCTACTTTCGCCTGGCGCAGATCGGTCATCGCCTGGTGGTTTGCCGGGTCATAGGAGATATGCCCGGTGTCCCTGTCTTTCTCCAGGCCGCCGATCCGGTGCAGGAGATCGGGCATGCCGGGCGAGATCCACGGCCGGCCGAGGCTTTTCGGATTGCGCCTGAAAGCCTTGCGCTGTGCATCGTCATCGCCGCTGGGGACCGCATTCGTCGATATAGGTTCTATGGCCGACATGTCCGGGATGCGCCAGGGCTCCGCGGCGTTGGACAGATAGCCGTCGGCCAGCAGGATGACGGGCGTCATGTGCCGCAATGCAATGCGCACGGCTTCGATCGCCATGTCGAAACATTCGCCTGCCGTGGAGGCGGAGACTACCGGCAACGGCGTATCCGCGTTACGCCCGTAGACGGCCTGGTACAAGTCGGATTGCTCGGTCTTCGTCGGCAGGCCGGTCGAAGGGCCGCCGCGCTGCCAGTTGACGATAAGGAGCGGCAGCTCGGCGCTTACCGCCAGGCCCATCGCCTCGGTTTTCAGGGCGATGCCGGGCCCTGAGCTCGACGTGACGCCGATCATGCCGCCATACGATGCGCCGATGGCGGCACAGATCGCCGCGATTTCGTCCTCGGCCTGGAAGGTGCCGACACCGAGTTCGGCGAGATGCGTCAGCCGATGCAGCAACGGCGAGGCCGGCGTGATCGGGTAGGAACAAAACATCACCGCGCGATCGGCAAGTTCGCCGGCCGCGGCGATACCGAGCGCAAGCGACTCGGCGCCCGTAATACTGCGATATTCGCCGGGCTCGAGCTTTGCCCGTGTAATCTCGATTCTCGACAGATGCGCGCTTAGCTCCGCTGTCTCGCCGTAGGCGTGTCCTGCATGCAGCGCTTCGATGTTCGCGTCCCGAAGCGTCGCATTGTTGGCTAGGCGGCGCTTGACCCAGTCTTCCACGACGATCAGTTCACGGCCGAACATCCACATCAATACGCCCAGCGCCCAGAAGTTCTTGCAGCGGCCGCTTTCGCTCTTGCTCAGCCCGAATTCCCTGACAGCCTCCAGATTCAGGCGGCTGATGTCAGCCTCGACGAGCTGGAAGTCCCGCAGCTCACCCGTCTCGCGCGGGTCGATTTCGTAACCTGCCTTGGTGAGGTTGCGTGTCGTGAACGCGTCATTGTTGACGATCACCAGCGCACCGCGTCGAAGCAGAGGCAGGCTGACCTTCAGTGCGGCCGGATTGAACGCAACCAGGACATCAGGCGCATCGCCCGGCGTCGTGATGGACTCGCTGCCCAGGTTGATCTGGTAAGCCGATACGCCGAAGGTCGTGCCGACCGGCGCCCGGATTTCCGCCGGGTAGTCGGGAAAGGTCGCGAAGTCGGCGCCCGACAGTGCGGTTGATACGGCGAACTGCGATCCCATGAGCTGGATGCCGTCGCCGGAATCTCCGGCAAGACGCACGACGATCGAATCTAAGCTCTTGCTTTTATTCACAAAAACGGGCTTCCGGAGTAACAATTGGAGTCAGCGGGAAGGTACGCTGCTGAGTCTAGCGCAACTTGCGTGAGTGCCGTTATCCGGGGCATTACCGGCTTGATTAGCAGCGTAACATCGCATAGCGTACCGGGTCCGGAACCTGAGGTAGCCAGCATGACATTCGTGGTCACAGAAGCCTGTATCAAGTGCAAACTCACCGATTGCGTTGAGGTTTGTCCCGTGGACTGCTTCCATGAAGGCCCGAACTTCCTCGTCATCGACCCGGACGAATGCATCGACTGCACCTTGTGTGAGCCGGAGTGTCCGGTCGAGGCGATCTATTCCGAGGACGAGCTGCCGGCAGGCCAGGAACATTTCATGGAACTCAATGCCGAGCTCTCACGGGACTGGCCAGTCATCACCGAGATGAAAGACCCGCCGGAAGACGCGGACGAGTGGCGCGAGGTGAAGGACAAGCTTCAATACCTGGAGCGATAGGGCTCGGCGGGAAGAAGCGGCCTGTCGGCCGCCGCTGTCGCTTCGCGCGCCGGGGCGCGCTCCTACATATCACGAATGAGGCGCGACACCGACGATGCGGCCTGTCGGCCGCTGCTGACGCTTCGCGCGCCGGGGCGCGCTCCTACGTTTCACGAATGAAGCGCGACACCGAAGATGCGGCCTGGTCGGCCGCCGCTGACACTTCGCGGCTGCGAGCCGCTCCTACGTCTCGCGAATGAAGTTCGTCAGCACCTCGGCCAGTTCCGGGCCCTTGTCCTCCTGCAGGAAGTGGCCTGCGTTCTTTATCTTCACGTGTTCGCGATTCTTCGCACCGGGCACACGTTGCTGCCACGGTATTTCGCCGCCACGGGTAATCGGATCCCTGTTGCTGAACGTCGTCAGGAACGGTTTCGTCCACGCCGCGAAGATTTCCCATGCAGCACGGTTGGCATCGCTGGCCGGATCGTCCGGCGTAACAGGCACCAGCGACGGGAACGCGCGGGCAGCTGCCTTGTAGCGTGCTGACGGGAAGGGCGCGTCATAGGCCGCTACCACATCATCCGTAAGCTCCGTCACGGTACCCTTCTGGATGATCTTGCCAACTGGAAACCACGGGCTGTAGCGAGCAAAAGCCCGCCAGATTGTGAACGCCTTCGGCATCGGCTGATCTCCAGTCGGCAGCCCGCCGTTGCCCAGGGCGATGCGAGCGAATCGTTGCTCATTTTCGGCCGCGACTCGCAGGCCGATGAGCGAGCCCCAGTCCTGGCAAAACAGGGTGATGCCACGGAGGTCGAGCGTCTCGACAAACTGCCGCATCCACTCGACGTGTCTCGAATAACTGTAATCGGACTTCCCGGGCAGCTTGTCCGACTTGCCGAAACCGATCAGGTCCGGCGCTATGACACGAAAGCCAGCGTCGCAGAGCGGCGGGATCATGTGCCGGTAAAGGTAAGACCAGCTGGGCTCGCCGTGGAGTAATAGCACGGGTGCTGCGTCGCGCGGTCCTTCGTCAACGTAGTGCATGCGAAGACTGTCGACATCGACATAGTTCTCCGCAAAGTCGTAATCGGGCAGATTCCTGAATCGCGCCTCCGGCGTTCGCAGTGCTTTCATTGCTGTACTCCCGCGCCTGAATTCCGCCTATGATAGCGGCTTGACGAAAGCGGAGACTGAAGTTTGAAGACCAGCTGGCGAGCGAGAATGATCCGGGGGCTGTCGGCCCGGTACGTGAAAAAAATCGAACCCTCGGCAGTCGATGTACTCGAGTTGCGCCGGCGGCTGGACAGAATAAGCCGTTTCCTGAAGCGCGCGTTCGGCGTTGCCGTCGAGCCCACCACGGTCAACGGATTGCACGCGGAATGGCTGCGGCCAAAAGGCGCGCCCGGCGACAAGGCGCTGCTCTATCTTCACGGCGGCGCCTACGTGGTCGGCAGCTGCGGTACGCATCGACAAATGGTCAGTCACATTGCGCGGGCAGCCGGCATCAATGCGCTGCTGCCGGAATACCGGCTTGCACCCGAACACCCCTTTCCGGCGGCGATTGAAGATGCCGTCGGCGTGTACCGTTTCTTGCTGGCAAACGGATTCGATTCGCAGGATATCTTCATCGCCGGAGACTCGGCCGGGGGTGGGCTGACGGTGGCTACGCTGTTGTCCTTGCGCCATGCGGGCTTGCCCATGCCGGCCGCTGCCGTATTGCTATCGCCCTTCCTCGATATCACGGCGAGCGGGGAATCGGCAACGACACGCGCCGGGCAGGACCCCTGGTTCGACGCAAAGGATGTTTCGGTGGTCGCCGACAAGTATTGTGGCGCAGGTGCCGACCTGGAGAACCCGTTGATATCCCCGGTATTCGCGAATGTCGCGGGCCTGCCGCCGACCCTGATACAGGTCGGCAATGACGAGATTCTGCTCAGCGACTCGACGCGCTTCGCCGACAAGATGAAAGCCGCAGGCCTCGACATCGAGATCGAGATTTGGCCGGAGATGTGGCACGTGTTTCAGTTGTTCGTCGGCAAGATGCCGGAAAGTCGCCGCGCTATCGACCGTATCGGGGTCTACCTGAAGGCACGCATGCGGCGCGGCGAGGCTTCAGAAACCTGACTGTTTCTGCGAGTCATCGTACATCTTTGTGAGGAACGAACGGATCGCCGGTTCGGCTTCGTCCTTGCTCATCAGTTTCTGCTTTTCGAGAACGGATGCCATATCCCTGATCGATCGCTTGCCGTCAATCAGGGACATCATGAATGAGTAAACCTGCGTCGTCATCGCCTGGGTGCGGAAGGACGACGACAACGGCACCGGTTCCTTGCCCGTCACCAGCCAGTCCGGCAAAGCTTTGTGGCGTTCCGGTTTACTGACCTCACGTTCCTTGTAAGCCGAGAATGAAAACACCTTTTCCTGGCGCCCATGCCGGCTTGCGGGGGAACACATGTAAGGGATGGTCCTCTGCGAAACGTATGGGTCCGAGAAACCGCACTCGGCGACGATCGCCTTGGTTTCCTCGGGACTGTAGCGGCGCGATCGCAGCGGGCTCGAGAACGCCAGCGAGCCGAAATTGACCCAGCGCCCATTGTCCACGAGGAGTCTGTTGATGCGCGCGGCGAACAAGGGCAGGTCCTCGCTGATGATATCGATCAGCCATGGCGTGACGACGGTATCGAAACTGCTGTCTGAAAACGGCGCGCGCAATGCATCGCCAAGAACCAGTTGAAAGCGCGCATCCACAGCCTCGGGTGCGATCAGCGGCCGCAGAATGGCATCGTCCTCGAGCGATTTCGGCGCGATGGGAAACTCGTACAACTTGAGCTTGTCTCCGCGCGTAACGGCCTGGGCCACGAGCATCAGCAGTGGATTGAAGTCCATCGCGACAGTGGTCGTGCAATTCAGGCTGCGATGAATGTCGTAAGCAAGGCGGCCGGCCCCGGCCCCCAGCACCAATACCCTGCCAAGCTCCGCATGATCGTGGAGCACCGAGCGGATCTGTCTGAGCGAAGCACTGTTCTCTTCGTCGCCCCAGGACCAGTCGCGATGAATATTCGCGTAGTAGGTGTTGAGCCCCTGGTCGACCGGCAGTCGCGTGCGCAGCGCCAGGTAAGTCTCGTAGCTGCCGTAGTTTGCCTGCATGTCGATGGGTTTGAGCAACTTGCCAAGTCTGCGACGATGATCCTCGAGCGCCTTCTTGTAGCGCTCGACCCGTCGCCGCGTCAGCGAGTGCAGGTCCTCTGATTTTAGCTCCCGTTCGAGTCCGGCGATCTCGTGACCGGTCTGCTGCAGCGCGAATGCCAGGCGGCCTCGCCATTCGCCCAGCGCCGCCTGCGGTTCCGCAAACATCCACGGAATACCGTTTATCGAGGGGAACGGCACATTACAGGCTTTGCAATGAAACGTGCCACCGTCCTCCTCGAGTGGCGACTTGTCACAGCGCGGACAAGCGAGAAGGGCGGCGAGCTCGGTCATGGCGGGATTATGCACCAAAAAAACAGCCGGTCGAGGGGAAGCCGACCGGCTGTGTAGATGCCAGGTTGTCCAAGTCAGCCCGGCATTGCGGAAAATCGCCTAGACAGGGCTGGATATTATTCCGTTCACGATCGGTGTAAATGCCGTGAATGTGTCCAGACCGGAACCGAGACCGTGCCAGCCCGGGCCATACAGCGAATCGAAGGCCGCCGTTTCGCCATGCAGCGCCATGTAATTCAATATCACGCTGTTGACGAGAAGATTGACGTTGTTGGCCATCGGTGTTGCGGCACGCATCACGGACCCGCCAGCATCCATGGCGCCTATTTGCTGATGTCGCATCTGTTCGTCCAGCGTACCGCCCATCAGCGTCGGGCGACGCGTCGGGTTATAAACCAGGAAGAACGCAGCGGCCGTCGACGAGTTATCACTCACCCATTCGCCTTTGCCGCGGCCCTCGACAGAGTTGTCAATCGCGCCGTTCGACGACAGTGAGCCGTCACTGAATACGTACATCATCAGCGGCTTGCCGAGGCGTGCCGCATACTCGAGGCAGGCGCCCATGCAACGTCCGGCGCGGAAATCCTTGACCTCGCCTTCGGCGCGCGCACCGCCATGGTAGTCGTAACCGCCCATTTCCACGGTGCCCGCGCCGGCGAAACCGTTCAGGACCAGCTTCATTACGGAGGCGGTCTTGCGGAATTCACTGCCATCGCGTCCGCCCGCGTTGAACTCGGCGGTGGTGAAGATGCCGGTACCGTCATCGGCAACGATGTTCGGGTCCTGCCCCGGGTCGATCGGTGTACCGCCGAATCGATCGGCGATGTCTGCTGCCTTCAGGTAGCCGCAACGAACGGCCTGCTTGATGGCCGCGTCGGCTGCGACCTGCGTATTGATGTTGTTAACCTTGGCATCGCTGAGACGATAGATCGACTCCATCACCGCGGTTGCATCGTCCTTGCTCAGGATGCCGACGAGATCGCCGGTATCGACGAGATTGACGACGTCGCTGGGCCGATCAACCTTGGTCGGGCGAAGCTCGGGGTCGTAAAGCATGGCCGGCAGCATGGAGTTGCCGCCAGAGTCCGTATTCTCCGACCCGGTCAGCGTCAGTATGGAGCCCTTGGCACCAGCCTGGGCAATACCGTAGGTCGGATTGTGCGGGTTGTTGCCGGTGTCGTTGTCCGAGCGCGCCGGAATGACAGCGCCGTTGGTATTCGCGGCGGTAGTCGGGCTGATTACAGACATGATGCCGCGACGGAACGCGCTGTCCAGGTGGAAACCCAGTCCCAGGTCGAAATTCGCGTACGACTCGCCTGAAATGGGATCATTGAGGCTCGGGATCATATCGCCAGGCAGTCCCATCTTCTCGTAGCCCTGGGTACTGACGAAGTCCTGCTGGCCGCCTTCCTTGCCGATCAGCACGTTCGACCCGGCGATGTTGGCACCGCCTGCCAGGTCAAAACAGATGAACGGGATCTTGCCGGCACCATCGGTGATGTTGCAGGGTGTTGCGAGCATGCTGTCCAGGTCGCCCGACAATGCAAATGCCGGATTGGCGAGCAGGCCTGCGGCGCCACCTACGGTGTAGGCAGCACCCGTCATGAATCCCTGCGCTACGAACTGACGGCGCGTAACAGGACGCGGATGATCGCCATGAAGCTGCGGCGCATCCCAATGCCGCTTATTTCGTCGTTTACTCATCTCGATTATTCCTCATTAGTCCTGTTATTACTGAACCAGCGTGGCTGCACTGCCCAACGTGGCGGCACAGACACCCTTGGCAATTGCTCGTGTGTCGCTCGGACCAGCCAGCAGCCGGTCGATCAGGTTGTCCGGGCGACCGCCAGCTGCCTGGAAGGACGCCAGTTCCTGATACACGACGCCGTAGCTCGGCTGGCTCGCAATTTGCGGGCCGGACGGCGTATTGCCGACAGCGCGAGCAATCATCGGGTCGACGAAGTTGTCGCGATTGGCAACGCTGAAAGCCTGGCTTGCGGCCTGGTTGAAGTCGAAGCCCGGCCACATTGCCGCTGCGTCGGGATTCGGGCTCGCGTTCGAGCCGATTGCCGCGTCGCAGTACTGGATGGCCAGCTGCGCGATCGCCACCTGGTGCGACGACAGGAACGTGTTCACGTCCTCCACCGCAGGCAGCGACTGTCGAAGTTCCTGGTAGGTGTCGTCGACAGGGAATACGCCGGAGGGGCGCTCGTAGCCGGTGCGGCTCACGCCCGTGATTGCCGAGAATGTGGCGTCGATCTCATCGAAGGTACGCACACCGATCTGCGGTGCATCGGGAAGATCTGTTGGCGTGATGATCAGCATCGGATCGTCAGGACGGTTATAGGAGAACCCGGCGAGCCTGTCGAAAGTCAGGAAGAACTCGTCGTCCTGAGGTCCTTTCTCGAGCGGAATCACGGCACCAAGCGCGGACAGCGGCTGGCCGAGTTCCTCGAAAAGCGATGCACTCAGGGTTTCATTCAGGGTCGCATACGTCTGACCGTGATCTGCCTCCTGTCCGTTCATCGCGATGCGAACGCCCTCGATCGGAATACCTTCCGGCGATGAGCCATCGAGCGTGATGAAATGCGGTTTGTCAAACAGGTACGCATAGCTGTCGAACTGCTGTACTTCGTAGAGTATGTACGACGACTGCTCCGCGGCCTGCAGCCGTTCCGAGATATCGAACAGCAGGTAGAACCTCTCGCCAACACCGGCGTCGAAATTCTGCTGTATCTGCTCCTGGGTCAGCGAACGCCGATGGATTGCGGCCAGGCGGAAGGTGCCTTCAAAGACGCCATCGCCCGAGGCCTCGTTACCCAGAACCAGCGCAAACGTGTCCTGCCAGTCGACAAAGGTGCCGCCGGGAATCGGGTCAGCGTTTGATACAAGTTCGCCGTTGACGTAAATGCGGCGCCCGTTGATTGGATCGTAGGTTGCGACGACGTGCTGCAGGGTTGCCTGCAATACTTCGTCCGCGTCCGGAGTCGACAGCGCGGGATCACCGTTCAGGCTAACGAGCGGGTCGCCGTTGGCATCCTGCGCGTTGCTGCGCAGCAGGAAGTCGTAATTATAAAGCGTCTGCTGAAGCGTGAAATTCCGCGTGTTGGGTCCGGCCGAATAGCTGACGATCCGCGCCATCTCCTGCGTGACGTTGGCCGGGATTACCCAGGCCTCGATGGAAAATTCGCCGGATTCCTGCAGTACATCGGCGAGCTTGGCACTGGCCGTGGTGGAGCCCTGTGCCTTGCCCGGGCCCTGTGCCGCGTTTGTACCGATCGTGATGCCCCAGCCACCGAACCAGCTGACGTCACCCGAGAAGTTCAGGTCGATAGCCGGATCGACACCGCTGGTGTCAAACGCCGTCAGTCCGCTGCCGGTCTTGAACTCCCAGAGCGCAATCTGTGAATCTTCGTAGCGGTTACCGCCGGACGCCAGCGTGCCGTCGACAAGGCGAACCGCCTTACTGTAGACAAGGTTGGGGTCAACGGTGGTTGCCGTAATGCCATTGGCGAACGCCGTAATGGCGGCCAGCATCTCATCGGCAGAGGACGCACAGTTGCCGTTCCAGCAGTTGTGCGACTCGCCGAGCGGAACCGGGCTTACCTTGCCGACAAAGCGCGAGTCGGCCGGCGTGTCGAGATTGATCTTCGATTTGGCCGCGTCGTAGGCGCTGGCGATGTCCGGGTCACCGAAATACGGCTGCTGCGCGTTGGGCGACTGCGAGCTGTGGCAGTCGGAGCAATAACGCTCGAGTATCGGCGTATGGATCAGCTGCTGAAACGCGGCCGGATCGTCCGGGAAGTTCTTGCTCGAACTCGGGTCGCTGGACGCGGGAGGTGTCAGTACGATCTGGCGACCGCCACCGGCGGCCGAACCGACCCAGTTTTCGATCCAGGTTGTCATGATGCTGCCGCAGACGCCCGAGTCAGCGACCCAGCAGTTGTGACCGCCGGAGACCTTTTCAACCAGGCGCGACAGCGCCGGTTGCTGCGTGTCCGTTACCGTCACCGCCTCGTCGTAGGCCATGTTGACGTCGTCGTTGCGCACGAAAGTCGGTACCTGGCCAACGGTTTCGTTGTGACAGGAGCCGCAACGGTCCGTCGTCTTTGCGTTGGACCAGAACTCCTGCTGGAACTTGAGTACGTCGCCGTCCCGAGCAACAGGGCCCGTATATACCGCGTCGTTGTTGTTCCCGGGATTCTGCGACAAGGGGTTGTCAGTAGTCTGTGCGCCGCCACCGCAGGCTGCGAGAACCACGCTCGACAGCAGTGCCACCGTCGTTGCGCGCAACGAGCGGTAAGCGGGGGCCTTGGTAGCAATTCCAATTGCGTTAGTCATTATCGTAGTCTCCCTACTGGCCCATGCAGTGGACAGCAGCGTCCGCAAATACTTGCTTCATCTGGTAGCCCGTCCCGCGGAACGTTGAAATGATCTCGTCGACCTTGGCGCCGTCGCCCAGGTTCGGGTCAGCCAGGTCCGGATCGCGAAGGCAGACCGCGCGAAACGCCTTCTTCACCTGGCAGGCGGCGAACGCGTAGCTGTTGCCCAGTTCTTCACCGAGTGACTTGGCGCCCGCGCCGCTGCCTGGCAATGCCGGGTCGAAACCGAGGTACGAGTTTTGGCCCTTTCGCCAATAGTTGTCCCACTGATCGTCGGGCGTGCGGAACCCCTGCGGGAAGTTCAGATCGTTATTGAAGTACTTGGGCTGGACGTTGCCGGGGGTGTACTGGAGCGTGCCGGCGGCTTCGTCATAATTGTAGTAGGCGAATGCCTGGGCCATCGGGTCCATGCCCGTGTGGCAGCCGATGCAGTTGTTCAGGAACAGCCGGCTGTCGCCGCCCGGGCTGCGGCTGACGTCCTGACGAATTCGGTCAGGCGGCAGGTTCGGGTCGTGCATCTGCTCCATGTCATTGCAGAGATGATTCATCAGTGTGAAACGGAACATCGCGCGGTTGGTCCCGGCGATGAAGAATGCCTCCGATGCCGCTCGCGACGTCATTACGCCCGCCGTCGCCGAGGAAGGGATGTTCTGAACGCTCGACTGCGCGACCATCTGCAGCTCATCGCGCAGGCTGACATTGTTCGCCTCGAGTTGCTCATAGTGAGCGTTGTTGTTTGCAGAAGGCGCGGCAGCCACAACGCCGGATCGACCCACATAGGTAATGTCATCGGAGAGCAGCGTATTGAAAGGGCGGTCGTCCCTTATCATTCCGATAACCGTCGCAACGTAATCGTTCAGCGGGACAAAAATCGACTGATCGCGATTCGTCCAGGGCGCTGCGAAGTTCTTCAGCGTCACGTTATAGAAATTGACGTTGTCCATGGCAATATAGGCTGCCGTTGTGGCATTGCCCGGCAGCGCCGGATTGATGGCATCTTCCATCTGCTGCAGCACTGCCTCGGTCGGCGGTACACCGGCGAGCCGGTCATGCAGGCGTTTGGCCTGCTCCCGGTAACCCGCATGTGCCGGAGAAATCAGAACGGCAGCAAGCAATGCCGCAAGCGCGAGGCGCGGCAGCGTTCCGATTTGGACTTCCCTAAAGTTCTTCAGCATGTCGTTTTTCATATCGTTTCTGCTCATCACTCGAATGATCAAACAATGTGCTTCTCATATGTGCCCAGATGAAACCGCACATCACGCACCCAAAGTTAACGGACTGTTCAGAATTTGCTGCGTCATGATTGACGCGTGCCAAATCTGTTGCTCCTTGTTGCTCCGCATTATGCGGCGGACTCCTGTCCGCCAGGTCGGTTGCTCAATTTGGCAAATGCACTCTGCCTGACTTTGAAAACATTTGCCGTGAATACAATCACGATTCCGAACGTCCTCAAGGTTTGCGTAAACAACCCACCTGTGATCTCTAAAGCAAGTGCTGTGCCACTCCTGGTGAGGTCGCCGATATACCTCAATAAAAATAATAAAAACAATGAGTTATTGAGTTTCCTTTGCGGCTCCTCCGACGCGTCATATGTCAAGTCATTGTCGGCGCTTTAGCACAACCATAATCACCTGAACGGCTAAGCTACTGATTGTGAAGGACAGTGCAACTGTCGCTGAAGGGAGACAGGGCCGTCGCCTCATGACAATAAGAAACAACAAACGCCAATGACATAAAGTTCATGCGGTTTCTCAATCGTTGCAGGAAAATCACATTTTTTACGCGCGTCGAATCGTGACGAAATGGAACCGTATGCCACGTCGCGCCGTGTGCGTGAACAGGTAACGCGTCGAAAAGACGTTTGACTTTGTTCGGTGTCGTGCTTTTGAGACATTACATCGAGCCCGATGCGTCTCATATAATTGCCTGCGAAACGCTCCGAACAAACAGAGCCAAGATTGCAGGTTAATCGTAGTTTGTGACTGCGTTAACGGTACGGCGACACCGTCGCGACGTACCCTGCCACAATGACCCGAGGTGAAGGCGATGATTAAGCTACCACGACAGTCCGTGAAGGGAAATACCGGTAAAGCGACCAGGATGGTTGCATTGTCGATGGCATGCATGCTGATTGCAGCGTGCAGCAAAGGCGACGGTGTACAGATTGGCACCGGACAGGATGCAGATCCTGTCGTTATCGATTTTCCTATCGCCTATATCAAGTCGCCCATTCCGGTGGATGACAACGGAGAATTCCAGCAGCAGGATCTCAGGGAGCAGATCACCTTCGAATTCGGCGCCGATCTTTATTATCGCGATCGCGCGGCGCCCGGCGCCGAAGCGATCAATATAACCGGTGAGGTGTCGCAGGGGCTCGCGGCGATTCGCGATGTGGAAATCGACTATGACGGCAGCCGCCTGCTGTTCTCGATGCGCGTGCCCTTCGACCCGAACGTCGATGAAGAAGACCTGCCCACCTGGAACATCTGGCAGTACACGTTCGAAACCGCTGTGCTGGAACGCGTCATCACCTCTGACCTGACGGCGGAGATCGGCCATGACATCATGCCGAAATACCTGCCGGACGGACGCATCATTTTTTCATCGACGCGCCAGTCGCAATCGCAGGCTGTGCTGCTCGACGAAGGCAAGGGCGGCTTCCCGGCGATGGACGAGGATCAGAACGAGCCGGCGTTCAACCTGCACGTCATGAACGATGACGGCACCGGGGTCAAACAGGTCAGCTTTAACCAGAGTCACGATCTTGATCCGGAAGTCACCGCCGATGGTCGCATCGTGTTCAGCCGCTGGGATCACGCTCCCGGCAACGACGTCGTGAACCTGTATCGCATTAATCCCGATGGCTCGGCGCTCGAATTGCTGTACGGCGACAAGAGCCACAATACCGGCACCAACGGCCAGGAAATTCATTTCATGCAGCCGCGCCAGCTGCTGGATGATCGCATCATGGTGCTCGCAAGGCCGTTCACCGATACCGAGGGTGGTGGCGAACTCATGCTGATCGACACCGTTCAGTATCTGGAGAATACACAGCCGACGAAGGACAACATCGGCGTACTGACTGGCCCGGCGCAGGAAGACGCCACGGTCAACGAGGTGTCGACCATTCCCGGCAGCCCGTCGACAGGCGGCAGGTACTTCTCGGTCTACCCGATACAGGACGGCACGGATCGCCTGATGGTCAGCTGGAGTCAGTGCCGCCTGGTGGAGTTTCTTGCAGACGATGGCGATCCGGAAACGGATGACCGGCAAATCGTTCCCTGCACCGAGGATCGCCTGGCGAACGTTGTCGTCATTGATCCGGACAATCCGATTACGCCGGCGGAAGGCGAGTTTATAGTCGCGCCGCCGCTGTATGGCATCTGGATCTACGATCCGCGTGACGATACGCAGCTGCCGATCGTCCAGGGCGAGGAAGGCTTCATGTTTACCGAAGTCGTGTCGGCAGATCCACGGCCGATACCCCCGGTGGTCCTCGATGGCATCAACAGTTTTCCGCTGGATGCGACGCTCGCTGACGCCGGTGAGGCAATCCTGAATATCCGCAGTGTCTATGACTTCGATGGCACGGCGATTGTCGATATTCCGACGGTCGCTGATCCTGGGCAGACTCTGGCGGCAGATCGTATTGCCCGGTTTCTGCGAATTGAGAAGGCCGTTTCGCTTCCTGACGAGGACCTTCTCGACATCGACAACACCGCCTTCGGCGTCAGCACGCAGCAGGGCATGAAAGAAATCGTCGGTTACACCGTCGTTGAGCCGGATGGGTCCGTCATGGTCAAGGTCCCCGCCAACACGGCACTGATGGTCAGCGTGCTCGATGAAAACGGCCACCGCATCACGCAGCGACACCACAACTGGATTTCACTGATCCCGGGCCAGGAGCTGAAGTGCGGCGGCTGCCACGATGCCAACAGCAACTTGTCTCACGGGCGTAGTGACGCTTTCGACAGTGCCTGGGCCGGCGCAGCAACAGCGGGCGTGCCTTATTATCCTTCGGCTGATGCGCAGTGGTTCGTTGGCGACGTCGGCGAAACCATGGCCGAGGTGCGCGCGCGCGTCACCTGTTCCAGCGATGGCTGCTCGTCGATCGAGCCCTCGATGAACCTGGTTTACCGCGACGTCTGGAGCGCCAACCCGCTGGACGCAAATGGCGATCCGATCAACCCGGATATCGACTTTAGTTACTCGGATCTGACAACGGCAGCGCCGACCTCGCTGTCCTGTCAGCAGAACTGGCAGGCCAACTGCCGGAGCGTCATCAACTACGAGACGATTATTCACCCGCTCTGGAGTCAGCCGCGGATCATTACCGAGGACGACGACAACGATCCCGCTACGCCGGAAGTACCGGTGCTGGATCCTGTTACGGGCCTGCCGCTCAGCAACAATTGCCTGAACTGCCACACGCCGGTGGATGAGGCTAACGCCGTCGCCAGGGTTCCGGCAGGGCAGCTCGAGCTGCAGGATGGGCTATCGCCGGATGAGCCGGATCACTTCCATGCCTATCGCGAGCTGTTAGTTACTGATAATCTTCAGATTCTGGACAATGGCGCGTTGGTGGATGCGACCCAGGTTATCGGTCAGGATGCGGATGGAAACGATATTCTTGCACCGATACCGACTCCGCCACCCGCCAGAACCAATGGCGCAAGGGCATCGAGCGATTTCTTTGACCGATTTAATGATCCTGCGGATCTTCATTTCAATATCTTGTCCCAAGCGGAGCGACGCCTTGTTGCGGAATGGTTGGACCTCGGAGCCCAGTATTACAACAACCCCTTCGACGCCCCGGTCAACTAGAAGCAGTCTCCGCCCCTTTCGTGGATGCGAAGCGGCTCTTGCAGGGACTGCTTCGCGATCCGCCTGGTTCGGATGCCTGGTCGCGCTTGTTGTATCTCAGCTCTTTCTGGCAGCGCCGGCGCAGGCCGCCAAAGAATATCGATCCGTTGCCGTTGCCGATCCCTATCTCGAGATGCGCACGGGACCGGGCCGTGGCTATCCGATTTTTCACGTCGTCGATCGCGGTGAGAACGTCGACATTCTCGCGCAACGCACCGACTGGTTTCATATCCGCGCGTCGAACGGAAAAGAGGGCTGGGTCGATCGGTCGCAGATGGAACGTACCTTGCAGCCGGACGGCGACCAGGTCAGCTTCGAAAGAGCCAATATCGATGACTTCACCAACGCCAGATGGGAGACCGGCATTCTCGCCGGGGACTTCGGCGGTGCAAATATCATTTCGCTGTACGGTGGCTACTCGCTCAACCCCTATGTGTCCCTGGAAGCATGGGGTTCACAGATTTTGGGTAATTTTTCGAATGGCTGGATGGGCAGTGTTAATGTCGTTAGCGAACCCTGGCCCGACTGGCGAATTTCGCCATTCCTGACACTGGGTGCCGGTGTCATACGCACCGAACCCAAGTCGACGATTATCCAGGGAGAGGATCGTACGGATCAGATTGGCCACGTTGGCGCTGGATTCCGTATTTATACGGCACGACGATTCCTGTTGCGAGCCGAGTACAAGAGCTACGTGGTATTCACGAGCAGAGACGAAAATGAGGAAGTAGAGGAATGGAAAGTCGGTTTCGCGTTCTTTTTCTGATCGTTGCCTTGATCAGCCTGTCGGGCTGCGCGGCGACGAAGAACCTGTTCGGATTCGGCAACCAGTCGGCACCGCCGCCGTCCTCGGAAGGGCCCGGACAGGTGATCGATCCCGAAGTGGAACGTCGCGAAATCAAGGAGGCCGCTATCGATCGCGAGGATTTCGAGATCGGCGTCTATGGCGGAATCATGAGTATCGAGGACTTCGGCACCGACGTCTCATACGGAGTGAGGCTGGCCTACCACATCACCGAGGGCTTTTTCGTCGAAGGCACGGTGGGTCAGTCGGAGGGCGGACTGACCAGCTTCGAGGAACTCTCGGGCGGCGCGCGGCTGATTACTGACAGCCAGCGCACCCTGACCTATTACAACCTGAATCTCGGCTACAACATCCTGCCGGGCGAGGTGTTTATCGGCGAGGGCCGTGCCTTTAACACCAGTCTCTACCTGATTGCCGGCCTCGGCTCGACCCGATTTGCGGGCGACGACCGTTTCACCGTGAACGTCGGCGCCGGCTATCGATTCCTGCTGACGGACTCGATCGCTCTGCACCTCGATTTTCGCGACCACTTGTTCGATATCGATCTTCTGGGTGAAGAAAAGACGGCCCACAATCTCGAGGGCCACCTGGGTTTCACAGTGTTCTTCTGAGGACAGGATCACGGTTTACAGCTGTTTTTCTGCGATAAAGTGATGTTATGAAAAATACAGGTTTGGCAATTGCACGATTTCTGCTACCGCTTCTGCTCATCGGCAGCCTGTCGGCTTGCGGCAATATCGAGCCGTGGGTGAAACCCTATGAGCGCGACAGGCTCGCGGATCCGATCATGGCCCTCGACGGCGACCCCGTTTCGACCTCGTATCTGCAACACGTTTACGAGGCCCGGGAAGGCGCCCGCGGCGGCGAGGGTGCGGCCGGCGGCGGCTGCGGCTGCAACTGAGGGGCGCGTTTCCGATGCTGTTTCGACGTGTACTGTGTTTCCTGGTGCTGCTGATGGCAATCAGCGCTGCGGATGCGAGCGTGTTGCCGGAGGACCGCGCCGACGTCCTGTATCACCTGTACACCGGCGGCGGTGTCGATATCGACGGTCCGTCTGTCCTGATACGCAAACAGGTCGGGAAGAGCACATCGTTCGTGGGCAACTACTATGTCGACATGGTGAGTTCCGCTTCGATCGATGTCATCACGACGGCAAGCCCGTATAACGAAGAACGCAAGCAGTGGTCGCTCGGCATGGACTACCTGCGTGGCAACACGACGGTGCGCGCCGGCTACACCAGCAGTGTCGAGTCCGACTACGATGCGTCGACCTATAACGTTTCCATCAGCCAGGACATGTTCGGCGGCCTGACAACGCTGACAATGAGCTATGCCCTGGGCGACGATATCGTCGGAAAATCCGATGACCCGACGTTCGAGCGCTTTCTCGACAAGCAGAACTACGGCCTGGGACTGACGCAGATTCTGACCAAGAACCTGATCCTGGCGCTGAATTTCGAAACCGGCACCGACGAGGGCTACCTGAACAATCCCTACCGATCGGTCCGATACTTCAATGCCGCGGAGGGACGTGGCTACAGTTACGAAGGTGAGCTCTATCCGAATACGCGCACGAGTAATGCAGTCGGCGTTCGGGCGCGCTACTTCCTGCCGTATCGTGCCGCAATCGAGGGAGAGTACCGTTTCTTTACCGATACCTGGGATATCCAGAGTCACACCGCATCATTGACCTATGTGCATCCGTGGCGCGATTTCACGTTTACCGGCAAGTTCCGCTATCACGATCAGACGGCCGCGCACTTCTACAGCGACCTGTTTCCGCGTGCACAGGCGACCAACTTCAGGGGCCGCGACAAAGAGCTCAGTCCGCTGACCAGTTATACCTTCCGGCTCAAGGCCGCCTACGCGTTTCTCAACGAAAACCAGAGCTGGGGTTTCCTGAAGAAAGGCTCGGTTACCGCGTCCCTGGACCTGCTTTCCGTCGACTACCACGATTTCTCCGATCTCAGGGCAGGTGCGCTGGTCGGCGAAGAGCCGCTCTATACCCTGGACGCGGCCGTCATCCAGGTGTTCTTCTCCTTCTGGTATTAGTGTCCTGTTTGCTTGGTTCTCTAACTCTCTGCAGGCTTTCCGAAAGTAAGCGAACCAAGCAAACAGGACACTAGGGAACGCTGGCAGTAACGCAGCGGTCCGCAGTCCGGTCGAAGCTTTGGGGTGACGGCGCCGAAGGCGTTACACTCCGTCAGACCACCAGCCCGGATATCGCGTGAAATGACCATAATCGTCGCAGCGGCGCTCGCCGTTGCAATCGCGGGAATCGTTCTCTACAACCGCCTCATTCGCAGCCGAAACCGGGTGGACACGGCCTGGAGTGATATCGACGTGCAGCTGCAACGACGGCACGACCTCATTCCTCGCCTTGTTACCGCCGTTGATCAATACGCCAAGTACGAAAAAGCGACGCTGGAAGCGGTAACGGCTCTTCGCGCCGAGGCCATGCAGGCGGCCGATGTTCGTGCCAAGGGCAGAATCGAGGAAAAGCTCAGCGCGGGGATCGAGCGCATCATCGCGCTCGCCGAAAATTACCCGGATCTCAAGGCCAATGAGAATTTCCTGAGCCTGCAGAACGAACTGGTCGAAACCGAGAACTATCTGCAGTTCGCGCGCCGCTTTTACAATGGCTCGGTTCGCGACTACAACACGATGACCGAGACGGTTCCGAGCAACATCATCGCGGGCTGGTTCAGGTTCACCGCACGCGAGTTTTTTCAAAAAACCTCCGACGATGCCGCCAATGTGCCGCTCGTCAAACTCGGTTCGATCGAATGAGAAAGATCGCTGCTTTTCTGCTCATACTAATGCCGCTCCTCGGCAATGCCGACGAGCGCATCCTAAGCTTTGACAGCGAGATCAGGGTCATGACAGATGGCATGATCGAAGTGACCGAGACCATTCGCGTGCGGGCAGAGCGCAATCGAATTCAGCGCGGAATCTACCGCGACTTTCCTACCGAATATGAAGATCGCTACGGCAACGAACACAAGATCGCGTTCCAGCCCCTTGCCGTACTCAGGAACGGCCGTCCCGAGGCGTTTCACACACAAGATGTCCGGCGCGGGGTGCGAACGTACTTCGGTCGCGCCGACCGTCTGATCGACCCTGGCGAGCATACCTACCTATTTCGCTACCGGGCCAGCCGCATGCTGGGTTTCTTCGAGAATCACGACGAGCTGTACTGGAACGTTACCGGGTTCGACTGGGCGTTTCCCATCGACAAGGCGAGCGCTACAGTACAACTCGAATTCGATGCGCCGCTGTCGGGGATCACCGAGGAGGCCTATACCGGTCCCTTCGGCGCCCAGGGCAGGGATTACCGGTCGCGCGTAGAGTCTCCGCGACGGATAGTTTTCGAGTCGACCCGCCCGCTGTCTCCGGTCAATGGCCTGACGATCGTCGTCGGGTGGCCAAAGGGTTTCGTGCAGCAGCCGACGCAGGCCGACAGGATCGGCTGGCTCCTGAAGGACAATGCAAACCTGCTGGCCGTCGTGATCGGATTGCTGCTGATGCTGGCCTACTACGTGCCGGTGTGGCGAAAATACGGGCGCGATCCGGAAGAGGGCGTGATCGTTACGCGCTACGAGCCACCCGAGGGGTTTTCGCCGGCATCGCTGCGTTACATACGGCAGATGTATTACGACGATAAGGTCATGACGGCCGCGGTCGTCAATCTTGCGGTCAAAGGCTATCTCGAAATAAAAAGCCGCAGTGGATCGCACTGGTTAATCATGAAATCACCCGAGGAACCGAAACCCGCCCTGGCCCCCGGAGAAAAGGAACTGTACGTCGGTCTATTCAAGGCGCAGAACAAGATTGAGCTGGACGACAAGAATCACGAGGTACTGGGCAAGGCCCGCAGTGCTCATCGACAGTCCCTGGTCAAAGACTTCAAGCAGCATTACTTCAGGACCAACGTCCTCTTTAATGTACCCGCGCTCATCATCGTTGTCGTCGCATTGTTCATTGCGATAAACGTCGGTCGCGGGCTGACCATTGGCGTGATGGCAATAGGCGCCTTGTCGTTTGTCACGCTGGGCATCTTCGCTTACCTGATGAAGCGGCCGACACCGCGCGGCCGGAAACTCCTGGATGAAATGCTGGGGTTCAAGGAGTTCCTGGAAATCGCGGAGAAAGACGAACTCAACCTGAGGAATCCACCCGAGAAGACGCCGCAGCTGTTCGAGGCCCTGCTGCCCTTTGCGCTGGCGCTGGGTGTCGATCAGCAGTGGTCGGAACGATTTGCCACGGTACTCGCCAGCGTCCGTGCTCCCGACGGCCGGGAATACCGTCCGTCGTGGTACAACGGTTCCTGGAACAGCAGCAAGCTGAGTAAGACCACCAGCAAGCTATCGAGCAGCCTGAACTCCGCGATCAGTTCCTCGGTGTCGCCGCCCGGTTCATCCTCGGGTGGCGGCGGTGGCGGCTCGTCGGGCGGTGGTGGTGGCGGCGGCGGCGGTGGCGGCTGGTGATCACCGGATGCCAATGACAATCTACGATGCCAGGACAGTCTACGAATGAACCAGACCGCTTATAACCGCAGGCCGGGTAGCACGATACCCAACGTGATCTTTGCGCTGTTGATTGCCAACGGGGTGGTGTTCGCGCTGCAACAGCTCAACGCGCAGTTCATGTTCATCAATTTTGCGCTTTGGCCGGCGACCGAACCGCGCTCGCCATTCATGCCGTGGCAGTTGCTGACCTACGGATTCCTGCATGGCAACACGACCCATATCTTCTTCAATATGTTCGGCCTCTGGATGTTCGGGCGCGACCTCGAGCAATTCATGGGGTCGCAGCGCTTCCTGATCTATTTCCTGGTGTGCGTCGTGGGTGCCGGTATCGTGCAGCTCTTAGTGGCGGCGTTCCAGGGCGGTCTCTATCCGACCGTAGGCGCCTCCGGCGGGGTTTTCGGAATCCTGCTGGCTTACGGCTTGACGTTCCCGAATCGCATCGTGGTACCTCTGTTCCCGCCCATTCCGATGCGGGCGATCACGTTTGTCTTCATCTATGGCGCACTCGAGCTGTACCTGGGGGTAAGCGGCGGGGCGCCAGGCGTCGCCAACTTCGCACACCTCGGCGGCATGCTGTTCGGTTTTCTGCTGATACAGTACTGGCGGCGCGGACGACGACGATAATCTCGATGCCGGCGCGGCGCTGGCGCCGAGCGTCCAGGTCAAGCCAGGCCGCCGCCGTCAATCGGTATCGCCGCGCCGGTGATGTGCGTGGCTTCGTCGCCGGCAAGAAATAGTGTGAGCGCGGCAACTTCTTCCGGCGTTGCGACCCGGCCGTTCGGGCTTTCCGCCGCCGCCTGCTCCAGGTATTCGTCGAGATCCATATCGTCCGCTTCGGCTTCCCGAGCCAGCATGGGTGTATCGACATCGCCGGGACACACGGCGTTAACGCGCAGCCCGTCGCGGGCGTGATCTCTGGCCATGGCTTTGGTCAGCAGCACGATGCCGCCCTTGCTTGCACAATAGGCCGCGGCTCTTTCGCCACCCTTTAATCCCCAGTCAGACGCGATATTGACGATACTGCCCTCGGCGAGAAGCAGCTGCGGCAGCGCGGCGCGGCTGAGAAAGAACGGTACGTCGAGGTTTATTGCCATGGTATGGCGCCAGTCGTCATCGCTGGTCTCGGCGACGTTGCCGCGCACGATGACGCCCGCGTTGTTGACCAGGCAGTCGAGTCGACCGAATTCGTCGATGGTATCGGCGACCAGTTCGTCGCAGTCCTCGGATTCGGCCAGTTCTCCCGCCCAGATGACAATGTTCTCCGACACCTCGGCGACTTCTTCCAGCCGCGCTTCGTCACGGCCCGCCGCCATTACTTCCCAGCCGTTCTCGGCAAAGGCGATTGCTATTGCGGCACCTATTCCGGAGCTGGCACCCGTGACAAGTACGACGCCCATGGTGTTTTCCCTGACAGCGCTAACGTGGTATCCAGTGTATATCATGAGATCGGCGGATTCGTCAGCCGCACGTTGCCGGCCCGCCGAGTTACCCGCCCGGCCAATGCGGAAAGACACTGCCGGGGGGCGCCGGAACAGCCAGGACCACGAGGCCACGCACGCGATGACGCGTAACACAATTGACCTGAATGCCGACCTCGGCGAAGGCGACCCCTGCGACCGGGAAATTCTGGGAATCGTGTCGAGCTGCAATGTTGCCTGCGGCGGGCACGCCGGCGACAGGGACTCAATGGCGGCGACCGTGCGCGCGGCGATGATGAAAGATGTTTGCGTCGGCGCGCATCCGGGGTACCCGGATCGCGAGGGCTTCGGTCGCGTCAGCGGCTACCTGGCAGGCGACCAGCTTTATGAGGCACTTGCAGGCCAGGTAACGGCGCTCGCCGATATCGCCGCGCAGCTGGGAACGAGACTGACGCACGTGAAGCCGCACGGCGCGCTCTACAACGATGCGGTTGCCGATCCCGAACTGGCTGACATCGTGGCAAGAGTCACGGCCGACCTTCGAGGTGAACCGGCATTCGTCGGTATGGCAAAGACGGAATTGCAGCGTGCCGCCGAGCGATACGGACTACCGTTTATCGCAGAGGCGTTTGTCGACCGGGCGTACGAGCCGGATGGCACGCTGGTATCCCGCTCGGAACCCGGCGCCGTTCACGGCGAACTTGCCGTCATTACCAGCCAGGCGGTGGGGCTCGCAACGCGGGGCCGCGTGACCGCGAGGAACGGAGACGTCATACAGGTAGCGGCCGATACGCTTTGTATCCACGGCGACACGCCGGGTGCAGCCGAGGCGGCCCGAGCCGTTCGCGATGTTCTCGAAAGCCATGGAGTCGAGATACGTGCTCATACGAAGTCTCGATGATCTGGTTTGCCTGTCGGCTGCGAGTCCGCAGGAAGCGCAGGCGCTGGCGGCACAGCTCAGGGACGACGGGGCCTGGCTGGAGGTCGTTGCCGGCATCGATTCGGTCGTGGTTCGCTTCGACGCTGCATCGATGGATGCCGCGACGGCAAAGGACCGTATCGACGAATCGCTGAGCGCCGGGATTCGTCCGCTGCCTGGACGGGAGGAGCTTCTGGAAATACCCATCGTCTACGGCGGCGAGTACGGGCCCGATCTCGACTCACTGTGCACCGAACTGGGCCTGACGACAGGCGAATTTATTTCGCTGCACGCCGGTACCGAGTATCGCGTCGACATGGTGGGTTTTACGCCCGGATTCGTTTTTGTCGGCGGGCTGGACGAACGGCTCCGGGTGCCACGGCGAAAAGAACCGAGGCAGCGTGTCGCGGCCGGATCCGTCGGCATTGCGGACCAACGCACCGGCCTTTATGCGCTGGCCAGTCCGGGCGGCTGGACGCTCATCGGACGCACGCCCTATCGACTGTTCGATCCGAAAGCCGAGAAGCCGTTTCCGATTGAGGCCGGCATGCGAATTCGCTTCATTGCGGCCGAACCCGATGTCTTCGGGGCATGAGCCTCACCGTTCTGAAGGCCGGGCTGCAGACCACGATCCAGTCGCGGCCGCGTATCGGCCTGCGGCACCTGGGCGTGGCAGAGGGCGGCGCCGCTGACCGACTCTCGCTGGCATTGGCGAATCGCCTGCTGGGCAATCCGTGGGACGCACCGGCGCTCGAGGCGACCCTGCTCGGACCCAGCTTGCGTTTCGATGTCGACAGCGCGTTTGCGATCTCGGGCGCGCAGGCGCCGGCCATGTTGAATGGACGCGCCGTCTCGTATCACGAGACCCTGTTCGCCGATGCCGGTGACGAGCTCGTTATCGGCGGCGCTCGAACGGGCGCGCGAACCTATATCGCTTTCGCCGGCGGCCTCCCGGCTGACGACGTTCTTGGATCGAAATCCACTGACCTGTTGGCGGGGATCGGTGGCCACCAGGGGAGGGCGCTTCAGGACGGTGACAGACTTTCGCTCGACCCCGAACCAGTCGCCAAACGTCGAACACCCGATGAATGCATGCCGCCGATGTCCGCGAGCTGGGCGCTGCGCGCGTGCGAGTCGTTCGAGACCGGTGAACTGGGGAAACAGAGTCGAGCAGATCTTGTCGACAGCAACTGGACCGTGGGCAGGCGTGCCGATCGCATGGGAATGCAGCTCGATGGTCCGATACTGGAGGTCGCGTCCACAGGCCGCATGCCCAGCGCGCCGGTGTTTCCCGGCACAGTGCAGTGCCCCGAAGACGGCAAGCCCTACCTCTTGTCTGTCGATGCCGGCTCGGTCGGCGGCTACCCCCGCGTTCTGCAGGTCGCACGCGTGGACCGGCATCTTCTGGGGCAGTTGCGGCCGGGAGATCGCCTGAGATTTCTGTTGCGCGAGCAACGCTCGGCGATCGCCGAGCTGCGCGCCAAGCTGGATTACTGGCGTGAATGGCTGCCCGACATCGAGCAGATCATCTGATGCAGAGGAAAAGTGGTGGGCCCGCCAGGACTCGAACCTGGGACCAAGGGATTATGAGTCCCCTGCTCTAACCAACTGAGCTACAGGCCCTTTTTTCTGCCACGTACCCCTGGATGGGTTGGCGCGTGGAGCGCGATTCTAGCAGAAAAAAGCCGGGCGACGCCCGGCTTTTCCGTTCTGATTCCGCGGCCCTGTCAGTCTTCGAGCAGAAAACTCCGCAGCTGATCGGAGCGCGTCGGGTGACGCAGTTTCCTGAGCGCCTTCGCTTCGATCTGACGGATGCGCTCGCGCGTCACGTCAAACTGCTTGCCGACCTCTTCGAGCGTGTGGTCCGTGTTCATGTCGATACCGAAGCGCATGCGCAGTACCTTGGCTTCGCGTGGCGTCAGTCCGGCGAGCACCGAATGCGTCGTTTCCTTCAAGCCAGACGTTGTCGCCGAATCGACGGGCGAGTGCACAGTCTGATCCTCGATGAAATCGCCGAGATGCGAATCCTCGTCGTCACCGATCGGGGTCTCCATGGAAATCGGTTCCTTGGCGATCTTGAGCACCTTGCGAACCTTGTCCTCCGGCATTTCCATGCGCTCGGCAAGCTCGTCGGGCAGCGGCTCACGACCCATCTCCTGCAGCATCTGCCGTGAAATACGGTTCAGCTTGTTGATGGTCTCGATCATATGGACCGGGATGCGAATGGTACGTGCCTGGTCGGCGATCGAGCGCGTGATGGCCTGGCGAATCCACCAGGTAGCGTAGGTAGAAAATTTGTAGCCGCGACGGTATTCGAACTTGTCGACTGCCTTCATCAGGCCGATGTTGCCTTCCTGGATCAGGTCCAGGAACTGCAGGCCACGATTGGTGTATTTCTTCGCAATCGAGATAACCAGTCGAAGGTTTGCCTCCACCATCTCTTTCTTTGCGCGGCGGGCTTTCGCCTCGCCTATCGACATCTGGCGGTTAATCTCCTTGATCTGGCTGATCTTGAGCTGCGTCACTTCCTCAACGGCAATCAGCTTGCGCTGCGCGCGAGTGATGTCGTCCTTGAGCTTGGCGAGTACGGACGAGTGCTTTCGTTTGGCGCGAATATGCTTGTCGATCCATGCCAGGTCGGTCTCGCTCTTCGGGAAGCTCGAGAGGAAATCCTTGCGTGGCATACCCGCGTCGCGAACGCAAAGCTGCATGACAAGGCGCTCCTGGCTGCGGATGATCGAAACGACATCACGAAGGTTGCGAACGAGCGCATCGAACAGCTTCGGTGCAAGTTTCAACTCCATAATCTGATCGGCCATGTCCGCGTGCGCTTTGACCGTGCGCTTGTCTTTCAGGCCAGATTGATCGAGATATTTCATGGCGCGATTGTGGTGTCGACGAATGACCTTCACGCGGGCCTTCACTTCGTCGGGATCCGGGCCGGTATCGACGACTTCATCGTCGTCATCGGACTTCGGCGCCGGCGGCTTGATCTCGTCGGGTTCGTTGGGGTCGATAAAGCCCACGACGAAATCCTGCATGCGGGTTTCGCCGCCTATTACCTTGTCGGCGACCTCCAGCAGCGCTTCCACGGTCGGCGGGAAGTGCACCATGTGATACTTGACCTGGTTGAGACCGTCTTCGATTCGCTTTGCGATCTCGATCTCGCCCTGTCGTGTCAGCAACTCGACTGTGCCCATTTCGCGCATATACATGCGTACCGGATCGGTCGTGCGCCCAAACTCCGCGTCGACGCTCGCGAGCGCAGCCTCGGCTTCCTCGACGGCATCGTCATCGGTAGCCGCGGCGTCCGACAGGATCAGTGACTCGGCGTCCGGCGCTTTTTCATGCACGGCAATGCCCATATCGTTGATCATGTTTACGATGTCTTCGATCTGCTCTGGATCGACGATACCACTGGGCAAATGGTCGTTGACTTCGGAATAGGTCAGGTAGCCTTGTTCCTTGCCACGGGCAATCAGTTCTTTCAGCTGCTTGGCTTGTTTGCTAGCGCCTACTACTGCTTTTTTTGCTTTCAAGTCAAAACCCCTGCGGGCAAAAGATACAAACGGTTAATATTACTCTCTCGGGAGATGGCAAGCCACCACTATTTAACATCAATTGGACCGGCCGTGAGCGCTCGAAGTTCCGCTTTCTCGTCGTCCGATAGCCCACTAGTCCTTTGTTTTTCAATGAGAAATTCAATTCTTTCCTTTCGCCCTCCGATGGCCAGCCGATCGAGGCTGTCCTTGAGTTCCTCTACCGGGTCAAAATCCTCGTCAACGGGAAGTTGGGCGGCCGCGAGCTTGCCCAGGTGACGGCCCTCGGCGTCATGCCGCCAGCGTTCCAGCAACCCGGCCGTCGTTATATTGGGCTCGGCCTGCACTGTTTCAATGAGTGATCGCAACAAATCGGTTCCCGGGCGGCTGACGTTCTCCAGCTTGCCGATGTCGAGCGACCGACCCGCCTCAGGGTGGTTGAGCAACAGGGTGATAGCGTGCCGGACCACAGAGGGCCGGCCCGCCGCAGGGCGCTTCGCCGGCCTCCTGCCTGAACCCATGGCAGCCGGCGACATTGGGCGCCCCTGGGCGGCCTGACCAGCGATCATCTTTTCAAGCTTTGCCGCAGTCAGGCCGACGGCGCTCGCCAGGCTCTCAATCAGAAGTTCGCGATAGACGCCTGCGGGAATTCTGCTTATCAGCGGACGTGCCAGCTCGGCCAATCTTGCCCGGCCGTCAACCGTTTCCATGTCAACCTGGCTGGCGAGTTCCTGGATGAAGAACTCGGACAGGGCCAGTCCGTCATCGAGGGCCCCGACAAAAGCCTCCGCGCCCAGTTCGTTGACGAACGAATCGGGGTCCTGTCCTTCGGGAAGGAACACGAACCGGATCTGCCGTCCCTCGCGAATTTGCGGCAGGGCGTTTTCCAGTGCGCGCCAGGCGGCGGCCTTGCCGGCGCGATCGCCATCAAAGGCAAAATAGACGTTTTCCGTAAGCCGAAAAAGCTGGTTCAGATGATCGCTCGTGGTAGCGGTGCCGAGCGTGGCAACCGCGAAATTGATGCCATGGCGTGCAAGCGCGATGACATCCATATAGCCCTCGACGACAACGAGCCGCTCAATATTTCTGAGCGCCTGCCGGGCCTCGTACAGTCCGTAAAGTTCGCGCCCCTTGTGAAACAGCACAGTCTCCGGCGAATTCAGGTATTTCGGCTCGCCATCGCCCATCGTGCGTCCGCCGAATCCGATCGTCCGGCCGCGTCCATCACGAATCGGGAACATGATTCGGTCCCGAAACCGATCGTAGTGCTGGCCGTTGTCCTTGCGAATGATAAGGCCCGTCGCCAGGAGCCGTTCAACGGCTTCATCGGACTTGCCGAATTTGTCGAGCACCGTGCTCCAGCCGTCCGGCGCGTAACCGATGCCATATCGTTTTGCTGTGGGGCCGTCGATGCCCCTGTGCTTCAGGTAATCAACGGCCGCCGGCGCGTCCTTGATCGTCGCCTGCCAGTTCCGGGACACGCTGTCCATCAGCGAAAACAGTTCGTCGTAGCGGCGCGCCGGTTTGTCGCTTTCGCTCCTCGGAACATCGACACCCATGGTGTTTGCGAGGCTCTCGATGGCCTCGACGAAGCTCATATGATCGAATTCCATCAGGAAGCCGACAGCCGTCCCGTGGGCGCCACAGCCAAAACAGTGGTAGAAGCCCTTTCCCGGGCTTACCGTAAATGACGGCGTTTTTTCGTCATGGAATGGACAGCAGGCCTTGAATTCCCGACCCGCTTTCTTGAGTTGCACACGACGCCCGACGATCTCGACAATGTCTGCCCTGGCGATCAGATCATCGATGAAATCCTGAGGAATCAGTCCGGACATAAGAGCTCTAACGTGGAGACGGCGCCGCCGGGTCTCTGGCAGTGGTTACGGAGTCTGAACTGTTCAGTCAAAGGGCGCTAAGACGTTCCTTCACGGTGGCACTGAGTGCGCCCATATCGGCGCGGCCGGCAGCTTTGGCCTTGATCTGGGCCATAACCTTACCCATGTCGCGAATGCCCTCGGCACCCGTCGACCTGATTGCTTCGTCGACCATGGCCGCGAGTTCGTCACCGCCGAGCGGTTCCGGCAGGTATGATTCGATCACGGCGATTTCGGCCCGTTCGATTGCAGCGAGGTCCTCGCGATTGCCTTTCTCGAACTGATCGATGGAGTCGCGACGCTGTTTGACCATTTTGGCCAGCACGGCCAGTACACCCGTATCGTCGAGCTCGACGCGTTTGTCGACCTCGATTTGTTTGATGGCGGCAAGCATCAGGCGCACCACTTTCAGCCGGTCTTTGTCGCCGGCCTTCATGGCGGTTTTCATGTCTTCCGTTATTTGGCCTTTCAGGGACATGTGCAGGGCTGGTAGGCAAGTTGCTCCACGGACGCGAAGCTGAACGGATCTAGTAGAGACGCTTGCGCTTGGAATCGTCGCGAGAGCTGCGCTTCAGATGGCGCTTGACGGCCGCGGCTTTCTTGCGCTTGCGCTCCTGCGTTGGCTTCTCATAGAACTCGCGACGGCGAAGCTCGGTCAGGATTCCGGCCTTTTCACAGGCACGCTTGAAGCGCCGCAGGGCAGCGTCAAAATACTCGTTCTCTTTTACGCGAACACTTGGCATTGATCAGGTATTCCGTCAGACATAAATAAACCCGGCACTGGGGCCGGGACTGAGCCGCGTATAATAACGCCGGTTTTTGCCGTTTGCAAAGGGTTCTGTGCCACAAGACGGCGGCTTGGGCTATGATCCGCTGCCTATGAACATCCTCGGCATCGAAACGAGTTGCGACGAAACGGGCGTTGCCGTGTACAGCACGGAGCGCGGCCTCGTGGCACACGCACTGCACAGCCAGGTCGATCTGCACGCTGCCTACGGCGGCGTGGTGCCAGAAATCGCCTCGCGCGACCACATACGGAGGCTCCTGCCGCTGATTCGCAAGGTACTCGGCGATGCGGGCATCAAGCGACCCGACGCAATCGCCCATACGGCGGGACCGGGCCTGGTGGGCGCGCTGATGGTGGGCGGCGGCATGGCAAATGGGCTTGGGCTCGCCTGGGATTGTCCGGTGATACCGGTGCACCACATGGAAGGACACCTTCTGGCGCCAATGCTGGAAGACGACCCGCCCGGGTTCCCGTTTCTGGCGCTGCTGGTGTCTGGCGGTCACACCATGCTGGTCGCCGTGCGAGAGCTTGGCGATTACCGGGTCCTCGGCACCACGCTGGACGACGCCGTCGGCGAGGCGTTTGACAAGACGGCGAAGCTGCTGGGACTCGGCTATCCCGGCGGGCCCGCGTTGGCTGCACTCGCGGAAGAGGGCAACGAAGAGGCATTCGCTTTCCCGAGGCCGATGCTGCAAAAACCCGGATTCGACTTCAGTTTCAGCGGCCTGAAGACCGCCGTGATGCTGGAGATACGCAAAGCGGAAGCCGCCGGCACACTGTGTAGAGCCGATGTCGCCGCGTCATTTCAACGAGCCGCCGTCGATACCTTGATTGGCCGCGCCATCAAGGCCGCGAGGTCCGAGCAGCTGCAGCGCATCGTCGTGGCCGGAGGTGTCGGGGCCAACAAGCTGTTGCGACGCGATATTTCGGCGCGTTTCGAGGGATCGGTGTATTACCCTCGGATGGAGTTTTGCACAGACAACGGCGCGATGATCGCCGTAGCCGGCGCCCTGCGCCTGAGCGAGGCGCAGCGTAGCGGTGAAATAAAAGCACGGGCCCGCTGGTCTTTGGCTACGCTGGGCGTGCCGCAAGCGACTAAATGAGAAGGATAATCGATTGAGCTATGGATAAGATTTTTCTGAACGAACTGAAGGTCGACACGGTGATCGGCATCTGGGACTGGGAGCGCAAGATTCGCCAGACCGTCATCATCGATCTGGAAATGAGTGCCGATATCGCGAAGGCCGCTGTGTCAGATCGAGTCGAAGACACATTGAACTACAAGTCGGTCGCGAAGCGAATTCAATCGTTTGTGGCGGACTCGAGTTTTCAGCTGGTCGAAACGCTGGCCGAACGTATTGCCGAAATTGTCAGGGAAGAATTCGGCGTTGCCTGGGTCAGGGTGCGTTTGAACAAACCGGGTGCGATTCGCGGCTCGAAAGACGTGGGGATTCTTATCGAACGCGGTCAACGGCCCGATTGAAGGCGATTTCGGGAAGTATCGTGTCGCGCATCTTTCTTGGACTGGGCAGCAATATCGATCCGGAAAAAAACCTGGGTATCGCGATACGCGCGCTGCGCGAGACGTATGGTGAACTCCAAATTTCGTCGGTTTATCGCAGCGCCGCAATCGGCTTCGACGGCGACGACTTTCTGAATCTCGTCGTTGCCTTCCGCTCAGACGACGAACCGCTCAGGATTTGTGACGAGATTGAGCGTTTACATAATCTGGTAGGCCGGGTTCGCGGCAGCCAAAAGTGGGCGGCGCGTCCCCTCGATATCGACTTGCTGCTTTACAATGACGCGGTGATCGACGCGCGCCCGGTGCGGGTGCCACGCAGCGATATCCTGGAATACAGCTTCGTCCTGCGGCCCCTGGCCGAGCTTGCCCCGGATCTGGTGCACCCGGTGACAGGCAAGACGATGTTGATGCACTGGCAGGAATTCGATGCGGCCAGTCATCCCCTGGAGCTCGTGCACGTTGATCTATAGAGGACACATCATGCGACTATCAATTACGCTGTTGGTCATCGTTTCGCTGGCGGCTTGCGGTGGCGGCAGCGGACGCGGGTTGACCGGACCCGAGACCGGCAGCAGCGAATGCGCGAACGACGGTCAAAAACAGTTTGTCCTGGACAATCTGTACGCCTGGTACCTGTGGAACGATCTGCTGCCGGCCGGCCTCAGCATTAACGATTACGCGACGCCCGAACAGCTGGTCACGCAGGTGACGAGAACCTATGGACCGCAAAAAGCCAACGGCGACCCGCTTGATCTGTTCAGTTCGGTGGGTTCGGCGCAGGCCGACGCCGAGTTTTTTGGCGAAGGCAAATACGAGGGCTTCGGTTTTAGCTGGCGTTTCGTTGCGACTGATGACGCGCGACTTTCGCGGGTATTCTCCGCCAGCCCGGCAGCGCTCGGCGGTCTTGGCAGAGGGCAGCAAATCCTGGGGCTCAACGGCCGTACGATCGCCGATATCAACGCCAACGAGGGCGTCGATGCCGTGCTGGACAATGAGACCGTCGAGTTCCAAATGCGCCGCGTCGACAACAGCGAATTCACGGTCTCGATCAAGAAGGCCATCGTCACGATCGACCCGATTCCACAATGGCGCGTTATTGACCGGGGTGTCGGTGTGCCTCCGGCCGGTTACATTGAGCTGGCGACCTTCATCAGCACGGCTGATCCGGTCTTTGACACGGTATTTTCCGAGTTCATTGCCGCCGGCGTCACCGATGTCATCATCGACCTCCGCTACAACGGCGGTGGTCTCGTAAGCACGGCAAATCTGCTTGGCGATTACCTGGGGGCGTTCGCGAACGACGGGCGCGTATTTTCCGAGACACAGTTCAACGCCGATCGTGCGGCCGCGAACGACAGTATCGAGTTCTTTTCGCGCCTCGGAAATTCGATAAACCTGTCCAGGCTCGTCGTTATCGCTACGGAGGGCACGGCTTCCGCAAGCGAGCTGGTAACCAACAGCATGGGCGCCTGGTTTGACGTCGGCATTGTCGGCGCCGACACCTTTGGCAAGCCCGTTGGCCAGATTGGCCTCACATTCTGCGACAAGATCCTGCGCCCGACGTCGTTCAGAACGGTGAACGCGGCCGGTGAGGGCGACTACTTCGACGGGCTTCCTGTCGATTGCCCGGCGGTAGATGATCTCAATGTAGCCGTTGGCGACAACACCGACCCGAACATGGTCGCTGCGCTGTCGTATCTGAACACGGGGGCCTGCCCGGGTGCCTCGGCGCCCGGCGATCCGCAGAAGCCGGGGTCAGGGTTCCTTGCGCGTCCCGAGCTCAACGGGCCGGCCCACCGGGAATTCGCGGACGCCTACTGACGCGGCCAGCTCCTGCTTCCGGCGTAGACGCGGCCGTGCCAAATCGGGCGGCGATCGCGGCGATATCTCAGTCGCTCGGACAGCGCTCGCGTCGGGTGAACCCGACGTTCGCGAACTCGCTTGGTGAGATATCCCCGCGCTCGCCGCCTCGGCCGCGTCGTTGCGAGATTGGGCAACGACGGCGGCGTCTAGTTCACGGAGCGTCCGCCATCGACGGCGATGATCTGGCCCGTCACGTACGCTGCGTCACGAAGCAAATACAGGACGCAATCGGCGATATCCTCCGGGTTGCCCGGTCGTTGCAGCGGTACCTGCCGCAGTATGGACTGTTGCGCCGCGTCGCTCAGGCCGTCTGCCGGCCACAGAATTGCGCCAGGTGAAACGCCGTTGACGCGAATCGACGGTGCGAGGTCCTTGGCAAGTGACCTGGTCAGCATGGCGAGCCCAGCCTTCGCCGGACCGTACACCGCGTGATTGCGCAGCGGTCTGTCGGAGTGGATATCCACGATGTTGACGATGGCACCGCGGCATTTGTCGAGTTCGCGCGCCACGGCCTGGCTGAGGAATAACGGTGCCTTGAGGTTGCTGCCCATCAGGTCATCCCAGTGGGCTTCGGTAATGCTGCCGACCGGGGTGGGATAGAAGGTCGACGCGTTGTTGACAAGGGCGTCGAGCCGGCCGTGCCAGTTGCACACGGATGTGACCAGTGATGGGATTTGCTGAACGTCGAGCAGGTCGGCCTGAAAGGTCGCGGCCGAATTGTTGCGAGCAGCGTTGAGCCGAGCTGCCAGCTCGTCCGCGTCCTTTGCAGAGCTCCGATAGTGAATGGCAACCGCTGCGCCATCATCGTGCAGCCGTGTCACAATAGCGGCACCAATCCTGCGCGCGGCGCCGGTTACCAGTATCACTTTGCCATTCAGGTTTCTGCCTGCCATCACCAATTCCCGGGCCTGTTACAAGCCGTATTCATAAAGACTTTGGAAGCGACATGCAACACGACAGTCTCACAGCGTTGCCGGAACCCGACGCGCTTAGCGCGTCGCACTCCGAGCGTGTCGTGAGCTACATCAGTTCACGCATCGATGAGTCGGGCGGCAGTATCAGTTTCGCGGATTTCATGTATCACGCGCTGTACGCTCCCGGGCTCGGCTACTACGCGGCGGGTGCGAGCAAGTTCGGCGAGGAGGGAGATTTCGTAACCGCACCGGAGGTATCACCGATCTTCGGGCGCATCCTGGCGCGGCAGTGCAAAGAGGTATTCGAGGAACTGGGCGCCGGGTCGATCCTGGAATACGGCGCCGGCAGTGGCAGGCTCGCGAGCGATATTCTCACGACCCTCGAGCAACTGGATGCCCTGCCGGAACGCTATGAGATCCTCGAGGTGTCGGGCGAACTGCAGCAGCGGCAGGCGCAATTGCTGCGCGCAGAAGTGCCGCAACTGATGTCACGGATTGCCTGGCTCGACGCGCCGCCGCAAGGGCATACCGGCGTAATGATCGCGAACGAGGTGCTGGACGCGTTCCCGGTCGAGCGCTTTCGCAAGACAGGGTCGGGCATCGCGCAGCTGCGCGTGTGCCGCAACGGCGAGCGCTTTGTGACGACGGAGGCGCCGGCGCCTCGGACGCTGGTCGCCCGGATCGAGGCAATCGAGGCATCGCTCGGCGAGGCCTTGCCAATCGGTTACGTCTCGGAGGTCTCGCTCGCGGTGCCCGAGTGGATTGGCTCACTCGCGCACTCGTTGCACGAGGGCATCGCATTCCTGTTCGACTATGGCGTCACGCGGCGCGAGTACTACGCGCGAGAGCGTTCGGCAGGCTGGCTGCGCTGCCATTTTCGCCACCGTGTGCATGACGACCCGCTGATACTTGCCGGCATCCAGGACCTGACGGCATGGGTGGATTTCAACACCGTGGCGGAGGCCGCCGTGGCGGCAGGCCTCGACGTTGCCGGCTACTCGGCGCAGGCACAGTTTCTCTTGAGCGGCGGACTGGATGCCGAGCTTGAGAATCTTGCATCGTTACCCGTTTCGCGACAGCTGCAATTGTCCGGGCAGATCAAAACGCTTACTCTGCCCGCTGAAATGGGCGAGAGGTTCAAATGCATGGCATTGCGGCAGGGCAATATCGGTACACCGTCGGCGTTCCGCCTGGCTGACAGGACACACACCTTGTGAATATGCCCCCGACTGGCAGAGGCCCGCTGTGACGGGACTGCAGATCATCGTGCTTGCCATTGTCCAGGGATTGACGGAGTTCCTGCCGATTTCCAGTTCCGGACACCTGGTGCTCGTGCCCTACCTGGTCGAATGGACAGACCAGGGACTGGCTTTCGATGTCGCCGTGCACTTCGGATCATTGCTTGCCGTGTGCATTTTTTTTCGCGAGGACATTCTCGGTCTGTTGCGAGGTGCAGGACAACTTCTGGGCGGCGACATGCGGCTGCCACAGGCCACCATGACGCTGGCAATCGGCCTTGGCACCGTGCCCGCCGCCGTTGCCGGGCTGCTGTTCGCCTCGTGGATCGAGGCGAACCTGCGTGACCCGTCGATAATCATCTACACGCTTGCCGGATACGGCATTCTCATGGCCGTGGCAGATCGTCTTGGCCGGAGTGAGCGCATAATCGGTGACATGCGGGTTCGCGACGCGTTCATGATTGGTTGCGCGCAGGCGCTGGCCCTCGTGCCCGGTACATCCCGCTCGGGCGTGACGATAACGGCCGCGCGCTTCATGGGCTTCAAGCGCCAGGACGCGGCACGTTTTTCGTTCCTGTTGTCGGCGCCGGTAATTCTTCTCGCGACCTTGTACAAGGGATTCGAACTCATTACCGGCGAGCCCCCCGTTCCCTGGGGCGAGCTCGCGGTCGGCGCGCTGGTGTCCGCCATCGTCGCCTACCTAAGCATCGAGTTCTTCATGCGATTCGTCGGTCGCATTGGTCTGTTGCCCTTCGCGGTCTACCGCCTGGTACTGGCCGCGGTGATTCTCTATGTATTGGCGTAAATCGATTGCAGTCCTTGTATTGCTCTTGTCGGGCAGTGCTTTCGCCACCGAGGGCTACGTGCTTGGAGCCGGCGTCGAGGGGGATACGGAGGATGGTCTGGCGGTATCGGTTCTTGGCGAGTTGGGTTTGTCGGAGCAGACCTGGCTTTCTGCGTCGCTGGCCAGGAACACGGCGGAATCGCCACTACGGCAAAATCTCGATACCTGGCTGCTGGGCGCCGGGATCGACCATTGGTGGAAGCCCGTCGGCGTTCGCGCGGGCGTCGGCTACTGGGGTGACAATGACACGCTCGAATCGACCGACCTGCAGGCATCCGTCTACTGGCGTGGTGACGAGTTTTCGCTCGCCGGTGACTACGAATACCGGGACTTCAGCATTCTCTTTCCAGGCAACGATTTTTTTGCGCCCCGGGAGGCCGGGTTTGCGGCAAACGGCGCGGGGATCACGGCGCGCTTTGACATCAGCGATTCGGTAAGCGTCGGCGTCGCGGGTATGGGTTACGACTACGATGTGAATCTGAAACTCGACAGCAATCGGGTTTTGCTTCAGCTGCTGACGTTTTCACGCCTCAGCCTTATCAACAGCCTGGTCGACTACCGGGCGAGTGCCAACGTGGCAGTGGACGTCGGCGAGCGCAGCTGGCAGGTCGACCTGTCGACCTGGAAGGGCGAGGTCGATGGCAGCAAAACGACGTCCGCGACCGTTCGATTCCTGACTCCGATCGGCGAACGATCGGATGTCGAGTTCTCGCTGGGTGTCGACGACTCCGACCTGTATGGCAACGTCACGTTCTTTTCCGTGTTCCTGTTCTTCTATGGAAACTGACAATCACGGAAGTCGACAGCGGCCGGCGGGTATTCCGGGCTAATCGGAGCGACAATACTCGGCGATTGCCATTTTTCGCGCGCGGCGCACCGCCGCGGGAATCTTCCGGGCTTCGCTGGCCGCAGCGATAGCGCCGGCATCGACCGCGGCGGCGGCAGCATGGGCGCCGCGAAGGAAATCCGCCTGTGGATAGCGGCGGTTCTCGAGGCCACCTCTGCCGCGAGCGTCGGCTTCGCAGCTCACCAGGAACTGCTCGAAGCGACCCGGCCGGCGAAAAGCATCGGTCTTTTCCAGGACCTTGAGTATGGTCTCGGGGCGCAGCTCCAGCGCACGGTGGCAGTGCGTATGAAACTCCGCGACAAGCAGGGCGAGATCCCGACTCGCCTTGGGCACAGGCAGCCGGGCCGCGAGGTCCCGTATCAGCTTGCAACCGCGAATTTCGTGGCCAGAATGACTGGGAAGCTGGGCCTGCGGCGTAAGGCCCTTGCCGAGATCATGAGTCAGCGCGGCAAAGCGTACCTCGAGGTCGTTGCTCATGGCTTCCGCCTGATCGAGAACCATTAGAACGTGCAGGCCGGTGTCGATCTCGGGATGCCATTTCTTCGGCTGTGGCACGCCGAACAGCGCATCAACTTCGGGCAGCAACACGCCAAGGGCGCCGCATTCCCGCAGAACCTCGAAGTAGGTACGTACGCTGCGCCCGCGCAATGCCGTTTCTGTTTCTTTCCATACACGGTCCGGCACGAGTGCATCGACCTCGCCGTTTCTGACCATCTGTCGCATCAGGTCCATCGTTTCCGGCGCAATGCTGAAATCGAGTGACCTGAAACGGGCGGCGAACTTCGCAACGCGCAGAATTCGCAAGGGGTCCTCGGCAAAAGCATCGGATACATGGCGCAACAAGCGCTGCTCGATGTCGCGAAGACCGTTGTACGGATCAACGAGTTTGCCGCGGGCGTCTTTCGCCATCGCGTTGATGGTGAGGTCGCGCCTCAGCAGGTCTTCTTCGATCGATACGTCCGCCGAGTAATCGACGGAAAAACCGTGGTAGCCAGGCGCGGTCTTGCGCTCGGTTCGTGCCAGTGCATATTCCTCGCCGGTTTCGGGATGCAGGAAGACCGGGAAGTCTTTTCCGACCTGACGATAGCCCAATGCGATGAGTTCATCGGGCCTCGCCCCTACAACGCACCAGTCCCGCTCCTTGTGCCGAACGCCCAGCAGCTCGTCACGAACTGCACCACCTACGAGGTAAACCTGCATCGCGCAATACTACCCGACAATCGTTGTTGACGTTACGGCCCGCAAGCCAGCAGAGTAGCGCCATGAGGCAACGCGCGACAGGTCTTCGATGGCTGCGTTACATGCTGCTCATGGCGGCGGCGCTGGCCAATGCCGGCTGCTACTACATGCAGGCAGCGGCCGGCCAGTGGAAGGTGCTGCGAAACAGCGAGCCGATCGACGAGGTGATCGCCGCAGAGGGCACGTCAAAGGAACTCGCGGCACGCCTGATGCTGGTACAGGAGGCGCGTCGTTTCTCGGTCGAGACGCTTGGCCTGCCGGACAACGAGAGCTACCGCAACTACACCGATCTCGAGCGCGACTTCGTTGTCTGGAACGTATTCGCCGCCCCGGAGTTCTCCCTGCAGGCGCGGCAGTGGTGTTTTCCGGTTGCGGGTTGCGTCAGTTACCGCGGTTATTTTTCCCGCGATGCCGCCTACCGTGCAGCCCGGCGCCTGGCGGAAAATGGTTATGACGTCGCTATCGGCGGCGTATCCGCCTACTCCACACTGGGTAACTTCAACGACCCCGTGTTGAGTTCCATGCTTCGCTGGGACGACATTCAGCTGGTCGCGACGCTGTTTCACGAGCTTGCTCACCAACGCCTGTACGTCAAGGACGATACGGCGTTCAACGAGTCTTTCGCGACGGCGGTGGAAGAAGCCGGTGTCGAGCGATGGCTGGCTGGCAGAGGTCCTGCAGACGACATCGAGGTCTATCGGGAAAGACGGCAGCTCCGCGAGCGGCTCATGGTGTTGGTCGCGGCCGCGCGTGACGATCTGATCCGGGCGTACGCGAGACCCATCGGCGACGAGGACAAGCGACAGCTGAAGGCCGATCGACTTTCTCGGTTGCGGGCGGATATTGACCTCGCTCTGAAAAGCGAAGGTCGCGCGGCCTCGGACTGGCTGAACGGCGAGCTGAACAACGCCCGACTGGCATCGATGACGCTATACGACGGCTGGCTGCCTGCATTTCGTCAGATCATTGAAGACTGCGACGGGGATCTATCGTGTTTCTACTCGGAGTCGGAGCAGCTATCGCGGCTCGAACAGGCGGACCGGGAAGCGCGACTAACGAAGCTAGCTGTTCCGTGTTGCCCGGCGCCCGCACCTGCAGCAAATCGTTCGAGAGGCGGCGGAACTGGCCTGTCATACGCCAGTGAAAAATGGCCTGAGCCGACAGCACACGCTTCACATATTTCCGGGTCTCGTTGAAAGGGATGTTCTCGATCCAGACGCGTGCATCGATGCTTCCGGAGACCGGCAGCCAGCCATCGACGCGATGCGGGCCGGCGTTGTAGGCGGCGGTTGCGAGTACGGCATTGCCACCGTAGCGCTGCGCCATCTGGCCGAGGTAGCTGGTGCCGAGCCGAATATTGCTTTCCGGCCGGGTCAAGGTCTGAAGGCCGGAGTAGGGCAGGCGAATTTCCCGGGCAACCTCGCGGCCGGTCGCGGGCATGAGCTGCATGAGGCCGACCGCGCCGGCACCCGAGCGCACGTCGGGCATGAAAATACTCTCGCTTCGAGCGATACCATAGGCCCAGGTCGTTGCGATACTCGCCGCCGATGCCGAACGTTCGAATAAGGGCTGATACGGCAGCGGGTAGCGTATCGACAGATCGTCGTACTCACCGAGGCTGGCGGCGGTCGAAATCGCTCGCGAGTGCCAGCCCCAGCGATCGGCGAGGATCGCCGCCTGCGTCTTTTCCTCAACGCTCAGCGAGCGAATGGCGCTGTCCCACTCGGACCGGCCACGACTGTCAAGACCGACGCGGAAAAGCTCGCGGGCCCGCGCAATGTCGGATCGTGCCTCGAGTGCTGCGATGATTGCCTCGTCGGCGGCCAGCTCGGTGTGATCCAGCGCATAGCCTTCGCCGAGTTCGTCCGCGGCAAGAAAACCGTAATAGCTGCGTTCACTTGCCAGCGCCTCAAGCGTCGCCTGCGCCGCCAGCACCTGGCCCGAGCGCTGCAGGGCGATCGCACGCCAGTATCGCCATTCCTCGGCGCCGCGCTCTTCGTCAGGCATTGCCGCGATATCGCCAAGCAGCCTGATCCAGTCGGAATTTCTCAAGCTGGTGCGTGCCCGCCAGCGCCTGACCTCGTTGTCTACCGCCGCATCCGGCAGCGCGAGCAGCAGCGCGTAGGCGCCTGGCAGTTTGTCCCGAGCTGTCCACAATGCGACATGGCGCGCAACAAATTGTTGCTGATCTTCACTAAATCGAACCGTCTTGCTGATCTTCTTCCATGCGGCCAGCGCTTTTTCGGGATCTCGATAGGTCAGGCGCTCTGCCGCGTAGACGAGCTGTTCGGGCCTGACATTGCGGCCGCTGCGATGCGACTGTTCGCGCAAAAAATCTTCAGGGTTGGTCTGTGCCCGGATCCACAGTTCCGCTGTGTGTTCATGCTGTGGATCAATCCTCCTGGCGAGCCAGCGTGCGAGCTGGAACTCTCGTGCGGTGATCGCCAGTTCGAAGCGCTGCCGATACTCGGCTTCTCCCAAGAGGTTCTGTTCCTTGAGGTAGTCGAAGACAGGGTCGCATTCGCTGACCTGGCTTCTGCCAACAAGCCACAACTCCGTCGCACGCGGGACCACACGCTCGGCACGACCGCGGTCGAGTTCGGCCTGAAGGGACAGGCAGTCGAGCCGCGCAATTTCCTGGCCCTGGTAGAACTGCTCGTAGATCCTCTGAAAGCCTTGCAGATCGCCGTTCCCGGCACGGTGCAACGCCACGCGATAGCGCAGTTCCCTGGCAGGGCGGAGAGCGCCGTAGCGCTGCAGATACGCCTCAATGTCCGTCACCGATGCCGTGTCGAGCGTCGCTCGCCAATAGGCGGCCATGAGATCTGGCCACAAGACGTAGCCTTGCAGCATTAACTTGTCTGCCGGGGAGAGCGCGTCGACCGGTTTCCAGTCACCTTGTTCGACGGTGTCGTAGACCGACATGAACAGCTGTCGCTGCTTGTCGACGAGCTGCTCGGCCCGGCTTGGCCCGGCGGCAGCGATTGCCTGCACGGAAACCAGGGCCAGCATGGCCAGCAAGGAGCGGAAACGGCATGAATTGGCGTCAGGACGACCGGGAATCGGGTGACGGCGACTCATGATAAGAGATTGCTGGAACTCATGTCCCGACATTACTGATGCCGAAGGGATTCCGCAATATTCTCCGTGACGATCTGCGACACAGAAAAGGGCCTGTGACGAACATCACAGGCCCCGCTTGCACATGACGTGCTCGACTGGTTTAACGGATCTGCAGCATCAATGATCGGTCGCCGCGCTGTACCAGTAAAAACAGGATGCGACTGTTTTCGGCAACCGCCGAGAGATCCTGAAGGTTTCGGACTCGATTGCGGTTGACCGCCGTAATCAGGTCGCCCGGGCGCAGTCCTCGTTGGGCTGCCGGACTGCCGGGTTCGACTTCGGCGACTTCGACGCCCTCGTCACTGGTCGTCGAGGAGGTCGCGAATACGGCGCCATCAAGACCCGGATGAATATCGGCGCCGGTCAGCTGGCGACCGAGCGCCTGGCCCAGCAAAGCCTTGGTCGAACGTGTCTTCTTGTTGCGAACGTATTTCAAGTCTACCTGGTCGCCAGAGCGCAGCAGGCCGATCTTGTTGCGCAGATCGGACGCACCCGCGACCTTTTCCTTGTTGACCTCCACGATGATATCGCCGACCTCGAGGCCCGCCTCTTCCGCAGCGGATTCGGGCACGATGTTGGTGATCAGGGCGCCGCTCTCCACGTTGGTATCGAGCGCTTTGGCCATCTCCGCGTCAATAGTCTGTATACCCACGCCGAGCAGGCCGCGGCGAATCTCGCCGAAATCCAGGATCTGGTTCATGATCGAACTGGCTATCTTCGTTGGCACCGCGAACCCGATACCCACGTTGCCACCGGAACGGCTGATGATTGCGGAATTAATACCAATCAGCTCGCCATTCATATTGACGAGGGCGCCGCCGGAGTTACCCGGGTTAATCGACGCATCGGTCTGGATGAAGTCTTCGTAGCCGTCGCGGCTGATGCCGGTTCGCCCCAAGGCGCTGATAATGCCGGAAGTCACCGTGTGCCCCAGCCCGAATGGATTTCCGATGGCTATAACGAAATCGCCGACGCGTGCACTATCCGAATTACCGATCGCCATCTCGGTAAGCCCTTTAGCGTCGACCTTGATCACGGCGATATCCGTTGCCGGATCCGATCCCACGACTTCCGCGTCGAGTACCTTGCCGTCGATCAGCGATATCTGGATGGCGTCCGCATCGCCAACAACGTGATGGTTGGTCAGGATGTAACCATTCTCGGCATCGACAATGACGCCGGAGCCCGCGCTGGCAATTTCACGGGGAGCGCTCGGGCCGTCCGGAATCCCGAAGAAGCGCCGGAAGGCATCGTCCCCCAGCGGGTTGCGGTTGACCGTCTGGCTGACGCGAATATTGACGACCGCCGGAGATGCGGCCTCGACCAGCGGCGCGAGACTCATAACCGGCCGTCCGCCCACGCTGTCAGGCAGCGCGGCGGCAGCCGTCGCCAGAGCCAGGGCGGCGACCAGCGCGCCGGTCCAGATCGCTCTTGTCGTTGTCATTTTAAGTAGCCTCAATCGATGCTCCAATAATTTCCAAGGTTAGGGGGCTTATGCTGAATCGGCGGTGAACACTGTTGTATCCGCAGCAGGTCCTGACTGTCGATTATAGGCCCAATGCGGTCGACCCGGGCTTTGCTGCAAAAGTTCCTGTCCGTCTGCGGCGGCACGGACATAGATGCCCGGGCACGAAAAACGGTCGCGCCCGGGCTGTCTCTGAGTGGCCCGCCTCAGGCTGCTTCGACCGTGATTCGTCGTGCCTGGACTTCGGGCAGTTTCGGGATCGAGACCTCGAGAATGCCGTTGCTGCATTTCGCGGTAATACCCTCGGCGTCCGTGCTTTCCGGCAACGAGAAGTGCCGGAAGAAGCGGCCGGCAACGCGTTCCAGGCGCTGCGCACTGACGTCTTCCGCGCGGGGCTCGGCACGGCGCTCGCCAGCGATATTCAGGACGCCGTTGTCCATCGAGACATTGATGTCCTTGGGATCGACGCCAGGCACATCGGCGCGCACAACATAGCGATCTTTTTCCTCGAAAATGTCAACGGCCGGTATCCAGTCCGCGACAGAATCGTGGTCGTTTCCGGCGACACGGCGTGGATCCGCCAGGCGATCCAGGTCGCGCCGCAGAAGATCGACGAAGGTCCATGGTTCGAAACGGGCAATGTTCATAACGTTCTCCTTGGCTTGAGCGAGTTGATGCAGGTTTACCCGACCTAGTGGCGGGCCACACAATTTGCCTTGATCGCTTTAGTGAGGGCTTACATGGGCTTTTCAAGTGCCGCTGGAAGGGGAAAAAAGACCAGAAAAGTGGCTATTTGGGGCGCAAATGACAGCCCGGTTTCAGGCACTACATCTAGTGGAAACGGTATTTCACGAAAGTGTCATTTTTTTTCGCTTATATTTAAAGCACTTACTCTCGAAAATCTTCTAATCTATTGTTTTATATAGCGAAACAACCCAGCATGAATTTGGGCGAAATCCTTGACAGTTGGCCGTTACGGGCATAATCTTGTGTGCGCTCGGACACAACATCTTGTGTCTAATCAAAGAGAGGAAGGAGGCCGGTAACGGCTCTCGTCGCGCGTTTTCTGGCCGCCGGCGAGCGGGACTCTTTTCGCTGTGACAAGCTGGGCAAAAATAACAGGTTGGGGTCTCCTTAGAGGGAGTTCAGGGGAGTAAAAGAACAAATGAAGTCTGCGGTAAATTTGGAAACGCAAACGGTCACGGACATCGAGTTTCAGGCGGCATCCCTGGACATCTGGGATGCAAAATATCGACTTTCAGCAAAAGACGGCTCCGTCATAGACACGTCGATTGACGATACGTACCAACGTGTAGCGCGGGCGCTCGCCAACGTAGAAACAGAGGCGAAGCGTGAGCACTTCTTTAAGGAGTTTGCCTGGGCATTGCGCAGCGGTGCCATCCCGGCGGGACGAATCGTTTCGAACGCCGGCGCCCAGGAGCACAAACCCGCAACGTCAACGATCAACTGCACGGTATCGGGAACCGTCGGTGATTCGATGGACAACATCCTGAACAAGGTGCACGAGGCCGGCCTGACGCTGAAAGCGGGCTGCGGTATAGGCTACGAGTTCTCGACGCTGCGCCCCAAGGGCGCGTACGTGACGGGTGCCGGGGCCTACACCTCCGGCCCAATGTCGTTCATGGATATCTACGACAAGATGTGTTTCACCGTATCCTCGGCCGGAGGGCGTCGCGGCGCGCAGATGGGCACCTTTGACGTTGGTCACCCGGATGTCGTGGAGTTTATTCGTGCCAAGCGCGAAGATGGCCGCTTACGCCAGTTCAACCTCTCATTGCTGATCAGCGATGAGTTCATGCAGGCGGTTATCAAGGAAGACGACTGGAAGCTGGCATTCCCGGTAACACCCAAAGAAGTCGACGAGGACGGCCTCGATCTCGGTGACAAGAGCCAGTTTGTGTGGCGCGACTGGCCGGAAGCGGGAAATTACGTGACGAATGCGGAAGGGCTTGTCGCCTGCAAGATTTACAAGACCATGCCCGCGCGCCGAGTCTGGGAACTCATCATGGCCTCGACCTACGACTTCGCCGAGCCCGGCTTCGTGCTGATCGACAAGGTCAATGAAATGAATAACAACTGGTTCTGCGAGAACATCCGCGCAACCAACCCTTGTGGCGAGCAACCGCTGCCGCCGTACGGCTCGTGTCTGCTCGGTTCAGTCAATCTGACCCGTTTCGTATTGAAACCGTTTACGGACGAGGCCCGATTCGACTGGGAGAATTTCCGCAAGGTCGTCAAGACGTTTACACGCATGCTCGACAACGTGGTTGAAATCAACGGGCTGCCGTTGCCGCAGCAGCGCAACGAGATCATGAGAAAACGTCGCCATGGCATGGGTTTCCTGGGGCTGGGATCGACGATCACGATGATGCGCATGAAATATGGCGATACCGCCGCCGTCGAGTTCACCGAAGAGGTCTCGCGACAACTGGCACTGGCCGGCTGGGAAGAGGCGCTGGACCTGGCGCGGGAAAAGGGGCCGGCACCGATCATGAACGAGACATTCGAGGTGACCGAGGAAATGCTTCGTCGACGCCCCGAGATGCGTAAAGATGGTTATCAGGCGGGCGACAAGGTGCCGGGAAGAATCCTGCACTCGCGCTACAGCCGCTACATGCAACGAATCGCCGCCGAGGCGCCGGAGCTGGTCGAGCAGCTCGCGGAAACGGGTGCCCGCTTCACGCACCACAGTTCCATCGCGCCGACGGGCACCATTTCATTGTCACTGGCGAATAACGCCAGCAATGGTATCGAACCGAGTTTCGCCCATCACTACTTCCGCAATGTCATTCGCCAGGGTAAGAAGACCAAGGAAAAGATCGATGTCTTTTCCTTCGAGCTGCTCGCCTACCGCGGACTGGTGGATCCTGATGCCATGCCGGCTGTGTCGGGCGACGACGCGACGCCGAATACCGTACCGGAGTACTTCATCACGGCAGACGAGGTGTCGCCCAAGCAGCATGTCGATATCCAGGCCGCAGCGCAGAAGTGGATTGACTCGTCGATCTCCAAGACTGCCAATGTGCCGACGGATTATCCGTACGAGGACTTCAAGGATATTTACCTGTACGCATACCAGCAGGGGCTGAAAGGCTGTACGACGTTCCGCTTCAATCCGGAGGCGTTCCAGGGCGTCCTGGTGAAAGAAAAAGATCTGAAGAATACCAAGTACACCTTCACGCTCGACGATGGTTCAACGGTAGAACTCAAAGGCGACGAGGAGATTGAATACGATGGTGAGATTCACACCGCGGCCAATCTTTTCGACGCACTCAAAGAAGGCTATTACGGAAAGTTTTAAATGATAAAGATAGAGAAAAAGATAGTCGGATACGCGGTTAATCAACCGTCCGCAGAGCAGGCGACGTCGAAACCGGAGTTCAAGCGCGAGGGCGGCGGTGGCAATCGAGCCGAAGTTATTCGCATGCACGAGAAACTCGAGCGTCCGGAGGTGCTGGTCGGTTCGACCTACAAGGTCAAGACGCCCGTGTCGGATCACGCAATGTACGTAACGATCAACGACATTATTCTCAACGAAGGCACCGAGCACGAGAAGCGACGCCCGTTCGAAATATTTATCAACTCGAAGAACCTGGATCACTACCAGTGGATCGTGGCGCTGACGCGCATTATCTCCGCGGTGTTTCGCAAGGGCGGCGATGTCACGTTTCTGGTCGAAGAGTTGAAGGCCGTGTTCGATCCACGTGGCGGCTACTGGCAGACTGGCGGCCGCTTCATGCCCTCGATCATTGCCGAGCTCGGTCATATCGTGGAGAAACACCTGATCATGATCGGTCTGATGACAGCACCGGAGCTCGATCCCGGGCAGAAAAAACTCATCGCCGACAAGCGTGCCGAGTTCGAGGAATCGAGAAGGCAGCAGGATGCGTTCTCAGCGGAGAACTATCCGGAGGGTGCGCAGATTTGTGTCAAGTGCAACACGGTCGCACTGATCATGATGGACGGGTGTATGACCTGTCTTTCCTGCGGCGACTCCAAGTGCGGCTGAGCGCGTCCCAGGCGGCGCGCTGCTTCGTCAAGTCAACCGGGAAATCTGCTCACGTACGGATGGGTACGCTGCGCGATTTCCCGCTTTCCTTTCCTCGCATCGCATCCACCTGGAACACGCTCAGTACCTGAGGCGAACGCAGGCGGCGCGCTGCTTCGTCAAGTAAACCGGGAAATCTGCTCACGTACGGATGGGTACGCTGCGCAATCGCGCGCCGCACTTTCCGCGCATCGCATCCATCTGCACCCCGCTCAGGACTCGGGGCACGCAGTCATGGTAGATTTCGCACCGTGACCATACGAATCCCCGATTTTTCCCGGACCCACGTCGTAGTGGCCGGCGATGTCATGCTCGACCGCTACCTGTTTGGGTCCACCGGCCGGATTTCGCCGGAGGCGCCCGTGCCCGTGGTCCATGTGAAACAAACCGAGGATCGTCCGGGCGGAGCGGCCAACGTTGCCGTGAATCTCGCGAGCCTCGGCGCGACAACCCGGCTGCTGGGGCTCGTCGGCCAGGACGCGGCCGCGCAGTCCCTGGAATCCATTCTGACCGGACTCGGAATCGCCTGCGATTTCACGCGCACGAAGGACCGCCCGACCATTACCAAGACGCGGGTACAGAGCCGCGGCCAGCAGCTTATCCGGCTGGACGAGGAGAACGTCGCCCACATGGCCGGCGATGCGATGCTCGCTGCGCTCCGGAAATCAGTTGCCGCTGCCGGCGCCGTGGTCCTGTCGGACTACGGCAAGGGGGCGCTCAGCGAGGTCCACGACCTTATCGGCGTCTGTCGCGATGCCGGCGTCACCGTACTGGTCGATCCGAAAGGCCGGGATTTCAACCGGTATCGCGGCGCATCGCTGATGACCCCGAATCAGACGGAATTCGAGGCGGTTGCGGGAGTCTGCGAAAGCGACGAACAACTCGTCGAGCGCGCGCGAAACATGATCGGGGAACTCGATCTGTCGGCGCTGCTGATCACCCGCAGCGAAAAAGGCATGTTACTGCTCGAAAACGATAGCGAGCCGCTGTTTCTTTCGACACAGGCGCGCGAAGTGTTCGACGTTACCGGTGCCGGCGACACGGTGATTGCGACGCTCGCCGGGGCGCTCGCCAGCGGCCAGGACCTGGCGTCCGCCGCTGCTCTGGCCAACCTGGCTGCCGGCCTGGTTGTCCGCAAGATTGGCGTCGCCAGTGTCACACCGGGGGAACTCCAGGTGGCCCTGCACCAACGCGGCCAGGGCGGGCGAGGACTGCTCGACGCGGATGCCTTGCACGCGATGCTCATGGAATCACGCGCGCGGCGTGAACGTATCATCATGACCAACGGTTGCTTTGACGTCTTGCATGCCGGCCATGTCTCCTACCTGGAGGAGGCCAAGAGCCTGGGAGACCGACTGATCGTCGCCGTCAACGACGACGATTCGGTGCGGCGCCTCAAGGGCAAGTCCCGCCCGATCAATACACTGGAAGATCGCCTGCTGGTGCTGGCAGGCCTCGCCGCCGTGGACTGGGTCGTGCCGTTTTCAGAAGATACGCCCGCTCGCCTGGTCGCCCGAATTCTGCCCGACGTCCTCGTGAAAGGTGGTGACTACAGGCCGGAGGATATCGTTGGCGCGAAAGAGGTTCTGCTGAACGGTGGCGAGGTTCGTGTATTGCCGTTTCGCGATGGTCATTCGTCCTCTCGCATCATCGACAGGCTGCGAGAAGAAAGCTGAATAGCTGAAGCTTCTGTGCGCTTTCTCTACAACTTACTGACCTATCTCCTGTTCGTACCATTCGCCTGCTACTGGCTTGTGCGTGGCCTGGGTAATCGCGCCTATTTCGATCGCCTGGGACAGCGCTTCGGCTTCGGCTTTCCGAAATTCGAGCACTGCATCTGGATCCATGCCGTTTCCGTTGGCGAGGTGCAGGCATCGTTGCCGCTCATTCGCGTTCTGCGCGAGCGATTCCCGAAGCGAACGCTGCTGGTAACCACCGTTACGCCGACAGGCGCGGCGCGCATCAGGGCCTTGTTTGGGGAATCCGTCAAGCACTGTTACATCCCTTTCGAATTTCCCGGCGCGGTGAACAACTTTTTCAATGCCGTTCACCCCGACGCGGCGCTGATCATGGAGACGGAAATCTGGCCCAATCTCTACCGCGGTTGCGGCGTGCGCAACGTGCCCCTGATACTCGTCAGCGCGCGGATTTCGCCGCGCTCGATTTCCGGATACCGCCGATTGCTGCCACTCATCCGCGAGACGCTGTCTCACGGGATCATTATCGCGGCCCAGAGCCAGTCGGATGCCGATCGCTTCCTGTCGCTGGGCGCGAGCGCCGTGCGTACCTGGGTCACGGGCAACATCAAGTTCGATGTGGAACTACCGGCCGATATCCCGGAAAAGGGCAGGGCCTTTCGCGCGGATCGCATCGGGGAGCGGCCCGTCTGGATCGCCGCGAGTACGCACGACGGCGAAGAAAACCAGGTGCTGAAGGCGCATCGAATATTGCTGAAAACGTTTCCGGACCTGCTCCTGATACTCGTTCCCAGACATCCGGAACGATTTGCGGAAGTGAGGGAGCGCGTGCAAAGACTGGGCTTTGACGTGGTCTCGAGAACCGAGAACCGTGGCTGCAACGCCGGGACGTCGGTTCTTCTCGGCGACACCATGGGCGAGGTGCCGCTATTCTATGCAGCGAGCGATATTGCCTTCGTCGGTGGCAGTCTCGTGTCGGTAGGCGGTCACAATCTTCTGGAGCCGGCGGCACAGGCGCTGCCGGTCATTACCGGACCGCACTTGTTCAATGCGCAGGATATTGCTGACATGTTTGTCGAGACGAACGCCTGTCGCATCGTCACGAATGCTGACGAACTCGCCGAGACCATCGCCGATCTGTTGCGGAATCCGGACAAGGCATCCGACATGGGCCGCAACGGCCGGACCCTGCTGGAACAAAACAGGGGTGCACTGGCTCGTTTGCTCGTCCTTCTCGAGCCGCTGCTGATAGAGCAATCCTTATCCTAGCCCGGATACTGCACCTGCATGTCGCGATAGCCCAGGGCTAGGCGCCTCCGCCCGTGGCAGACTCTTCTTCCGCGATAGCCTGCTCCGGCGGCTTGCGCTCCTTTAACCAACGGTCGATACGCTCAAGATCCCTGACTTCCAGCGTTCCCGCCGCCTGTTTCAATTGCAGGGCGTTCAATACGTAGTCGTAGCGGCTCTGGTAATAGTTCGTGATGGCCAGATAGAGCGAGAACTGCGAATTCAGGACGTCGACGATGGTCCGGGTGCCGACCTCGAAGCCTGCCTCGGTCGCTTCCAGGGCGGTCCGGCTGGAGGCGACCGCCTGTTTGAGCGCCTTGACGCGACTCCGCTCGGAAATAACGCCAAGGTAGGCATCCCGCGCCTGCCTTTCGGTTTCCCGCGTGACGCGCTGCAGTTGTTCACGGCTGGCACGATGAAGGTAGACGGCTTCGCGTATCCGCGAAGATGTGCCGCCGCCCGAAAATATCGGTACGTTGAACTCCACACCAAGGCTATCGCTGGTGTTCTTGAAATTGTCGCTGAAGGAGATGCCGGGCGCCGAATATTTCGTGTCCGTATCGGATTCGCCGGTATTCGCGACAAAGTCAATCGTTGGGTATCGACCATTTCTGCGAAAAGAGATTTCGTCTCGAGCAAGCTGTTCGTCGAGGCGGCTGGCGACCAGGTTGAGGTTCTGGCTCATCGACAGGTTGACCCAGCTCGCCTCGTCGCTGGGGTCCGGCGTAATGAGCGGGAAATCTTCGCCAGGTGCCGACAACGTTGTAACGTACTCACCGGTGATTTCGCGAAGGAACTCGCGCGCGGTCGCGAGCGATCGTTTCGCAGCGATCTCGTCGGCTACCGACTGGTCGTAGGCCGCCTGCGATTCCTGTACCGCGGTGATGGCGATCAGTCCCACCTCGAATCGCTGTTTCGCCTGTTCCAGCTGCCGCGCGATCGCGGTTCTGTCTGCGTGAATGGACGTCAATCGATCTTCCGCCGCAAGGACGTCGAAATAGCGTTGTGCTACTCGGACGATCAGATCCTGTTGCGCGGCCTCGCGGATGGCTTCGGCTCTTGCGACCAGCTTGTCGGCGCGGCGCAGTCCGACAATCTGGTCCCAGCGAAACAGCGTCTGACGCAAGTTGAAGCCCCATCGCAGTACGTCATTCTCTGTTGTGGCTGTTACGGAGATGGGCTGCTCGGTGATGGGATCGATAATGACGTCCGGTCCGTCGCGCTGCGAACTAGTGTAATTGCCGTTGAAGGACACCTGCGGCAGATAGGCACTGCGCGCCTGCGGCTTCGCCTCCAGTGCGGCGAGACGCCGGGCCTCGGCTTCGTGGATCTGCGGGTCGCTCTGTAAGGCCTGCTGGTAGATCTCCAGCAGGGAAGCTCCCTGGGCGGCGCCCGGTAACGCGAATGTGCTGATGAGAATAGATAAAGTCTTGATATTTATTAATTTATTCATCTTTTTCCGTTCCGGAGGAAGCCCCTTGAACCGCTGAAGGTGTTATAGTCTACTATATCACTAAACCAGTTTAAACAAACGCACTGTGCTTTTAGATGCTGCAGGTTATCAAGTGGTTTCCTTTGGTATGGATTTATTTTTGCCGAGATCAGAATGAAAATTGCGGGGGTAACGCTCCGTCCACCAGTGGCGCGAGCGTCGTCTCGAACAGAGAAATCGTTTGCCAGTCATTTTGCTCGGTCCGTCGTACCAGTTTTGCTTCCATGGCGGGCGGGTCGCCGACGACGATAAATAGCTTCCCGTCAGGTGTCAGTGCGTCGACGAATCGTGGGTCGAAGCGCTGCAGCGAACCGGTCACCGCGATAGCGTCGAAAACGCCTTCCGGCAAGGCGTGCATTGCGTTCATTTGCGATAGTTCGACATTCGAAATCCCGCAATCGGCAAGCCGATCGGCAGCGGTCTGGAGAAAATCGTCATAGAGATCGATGCTCGTGACATGCGCGGAAAGACGTGCCAGGCAGGCGGTCAGAAAGCCGCTGCCCGTGCCAATCTCGAGGACGCGTTCCTCGCCCGTCAGGCTCAACGCCTGCAGCACGCGGCCTTCGATCGTCGGCGTCATCATGTGCTGGCCGTGGCCAATGGCGATTTCAATGTCGGCGAACGCCAGGGCGGCGTACTCGGACGGCACAAAGTTCTCACGCGGCAATGACTGCAGCACAGACAGGACGTCTTCGTCGTAGACATTCCAGCCGCGAACCTGCTGGTTGACCATTTGCCGGCGTGCAAAATCAATATTCATGATTGCCCTACTCGTAACATTATGATTTGGATAAGAAATAAGCTGTCGAAAAAATGGAGGACGTGCTTGCTCCGCGAACGAAGCCAGCCGCGCGTCGTGAATTATGGTGAATCGCGGCAGCGGCGTCATGTTGCTGGGATATGCTTACAGATGGTTGGTTTTTTTGAACTTTTTGAGTGCCATATCTCCGGTAACGGGATACCAATCGATTGCCAATAATAACAAATGACCTCAACTAACTTCGCTGTTTCGTAACCCGGGCGCTCGATGTCGACTACCGCCATAATTCTCGTACTCTCCGCCCTCACACTGCTGGCGACAGGGATGGCTGTGGCGCTCTGGCTCGCCTGGAAACGTCTTGCCGGGCGCATCAAGCGACTCAACGAGGAGATGCTGGAGGCCTCGCGCGATGCCTCGGTCGGGCGACGCATGACGATTCCCGACGATCCGGACACCGGCGAGCTTGCGCGCACGGTCAATCGACTGTTCGACGCACTGGGTGAGCGAGACGAAAAGCTGCAGGGCCGGGACCGCCTGTTCAGGGACTTCGCGAGAACGCTCCCGGAAATCGTGATTATTCACGACGAACGTATTGTGCTCGCGAACAAATCCGCGGCCGACCTGGTCGGTATGGACTCGGCGCAGCTGGTTGGACGCGAGATCGCCGACCTGGTCAAGCCCGCCTATCGCGCTTTGTTTCGCAAGACCGTGGCGAAGCGACTGGCCGGCGAGAACGCGCCTCAGCGCATCGAAATGCAGCTGATAAATGGCAACCAGACCGGGCTATGGGTTGAAGCGCAAAGCTCGAACATCGAGTTCCGGGGCCAGCCTGCAATACTGACGGTTGCGCGGGACGTCAGTCACAGGAAGAGTCTCGAAGTCTCGTTGTCGCGGAGCAAACGGCAGGCGCAGTACACGCTCGAATCCATCTCGGAAGGCGTCATTACGACCGACAACGACGGCCGTATCGACTACATGAACCTGGCGGCGGAGGCGCTCATCGGCACCAACCGGGACGAGGCGGCCGGCCATCGGGTCGGCGAGCTGTTTACCCTGGTGGATGACGCGGACCGGCGACCGCTGGGTGACCCGGTCGAACGCTGCCTGGCCATGCGGCGGCGCGTCAACATGGGCCGTCGGGCGGTGCTGGTCAGCACGGATGGTGAGCACGAGCATTCCGTAGAGATAACGGCATCGCCGGTGCGGGGTCCCAGCAACAGTATTTCAGGGACGGTCGTCGTCTTTCATGACGTAAGCGAGCTTCGCGGCCTGACGCGCAAGATGTCCTACCAGGCCACCCACGATCCGTTGACCGGGCTGATCAATCGGCGGGAATTCGAGCGCCGACTCGACGAGGCGATGGATACGGCGCACGCGGACGAGGCGGTGCATATCGTCTTCTATATGGACCTGGATCGATTCAAGGCGGTAAACGACACCTGCGGTCACCTCGCCGGCGATAACATGCTGCGGGAGGTCGCGACGCTCATCAAGGAACAGGTGCGTGATTCAGACTTCGTAGGCCGGCTTGGCGGCGACGAATTCGGCGCGCTGCTGATCGGTTGCCCGATCGAAAAAGCCCGCCAGATCGCCACGGATATCTGCAACGCGGTGGCGCATTACCGATTTGTCTGGAAAGACAAGATCTTCAATATCGGCATTTCCGTGGGTCTGATCGAAGTCAGCCACACCAGCGGCACGCTCCAGGACGTCATGAGTGCAGCCGATTCGGCCTGCTACATGGCGAAACAACAGGGCAGGGGACAGGTGCATGTCTATTCGGCACGCGATGAGGCAGTCGCGAGGGAACGCGGCGATATCCAGTGGCTTAGACAGCTGCAGACGGCTTTGCATGAAGACAGCTTCGAACTCGCCGTCCAGCCCATTATCGCCATGAGTGGGCGCACCGAATCCGGCCCGTCGGTCGAGGTTCTGATTCGGCTCAATGACGGCCAGAGCAGGGCGACGAATACCGCAGAATTCCTGCGGCCGGCGGAGCGCTACCAGATGATGCCGCAAATCGATCGATGGGTGATCAACGCAACGCTGGCAGCGATCTCCGGCGGTGAGATCAAATTGACGACGAATCGAAGCTGCGCCATCAATCTGTCCAGTCAGACGCTGGGCGACGAGGCGTTTCTGGGCTTTGTCGTGGATGCTCTGGATCGTTCCGGCGTGGCGCCGTCATCGATCTGCTTCGAAGTTACGGAACCGGCCATCCTCTCGAACGTGCAACATGCGCAGCGTTTTATCGAAGTGCTTCACGGCATCGGTTGCGAGTTCTCGCTCGACGATTTCGGCAGTGGCCTGGGTTCGTTCTCCAGCCTGAAGCATCTGCCGATCGACTACCTGAAAATCGACGGCACCTATACGCGCAACCTTCGCTCGGATCTGGTCAACCAGGAAATGGTGGTGGCAATGATCAAGCTGGCACGCACCATGCAGTTTCGCGTCGTCGCCGAACAGGTGGAGCACCAGGAAGATTTCGACTGGCTGCGCGATGCGGGCGTCGACTTCGTACAGGGCCATTTTGTCGAGGCGCCCACTTTGCTGGGCACGTCGACGACCGGCACCTATCGCGCGCTCAATCCCTGAGCAGCCAATCCTTCTCGTCGTGTCGGCTTACTGCCGCAGGCAGAGCTGATCGGTGCCGCTCCGATTGCAGATATACAGATCAGTATTTCCATCGACGCTGGTGGCGAAAACCGAAAGCATACTATTGGCGTAGTCGCGTATCCGGGCAACAAAAAAGCCGCCGGACGGTAGTCCGACGGCTTTCGCGATGCAAACGCCGGATGCTGTCGCTTACAGCAGCGGCACCATCAGGAGTGCAACGATGTTGATGATCTTGATCAGCGGGTTGATCGCCGGACCCGCCGTATCCTTGTAGGGATCGCCAACCGTGTCGCCCGTGACGGCGGCCTTGTGAGCGTCCGATCCCTTGCCGCCGAAGTTCCCGTCTTCGATGTATTTCTTGGCGTTGTCCCATGCGCCGCCGCCGGCCGTCATCGAAATGGCAACGAACAGGCCGGTGACGATGGTGCCGAGCAGCAATCCGCCCAGTGCTTTCGGCCCAAGTACCAGGCCGACGATCAAGGGAACACCGATTGGCAGCAGGCTGGGCACGATCATTTCCTTGATCGCCGCCTTGGTCAGAAGATCGACGGCACGGCTGTAATCCGGCTTGCCGGTTCCTTCCATGATGCCCTCGATCTCGCGGAACTGGCGACGCACTTCCTGAACCACGGCGCCGGCGGCGCGGCCGACGGCCTCCATCGCCATCGAGGCGAACAGGAACGGCACGAGTCCGCCAATGAACAGGCCTATGATGACGAGATGATCGTTCAGCAGGAAGACGGCATCGATGCCAGCCTTGTCGAGTGCATTGGTGTAGTCAGCGAACAATACCAGGGCGGCCAGTCCTGCCGAACCGATGGCGTAGCCCTTGGTCACGGCCTTGGTCGTGTTGCCGACCGCATCGAGCTGGTCGGTGATATTGCGAACCTCGGGGGGCAGCTCTGCCATCTCGGCGATGCCACCGGCGTTGTCGGTGATAGGTCCGAAAGCATCCAGTGCGACGACGACGCCTGTCATCGACAGCATGGTCGTTGCGGCGATCGCGATGTTGTAGAGACCCGCGAGGTTGTCGCCTGCAGGCGCCAGTGCGAATGCGCCCCAGATGCTGGCACAAACTGCCAGCACCGGCAGCGCGGTGGCTTTCATTGAAATGCCGAGACCGGCAATGATGTTGGTCGCGTCACCGGTCAAAGAGGCTTCCGCAATTGTCTTAACGGGTTTGAAGTCGGTACCCGTGTAGTACTCCGTGATGACGACCATGGCCGCCGTCAGCGCAAGACCGATCAGCGCGGAAAAATAGATGCCGGTAACGTTTCCGCTGGCGCCCATCATCATGTCGGTGATGAACCAGAAGGCGATCGCGGCGAGTACGCCCGAAACGATCATGCCGCGGTACAACGCGCCCATGATCTTGCCGCCTTGAGAGGTCTTGACGAAGAACGTACCGATGATCGAGGCGACGATCGAAACCGCCCCCAGCACCAGCGGGAATACGATGGCCTCTGTACCGAAGTTGACGGCGACCAGGCCACCGAGCAGCATCGTCGCGATGATCGTCACCGCGTAGGTCTCGAACAGGTCAGCGGCCATACCGGCGCAGTCGCCGACATTGTCGCCGACGTTATCGGCGATCACGCCGGGATTACGCGGGTCGTCTTCCGGAATACCGGCCTCGACCTTGCCGACCAGGTCGGCGCCGACGTCAGCACCCTTGGTGAAGATACCGCCGCCAAGTCGAGCGAAGATCGATATCAGCGAACCGCCAAACGCCAGTCCGACCAGGGCATGAATCGCGTGATCGACAGTGGAGCCCATCTGCAGGAGGATCATGAAATAGCCGGCAACACCCAGAAGGCCGAGGCCGACGACGAGCAGACCGGTGATGGCGCCCCCGCGAAACGCGATGTTGAGCGCCGGGTTGACGCCGTTCTTGGCGGCTTCGGCCGTGCGTACGTTGGCGCGCACGGAAACGTACATGCCAATGTAGCCGGCGAGGGCCGAGAAGATCGCGCCGATGGCAAAGCCGATGGCGGTCGCCCAGTCGAGCGCGACGCCGAGTACCACGAACAGCACGACACCTACGATGCCGATTGTCGTGTACTGCCGGTCCATGTAGGCTTTCGCGCCTTCCTGGATCGCGGCCGCGATTTCCTGCATGCGTGCGTTGCCGGCCGCCTGCCTGAGAATCCAGCGCGTCGAAATTCCCCCGTACACGATAGCCGCAGCGCCGGCGGCGATCGACAGCCATAGGGCCATGTCGTTAGACATCAGATATTCTCCTGACTTTGTAGCGAATAGATCAAACGAACCCGCCATCGCCAGGCGCAGGCGCCAGCGTCAGAGCTTCGTTCGGTAAAACACTCATTGTTTTTATCAAGGGCGCCGCGGGTGCTCCCTGACTCCGGAACTGCTACAGCAGAAGAGTCCGCCCGCGACAGGCGGCGCATCATACCACAAATTTCACGCCTGTCTTCGGCTTCACGGGACGGTACTTGAGTTTCGCCGTCTTCGGTAAGCCGTTGATATATGGAGGATAATTCTCGCCCTTGATAAGAGGTTCGAGGTAACGGCGTGCTGCCTCGGTGATGCCAAAGCCGTCCTTGCTAATGTAGCGGCGCGGCAGCTTCTTCTCTTTGTTGGCGATGCGGCCGAGCGGCGCTGACTCGATTTTCCAGCGGTAAGGCTTGTCGGACAGGCGCTTGATGACCGGCATTACCGCCGTCTTGCCCTGCAGCGCGAGCTGCACGGCCGCTTTGCCGACGGCGTAGGCCTGCTTGACGTCGACATCGGAGGCAATGTGGCGTGCGGATCGCTGCAGGTAGTCGGCGATCGCGTAATGGTACTTGTAACCCAGCTCTTCGCGAACCATGTTCGCGACAACCGGGGCGACGCCGCCGAGCTGCGCATGCCCGAACGCGTCGCGCGTGCCGGCCTCCGCGAGGAAGGTGCCGTCCTCGAAAGCGGCGCCCTCACTGACGACGATCACGCAGTAGTCGTATTTTTTCACGCACTCGTCAACGCGTTTCAGAAACTCGCGTTTCCTGAAGGGAATCTCGGGAAACAGGATGATGTGCGGCGCATCCCCGGGCTTTTGTCCGGCAAGGCCACCTGCGGCGGCTATCCAGCCCGCGTGACGACCCATGACCTCGAGGATAAAGACCTTTGTCGAGGTCTTGGCCATGGACAGCACATCCATAGCCGCCTCCTGCGTCGATACCGCCACGTACTTGGCGACCGAGCCAAAGCCCGGGCAGGTATCGGTGACGGGAAGATCGTTGTCGACCGTTTTCGGCACGCCGAGGCAGGTCACCGGAAAGCCCATGCTCTGGCTGATCTGCGACACCTTGTGAGCCGTGTCCATAGAGTCGTTGCCACCGTTGTAGAAGAAATAGGAAATATCATGCGCCTTGAATACTTCGATGAGGCGTTCGTACTCGGCGCGATTCTCGTCGATACCTTTGAGTTTGTAGCGCGCCGAGCCAAATGCACCGCCAGGCGTATGCATCAGCGCCGCGATCGTTGCTGCGCTTTCCTTGCCGGTATCGATCATGTCTTCGGTTAATGCCCCAATGATGCCATTGCGACCCGCATAGACGTTGGCAATCTTGTTCGGATACTTGCGTGCGGTCTCAATGACGCCACAGGCGGTGGCGTTGATCACGGCGGTTACACCGCCCGACTGGGCATAGAATGCGTTCATTGCAGACATATCGTTGCTTCTCCGGAGGCAAGTTCGAGAGGCGAAGAGCATAGCGGAAAGGCCGTCCGGGATCATCGGCAATTGCCGATATTGCCGCTTCGCACGCATTGACCTCCCGGGACGGAGCCGGTAGCGTACCTCGCCCTGCTGTAACAGGTGCTTGCGCCGGACAGCGCGGAAAATCTGAACTGGAGACACAAGAACATGCGTATCGTTTTGTTGGGCGCGCCCGGATCGGGCAAAGGCACGCAGGCCCAGAAGCTCTCGGCGGACAAGCACATCCCTCAAATCTCGACCGGCGATATGCTGCGCGAGGCGGTTGCTTCCGGTACCCGCTTTGGACGCAAGGCCAGGTCAATCATGGAGGCCGGCGAGCTCGTCCCGGACGACGTTGTACTCGGAATTATCAGTGAACGACTCATGCAGCCGGATGCCGCCGATGGCTTCATCCTCGACGGATTCCCGCGGACGACTCAGCAGGCGCTGGATCTGAGTGAGCTGCTCGATCAGCTTGGCACGCCGCTGGATACGGCGGTGCTGTTGGACGTGGATTTCGACATTCTCATGAAACGACTGACGGGTCGTCGCACCTGCTCGCTGACAGGCAAGCTACTTAATATCTACTTGTCGTCGCAGGAGGAGCTGGATGAATGCACCAGTGCCGGCGGTGAGCTGATTCACAGAGACGATGACAACGAAGAGACGATCGCCAATCGCCTCGACGTCTACCGCGAAAACACGGAGCCGCTGATCAGCTATTACGCGAAACGTAACAAGCTCACGACGATCAACGCAGAAGGTACGATCGACGAAGTGTTTTCTCGTCTGCTGGCGGCGCTCGCCTAGGCGCGGCGCGCTTACTGACAGGCGCTGAGTCCGTTCACCCAGTCCGTCAGCAGCGTCACACCGGCTGTATCGACCACGGTGGAGCCAACCGGCGGCATGGCGACGTTGTCGCCACGCCGGTTCGTTCGCGCGATAAGCGTCGAGCGGGCGGCATCGCCGGGTGCGATGATTCGCGCGTTCTGAATTCCCAGCATGCCGGCCTGCGGAAGCGTGTCGCAGGCGCCGGTGTCTTGCAACGCCGTTTCCCGGCGCAGGTCGATATCCACCGGTGTGCCGCCGCCCGGCCGATGGCAGTTCGAGCAATTGCTGTGCAGGTAGGCGCGGGCCCGCTCGCTGACAGTGGCGCTGCTGTCCGCGGGATCGGCCAGGCGTGGCAGCGTGTCCGGCGTTCCGGCCAGCGGCGATGCAAACATCACCACGTGATCCATCGTCTCCAGCTGATTGTCGGTGACCGCGGTGCTCGGATACGTGAAATCGCGATTCATCTGCGCCGTCTCCGGACCAAGCGCAAAAGAAGCCGCCGCCGTGTGGCACTGTTCGCACTGTGCGCCGCTCGGAAACACCCAGTCCTGGCCGGCGATGTCGACGGTCTTGCCGCCAGTCACGAGCGTTGCTTCGGTTTGCTGCGCATTCCACTCGTAGGTATAGCCCGCCCAGACGCCGTCCGGGTGTCGCATCAGGTGACGGGTCTCGACGAGGTCGCCGCCGAGACGGAAATTCTTGACGATCACGGTGCCCGCCGGAAATTCCCAGTCGTCCCCGGCATTGATCGCAATTGCCGTGCCATTCGGCAGGCCGATGTAGCGGGACTTGTCGGCACCGTCTGACCAGAATCCTGCGTTGATGTCATAGGGCAGCAGGCCGGCGTAGGGTGCGGTGACATCGGCCGGGTCGACGCAGCCAGTGTCGGACAGCAGGTCCGGAATCGTTCCGCCGCCGGCACCCGCGCCGGGCACCAGTTTGTAAATCCGGCCATTGTTAATATTGGCGAAATAAAGCTCGCCGTCCGCATCGGCAGCGAAAGCGACCGGGCCGCCGGGCTCATCGAGCAGCTGTTCGTTGCTGTAGCCGCCCTGGCCGTCGGGACCGAGCGCCCAGATTCGTCCCGAACCGTAGTCGGCATAGATGTAGTCGCCGATGCGACCGCCGATCGCCGAGCCGCGATACACCATTCCACCGGTGATCGAGTTGCCTTCGCTGCGCGGATAGTCGTGTACCGGATCGGTATAGACTGCATTGCAGCCGGTGTTTTCGAAGACCTGGAAGCCCTCACGGCAGTCCCAGCCATAGTTGTTGCCGCGCTCGATGATGTCGACCTCTTCACGGGCGCCCTGGCCGACGTCGCCGGCCCATAACTGCCCGGTTGCCGAATCGAAGGACCAGCGCCAGGGGTTGCGCACGCCCCAGGCGTAGATTTCGGGGCAGTTATTCGGGTTGCTCAGTGTCGCACCGCATTTCGGTTCAGCAGCGAACGGGTTGCCCTGGGCGCCCGCGGGGATCAGGTAGGAATTCGCCGGGTAGCTGATCGACGGATCGGTCACATTCAGCCGCAGGAAAGCGCCGAGGAGGTTGGTCGTGTTCTGCCCGGTCTCCTGCGGATCTCCGCCGCCACCGCCATCGCCCAGGCCGATATACAGAAGCCCGTCCGGCCCGAACGCGATGTCGCCGCCGTTGTGATTGCTGGCGAACTGATCGACGGTGATGATCTCGTGCTCAATGGAACCGGCGCCTATCGCGCTCGGCGCCGTCACGTTGTCGAGGATCACGCGAGAAATAACCGAGCGCATCGGCGATGAGTCACGCGTGTAGGAAAAAAAGATCTCAGGCGTCGCAGGGTAGTCGGGATGAAAGGCCAGGCTGAGCAGGCCGCCTTCACCCGAAGTATTGACCACGCCGGAGAAGTCGAGGTAATCGGAAACGACCGGATTATCCGGATCGAAGACCTGAACTTGCCCTGCTTTCCGCAGTACGAACCAGCGCGGGTCAGCAACCGGTTCCATCAGCAGCTTTGTCGGGCCGCCAGCGCCAAACGAAACTCCGGGGTAGGGCTCCTCCGCTACAACGCTGGTCACCGGATTCGGCCGCGTCGGCGCCACGCAGGTCTGGTTGTCCGGTCGCTGTTCCAGGCCGAATATCGCTGTCGCATCGTCGTTCTGTATCGTGCCGACGGCACTGCTGTCGGCAATGGTCGCGCCAATCGCGCCGCTGAGCGTAACCGTCAGCGTCTCGTCTCCTTCGCTGTCAATGTCACCAAGCACCTCCACGGAAATACTCGCCGAAGTGCTGCCCGTTGGAATGCTCAGCGTGCCGCTGCCGGCCGTGTAATCGCTGCCGGCCGACCCGCTGCCATCCGATGTCGCGTAGTCAACGCTGACGTCCGATGAGCTGCTGCGCGACAGCGAAACGGTAAAGTCCAGGGACGCCGTGCCGCTATCGCCCTCCGAAATGCTCGAGTCCGAAATAGACAGCGTCGGCAACGGTTGTTGTTGCGTAGGCATGCTGTCCGCGCCACCGCCGCAGGCGCTAAGGGCGAACAGAGACGCAAACATCAGAGGCGGGAATCGCATCGTTAAGTGCTCCGAAAAAGCCTGCGCAAACTATACGACGAGTCGGCCGGGTTTTGTCGGTCGACTTCACATTAGCTGGCTATTTCGAGTATTTGTCGCCCTTTTGCGACGCTCTATCGCGCCGTCTTACAGGCCGCAGATGCGTGGCTACATCAGAGCGAGCAGATCATTGCCGATGACATCGTGCCGCCAGCCGGAGAACACGCGGGATTCCCGACTGCCCGAGATAACGATGGCTGAAAGCTCGCGCTTCGAGGCAACAGTTTCGGCGGCGATACCAAGATCTTCGGCACACTTCTGCACGCGCGACTGCATGTCCTTGAGCAGCACTTTTTGCGTTTCGTCCGGCGGACGCGGCGGACTGTAGTTGTTCTCGTCCTTCGCGGATGCGGCGATTTCCTGCAACAGCGTCTGGCCGGCGCGGTTCAGGAGTTTTGCCGGCATACCCTCAATCTCGCCGAGCTGCTGCATTGTTGTTGGCAGGCGATAGGCCAGATCCAGCAACACCGTGTCCCGGAGTATCCACTGTCGGGGTCGATTGCGCGCAATGGCCTCGCGTTCACGCCAGGCGGCGAGTCTCGCCGCCGCCGCGCGCTTGCGGCCGCGAAAATTCCTCGCGCCCTTCAGGCGATCGAGCGCCTGGCCGGCGCCCAGGTCGTAGAGCTCAGGATCCAGCAACAACTGCGAGTCTTCGCGTGCCCATTCATACCGGCCGAGCTTGTCGAGCCGCTCGCTCAGGTTCTCGAAGGCGGGAAGCAGGTACTCGACGTCTTCGGCGGCGTATTCCAGGAAGGCTTCCTTGAGCGGTCGCTTGCTCCAGTCGGCTCGGGTATGCGATTTGTCCATGTCGACATCGAAAAGGTCCTTGATGAGGCCCGCATAACCCATTTGTGCGGGGTAGCCGAGCAGTCCGGCGGCAACCTGGGTGTCAAAGAGAGTAGCCGGCATTGCACCCGCGGTTTGTGACACGACTTCGATGTCCTGCCGCGCCGAGTGAACGACCCAGTCTCGACCCAGAAGCGCCTGCCAGAACGCTTCCTGGCGGCTCTCCGTCAGCGGGTCGACGCAAAAGATCTCGTCGCGGGTCGAGACCTGTACCAGGCAGAGTTGCGCGAAATAGGTCTTCTCGCGCATGAACTCGGTATCGACGCCGACCTGCTCGTGGTCCGTCAGATCCGAAGCCAGCCGGTCGGGTTGATCGACGAAACGATAGTGGGACATTGAGTGGCCGAAAGCGGTATACAGAAACGCAGGGTAACATGCGATTATCCGTTGATCGCATTCTGGAACCCATACAAGCGACGTGCTAGCCCTTATCAGAACCCTGTTTGACATCATTCGTCTGCGAACAGGCCCGGATACGATTCCGCATTCCGCCGTGTTATTCGTCATTATCGCAGCGATGTGGCTGTTTGCCGGCGTTGCCATGACGGTGGCAGCCGCCGAGCTCGATGAAAAAGATTTTGTTGTCGGTATCCTGACCGGGATTGCGGGCTTTGCCTGCTATGCGGCCATCGTGCTGTTGTCCGGCAAGGCTGCAAGGCTGCTGCAAACCTTGATGGCTCTTCTCGGCTGCGGTGCTCTGCTGAGCCTGATGTTCGTGCTCGGCGACCTTGTGCTCACGCCGCTGCTGAGCGAAAACGCAAGCAACATGATCGTCACGCTGATTCTGTTGTGGACCGTTCCGGTCGAGGGCCATATCATTTCACGCGCGATAGAACGGCACTGGTACATTGGTGTCGTAATCGCCATGGCCGTTTTCATTTTTCAACTCATGCTCTATTCGATACTCGACCCGAACGCAATCGCGACAACCTGAGGCGACATGCATATACACATACTGGGAATTTGCGGAACCTTCATGGGCGGCGTCGCCGCGCTGGCCCAGGCGGCCGGGCATGAGGTTTCGGGCTGCGATCGTGCTGTTTACCCGCCGATGAGTACGCAGCTGAAGAATCTCGGTATCGCGGTCCATGAGGGTATGGATGCAGCACAGCTGGACTGCGAGCCGGATTGTGTCGTCGTCGGCAATGTCATGAGCCGCGGTGTCGAGGTGGTCGAAGCGATGCTGGATCGTGGCCTACGCTACATGTCCGGCCCGCAATGGCTCGCGGAGAACGTCCTCAAGGACAGGCATGTGCTTGCCGTGGCGGGCACGCATGGCAAGACGACGACGGCGAGCATGCTGGCTTGGATTCTGGAAGATGCCGGCCACGCTCCCGGCTTTCTCATCGGCGGCATTCCGGCCAACTTCGGAGAATCGGCCCGCTCCGGCAAGTCGGCCTTCTTCGTCGTCGAAGCTGACGAATACGACACGGCATTCTTCGACAAGCGTGCGAAATTCGTTCATTACCGGCCCCGCACCCTGATTCTCAACAACCTCGAGTACGACCATGCGGACATCTACGCAGATATGGACGCGATCCTTTGGCAATTCCACCAGCTCTTGCGAACGGTGCCCGGCAGCGGCCGCATCATTCGAAACGGTGTCGACGATAATCTGCAAAGACTGATCGAGTTGGGCTGCTGGACGCCGCTCGAAACTTTCGGACTGCATGACAACGCGGACTGGACGGCGAGTTTTTGCGACAAGGTTGAGCGTCGCATCCGCATGCGGGGACCGGACGGGAGTTCGGCCGAAACGCGCTGGCAGATTGGCGGCAGCTACAACCTCGAGAACGCGCTCGCGGCGGTCGCTGCCGCGGCCTCGGCGGGGGTGTCACTGCAGCAGGCCGTGGATGCGATGTCGCGTTTCGAGGGGGTAAAGCGGCGCATGGAGCGCACGGCGACGGTTGCTGATATCGCCATCTACGATGATTTCGCGCATCACCCGACGGCCATCCGCAAGACGATTGCGTCGGTCAGGCGGCGCTACCCGGGTCACCGGGTTGTGGTCGCGATCGAACCCCGCTCCAACACGATGAAACTCGGCGTGCATAACGACACGATCGCGGAGTCGCTGAGCGCGGCGGACCTCGTCTGGGTTTATCGTCCGAAAAACATGGCCTCTGAATTCGAGGCTGCCCTGGCAACGCTCGGTGCCAAAGTCCGCCTGTTCGGCGACTACGATCAGCTCGTGACCGACATGTCCACGCGGGTATTGTCGGGTGACCAGGTCGTATTCATGAGCAATGGCGGTTTTGGGGCCGCAAGACAAACGCTGACCGCAATGCTGCAGCGAACGCGCGGCGCTTAGCCCGGCTATTTCACCGCTACGGAGTGCGGGCCGACGCGCTCTCGCGGCCCGATGCAGCTCGCACTATAATTGCGCCGATGGAGATACCACTTTTTCCGCTTCGCACAGTCCTGTTTCCGGGCGGTCCGCTGCCGTTGCGTATTTTCGAATCGCGTTATATCGACATGATCAGTCATTGCATGAAGAGCGAACTGCCGTTCGGCGTATTGTTGATCAGGGAAGGGCAGGAAGACGGCCAGGCGAGCACGCACGATGTTGGTACGCTGGCGACGATCACGGACTGGTACCAGGGAAGCGACGGCCTGCTCGGCGTGACGGCCGCCGGCGGCGACCGGTTTCGATTGCTGTCGATTCGGCGACAGCCGGACGGGCTCAACGTGGGGACGATCGAGATATTGCCGCCAGAGCCCGACATGGTGCTGCCGGCCGAGTACGCGTCATTGAAGAAGATCCTCGAGAGCGTGCTCGACGATCTGGGCCGGCTTTACGAATCGCTGGAGCGGCGCTTCGACGACGCGGTCTGGGTGACCTATCGCCTGGTCGAAATCCTGCCGATCGATCTCGAAGAGAAACAGCGTTTTCTGGAGAGCAGTGACACGCTGGAGCGGCTAAAACTCATCGACCAGCTGATGAACTCGGTGCGCAGCTAGGTAGCCCTTAATCACAGGGTGGCGAAAACCTTGCGCGCCGCCGCGAGGGTCGCGTCGATTTCATCGTTGCCGTGTGCGGCAGAAACGAAACCGGCTTCGAACGCGGACGGTGCGAGATAGACACCCTGGTCGAGCATGCCGTGAAAAAATTTGCGGAAGCGCGCGATGTCGGCGGCCGCTACCTGCGCGAAACTCCGAACCGGACCGTCACCCGTAAATACGAAGCCGAACATGCCGCCTTCGTTCTCCGAGGCGATGGCGATGCCGGCTTCATTCGCCGCGGCCGCCAGGCCCTCGGTCAGGCGTCGGGTTGACGCGGCGAGGGCTTCGTAAAAGCCGGGCTGCTCAAGTTGTTGCAGCGTTGCCAGCCCTGCCGCCATAGCGACCGGATTGCCGGACAGCGTGCCTGCCTGGTAGACCGGGCCGTCGGGAGCGATGCTTGCCATGATGTCGGCACGGCCACCGAAAGCGGCGGCAGGCATGCCGCCACCGACTATCTTTCCGAGTGTCGTCAGATCCGGCTCGATGCCAAAAAGGGCCTGTGCGCCGCCCCTGGCGACGCGAAAACCGGTCATGACTTCGTCGAATATCAACAGTGCGCCGGCCTCGGTGCAGGCATCGCGCAAGGCCTGAAGAAAACCGGGCACCGGCGGCACCATGTTCATGTTGCCGGCAATCGGTTCGACGATGACGCAGGCAAGCTGTTCACCGAGTTCGGAAAACGCCGCCTGCACCGCGCCGATATCGTTGAAGGGCAATGTGATCGTGTGTTCGGCAAGCCCCGCCGGCACCCCCGGAGAGCTCGGCACGCCAAGCGTCAGCGCGCCTGAGCCCGCTTTGATGAGCAGCGAGTCGGAGTGGCCGTGATAGCAGCCCTCGAACTTGATGATCTTGTCACGGCCGGTATGGCCGCGCGCCAGGCGAATCGCGCTCATGGTCGCCTCGGTCCCCGAACTGACCATTCGGACGCGTTCAATGGCGGGCATGATTGCGCATATTCTTTCCGCCATGCGGGTTTCGAGTACGCATGGCGCGCCGAAACTCAGGCCCTGCCTGGCCGTTTCGGTTACGGCCTCGATCACGGCCGGGTGACCATGGCCGAGGATCATGGGCCCCCACGATCCTATATAGTCGATGTACCTGCGTCCGTCTTCCGCTACCAGCCAGGCACCCTTTGCGCTCTTGAAAAATACGGGTTCGCCACCGACTCCCGCAAAGGCTCTGACGGGCGAATTGACGCCTCCGGCAATAACGCGCCGTGCGTTCGAAAACAAGCTCATCAACTATCTCCAGGATGAATCGTGCGAATAAGCAACGAGGGTTGCCAGGCGCCTCACTCGCAGGCACGCATGCTATCGGATAGAGGCAGGCTCACTCAACTGCTGAATCTTGACACCTTTCTGCGCCAAGAGACGCGGCACGCCGGTTTCACCCACAAGATGCAGCGCGCCGACGATAATCAGGTAGTCGTTGGCATCATCGAGGAGTTCATCGATCTGCCTTGCCCAGCGGCGATTACGCTCATTGACCAGCACATTGCTCAATTCTTCATTGCCCTCAAAACTGTCGAGCATTCCCGACTCCAGCACCGCAATATCGCCGTGGCGCCACGCGCGTATCATCTCGTCGATCGACTCGCGCATGTCGGCACTGTCTTCCAGGGTCTGGAGCAGCATGTTGCGCTGCGCATCGAGCGACAAGCCGTCGAGAAAAGCCAGCTGCTCTTCGATATCTTCGAGGCCGTCGATAGGTTTGCCGTCTCGTGCTGCGCGCGACACCATCGTCATTTCAACGCCCAGCATCGGATTAAAGCCTATCCGGTACAGGGCCAGCATCTCGACGGTGATAGCCGCCAGCCACGGCTCGCTTGAAGCCAGCATCTCGATTGGGATATCGCTTTTCTGTGCCGCTTTTTCGGCACGGCGATACAGGTCCTCTCCCATCAGGTCTCTGAGGGTTCGGCCATCCTGCAATACGCCGGCCTGGTTGAATAACTGCTGGGTGGCCAGGCTGTCGATATCGTCCATGTCGAGTTCCATGATCAGCACATCGGCATCATCATAGGCACGATCGATAACGGTGGGTAAGGGGTGGTCCTGTTCACGCAATAGATGAATGGAGCCCAGCAGGTAGACGCTGTTGGTGAGCCCCTGCGCCCGCCACAGTGTTACCGGATGCGCTTCCGTGTCCGCCGCGGCGGGCCAGCCGAGCACCAGTAGAAAGACAACGCATGCCACCCGGGCAGCGTGAGACCTTGTCAATAAACTGCTAGTCATCATCAACCCAGATAAGGTCGTCTTTAGTGCTGCCGTCGCCGTGCAGCGTGATGCGGCGATAGGCCGGTGGCCGGCCATCCACCGCGAACTCGTCGCTGCCCGGCAGAAACTGGCTGCAGGTGGAAGGCGTTGCCATGATTCGTATGCCGTGGTGTTCGGCATCGTAATCCTGGTGAACGTGGCCGAACACGGCCAGGCGGACCCGCTGCAACTGAGCGGCATGCTGGAGGAACTGCTCGCCGTTACGCAATCCGACGGTGTCCAGCCAGGTACTGCCCATGGGCACTGGCGGATGATGCAGGCAGACCATGACGTGTTTTGCGTCGCTGTCGTCGACGATGGTGGAAAAGCGAGCAAGCTCCTCGTCGGCAAGGAAGCCGCCCGCATCGTCAGTGGCACAGCTATCGAGACCGACAATCAACCAGTCCCCGATTTCCTCGTACGCGCAATACGAAAACGGCGGGAAACAGCAGACTGGTTGCATGAGTTGGCGCACGTCATGATTGCCGGGAACGCAGTGCACGCGAGTATCCAGCGGCAAGAGCAGTTCCCGGAAACGCGCGTAGGCCTCGGCGGAATCATCCTGGATCAGGTCGCCGGTAACGATGATGCGGTCCGCTTTCCAGTCGCCCGCCCTATAGTGATCGAGAACCCGCTCCAGCGACGCCCGCGTGACAGTGCCACGCAGGCTACCCTCCGGATCGGCGAAGAGATGCGGATCCGTAAGGTGCAGAATCCGGATCACTTCGCTATCAGCTGCATCAGGGATTGCTTGGATAGATCGATCCTTAGTAGCGGTAGATCTCCGACTTGTACGGACCTTCCTTCGCTACGCCGATGTACTTTGCCTGCTCATCCGTCAGTTCAGTGAGCTTGGCGCCAACGCGATCCAGGTGCAGCCGGGCGACTTTCTCGTCAAGGTATTTTGGCAACACGTAGACTGAATTCTCGTAGTTGTCACCATTTTGCCAGAGCTCGATCTGTGCCAATACCTGGTTGGTGAAGGAGTTGGACATGACGAAGCTCGGATGCCCGGTGCCGCAGCCGAGATTCACCAGCCGTCCTTCGGCCAGCAGGATAATGCGCTTGCCGTCGGGAAAGATGACATGGTCGACCTGTGGCTTGATGTTTTCCCACTCGTATTTTTTCAGGTAGGCGACATCGATCTCGTTGTCGAAATGCCCGATGTTGCACACGATGGCCTGATCGCGCATACGGTCCATTTGCGGGCCGGTTACGACGTGGTAATTGCCGGTCGCGGTTACGACGATATCGACCTGGTCGCAGATCTCGTCGAAATCGACGACGCGATAGCCTTCCATTGATGCCTGCAGGGCACAGATCGGGTCGACTTCGGTAACCCAGACGTTGGCGCCGAGCGCGCGCAGCGACTGTGCGGAGCCCTTGCCCACGTCGCCGAAGCCGCAGACGACGGCGACCTTGCCGGCAATCATGACGTCTGTGGCGCGCTTGATACTGTCAACCAGCGACTCGCGGCAGCCGTAGAGGTTGTCGAACTTCGACTTCGTGACCGAGTCGTTAACGTTGAATGCCGGGCACATCAGCGCGCCGTCGGCCATCATGTCATACAGTCGCTTGACGCCCGTGGTTGTTTCCTCGGACAGGCCCTTGATTCCCTTCATGAGATCGGGGTACTTGTCGTGCAGCAGTCCGGTCAGGTCACCGCCATCGTCAAGAATCATATTGGGCTGCCAGCCGTCCGGGCCATTGATGGTCTGCTCGACGCACCACCAATATTCGTCTTCGGTCTCGCCTTTCCAGGCAAACACAGGGATGCCCGCGGCGGCTATCGCGGCTGCCGCATGGTCCTGCGTGGAAAAGATGTTGCAGGACGACCAGCGAATATCGGCGCCGAGTTCGGAGAGCGTCTCGATGAGGACGGCGGTCTGAATGGTCATGTGCAGGCAACCGGTCAGTCGTGCGCCTTTCAGTGGATGCTGGCCCTTGTATTCCTCGCGAAGCGCCATGAGTCCCGGCATCTCGGTTTCGGCGATGGCTATTTCCTTGCGGCCGAAGTCGGCGAGCGAAATATCCGCGACCTTGTAGTCATTCTTGGGAATGGCAACAGCTTCGCTGCTCATAAGTACTTCTCCTGTGTTCTTATCTAGTGGTGACGTCGGGTTCAGGCCGCAGCGTCCTTTAACAAATCAGCCTTGTCCGTCTTTTCCCAGCTCAAGTCGAGATCGTCGCGGCCGAAGTGTCCGTAGGCAGCCGTCTGCTTGTAGATAGGCTGGATCAGGTCAAGCATGGTCAGAATGCCATACGGCGTAAGATCAAAGTGCTTGCGAATCAGTTCCGTCAGCTTTGTATCGGAATGTTTCCCGGTACCAAAGGTGCTCACGCTTATCGACGTCGGTTCGGCAACGCCGATGGCATAGGATACCTGAATCTCGCAGCGCTGGGCGAGACCGGCGGCCACGATGTTCTTGGCGACATAGCGGGCGGCATAGGCGGCGGAACGGTCGACTTTAGATGGGTCCTTGCCCGAAAAAGCGCCGCCCCCATGGCGCGCGGAGCCGCCATAGGTATCGACGATGATCTTGCGGCCCGTCAGGCCGCAATCACCCATTGGTCCGCCGATCACGAAGCGGCCGGTCGGGTTGATGTGGTACTTGGTGTTCTTGTTGACCAGGTTCGCAGGAATGACGGGCTTGATGATCTCTTCCATGACGCACTCGCGAAGCTCGGCCATGGAAATGTCCGGGCCGTGCTGCGACGAGAGTACGACCGCGTCGATGGCAACCGGTTTGCCGCCCTCGTAGATAAAGGTCACCTGGCTTTTCGCATCCGGACGCAGATCCGGCAGCGTGCCATTCTTGCGTACTTCGGCCTGTCGCCTGACAAGGCGATGGGAATAGGTAATCGGCGCCGGCATGAGAACGTCGGTTTCGTTCGTCGCATAGCCAAACATGAGTCCCTGATCACCGGCACCCTGCTGCTCGGGTGTTTCACGGTCGACGCCCTGATTGATGTCGCCCGACTGCTTGCCGATTGCGTTGAGAACGGCGCAGGATGCCCCGTCGAAGCCTTTTTCCGAGCTGTCGTAGCCGATGTCCAGCACGGTATCGCGTACGATATCTTCAATATCGACCCAGGCTGACGTCGTAACCTCGCCGGCGACGATGGCAACCCCTGTCTTGACCATGGTCTCACAGGCGACACGCGCCTTCGGGTCCTGCATTATGATGGCATCCAGTATCGCGTCGGAAATCTGGTCGGCAATTTTGTCGGGATGACCCTCGGAGACGGATTCCGAGGTAAAAAGAAACGAATCGCTCATGATTATCGAGGTTCTCAGGTCAAAGGGTGGCGCATTGTACCCTTGATGCGGCCCCTCATAACAGGGAAAATGCCCGACTCGCGGATCGCCAGACCGCACTCACAACAAAGAGGCCGCAAGGCCCACTACAGACAAAGGTCCCATGCCACATAAAGCAGCAGTCGCCGGCCAGCCGGCCCGGCGCGATCTCGCGAATGCGATCAGAGCCCTGAGTATGGATGCCGTGCAGGCTGCCAACTCAGGTCACCCAGGTGCACCGATGGGCATGGCGGATATCGCGGAGGTTCTCTGGAACGATTACCTTCGACATAATCCGGCGAATCCGGAGTGGGCAAATCGCGATCGCTTCGTGTTGTCCAACGGGCATGCATCGATGCTGCTTTACAGCCTGCTGCATCTCACCGGCTACGCGGCGTTCGGCATCGATCAGCTGAAGAATTTCCGCCAGCTGGGCTATCGCACGGCCGGTCATCCTGAATACGAGCGGGGCGGTCCCGTCGAGACCACCACAGGCCCACTCGGGCAGGGTGTCAGCAACGCTGTCGGCATGGCCATGGCAGAGAAGATGCTGGCCGCCGGCTTCAATCGTCCCGGCCATGAGATCGTCGACCACAGGACCTGGGTGTTCCTTGGCGACGGTTGCCTTATGGAGGGCATATCTCACGAGGCGTGTTCACTCGCCGGCACGCTCAAGCTGGGCAAGCTGATCTGCTTTTACGACGACAACAATATTTCCATCGACGGCGAAGTCGATGCCTGGTTCACGGACGATACGGCCGCTCGTTTCGAGGCGTATGGCTGGCAGGTTATCGACAGCGTCGACGGTCATGACGGTGCGGAGATTACGGCGGCCATCGAGGAGGCGCTGTCCGATGAAGACAGGCCGACGCTGATTTGCTGCAAGACCATTATCGGCTTCGGCGCACCCAACAAGCAGGGCACGGCGTCGACGCACGGTGCGCCGCTGGGGGCCGAGGAGATCGCTGCGGCACGCAAGTCGCTCGGCTGGGATTCTCCGCCCTTCGAAATCCCGGGAGAAATCGCCGCCGCGTGGAATGGCAAGGAGCGCGGGGCCGCCGACGAGGCAGCCTGGAACAATGCGTTCGCAGCCTACAATGCGGAGTATCCTGAGCTTGGGGCCGAGTTCGTGCGCCGCATGGCCGGCAAACTGCCGACCGACTGGCGCTCCTGCGCCGACCGGGCCATTGGCGATATCGCCGCCGCCGGCGAAAGCATGGCAACGCGCAAGGCGTCGCTGCTGGCGCTCAATGCGTTTGCGCCGCAGCTTCCCGAACTTGTCGGCGGCTCAGCCGATCTTACCGGCTCGAATCTCACCAAGCACGCCGGCTCCACGCCGATAACGGGCAACGACGCCGCCGGAAACTATATCTGGTTTGGTGTTCGTGAGTTCGGCATGACCGCGATTTGCAATGGCATTGCGCTGCACGGTGGCTTCATACCGTACGAAGGCACGTTCCTGACCTTCTCCGACTACGCGCGCAACGCGTTGCGTATGGCAGCCCTGATGAAGCTGCGCAATATCCTTGTCTATACGCATGACTCCATCGGTCTCGGCGAAGACGGTCCGACCCATCAGCCCGTCGAGCATACGGCCTCGCTGCGGCTGATGCCCAATATGAGTGTCTGGCGCCCCTGTGACACGGTCGAAACCGCCATCGCATGGCGCCATGCCATCGAGCGGCTGGATGGACCGACGAGCCTGGTCCTGACGCGGCAGGGCCTGCCACACCAGGAGCGCACGGCGGCGCAGATTGCCGACGCGTCTCGCGGTGGATACGTATTGAAAGATGCCGACGGAAAGCCCGATATTATCTTGATTGCTACGGGTTCCGAGGTTGATTTGGTGGTTTCGGCAGCGGCGGCGCTCGCGGAGGAGAGCATTCTTGCGCGCGTCGTATCAATGCCGTCGACGGATGTGTTCGATGCCCAGGACGCGAGCTATCGCGAATCCGTGTTGCCAGCGGCAGTCACGGCTCGCGTTGCGGTTGAGGCTGGCGTCACCGATGGCTGGTGGCGTTACGTCGGAACAACGGGCCGCGTCGTTGGCCTCGATCGTTTTGGAGAGTCGGCCCCTGCCGAGAAGTTGTTCGAACACTTCGGCTTTACGATCGAGAATCTCGTCTCGGTCGTCAAAGACGTGCTTGCTTGACTAATTGCGCCGGCAATGACCGGCTAAACTTTTAAACCTGGAGAAGTAAAAATGGCGATCAATATCGGTATCAACGGTTACGGCCGCATCGGGCGCAACATCGTGCGCGCAATTCATGAGCTGGATCGGGCCGGTGAGTTCAACGTTGTTGCCATCAACGATTTGGGTGATGCGAATACGAATGCACATCTTACGCGACGCGACACGGCTCACGGGCGTTTCCCCGGAACCGTCGAAGTCGACGGAGACGACATTATTGTCAACGGCGACCGGATAAAGGTGTTCGCCGAACGCGATCCGGCCAAGCTGCCCTGGGGCGATCTCGGAGTGGATGTTGTTTTCGAGTGCACGGGACTGTTTCGCACCCGCGAAACTGCGGGCAAGCACATTGCAGGCGGTGCCAAGAAGGTGATCATCTCTGCGCCGGGCGGTGCCGACATCGACGGCACCTTCGTCTACGGCGTCAACGACCACACGATGACCGCGAAGCACGAGGTTATTTCCAACGCGTCATGTACGACCAACTGCCTGGCGCCACTGGTCAAGCCCTTACACGAAGCGATCGGTCTCAAACACGGAATCATGACGACCATTCACGCCTATACCAACGACCAGGTGTTGACGGATGTCTTCCATAAGGATCTTCGTCGGGCGCGTTCCGCCACGATGTCGCAGATACCGACCAGTACGGGTGCCGCTAAAGCCGTCGGCCTGGTTCTGCCGGAGCTCAATGGCAAACTGGACGGGTTTTCAATGCGCGTGCCGACGATCAATGTCTCCTGTGTCGACCTGACCTTTGTCGCCGAACGCGCGACCAGCGTCGACGAGATCAACAAGATCATGAAGAAGGCGAGCGAGGGTGCGCTCAAGGGCATACTCGCCTACAACGATGAACCGCTGGTGTCGATCGACTTCAATCACGATCCTGCCTCGTCCACGTACGACGCAGGGCTCACGAAGGTGATGGAGGGCACGCTCGTCAAGGTGCTGTCCTGGTATGACAACGAGTGGGGATTCTCCTGTCGCATGCTGGACACCGCCAACGCGCTGATGAAGGCGAAGTAATTCCTCGAAAGGGAGCCGTTATGTCTGTCATCAACATGGCCGACGTCGAACTGTCGGGCAAGCGGGTGCTGATTCGTGAGGACCTGAATGTCCCGGTGGCCGACGGCGTCGTAAGCAGCGATGCACGTATTCGTGCCGCGCTGCCGACCATCCAGGCCGCACTGGATGCAAATGCCGCCGTAATGCTCGTATCGCACCTGGGTCGACCCACCGAGGGTAAACCCGACGACACGTTCACGCTGCAGCCGGTTGCTGACCGTCTGGCCGAACTGCTGCATTGCGACGTGCCGCTCGTCAAGGACTGGATCGATGGCGTGACCGTCGAGCCCGGCCAGGTGGTGCTGCTCGAAAACGTTCGTTATCTCGTCGGCGAGAAAGCCTGCGACGAGGGGCTCGCGAAGAAAATGGCGGCGCTCTGCGATGTGTTCGTGATGGATGCCTTCGGCACGGCGCATCGTGCGCAGGCGAGCACCTACGGGGTCGCGGCGTATGCGCCGGTTGCCTGCGCCGGTCCGCTGCTTGCAGGCGAACTCGAGGCGCTCGGCAAGGCGCTCGACAATCCGGCACGTCCACTGGTAGCGATCGTCGGCGGTTCCAAGGTATCGACCAAGCTGACGGTGCTGGACAGACTTGCAGATGTTGTCGATTGCCTGATCGTGGGCGGCGGCATTGCCAATACCTTCATCGCCGCGGCTGGGCATAGTGTCGGCAAGTCCTTATTCGAAGCGGACATGCTGGACACCGCCCGCGAACTTGCGGCCAATCGAGACGATCGTGCCGAAATTCCGGTGCCTTCCGATGTGGTCGTTGGCGACGCCTTCTCCGCGGATGCAACAGCAACAGTGAAGTCGACGGATGCGGTCGGGCCAGACGAGCTGATACTCGATATTGGCCCGGAGACGGCGAAGCGTTTCGCCGCAATTCTGGCCGGCGCGGGAACCATAATCTGGAACGGTCCGGTCGGTGTCTTCGAGTTTGACAAGTTCGGCGCCGGAACCAGGGCGCTCGCTGAAGCCATCGCGGCGAGCGACGCGTTTTCGGTTGCGGGCGGCGGTGACACGCTGGCTGCAATCGACAAGTATGGGCTCGCCGACCGGATCTCGTACATTTCGACCGGTGGCGGTGCGTTCCTCGAGTTCGTCGAGGGCAAGAAACTGCCGGCGGTCGAGATCCTGGAAAAGCGCGCCGCCGGGTAGACCGGCTCCGGTCGATGCACGGCCGCGTCGAGCGCGGGGATATCTCAGTCGCTCGGACAGTGCTCCCGCCGGCGGAGCCGACGTTCGCAAACTCGCTTGGTGAGATATCCCCGCGCTCGGCGCGGCTGTTCGATATGCGCGGGGATGTCGCAGTCGCTCGGGCAGTGCTCCCGCCGGCGGAGCCGACGTTCGCAAACTCGCCTGGTGAGATATCCCCGCGCTCGACGCTGGTCTCCCCGCGCTACCAGGTTGTTGGCGGGATCCGGAGGGCTCGCTCGTTCAGGCAGGCCAGGGACCGGTAATCGCAAGCGTCATGCCGGGGTACTGGATATTCACGAACAGCGTGTTGCCATCGGGCGAGAAACAGACGCCGGCGAGTTCCGAGTTGGAGTGGGGGTTATCGGCGAGCGCGTATTGCCGTCCGTCCGGATCGATGCCGACCAGCCCACAGTGATCGCTGGTGTCCTCGCAGACGATCAGGTCTCCCCACGGCGCCATCGTGAGGTTGTCGCAGTGGCGCAGCAGGGATTCGGAGGTGGCCTGGGCGATCAGCATCAGTGTGCCCGGGGCTTCGTTTTCTCTTGGCGTTCCTTCGAACGGACCCGGCGCGTAGCTAAAGACCTGCCCGAGTCGGGCCGGACCGCCAATCGTGCAGGTAAATGCGAAGCGATCGCCGGCGGCACAAAGGCCCTCGCCGCGCGCGAAGGTTGCGGCGCCGAGTACGGCGCCGCGCAGGCGCAGGTCGTTCTCAACAGGGTCGACATCGTCCAGGTCGATCCAGCGCGTTCGCATGGGCGTGTTCATCGTCACCTGTGGCTGCGATGACCAGTTGTGCGTCATGACGCTCGCATGGCCGTCGATTGCCAGGGCCTGCAGTCGGCCTCCGGCGTGAAGATTGCCGCGAACGTCAGGGATGTAGCGGTAGAAGAGGCTGTAGTGTCGATCTTCGGTCATGTAAACGATGCCGGTGCTTGCATCGACGGCACAGGCTTCGTGTTCAAACTTGCCCATTGCCCTGATCGGCTCCGCCGCGACCAGCCCCTTTGCGCTGGACGACACTTCAAAAACATAGCCGTGCGGCTGATCGCGCCTGATCCTGTGCCCGTAGTCAATGCGGCTGCCGGGAATCTCAAAGCACTCCTCGCAGCTCAGCCAGCTACCCCAGGGCGTTGGTCCGCCGGCGCAGTTGATCTCGGTGCCGGCGAGACTCAGGTATTGCTTTTCCGTCTTGCCCGTCATCGGGTTGTAAATCGTGGTTGTCGTGCCGCCAAGTGCCGGCGTCCTGTCGCCACCCCGATCGTACAACAGCGCCTTTGTCGATTCAGGGAGCGCTTCGTAGCCATCGAGATACGGGCTGCCTTCAAACCAGTGCGAACTCATTTCGTGATTGCAGATCAGAACAATACGGCCGTCTTCTCCCTCGAACGCCGCCATGCCATCGTGCGCCGCCGGCACGCGCAGACCGTCGCTCATGGTATCGCCGGCCCGCGACACAGGCCGATAGCCAAAACCGGCCGGCAGATCGAGAATGCCGTTCGCATCGCTCTTCAGGTCGCCGAGCGAGCGCCCGTCGCCGAGGCAGGCCCGGGGTACGGCCGGCCCCAGGGCGGCGGCGGCAATACTCTGCATGAACCTGCGCCTGTTCAGCATGGTCTTTTACTCGTTGAAAACTGACGAAACAGAATAACCTGTGAGTGCGAATTGCGGAAGACATCGTCGCCATTTCCTCACACTGCGCTATACCAGCTGTGCAATAATCGCCGCCATGCGTAGACGAACCAAGATAGTTGCAACCCTGGGGCCCGCCTCGGATGACCCGGGAACCCTGATTAAAATGATCGAGGCCGGGATGACGGTTGCGCGCCTCAATTTCTCTCACGGCGACGCGAACGAACATCGCCGGCGCGCGTCGGCGCTGCGCGAGGCTGCGAAAACCGCGGGCCGTGACGTCGGATTGCTGGGCGATCTGCAGGGCCCAAAGATTCGCGTGCAGCGATTCCGGGATCACAGCGTGGCCCTCGGGGATGGCGCCGAGTTTTTTCTCGACAGTGCGCTCGGAATGAGCGATGGCGACGAGCAGGGTGTCGGTGTTGCATTGGCAACCTTGCACCGCGATGTCAAGCCAGGCGACGTTCTGTTGCTCAACGACGGCATGATAACGATCAGAGTCGAGCGCATCGAAGGTACGCGTATTCATACGACCGTCATCAATGGCGGCATTCTGTCCGATCACAAGGGAATCAATCTGAAGGGTGGCGGCTTGTCGGCGCCGGCCCTGACCGATGTGGACAAGGACAACATCAGGCTGGCGGCCGAGTTGCAGGCGGATTTCCTCGCCGTGTCTTTTGTACGCAGCGCCGCGGATGTTCGGGAGGCCCGCAGGCTGTTCGAAGAGGCGGGCGGGCACGGGTCGATCGTCGCAAAGATAGAGCGGGTGGAGGCGGTGCGGGATATCGATTCCATCATCGAGGCTTCCGACGTCATCATGGTTGCGCGCGGCGACCTCGGCGTCGAAATGGGCTATGCCGAACTCACCGGTATTCAGAAGAAGCTGATCCGCAAGACCCGGAAGGCACACAAGATCGTTATTACCGCGACCCAGATGATGGAATCGATGATTCAGAATCCGATTCCGACACGTGCGGAGGTCTCGGACGTCGCCAACGCCGTTATCGATGGCACCGACGCGGTTATGCTGTCCGGCGAAACTGCCGTCGGCAAGTACCCGGTGGAGGCAATCAGTGCAATGTCGGAAGTCTGCGTCGGCGCGGAGAAATTCCCAGTCGTGTCGGGCATGACGACCCATCGCATGGACGACCGTTTCGAGCGTGTCGATGAGGCGATCGCGATGGCGACGATGTACACGGCCAATCATATGGCGGTCAAAGCGATTATCGCGCTAACGGAGTCAGGCTCAACGGCGCGCTGGATGTCGCGAATTCGCTCCGATATACCCATCTACGCATTTACGCCGCATGAAACCACCAGCAGGCGCGTCGCTTTGTATCGTGGCGTTTACCCGATTTCCTTTGCGGTCAACGTCGATAATCCGCGTCGGCTGTACCAGGATATATTCAATACCTTGCTGTACTACGAGCTTGTCGAGGTCGACGATCTGGTGATCTTCACCAAGGGCGATCTCGATGGCGTCGCCGGCAGCACCAATGCTATGAAAGTCATCAAAGTCAAAAGGGAAGAATGAGACGGATACTGCTTCGCCTCTTACTGGCAACTGGCCTGCTGGCCGCTGTCGCGGCGCTGGTCGTCGTTGTTGTTTTGCGTGCCAGCCTGCCTCAGCTCGATGGCGAGATTGCGCTCGAGGGACTTGAGGCTCGCGTCAGTATCGATCGCGATGCCAACGGCATCCCGATCATCAGCGCCAGCAATCGCACAGATCTTGCGTTCGCGACAGGATTCGCGCATGGCCAGGATCGCTTTTTCCAGATGGACACCATTCGCCGACAGGCGGCGGGGGAGCTGTCGGAGATCGTTGGCAGCATCGCGATCGAAACGGACAAACGTCATCGTTTCCACCGATTCCGGAGCCGGGCGCAGCAGGTGATCGCGCGCGCGAGCGAAGGGGACGTTGCTTTGCTGACCGCGTACGCGGATGGAGTGAACGCCGGTGTACGGTCGCTCAATGCCAGGCCGTTTGAATACGTCCTGATCGGCGCCGAGCCAGAGCCCTGGTTAGCTGAAGACTCGCTGCTGGTTGTCTATGCGATGTACATGCAGCTGAACGACGCGCGTGGCATCAAGGATGTGCGGCGCGGCCTGGCTCACCGTGTCCTTCCGGCCGAGGTGTACGACTGGATATACCCGCAGGGAACACCTTGGGATGCGCCGCTAACGGGAGCGCCGAGAGCCGTCGCTGCCATTCCCGATGAGCGTGTCTATTCAATACGCGATGTCGTGGACTCGGCGCCCCCGGCCATGGAGCAGGGTCGCTACCCACTGCGTGGCAGCAATAACTGGGCGGTGTCAGGTGCACATACCTCGACAGGGCGGGCGATCGTTGCCAACGACATGCACCTGGGACTGAGTGCGCCGAACATCTACTACCGGGCGCGCCTGGTCATCGATGATGGCAATCGTGGCGACCGCAGCGAGGTTACCGGCGTCACCCTTCCCGGTGCGCCGTTCGTGATTGCGGGCAGCAATACGCGCGTAGCGTGGGGATTTACGAACAGCTATGGCGACTGGACGGACGTGGTTGTTCTGAAAGCCGGCTCCGCGGCTAACAGCTACCGGACGCCGCAGGGCGATCTGGATTTCGTGGAATACCACGAAACGATACACGTCAAGGATGGCGATCCCGTGGAATACCGGATTCGCGAGACTATCTGGGGACCGGTGCTCGACGACATCGATTACCCGGACGGCGAGATTGCGGTGAGCTGGATTGCGCACAAGCCCGAGGGTGTCAACCTGCGTTTCATCGACCTCGAAAATGCGGTTTCGGTTACCCAGGCGCTGGATATTGCAAACACGATGTCGATGCCACCGCAAAACTTTGTCAGCGGCGATGCAGACGGCAATATCGGCTGGACAATCGCCGGCAAGATACCGCGAAAGGCCGGCTTCAATGCCATGCTGCCGGCTGACTGGAGCGATGTTCAGGGCTGGCAGGGTTGGCTGGACGCTGCCGAGTATCCCCGAATCCTGAATCCCGACAGTGGTCGTATCTGGACCGCGAATGCCCGCGTTGTCGACGAGCAAGCGCTGCAAAAAATCGGTGACGGCGGCTATGACCTGGGCGCGCGGGCGCGCCAGATTCGCGACGGACTGTTTGCCGCCGAGACATTCGAGCCGAAGGACATGCTCGCGCTTCAGTACGATGATCGAGCACTCTTTCTGACGCGCTGGCGCGACCTGTTGCTGAACGTCCTGGATGAAACGGCCGTCGCGAACGATAAGGATCTCGCCGAGTATCGTCGCCTGGTCGCGGACTGGTTGCCGCGCGCGACACCAGAGTCCGTCGGCTATCGCCTGGTTCGGGCTTTTCGCCTCGAGGTCGAGACACGGGTATTTCACGCACTGATGGCCCCGCTGCGCGATGCCTACGGCGATGACGTGATCCTGCGGCGCAGCAACCAGTTCGAAGGGCCGCTCTGGGCGCTGGTGACGACGCAGCCGAAACACATGTTGCCGAGCGATTATGAGACCTGGAACGAGCTGCTGGTCGCCGCGGTACGGCAGAATATTGACTACTTCAGCGCGACTTTCGAAGGGCCGCTGGCGCAGAGAAACTGGGGTGAAATCAATACGGCGGCGATACGCCATCCACTGAGTCGAAGTATCCCGCTGCTGGGCGATTTCCTGAACATGCCGGCGGACCCACTGAGCGGCGATCTCGATATGCCGAAAGCGCAGGGGCCGTCGTTTGGGGCCTCGGAGCATTTCTCGGTTGCCCCCGGTGACGAGGAAAACGGCATCCTCAACATGCCGACCGGACAGAGCGGCCATCCCTTATCCCCTTTCTACAGTCGCGGCCACGAAGACTGGGTGCAGGGCGTCGCGAGCCCGTTCTTGCCCGGGGAGACCGAGCACAAGCTGACGCTGATACCCGCTGACGGGTAAGATGACAGGCCAGGGACAACACGGACAGGTACATGGCAGATAACAGATTCACAGGCACGAGCACCTATATTGCAACCGACGACCTCACTATGGCTGTGAATGCGGCGGTTACCCTGCAGCGACCGATCCTCGTCAAGGGTGAGCCGGGCACCGGGAAAACCCAGCTCGCGATCGAAGTCGCCAGGTCGCTTGGTCGACCGCTCTATGAGTGGCACATAAAGTCGACGACCAAGGCTCAGCAGGGCTTGTACGAGTACGACGCGGTAGCACGCCTGCGAGACTCGCAGCTCGGCGACGATCGCGTGCATGACATCGGCAACTACATCATGCGTGGCAAAGTCTGGGAGGCCTTCGAGTCCGAAGAGCAGCCGGTCCTGCTTATCGACGAAATCGACAAGGCAGACATAGAGTTTCCCAACGACCTGCTACGGGAACTGGATCGCATGGAGTTCTATGTCTACGAAACGAAGAAGCTGGTGACGGCGCGACATCGACCGATAATTGTCATTACCAGCAATAATGAGAAAGAATTGCCGGACGCGTTCCTGCGCCGTTGCTTCTTCCACTACATCAAGTTCCCGGACAAGGAGACGATGGCCGAAATCGTCGATGTTCATTTTCCGGACTTGAAAAAAGACCTGCTGCGTGAGGCGCTGGACGCGTTTTACAAGGTGCGTGATGTTCGAGGCCTGAAGAAGAAGCCGTCGACGTCCGAGCTGCTTGACTGGATCAAGCTGCTGCTGGCCGAGGACATTCCGCCGGAAGTCTTGCGCGGTACGGACTCCCGCAGCGCTATTCCGCCTCTGTACGGCGCGCTCCTGAAGAACGAACAGGACGTGCACCTCTTCGAGCAACTGGTCTTCCTCGACCGTCGCAGCAACCCGCAGTAAGCACCGTGCTGATTCCGTTCTTTTACATGCTCCGCGAAGGCGGGATGAAGACGTCGATTACCGAGCTCCTGACCCTGCTCGAGGCGATGAAGCGCGGCCTTGCCGGACAGAGTGTCGATGACTTCTACTACCTCGCGCGTGCCAGCCTCGTAAAGGACGAAGCGCACCTGGATCGTTTCGACCGAATCTTCGGCGCCTACTTCAAGGGCGTGGAAGATACGCTCGCTGACCTGATGCAGGATATTCCGGAGGACTGGCTGCGCCGCCAGGCTGAGTTGTTCCTGTCCGAGGAAGAGCGCAAGCACATCGAAGCACTGGGCGGCTTCGATGCGCTGATGAAGGCGTTGCAGGAGCGCCTCGACGAGCAGGATGAGAGGCACGAAGGCGGCAACCGATGGATCGGTACCGCGGGGACCTCACCATTCGGCGCCTATGGCTACAACCCCGAGGGGGTGCGCATGGGCCAGCAAGAGTCGCGCAATCGCAGCGCGGTCAAGGTCTGGGACAAGCGTGACTACAGGAACCTGGACGATTCCATCGAACTCGGGACGCGCAACATCAAGGTTGCGCTGCGTCGACTGAGGAAGTTTGCCCGGGAGGGCGCCGCCGATCAGCTGGATCTCGAAGACACCATCGACAAGACGGCACGGAACGCCGGTTTGCTCGACATCCGTATGGTCCCCGAGCGACACAATGCGGTAAAGGTGCTGCTGTGTCTTGATATCGGTGGCTCGATGGACGATCACGTGCGCATCTGCGAAGAAATGTTCTCCGCCGCGCGCAGCGAATTCAAGCATCTGGAATACTTCTATTTCCACAATTTCATCTACGAAAGTCTGTGGAAAGACAATCGACGCCGGCATGCCGAGAAGACGCCGACGCTGGACATAGCGCACAAGTACGGTTCGGACTACAAGCTGATATTCGTCGGCGACGCGACCATGAGTCCCTATGAAATCGTTTATGCGGGAGGCAGCGTTGAGCACTGGAACGAAGAGCCGGGCGCTGTCTGGATAAAGCGGCTGCTAAATACCTATCCCAAGGCGGTGTGGCTGAATCCGGAGCCGCAACAACGCTGGGACTACACGCCGTCGACGAAGCTTGTGAGGGAGCTCATGGATGACCGCATGTATCCTCTGACGATCAGCGGTCTGGACGACGCCATAAAGGCGCTGCACTAGCAGCCGCGAGTCTAGTCGTCGGCTGCCGCACTCATGGGGGTGGCGCTAAGCAGTTTCAGATCGGCGATGACCGCTTCGGAGTGCTCACCGGGCTTTACCGCATCATAGTGCTTGGCAATGTTTCCGTCGGGATCGATTATGAATGTCTGTCGTTTGGCGACCGTCATTCCCAGCATGCGAGTTTTTACACCGTAGGAATCTGACGTTCGGCCGTCGATATCGGATAGCAATGCAAACGGCAGAGAATGATTGTCGGCAAACGCTTTGTGCGAATCGACGTCGTCGAGGCTGACGCCGAGAACCTGCGCATTGAGCTCCCGAAACGCAAAAATGTTGTCGCGGAATTCACAGGCCTGCGTCGTACACCCCGGCGTTTCATCCTTCGGGTAGAAGTAGAGTACGACCCACTGTCCGCGATAGTCTTCAAGCGAGTGCAGCTGGCCCGTCTGGTCAGGCAGCTCGAATTCCGGTGCGGCGGCACCAACCAACGGCTGTTCGTTGGCTGATCCGGCGGGTGCGATAGCGATGGCAAGGCCCCCGACGGCCGCCGCGAAAATCGCCATAACTGCGCGTTTCATAATAGAATTTCCTAATTTTCAATAATGAGCCGCAAGTCTTGGTTGCGACGTAGCCACTATAATACCCTGTATCCTCACGCGCGCGAAATTACGCGCATTTGGTATCCGTATCGAGACGATGAAGCAGTTCGAAAACCGCATCAGGACAGGCCTGGTTTTGCCGGGCGGCGGCGCACGAGGGGCGTTTCAGGTCGGCGTGCTCAAGGCCGTGGCGGAACTGCTGCCGCGCGGCGCCAGCAATCCCTTTGGGGTAATCAGCGGGACCTCGGCCGGTGCCGTCAATTCGGTCGTCCTGGCGTCCAGGGCGCAGAATCTGCGATCGGCAGTCGCCGAACTCGAGCAGGTCTGGGGGCGTTTTCGCTGCCATCATGTCTACAAGACGGACAACCTGACCATGTTGAAGAGCAGCCTGCACTGGCTGCTGTCTATCGTTCTCGGCGGACTGCTGGTTGGCGCACCGAAGTCGTTGCTCGACAATGCGCCGTTGCGCGAGCTGCTTAGTCGTAATGTTCACTTTCCCCGCATCGAGGATGCCATCAAGGCAGGGCACCTGGACGCGGTCGCCGTCACGGCCGCAGGTTACGGCTCGGCGCGTTCAACCTCGTTCTTCGAGGCGATCGAGGAGCAAGACAGCTGGGAGCGGACGCGACGACTCGGCCTGCGCAGCGAACTGAATCTCGATCACGTGATGGCCAGCATTGCCGTGCCGATGGTGTTTCCGCCGGTGCGGATCGGCAACGACTATTTTGGTGACGGCGCCATGCGCCAGGCGACGCCTCTGAGTCCAGCCGTGCACCTGGGCGCAGACAGAATACTGGTCATTGGAGTTCGCGATGAAACGGGCGACAAAACGCCCGACTCCGCACCCGAGTTGCCGAGCTTCGCACAAATTGCCGGTTACATGCTCGACACGCTGTTCATGGATGGTCTGTACTCGGACCTGGAGCGTATTACGCGAATCAATCAGCTGATCGATTCGATCACGACCGGCAATGCGCCGGGCGCGGCAGCGAACATGCGGGCGATCGATACCATGTTGATTGTCCCGAGCCAGGATCTGCGCCAACTGGCCTACCGACATCGAAAGGAACTACCCTTTGCGATTCGTGCCCTGCTACGCGGTGTCGGTGGCAGGAGTCCGGGTGAGAATCGCCTGCTGAGTTTCCTGCTGTTCGAAAAAGCCTATACGCGTGAGTTGATCAAGCTCGGCTATCACGACGCCATGCAGGTGAAGGATGAGCTCAGGGACTTTGTGACAGGCGCTCCGGTACCGAGATTGTTCGCACCTGCGTGGATCAAACGAGACCTCAGCGCGTTCGGCACGGAAATGTAGCGGCGCAGGCCGTTAAAGCAGAAATACCGCGCCGAGACCGAGGAACGCCATGTAGCCGACCACGTCCGTGACGGTCGTCAGGACCACACCACCTGCCAGCGCCGGATCGACGCGCAGTTGCCGCAGGATGAGCGGAATGCTGTAGCCGGCGACCGCAGCAATTACCAGGTTTATGATCATTGCGGCGCCGATGATCGCGCCGATACGCCAGTCGCCGAACCAGAAAAAGGTAACGGCCGCGACGACGACGGCCCAGCCGCAGCCATTCAGGACGCCGACAGCGACTTCCTTGCGCAGGATACGCCGCGCGTTGCCGCGGTTAATCTGTCCCAATGCGATGGCACGAGTAATGATCGTGAGCGACTGGCTGCCGGCGACGCCACCCATGCTGGGAACGACGGGCATCAATACTGCGAGCAATACGATCTTGTCGATGGTGGTTTGAAACAAATCGACGACCGCGGCGGCCAGGAACGCGGTGCCCAGGTTTACGCCCAACCACAGTGCCCGGCGAGTCGCGCTTTTCACCACTGGCGCGAACATGTCGTCCTCTTCTCCGAGACCCGCGGCGCTCATCAAGGAGTGTTCGGCTTCGTCCCGTATGACGTCGACGACGTCGTCAACGGTGATGCGCCCGAGCACGCGGAAATCGTCGTCCACCACCGGAGCTGACAACAGGTCGCGATTCTCGAATTCCCAGACGACCTGTGCAGAGGGCGTGTGGGCGGGAATCGGCGTGACGTCCGTGGACATGACGTTCGCCACCATTTCGTCAGGGTCGCGCGTGAGCAAGCGGGACAGGTAAAGAGAGCCGATATAGCTGTTATCGCGACTGACGACGAAGATCGAGTCGGTGCCGTCCGACATTTGACCGACGGCCCGAAGGTAGCGGGAGACCACTTCGAGAGTGACATCGGGACGTACCGTCACGATGTCGACGTTCATCAATCCGCCGGCGCTTTCCTCGTCATAAGCAAGCACCTGCTTGAGACGTTCATGATCCTGCTTGTCGAGGGATTGCAGGACTTCCCGGGTGACGGCTTCCGGAAGATCGGCCAACAGGTCGGCGAGATCGTCGACTTGCATGCCGTCCGCGGCAGCTACAAGCTCTTCGGTAGCCATGCCTTCGATGAGGCCATCGCGCACGTCTTCGGCGAGTTCGACAAGGACGTCGCCACCGATGTCGGAATCAACGATCTCCCAGAGCATCGCGCGCTCTTTGAGCGGCAGAGACTCCAGCAAGCGCGCAACTTCGGACGGATACAGGCTGTTGACCATTGTCCTGGCCGAGCGCATTCGGCCGCTATTCAGACGCTCCTGCAGCAGCTCGAGGTTGGCTTCTAATGTCTCTCTTGCATCCATGCCGGCGGAGTCCAGTGGCTTTTACGGTTAATTCGTCGAAAATCAGCACGATCTGCGCGGCTTGTAGCACGGCACGTCGCGCTGTTAACGGTTTCTCCACGGCCAAGCGGTACAACGGCGTTACCGGCGGCGCGGATCCTGGCCTTTGACAGGCGCCGGCAGCCTGGTTCGCTGCGGCTTGTCCCTCAACAATACGGGGATATTACCTGCTGAACCCGCCGTTCGCTTGGTGTTTCCGCAAGCTCAGACCTCGGTGAATCGGGCAAACAGGACACCGGCCGCTTATTTCGGCGCCGGATGTCGTATCGAAAGGCTATTGTGCCGAATGAGCACCGGATCGTGAATCTTCCTCAATGCAGCGCCAATCCTTTCGGTCATGCACACAGAACGATGCTGGCCGCCCGTGCAGCCGATGCCGACGGTCAGGTAACCGCGGTGCGAATCCCTGTAATGCGGTATCCATCGTTCCAGGAATCCGACGATGTCGTCGTGCATCCTGGTAAAGGCAGGCTGCTCATTCAGGAAGTCGATGACTTCGTCATCGAGCCCGGTCAGGCCTCGAAGCTTCATGGTCCAGTAAGGGTTCGGCAAACTGCGCAAATCGAACACGAAGTCGGCATCCGCCGGGATGCCGTACTTGAAGCCAAAGGATTGAATCATGACTGACAAGGTTTCCGAGTGTCGCCGATCGACCCGTCCCCGAATAATGTCCGCGAGCTCGTAGATACTGATCAGGGACGTGTCAATGACCAGGTCGGCGCAATCATGTATTTCGGCAAGAATTTCGCGTTCCGACTCGATCGCGCTATGAAGTTCACCGCCATGCTCTGCGAGCGGATGCCGGCGCCTCGATTCACTGTAGCGCTGCAGCAGTATTTCATCGCTGGCGCGCAGGAAGATGATCTCCGATTGCACGTTCTGTTCGCGCAGCTCGCGCAGGAGTTCCGGCAATGACTGCAGATCCTCGATACGAGCGCGAGCGTCGACGCCAACCGCCAGCAAGCGCGTCGATTCCTTTCTTTGCGAACGAACCTCGTCAACCGCTGATTTCAGGAGGGTCGCCGGAAGATTGTCGATGCAATAGTAGCCGAGGTCCTCTAGGACGTGGAGCGCGACAGTCTTTCCCGACCCGGAGAGGCCGCTAACGATAATCAGGCGAAGTTCGTTCGACATGGCTCGTCGGGCGCCGAAATCGCTGCGCCGTCGATCAGTGCCTTGTAAAGCTCGCTGCTGCTGTTGATCCCCCGCAGTCGCGCGCGCAGGCCTTCATCGGCGAGCACTCGTGTAACCAGTTGAATGTCGGCGTGATGTGATTCGTTCATTTCCTCGGGGAGTATCATGCCAAAGACTAGGTCCACCGGTTCGCCGTCGGCTGCATCAAAGTCCACGGGCTCCGAGAGTTTTATCAGCGCGGCGCTACTGGCATCGATGCCGCTGACGCGGCAGTGGGGGAACGCCGCGCCCTTGTCGAGACCGGTGCAGCCCAGCCGCTCTCGCTCAATCAGTTTCTCGAAAATAGTTTCGCTGGCAATATCGACGATTGAACGGACCAGTAGCTCACTCAAAATTTCGAGACAGTGCTTTTTGCTGCGCGCCGTGGCGTTGCAAAGGACGCCGTCCGGTTTGATGATCTGTTCAAGCGCCACAGAGGGATGGCCGGGTCTTGCAACCTCTGCAATCGGGTCACTGTCGGGCGCGGGTCCGGATTCAGGCGTATCTGGACTTTTGGCTGTCTTTCGCATGATGGTCAACGAGCTTTTCCTTGTACTTGCGCACACGCCGTTCGAGCTTGTCAACAAGTCCGTCGATCGCAGCGTACATGTCTTCTTCAGTATGTTCGCAGTGAATCGAGCCGCCGTTTACTTTCGCGGTTGCTTCCGCCTTGTGACGCAGCTTTTCCACAGTCAGGATACATTGGACGTCAGACACGAGGTCAAAGTGTCGTGCAATTTTCTCAATCTTCGTATGCACGTATTCTCTCAGCGATTCGGTAACTTCGACATGGTGGCCTGAAACATTCAATTGCATAGTGGTCTCCCGTACGTGTGGTAATTCTGACTGGTCTGAGCCAGAGCGCTAATTTCCTGCAGTCTGAAAAGGCAGTTTTTTCGTCCTCCGGCGCAGGTCCATTGTTGCTCATCGAGCTACCGCGTCTCTCGACTCCTGCGATCGCTCGAGGACGGAATGTTCATGGCCTCACGGTACTTCGCGACCGTCCGCCTGGCAACCGAAATTCCATCCTCTTTCAGTAAGCTGGTGATCTTGCTATCGCTAAGCGGCTTCCTCGGGTTCTCGGCGCCGATCAGTTTTCGAATTTTCGCGCGAACGGAGGTAGAAGACTGATCTTCGCCTGTCGCCGAGGCCAGGTGGCTCGAGAAAAAGTACTTGAACTCGAAGACACCGCGCGGCGTATGCATATACTTGTTGGTGGTTACGCGCGAGATGGTTGACTCGTGCATGCCGATCTCTTCGGCGATGTCGCGAAGTACCATCGGCTTCATCGCTTCGTCGCCATGCTCCAGGAATTCCGTTTGGCGAGCAACGATGCTAGTCGCGACTTTGAGCAGCGTTTCATTTCGTATTTCGAGGCTCCGGATCAGCCAGCGGGCTTCCTGCAGCTGTGACTTGAGAACCGCATGCTCGCCGCTGCCCCTCAGCAGCTTCGCGTATTGCTGATTTACTGACAGCCGCGGCACACCGGTCGGGCTGATCTCGACTTGCCAGCGATTGTCTATCTTTCGAACGAATACGTCGGGGATAACGTATTCGGCGGACGGCGGGCTGACGGCCAGTCCCGGCTTGGGATTGCATCCTCGTACCAGTGCGAGTGCCTCGTGCAGGTCCTCTTCGGAGCTCCTCAGGCTGCGTCGAAGTTCGCCGTAGTCGCGACTGGCCACCAGGTCCAGGTGATCCGTCGCAATGCTGATTGCAAGCTGCAGACCGGGTGTGCTCCATTGGAGCTGACTCAGTTGCAGTACCAGACACTCGGAAATCGACCTGGCGCCGACGCCGACCGGATCGAGACGCTGGATCTTGGTCAGCGTTCGCTCGATTTCGGATTCGCTAACTTCGGACTCTTTGTCGAGGCTTTCGTAGATCTCTTCGAGGTTGATCGTCAGGTAGCCGTCGTCGTTGATGGAATCGATAATCGCCTCGCCGATAATTACCTCGCGGGGCGTGAAATGCTCCATCTCCAGCTGCCACAAAAGGTGTTCGCGCAAGGTTTGTCCCGATTCGTCGGCGAAATCGCTAACCGGGCGGCCTTCACCATTCCAGCCGCCGTCCTGCGTCCGCTCTGCGGCCCGCGTCTGCCACATGTCCTCGGATTTCAAGGTCTCGATTTCCGCCGTGGATTCGGCGTTCGTTTGCGGGACGTCAGGCAGGTCCTCCATCTCGAGCATGATGTTTTCTTCCAGCGCTTCCTGGATCTCGGCGTTCAAGTCGAGGACCGGCAGCTGCAAGAGTCGAATCGCCTGCTGCAATTGCGGCGTCATCGTCAGGGACTGACCGAGTTTCAGCTGAAGCGTTGGTTTCAACATAAGCAAATGTGCTCTATCGACGAATTTCAGAGACCTTGAGGATCTCTCAAGTCTGCCTCAGAGTTTGAACTCCTGTCCGAGATACACTTCTCGAACGTGTTGATTCTCTATGATGTCCTGCGGTGATCCCTCGGCAATCAATATGCCATCACTGAGTATATAGGCATGACCGCAGATTCCGAGCGTTTCGCGGACATTATGGTCAGTAATGAGTACGCCGATGTCCCGTTCACACAGATGCCGAATTATACGTTGAATATCGAGCACCGAAATCGGGTCGACGCCCGCAAACGGCTCATCGAGGAGCACGAACAGTGGATTCGCCGCGAGCGCCCGGGCAATCTCGACGCGGCGCCGTTCGCCGCCCGACAGGCTGATGCCCAGGTTGCCGCGAACATGGCCCACGTGAAGTTCGTCGAGCAGGTTTTCCAGCTCCTGCTCACGGCCGGCCCGATCCAGGTCATCACGATTCTCAAGGATGGCCAGGATGTTCTGCTCAACCGTCAGCTTGCGGAAAATAGAGGCTTCCTGCGGGAGGTAGCCCAGCCCCAGCTTGGCGCGCTTGTGCATCGGCTGCGTCGTCAGGTCCTTGCCGTCGAGAAGGATTTTTCCGCTGTCCGCCGCGATGAGGCCTACGATCATGTAGAAAGCCGTCGTCTTTCCCGCACCGTTCGGTCCAAGCAAACCGACAACTTGGCCGCTCTTGATCTCGATCGAAATATTCTTGACGACTTTGCGGAGCTTGTAGCTCTTGGAAATATCCTGAACGCTTAGAATGCTCATGGACCGTCGTCTTCAGCCTCCGCATTCGCGTCATCGTCATCGTCGGCGACGTCGGGTCGGGCCTTGTCCCCATTGCTTGGCGTGTAGATGATGCGCACCCTGTCGTCTTCGCCGCCGGAAGAATCCGCGTTGATGCGTTGCTCGGTGATGTTGTAGACCAGGAAATTCGAGGAAATCTGGTTGCCGCCCTCGTTGATCATCGCCTGTTCCGAGAATTCTATGATGCCCGCATCGACATCATAGGAGAGTTTGCCGGCTTCTGCGTAGGTCACTTCTTCGGATCCCTGACGTCTAAGCTCGAACGTAGCCGGCGATCCGGTGACAATTGCTTTTCTCAGGGCGTATTGGACAAATGTAAGCTGCGCAGTGTCGCACTCGATACGGCCGTTTTCGATGTCGATCTTTACGTTGCCTTTGAAATGCCAGGAGCCACTTTCACCCTCCGTATTCGTGGCGCGGCCCTCGTCGGCCTCGATACCGATGCGTCCCTGCGACAGGCGAAGGCCGGTAAAGACGATCATTGACGTCTTGCCATCGAACGAGGTCGACTCCGCGTCGATATCCCATGGAAGCCGCAGGTCGAGATCGGCCACCTGCGCGGCAGCGGAAGAGGGGAGGAAACCCAGGATGCAGAAAGCGAGCAAGGGATACAGAGACGTTGCCGGGGTCATCATTCAGGGTGCAATCTTGCCGCGAACATTGGATTTGAGTTCGATTCTGTCATCGTTCAAGGATGCTAGCATGCCCGTCGCGGTAAGGCTGCGCGCACCGATACGTATTTGTACCCGCAGGTCGGTTTCGGCGAGAAACCGTTCCGGATCGAGTTCAAGATATTGTGTGCGGATTTCCGTCTCATTTTCCGGCGTCGTGCCATTGCTGGTGGCCCGCACATGGCCCCGCAAGACGATCCGGGGACTGCTCTCACGCAGCGTGGCGGCATCGGCGCTGACCGTCCAGGGGATATCGCTTTCCGGCGAGTAGCGAATACGTACGTCCGTGAATTCAATGCTCTTGTCCGCTTGCTGCTCGGCATGGTCAGCTTCGATTTCATAGAGCAGGTTGCCCTTCTCGCCCGTACCGAGAATGCGAGCGGACTTCAGATAGTAGCCACGATGAGCGGGTTCATAGGGCACGTCGTCGGCCGACTCGGACTGGCCCTGACGTGCCAGATACCAGCTGCCGAGCGCAGCGGCCGTTAGCGCGGCCATCAGTGCGACCTGGCGGGGACTGATCAAGGGGTATTGCCTCGCGCGGACAGCAACAGCTCACATACCTCCCGGACCGCCCCGGTGCCGCCAGACGCGCAGGTCGTAATATCGCATCGACTGCGCACGGCCTCGACTGCGTTGGCGACCGCAATTGAGACGCCGACATGGTCCAGCAGCGGCAGGTCAGGGATGTCGTCACCCACATAGGCGCATTCGAGTGCCGTGATGCCCAGGGACTCGATGATGCCATCGAGGGCTGCAATCTTGTCCTTGCAGCCCTGCACGACGTGTTGCACCTTGAGCTCGGCCATGCGACGTTCGACCGCGCCCGAGGTCCTGCCGCTAATCACGGCAACGGCGATGCCGGCACTGAGCAGCTGGCGTATGCCGAATCCGTCCTGGGTATGAAAGGCTTTGCTTTCCACGCCTTTATCGGACAAGTAGAAACGGCCATCGGTAAAGACGCCGTCGACGTCGAATGCGGCCAATCGAACGCCGGCGAGTTTCAAATCCATGCGGCTCACATCAGGCCTTCGCGGAACAGGTCATGAATATTCAGGGCGCCTATCAAAGTGCCGTTGTCGTCCGCGACCAGGAGCGAGGTGATCTTGTTTTCCTCGAGCAGGCGCAGCGCCTCGGCCGCAAGCACGTCTGCTGACGTCGTCTTGCAACCGGTATGCATGACGTCACGAATCAGCGTTGTGCGAACATCCGCGCCGGCGTCCAGCGTGCGTCGCAGGTCGCCATCGGTATAGATACCGAGAATGGCATTCCGGGCGTCGACAATTGCCGTCATACCGAGGCCCTTGTCGGTCATCTCGAACAGGGCGTCCCGCAAGGTCACCTCCGCGCTAACGGCGGGTACCCGATCGCCGGTACGCATCACGTCAGAGACACGCAGGAGCAGGCGTTTGCCAAGGTTGCCGCTGGGGTGTGAACGGGCGAAGTCTTCCGCGGTAAAGCCGCGTTTTTTCAGCAGCGCAACGGCAAGGGCGTCGCCCATCGCGAGGGTCGCTGTCGTACTTGCCGTCGGCGCCAGGTTCAGTGGGCAGGCCTCTTCTGAGACGCTGACGTCCAGGTGTACGTCGGCGGCTTTCGCCATCGTGGAATTCGGGTTGCCGGTGATGGAAAGTAGCTTGGCGCCCAGGCGCTTGACGATAGGCAGAATGGTAATGACCTCCGCAGTTTCGCCGGAGTAGGAAACCGCAAGCAGCAGATCGTGCTTCGTGATCATGCCAACGTCACCATGGCTGGCCTCCGCCGGGTGCATGAAAAACGCCGGCGTTCCCGTCGAGGCCAGCGTCGCCGCGATCTTGTTGCTCACATGGCCGGACTTTCCCATACCCGTAACAACGACACGGCCCTGCACGGCCATGCACAGCTCGCAGGCGGCGACGAAGTCATCACCGAGGCGGGTCTTCAGATGGTCGACCGCGCGCGCCTCGATTTCCAGAACTTCCGTTGCAAGTTCGAGTAATTGCTTGTCTGTCAGCGTGTCCGGCAAGTCTGGCCCTCAGTGATTCGACCGGGAATTGCGACTCAGAAAATAGGCTGGGATCGCGGCTTGCCACATTCTATATGTTTTGCATGACGACGTATGAGTCGTAGGCGATAAAAGCGGCCAGCAGGGCCGCACCTTCGAGCCGTGACAACTCGGAGCGCTCGTCATAATCGTAGGTCATCGCGAACAGCACGAGCGTAAAAGCCACCATGACGAAAATGTGCAGGGACAGCACGGTGGGCGGCAGTGCCGAAGGTTCGATCGTCGCGGCGATGCCAATGACGGCGAGCAGATTGAAAATATTCGAACCGACGATATTGCCGATGGCCAGGCCGTACTCGCCCTTGAGGGCGCTGGCGAGCGACACCGCGAGTTCCGGCAGGCTGGTGCCCAGGGCTACCAGCAGGATACCGATGACAACTTCGCTGATGCCGAGTTCGGTTGCGATGCCGATAGCGCCGTTGACGAGGAGTTCGGCGCCGACCAGCAGCGTGCCGAGCCCGACCACCAGCCAGATGAGGGCCATCGACATCCGAACGTCGGTCGGTATTTCTGCCTCGAAATCGCGGGAGATCGGGTCATTCGCCGCCGATCGTGTGCCCAGGCGTACCAGCCAGACCATGACGATGACGAGGCCCGTCAGCATGACGATGCCGTCCATGCGGCTCAGATAGGTATCGAGGAACAGGGACACCGTGAGCAGCGAGACCGCGAGCAGCGCGGGCATCTCGCGACGCAGGGTGGCGGACTCGATTTCGATCGGCCGGATCATTGCGGTAATACCGAGCACCAGGCCGATATTGACGATGTTCGAGCCGATGGCATTGCCGATGGCGAGGCCCGGCTGTTTCTCGATTGCAGCGACGACCGAAACCAGTATTTCGGGGGCGGAGGTGGCGAAGGCGACGACGGTCAGTCCGATCAGTAGCGGTGCAATGCCGAGGTTTCGGGCGGCGGCGGCGGCGCCGTGAACGAATCGATCCGCGCCCCACATCAGGAGGGCGAGGCCGGCAATAAGCAGGAGAATATTGACTAGCATAGCCTGTCGCGTTAACTGAGGTGGTCGATGTCAGGTACCTTCCGCCGAATTGTGCTCGACCGCTTCCGGCCGGCCATAATACACAATCATTGTCTGGCGTTGGGAAGCGGTTGATTTTGTGGGTACACTCCGTTCCCCTAAGTATTATGCGCGAAAGCATTGCACCATGGATCCCAAAGAAATCACACAACTGATAGCGGACGGTTTCGCCGAGGCGACGGTCAAGGTGATAAGCGACGACAATACTCATTTTCAGGCGCTGGTCGTAGCCGCCGAGTTCGAGGGCAAGCGTCCGCTGGCAAGGCATCAGCTCGTTTACAAGTGCCTCGGCGAGCTGGTCGGCAACGAGATTCACGCCCTGTCCATTACGGCACTGACACCGGACGAATGGCGCGAGCGCGCCGGCGCCGGTTAGCGGCCCATTGCCTTGGACAAGTTACTGATAAAGGGCGGTATGGCGCTGTCCGGCAACGTCCGGATCTCCGGCGCAAAAAACGCAGCTTTGCCGATACTCGCCGGTACGCTACTCGCGTCTGAGCCGGTGATGATTGGCAACGTACCGCATCTGAAGGACGTCACGACGATGCTGTCGCTGCTGCAAATGATGGGCGTCAGGGCTACCGTCGACGACCGGCAGGGCGTCGAGATCGATGCAAGCGATGTCCACAGGCGCGAGGCGCCCTACGAACTGGTCAAGACGATGCGCGCATCGATCCTCGTTCTTGGCCCGCTTTTGGCCCGCTTTGGCGAGGCCGATGTTTCCTTACCCGGCGGCTGCGCAATCGGTGCTCGCCCGGTCAACCTGCACGTTGCCGGGCTGCAGGCAATGGGTGCCGAGGTAATCGTCGAGGACGGCTTTATCAAGGCGCGCGCGGAGCGCCTGAAAGGTGCGCACATCGTATTCGATACGGTGACCGTCACAGGCACCGAGAACCTGTTAATGGCGGCCGTACTCGCCGAGGGCAAGACCGTGCTCGAAAACGCAGCGCGCGAACCCGAGGTGACGGATCTTGCCCGTTTCCTCGTTGGCATGGGGGCCCGCATCGACGGCATCGGCAGCAGCACGCTTTCCGTTCATGGTGTCGAGCGCCTCGGCGGAACTCGCTACTCGGTGTTGCCGGACCGAATTGAGACCGGCACCTACCTGGTGGCGGCGGCTATGACCGGCGGACGTGTTCGCGCCCTCAACACGGCCCCCGATACGCTTGAGGCAGTCCTCATCAAGCTCGCGGAGGCTGGCGCCATCATCGAAACCGGTGACGACTGGATCGAAATCGATATGCAGGGGCGGCGGCCGGAATCCGTGGATATCCGTACCGCACCCTATCCCGCGTTTCCCACGGACATGCAGGCACAATTCTGCGCCATGAACGCGATAGCGGTGGGCGTTGGCACGATCAGTGAGACGATTTTCGAGAACCGCTTCCAGCATGTGCTCGAACTGCAGCGCATGGGGGCGGACATACGACTGGAGGGGCACACGGCCATTATTCACGGAGTCCCTCGGCTCACAGCGGCTCCGGTCATGGCGACGGACCTGCGCGCCTCGGCCGGACTCGTCCTTGCCGGACTGGCTGCCAGCGGCGAGACACTGGTCGACCGCATCTACCACGTGGATCGCGGTTACGAGCGTATCGAAGAAAAGCTGGGGCAGCTCGGGGCCGCCATTCGGCGCGTCGCCTGAGCGACCTGTTAGCGCGGATCTTCCGGGCGCTCGCCGGCGGTCACCGTTGTCCTGAAGCGCTCTCCGTCCCGAATGCCGGAGATTTCGACGGTATCCCCCGGTGCGGAGCTGGCTGAAATCAACAGCGCCTGTCGCTGCGAAATGACCGGCTCACCGTTCATCGTCAGGATAACGTCGCCACGCTTCAGGTTTGCGGCGGCGGCGGGCTCGTCCTCGTAAACCTCGACAACCAGAATGCCCGTATCGCTTTCGATGCCCCGGGCCGTACGCTCAGCCTTTGTCATGTCATCCAGGACGAGGCCCATATAGCCCCGAATTACACGACCGTTTTGCTTGATCTGCTCAACGACCCCGCGCACGAGATCGACGGGAATGGCAAAGCCAATGCCCTCGGTCCCCGGATCCTGGGCCAGCACGGCCGTGTTGATGCCCACCAGTTCGCCTCGGCTGTTGACCAGGGCGCCGCCGGAATTGCCTGCGTTTATGGCGGCGTCGGTCTGGATGAAGTTCTCGAAAGTCACCAGGTTCAGCAGGCCCCGCCCGGTTGCGCTGACGATTCCCTGGGTGACGGAGGTTGTCAGGCCGTAGGGATTCCCGATCGCCAGCACGACATCGCCTATTCTCAGCTGGGCCGAATTGCCCAGCTGTATGGCAGGCAATGGCCCGAGGTCGACCCGCAGAAGGGCGAGATCGGTTTCGGCATCGACGCCGATGGTTTCCGGCTCTGCGAGGCGGCCGTCGGCCAGCTGCACGCGAATCTCCGTGGCGTCCGCGATAACGTGATAGTTGGTCACCAGAAACCCCTCGGGATCGATAATTACGGCGGAGGCGAAGCTCGTGTCCACGCGAAATCGTGTCCTGGCGTCGGGTGTGTCGCTGTCCTGCACGAGCCGCTTCGTGTAGATGTTGGCGACCGAGCCGGCGCTGCGGTCGACGGCCTCTGCGTAGCTCGCGGGGGCCGGGGCGGCATCCCGAAATCCCGGCATCAGGTCCGGCCGAACGAGAACGACAAGGAACGCGACAGCGAGCCCCACCACAATCGACTGCAACAGAAAGACGAGAACGGATTTCATGCGAATTCGTGAATCAGGATAGCGGAAGGCCCCCGTGAGGCGATTTTGTCGTCCACGGGTCCATCGGCGAGGCGCGAGCCGCGCGGAATTCTGATATTGGTTCTAGCACCTAGCCAACTTCGATACGCCCCGTGTATAATGTGCCGTGGTTCCGCACCCAAGTTCCCGGAGAAACCGTCATCCTGACCGCAAACCGGGCTTGCTGCAAATCTACCAGCTTCGAAACAAAGCAAAAAATCGCTGTTAAGGCGGCCGCCTGGAAGGCGGCGTATAGGAGTGCCTGATGACTGAAGACGACCTTGATCGCAATAGGCGTCATTTCCTGACCGTCGCAACCCTGGTGACCGGTGCCGCCGGCGCCGGCATGGTTGCAATTCCTTTTCTTTCGTCGCTGAAGCCGAGTGCGCGGGCCCAGGCTCTGGGTGCTCCGGTGGAGGTTCCGCTGGCATCGATGGCCCCCGGCGAGATGGTTCGCGTCCTGTGGCGGGGCCGCCTGGTGTTCGTGCTACGTCGCACCGAAACGATGCTGGACAACCTGCCGCTGGTCGTCGACGAGCTGCGCGATCCGGATTCGGACGTTCTGACCCAGCAGCCGGAATACGCGAAGAATGCCACGCGCTCCGTTAAACCGGAGTACCTGGTTGTGGAAGGGTCCTGCACACACCTCGGCTGCGCGCCGCTGCAGGACTTCGATGTCCGCCCGGCGGAAGGCTGGGAAGGCGGCTTCTTCTGCCCCTGCCACGGTTCGAAATTCGACCTGGCGGGACGCGTTTTCAAAGGCGTACCGGCGCCCACCAACCTGCGGGTGCCGCCGCACCGATTTGTCAGGGATGACCTGATATTGATCGGCCAGGATACGGGAGCCGCATAATGGCGAAAATCGAAGCAGAGGTTGGCAAACCGCAGGGCGGTTTCATCAAGTGGATCGACGATCGGTTTCCAATGACGTCGACTCTGAAATACCACGTTACCGAGTACTACGCGTCAAAGAACTTTAACTGGTGGTACATCTTCGGTGTACTCGCGTTTGTCGTGTTGGCAATCCAGTTGCTGACGGGAATCTTTCTTACGATGAACTACAAGCCCGCGGCCGCAGACGCGTTTGCCTCGGTCGAGTACATCATGCGGGATGTGGAATGGGGCTGGTTGATCCGTTACATGCATTCGACCGGCGCATCCTTCTTTTTCATCGTCGTTTACCTGCACATGTATCGTGCCATGCTCTATGGTTCCTACAAGAAACCACGCGAGCTCATCTGGCTGATCGGCATGATGATCTTCTTCGTGCTCATGGCCGAGGGATTCGCTGGCTACCTGCTGCCCTGGGGTCAGATGTCCTACTGGGGCGCGCAGGTCATCATCTCGTTGTTTGGTGCCATTCCATGGGTCGGCGACGCCCTTGTCGAAATTATTCGCGGCGACTACTCGATCTCCGATATCACGCTGAATCGCTTTTTTGCGCTGCACGTCATTCTCCTGCCGCTCATCTTGATCGCGCTGGTGTTCGTCCACATCGTGGCGTTGCACGAGGTGGGTTCGAACAATCCGGACGGCATCGATATCAAGAAACACAAGGATGCGAACGGCAAGCCGCTCGACGGCATTGCATTCCACCCTTACCACACCAGCAAGGATCTCGTGGGCATAACGGTCTTCCTGATGATTTTCTCGGCCGTCGTGTTCTTCGCTCCCGATATGGGCGGGTACTTTCTCGAACACGCGAATTTCGAGCCGGCGAACCTGACGGCGACGCCCGAGCACATTGCGCCGGTATGGTATTTCACACCGTTCTACGCGATTCTGCGCGCGGTTCCGGACAAGCTCTGGGGTTTCATCCTGTTTGGCCTGTCCGTTGTATTGCCGGTGTTTCTGCCATGGCTGGATCGATCGAGAGTCCGGTCAATCCGCTATCGCGGCTGGATCTATAAATCCGCGCTGGCGACCTTTACGGTCACCTTCCTCGCACTGGGCTGGCTCGGCACGATGCCAGCCGACGGCCTGTACGTAATGATGGCGCGCGTCTTTTCCGTTCTTTACTTCGCGTTCTTCCTGCTCATGCCGTACTACACATCCATTGACAAAACGAAGCCGGAGCCGGACAGGGTGGTCTACCATGGTTAGATTCAAGAAATTGGCCGGCCTGTTGGGACTGGCCGTTTGTTTCGCGTCGCCACAGGGCATCGCGGCGGGCGGCAGCACGCACATGGAGCCTGCAGACATCGATCCTAACAACGTGGCGTCGCTGCAGCGCGGCGCGCGCAATTTCATGAACTATTGCTCAGGCTGCCACTCGGCGCAGTACGTCCGTTACAAGACAGTTGGCAAGTACCTGGAGCTGTCCGAAGAACAGCTCGTCGACAATCTCATGTTCAATGCCGACAAGACCTTCGAGACAATCCAGGCGAGTATGCCGTCTGATGATGCCAAACGCTGGTACGGCGTGGCGCCCCCGGACCTCTCTCTGACCGCGCGTGCGAAAGGGGTCGACTACGTCTATAACTTCCTCAAAGGATTTTATGTGGAAGAGGACAGCCCGACCGGTGTCAATAACCTGGTGCTCAGCGGCACCAGCATGCCGCACGTGCTGTGGGAGTTGCAGGGTTACCAGGCGGCGAATTTCTCGCACCATGAAAATGAGGATGGATCGGTGACGACGACATTCGAGGGCTTCGAAATGCTCAGCCCTGGCAGCTTGGATGCCGATGACTATGATGAATTCGTTCGGGATACAGTCAACTTTCTCGCCTACGTCGCGGAGCCCATTCGATCCGATCGCCGCAAGCTCGGAGTGTGGGTGCTGATGTTCCTGATCTTCTTCTTCATCCTTGCTTCCATGCTCAAGAAACAAATCTGGAAGGATGTGAAATGATGGCAGTTGTAGCCAATAGACGTTCTGTAATGACACTGTTCTCGAGACCCACGGATATCCACAGCCATCGAGCGCGCCTCGTTCTCGCAGAGAAGAACATCAACATTGAAATAGCAAATGTTGCGGGGCCCGACTTGCCCGAAGACCTGATGGACCTCAATCCATACCATACAGTGCCCACGCTGGTAGATCGCGATCTGACGTTGTACGACTCGCGCGTCATTATCGAATATCTCGATGAGAGATTTCCGCATCCGCCCCTCATGCCCGTCGATCCGGTAACGCGCGCCCAGTTCAGACTTGCGCTGTTTCGCATCGAGACCGACTGGTACTCTATTGCCGAAGAAGCGGAGACCAGCAATGACGGCAAGCTGGGCACGAAATCCCGAAAACTGCTGCGAGAAAGTATCTTGCAGAGTACCGAACTCTTCGGCGCGCGGCCTTTCTTCCTTAGCGAAGAATTCTCGCTGGTCGACTGCACAATAGCGCCGTTACTGTGGCGCCTGCCGGTATATGGCATCGATCTTGGCGCCAGTGCGGAGCCGATCGAGGCCTACATGAACCGGGTGTTTGCGCGGCGCTCCTTTCAGCAGAGCCTGACCGAACTCGAGCAGGAAATGCGATTGTAGGAGGCCTGTAGAGGGCCCGGCAGACATCTTATGTCTAGTTTCAGGCAGCGGTCGGAATAGATGCTAAGCTACGGTTAACAGGCGGCGATTCAAGATTGACAGAAGTGACTAATTCCAGACGATCAAAAAGACCGTACCTTATTCGTGCGATGCACGAGTGGATGAGCGACAACAATCAGACGCCACATATTGTCGTGAACGCTTTCTTCGAAGGCGTCAGCGTGCCGACGGAGCACGTCAAAGACGGCAAGATCATTCTCAACATTAGCGAATCGGCCGCGCACAACCTCAAGTTGAGCAATGATGCGGTCAGTTTTCGGGCGCGCTTCGGAGGCGTACCCTTTGACGTATGGGCTCCCATGCGCTCGATTCTCGGCATCTATGCACGTGAGACCGGTCAGGGCATGATCTTCTCGCACGACACCGAGCAGGAAGATACCGCAAGAGTAAAAGAGGATATCGACGACAGCCGGTCACGTCCTCACCTCACGATCGTAAAGTAACAGTGCGCCGCGGCTGCCGCGGCCATTCGCGGTTATCGTGTCAACGTCGGAGCATTCCCGATTACGCTTCGCCCAACAGCGCCGTATCGATCAGGTCGCACAGGCAGTGAATGACGACCAGGTGTACTTCCTGGATGCGCGCCGTCCTTGTCGCCGGCACGCGGATTTCAATATCACCCTCTTCGAAAATATCCGCTATGCGGCCACCGTCGCGGCCGGTAAGTGCAACCACGTTCATACCGCGATCATGAGCCGCCGCAATCGCGCGAATCACGTTTTCTGAATTGCCGGATGTCGAAATACCCAGCAGGATATCCTGTGGCTTGCCCAGGGCGCGGACCTGCTTGCTGAAAATTTCCTCATAGGCGTAGTCATTGCTGATCGATGTCAGTGTAGAACTGTCCGTCGTCAATGCCATCGCTGGCAGGCCGGGGCGTTCCATCTCGAAACGATTCAGGAGTTCCGAGGAAAAATGCTGCGCGTCGGCCGCAGAGCCTCCGTTGCCGCAGCTCAGGATCTTTCCATCATCGAGCAGCGCGTCACTCATCAGGCGCCCGGCGGCTACGATGGCTTCGGCGAGCTGCAGAGCCGCTGCCTGCTTGGTCGCAATGCTTTCCGCAAAATGCTCGCGAACTCGCTTGATAGGGTCCATTGTTTCTCCTGACTGTCGAACTCGATTCGATTCTAGCAGCAGTTGCCGGCTGGCAGCCTGCCGGGCTCCTATGATCGTCGCAGCAGCCGGGTCAGAGCGTCGAATCCTGCGGACGGAAGGCGTCCCTGATCCATCGTATGTCATCGGTTTCGCCAGCCGTAACCGCAATCACGTCGAATCGAACGCAGTGGCGGGAATATGCCGGCCTGCCGGCGATGAACATAGCCGCCGTGCGGATAATCTTTCTTTGCTTGCGCAAGTCGACGGTAAGTTCCGGCCTGGAGAAAAGAGTCGAGCTGCGGCAGCGTACTTCAATGAACGCGAGGCAACTGCCATGCAGCATGATCAGGTCGATTTCCCCGCCACGGTTGCGGAAGTTTCTCGTGATCGGCTGCAGGCCGTGGCTGACAAGGAATCTGAGCGCTGTGCGCTCCGCCTCCGTGCCTAAAGCTGCGCGTCGTCCGTATCCCATGGCGATTCGTCTGCCGCATCGGGGGGGATCAGTTTCCCACCGTCGGTAAGATCCCGGATAGGACCGCCATCGGCTTGCGCATGCGGCAACGCAACGACTTCTCCGCCCTGAAATTGTGCCCATGCGAGTCGCCGGTGAACGCGGCCCGCTGCGTCGAGGAACAGGCGTCCTGTCGCACCGTCAATCTCCGTCATGGTACCGCCGCGCGCCGCGAACAGCGCAGCGATCAGGTTGTAGGCGTCGTAACCCATCGCATGCAGCCGAGCGAGGCGACGTTCCTCGGGCCAGAAGTCGGCGAATTGCTGCGGCAGTTCGGCAATCCACGGCTGCGGGTCCACGACCCAGGGCGTGTCGGCGAACATGACACCGTTCAAATCCGAATTCGAACGACCGTCGAGTGAGTTGATCGATGACGTCGAGTAGACCGGCAGGTCGCCTGAATAGTGGAACTTGAGCTGTGCTTTCAGCAATCGACCCGCGGGCGCGTCGGAGGCGAGAAAAATGAACTCTGCGTCCTGCCGCCTGCGGGGGTCAAATTGCAGGTTGCCGCCGATATTTGCCCGCAGGCGCTGGTAACGGCTGACACTTCCGGTCAGTCCCATGAGATTTTCGATTTCGTTGGAAAAATCCTGCACACCCGGTCTGTAGCTGCGATAGTCCAGCAGGCGGCCACCAAGGCCTTCGAATTCCGTTGCGAAGCTCGTCAGCAGGCGACGCCCCCAATCATTATTCGGTACCAGTGCGACGGCACGCGAGTAGCCGTCACCGAGGGCACGTTGCGCCGCCGATGCCGCCTCGTCCTCGGGCGCCAGCGCAAACTGATAAAGGCCCGGTGGCGCGAGTGAATCTTCGGGCAGATAATTGAGGGTCAGCACCGGCACCGGTACCAGGATGTCGTTGGCCAGCTGGATGACGTTGTTCTTCAATAGCGGACCCACGACGAACTCGGCCCCGTCGGCAACCGCCGCGGCGTAGGCCGCGCTGCCCCCGCCCTCGGCATCGACGTTATAGATACGCACGCTCTGGCGATCGTCGAGTCCTGCCGCGGCCGCAAAGTAGGCGCTAAGGAATCCGTTCTGCACCGCCGCACCGGCGCTGGCGGCTGTGCCGGACAGGGGCAGCAGCAGCGCTATCCGGCGGGGGTATTCGAGCAACATGGACTCCGGGAGACTCAGGTCGCCAAGCACCGTTGTCGCAGGGTGACCGGCATGGCTCTGCCGCCAGCGCACGACGCCATTGCTCCAGCCAATACCCTGCTGCCCGGTGGAGGCGGCCAGCGAAGCAATCGACAACCAGCCTCTCGTGACGGGATCATTCGTGGTCTCCGCACCGCGCCGCAGCACTTGCGGACTGCTGACCAGCAGGCCCTGCCACAAGCGTTTGCGATTTTGTTCGATGCCGCGTCGGTCCCCGATCCAGGTTTCGCGCTGCGTCATCAGTTGCACCGCGCGCACGGGATCCTGTTTCTGTATCCACGCGTCCGCGCGCAGCGCCTCGACTCGAAGCCGGTCCCTCATGGAGAGCGGCCCACGGCTCAGCGGTTCGAGCAGGGCAAGCGCATCGTCGGCAGCGCCGTCGTACAGCCGCAGCGCCGCCGAGTTGGTCGACCAGATGGCCAGCAAACTGCCTGACTCGGGCCGCTGCACGCTGGCAGTGGCATTGCGCGCACGGTTGAGGTCGCCCGCATCCAGCCATTGTTCAACGGCGAGCAGCGTGAGCCGGTCTCGCTCCGGGCCGGCGGCTTCGCTTGCCAGGGCAATGTAGGCGCTTGCAGCCTCAGCATGATCGCCATCCTGTGCAAGTCGTTCGGCGCGACCCTCGCCGCTCATTACCATGCCGCCGAGCCCGGCTGTCTCGCAGCCGCTCAGGCTGGCGAGAAGAATCAGAACGGTACCGATGCTTGCTAGGAGGCGTATGTCGCGGGCAGGATGTCGAAGACTACTCATCATGTTTGTTTAACCGGAACTAGGGGCTGCGCCAAATGAGCGGCACGCTGTTTATTGTTGCAACGCCAATCGGCAATCTGGATGATCTGACGTCGCGCGCTCGCTCGACGCTTGCCGGGGTGGATCTCGTTGCTGCCGAGGATACCCGCCATACCGGTCGATTGCTATTCTCAATCGGCGTAAAAACGCGACTTATGGCGCTGCATGATTACAACGAAATCGAGGCCGTGGGCGACGTGATTTCGGCGCTGGAGTCCGGGCTGTCGGTCGCACTCGTAAGTGATGCCGGCACGCCGCTGGTCAGCGACCCGGGCTACCGGCTGGTTCGTGCCGCGCACCAACGAAACATCACCGTTTCCCCCATTCCGGGCGCCAGCGCACTGACTGCTGCACTCTCCGTAGCCGGATTGCCAACCGATCGCTTCGCTTTCGAAGGTTTTCTTCCGCACAAGGCTGCCGCCAGGCGACAGCTGCTGGAGTCGCTGAGTCAGGAAACGCGCACGATCGTATTCTATGAATCGGTGCATCGGATTGCCGAGTCCCTGGATGATATGTGTGACGTCCTCGGCGAGGCCCGCCCGGCATTTATCGGTCGCGAGCTGACCAAGATGCACGAGCAATGCGTTCAGGGCACGCTTGCGTCTCTCAACTCGGGAATTGCCGACGGCAGCATTGTCACCAAGGGGGAATTCGTCGTTGTTGTTCAGGGCGCCGAAAAAAAAGAAGACTCCTCGATCGATATCGATCGCCTGCTGCTGGTGCTGGACCAGCATCTTTCCGCAAGTGATGCGGCCAAGGTCGCTGCGGCTGCCACGGGCGCGAAAAAGAATGCGCTTTATCAGCGTATCCTGGCGCTGAAAGCGACCCGATCCTGATTGCTTCCAGGGCGCCTGGCGTCCGTGCCTGGGGCTTTCCTCGTGAATATCGCGTAAAATCCCGTCTCGAGAGAGCCGGAGTTGGCCAGACAATCGCCGTGCGCAAGTACGGAGGAAAGTCCGGGCTCCTTCGGACAGGGCGCCAGGTAACGCCTGGGGGGCGTGAGCCCATGGAAAGTGCCACAGAAAATATACCGCCGGCTTGCCGGTAAGGGTGAAAAGGTGCGGTAAGAGCGCACCGCGCGACTGGTAACAGCTCGCGGCACGGTAAACCCCGCCCGGAGCAAGACCAAATAGGGGAGTGCGGGCCTAACGCCCACCGTCGGTTCCGAACGGACTCCCGGGTAGGTTGCTAGAGGCAGTTGGTGACAGCTGTCCCAGATGAATGGTTGTCGATGACAGAACCCGGCTTATTGCCGGCTCCGGCTTTCTCACCTTCATTATCTTTTAAAATCAAACGCTTAGCATGCAACCGTTGATGCAATGTGCTGCGTACGCGCCGTCTGCGCAATTTGCGGCGCAAACGGCCCGGGATACGCAGCTGTCGCCGTTTGCCGACTCGTTTTTAAGGCCTCGTCGAAGAAGAAGCTATAAGCAACTGATTTATTTAGCGCGAACCCTGCCACAATTCGCCCTTTTTGGGCCACCAAATAGCCCCTAAGTCACTGTACAACAAAGACTAATTGCTTTTGTTTATTGACGGTCGCGTGGGCCGCCACCTATAGTGTTGAAAAGTGGATAAAAGTGGGAGGAAAGGGGCTGTCTGCCCAGGTTTCGCGCCTTGAATAGCGGAGCCCGGGGCCGTCCCTGACGCAGTGTTTCGAGGGGCTACCAAAGTTACGTTGGACGCCAAGGGGCGTATGGCAATACCGACCCGGTATCGGGAGCGGCTGTCTGCCCGTTGTGATGGCGAAATCATTGTGACTGTCGATAAGGATCACTGTCTCCTCGTTTACCCGCTACCCGATTGGGAAGAGCTGGAACGCAAGCTGGTTCGTCTGCCGAGCATGAACAAATCTGCGCGTCGCATCGTGCGCATTATGGTCGGTTACGCGACGGAGGTCGACATGGATGGAAGCGGGCGAATTCTGGTGTCGCGCGAGCTCCGGGATTTTGCGGGACTGGACAAGAACGCGATGCTCATCGGGCAGGGCAATAAATTCGAACTTTGGGATGAACAAACCTGGAACGAGAAGCGTGATGCATGGCTCGACGAGGACGACGACGGTGACATGCCGGCGGACCTCGAGTCGATTTCGTTTTAGGTATCTGTCTATCCAATGAGCAGCAACGCGCATGTGCCGGTGCTGCTGGGGCCAGTCCTCGAGGGACTGAGAATAAAAGCAGACGGCTGTTACGTCGACGGGACGTTCGGACGCGGTGGTCATAGCAGGGAGATTCTGAAGCATCTGAATGCAGAAGGGCGATTGATAGGAATCGATCGCGATCCGCAGGCGATTGCTTCGGCAGACAAGACCCTGACAGATGACCCGCGCGTCGAATTGGTAAAGGGTGATTTTGCACAACTCAAAGACATCATTGGGCAACGAAAGGACGGCAGCGGGCGGCCCCTCATCGGCAGAGTCGACGGCCTGCTCCTCGACCTCGGCGTATCGTCCCCGCAGCTGGATGAAGCCGCAAGGGGATTCAGCTTCCTTCGCGACGGGCCCCTCGACATGCGCATGGACCCGGAGTCGGGCGTTTCGGCCAGCGAATGGCTCGCGTCCGTGGATGAGATAGCCTTGCGCCGCGTAATTTCAAAATTTGGCGAGGAGCGACACGCGGCGCGTATCGCGCGCGCTATCGTCGCCGCCCGCCGGGAAACGCCGATTTGCCGGACTTCCGAGCTGGCCGCGATCGTCGAGACAGCCTCGCCCGCAGCGCGCGGCAGGCATCGATCGAAAAAACACCCCGCGACGAAGACCTTTCAGGCGATTCGCATTGCAATTAACAGCGAACTCGAACAACTCGCGTCGGCTTTGGCGCAATCTGTCGATGTACTGCGGCCGGGCGGCCGGCTTTGTGTCATCAGCTTCCATTCTCTCGAGGACCGCATGGTGAAGCGGTTCATGCGTGAAGCATCCCGGGAGCGGGAGCCCTATCGGGGAATGCCTTCCGTACCCGAAGAGTATCGACCGAAACTCAGAGTCATCGGCAAGGCCATTGCGGCTACGCCCGAGGAGATTGCGGCCAATCGCAGAGCTCGCAGCGCGCACTTGAGAGTAGCGGAGCGGACATGATCGAGCCGAATCAGCCATCGCAGCCCTTCGTGCTCGTATTCGCATTTGCACTGGTTTGTGTCATCAGCGCCATCGCCCTTGTGTACACCAAGCACGAATCGCGAAAGCTGTTCGTCGAACTTGAAGGACTCAACTCTGAACGTGACGAGCTCAACATCGAGTGGGGCCAACTGCAAATCGAGCAAAGCACGTGGGCGCAGCATGCGCGAATCGAGAAGGTTGCAACCGAGGACCTGTCCCTGGTGCGTCCCGATGCAGGCGAAATTTTCGTGATTGAAGAACAATGACCCGCGGCGCAGAAACAAAACAAAAGTCCGAGCGGCGCTTTGTTGGCAGAGTCTCTCTGGTACTGGCGCTATTCGGCTTGCTCGCCGCATCGCTGGTGGCTCGTGCGGTTCACCTGCAGGTACTCGACAAAGACTTTCTGAATCAGCAGGCGGATACGCGCCACCTGCGCACGGAAAAGATCACGGCTCATCGCGGCACGATTACCGATCGAAACGGTGAGCCGCTTGCCATCAGTACGCCCGTTGACAGCATATGGGCGAACCCCAAAGAGTTTGCCGCGGCGGTCGACAATGTTCCGCAGCTGGCGAGGGCCCTCGGTGTGGATGCGGAAACGCTGATGCGCCGCATTACACGCAGCATGAACAAGGAGTTCGTCTACCTCAGGCGGCATCTGAGTCCGGAACAGGCGGAGCGGGTGCTGGCACTGGAACTGCCAGGCATCAATGTGCAGCGCGAGTACCGCCGTTACTATCCGGCCTCCGAAGTCACCGGTCACCTTGTGGGCTTTACGGATATCGACGACGAAGGTCAGGAGGGCATCGAGCTGGCCTTCAACCACTGGCTCGCCGGCGAGTCAGGTGCCAAGCGCGTGCTTAAGGATCGGCTTGGCCGCTCAATCGAAAACGTTGAAAGCATCCGGCCTGCGCATCACGGCAAGGACCTCAGGACGAGCATCGATCTGCGCGTTCAGTACCTGGCCTATCGGTCACTGAAGGGTGCCATAAAGACCTACGAGGCGCGTTCCGGTTCGATCGTTGTGCTGGATGTCCGGACCGGCGAAGTGCTGGCGATGGTAAACCAGCCGACCTACAACCCGAACGATCGCTCGCAGTTTTCGCCGGCGCGCTACCGGAACCGGGCAATCACTGACCTGTTCGAACCGGGATCCAGTATCAAACCGCTCATCGTTGCAGCTGCCCTCGAGAGTGGGCGTTATCGGCCGAGCAGCGTTGTCGATACGGCGCCGGGCTATGTGGACGTCGGCGCGAAGAGAATAGAAGACAGTCATAACCTCGGCCGCGTCAGCCTGACAACCATACTGGCGCGCTCCAGCAACGTGGGCGTTACCAAGCTCGCAATGCGACTGGAGCCCGACCAGCTCTGGGAGACCATGACGCGATTCGGCTTCGGTGAATTGACGAGCAGCGGCTTTCCCGGCGAGTCTGCAGGCCGACTGACAAACTTCAGTCACTGGAAACCCATTAACCAGGCAACGCTTGCCTACGGATACGGCGTATCGGTTACGCCGCTGCAGCTCGCGCAGGCGTATGCGGTCATCGGCGACGGCGGTTCCTTGCGGCCGGTTTCGCTGGTGGGCCTCGAGCAGCCGGCCAAAGGCGAGCAGGTGATCTCTGAAGATACCGCCATCGCCGTACGACGCATGCTCGAAGAGGTCGTGAGACCCGGGGGCACCGGCACGAAAGCCGCTGTTGATGGCTATCGCATCGCCGGCAAGACCGGTACTGCCTGGAAAGCCGCCGATGGTGGTTACTCGCAGGACAAGTACATCTCGATATTCGCAGGGCTTGCGCCAGCAAGCGACCCGCGACTGGCAACGGTGGTCGTGATCGATGAGCCGCGCGGTGAGCTCTACTACGGCAGCGACGTCGCGGCGCCCGTGTTCGCCGATGTGATGGCCGAATCGCTGCGCCTGCTGGCGGTCGCGCCGGATGCCCTGCCCGTGAGGGGACCTGGTGAATCGATGCAGGCAATGGCCGAGCGGACAGTGAGTCGATGAGCATGCCTGCCGAATACCTGCCTTCGACCCCGACGCTTGCAGACTTGTTGCAGGGCTTCGCAGAAGCGCCGCCGCTGCCAGTGCAGGGTGTCGCCAGCGACAGCCGCCTGCTCGCTAGCGGCTATGTGTTTCTCGCTTGCCAGGGCATGGCTAGCCACGGGCTCGATTACCTGGCCGATGCCAGGGCGGCCGGCGTCGCCGCCGTCGTCTACGACATGTCCACTGCCGCCAGGCCGGACGATATCGGCGTGCCGCTTGTCGGCGTGGAACGGTTGGACACAAAGCTTGGCGAGATCGCCAATCGATTCTACGGCCGGCCTTCCGAGGCGCTGCGCGTCATCGGCGTTACCGGTACCAATGGCAAGACCACCGTCGCCTGGCTGGTCGCACAGTGTGTGCAGCTGCTGGGTGAGCGTTGCGCTTATCTCGGCACGCTGGGTTACGGCATTGGCACCATCACCGGCAAATCCGGCATGACCACGCCGGCGGCCGTCGAACTGCAGGGAAGGCTCGCCGAATTCCTTGCGCAGGGCGCCGAGTACGCGGCACTGGAAGTCTCGTCGCATGCCCTGTCGCAGCATCGTGTTGACGGCATCCGTTTCGAAGCCGCGATGTTTACGAACCTGACGCGGGATCATCTCGACTATCACGCCGACATGCAGGACTACTTCGAATCCAAGGCGCGCCTGTTTCTCGAATGCGATACGCGTCATCGAATCGTCAATCTCGATTCCGAATTCGGCGCACAGCTCGCGGCCCGCTGTGGCGAGCAGACCGTGGGAGTGTCGACACAATTCGATCGGGTCGCGAACGGGCGGCCTTACGTGTTCGTGCGCTCGGTCGCGCCCGACGAGAAGGGCGCGGAGGTCGGCTTCGAGAGTTCCTGGGGAGGCGGGCGCTTCAAGCTGCCGCTGCCGGGCGATTTCAACGTGGCGAACGCGGCACTGGTCCTCGCGTTGCTGTTGCAACAGGGTGTCCCGGTCCAGGCGGCAGCCGACGTCCTGTCAAGAGTTCAGGCACCGCCCGGGCGCATGCAGCGGGTTGCCGCGCCGGGCGCAGCCGTGTACGTCGACTACGCACATACACCGGACGCGCTTGAGGCGGCGCTTCGCGCGCTGCGCCCGCATTGTCGCGGCAGGCTCTGGTGCCTGTTCGGCTGCGGCGGCAGGCGTGACGTCGGCAAGCGCCCGCTGATGGCGAAGCTGGCGGAGCAACTGGCGGATCGGGTCGTAATAAGCAGCGACAACCCGCGCGACGAAGATCCGCTGCGCATCATTGAGGCGATTGCCGCGGGGCTGTTGCGCCCTGCTGACGCAACGATCATTGAAGATCGTGCCGCCGCAATTGCCTGGGCGGTGGAACAGGCCGATGCAGGCGACGTCATACTCGTTGCCGGCAAGGGCCACGAAGAATTCCAGCAATTCGCCGACCAATCCCGGCCGTTTTCAGACTATGCCGTTGCAGCGGCGGCGCTTGCAGCGAAGGCGCGGAGGGGCAACTCATGAAGGCGTCCCTGCGCGATGCTGCGGCGTGGATGCACGGTCAACTGCATGGCAGCGACCGCGACTTTTCAGGGATCAGTACCGACTCTCGTTCCCTGCGAGAGGGCGAACTCTTTTTCGCCCTGCAAGGTCCGAATTTCGACGGCTGCGATTACGTGCAGGCGGCCAGCGACAACGGCGCGTCGGCCGCCGTCGTGCCTGGACGGCTGCAATGTGACATTGCACAGATCGAGGTGGATGACACGCGCAAGGCGCTGGGTCAGTTCGGGGCAGCCTGGCGTAATCGCCACGATGTCACGGTCATAGGAATTACCGGCAGCAACGGCAAGACAGGCACCAAGGAACTGACACGGGCCTGCCTGACTGAGCACGCTCCCACCCTGGCGACCTACGGCAACCTCAACAACGATATCGGCGTGCCCCTGATGCTGGCTCGAATCAACGACGAGCATCGATACGCTGTCATCGAGATGGGCGCGAATCACGCAGGTGAAATCGCCTATCTGACCGGACTGTCCCGGCCCGATATCGTCGTCATAACGAACGCGGCCGAAGCACATCTGGAGGGCTTCGGCTCGATCGACGGCGTGAGTCGTGCCAAGGGCGAGATCCTGCAAAACAGTGAGCGTCCGAAGACCGCCGTGCTCAATGCCGATGACAGCTACTTCGACTACTGGGTATCGCTGCTGCCGGACGTCGACACGGTCAGTTTCGGGCTCGGCGAATCGGCCGACATACGTGCGACTGATATTGTGGCGGGGGTCGAGCACTCGCACTTCCGCTTGCACCTGCCCTCGGAAGACGTCGACGTCGAATTGCCGCTGCCCGGTATTCACAACGTACGCAATGCCTGTGCGGCCGCGGCAGTTGCGCATTCCCTGGGCATCGGCGGGATGAGCATCAGGAAAGCACTGCAGGGAGTAAGCCCGGTAGCCGGCAGGCTGCAGGCACTGCGCGGTGCCCGAGGATCGACGCTGTTCGACGACAGCTACAACGCAAACCCGCTATCGGTAATCGCGGCCGGAGAATTCCTGTCCCGGCTTTCCGGCGAGAGTTGGCTGGTACTCGGTGACATGAAAGAACTCGGCGACGACGCCGGGAAACTGCATCGCGAGCTTGGTGAAAAACTGAAGGCGATCGGAATAAACCGACTGTTCGCGCTGGGCGATCTGTCGCGTCATACCGTGGAGGGTTTCGGTGAGCACGCGAGCTGGTTCGGCGGCATTGATGCGCTGCTCGATGAGCTGACGCGTCACCTGAAAAATTCTGTCAACGTGCTGGTGAAGGGCTCGCGATCGATGCACATGGAGCGTGTCGTTGATGCGCTTCGCGAAGTCGAAGCCGTGAGAAAAGAGGCCTGATCATGCTGCTCTATCTCACCAACTACCTGGCCCAGTTCGAATCCGGTTTCAATGTTTTCAACTACCTGACGATGCGCGCGATCCTCGGCGCGCTCACGGCACTCGTCCTGTCGTTCATTATCGGTCCTCGCATGATTCGGCGGCTGAGCGTCAACCAGCTCGGTCAGCCGGTTCGCGATGACGGGCCGGAAACGCACCTGCTGAAGGCCGGCACGCCGACCATGGGCGGTGCACTGATCCTGACGGCGATCGCGTTCAGTACCGTGCTGTGGGCCGATCTCGAAAACCTGTACGTCTGGATCGTGCTGTTCGTGACATTGTCATTCGGCGTCATCGGCTATGTCGATGACTACAAGAAACTCGTATTGCAGGACCCCGCCGGCATCTCGGCGAAGCAAAAACTCTTCTGGCAGTCTAGTGCGGCACTCGTTGCCGCCATTGCTCTGTACGTCACGGCAACCGACGAGGTGCAAACCTCGCTGTTGATTCCGTATTTCAAGGACTTGGCGATTCCCCTTGGGTTCTTTCAGGTTGTCGTGACGTACTTTTTTATTGTTGGCTTCAGTAATGCCGTAAATCTTACTGATGGACTGGACGGTCTGGCGATCATGCCAACCGTGCTGGTGGGCGGCGCGCTCGGAATTTTCGCCTATGTTACCGGCAACGTTAACTTTTCCGGCTATCTCGGTATTCCGTACGTGGCCGGAACCGGGGAGATCCTGGTGTTCTGCACGTCACTGGCGGGCGCCGGTCTTGGCTTTCTCTGGTTCAACACTTACCCGGCGCAGGTATTCATGGGCGATATCGGCGCGCTGTCGCTCGGTGCGGCGCTGGGCGTTGTCGCGGTCGTCGTTCGCCAGGAGATCGTGCTTGCCATCATGGGCGGTGTGTTCGTCGTCGAGACGCTGTCCGTCATTATCCAGGTCGCGTCCTTCAAGCTGACCGGCAGGCGGGTATTCAGGATGGCTCCGCTGCACCACCATTTCGAGCTGAAGGGGTGGGCCGAGCCGAAGGTCATCGTTCGCTTCTGGATCATCACCGTCATCCTGGTGTTGATCGGGCTCGCGAGTCTGAAAATACGATGAGTGCCGCGCGAGAAATGGCGAACAAGGATCTCGTCGTCGGGCTTGGCGCGACCGGACTGTCGATCGCGCGTCATCTGCGCCGATCGCATGTCGACGCCATGTTCTTCGACAGCCGCGAGACGCCGCCCGGCATCGAGGAGCTCGACAAAGTCTGGCCTAACGCCGAGGTGCTGCTCGGCGATGCCAGGCTGCCCGCTGGCGTGGCACGGATCATCACTTCGCCGGGTATCTCCGATCGACACCCCCTTCTGCAGACTGCACGCAAGAAACAGGTCGAAATAATCTCCGACATCGAGCTGTTTGCGCGCGAAGTGAAGAGCCCGTTCGTCGCTATAACGGGCTCCAATGGCAAGAGCACGGTGACGACACTCCTGTACCACATGTGCATTGCCGATGGTCGCGAGGCACTGGCCGGAGGAAATCTCGGCGAGCCCGCGCTCGACCTGCTCAGCCATCCGAAGCCGCAGGTATACGTTCTGGAGCTTTCGAGTTTTCAGCTGCAGCGAACGCAGCGGCTCCCTGCTGCCGTCGCGGTGCTGCTGAATGTATCGCCGGACCACCTCGACTGGCATGCCGATGAAGCGGAATACCGCGAGTCGAAATATCGCGTCTTTCGGGAAGCGCAGGCGGCTGTCATCAATCGCTCGGACCCGGCGGCGAAGCAACACGCACAGCACTGCAAACACCTGATCAGCTTCGGTCTCGATGAACCCGCCGAGGGCCAGTTCGGACTGCGGATCGAGGACGGCGAAACCTATCTTGCGCGCGGCGAGGTGCTGCTGCTGTCAATCAGGGATCTCGCCATGTACGGGATTCACAACCAGCTGAACGCGCTGGCAGCACTGGCGGCGGGAGAGCTGCTGGGCCTGGCGATGCCGGCGATGTTGCGGGTGCTCGCCGAATTTGCAGGCCTGCCTCATCGCATGCAGTTCGTAGCGCGGATTGCCGCTGTCGACTACATCAACGACTCGAAGGCGACCAACGTTGCGGCGGCGGTCGCCTCCATCCGGTCGGTTGACGGGATGCTCGTGCTGCTTGCGGGCGGTGACGGTAAGGGCGGCGACTTCAGCGAACTCGCTGCGGCGCTGGAAGGCAAGCTGCGTGGCGCGGTGCTGATCGGAAAGGATGCCGCGAAGATCGCCGCGGCGCTGAATACCTCGATGCCCGTGCAGTTCGCCGAGACCATGAGCGACGCGGTAGGAATGGCCGCGGCCTGCGCCGAGGCCGGAGATACCGTGCTGCTCGCGCCCGCCTGCGCAAGCCTGGACCAGTACAGCAACTACATGGCACGGGGCGACGCATTTTGCGAAGCCGTGGAGGCACTGCGACGATGATGGCGCAGAGTGCCAGCATGCCGTTCCCGGCGCGTCTGAAGACGGCGCTGCAGATCGATCCGGTGCTGATGACCATCGTTCTCGCACTGCTGCTGGGCGGCTTCGTGATTCTGGCATCCGCCTCCATCTCGATCTCGGACAACGCGGCCGGAAACCCGTTCTTCTACCTGCAGCGGCAGCTGCTCGCCGCCGCGATCGGCGTTGTTGCCGGCGGCGTCTGCCTGTTCGTTCCGATGCAGGTCTGGCAGAGCCTCGGACCGCTGATGCTGTTCACCGGGCTCGCGCTGCTGGTGCTTGTGCTGATTCCCGGAGTTGGCTACGAAGTCAACGGCAGCACCCGATGGGTCCGCGCCGGTTTCATGAACCTGCAAGTCTCCGAGCCGGCGCGACTCTGCCTGCTGCTGTACCTGTCAGGCTACCTTGTGCGGCGCAACAAGGCCCTGAGAGAGGAGTTCATGGGCTTCCTGCGGCCGATGCTGGTACTGACCGTCGCCTGCGTCCTGTTGCTGAAAGAACCGGACTTCGGTGCGGCCCTTGTCTTGCTGGCGACCGCGCTGGTGATGCTGTTCGTCGCCGGCGCGCGGCTGCGGGATTTTCTGCTGTTCTTCTCGGCCGCCGTTTTTGCCATGGTAGCGTTGGCGATTACCTCGCCCTACCGCATGAAGCGGCTGACCGCGTTCCTCGACCCCTGGGCGGATCCCTACAACTCCGGATTCCAGCTGACGCAGTCGCTGATCGCCATCGGGCGTGGCGAATGGTTTGGCGTCGGACTCGGCGACAGCGTACAGAAGCTCTTTTACCTGCCGGAAGCGCATACGGATTTCGTCTTCGCCGTGTTCGCCGAGGAGTTTGGTCTCGCCGGGTCCGTCTTGCTGATTGGCCTTTTCACCGCACTGCTGTGGCGCATCTTCAGGCTGGGGATGCGAGCCGCAAGCGCCGAGCGCTTCTTCGAGGCCTACACGGCTGTCGCGCTCGGCACGTGGCTGGGTCTGCAGGCGTTTATCAATGTCGGCGTGAATATGGGCCTGCTGCCGACAAAAGGGCTGACGTTGCCGCTCATCAGCTACGGCCGCAGCAGCCTGATCATCACGATGATCTGTATCGGCTTGCTGTTGCGCATCCATCACGAGCTGGTCGTCGATGCGACGCCGGTCAACCGCAAACGAGGTCGGCGGAAATGAGCGCGCGACCCATACTGGTAATGGCCGGCGGTACCGGCGGACACGTCTACCCGGCACTGGCCGTCGCGCAGGCATCTGCAGGCGAACTCGCGCGACGTCGTGTGGCTGGGGACGCGACGCGGTCTCGAGTCACGCATCATTCCCGCCGCCGGCATCGATATGGAGTGGATCAGTGTGCAGGGCCTGCGTCGCAAGGGCGCAGGGGCCTTGTTGCTGGCTCCGTTTCAACTGGCCTGGGCACTCTTGCAGTCGCTTGGTGTCATCTTTCGTCGCCGCCCCGCCGCGGTGCTCGGCATGGGCGGATTCGTCAGCGGTCCCGGCGGCGTTGCCGCCTGGCTGACCCGGCGACCGCTGCTGATCCACGAGCAAAATGCCGCAGCGGGCCTGACCAACCGTCTTCTGGCGCGTCTTGCCCGGGTTGTGCTGCAAGCCTTCCCGGGCAGTTTTAATTCCCGAGTCCAGGCAGAGACCGTCGGCAACCCGGTCCGCGAGGACATCATGGCGATCCGCGACCCCGCCGCTCGTTACGATGAACGCCGGGGGCCGATGCGGCTGCTGGTGCTGGGCGGTAGCCAGGGATCGCTCGTTCTTAATCGCACGGTGCCTGAAGCGCTGGCTGCGATGGACGCCGGGAGGCGTCCGGTCGTGCGTCATCAATGCGGCGAGCGCACGCTCGAGGTCGCACGGGAGGCGTACGCCGGGCATCGCCTGGATGTCGACCTGGTGCCCTACATTGAGGACATGGCGGAGGCTTACGGCTGGGCCGACCTGGTCGTTTGCCGGGCGGGTGCCCTGACCGTCGCAGAGCTCTGCGCGGCCGGATTGCCGGCTATTTTCATCCCTTATGCGGCCGCCGTCGACGATCATCAGACGGCGAATGCCGGTCCGATGCACCGGGCTGGCGCGGCGGCAATCGTGCAGGAATCCGAACTCACGCCGAGCGTGCTCGCAGCCCTGCTCAACGAGTGGCTGCAGTCTCGCGAAATCTTGCGGGATTGCGCCAGCAAGGCGCGTGCATTGGCCGCGCCGCAGGCGCTGCGTCGAATTACCGAGCTATGCCTGCAGCTGGCCGGAGGTCCGAAATGATCAAGCGCATGCGCCGTATTCACTGCGTGCACTTTGTCGGTATCGGCGGCTCCGGTATGTCCGGCATTGCCGAGGTCATGTTGAGCCTGGGTTACGCAGTGCAGGGCTCAGACCTGAAGCGCAACAAACAGACACGGCGCCTCGAAGAGCAGGGCGCTACCCTATTCATCGGCCACGCTGCTGACAACATTCGCGATGCTGACGCTGTCGTCGTCTCCAGCGCGGTCGATGAAACCAATCCCGAGGTGGCCGCCGCAAAAGAGCAGCTCATGCCGGTCGTGAGTCGCGCCGAAATGCTGGCCGAGTTGATGCGATTTCGATACTCGATTGCCGTTGCGGGCACGCATGGCAAGACGACGACGACGAGCCTCGTCGCAAGCGTGCTCGCCGAAGGTGGCCTCGATCCGACCTTTGTGATCGGTGGACGGCTGAAGAGCGCTGACGCGAACGCGCGGCTCGGACAGGGCGATTACCTGGTTGCAGAAGCGGACGAGAGTGATGCGTCATTCGTGCATCTGAAACCGATGCTGGCGGTCGTCACCAATATCGATGCCGACCATATGTCGACCTACGACGGCGACATCGAGAAACTCAAGAGCGGCTTCATCGAGTTTCTTCACAATCTCCCTTTCTACGGGCTCGCTGTCGTTTGTATCGATGACGCCGGCGTCAACGACGTGCTCGGCGAAATCGGGCGTTCGGTTACGACCTACGGCACCATGGACGGCGCCGACGTCCAGGCGATCAACATCCGGTTCTCGGAGGGCATGACGAGCTTCGACGTCGTTCGTGCGCGCCAGTCGAGGGCGGACTCTTCGCGCCCGGATACAGCTGAAGCTGTATCCCCGCACCTGCACGTGAACTTGCGTCTCCCGGGTATCCACAATGTGCGCAACGCGCTGGCGGCTATCGCGGTCGCCGACGAGCTGCAGATCAGCGACGCCGCTGTCGTCGGCGCGCTCGAGGGCTTCCAGGGCATTGACCGTCGCTTCCAGAGTCTGGGCGAGATTCGCTGTGCGGCGGGCAGGGTAATGCTGGTCGACGACTATGGTCATCACCCGACGGAAATTGCGGCGACGCTGGCTGCTGCAAAGGCCGGTTGGCCGGGACGGCGCGTCGTCCTCGTGTTTCAGCCGCATCGCTACACGCGCACGCGGGATCTCATGGATGATTTCGCAAACGTATTGTCGGACGCCGATGTGCTCGTACTTCTCGATGTTTACGCCGCGGGCGAAGATCCCATTGCCGGTGCCGATAGCCGTTCGATTGCGCGCGCGGTGCGCATGCGTGGATCGGTCGAGCCTGTTTTCGTCGAGTCCTTCGATGATCTCAAGGCGGTGCTGGAAAGCCTGCTGGCCGATGGCGATCTGCTGCTGACGATGGGCGCCGGCGACATCGGTGCCTATGCGGCGGGCCTGCCGGAACTGCTCGCCGGCAGTCCCACGTTGAAGGTGCATTCATGATGGCGCTGGCACGGGACCTCAAGGTGACCGGCGAGTTGCGGCACAACGAGCCGATGAGCCGTCACACTTCTTGGCGTGTCGGCGGACCCGCCGAGACCTTTTTCGTACCGGCAAGCATTGAGGATCTTGCGTGTTTCCTGGCGCAACTGGACAGCGGGACGCCGTTGTTCTGGCACGGCGCGGGCAGCAATCTTCTGGTTCGCGACGGCGGCCTTCCCGGCGTCGTCATTTCGGCAACGCGCGCGTTGAGGCACCTGCAACGCGCAGGCGACCAGCGTGTCAGGGCCGGTGCCGGCGTGCCCTGCACGCAACTGGCAAGACAGTGCCTGCGCTGGCAGCTTGGTCCATCCGAGTTTTTCGCGGGGATCCCCGGAAGCGTCGGCGGTGCACTGGCCATGAACGCCGGAGCGCACGGCGGCGAAACCTGGGAGCGCGTTGACTCGGTACAGACGATCGATCGTCGCGGCGCTCTGCATCAGCGCACGCCCGATGAATTCACGATTGCCTATCGCAGCGTCCAGGGTCCCGCCGAGGAATGGTTTCTCGAAGCGGTGTTCCGCTTCGACCCGGACGTCATGCCGAGTAAGGAAACCATGAAGACGATGCTGGATCGTCGCAAGACGACGCAGCCGCTGGGGCTGCCCAGTTGCGGATCCGTGTTCCGAAATCCGCCTGGCGATCATGCGGCGAGGCTGATTGAGGCGGCGGGGCTGAAGGGGTACCGGATCGGCGGCGCCGAGGTATCGACCAAGCACGCCAATTTCATCATCAACCGCGACGACGCCTCAGCCCGTGATATCGAAGCACTGATCGAGCACGTGCAGGAAACGGTATTGAATTTCCACGGCATAAGCCTGCAACACGAAGTTCGCATTGTCGGCGAGGCCCGATCATGAGCGATGCCGTGCCGATTGTGGACGAGCGACGAGTCGTTACCGATGCCGCCGAGTTCGGACGTGTCGCGGTCATGCTGGGTGGTCATTCCAGTGAGCGTGCCGTATCGCTGGATACCGGGACCGCGGTGCTGGCGGCTCTCAAGTCCAGGGGGGTCGACGCGCAACCCTGGGATCCTGCCGAAAAGGCCATGGCTGAATTCGCCGCCCGTGGCTTCGACCGTGTCTGGATCGCACTGCACGGTCCGGGCGGCGAGGACGGCGCCCTGCAGGGCGCCCTGCAATGGCTGGATACGCCCTACACCGGCAGCGGCGTAATGGCATCGGCGCTGGCGATGGACAAGGTCCGCAGCAAGCACCTGTTTCGGGCCGCGGGCATCCCCACGCCGGACTATGCCGTGGTTCGCTCCCAGGCGGAAGCCTCGGTCGCGGCCGAACAAATCGGTTTCCCGCTGATCGTCAAGCCGTCAGGGCAGGGCTCCAGCGTCGGCATGTCGAAAATTTTTGAACGAGCGGAGCTGAAGGCCGCAATCGATACCGCTTTGCGCTACGACCCGACGGTGTTACTCGAGACCTGTATCACCGGTTCCGAATTCACGGTTGCCGTTCTGCAGGGGCGCGCGTTGCCCAGCATTCGCATCGTGACGCCCCGCGTGTTCTATGACTATCGGGCCAAGTACGAGTCCGATCGCACGGAATACATCTGTCCCGGCACCACGGATAATTCCGAAGAACAACGTTACCGGGAACTCGCCGTGGCCGCATTTGAAGAGCTCGGCTGTTCCGGTTGGGGGCGCGTCGATTTCATGGCCGGGGCGGATGGCCAGCCGCTGGTACTCGAAGTCAACACGGTGCCCGGCATGACCAGCCACAGCCTCGTGCCCATGGCAGCCAGGCAAGACGGTATCGAATTCGACGAACTCTGCTGGCGCATCCTGGAAACCAGTGTTCCTGCGAGCGTAGCGGCGACCCGGCACATCGTAGAGGCGGCAGCCAATGGCACGTAAGCAAGCCAGGCGCCGCAAGCCGCAGTCTGCAAAGCGGATAACGATGCCGCGTATTCGTGTCGGCCGCATTATTACCCCTCTGATCGCCGTCGGTATTGTCGTCGCGACCTATCAGCTGAGTCTGACACTGCTCGATCGTCCGATTTCGTCGATCAAGATCAGTGGGCCCTTCCAGCGCGTTTCCGCGCTGAGCATCGAAGAGGCGATCAGCGGCGAAATCGACGCTGGCTTCGTTGGTGCCGATCTCGACCGGATTCAGGACCGCATCATTGCATTGCCGTGGATCGATCAGGCGCGGGTGGCGCGGCGCTGGCCCAGCCAGATCTCGATCACGGTAACGGAACAGGTGCCTGCGGCCGTCTGGGGCGAGCGCGGGCTTCTCAATACGAGAGGGGAGCTGTTCGTTGCCGAGGCGCGACATCCTCCCGCAGAGCTTCCACGCCTCAGCGGGCCGGACGAACGATCGGCCGAGGTTGCGAAGCGCTACCTCGATGTTCGCGACCGGCTGATACCGGTCGGCCTGGATCTGCAGCGCGTGCACGTCGACGCGCGCGGCTCCTGGGACATGACGCTGCAGAACGGCATAAACGTCCGGCTAGGTCGACGCGATGTCGCGGGGCGCACCGAGCTTTTCCTTCGCGTCGTTGCGGACATCATCACGAGTCGCGAAAAAGAAATCGAGTACGTCGATATGCGTTACGGCAACGGATTCACGATTGGCTGGAACAGCGATGTGACGACGCCGGTCCGGAAATCTCAGAAAACCGAGCGGGAAATGCTTGCAGCCCGGGGTGCGAACTGAATGTCCAAGCGACCTGACAAGAATCTGATCGTCGGGCTGGATGTCGGCACGTCGAAGGTCGTTGCGATCGTGGGGGAGATCAACGAAGAGGGCGTGATCGAAGTTGTGGGAATCGGCTCTCATCCGTCCCGCGGTCTGAAGAAAGGCGTCGTCGTCAATATCGAGTCAACGGTGCATTCCATCCAGCGTGCCGTGGAGGAAGCGGAACTCATGGCGGGTTGCGACATTCACTCTGTCTATACCGGGATCGCGGGCAGCCACGTGCGCAGCCTGAATTCGCACGGCATCGTCGCCATTCGCGACAAAGAGGTCAGCGCCAGTGATGTCGATCGTGTGATCGACGCGGCTCGAGCCGTGGCAATTCCGGCGGACCAGAAGATACTCCATATCCTTCCCCAGGAATTCGTTATCGATAACCAGGAAGGCATACGCGAACCCGTCGGCATGTCAGGCGTGCGGCTCGAAGCAAAGGTGCACATGGTGACTGGCGCCGAGAGCGCGGCGCAAAACATCGTCAAGTGCGTGCAGCGCTGCGGCCTGGAGGTCGACGACATCGTGCTCGAGCAGCTGGCATCCAGCTACGCGGTTCTTACGGATGACGAAAAAGAGCTTGGATCCTGCCTCGTCGATATCGGCGGCGGCACGACCGATATCGCGGTGTTTCTGGGAGGCGCAATCCAGCACACCGCCGTAATCCCCATCGCAGGCGACCAGGTTACCAACGATATCGCCGTGTCGATGCGCACGCCGACGCAATACGCGGAAGAGATCAAGATCAAATACGCCTGCGCACTTTCGCAGCTGGCAAATCCGGACGAAACCATCGAGGTTCCAAGCGTCGGCGAACGCCCGCCGCGGCGGCTGGCTCGTCAGACGCTCGCTGAAATTGTCGAGCCCCGATACGAGGAGCTGTTCGGACTGGTGCGCGATGAGCTTCGTCGAAGCGGCTTCGAGGAATTGATCGCCGCTGGCGTCGTCATCACCGGGGGCAGCGCCAAGATGGAAGGCGCCGTCGAGCTGGCAGAAGAGGTATTTCACATGCCGGTCCGGCTCGGATCGCCGCAATACGTCGAGGGGCTGATGGATGTCATTCGCAATCCGATTCATGCCACAGGCGTCGGGCTGCTTCTCTACGGGAAAGAAAGTTTGTCGCGTCGCGATCGGCGCAGTACACCGATCGGCGGCAATCTGGGTGAGGTCTGGGATCGCATGAAATCGTGGTTCCAGGGTCACTTCTAGAAAAACGGGGTTCGGTGAGTACCCCACAGGGAATTTAACAAGCGGAGGAAGACTCAATGTTTGAATTAATGGACGCGCATAGCTCGACTGCGGTCATCAAGGTCATCGGTGTCGGTGGCGGCGGTGGCAATGCAGTTGCGCACATGGTGGATACCGGCATCGAAGGTGTCGACTTCATCTGTGCAAACACCGACTCGCAGGCGCTTAAAGGATCGCGAGTGCGAACGTCGTTGCAGATTGGCTGCAATATCACGAAAGGACTGGGCGCCGGCGCCGATCCCGATATCGGCCGCCAGGCCGCCATGGAAGATCGTGACCGCATCGTCGAAGTTATCGAGGGCGCGGACATGCTGTTTATCACGGCTGGCATGGGCGGAGGCACCGGAACCGGTGCTGCCCCGATCGTCGCCCAGGTGGCGAAAGAACTCGGCATTCTTACCGTGGCCGTCGTTACCAAGCCGTTCATCATGGAAGGCAGCAAGCGCATGCAGATCGCGGAACACGGCATTGGCGAGCTGGGAAAATACGTGGATTCGTTGATTACGATTCCGAACGAGAAGCTGCTCACCGTGCTGGGCGGTGAGACCACATTACTCGATGCGTTTCGTTCCGCCAACCAGGTGTTGCAAGGCGCGGTTCAGGGTATCGCGGAACTCATTACCCGACCTGGCCTGATCAACGTCGATTTCGCGGACGTTCGTACCGTCATGGCCGAGATGGGCATGGCCATGATGGGCTCCGGCGTGTCGTCGGGCGAGGATCGTGCGCGCGAGGCGGCGGAAGCGGCCATATCCAGTCCGCTGCTCGAGGACATCAACCTGGCCGGCGCCAACGGTATTCTCGTCAACGTGACGGCAGGAACCGACCTGTCCATCGGCGAGTTCCAGGAAGTCGGCAACACGATCAAGGAATTCTCGTCCGAGAATGCTACGGTCGTCGTGGGCACGGTTATCGATCCTGAAATGACGGACAGGATCCGCGTTACCGTCGTTGCCACAGGCCTCGGCCGGCAGGCGCAGAACGCCGAATCGCCGATGCGGATCGTACGGCGGCCGTCGGCGCAGTCGGAACCCAACTACCACACGCTCGACAAGCCGACGGTACAGCGCAAGCGCGCTGTCGGCGACGGCCTCGAGGCAGCCGGATTGCAGGAAGAGCTGCTGGATATCCCGGCGTTCCTTCGGCGTCAGGCCGACTGAGCGCCACGGCTGCAAGCGGCGGTGCCACTCACCCACCGCCGGGGCTTTTTTCTCCGCTGTGCCGGCCCGGAACTATCCGGGCCGGCAGGCCTCGAACCTGGCACCAGCCGCTTCAACCGCTATTCGAAGGTGCTGCGCTAAGGCACTGAATTCTTGTAGAGTTTTTCCTCCATGTGGTAATCTTCGCGCCAGCATGCTTCGACAACGCACACTAAAAACGACGATACGCGCGACCGGCGTCGGCCTGCACTCCGGCGAAAAGGTCTTCATGACACTGCGCCCGTCGGCCGAAAACTCGGGAATCACGTTCCGCCGCGTGGATCTCGATCACCCGGTTGACATACCGGCCGATCCAGAGCTGGTCAGTGAGACGATGCTGGGAACCACGCTGACAAAAGACGGCGTCAGCGTGGCGACGGTCGAACACCTGATGTCGGCGCTGGCCGGACTGGGTATCGACAACGTTTACGTCGATCTGTCGGCGCCCGAAGTGCCGATCATGGATGGCAGTGCCGGTCCTTTCGTTTTCCTGCTGCAGTCGGCTGGCATCGAAGAGCAGCAGGCGGCGAAGAAATTCATCCGGATAAAAAAGAAAGTCCGTGTCGAAGAAGGCGATAAATGGGCGGAGTTCGTTCCGTCCAATGGCTTCAAGGTCGATTTTGAAGTCTCCTTCAATCACCCGGTCTTTAACAAGCTTTCGCAAAGGGCCCGCATCGATTTTTCGTCAACCTCGTTCCTCAAGGAAGTCAGTCGCGCGCGTACCTTCTGTTTCCTGCGCGATGTCGAGGCTCTGCGCGAGCGCAACCTTACGCTCGGCGGCAGTATGGACAATGCCATCGTTCTGGACGACTACCGCATTCTCAACGAGGACGGATTGCGCTATGCGAACGAATTCGTGATTCACAAGATCCTCGACGCCATCGGCGACGTCTACCTGTTGGGGCGCGGTTTGATTGGCGAGCTGCGTGCCTACAAGTCCGGACACGAACTGAACAACAAGCTGCTTCGTGCAATGCTCGCCGACGAATCGAGCTACGAGGAGGTGACGTTCGCCGACTCGAGAAAGGCGCCAATCTCCTACGCCACGCCGTCCTACGCCTAGTCCTGATATGTCATCAGCATGACGCGCTCTCGCTGAGCCTTCGATTGCCTGAGAAATCTTCCTCCCTCGGCAATAGACACCGTTATTCCGCTCGCTCGGCCCCAGCCAATCAAATCCTTGACCGATCTTACGCGCCAACGGGGAAAATATCTGGCCTAGGAGTCAGCGCGGCGGGAAGTATTGCTACCGCGACTGCGTTATATCCGGGCTAGCCCTGGCTGACGCGCACCCTGCAGGAATGGGCCTTGACGCCCGACGCCTGGGCCGCTTTTAGCAACAGGTCGGCCTCGAACCGCAGCCTGTTCGCCCAGGCCGAGGTAGCGGCGATAATCACCAGTTCGCCGCCCTCCCGCACATTCGCGGCGACGATGCCCTGGGCCTGACCGTCCGGGAGCGCCCTGGCCAGCAGGTCTGTCAGCTCGCCCATCTCGCGGGCGCGCCGGACGATATCACCCAACTCCCCGTTATTACTGGGATTTAGCAGGTTTCCGAGCTGTTTTGTGGCCATAAATAGTGTGACGCAGGTAGCGCTTTTTCCCTGTTTGGAGTGACTCGAGTCACCGTTCCGTATGCAAACCTTGTAATAAAAACCGTCATTATGCATATTGTTGCACACGACAAGGGCAAACCCGCTGAAAAGCTGGGGCGCAAAACCACCGGTCTAAGGGATCCGATCCTAGGGCAGCGGGGCTACCGAAGTGAGGCAGCAAGTTGATAATAACGCGAAGAAGTCATTGCAGGGAGGCTGCCTGCGAAAACCTGATCTGCCCGATCGTCCTGGCATCAACTGAAACACGTCCGAGGCGTGCTCGATGAATGTTGTAATTTTCGGCAAGGGGTTTGGAAGCCCCCGGCAATATAACCTGTCCGGCCTGCGTGCCGGCCTGGCTGTCGTTGCCGTGGCCGGAATCGTCGTAAGCCTTGGTTTCGGCGGCGGCTACTGGTACTCGTCGAAAACAGGATCGGGTGTCAGCAGCACGGAGCTGGTTGAACTGGCCGGCGAATTGCAGCAGCAGCAACAAAACATAGCCGCCATCCGTCAGGGCAACGAGGACACGCTGGACGCACTGGCGATTCGCATTGCCCAGATGAACGCGCGCGTAATACGCCTGGACGCGCTCGGCCGCCGCCTGACGGAAATGGCCGACATCGAGGAGGGCGAATTTGATTTCGATTCGGATCCCGCGATGGGTGGTCCGGAGGAACCCATGACCGCCGGCTCAAATGTCGCTGTCCCCGAAGTTGTCGACGCCATGCAGTCTCTGGGCAATCAGTTGAGCAGCCGGGAGGCACAGCTGAACGTGCTCGAGAGCGTGCTGATGAACCAGAACCTGAAAGAGCGGGTCTATCCACACGGAAGGCCGGTCGGCTCAGGCTGGATTTCGTCGTATTTCGGCAAGCGCACCGATCCGTTTACCGGGAAAGCCGCCAATCACACCGGCGTTGATTTCGCTGGCAAGATGGGCGCCGAAATAGTTGCGGTGGCCGATGGCGTGGTGACCTGGTCGTCGGACCGTTACGGCTATGGCATCATGGTCGAAATCAATCATGGCAACGGTTACTCGACGCGCTACGCACACAACTCGGAGAATCTCGTTTCCGTCGGGGACGAGGTCAAGAAAGGCCAGGTAGTCGCGCTGATGGGCGAAACCGGCCGGGCAACCGGACCGAACCTGCATTTCGAGGTCCTGCAAAATGGCAGTCGCGTTAATCCGGTCCGGTTTATCCGCGAATCGTCGAAGTAAGCCAGCTCAATCCCCGTTCAATCTCCTGAGGCGCCGCAGGCGGGCGGCGCCGGGTCACTTGTGTTCGTAAAAAAAGACCTCAGATTCAGACATTCCATTCTAAATAGCGCCGCAACCCCTTAGAATAGCGGCCTTTGTTTTTCCGGGAGCCCTAGGTGGCCAATGTCCTGACTAGCATTTTCGGCAGCCGCAATCAGCGGCTGCTGCGCCAGTACTCGAAGGTTGTCAAGAAGATCAATGCGCTCGAAGAGGGCGTACAGGCGCTCGACGATGCGGCGCTGCGCGAGAAGACAGCTGAATTCAGACAACGATACCAGGATGGTGAGACCCTGGAGCAGCTCTTGCCCGAGGCTTTTGCCGTCGCCCGGGAGGCGTCCCAGCGAACGTTGCATATGCGGCCCTTTGACGTCCAGCTGATTGGCGGCATGGTTCTGCACGACGGCAATATTGCCGAAATGCGTACTGGCGAGGGCAAGACCTTGATGTCGACGCTGCCCGCCTATCTGAATGCGATTAGCGGCGATGGCGTACACGTTGTCACGGTGAATGAGTACCTTGCGCAACGCGATGCCGACTGGATGCGCCCCATCTACGAATTCCTCGGCCTCACGGTCGGTGTCTCCAAGAGCGGTCAGACCCAGGAACAGAAACGTGCTGCTTATACGTCCGACATCACGTATGCCACCAACAACGAGCTGGGCTTCGACTATCTGCGCGACAACCTCGCCTTCGCGACCGAAGACAAGGTGCAGCGCAAGCTCAATTTTGCCATCGTGGATGAGGTCGATTCGATCCTCATCGACGAGGCGCGCACACCGCTCATTATTTCCGGTCCGGCTGAGTCCAGCACGGACCTGTACGCGCAAATCAATAAACTGATACCAAAGCTCAGGCAGCACGAGGAAACCGAAGAGCCGGCAAATTACGATATTACGGCCAACCGCGTAACGCTGGTGGATCAGAAGGGTAAGGCGATAAGCATCGAGGGTGCCGACGGCGAACGCTCCGAGGTCATGCCACTTGCCGAAGCGGTCACCATCGCCGAGGAGCGGGATGCGGACGTCGTGCTCACAGACGCAAGCAAGAAGATTGCAGCGTGTCGGCTGATCAGTCGCGGCGACTATACCGTCGACGAGAAATCGAAACAGACCCACATGACCGAAGAAGGCCACATGAAGGTCGAGTCGCTGATGGCAAAGGCCGGCCTGCTTGCCGAGGGCGAGAGCCTCTACGACGCGGGCAATATCCGCCTTCTGCACCACCTGAATTCGGCGCTGCGTGCGCATGCGATCTATCAACGGGATGTCGACTACATCGTAAAAGACGGTGAGGTCATCATAGTTGATGAGTTCACCGGCCGCACCATGCCGGGTCGTCGATGGGGCGACGGGCTGCACCAGGCCGTCGAAGCCAAGGAAGGCGTAGCCATCAAGCAGGAAAACCAGACGGTCGCGTCGATTACTTTCCAGAATTTCTTCCGCCTATACAAGAACTTATCGGGTATGACGGGCACGGCTGACACCGAGGCGTTCGAGTTCCAGCAGATCTATGGACTCGAGGTCGTCGTTATCCCCACCAACAAGGAAATGATTCGCGACGACCAGCCGGACCTGGTCTATCTGACCGAGAAGGACAAGTATGAAGCCATCGTCGAAGACATCGTCGACTGCAAAGAGCGCGGTCAGCCGGTCCTCGTTGGTACGACGTCGATTGAGGCGTCGGAACTGCTGTCGTCCTTTCTGAAAAAGAAGTCCATCAGTCACGAGGTACTGAACGCCAAGCAGCACGAACGTGAGGCACAGATCGTGCAAAATGCTGGTCGGCCGGGCGCAATAACCATCGCGACAAACATGGCCGGTCGTGGTACGGATATCGTGCTCGGCGGAAGCCTCGATGCCGACCTGGCGAATGCCGGAGTCGACGCGGACGAAGCGGCGACCCGGGCCGATTGGGCAGAACGCCATGCGACAGTGGTGCATGCCGGCGGTTTGCATATCATCGGCACGGAACGACACGAGTCGCGGCGTATAGACAATCAGCTGAGAGGCCGTTCAGGCCGCCAGGGTGACCCGGGCTCGAGCCGTTTCTATCTGTCAATGGAAGATACGCTGATGCGTATCTTTGGCGACCCCGAGCGCACCAAGAGCCTGTTGTCCCGCGCAGGCATGCGCGAAGGTGAGGCCATCGAGAGTCGACTTCTTACGCGCCAGATTGAGCGCGCTCAGCGCAAGGTCGAATCGCACAACTTCGACATACGCAAAAACCTGCTCGAGTATGACGACGTTGCCAACGATCAGCGCAAAGTCGTTTATCACCAGCGCTCCGAACTCATGGACGCCGAGGATATTTCAGACTCGGTAGCCGCGATTCGTGACGAAGTCCTGGAGTTGACCGTGCAGCAGTATGTTCCGCCACAAAGTCTCGACGAGATGTGGGATACGGATGGACTGAGCCAGGCACTCGAATCGGAATTCGGGCTGCACGTCGAGGTGTCGCGCTGGGCGAATGAAGACAAGACGCTGAGCGCCGAGGCGATACGCGAACGCTGCGTTGAAGAAGCCAGAAAGGCCTACGAGAAAAAGGTCAGCGAGATCGGCGACGAATTGATGCGTGGCGTGGAAAAGCAGGTGATGCTGCGGCAGCTGGACCATCACTGGAAGGAACATCTCGCCGCAATGGATCATCTTCGCCAGGGCATCGGACTGCGTTCCTACGCGCAGAAAAATCCCAAGCAGGAGTACAAGCGGGAAGCGTTCGAGATGTTTGGCGCCATGCTCGAGCAGGTGAAGCACGACACCATCAGCATTCTTTCCCGCATCCGAATTCAGGGCGAGGAAGATCTGGCCGAAATGGCGCGGCGGCGACAGGCCGCGGAAGCGATGAAGTTCCAGCACGCGGAGGCATCGGCACTGGCTGCAAGACCGGCGCCGCAGGGCGGTCCGCCGGCGTCACCGGCTGCTCCCGCGGTCTTGCCGTTCGTTCGTGACGGCCGCAAGATCGGTCGCAACGAGCCTTGTCCCTGCGGCTCCGGAAAGAAATTCAAGCAGTGCCACGGCAAGCTTAACTAGCCCATGCAGCATTTCGATGTCGCCGCAGGGATACTGATCGATTCGTCCAGGCGCGTCCTCATCGCAGAGCGGCTCGGTGGCGGTCCGTTTCACGGTCTGTGGGAATTCCCCGGCGGCAAGATAGCGCCGGGCGAATCGGCCCACGATGCACTTCACCGCGAACTGGCCGAAGAAATCGGCATCGACGTGACCGCGTGCTCGTCGTTCATGAATCTGCGCCACGAATACGACGATCGCATCGTCACGATCGAATTCTTCATTGTCGACGAATGGCACAGGGAACCCGCTGGTCGTGAGGGACAGGCTTTGCGTTGGGTTCTTCGTGAGCAGCTGAGCGTGGAGAGACTCCTGCCAGCCGATGTGCCGGTGGTTTCCGCGCTTCAGCAAATGGACAGCTGAAAGGGAACATCCTGTTTGGTCTGCACGGCGCGGTACTCGATCGTCGACCAGTCGAGAAAGCGAATGGTGAAGCGGTGCTGACTGCCGCTGATCTCGGGGAACAGTGAGTTCTTGCCCACAATGCTAACCCGCAACAAGCGGCAGTTTCCGTCCTTTTGCATGTTGTGTTGATACATGCCGTTGACGGCAAGCTGGTCTTTGGGTCGGGCGCTTTCCCTGATCAGCCAGAGCGATTCACTGACGGCGTCGCAAAGCGGACGAATTGCGCCTACCCATTGCCCGAGATCCTCACGCCGGCGGGCGATCGGTTGGCGCAGCCAGTGGTTGTATTCGGGCAGGTCGAATTCGCAGGTGCCACCCGGGATGGCGCTGCGGTGCTTGATTGCATTCAGGAATTCGCTGTCCTTGATCGGCTGCAGGAACGCGCTACCGATGCGGCCGATCTGGTCGCGATTAGCGAGCAGGGTGTTCACCAGCGAGTCCAGGCGACCCCGGTCGACACCCGGCTGGCTCTGGTATCGCTGCAGGGTGCTGAGCTGCAGATCCAGCTCCTTCAGGACCTCGCTGCGGACGTCGCCCCGCGACAGGATGGCGAGAATCTCCAGTAGCGTCGAGATCGTGGCCCGCGTGGCCCAATCCGCCTCTTTCTCGCTGTTGTAGAGCATCTGCTGGTACAGGAACTCGAGCCTCAGAAAGGTACGCATGCGCTCCGACAGCGGCTGCTCGTAATGCGTGGGCTGGGCCGAGGGCTTGGCGGCGATTTCTTCGGCAGGTTTGGCCATGGCGCTATTCTGCGCCACCCGATGACGGCTGGCAAATGAGTGTGACTGGGGTCCCAGTTCCCGCGAATGCGCATGAACACGCAGCGGGCATCAAGCTAGAATGATCGACTCTGAAATGTACCTGCGTGCTGCTGAATGATCGATCCTGTTACCGACGGCCCAGATAGCCGCAGAAATCGCCTGTTGGTAATGGGCGGCTGGGCGGCCGTATTCGTGACGTGCCTTTTTTCCTACTGGCCGGGCCTTGCCGGGCCGTTCATGCTCGACGATTTCGGCACAATTGCCGCTCTCGGCGATCGCGGCGGAATCAGGAACTGGGAGACGTTCCAGGCCTTCGTATTCGGCGGGCACGCGGGTCCGACGGGTCGGCCCCTGGCACACTTGAGCTTCCTGATAGATGGCAATAACTGGCCGACCGATCCATGGCCGTTCAAACGAACGAACCTGGCCATCCATCTGATCAACGGCGCCCTGCTGGGCCTGCTGACCGTGCAGATCCTGCGATTGCTGCAGTTCGACAAGCAGGACGCGCAATGGATCGCTGTGCTGTCAACGGCATGCTGGCTGCTGCATCCCTTCCTCGTATCCACCACACTCTACGTCGTGCAGCGCATGGCGCAGCTGTCGACGCTGTTTGTCCTGGCAGGCCTCGTTTCCTATCTGTATGGCCGATCGCTTGTTGCCGTCAATACGACAAAAGCCTACCTCGTCATGAGCGTCGCGATCGGTATGTTCGGAGTGCTGGCACTGATCTCGAAGGAGAATGGCATCCTTCTGCCCCTGCTGGTGCTTGTGCTGGAAGCAACGGTGGTCGCAAGCCAGAAGCCACGGCTGCATGGCTTGCATCGACTCTGGTCGGCAGCGTTTATTGTCCTGCCGTCGATCATAATAGCGGTATACCTCGCGTCGAAATTTTTCAGCCCGACATTTTTTGAGGTCGTGCCGCCACGAGACTTCAGCGTGTTCGAACGATTACTCACGCAGCCGCGCGTTCTCGTCGATTACCTGCGGCACTGGTTTATTCCCGAACTGTATACGACGGGCGTATTCCAGGACCACTTTATCAAGTCGACGGGGCTGTTCTCACCCGTAAGCACCGCGCTAAGTGTGTTGCTGCACGGCGCCGCAATTTCGGTCGCGATAGTCAATCGGAAGAAGTGGCCGCTGTTCGCCTTTGTGGCGCTTTTCTTCTATGCCGGGCATGCGCTGGAATCGAGCGTCATCAACCTGGAGCTGTATTTCGAGCATCGCAATTACCTGGCCGCCGCATTTCTATTTCTGCCACTGGTCGTATTGCTCCGTCAAAAGACCAGTGCCCGGACTTTCCTGCTTGTGGGGGTGGGGATGATACTCTTGCTCGGCGGCTTCACTCGCTACTCGGCAACAGTCTGGCAGACGTTTCCGGGTATCGTCGAAGCATCGGCGCACAAGGCGCCGACGTCGGCTCGAGCCCAGGCGCAGTACGCTGCGCAGCTCCTGAATGCACAGCGGCCCGACGCGGCCCTGCAGGTCATCGAGCGGGCGGTCGACAATATTCCTGACGATAATGCCCTGCTGTTGATCATTCGACTGAATATCCTTTGCCAGCTCGGCGTTCTTTCCGCCAACGACTTCGAGACTGTCGCCAGCCGCTTGTCGAGCAGGATCTATGACCCCCGATTGATAGAGTCCTATACTTCTTTGACGTCATCAGTGATCAAGGGCAAGTGCCCTGCGGTAACCCTGCCGGATCTTAGGGCCCTGTTCGAGAACATGCTGCTCGTCCCTAAGAACGCCAGACCCGACTCCTTGAGCTATTCCCAGGTCAAGTACTTTATCGGTTTCGTCAACGCCTATGCGGGCGAGCCGGAACTCGCGCTTGCCGCCTTCGAAGAATCGCTGCGCGCCCGCCCGGGTTCTTCGCACGCGATGATCATGGCCGCGCACATGGCGACAGAGGGATATTATGAGGAGGCGCTCTACCTGTCGGATATCGCGTTGTCACAGCTCGACGTGGAGAAGCAGGGCATCGTCGGTCGCGCGCGGGTCTCCGAGAGCGATGTGCACAGTTTTCGGTCGATTGTGCGTGCCGATATGGCGGGGGATGCAGCCACGCAAGATGACGCGCAGCCGGAGTAGTGACGGGAAATACCCGGGCTGGGGTCACTTCGCCATTCGCAGGAATCGCTCATGCAGTGCTAGCACTTGGCTGCGGGTTTCTTCGAGGCCACGATCGTTGTCGATCACGTCATCGGCTATGGCGATGAGTGCGTCCCGCGCGGACTGGGCGGCGAGTATGCGGCGCGCCTGCTCGGCCGTTTCCGAGTCGCGCGCCATCACCCGTCGAACGCGCAGCTCGTCGTCGCAGTCGACCACGACGATGCGGTTGACGAATTTCCGGAGCGGTGAATCAACCAGCAGCGGCACGACGATAATCTGGTAGGGGCCGTCAGCATCTTCGGCCTGGCGTCGCGTCTCGGCGCCGATGCGCGGGTGCAGTATCGCCTCGAGGTCGCGTCGCGCGTCCTCATCGGCAAAAACAATTTTACGCAGCGCACGTCGATCGAGTTTGCCATCGGCAGCAATGACACTCTTGCCAAACCGCTCGCGGATCTCACCGAGTGCCGGTTGGCCGGGCTGCACGACCTCGCGCGCGATGACGTCCGTATCGATAATCGCGGCGCCACAGCTCGGCGAACATGTCGGCGACAGTCGACTTGCCGCTGGCAATTCCACCGGTCAGCGCGACTCGAAACGGCTTTTTTCGCGTTGCCCGGGCCACTCAGAGCAGCAGGTCCAGGTAGGCGTTCCTGATGGAGTCACCCCACATCATCGTTACCCAGCCCGCCGCGGCCAGGTAAGGCCCGAAAGGAATCGGTACGCTGCGTTCATGTTTCCGGAATGCCATCAGGCTGATGCCAACGACGGCACCGACGACGGCAGACATGAGAATAATCTGCGGCAGCTGTTGCCAGCCCAGCCAGGCCCCGAGCGCCGCGAGCAGCTTGAAATCGCCGTAGCCCATCCCCTCCTTGCCGGTTACGAGCTTGAAGAGCTGGTAGACGGTCCACAGGCTCAGGTAGCCGGCGACGGCTCCGATGATGGCGTCTTTGGGCGCTATAAAGAGCGTGTCGCTTCCTGGCAGCGGGTGAAACAGGCTCATCAGCAGCCCCGTCCAGAGTAAAGGCAGGACGATGGAATCGGGAATGAGCTGCGTGTCGGCGTCGATCATGCTGATGGGCACGAGTGACAGCGTCATTACGATCGCCATCATTGCTTCCCAGCCGAAGCCGAAGCGCCAGGCGCACAGCGCCGCAAGCACGGCCGTTGCCATTTCCACGAGCGGGTAGCGCGCCGATATCGATTCCTTGCAGTGCGCGCATCGGCCGGCCAGGAACAGGTAGCTGATCACCGGGATATTTTGCCAGGCCTTGACCGGGTGGCCGCAGGAGGGGCAGCGGGATCTTGGTACGACGAGGTCGAAGCGGCCCTCGGGAATGTCGTGTTCCGGGGGGCTCTTGCCGAGTTCGTCACACTGCTCGCGCCATTCACGCTCCATCATGACCGGCAACCGGTAAATGACGACATTGAGGAAGCTGCCAATGATCAGGGCGAATGCGAAAACCATGGCGACAAATATCGATGGCGACTGTGAAAACAGTTCAAGCATGCTGGAACTCCGTCAATCGGCGAGCAGCGAAAACAAAAACGGCGCCCGGAGTGTCCTCCGAACGCCGTATCGATGCAAACAGGCGAAGACGACGGACTAAACAACCGCTCCCAGCTTGAAGATCGGCAGATACATGGCGACCACGAGGCCACCGACCAGCACGCCCAGAATGCCCATGATCGCCGGTTCCAGCAGGCTCGAAAGATTGTCCACCGCGTTGTCGACATCCTCCTCGTAGAAATCGGCGACTTTCGCGGACATCTGGTCGAGCGAGCCGGACTCCTCGCCGACGGCGATCATCTGGATCACCATGTTGGGGAACAGGTCCGTATTTTCCATGGCCTGCTGCAGTCGCTGTCCGGTTGCGACCTCATCGCGCATTTCCAGCACACCCACTTCGTAGACGATATTACCGGTCGCGCCGGCAACCGACTCCAGTGCCTCAACCAGCGGTACGCCGGCCGCAAACATCGTCGACAGCGTCCTTGCGTAACGGGCGATCGACGCTTTCTGCAGGATCGGGCCAATGATCGGCATCTTCAGCATCATACGATCGAGGAAATGCCGGAACGGGCGGGAGCGCTTCTTGAAATAGAAGAAGGTTCCGACCGCGCCGCCGGCGACCGCTACGATGTACAGGCCCTTGGTTCGCACGAACACGGACAGGTCAATGACCATGCGCGTAAAGCCGGGAAGATCGGCGCCGAATCCCTTGAAAAGGTCTTCGAAGGATGGAATGACGAAAATCAGCAGGATAGTGGTGACGATAAACGCGACGACCAGAACCGCGGCCGGGTACGTTAGCGCTTTCTTGATCTTCTTCTTGATCGCCTCGGTCTTTTCCTTGTAGGTGGCGATCTTGTCGAGCAATGATTCCAGCGCGCCCGCCTGCTCGCCTGCCTCCACGAGGTTGACGAACAGGTCGTCGAAGTAGAGCGGCTGCTTGGCGAGTGCTTCGGCGAGCGCGCTACCGCCCTCGACGTCGGCCTTGATCCCCAGGATCAGCTTCTGCATCGCGGCATTTTCGTGACCGTTACCGACGATTTCGAAGGCCTGAACCAGCGGAATACCGGCGGCGAGCATAGTCGCCAGCTGGCGGCTGAAGATCGCAATATCGGCGGTCTCGATCGTGCCGCCGCCCGCGAACATGCCCTTGCGTTGCTTGCGGATACGCGTCGGCACGACACCCTGGCGCCGGAGATCCGCACGCACGTTGGCTTCGTTGCTGGCAAGGCTCTTGCCCTTGACCTTCTTGCCGTTTCTGTCGGTTCCTTCCCATAGGAAAGGCGTACTCATTGTAGCCGAATCAGCCATTTCTCTCGTCCGTTAGTCCCGCTCGAAACTACTCAATTGTAACCCGGTTTACTTCCTCAAGGCTGGTAACCCCTTCCTTGACTTTGTTCAAACCGGCTCTCCGCAAATCGATTACGCCTTCCTTCGCGGCCTGGTCGGATATCTGCATGGCGTTGCCGCCTTCCATGATGATCCGTCCCATGGCTTCCGAGACCTCCATCACCTGGAAGATGCCCAGGCGGCCCTTGTAGCCTTCGTTGCACTGATTGCAGCCGACGGGGCCGAAGATGGAAATGCCGGCGTCTATTTCGTCGCTGGTGAAGCCTTCCTTCAGCAACGCTTCTTTCGGCACATCGCGAACTTCCTTGCAGTTGCCGCACAGGCGCCGCGCCAGCCGCTGCGCGATGATCAGGCTCACCGAGGTCGCAATTGCGTAGGGCTTTACGCCCATGTCGACGAGACGCGTCAGCGTCTTGGGTGCGTCGTTGGTATGCAGGGTCGAAAGCACCAGGTGGCCGGTCTGAGCGGCCTTGATCGCGATCTCGGCCGTCTCCAGGTCGCGAATCTCACCGACCATGATGACGTCGGGATCCTGGCGAAGAAATGCCTTCAGCGCCGAGGCAAACGTAAGGCCGACTTTCGGATTCACGTTGACCTGGTTGATACCGGGCAGGTTGATTTCCGCCGGATCTTCCGCGGTCGATATGTTGCGATCCTCGGTGTTGAGGATGTTCAGGCCTGTATAAAGAGAGACCGTCTTACCGGAGCCCGTCGGGCCCGTGACCAGGATCATGCCGTAAGGCTTGGCGAGGTGCTTCTCGTACAGGGCGCGCTGCAGGTCCTCGTAGCCCAGCATTTCGATGCCCAGCTTGGCGCTGGACGGATCGAGAATACGCAGCACGATCTTCTCGCCGAACAGGGTCGGGCAGGTGTTCACACGAAAGTCGATGGCGCGGTTCTTGGAAAGGCGCATCTTGATGCGGCCGTCCTGCGGAACGCGGCGCTCGGCAATATCCATGCGGGACATGACTTTCAGCCGCGCACACACCTTGTTGGCCAGCACGACCGGCGGCGTGGCGACTTCGGAAAGCACGCCGTCGAGGCGTGTCCGGACACGAAACATTTTTTCGTAGGGCTCGAAATGCACGTCTGATGCGCCGCGTTTGATGGCATCCAGCAGCACCTTGTTGACGAAACGGACAACCGGTGCGTCTTCGATGTCGTCGCGTGCATCGTCCTCGCGCTCATCGTCTTCGCTGGAAACGTCAAGATTTTCCAGGTCGAAGTCGTCGTCGTGGAGATCCCCCATGCTCGTGTCGACGGCATCGATCGCCTTGCCGATCCGGTCTTCGAGCTTGTCCTGTTCGACGACGACCGGATCCACACGCATGCTGGTGGCGAATTTGATGTCGTCGATGGCCTGCAGGTTGGTGGGGTCCGAAATACCGAGAAACAGGCGCTGGCCGCGTTTCACCAGCGGCAAGACGCGATGTTTGGAGATGAGCTTCTGGTCGACCGCGCGGACGACGTCGAGGTCGATCTCGACGGCGTCGAGATCGAGCAGCGGGACACCGAATTCGTGCGAGGCGGCGACGGCAATGGCACGGGCGTTGGCCAGGTCCTGGCCAACCAGGTAGGCAATCAGCGGCAGCTTTTCCTTCTTGGCGGCTTCCGTGGCCTCCTGCAGCCGGTTCTCGGCGATAATACCGTCCTGAACGAGGCGCCTGGGCAGGCCCGCAAGGTTGGACTGGGAAGCTGTTGCTGCCATAGAATTTCAGACTGTCGCTAATCTCCGAGCGTTACAGTCTCACTGATCCAAACCGTCGATTCAACTGGATTTTGTGCGAGGGTTCACAGTTACGGAAATCGATTAAGTAAAACCCCGCAAAACCCCGGTTTGCAGGCATCCGGGGCCGATCGAGCGGTCTAGCGACAGGTGCCGGGCAGATAGCGCGTCGCCACGGTCGGGGCCAGGTATGCAGTCGTGATGGTGGCACCGCTCAGCAGCGTGCCGGGCGGCGCCGGCGCGGCGCCGCAGCGCCAATTGATGGAGCTATCGCCGGAGGAATAGGGCGTGAACGACAAACTTTGCCCGAAGATCTCGGCATGGGCGTCGTTGCCGAATGTCACGTCGACTCTGCCGTTGAGCACGTCGACGCCGGATACGTACTTGCCCTTGGTGTCTGACGCCAGCCCACTCATCCCCGCCTCGGTCAGGTCGGCAGGCGGCTCACCGGTCTGATGATACGCGTCGATGACCGACGTCATCGCGCTGGCAGCCAGGCCGATGCCCTCCGCGACCTGGGCGCGGACCAGGTAGGTCTGGTACGCCGACACGGCGAGGGAGGCCAGGATACCGATAATCGCAACGACGATCATCAGCTCGATCAGTGTGAATCCTTTCTGAAATGATTTCATGTTCTATTAACCCGGCCGAGATCTGGATCATTTTAACCCAGATTCCCAATCAACTGGTCGATATGACGGACCTATCATTGGCTATTGTGACGTCAATCACACTAGCAAGACGATTTGAAAAAAAAGCCCCGGACCGGCCGGGGCTTCTCTTTGCATTATGCCTGAGGCTCAACACCTCGCGGCAGTCACCTTACGGTCGGCAAGCGGCCGGCAGGTGCTTGGCAGCGATTGCGTTACCGGGTGAGCGACAGACCCAGTCGACGCTGCCCGCGTTCGTTACCGGTGAAAGCTCCAGAGTAGCCGGGCCGGCAGTCAGTACCGAGTGCGCATCAGGGCCACCGTAGGTGACGGTAATCATTCCGTCAGGGGTGCCAACGGTAACGGCGCTAACGTACTTGCCGATAATGGTTGCGGGTGCAGAGACGCCTGCGGTTACGTTGTCGGACGGGAAGTTACCCTGGTCCATCGTAAACTCGGAAATCGCCGCTTTCGCGCCGCCTGACAGGCTAAGGCCTTCAGAAACCTGTGCGCGGATCGTGTAGTCCTGGTAAGCAGGAATAGCGATTGCCGCCAGAATACCAATGATCGCGACAACGATCATGAGTTCGATAAGTGTAAAACCCTGTTGCTTCTTCATCTCTAGTTTCTCCATGAATTGAGAGGTGCGAATCGTACAAACGGCAAAATCGCCTGTACCGTAGATAAAGCAAGCGGCGTGCCAACTATTTGACGGAAGACCTAAGTAACTGTTTTACAGTTATTTTCTGTTATTCATGGCCGCTTGATAGCGCCCCTGGCGGCGCCTGGCGTCTGCAAAAAGTGACAATACTGTCGGGGATGCGACCGCTGCGTGTCACAAAGTGACAAGAATTGTCAGTCTATGCCCAGTTTCTTGATGCGGTAGCGCAGCTGCCTGAACGACAGCCCAAGCAATTTTGCCGCCGCGGTCTTGTTGTAGCGCGTCTTTTCAAGCGCCTCGACAATGGCCTGACGCTGAACGTCTTCGACCTGGTCGCCGAGCTTGCCCTCCAGAGAGGGGCTCGCCGCCTCTTCGTCCACGGCGGGTCGCAGATGCAGGTCCTGGCCCGAAATCGTACCGCTGGTGCAAAGCGTTACGGCACGTTCGAGCATGTTTTCCAGTTCCCGCACGTTGCCGGGAAACCTGTAAGCCAGGAGCGTGCTCCGGGCGCTGTCGTCGAGCGCTGCCTTGGCGTTCAGCCGGTCGAGAATGAAATCGGCCAGCAGCAAGACGTCATCGCCGCGCTCGCGCAGTGCCGGCACATGCAGTTCGATGACGTTGATGCGGTAATAGAGATCTTCGCGGAATTCATCGTCGGCCACCATCTTCGCGAGATTTCGGTGCGTGGCCGAGAGAATACGGACGTCGACCGACTCTTCCTGCGCCGCACCCACCGGCCGTACCTTCTTTTCCTGGATCACGCGCAGCAGCTTTACCTGCATGGCCAGCGGCAGGTCCGCAATCTCATCGAGGAACAGCGTACCGTTCTCGGCGCACTGCAGCAGCCCCGCCTTGTCGTTGATTGCCCCGGTGAAGCTGCCTTTACGATGACCAAAAAACTCGCTTTCCATGAGTTCCGTTGGGATGGCACCGCAGTTGACGGCGATGAAGGGTCCCTCCGCACGAGGTCCGCCCTCATGAATCAGCCGCGCCACGAGTTCCTTGCCGGTGCCCGATTCGCCCGAAATGTGCACGGGCGCCTGCGAGCGCGAGACCTTGTCGATCATCTCGCGGAGCGCTTCGATACGCGGCGATTTCCCCAGCATCTTCGATTGACCGGCGTGCCGCGCCGCTGATACGCGCAGCGCATTGTCGACAATCTTGCGCAGGTTGCCGAGGTCCAGCGGTTTCGAGATAAAGTCGAACGCGCCCAGTTTCAGCGCCTGCACCGCTGTCTCGACATTGCCATGCGCGGTAATGACGGCAACCGGGAGCCCCGCCGCATTGCTTTGTATCCAGTCGACGATCTCCAGTCCGTCTCCGTCCGGCAGGCGCATATCGGTCAGGCAGATGTCGAAGCGCCGCTCACCGAGCAGCCGCTTCGCGTTCGCCACGTCCGCAGCGGATTCCGTGCGCACGTCCATGCGTCCCAGCGTCAGCGCAAGCAGTTCGCAGATATCGGGTTCGTCGTCGATGACCAGGGCCAGCGGCTGCTTCATGTGTCGTCCTGTCTCTCCCAGCGATCCGGGTCGGAGAATACGATGCGGAAGATGCTGCCGCCACCGGGCCGGTCAAGGTACAGCAAGGTGGCGCGATTCAGCTCGCAAAGCTCCCGGGAGATATAGAGACCGAGGCCCGGTACCGCCGGATCGCGCGGTGAAGAAAGGCTCGAATATTTTTTCGGCCGTCGTCGCGTCGACGCCCAGGCCGCAGTCCAGTACCTCGAGATACGGTCGGCCAGTCCTTTTGCATGCGACCGGCCTGAATTTCAACCAGGATACCGCCGGTTTCGCTGGCATACTTGACCGCGTTGTCGCAGAGGTTCCACAGGACCTGTCGCAGATGTCCGGGATCCATCCGCACCTCGAGATCCTCCGGCACGCTGCCGACCGTGAGCTCGCCCTCCTGCAGCTCGAGTGTTCTGACGAACTCAAGGACGAAATCCTCGAGCCAGGATTTCAGGCTGAAACGCAGCGGACGACTGGATTCGCGGCGCGATAACTGCAGGACGTTGTCGATAATGTGGCTGACCCGGCTGGAATGTGTCTGGATGATCTCGGTGAGGCGCGCATCTTCCTGGGTCAAACCCGGCGATTCCCGCAACAGCTGCGCCGCGTGGCTCATCGCACCGACAGGGTTGCGAATCTCGTGCGCAATGCTGGCGCTCAAACGGCCGAGTGACGCCAGCTTCGATTGCTGCACGCGCGCATTCATGATGCTGACGTCTTCGAGGAAGATCAGTACCGGCCCGTCGCGCTGGCCGACTTTGGCCAGCGGCGCCATGTGCGCCGTAATACGAACGTTGGTGTTATCGGAGACCAGCGTGAATTCAGGATGCGACGACTTCGACGTGTCCGAACGCCACAGCTTCACGTAGTTCTCCAGCTCATTGGAGGCCGTTCGCAGCGGTTTTCCGGAAAGCGATTCGCCGGCTCCCAGCAATTGCGTGGCGGAGCTGTTGATGAGGCGCACCGCATCGTTTGCATCGATGACGACGATGCTTTCGCGCAGGTGCTGGACGATGTATTCATTGAGCTCGGAAACATTCTGAAGATCGATACCGAATTTTCGCGCAAGCGCTTCGCTGGCTTGAATTCGACGAGCCAGCGGCTGCGCGGCCAGGGCCATCGCGAAAATAATTGCGCTCAGTATCCCCGCTGCCGGGAAATTGGTCGGTGCCTGGGCCGCGCTGAATTGCAGAAACGCCTGTTCGCCGAGAATGGCGAACGTCGCGATTGCAGCCAGTATCGGCGGGTACTGGAAGGGCAGCACCAGGCTCGCGGCACCGATGAATACGACCAGCAGGCCGCCGAGTCCGCTGGAGAGCCCCCCGCTCGCGTGCGTCAGAACGACGACCGCGACGATATCCACGGCAACCTGGGTGAGTCCGATGACGCCGAGGGGAGCCCATCGTTGACGCAGCACCACCGCCGATACGGCCGCGAAAACCAGGTAGCCCGCCGCGGTAGCCGAAAACAGGGTTGGATAGCTGTCGCCGAAGATGCGTGGTTCGTCCCAGCCGAAGAAAAGTATCAGGAGCAGCGCCGCCACGAACAGGCGAAAGCCGTTCAGCGTGCCCAGTACCCGCCAGGTCAGGTCCGGCTCGTCCATCGCGCGCTGCACCAACGCGTCTCTGGATCCGCGAAACGTACGCCGCAACAGATTCTCGGTCTGTGCCTCGTTCATCGAAGTCTTGCTTTCTCAGGCCGCTGAGGAGCGCCGATTGTAGAACGAATATGGACAAGGGTCCCGCAAACCTACAAAATACAGCGACTTTTTTGCGCTGAGCGCGAATCCTTCCCTTCTCGGCCCCACAGTGGCCGACAACAAGAAGATAACAACACGATGAACCTGCACGAATATCAATCGAAACGATTGTTTGCCGACTACGGCATAGCAGTGCCGCGCGGCATTCCCGCCGAGTCGCCGAAGGCCGCCGTCAAGGCTGCCCAGGAACTCGGCGGCGAGCTTTGGGTCGTCAAGGCCCAGGTGCACGCCGGAGGCCGCGGCAAGGCGGGCGGTGTCAAGCTGGCAAAAACGCTTGACGAAGTCCGGCAGTTCACGGACAAGATGCTGGGCTCGATCCTGGTCACGCACCAGACGGGACCCGAAGGGCTGCCTGTCAACGTTGTCTACGTCGAGCAGGGATCGGAAATCGACCGCGAGCTTTATCTCAGCATGCTCGTCGATCGCGAAGTCAGCCGCATCTCGTTCATCGCGTCGGCCGCCGGCGGTATGGACATCGAGAAAGTTGCTGCGGAGACGCCCGAAAGGATCTTCTCGGTTGCGATTGCGCCGGACGCAGGCCTGCAGGACTACCAGGCCCGGCAGCTGGCGTTCGGCCTCGAGCTGGACAAGAAGCAGATGCGACAGTTCGGCGATCTGATCAAACGCCTGTATCGCCTTTACCTGGATACCGATGCCAGCCTCATCGAGGTGAACCCGCTCGTCACGACGAAGGCCGGCGACATCCTGGCACTCGACGGCAAGATCAACATCGACGGCAGTGCGCTCTTCCGTCAGCCCAAGATTGCCGAACTGCGTGACAAGTCGCAGGAAGACGAGGCCGAACGCAAGGCGGCGGAACACGATCTGAACTACGTTTCGCTCGATGGCAATATCGCCTGCATGGTGAACGGCGCCGGTCTTGCCATGGCGACGATGGACCTGATCAAGCTTCACGGCGGCGAGCCTGCGAATTTCCTGGATGTCGGCGGCGGCGCAACTGCCGAACGTGTTGCGGCGGCCTTCAAGCTGATCCTGTCGAACGATAGCGTCGAGGCGATCCTGGTCAATATCTTCGGCGGCATCGTGCGCTGTGACCTGATTGCAGAGGGCATTATTACTGCCGTGAAGGAAGTCGGCGTCCGCGTGCCGGTGGTCGTTCGGCTCGAGGGCACCAATGTAGACAAGGGGCGGGAACTGCTAGCCAACAGCGGGCTCGACATCATCGCCGCGGACGACCTGACGGACGCCGCGAAGAAGGTGGTTGCTGCGGCGGCCTGACGGAAAATTCGAATGAGCATTTTGATAAACAAAGACAGCAAGATCCTCTGCCAGGGCATTACCGGTAACCAGGGGTCCTTTCATACCGAACAGTGCATCGAATACGGCACGCGCGTCGTTGCCGGCGTTACGCCGGGGCGGGGCGGCGAGGAGCACCTTGGCGTGCCGGTCTACAACACCGTGCGCGATGCCGTCGGCGAGACCGGGGCGGACGTCAGCATGATCTACGTGCCGCCGCCGTTCGCCGCGGACGCCATCCTGGAGGCTGCGGACGCCGGCATCGGCCTGATTGTCTGCATTACGGAGGGAATCCCGGTTAACGACATGGTCAAGGTCAAATCCGCGCTGCGCGACTTTGACTGCCGGCTCATCGGACCCAACTGCCCCGGCATCATCACGCCCGGCGAGTGCAAGATCGGCATCATGCCCGGCTTCATTCATAGGCCGGGTCGCATCGGCGTGGTTTCGCGCTCCGGTACGCTGACCTACGAGGCGGTCTACCAGACCACCACGATCGGCCTCGGACAGACGACCTGCATCGGAATCGGCGGCGATCCGGTTCGCGGCATGGACTTCATCGACTGTCTCGAACTCTTCGAGGCCGACCCGGCCACGGATGGCATGATCATGGTCGGTGAAATCGGTGGTACCGACGAAGAGGCGGCGGCCGAGTTCATCAAGAGCAACGTCAGCAAGCCGGTGGTTGCGTACATCGCCGGCGTTACCGCCCCGCCGGGCAAGCGCATGGGCCATGCCGGTGCGATCATTGCAGGTGGCAAGGGAACGGCCGAGGACAAGTTCAAGGCGCTCGACGCCGCCGGTGTCGAGACCGTGCGTTCGCCGGCGGAACTGGGATCGAAGATGCAGGCAATTATTGATCGACAGTGAACGCCAGGTCTCCTGAATGACTAGCCGGGTCAAAGTTGCCCTGGCACAGATCGACCTAGCCGTCGGCGACGTTGCTGGCAACACCGCCAAGATCATCGACTACGCAATCCGCGCGCGTGACCATGAACACGCCGACCTTGTCGTCTTCCCCGAGCTGAGCGTCTGCGGCTATCCGCCGGAGGATCTGCTGTTCCACACCGGCTTGCGGCACAGCGTCGAGAAGGCTGTGGTCGAGATTCGTGACAAGGTCTACGGCATCGCGGTGCTGATCGGATTTCCCGAGTATGCCGACGGTGACATCTACAACAGCTGCGCGGTGTATTCGGACGGCCACGCCATCAGCCGCTATCGCAAGCAGCTGTTGCCGAACTACAGTGTCTTTGACGAAGAGCGCTATTTCGAGGCCGGCAAGAACGCGGCCGTTTTCAAACTCAACGGTATTCGTATTGGCATGACTATCTGCGAGGACGTGTGGCGACCCGAGCCGATTGCGCGCAGCCGCAGCGCCGGCGCCGAGTGTGTGATCGCCATCAATGGCTCGCCCTACGAACTGGATACCCAGCGGCGGCGCGAAAAGACGGTGCGCACACGTATCGCGGAAGTCGGTATACCGGTCGTTTATCTCAACATGGTGGGTGGACAGGATGAACTCGTCTTTGACGGGGGCTCTTTCGTCATGGATGCCGACGGCGAGACGGTTTTTCGTGCGCCGCCGTTCGAGGAGGCGCTCTACACGGTTTCACTCAACGGCACCGCCAGGGGCGTGGTGCCGGAACGCGGCCACTGTGCCGAAGCGCTATCCACGGAGGCCAGCATTTACAAGGCGCTGGTCACCGGGACCCGAGACTATGTGACGAAACACGGGTTCCCCGGTGTCGTGATCGGCCTGTCCGGAGGCATCGATTCGGCGCTGGTGCTCGCGATCGCCTGCGATGCGATTGGCGCGGATCGGGTTCGCGTCGTGATGATGCCGTTTCGGTATACATCGACAATGAGCCAGGAGGACGCCGCGAAGCAGGCGGCAATCCTCGGGGTGCGCTACGACGTGATCCCGATCGAACCCATTTACGATGCGGCAGTGCGGCAGCTGAAACCCATCTTCGGCGACAAACCGGCCGACGTTACCGAAGAAAATATCCAGGCGCGGTCCCGCGGGCTGCTGTTGATGGCGATCTCCAACAAGACCGGTCGAATGCTGCTGACGACGGGCAACAAGAGCGAGATGGCTGTTGGCTATGCAACCCTGTACGGCGACATGGCCGGGGGCTTCGCGCCCATAAAGGACTGCAGCAAGACGATGGTTTACCGGCTGGCACGCTACCGAAATACAATTGCCGAAGCGATTCCGGAGCGTGTCATCGCGCGACCGCCCTCGGCGGAGCTGCGGCCGGATCAGAAAGACACCGACTCCTTGCCGGATTACGACGTACTCGATCCGATTCTCGAGGCTTTCATTGAAGACGATCTGTCCGTGGCTGAAATCACGGCGCTGGGTTTCGACCGTGATACGGTGCTGCGCATACTCGAGATGGTCAAGCGCAACGAATACAAACGGCGCCAGGCGCCTCCAGGCATTCGTATCAGCCGCAGGGCATTTGGTCGTGACTGGCGATATCCCATCACGTCCGGCTACAGGTTTCCGACCTGATCAGCCCTCGTTGTTTCTGCCGGGAAAATTCTCGGCCAGGACGCGCTGCGTATCCGTCGCAAGATCCTTCATGCCGAGCTTCGAGTAGGCCGCCGCCATAATCTCCAGTGAGCGCGCATTCCCCGAGGCACCGTTGTATTGTTCCAGCGCGGCCTTGGCCCTGTTTACGGCCGCTACGTAGGCGCCGCGGCGGAGGTAGTAGTCGGCTACGTGATTCTCGTAGTCGGCAAGGCGATTCTTGATATACAACATGCGCTGCTCGGCATCCGGCGCATACTCGCTCCCGGGAAACCGCTCGACCAGGCGGCGAAACGATGAGTAGGCGCGCTCGATCTCTTTCGGGGGTCTGTTAGTGGTGTCTTTGCGGAACAGGCGCTCGAGGATACCGGGGTCGTCTTCGAAGTACGCGAGTCCCTGGATGTACAGCGCATAGTCGACGCGCGGATGAATCGGGTTTTCACGCATAAAGGTCTCGGCCGACTCGATCGCCTGTTCTTGCTGACCGCTCTTGTAATACGCATACATCAGTTCGAGCTGGATCTGCCGCGACAGGTCGGAAAACGGGTAGCGCGCCTGGATCGCCTCGAAGATCTGGATACCTCGGCGGTAATTGCCGCGTGCAATCGATTCCCTGGCCTGCTCATAGGCTTCCGTGATGTTCTGAATCTCGGTGCGCTGTTCGTCATTACTGGCGCAGGCGAAAAGAAGCAGGCCGAGGCAGGCGATCAATAGCACGCGAGCCCGCTTCATGATTTGCGAATTAAGTTGCATACTTTGCATCGGTCCCAGGAAAACTGCGTCGCCCCTGAACTGCCGGGGCGGCGAGTATACCGCAAACGTAAGCCAATCCCATCCGAAGCCAGCCTATGAATGAAGGCCCTCAGACAAAACCGATCCCGGCGGAACTCGCTGGCCTGAGATTGGACCAGGCGCTCGCGCAGATGTTTCCCGAGTATTCGCGAAGCCGACTCAAGGAGTGGCTGCTGGCCGGAGCGATTACCCTGGATGGCGGTCCGAAACGCCCCCGTGACGCGGTCGCCGGCGGTGAGATCGTGTCACTGCGGCCCCGGGCCGATGTGTCGCTGCGCGCTGAGCCGGAACCCATTTCGCTCAACGTCGTGTTCGAGGACGACGACCTGTTGCTCATCAACAAGCCTGCCGGACTGGTCGTGCACCCCGGGGCGGGCAATCCGGCCGGTACCCTGATGAACGGCTTGCTGCACCACGCGCCCTCGCTCGAAGCGGTGCCCAGGGCCGGCATCATCCACAGGATCGACAAGGATACGAGCGGACTGCTGCTGGTCGCCAAGACGGTTACCGCGCACACCGCGCTGGTGCGCCTGCTGGCCGATCGGGAAATAGCGCGCCACTACCTGGCCGTCTGCAACGGCGTTCTTACCGGCGGCGGAACCATAAGAGAGCCGCTTGCCAGGCATCCGGTGGATCGCAAGCGGATCAGCGTTCAGGCAAAGGGCCGACCGGCTGTGACGCACTACACCGTGATCGAACGTTTTCGCGCCCACACTTATATAAGTGTCAAGCTCGATACCGGGCGAACCCACCAGATTCGCGTGCATTTCGCGCATCGTCGCCATGCGCTCGTCGGCGATCCGGTCTACGGTGGCAGGCTGGCCCTGCCGGCTGGCGCGAGCGAAGCGCTCATCCAGTTCTTGCGACGTTTCAAGCGCCAGGCCCTGCACGCCGCCCGACTGGCGTTCGTCCACCCGGGAAGCCACGAATCGCTGCAGTTCGAGGTGCCGCCGCCCGCCGACTTCCAGGACCTGCTGGCGGTGCTCCGCGATGACGCGGGGCAGCAATGAGCGGCGACTGGATTGCCGCCGACTGGCCGGCGCCTCGATGCGTCATCGCTGGCACGACCCTGCGCGGCGCCGACATCGCCAGTCTGGACCTGCCGGGCGATCCCTGCTGGCTGGAACAGGTGCACGGCGCAGGGGTCGTCAGGGTCGCTGACTACGACGCGCCACCCGTGGCCGACGCGTCGCTCGGCCGCGCGCCTGGCGATGTCTGCGTGGTGCGCTCGGCCGACTGTCTGCCGGTGCTTTTTTGCGCGGTTGACGGGACCGAGATTGCCGCGGCGCATGCCGGTTGGCGGGGGCTGGCGTCGGGGGTGCTGGAAGCGACGGTGGCGGGCATGGTGCATGCGCCCGACCGCCTCATGGTCTGGCTCGGCCCGGCCATCTCTCAGCGGGCCTTCGAGGTGGGCGGCGAGGTTCGCGACGCCTTCGTGAAAACAGACCCGGGCGCCGCGGCCTGTTTCCTGCCCAATGAGCGGGGCCGATGGCAGGCCGATCTCTATGAACTGGCGCGCCGACGCCTGTCGGGTGTCGGTGTGCGAGCGTTTTTTGGAGGCGGGTTCTGTACGTTCTCGGACGAAAAGCGCTTCTTTTCGTACCGGCGCAATGCCGATTGCGGGCGCATGGTGAGTTTTGTTGCGCTCAAAACCCTTGAAAACACTGACGGAGACGCAATTTAAGGGGCAGTTGATGCATATGCCGGAAGCCGGCGAAGAGGTTTGCAATGCGTTTGGACAAACTGACAAGCAAATTCCAGATGGCGCTGGCGGACGCGCAGTCGCTCGCTATCGGCCAGGATCACCAGTTCATCGAACCCGCCCACCTGATGGTTGCCCTGCTTGACCAGCAGGGCGGGGGCGTTCGTGCGCTATTGTCGAAATCGGGTGTCAATGTCAATCTGCTGCGCTCGCAGCTGGGCGAGGCGATCGACCGCCTTGCACGCGTCGAGGGCGCGGGCGGCGAGGTTCATTTCGGCTCGGACCTTACGAAGCTCTTCAATCTGACGGACAAGCTCGCGCAGGCGCGCGAAGATCAGTACATCTCCAGCGAGCTTTTCGTGCTGGCGGCGATGGATGACAAGTCGCCGCTGAAAAGCATCATGGAGCAGGCCGGCGCGGTTCGGGGTGCGATCGAAAAGTCGATTGACGACCTGCGCGGCGGCCAGCAGGTCAACGATCCGAACGCCGAGGACACGCGCCAGGCACTCGACAAGTACACCATCGACCTGACCGAGCGCGCCGAGCAGGGCAAACTCGATCCGATCATCGGCCGCGACGACGAGATTCGCCGCACGATCCAGATCCTGCAGCGCCGTACCAAGAACAACCCCGTGCTCATTGGCGAGCCCGGCGTCGGTAAGACCGCCATCCTGGAAGGCCTGGCGCAACGCATCGTCAACAACGAGGTTCCCGAAGGATTGCGCGGCAAGCGCATCCTGTCGCTGGATATGGGCTCCCTGATTGCGGGCGCGAAGTTTCGCGGTGAGTTCGAGGAACGCCTGAAAGCCGTCCTGAGCGATCTTGCCAAACAGGAAGGCCAGATCATCCTCTTTATCGACGAATTGCATACGGTGGTCGGCGCGGGCAAGGCAGAGGGCTCCATGGACGCCGGCAATATGCTCAAGCCGGCGCTGGCGCGCGGCGAATTGCACTGCGTGGGCGCCACGACGCTGGACGAGTATCGCAAGTACCTCGAGAAAGATGCGGCGCTGGAACGGCGCTTCCAGAAGGTGCTGATCGAGGAGCCGACCGTTGAAGACACGATCGCCATATTGCGCGGCCTCAAGGAGCGCTACGAGGTGCACCACGGTGTCGAGATCACGGACCCTGCGATCGTCGCCGCGGCAACGCTGTCGCATCGATACATCAGCGATCGGCAGTTGCCGGACAAGGCAATCGATCTGATCGACGAAGCGGCATCGCGTATTCGCATCGAAATCGATTCCAAGCCCGAGGCGATGGACAGGCTCGAACGTCGCATCATCCAGCTCAAGATCGAGCGTGAGGCCCTGAAGAAAGAGTCGGATGACGCATCGGTGAAACGTCTCGAGGACCTCGAGGCAAGGCTCGACGAACTCGAAAGAGAGTTCGCGGACCTGGAGGAGGTGTGGAAGGCCGAGAAAGCGATGATGCAGGGCGCGGCGCAGATCAAGGAAGACCTCGAGCGCGCGAAACTCGAATTCGACACTGCGCATCGTGCCAATGACCTCGCGCGCATGTCGGAGCTGCAATACGGTCGCATCCCGGAACTGGAGAAACAGCTGCAGCAGGCAATGCAAGCCGAGCATGCGGAGACGACGTTGTTGCGCAATAACGTGACGGACGAAGAGGTTGCCGAAATCGTCTCCAAGTGGACCGGAATTCCGGTCAGCAAGATGCTCGAGGGCGAGAAAGAGAAATTACTGCAGATGGAGTCCGAGGTTCAGCAGCGCGTCGTCGGGCAGGACGAAGCGGTCACTGTCGTGGCGAACGCGATTCGTCGTTCGCGTGCAGGCCTGTCCGATCCGCGGCGGCCCATCGGCTCCTTCCTGTTCCTGGGACCGACCGGTGTCGGCAAGACCGAGCTGACGAAAGCGCTCGCGAACTTCCTGTTTGACACGGACGAGGCGATGGTTCGCCTGGATATGTCCGAGTTCATGGAAAAGCACTCCGTCGCGCGGCTGATCGGTGCGCCGCCGGGCTACGTCGGTTACGACGAAGGCGGCTACCTGACCGAAGCGGTACGGCGCCGGCCCTATTCCGTTATCCTGCTCGACGAGGTCGAGAAGGCGCATCCGGACGTGTTCAACGTGTTGTTGCAGGTACTGGATGATGGCCGCCTGACCGACGGGCAGGGGCGCACGGTCGACTTTCGAAATTCGGTTATCGTCATGACGTCCAATCTCGGGTCGCAGCTCATCCAGGAAATGGCGGGAGAGGAGAACTACGAGTCGATGAAGACAGCCGTCATGCACGAAGTCGGCAGCCATTTCCGGCCGGAGTTTGTCAATCGTATCGACGACGTCGTCGTGTTCCATCCACTGGGTCGCGAACATATCCGCAAGATCGTGGATATTCAGCTCGGCTACCTGCATGCGCGCCTGGCGGATCGCGATATTCGCATCCACCTGTCGGAGGCCGCGCGCGACAAGCTGGCGGACGCCGGTTTCGATCCCGTTTATGGCGCGCGCCCCTTGAAACGTGCAATACAGCAGCAGGTCGAAAACCCGCTCGCGCAGGAAATCCTGCAGGGCAAGTTCAAGCCGGGTGATGTCATCGAAGTCAGCGTCACCGATGACAGGCTGGACTTCCGGAATGCGGCCTGATGTAGAGGCGCGCCGCGAGAAAGGTGCCCAGGCCGGTTGAGGTCCGGAAGCGACGGCAATTCAGCCGAGAAAAAAGGATCGCGCGCCAGCGCGCGATCCTGCGTTATTATCGTGAGCGATTACGGAGCAAAGACAAGAATGCCGATTTACGAATACGCATGCACCCACTGCGAATACGCGTTCGATGAGCTACAGAAGGTCAGCGAGGCTGCACTGGTTCAGTGTCCCAGGTGTGGTGAACCGTCGCTGCGCAAATTGTTGTCGGCGCCGAAATTTCGCCTGAAGGGGCGGGGCTGGTACGAGACCGACTTCAAGACGGGTGACAAGCGCAATATTGCCGGCGACGGAGAGAAGAAGGCTGCCGCCAAGCCGGACGAGACGCCGGCCAAAAAGGCCGATGAGAAACCGGCGGCGAAGAAAGACGTCAAGGCGACTCCCGACAGCAAGGCCGGCACACCTTGAGCGCGCGACCGTGAAGGGATTTCGCCGCTACCTGATCGCGGGCATCCTCGTGTGGGCGCCGCTGGCCGTGACCTACCTGTTGCTGAAATTCGCTGTCGGCATCATGGACAAGACGCTGAAGTGGATACCGGCGTCCTATCAGCCCGGTGTTCTGCTGCAGCAGCTTTTCCAGACCCAGGCGCCGATCGAGATTCCCGGTCTCGGCGTGATTCTCGCGCTCGTGGTCCTGTTATTGACCGGCGTGCTCGCCGCGAACTTCGTCGGCCGCGCGTTTGTCGGCGGCTGGGAATCGCTGATGCATCGCATCCCGGTGGTTCGCTCGATCTACTCGGCCGCCAAGAATTTTGCCGAAATCGTATTCTCCGACTCCAACCAGTCCTTCAAGAAGGTCCTGCTCATACAGTACCCGCGCAAGGGCCTTTACAGTCTCGCGTTCCAGACGGCGGACGAGCTCGGCGAAGTGCAGGGCCGCACCGGCGAGGACGTGATCTGCTGTTTCGTGCCGACGACGCCGAATCCGACATCGGGATTCATCATCGTGGTGCCGCGCCGGGATGCGACGGTACTGGACATGGAGGTCGACGAAGCCCTCAAGATGATCATCTCGCTGGGTGTCGTGGTACCCAAGTGGAAGAAAGCCAAGACGCGCGAATTGCCATTCGATATGCCCGAGACGCAGGAGTAGCGTGCTATCGCTGGCTCTGCGATCTGAGGGTCCCCTGGTTGCACCCCCGCGCGTCTAGCCGTACCATGCCGCCTCCTTTTTCGAGGGTTTTTCCCGGAATTAACGATGCGTAGTCACTATTGCGGAGAGATCGACGAGTCCCTCGTCGGCCAGGAGATTGAGGTTTGCGGCTGGGTCCACCGGCGACGCGACCACGGCGGCGTCATTTTCATCGATCTTCGTGACCGTGAAGGCCTGCTGCAGATCGTCTTCGACCCGGACCGTGCGGATATCTTTGCCGAGGCCGAGCGCATTCGATCCGAATACGTGCTCAAGGTCAAAGGCCTGGTTCGGCCACGCCCCGAAGGCACGGTGAATCCCAACATGCGCACCGGCCAGGTCGAAGTGCTGGCCCATGAGCTCGAAACGCTGAACAGGTCGGAGACGCCGCCGTTTCATCATGACGAGCAGGCCAATGAAGACATTCGCCTGAAGTACCGTTACCTGGACCTGCGCCGCGAGAACATGCTCGGCAACCTGATGCTGCGTCACAAGGTGACGGTCGCGATGCGCAATTTTCTGGACAGCCACGGATTCATCGACGTCGAAACGCCGATGCTGACGCGCGCGACGCCCGAGGGCGCTCGTGATTACATCGTTCCCAGCCGCACCAACCCCGGCAAGTTTTTCGCCCTGCCGCAGTCACCGCAGATATTCAAGCAGCTGCTCATGATGTCCGGGCTCGATCGTTACTACCAGATCGTGCGCTGCTTTCGCGACGAAGACCTGCGCGCGGATCGTCAGCCGGAGTTCACGCAGCTCGATGTCGAGATGAGTTTCGTCGACGAAGCCGCCGTAACCGGCACCATGGAAGAACTCGTGCGCTTCGTGTTCAAGGAAGCGCTCGATGTCGAATTACCCAATCCGTTTCCGCGCATGAGCTACGCCGAGGCGATGCAGCGCTTTGGTTCCGACAAGCCCGATCTTAGGATCAACCTGGAACTGATCGAGGTGGCCGACCTGATGGAGTCGGTGGACTTCAAGGTATTTGCCGGTCCTGCCTCCGATCCGGAAGGCCGCGTTGCGGCGCTATGCGTGCCGGGCGGTGCGGAGATGAGCCGCAAGATCATCGACGACTACACGAAATATGTCGGCCGCTACGGCGCCCGTGGCCTGGCCTACATCAAGGTCAACGATGTCGATGCCGGGCGGGACGGGCTGCAATCGCCGATATTGAAATTTCTGCCCGATGACGCCGTCAACGGCATCATCAAGCGCAGCGGCGCGAAGACTGGCGACCTGATCTTTTTTGGCGCCGACAAGGCGCGCGTCGTCAACGATGCACTCGGTGCGTTACGAATCAAGGTCGGTGAGGATCGCGGGCTTGTCGAGGACGGCTGGCGGCCCCTGTGGGTGGTCGACTTCCCGATGTTCGAAAAAGATGAAAAAAGCAAGCGATGGACCGCGTTGCATCATCCCTTCACGGCACCAAGCATCGACGATGCGAACGCGCTCCGCGCAAATCCGGGCGAGGCGCTTTCACGCGCCTACGACATCACGCTGAATGGCTCCGAGATTGGTGGTGGCTCGATTCGAATTCACGACCAGCAGATGCAGGCGGCCGTGTTCGAACTGCTCGACATCAGCGAAGAAGAAGCGGAAGAAAAGTTCGGTTTCCTGTTGCGCGCGCTGCAATTCGGCTGTCCTCCGCACGGCGGCATCGCTTTCGGTCTCGATCGTATCGTCATGCTGATGGCCGGCGCCGAAAGCATTCGCGACGTGATTGCGTTCCCAAAGACGCAGACAGCCAGCTGTCCGCTCACCAACGCGCCAGGTGAAGTCTCCGCTGAACAGCTGAAGGAAACGGGCATCCGGCTGCGGGCGCCGCGAACGGAATGACCCCGGGCGACACGGTCGTCTGCGTACACGGCTTCTGGTCGCACGGCACCGGCATGTACCTCATCAAGCGCCGGCTCGAACGAGAGTTTGGTTTTCGCGCGCTCCTGTTCAGCTATCCTTCGGTACGCGGCTCACTCGACGAGAACGCGGCCGCCCTGTCGCTTTTCATCCGTGAACAGGAAATCGATCGTGTGCACATTGTCGGCCACAGCCTCGGCGGGGTGCTGGCGCTGCGCATGGCGGCAAACGACGCGGATGCCCTGCCTGGCCGAATTGTCTGTCTCGGTTCTCCGCTGACCGGGTCCCGGGCCGCCGACTATCTGCGCGCGCAGGTCTGGGCCGAGGACATCATCGGTCGCTCCCTGTCGGCGGGGGTTATAGAGACCGCGGCCAGCGAATGGGCCAGCCACGTCTGCGAGCAGCGCGAAATCGGCGTGATTGCCGGCAACGTGCCGCTGGGTTTTGGCCGGCTGGTCGCGAATTTCCAGGAAGACAACGATGGCTCCGTTGGCGTTTCCGAGACGCGTCTTGCCGGTGTCGCCGATCATCTCGTCATGCCCGTCAGTCACAAGGGCATGCTGGTCTCTGCGGCTGTGGCGGATCAGGCAGGCTCGTTCCTGAAGCGTGGCGAGTTCCTGCGCGATTCCTAGTCGAGGTTCTTCAGCCTGTAGAGGGCGTCCAGCGCCTCGCGCGGCGACATGGTATCCGGATCGAGTGCCGCGACGGCGACGCGCAGCGGCTCGTCCGGCGCGGGATCCGCAATGCTCAGGTCCAGCTGGCCCTGCGGGTTGTTTACCTGCACGGCCTGCTGCGACTCGAGCGTTTTTAAATAACGTCGGGCGCGGCCAATAACGTCGTTCGGCACGCCGGCGAGCGAGGCCACCTGCAGGCCGTAACTCTGGTTCGCCGGACCGGGTCTGACCGCGTGCAGGAAGACCAGCTGTCCGCCGTGCTCGGTGGCGTCGAGATGCACGTTGTCGCAAGCCGCGATTTCCCTGGCGAGTGCCGTGAGCTCGAAGTAGTGGGTCGCGAACAGCGTGAATGCCCGGACCTGCTCGCCCATGTGGTGGGCGGCGGCCCAGGCGAGCGAGAGGCCGTCGAAGGTGCTCGTACCGCGGCCTATTTCGTCCATCAGGACAAGGCTTTGCTCGCTCGCGTTGTTGAGGATGGTTGCCGTTTCGGTCATTTCGACCATGAACGTCGAGCGGCCCCCGGCAAGATCGTCCGATGCGCCGATGCGGGTGAATATCCGGTCGACAGGGCCGACGCGCAAGCTGTCCGCAGGCACGAAGCTGCCGATATGCGCCAGGATGACGATCAGGGCGGTCTGCCGCATATACGTTGATTTGCCGCCCATGTTGGGGCCCGTGATCACCAGCAGGCGGCGGTCCCTGCCGAGCGACAGGTCGTTGGCAATGAACGGCGTGTCGATGACCTGTTCCACCACCAGGTGCCGGCCGCCCGTTATCTCGATGCAGGGTTCCTCGGCGATTTCCGGTTTCGACAGATCCAGCGCCACCGCGCGCTCGGCAAGGCAGCTCAGCACGTCCAGCTCTGCGAGCGCGGCGGCCGTCGCCTGCAGGGGGGGCAGGACCTCGTGCAGCAGGTCGAGCAGCTGCTCGTAGAGAAACTTTTCCCGCCCGAGGGCGCGCTCGCGGGCACCGAGTACCTTGTCCTCGAACGCTTTCAGCTCAGGCGTGATGTAGCGCTCGGCGCCCTTCAGCGTTTGCCGCCGGACATACTCGACGGGCGCCCTGTCGGCCTGGGTCTTGCTGATCTCGATGTAGTAGCCGTGCACCCGGTTGTAGCCGAGTTTCAGCGTGGCAATACCGGTGCGCTCGCGCTCCCGCGATTCCAGGTCGACGAGATACTGATCGGCGTTCTCGGCAATCCTGCGCAGGTCGTCGAGTTCTTCGTCGTAGCCGGAAGCAATGACGCCGCCGTCACGAATCAGCATGGGCGGGCTGTCGACGATGGCTTTCTCGAGCAGGCGATGCTGCGGCTTGTGATCCCCGACCTGTTCGGACAATTCCTGCAACAGCGGCGACTCGACGGCTGCGAGCTGACGACGCAGTTCAGGCAGCCGCGAAAGTGCCTCGCAAAGCTGGCGCAGGTCCCGCGGCCGCGCGGAGCGCAGGGCAACGCGCGAGAGGATGCGCTCCACGTCACCAATGCCATGCAGCAGCGTCTGCAGGCTGTCGGTGGCGGCAGCGCTGATCATGGCATCGAGCGCCTGGTAGCGAGCCATGATAACCGCCCTGTCGCGGATCGGGCGCTGAATCCAGCGCCTGAGGAGACGACTGCCCATTGCCGTCTGGCAGCGATCCATAACACCCGCCAGGGTGTGCTCGTGCAAGCCGCTCATCGACACTTCGAGTTCGAGGTTGCGTCGTGTCGGCCCGTCCATAATGACCGCGTCATCGGGCAACTCTACCCTGATGGACTGCAGATGCGGCAGGGCCGACTTCTGCGTGTCGGACACGTACTGCAGCAGCGCGCCGGCTGCCGAGACGCCGTGCACAAGGGCCTCGCAGCCGAAACCAGAGAGATCTCGTGTGCCGAACTGCTTGCAGAGCAGGCGGCGCGCGCTGTCGAGTTCGAAATGCCAGGGTGGTCGCCGTGTCAGGCGTATGCGCCCATCGAGCCCGGCCGCCGCTGACTGATCCTCGTCGATGATCAGTTCCGCCGGGCGCAGACGTTCGATCTCGCCCAGCAGGGACTCGGAGTCAGGCACTTCGGTCAGTCGGAAGCGTCCGGCGGAGAGATCCAGCCAGGCGATGCCGATCCGGTCGCCACCGTGGACAATGGCAGCCACGACGTTGTCGCGACTGGCCGATAGCAGGGCCTCATCCGTGAGCGTGCCCGGCGTGACGACCCTCGTCACCTTGCGCTCTACAGGCCCCTTGCTGCTTGCCGGATCACCGATCTGCTCGCAGATGGCGACCGACTCGCCTTTGCGCACCAGCTTGGCGAGATAGCCTTCGACGGCGTGATAGGGCACGCCGGCCATCGGAATGGCGTTGCCGCCGGATTTGCCCCTGGACGTCAGTGTGATGTCGAGCAGGGACGCCGCACGCTTCGCGTCGTCATAGAACAGCTCGTAGAAATCGCCCATGCGATAGAACACGAGCATGTCCGGGTATTCGGACTTGATGCCGAGATACTGGCGCATCATGGGCGTGTGGACGGCGGTGACTTCGGCTTTCATTTTTGTTGCTGCGGCAGCGCGTTTTTTCTAGGAGCGCGCCCTGGCGCGCGAATGTACTATAGACGCGTGAAAATACTGCATGTCGAAACCGGGCGCCATTTTTTGGGCGGGCCGCAGCAGCTTGTCTACCTGATCAACGCCTTACAGGAGCGCGGCCACGACAACACGCTCGTCTGTCCGCCCGATTCGGGGATCAACAACGTCGCCCGCGCAGCTGGCATCCGCGTGCAGAACCTGTTCTGCGCCGGCGACCTCGACCTGCCTTTCGCCTACCGCCTGTCGCAGTACCTCAAGGAAACCCGGCCCGATATCGTACACTGCCACAGCCGACGCGGGGCCGATGTCCTGGGCGGCCTCGCCGCGAGCTTCGCCGACATCCCCACCGTGGTCTCGCGACGTGTCGACAACACCGAGATGCGCCTGATGGCGGCATTGCGCTACCGGCCGTTCAGGAAGGTGATTGCTGTTTCCTCCGCGATTGCTGACGTGCTCCGCGACCGCGGCGTGGAGGCGGAGCGGCTCGTCGTGATACGCGATGCGGTCGACGTCAGCGTTTTCGACGCCAGGCCGGACTGCGATGCGTTTCGAAACGAGTTCGATTTCGACGATGCGGACTTCGTGATCGCTGCAGCGGGCCAGCTGATTCCCCGCAAGGGGCATCAGTACCTGCTGCAGGCTGTTTCCGACCTGCGTGCGCGTTTCCCGAGGCTCAGGCTGGTGCTGTTCGGCGAAGGGTATCTCAACAACCAGTTGCGGGCACAGGCCGCCTCCCTGCAAATGGGCGATGTCGTACAGTTCGCCGGTTTCCGCGACGATCTGGACAGCTTTCTCGCCTGCTTCGATCTGTTCGCGCATCCGGCGCTGGCCGAGGGGCTCGGCGTCTCGGCGCTCAAGGCATCGGCGGCACGGCTGCCGGTCGTCGGCTTCGCGGCCGGCGGCATGGTCGAGGCCGTGGCCCACGAACAGACGGGACTCCTGGTTGAACCCGGGGACAGCGAGGCGCTGGCCGCCGCCATCGCCCGTCTGATCGAAAATCCGGATCTGCGGCGGCAATTCGGCGATGCCGGCCGGCGCCGCATGCTGGAGGAGTTCTCGATCGAGACGATGGCTGACAAACACGTCGCGCTTTACGAGGCCGTGCTCGGTGGCTGATCATCAGGCCATACTTGAGCTGTCTTCGTCGCTCGTCGCGGACCTCGCTCTGGCAGGCAAGACGGTGGCGACTGCCGAGTCGTGCAGCGGTGGCTGGATCGCGAAAGCGATCACCGACGTGGCGGGAAGCTCGCGGGTATTTGGCTATGGTATCGTCAGTTATTCGAATAGCGCCAAGGAGACACTCCTGGGGGTCAACGGCGCGACGCTCGACGGCAACGGCGCGGTGAGCGCCGCGGTCGTCGAGGAAATGGCAAGCGGCGTTATCGAATTGAGTGGCGCGGATATCGCCGTTGCGGTCAGCGGTGTTGCGGGTCCTGATGGCGGCAGCGAGGACAAACCGGTGGGCACCGTCTGGTTCGCCTGGGCGGTGCGGCAGGGTAAGGAACTGAGGATCAGCTCCGAATGCCGACATTTCGGCGGTGACAGGGACGAAGTGCGTGCGCTCACCGTCAGCTGTGCCCTGCAGGGCGTAAGAGAGCGAATTACGTAAATGGGAACGCGGCGAATCTTCTTCGCGCTTTGGCCGGACGACCGCCAGCGCGATCGTCTTCGTGACATCGTCAATTCGGTTGCGAAGACGGTCGAGGGCAAGGCGATCGACCGTCGCGACTGGCACATTACGCTGGCCTATATCGGCGAGTTTCCGGAGGGGCAGCTGCCGGGTCTGCTGGCGCGTGCGGCGGAAATCGAGGTGAAACCGTTTCGGCTGAGCTTCGACCGCCTCGAGTTCTGGCCGCGACCGAAGATTGCCTGCATGGTTGGCAACACCGTGCCGGTCGATCTGCAGGATCTGATCGCGGACCTTCATCGACTGATGCAGGACTTCGGTGTCATGCCCGAAGACCGCAGTTACCGGCCGCACATCACCGTGGTTCGAAACGCCCGGTCCTTCGCGACCGAGCGATTGACGCAGAGGGTCGCCACCGAGTGGTCGGGCTTCGAATTGCTCGAGTCTCTGGCGGGTCCGGGCGAGGTGCACTACCGTCCGCTTAAACAATAGCTTCTGGCAGTTTGTTACAGTTTTTTGGTGCTTTGGCCAGAATAAAGATGCGCCAGAGGCTCCCATTGGCGTGGCTTTCATGGAATAATACTGTTTATATCAACAGTAATCTCAACTTCAACCGGATGGCGGCAAATAATGGACGAAAACAGAAAGAAAGCACTCGCTCAGGCCTTGGGGCAAATCGAAAAGCAGTTTGGCAAGGGTTCCGTCATGCGCATGGGAGACGGCGGTGTCATCAGGGACATCGAGGTCGTATCAACCGGCTCCATCGGCCTGGACGTCGCCCTGGGTGTCGGTGGATTGCCCAGGGGCCGCGTCGTCGAGATATATGGTCCCGAGTCATCCGGCAAGACAACGCTGACGCTGCAGGTCATTGCCGAGGCGCAAAAACTGGGCGGCACGGCTGCATTCGTTGACGCCGAGCATGCGCTGGATCCCGGCTATGCCGAAAAACTGGGCGTCAACGTCGATGAGCTGCTGGTGTCCCAGCCGGATACCGGCGAGCAGGCGCTGGAGATTACCGACATGCTGGTCCGCTCGGGTGCGGTCGACATCGTCGTCATCGACTCGGTGGCGGCGCTCACGCCCAAGGCAGAAATCGAAGGCGAGATGGGCGACTCGCACATGGGTCTGCAGGCACGGCTCATGTCGCAGGCACTCAGAAAGCTGACGGCAAACATCCAGCGCTCAAACACGATGGTGATCTTCATCAACCAGATTCGCATGAAGATCGGCGTCATGTTCGGCAGCCCGGAGACCACGACGGGCGGTAATGCCCTGAAGTTCTATTCCTCGGTACGCCTGGACATCCGCCGCATCGGCGCCATCAAGAAGGGCGATGAGGTCATCGGCAACCAGACGCGCGTCAAGGTGGTCAAGAACAAGGTATCGCCACCGTTCAAGCAGGCGGAGTTCGAGATACTGTACGGCGAAGGCATCTCGCGTTATGGCGAGGTGATCGATCTCGGCGTGCAGCACGGCATCGTCGACAAGGCCGGTTCCTGGTACAGCTATGGCGACGACCGCATCGGGCAGGGCAAGGAAAACGTGCGCGAGTTCCTGAAGAACAACCCGCAGATGGCCGAAGAGATCGAACACAAGATTCGGGCCAAGCTGCTGCCGAAGACAGTGAAAGTATCGGCTGAGGCTGCCGACGATGAGGCGGTCGCAAAGGAAGCATGACAGCGGTTTTGCGAAGCGGCTTTTCGGGCGCGCCCTTGATGCCGCAACGACGATTCAGCAGTAATGCTGTAGGAGCGGCTGCCAGCCGCGACTTTTTACGTGCGGCTTTGCAGTAGCGACGCCGTCACCAGCCGCGACGCCCGATGAGACCCGTCCACGAAGAAATCGGCGATCTTCTTTCAGATGCGAAGGAAGATCGCTTTTCGTCTCCCATTGAAGCCCGCAAGAAAGCCATGGACTTCCTGGCCCGTCGCGAATACGGCCAGCAGGAACTCATCGACAAGCTGTCTGGCAAGGGATTCGATCGCGACATTGCCGGGCAGGTCGTCCTTGCCCTGACGAACGATGGTCTGCAGAGCGATCAGCGCTTTGCGGAGAGCTTCGCGCAGTCTCGAATCAACCGGGGGAAAGGGCCGGTACGCATTCGCCAGGAACTCCTGCAGCGCGGTATTTCGGCGGGCGCGATCGAGGCGGCCATCGAACAGGCCGGCGCCGACTGGCATGCGCTGGCACGTGAAATTCGACAAAAGAAGTTCGGCCGGCGCCGGGCGGCCGATTTCAAGGAGAAAGCCCGGCAGATGCGGTTCCTGCAATACCGCGGCTTCGAGCCGGATCAGATACAGTCTGCGTTCGCCCCCGACAACAAGCAGGTCGACAATTAAGTCTTAATACCCGGGCACAAACCCCGTAGACTAGCCGGTTTGAATTCCCGAGACCCGGTCCCGATATCCCCTCAATGAAGACCATGACGAGCAATGAGCTGCGCCAGGCATTCCTGGATTTCTTTCGTGAGCACGGCCATGAGGTCGTCGCGAGCTCGCCGCTCGTGCCCGGCAACGATCCGACACTGTTGTTTACGAACGCCGGCATGGTGCAGTTCAAGGACGTGTTTCTTGGCGATGACAAGCGCAGCTATAACCGTGCCGTGACGTCGCAACGTTGCGTCCGTGCTGGCGGTAAACACAACGATCTCGAGAACGTCGGCTACACGGCGCGCCATCACACCTTCTTCGAGATGCTGGGCAACTTCAGCTTTGGCGACTATTTCAAGCGCGAAGCGATTCAGTACGCGTGGGATTTCCTGACCGGGACGCTGGGCTTGCCCGAGGATCGCTTGTGGGTGACGGTCTTCGAGGACGACGACGAAGCCGCCGACATCTGGCTCAAGGAAATGAAGATCGATCCGAAACGCTTCACGCGCATGGGTGAGAAAGACAACTTCTGGGCGATGGGTGATACCGGACCTTGCGGCCCCTGCAGCGAGATCTTTTTCGATCACGGGGCGGATGTGCCGGGCGGTCCGCCGGGATCCCCGGATGAGGACGGCGACCGCTACGTCGAGGTGTGGAACCTCGTATTCATGCAGTTCGACCGCTCGGCCGATGGAGCGATGAAGCCCCTGCCCAAGCCCTCGGTGGATACCGGCATGGGTCTCGAGCGTATCGCGGCCGTCATGCAGCAGGTTCACAGCAACTACGAGATCGACCTGTTCAGGCACATCATCCAGGCGACGGCGGATCTGCTGAATGTAACGAACGACGGATCGAGCTCGCTGAACGTGATCGCGGATCACATCCGGGCGTGCTCCTTTCTCATCGTCGATGGTGTTCTGCCGGGCAACGAAGGCAGGGGCTACGTGTTACGCAGGATCATTCGACGCGCTATCCGTCATGGCAAGAAACTCGGCACAGACGCGTTGTTCTTTCACAAGCTCGTGGCACCGCTGGTCGAGGAGATGGGCGAGGCCTATCCGGAACTCGTCAAGGCCCGGGCGCACGTCGAAAAAGTGCTGCAGAAAGAAGAGCGCCGCTTTGCGGAGACTCTCGACCAGGGCATGGACATGCTCGAGTCGGCGATCGGAGAAATCAAGGGCAAAGAGATACCCGGCGACATCGTGTTCAGGCTCTACGATACCTACGGGTTCCCGGTGGACCTGACCGCCGACATCGCCCGCGAGCGCGGACTGACGATAGACGACAAGGGATTCGAGGCAGCGATGGCAGAGCAGCGCGATCGCGCGCGTGCGGCCAGCAAATTCGGTACGACGGACAGTGGGGCGCTCAAGACCGATGCGGAAACCAGGTTCCTCGGCTACGAGGGCACCGACGGCTCGAGCGAGATTATCGCGCTTTTTGCAGATGGCAAGGCCGTCCCCTCATTGAACGCGGGCGATGACGGCGGCGTCGTGTTGTCATCCACGCCGTTTTACGCCGAGAGCGGCGGCCAGGTTGGCGACGCCGGCATCCTGGTTGAGGGCGGCAAGCTGTTCCGGGTCGACGATACGCAGAAGAGTGGTAAGGCGAATGTTCATTTCGGCTGCGTCGAACAAGGCGAACTCAAAGTCGGCGACAGCGTTGATGCCGTCGTCGATGCGGACCGCCGGCAGGCCATTCGCCTGAACCATTCGGCGACACATCTGATGCATGCGGCGCTCAGGCAGGTGCTGGGTGATCACGTTACGCAGAAAGGCTCGCTGGTCGCGCCGGACAAACTGCGTTTCGATTTCTCGCATTACGAAGCGGTGACCAGCGAACAGCTGCAGGAAATCGAGGACCTCGTGAATGCGGAGATCCGCAAGAACGTCGCCGCGGATACGCGACTGATGAGCTATGACGAGGCCATCGAGTCGGGGGCGATGGCGCTGTTCGGCGAGAAATACGGCGACAAGGTACGCGTGCTGAAGCTGGGCGATTTCTCGGTCGAACTGTGCGGTGGCACGCACGTCGATCGCACGGGCGACATCGGCGTGTTCAAGATCGTATCCGAAGGCGGCGTTGCCTCTGGCGTGCGCCGCATCGAAGCGGTCACCGGCGAGGGTGCGCTGGCCTGGATCGACTGCAACCAGCGTACGCTGAGCCAGCTCGCCGGTCTGTTGCGCAGTCAGCCCGAACAGGCTGCGTCGAAAGTCGAACAGCTGCTGAAGCGCGGCAAGGAGCTCGAGAAGGAGCTGGCCGCGGCGAAGCAGGCGCTGGCCACCGGTGGCTCGTCGGATCGCAGTGAGAACGTGCAGGAAGTCGCTGGTATCAAGGTGCTGGCGACGCGTATGGACGGCGCGGATGCCAAGACGCTGCGCGACGCGGTGGACCGCTTCAAGGACAAGCTGCAGAACGCGGTGGTCGTACTCGGCTCCGTCGACGAGGGCAAAGTGCGTCTCGCGGCCGGCGTCACCAAAAACAACACGGACAGGATTCGGGCCGGAGATCTCATCAAGCCCGTAGCGGCGCTGGTGGGCGGCACCGGCGGCGGGCGCCCCGATTTCGCACAGGCAGGCGGAACCGACGCCGCAATGCTCGACCAGGCCCTGGCATCTGTGCCGGCATGGGTCGAGGAGCACATGGCCGGCTAGTGCCGGGCCTGCCGGTTGGCTGCCACGGTCTTATTTGCTCACATAGGGGCACATCGAGCCGGAATCGGCTAGTATTACAACAGTTTAAGGAAGTTCGACGCGCAAAAAGAACGGGGCTGGAGCCCCGCCAGGCAGGAGTAGGATGTCATGCTGATTCTGACGCGACGCGCTGGTGAGACGGTAATGATCGGGAGCGATATCACGATCACCGTCTTGGGGGTCAAGGGAAATCAGGTCCGTATAGGGATCAACGCACCTAAAGACGTCGCAGTGCACCGGGAAGAAATCTACGAGCGAATTCAGAGCGAGCAGGCCGCAGAGGCGGCGGCCGGCACAGATCGGCCGGAAACGGCGGATTAGCTTGAAAACAGCTTTACCTCAACTGGCACGGACAGTAATATGTCGGGCCTTTCGGGCGGGTCCCTTGGCCGGTCCTGAAATACGGAGAGATGGCTGAGTGGTCGAAAGCGCTCCGCTGCTAAGGGAGTAAGGGCTCACGCCTTCGAGGGTTTGAACCAAGGCGCGCAGCGCCGACAGACGCACGAAGTGCGCCGCGAAGCGGTGAGGAGCGAAGCGACGAATCCATCCCTCTCTCGGTGGGCGGAATTCTGTAAGAACTGAACAAACGGAGAGATGGCTGAGTGGTCGAAAGCGCTCCCCTGCTAAGGGAGTAAGGGCTAATACCCCTTCGAGGGTTCGAATCCCTCTCTCTCCGCCAGAATAATTTTGATGTAGGAGCGGCCAATGGCCGCGACAACCAGACCAAGCGCCCGTAGCTCAGCTGGATAGAGTACCTGGCTACGAACCAGGCGGTCGGGAGTTCGAATCTCTCCGGGCGCGCCAATCAAAACAGGGTGTTAACCGGTCACATGGTTTACACCTTGTTCTGGACACATAGTTAACACTTTGTCCGGCATGAATGGTGAGGGACCGGGTTCTACCCGGCCCCTTTCTTTGTCGAAGTATCCCAGATCATACTCCAAGAAGCTGACCAGCCAGATCTGGTTATCGACCTCACGAATGCCAATGGTCTGGCCGGCGAACGCGGAGCTGAGGTTGATCTTGCGCCGACCGAGGCAGATGCGGCCGCAGCGAGTGACGCGCACAGCGCGGTCGTGGTACGGGTAGTCAGCTCGAGAATTTTCGACTAAACGTTCATACGGGGTCCGACCCTGCAATGCCCCGTGAGGACGATGATAGTTGTAGTAGTCCTCCATTCACGCAGTTTCTCGTTGAATAGACGGATGTCGTCCGAGATTCCGTTCTGATCAATCATCTGGTAGAACTCCTGCTTATCGATCCGGTGTGAACGCTCGACCTTGCCGTTCAGATGCGGTGATGCGGGTCGGATATAGACATGCCGGATATCTGTCGATCGGCCAGTCCAGTTTTCCCATGCTCCTCAAAGCGCTTCTTCCAGCGATAGAAGGCGGTACGCGAGATCCCAAAGTACCGGCAGGTCTGCGCTACATGGCGATGCTCACTTGCTGCGTGTTGCAGGATTCTCAGCCTCCAGGCCACGATCCTCGCTTGTTCTGCTTTTGTCATGCTGCTCTCCTCTCACCGAAGATTTGAGATAAGAGCTGAATGTGTCACGCATCTATTGGGATTTCACAGACGCGGTACCGACCGCGACGTTTCGGGTGCTACTTGTCCTTGTCGTACTTAGCCACGATCCTAGGAAAGTCCTGCACACTATTGCAACGGAATCTCCAACCGCGGAGCGAACGGCCAGGCAGATCGTCGATGCCGTTGGACTGGACGAAGCGGCCAAATACCTCATCCGAGATCAAGGCCGAGAATTCAGCGCGTGTTTCAGCCGGAAAGTCACGTCCGCAGGCCTGACCGAAGCTCTGACGGCGCCGGCCTTACCGTGGCAGAACGCGTACGCGGAGCGTGCCGTTGGCACATTCCGCCGAGAATGCCTGGATCACACAATTATTTTCGGGGAGCAATACCTGAGAAGAATCGTCAAGCGCCACTCTGACTATTACGATGGAGTTCGCACGCATCTTTCGCCCGAGAATGATGCACCTATTGGCCGGCCTGTGCAGTTTCCTGATCGCGGCGCCATTCGGTAACGGCGACATTGCGGCGATGTGCATCACCAATGCGTGCGGCAGGCCGTCCAGGATGATTAAGCGGAAGAGACAGCTTGTGATTTCGGCAGAGATTCTGCGATGAATAGGAATTCGCACAGGTCAGGCCCACGCAGCGGCGATAAATGCAGCAAACCAGGCCCTATTGACGCGGGATCAGGTGCAGTTCTTCCTGGCGGCCGTCCAGGAAGCGGATCTTCTCGCCATCGAAATAGGCATCTTCTTCGGACTTAAAACGCACGGACTTGTCGCCCCATTCGGGCACTGGCACCCGGACGTTCAACTCGATCGACCAGGCCGTATTCGGGTGCACAGCGTAGCCGCCCTTTGGGGGCCGGGCTTCCTGGTCGTCCCACATGCCGATCCAGGGCCCGGCGCCGTGCCCGTGGAATCCGATCGCATGGCTGTAGATGGCGGCATCCAGCCCGGCGGCTGCCGTCTCAATGCGTGCTGTATCCTTGAGATCGTTGCCTGAAATGCCGGCCTTGAAGTGCGACATGAGGATGTCCTGAACGCGGTTGCCGGCTGAGATCCCGTCCTTTAGCCCCTGTGGCGCATCCGTCTCACCGGGCCGGAGCACGTACGCATGATGTTGGGTATCGGTGTTCAGGCCGAGATAGCTTATGCCGAAGTCGATATGTATTAGATCGCCTGGCTGAATCGTATGCGTCTCTCGCTCGCCGGCGAACTGCGTAGTCATCGACTGTTCGATCTCACCCTCTCGTTCCAGCGATACGCCCGGGTGAAACCATGTATCGAGGCCGAGAAGGCGGACGCGCTCCCGAAACCACCAGGCGACATCTGCCGTCGTTGTTACGCCTGGCGTGATGACCTTCTCCGAGAGGCCTTCGGCCAGGATCGCATGCGCCACGCGAACGATCGTCGGGTATACGGCCATCTCTTCGGGGATTCGAGTCTCGAGCCAGCCGATTGCAAGGCCCTCGGCCGAGACGAGCCGTTGTGAGTACTCTGGGCCGATCGCGGCAACGAGTTCTTCGTACTGGGTGGAACCAAGGCCGTCGGCAAGCGCGAATCTTGATGAGCGGTTGATGCCGATGCGTGCGGGGTCCCGCTCGCGAATCAGGTCTGAAAGACGTGACCACTGATCGGACCCATGCTTTTCCGGTACCCATGCGGGTTCATACCAGATTCCCGGAGCGTATCGTGCTACGGAGAGCTTTTCGATCGGCTTGTCGGGGCCGCGATCGTAGAACAGCAGGATCGTGCGGCGACGGGCGCGCAGCCAAGTCGAACGGAGCATCGTCTCGATGACCGGGTCCTCATCGTACTCGCGCGCAATGATCAGCCACATGTCAATTCCCTCGCGACGCATGAGTATTGGGATCACTGTATCGAGGCGTTTGCCGAGCCAGGCATCCTGCACCTGGGCCTGTTCCCGCAGATCGAGCACGTCGGGCATTGAAGGATCGACAGCTTCGCCGGCATGACTGGGCGGCAAAGCGATGGCCGTGACTGCACAAATAAAGGCCAAGGTCCGGTTGTTCATATGAATCATCTCGTCATCGCATTGCGAACATTTGTTCGAAAAGCGTAGCTGGCAACCCCGCGAATTTCAAATTACTCCGCGGCGACGATTTATCAGGGTGGCGGCAAAGGCCGAGCAACACGGCTCGAACCACGGCCGGTACGCTCATCGGGGCGCCGGCACAGGCGTTCCGAACAGAATGCGCTTGTGTGTGCATGCCCTTTCCTTGATATTCATTGCGCTCAGCCTCTACTCGCCCGGCGCCGCAGCAGATGGTGCGGTCGCTGCATTGACCTCTGCGATCAGGATTCTCAAAATCGTGGTGGCTGCCATCGAAAACTACAGCGGACTTTCACGAAAGTGGATCTCACCCATTCCAGGCGGGTTGCTCTGGATCGTTGGGCTGGGCAATGCATCGAGGTAGTCTCCGTCGTCGTCTACTTACATTACCCGGACGCGCCGTTCGCAAAAGACCTCTCCTGGCCGGTTTGGGTCCGGGTCGTCTACGCCAATCTCCGCCGCAATCCTGGCCCCTTCAGAGAAATCGTAGGAAAACGGCAGAATGTTCTGGTCTGCAAGGGAATATTCGGCAACAACCGGGATGCTCAGCAGGGAAAGTCGTGCAAGGCCGGTGGCCCGGTTCGCGGAGCCCCCAGTCGCCCGGCTGAAGAATCGATTTCCACGAAATCTCGAACAGACGTCCGCGCCACCCTTGTACTTGAGGCTCAGGAACAGTAGCCGACATGCCCGAACTGGTATACTGAGTGAACAAATGTCCGCTATGCGAGCGTCGCATGAATTAGCGGGTGATCCGTATAACCATCCGGTTTGGGGAGGCGTGATGCAATTCAAGTTGTTGGGTCAGAAGACCTTATTCAAAGCGCTCGCGGTGCTGACCGTACTGATGGGCGCGGGATCCTTTGCCGGTGCCGATGAGTCGGCACCGAATTCCCACGACGCTCTGGTCGAACTCTTCGAGGACTGGCGAGAATTCGAACGTCCGCCATTGCTGGATGACGCGCCGAACTACACGGCGGAGCGGTTTGCAGCCGCCTATGAGGAGTTCCCGAGCTACGTGGAGCGCCTGAATGCGATTGACACAACGGGTTGGCCTGTCGAGAACAAGGTGGACTGGCACGTCGTGCGCGCCGAGATGAACGGTTTCGACTTCAACCACCGGGTGCTGAAGCCATGGGTTCGCGATCCCGCTTTTTACCAGTCGATCTGGACGTACAAGAGCGACGTTCCGGCGCACGAAGGACCGACTCACCACGCCGTCCTAGAGCTTTGGACGTATGAATTCCCGCTTTCGGAGGCCGAAGAGCAGCGGATGATTGGCGACCTCAGGGTTATACCGCCGTTAATGAAGCAGGCACAGCGGAACCTGATCGGCAATGCGCGCGACCTCTGGGTAGCAGGTATTCGCAACATCCAGGCACAGCGCGGCCACCTCGATTCCATTATGGAAACGGTCGGCAGCGGTGCGAGTGCGGAACTGGTTGCCGCTATCGAATCCGCACAAGTTGCGACCGACGAATTAGTCGCCTGGCTCGAAGCCGAAGCACCGAAAAAGAATGGACCGTCGGGTGTCGGCAAGGATAACTACACCTGGTATCAGCAGAACGTGCACTACCTGCCGCTGACCTGGGAGGACGAGGTTCGGCTTTTGCAGCGCGAACTGGATCGGGCGTGGTCGTCGCTGAAACTCGAGGAGCACCGCAACCGCAATTTGCCGCCGCAGGTGGCCGCGGCCACGCCGGAGGAGTACAACCGGCTTGCGGACATGGCGGCTTCGAAACTCATGGCGTGGCTGGAAGACAATGACGTCATGCCGATCAAGGACAATATGGATCCGGCATTGCGGGAACATCTTGGGGAGTTTGTGCCCGAAGACGAACGGAATTTTTTCTGGATTGCCGCGCATTACGATCCGACACCGCTGTACACCCATTTTTATCACTGGTGGGACCTGGCCCAGTTGCGCGACGAGCCGCACGAGAGCCCGATTCGCCGCGGCCCACTGCTATACAATATTTTCGACAGCCGCAATGAAGGCACGGCGACCGGTGTTGAGGAAATGTTCATGCATGCGGGCTTGTATGACGATAATCCACGTTCTCGCGAACTCGTCTGGATCATGCTCGCACAGCGTGCAGCGCGTGGGCTGGGCTCGCTCTATGCGCACGCGAACGAGATGACGATGGCTGAGGCGGGCACGGTACACCTCGACTGGACACCACGCCACTGGATGGGTAACGAACCCGAACTGCTGCAGTTCGAACAACAGCTCTATCTCCGCCAGCCAGGTTACGGGACGAGTTACATAACCGGCAAGTACCTGCTCGAACGGTTGCTCGCGTATCGCGCGAAGCAGACCGAAGACGAGGTGTATGCGCTCAAGGACTTCTACCGCGAACTCAACGACGCCGGCAACGTACCGATCTCACTCGTGCATTGGCAGCTCACCGGGAATAACAGCGACATCCGCAAGTTTGCGGGAGAGGACTGACCGCTTATCGCGTTATTGCGCCAGTAATTCCGACAATGGCGGACGCGTCCAGAATTTCCGGACGTCCTTGTCGTAGCCAGTCATTTCGTAGCGTATCAACGCGATCGGGATGCGGCCCTTCGATATGAATTCGTCATGAAAATCCTGTAGGACGAATTGCTCGCCGAGCTGTCGTTTGCGTTCGGCGAGCAAGCGCCACATCTGGATGTTGCCGATCGTGTATTCGAGCCCATGGCCCGGTGCCGGACGCAGGTAAGCGTACTTGCGGGCAACGTCAGGGTCGAGGAAGGGCGTAACTTCCATCCAGTACTTTGCAGTCTCTGCGGCGGTCATCTCGTTCCACTGGTTGTAGATGTCACCCAGCGTACGGGCCGCGCGCCACAGGCCGAAAATGTAGATGAGTTCGCGCGTGCGCGGGCGTTGTTCGAGAAGACCGCCTTGCAGGCCTGCTTCCTCGAGGTAAACGGCCCAGCCCTGCCAACGCGCCCCGAAATTGACGGTGCCACGAATCGGATGCGGGTGATGCGCCGCCAGCAGCGCATCGAAGCGATGGCCAGGGATGACAGCATGCAGATGATCGGGCGCAGGGTCGCGGAACTGCACCTGTTCCCAGAAGTTCGGTGGTTTTGCCCGCTCGATCCAGGGCACATTGTAGCCCATCACTCGCCAGTCGCTCGGCATGTACTCCGGTATGGAGATGATGGCGTCTCCCCGCAACCAGTCCTTGACCAGTCCGTCGGTGGCGGCGATGCGTTGCTGGTAATCTTCGCGCGATGCCGAAATCTGGATCTCGGGCAGCTCGCGATTGCGGTGCCGCTCGAGTGCGTAAAATCCCCACATGCGCTCGAGTTCGCGCTCAGCGAGAACGACCATCTGCTCCGATGTATAAGGCAGGAGCAACGCGTTCTGCACCCACCAGTCGAGAGCCTCCTTGCCGACACCGTTCTTGCCAGTCATCCGGTCGCGATTGTCGACAAGCCACTTCCGGAAATCGCGGATTGCCTCCAGAGCCGCGCTAATGTCGTCTCGCAAGCCCGGCTGCGCCACGGCCCGCGCATGCAGGTCCTCGAACCAGCCGATGACACCGGCAGGCGGCTTTTCGCGGTACGGATAACCGTTTTCGACGCCGTCCGAAAGTGTCAGTGAGCGAATCGCGAGGTCCGCGTAATCCTCGGCCACCTCGGTCAGGTTGCTGCGGGCAGCTTCCAATGAGGCTGGAACTGCCCGCAGGTCCCTCTCGAGCTTTTCGAGCGTGGCGCCCTCGGCCGGCAGCTCGACAAACGCGATTTCGAGCAACGGTGCCACATAAAAAACCGGGTCTCTCGACCAGGGCCGGGTGACGTGCAGAACAAAGTCCTGCTGATCGAGTTCGGCACGTACGGTGAGGTAGTCGGCCTTCCGGTCGACGGGCCACCGGGCGACACCCATTCGTGCCATGCGGTCCTGCAGGCCGCGCAGCTCGGCTCGCCGCCGGTCGATGGCAGCAGGGCGGAAGTCGGCGTCAACGCCGGCGGAAAGTCCGTCCTTGAAGGCGTGGTACTGCTCAAAGAGCTGAATCAGCTGATCATAGCCGTCGGGTCCATCCGGTATGGCATCCGCCAAGACCGCAGAAGGTGAAGAAACTGCGAGCGTGGTCAGCAGCAGGGCGATTCGTTGCGCGAAGTTCACGCCTCGTGGATGGTTCATGCAGTTTCCTCCCGCTGCTGCCGGTATCGGTAACTTGACTCGGCGCCACCTCCGGAGCCACGATGCTCATATGGGCGCAGAGCGAACGGCCGTTCGCATTGTACCCTGATGGGGTCGAATAGCCAATTCGACGCAAGAACGATGACCGGGAAAGGAGCCAGTCCAATGCTGAATCGATCAGTTTTCGTGGCAGCAAGCCTGTTGCTGTTGGTAGTCGGCAATGCCGGTGCGCAGATCCACCTCGTGTCGGATGACGTGCGGCGTGCGGCACTGGCAAAGGAGTCGCACATCGAGCGCATGGTCATGGTGCCCATGCGCGACGGCATTCGTCTGGCATCACGAATTTACATTCCGCAAGCCGGCGAGGGCCCGTTTCCGGCAATCCTGTGGCGGTCTCCCTACAACTTCAGCGAGAAAATGGTGCCGAATCCGAATTACTCCGATGCGAATCTGAAGTTTGCACTCGATGCGATTCGGCACGGCTACGTGTTCATCATGCAAAACGAGCGTGGCAAGTTCTTCTCCGAGGGTGAATTCGAGATACTTGGCCGGCCGCGCACGGATGGTCACGATACGATGACCTGGATTGCGCAGCAGGACTGGTCGAACGGGAAGGTCGGTACGATTGGCTGTTCTTCGACGGCCGAATGGATAATGGGCCTTGCCAGCCGCAAACACCCGGCGCACGTGGCGGCGGTTCCGATGGCACAAGGTGCTGGCATCGGCCGCATGGGGCAGCACTATGAGCAGGGGAATTTTTTCAAAGGCGGTGCGATCCAGTTACCGATGTTGACCTGGCTGTACAACGAACAAAACACCGTACGCCCGATGTTCCCTCCAGGCCTGTCACGGGAAGACATGCTCCGCGTGTCGAAGTACTACGATCTTGCTCCTGACTACCCCCAGCCGGACTGGGAGGAAGCCTTCCGATTCCTGCCTCTGGCGGACGCGATTGTTGCTGCCGGCGGGCCGAATGGCATGTTTGACGAAATGATAGATCGCGGGCCGGATCATCCCGATTGGTATAAGGGTGGCCTGTACCACGACAACGAGGACTTCACGGTCCCGGCACTATGGGTGAATTCCTGGTTCGACCTGTCGGTCGAGCCGAATGTCGAGCTGTTCAATCATGTACGCAGCACGGCGTCGGACCGCCGGATTCGAGACAGCCAGTACATGATCATCGCACCGACCGAGCATTGCCACATGTACCGTCTGCGGGATCCGCACATTGTCGGCGAGCGCAACATGGGCGATGTGCATTTTGGCCTGGACGACCTGGTTTATGAGTTCTTCGATTACTACATAAAAGGCGAGAAGAACGGCTTCGCCGAGAATCGGCCGAAGGTACGGTATTTCTCGATGGGAACGAACCGGTGGCGTACCGGCCGCGACTGGCCGCCCGAGGGAGCAACGAAAACCACGCTGTATTTGACGAGCGACGGCGGCGCAAACACGCTGAACGGGGATGGCCGGCTTCTGACCGTCGTACCGCGGACTGCGGCACGGGATACCTTTACCTACGACCCCATGAACCCCGTGCCATCGCGAGGCGGTAACCTCTGCTGCCTTGGTGATGCCGTGACTCCCGGATCCTATGATCAACGCCCGAACGAGGCACGAAGCGACGTGCTCGTATACACGAGTGAGCCTCTCGAGAGCAACGTCGAGGTCACCGGGCCGATCGACGTCACGCTGTACATCTCGTCGGATGCGCGTGACACGGATTTCTCGATCAAATTGATCGACGTTGAACCCGACGGAACGGCGTGGAACCTCGTGGAGAGCATACAGCGTGTACGATACCGCGAGGGATACGACCGGGAGGTGCTTATGGAGCCGGGCCAGGTCTACGAACTGAAATTCGCTCCGCTCGCCACGAGCAACGAGTTCCAGGCGGGGCATCGTATTCGCGTCGAGGTTTCGAGCAGCAATTTTCCGCGATTCGAGCGCAATCTGAACACGGGGACACAAAACGCTCGTGAAACCAGGCACGTTGTAGCCACCAACTCCGTGCATCATGGGCCGGGGCAGGCATCGCACATCGTTTTGACGACTGTCAAGCGATGAGCGGCATCCTCGACGGCAAGGTCGCTCTGGTAACAGGCTCCTCGACCGGGCTCGGTAGGGCCATCGTTAACGAGTTTGCGGAAGCTGGCGCGACCGGCACCGGAGTCGACATCGAGCGCAGCGTCGGTGACCTGCCACAAGGCTGGGCGGACGTTAGAGGTGATGTCGCGAGTGAAAATGACATCAAAGAGGCCATAACGCAGGCCAGTGAGAAATCCGGCCGCCTCGACGTTGTCGTTGCGAACGCCGGTCTGGTTCCACCATGGAGCGAAACCGAGAACATCGATCTTGACGAGTGGGACGATGTTTTCGCGGTCAACGTTCGCGGTGTCGTGTCGACTATCAAGCACAGCGTGCCGCTCATGAAGGGTACCGGCGGATCGATCGTCGTGATGGGCTCTCTCAACTCACACCGGGCCCACGGCAGACAATGCCTCTATACGGCAACGAAGCATGCGGTGCTGGGAATTGTACGGGCAACCGCCCTGGATCTCGGCCGCTTCGGCATTCGCGTAAATGCGCTGGGTCCGGGACCGATCGCGACCGATGCGCTGCTCGGCAGGCTGAAAAAGCGAGCGGAACAGGGCGAGCCGCAAGCCGAAGCGGTCCTGGCGCAGTTCGCGAGTGACACGGCGCTCGGGCGCATGGCCACGGAGAAAGACGTCGCGCGTGCGGCGACGTTCCTTGCGAGCGAGCTGGCGAGCGGAATGAGCGGACAGATTCTACCTGTCGATGCCGGGCTCGCCTGAACGGCATCATAACGGCCCAAAGGACGACATCATGCAGAGGTTTCGCATTCTCGCGACGTGCTCGATCGCACTCCGTTCCGGGGCATCGACGTTCTTGCTCACAAAGCGGGCGACTATTACGTACAGGCGTTTCTTGGCGTATATACGACCGTCGATCGTGCCGATGGTCATGTGATCGAAGCTCATGTGAACAGCGGAGCCTTCCGGGACCGGTTCAAGGCGCCGGGCAATGCCTGATGGCGCGATCACTATTTCGTTGCTCCCTAAGAGCCTGGTCGTTGCCGTCATTGCTCCTGCTTGCTGACCCGCAGGCAGCCGACACACCGCGGCAGATCGTGAACGACCGTGCACATACCGAGGACACCGCACAGGAAGCAGACCGGCGGTTCTGCGTCGAGCACATTGTTGATGCCGAGCGACATCAGTAGTGAATCGTTCCAGATGTCCGGTCTGCAGCTCAGACGCAGGTCCGAGCACACTACCGCATCAACGGTCGTGCTGCCACTCACGGTCATCTTGTCCGTGTAGTGGAACGCCAGCTTGCCCGACCGGCGGTCACGGTTCCGGTCGATCGTCGTCACCAAGCGGAACTCGGGGAATACACGCTGGAACGTTTCGTCGATGTGCATGCCGCCCTGTCGGCGACCGTCTCGCCGCCGCCGATGTGGCAAAGCAATCGGTGAAGTCGTCGTGGGCCGTCGCATTGAACGTGGTACCGAACTGGCCGATACCGAACCGATACGCGGCAGCACATCGGTACAGGCGGCGAGGAACGCGCAGTCTTCACGCGCTGCGCCGCGAAATTGCCGTTAGGTCGCTGGTGAGCGGAGTGTGCCGAATCCGCGAACCCGTCACAAGGACTTTTCCGAGTTCATCCATGCCTTGCTGGGCAGACGCGACATCGAGCGGTGCAGTGGCGATCGTCAGCGCCTTGGCAATGGCCAGTCGTCCGACCAATCCGAAGAAAGCCTTAATAGGGTTCCCAAACCACGAATCAATGAACGAAACGTCCTCGGGTCCTGTTAGTTGTGGGCGTTCCGGGAGAGGGGGCACAAACTGGATTCCACATTAAGAACACTGGTTCGCGATGCGAACGATTTCAATTGAATTCTCAAATGATTTAGCACACAGTAATCATAAAATCTTGGGTCGCTACGCGCATTCCATGGCGCGGCAACCGGAAATTTCCAAGCCAACTCAGATGCTTACTTGGGGCAGTCGACGGGGAATCCAATGAACCAAAGGCGAATCAGCGACGAGTTCGACACGATCGTTGTCGGCGGCGGCATCGTCGGACTTTTCCTGGCATGGTTCCTCGCGGACGAGGGCGCTGCGATTGCATGCCTGGACGACGATCGAAACGCCGGGTCCACGGCGAATGCGGGGAGTTTGCACGGCCAGATGCAGAGCCGGATGCAACGGCTATTTCCGGAGCGCACTGCCGAGTATCAGGAAACTCTGTCGATGTATCCTCGTGCAATCGACCACTGGGCTGAGATCGCAGGTCAGCTCGACGAAGACATAGAATTCCATCTGGGGGGCGGCCTGATGATCGCCGAAACCCTGGAGGACCTCAAGGCCCTGCGGGCCAAAAGTGCTATTGAGGCCGGCTACGGAATAGAAACCAGTGTGCTTAGCGCGACCGAGACTCTTGCGATAGCGCCGTACCTTAACGCCGACGTCGTTTCCGGTGCCCTTTACTGTCCCAAGGAGGGCAAGGTCAATCCGCTGACAGCCATGAATAGTGTGCGGCGAAGGGCAATTGCCAGCGGCGCGATCCTGCTGGGCGACACGCGAGTGAACGGCATCGATAGCGGCACACGCGGACATCTAGTCGAAAGCTCGCAGGGCGATTTTCGTGCTGCACGCGTCGTAATTGCGGCAGGCGCAGGCAGCGGAGAGATACTGGCTTCACTCGGCGTCGACATTCCGGTCTCTGCGGAGCCGCTGCATATGAACGTTACCGAAGCGACCGAGGACTTCATGACGCAGCTGGTGCAGCATTCCGAGCATGCGTTGACGATGAAACAGCTGAAAACGGGGCAGCTGCTGATCGGCGGAGGCTGGCCGGCGCGTTTCTCTGCCGGGCACCGCGTTCCGGAAGTGACTGCGGACAGTCTGCTCGGCAATCTTGCGATCGCCCGGCGTGTCGTGCCCGGTATCGCCGATCTCGAGGTGCTGAGGACCTGGGCCGGCATCAATACGATGGTGGACCTGACGTCGGTACTCGGTGAGATTGATGGTCTGCCGGGCATCTTCGTCGCAATCCCCGGCGATGCCGGCTTTACGCTTGCACCGTACTGTGCGCAGCTCGTCGTCGATCAGATGTCAGGGCGATCGCCCGATTATTCACTCGAGCGCTTGTCACCGACGCGTTTCGATCGATCACAACAGAAGCCGAAGGCACGCTCCTGAGCAGCGTGCCGTCATGGTTTCCGGTGTCTCCGAACGCGCGCCTCCTGGAGTCAACAATCTGACCAGTGCCGAACGGGCTCAGGTCGGCGCCGTACGACGCCTGGAGAGATTCCACACAAGCGCCACGACGACAACGACCAGCGCCGATACAGCGGTCGCGATGACGGCGACCGCCGGAACAATCGGTGAGTAATTTGTCGCCGTGCGGGAGAACAGCCACTCGGGCAGCGTCGTGTCTGCACCGCTCGTGAACATGGACAGGGGTAGGTTGCTCCACGACATCAGGAATCCAAATAGCCCTCCCGAGACGATACCCGGCAACAATGCCGGCAGTGTGACCTCACGAAATGCCTGCAAGCGGGTTGCACCGAGATCGAAAGCCGCCTCCTCCTGAGCGACATCGTAGTCGTATAAGCGGATCGATATCACCAGCGTGACGATCGGTACGATCCAGATCAGGTGCGCGAACGCAGCTGTTTTCCAGTCCGGCGTAATACCCAGCGCAGAGATGTAGAGCAGTAGTGACAGGCCCAGCACAGGTTGTGGGAAGAATATCGGTAGCAGCAACATGCGACGAAACAGACTACGACCGCGCCATTCGTATCTTGCGAAGGCGAGAGCGCCGCAAGTGGCGATGATTACGGACAGGAGTACGACCACGGTCGCAACTCTGAACGAAGTCATGTGCAGCGTCGTCGTCGTATACGATGCGAGCGCCTGTCGGTATGGCTCGATAGTCCACTCATCGTGCGGGAATTGCATGTACCGTGTGTCGGACAAAGACGCCAGCAGCACCGATGCTATCGGTACGTACAGCAATGTCAGCACGAGAATCAGCCACACTTTCTGAAGCGAGAGGCCCATGCTCTGCCGTCGTCCACTCATCGCCGAATGAGCCTGTCGAGGTCAACGCGTTTGATCAGTGGCAGTACGAAGAGAGCAGTCGACAATATCACGAGCATTGTCAGTGCAGCACCAAGAGGCCAGTCCTGCGCATAATTGAATCGCTGCTCGATGGCACGTGCGATGACCGTGACCGCCTGACCGCCAAGGATGCTCATCTCGGCATTCGCGCCGAGCGACAGTACGAAACAGAGCAGGACACCGATCGTCGCACCGGGGGCTGTCAGCGGCAGCTCGATTTCGTAAAACACCTGCCATGGTGTCGCGCCGAGGTCACGGGCGGCTTCTAACTGTTCGCGCGGCACCTGAGAAAAGCCCAGCAACAAGGGGAACAGCACGAATGGGAAGTGAATATAGACGAGACCTGTAAGCGCCGCGAGCCGGGTGTTCAGAATGGTTCCGATCGAGACACCGAACACGGCCTCCAGGCTACCGGCAAGGATGCCGCCTCCCGGCATCATGAACAGTGACAGGCCGAATAACCGCACGCTCTCGGAGATAAAGATCGGCAGGGCAATGAGCAAGGTCACGATCGTTGCCCAGCGGCCGGCGAATCGGTCTAGCGCCTTGGCCGTCGGCCACGCAAGTACCAGGCAGATGGCTGTCGTCAGGAATGCACCGAGCGCCGACCAGGCGAGAGGCAACCAGTAACCGTCGAGGAACGCAGACTCGTAGTTCGTGATCGTGAAATCAGTCGACAGGCCGAAACTGCGTGCAGGCATTAAACTGTATACGGCGACAATGAGAATCGGCACGAGGAAGCCAACGAACAACAGCAATGCTGCAGGCAACATCAGCAAGGTCCCGGCATTGACTCGTGGACTCGAGGCGAGCTTACTCATCAACCGTTACCGCGTCGCCGAGATCGAATCCCCAGGTCGAGGTATCGCCGATATCCACACTTGCCGCACTGGATGCGGCCAATTCAGCGATCAATGTTGAATCGCGGGCCGTAAGATGAAACTGCGTGCGCGACCCAAGCATGTAGTCGTTAGTTACGGTGGCCGTAAAGGAAAAGTCGGCGACTTCGCCATCGCTGAGTTTCCTTAGCTGCTCGGGTCGGACGACGAGATAACTGTCCGGCAAATCTTTCGCAACAAGGTCAAGTTCGATTAGGTGCTCGTTCCGCAGCGTGAAAGTATTCACTTCGCCCATGAATTCGGCGACGAAGCGTGAACCCGGACGTCGGTAGATCTCATTCGGCGTACCGGATTGCACGATCCTCCCATCGCGCATGATTGCGATCCGGTCGGACATTACCATGGCCTCTTCGAGGCTATGGGTTATATAGATGAAGGTCTTGCCGGTGCGACGGTGGATGTCTTTCATCTCGACCTCCAGGATTTTTCTTAGCCGGTAGTCGATCGCCGACAACGGTTCGTCAAAAAACAGGATGTCGGGGTCCGACGCGAGGGCTCGTGCGAGAGCAATGCGCTGCTGTTCGCCGCCAGAGCATTGCGTGACGGGTCGTGCGTAGAAATCCTCGGGCAATCGCACAGCGCGCATCGTTGCGAGGGCATGGTCTCTTCTCTCGTTGGGCGCCACGTGCTTCATTTTCTGCGAAAATTCGATATTCTCGCCAACCGTCTTGTGCCGGAACAAGGCGAGAGACTGGAAGACCATGCAGGTTGGCCGCCGGTTTGCCGGAACCTCCGTAATGTCGGCATCGCGCAAATGTACCGAACCATTCGTTGGTACCTCGAGTCCTGCGAGTATGCGAATCAGCGTTGATTTGCCGCTGCCCGAAGGGCCGACAATCGTGAAGAACTCGCCGTCCAGAATATTCAGCGAGATATCGTTGACAGCAACGAAATCGCCGAACTCCTTGCGAATAGAGCGCATCGACAGGATCGTGTCCGCATGTGCCGGAATCGACGGCAACGATCAGCTCCGTGCGCGCATTGCGGCGGAGTAAATGTCATACAGCTTTGCATAACCCGCAACTATGTCGTACTCGACTGAGTGTGCGATACGCTCATCGAATTCGTCCCATTGCAGGGCATCGAGTTGCTTGCGTGTGAACCTGGCCAGAACATCCGGTTGCGCCATCTGGCTGACGGGCTGGAGGTTGCCATTGCCGTTCGCAATGATGTAAGCGGGTTCCGGTTTGGTGATCCATTCCAGGAAATCGAACGTGGACGCGCTTGCATCGGGATTCGCCACGGCGGAATTGAGTTCAATCCAGTTGATGCCGCCTTTGCCGTCGGCCGGGCCATGGTGCGGCGTAATCGCGTACAAGTTGTTTATGCCCTCGAGCCGCGCCGAAGTAATACTGTACGTACCGCCAGGGCAGTATGCGTCTATTTCGCCGTTTATCATCGCAAGGTTAAGCTGTGCGAAGTCCGTCGAGATCAGCTTGGCATTTGAAATCCATCGCTTCGCGGTCTCCTCGAACTTCCCGTAGTCGTCATCGGATTTCTCGCGAAACGGATGTATACCGGCGCCCAGGCACATTTGCATGACATTCCAGTCTTCGTATGCGAGCAGGCCGTAGCGGTCGGCAAAATCCGGGTTGTTGAAAATATCCCAACCTTCGTTCTTCGCCAGCTGCGGCGAGATCGTGTCAGTGTTGATCGCGAAATCAAAGGTCTCAAAGCGCTGCACGATACCGAGCAGGTGTTCGCCGTCCTCACTCATGGCCCAGTGATATGGCGGTGCGAACTTATCGAACATCTGCTCGTACAAAGGCTCGAATCGCTCCCTGGGCAGGTCGCGAATCAGCCCCTCGGGCCATAGTTGTTTCCGTGCCCAGGGATTGTTGAGATTGACGAAGTCCCAGACCGACGTTTCTCCTGCGCGCAGCCGATTCACCGACGTCGGGTCGGAAATGTGAATTTCATAGCGTAGTGATCCGCCGGTTTCCTTGCGCCACAGGTCGAGCAGGCGCGGATCCGCGTATGCGTCCCAGGTCAGTAGTGCGAGTGCACGTTGCCGTTCGGCAGGCGCGCAGGCACCGATCGCGGCGGCTGCCAGACCACCAAGAAAGCTGCGGCGGCTCATGTGTTGCAGGTTTGCACCCCTTCGCAACGGGTTGCTCGAAGCGAGTGAGTGAATCAGTTTCTTGTCAAACATGTGCCGGTTTCCCTAAGGTATCGTCGTTGACGACGTACGTCGTTGTCATCATACGATCGCGCCAGTCATGATGTCAGCATCTGTATTTGCGACGACATCCTCGACCGTGACGCCGTCGGCAAGTTCGATGAGTTCGAAACCGCGCGGTGTGATATCGAGCACACACAGGTCGGTGATGACACGATCAACCACGCCTTTGCCCGTCAATGGCAGAGAGCAGTTGCGAAACAGTTTCGGGCCGCCGTCCCGCGTCACGTGATTCATGACGACGACAACACGTTTGACCCCGGCTACGAGGTCCATAGCGCCGCCGATACCCTTGACCATTTTTCCCGGGATCATCCAGTTTGCCAGATCCCCGGTTTCAGCAACCTGCATTGCTCCCAGGATTGCCAGGTCGATGTGTCCCCCGCGAATCATCGCAAACGAATCAGCGCTCGAGAAATAGCTCGATGTCGGCAATTCGCTGACCGTCTGCTTGCCCGCATTGATCAGGTCCGGATCGACCTCGTCTTCGTAGGGGAAAGGTCCGACGCCAAGCATGCCGTTTTCGGAGTGAAACGTTACGTGGATGTCCGAGGGTACATAGTTGGCGACCAGCGTGGGGATGCCAATTCCCAGATTGACGTAATAGCCATCCTGGATCTCCTTCGCGGCTCGGGTGGCCATTTCGTTGCGATCCCAGGCCATCAGTCCGAATGCCTTTCGCGGGTCGTGCGCTGCTCGATGATTTTTTCGGCCTGTCCCGGGAACAGCCGCTGCACGAACACGCCCGGTGTGTGAATACAGTCGGGATTGAGTTCTCCTGCTTCGACGATGTGCTCTACTTCCGCGACCGTGATATTGCCAGCTGTTGCCATCATCGGATTGAAATTCCGCGCGGTCTTGCGATATACGAGATTGCCTTCGGGGTCCGCTTTCCAGGCTTTGACGATTGCGAGGTCGGCGGTGAGGCCGGTTTCGAGTATGTATTGCTTGCCATCGATGTCCCGCGTCTCCTTTCCTTCGGCTATGACGGTGCCGACGCCAGTCGGCGTATAGAAGCCGCCGATGCCGGCTCCGCCGGCCCGGATGCGTTCTGCCAGCGTACCCTGGGGCGAAAGTTCGAGATCGATGGTCTTGTCGAGGTGCTGGCGCTCGAACGTCCGGTTCGTACCGATGTATGAACAGATCGCTTTCGAAATCATGTGATCCTGGAGCCAACTCCACAGACCGAACCCTTCGCCGGGCCGATCGAAGTACTCGCCGCCGCAGTTGTTGGAAATGATGGTCAGATCGCGAATCTGCCGGCGCCGGATTTCCCGGATACAGAGATCGGGGATGCCGCAGGCACCGAAGCCGCCGGCCATGATGCTCATGCCGTCGAACAGGATGCCCTCAAGAGCAGAGCGCGCGTCGACGCGGATTTTATTTGATGTCTTTTCCACGGTAGTGACTCAATGATTGCTGCGTCGGACCTGCTTCTTCTGGTACGCCCGCCAGGTCATGGCCCAGCGATCGGGTTCGTCCAGCGACTCGGGCTTCAGCTTGTGAACGGATTGGTTGTGTGGCGCCGACCTCACGATATCGGAGTCCGAGTAAGCCTCGTCCGAGATCTGCCTGAGTACGGCAATCCAGTAGTCGAGGTCCTCTTTCGACCACATCTCGCCGGCCTCTGGAGTAAAAGGATGTGGCACGACCCAGGGTTCGTGGCTCAGCCAGAAAGCGTCGACGCCGTAGTCGACCATGCGATTCTGTACGTCCAGCACGCTGACACCCGTCTCCTCGTAGAGCTGCTCGAGGCTGAACCGTGTCATTTCCATGCGCCAGGCGTCGATATCCGGATGTGAACGCGTCACCCCGCGAATCTTCAGCAGTTCCTTTTCCATATAGTTATTCGCTAGGACGGAAATGTCCGCCGCCTCGGAAATTCCTTCCGCACCCATCGCACGTATCCAGGCATACGCCTTGACGAGCTGTTGCACATTGCCGAGGTACTCTCGCACGCGGCCAATGCCGAGTGGCAGGTCGTCGTCGAGTTCGAACCTGTCGCCCGCCTTGCGCACGACCGGTCCCGGAAGGAACCCGGCCAGTTCCTCGGTGCAACCGTAGGCACCTACCGCAGGGCCGCCGCCGCCTTTGCCGACACCAAAGGTCTTGTGCAGCATGAACATGCACGCATCGAAACCGAGTTCGCGTGCGCGAATCTTGCTCATGACGCCGTTGAAGTTGGCGTGGTCGTAAAAGCACAGGCCGCCTGCATCGTGAACGATATCGACCCACTCCTTGATGTGCGGGTTATAGATTCCCATATCGTCGGGGTTGTTGATCATCAATGCGGCGGTCCGGTCGGATACTGCTGCCTGCAAGGCGTCAACCGACGGATAACCGTCTTCCTCCAGCATCAGTGTGACAACCTCGAAGCCGGCGGCTGCGGAGGTTGCGGGATTGCAAGGGTGGGCCTGTATGCTGGTAATAATCTGGTTGCGCTGCTGCAGCTCACCGCGTGCCGCATGATAAGCACGTGTAATACACGCGTGCGTATAGGCAGCATCGGCACCGCCAGCGGGTTGGAAGGTAAACTGGTCCATGCCCGACAGCTCGCACAGCAGCTTGCTGAGTCGGTAAATAATCTCCAGTGATCCCTGGAGTGTGGACGGATCCTGTTTCGGATGGGTGTCGGCAACCCACGAATCGGCAGCGAGTCCCTCCGTCATGCGCGGGTTGTATTTCATCGTGCAGGTACCGAACAGGCTTATGCCCATCATGCCGAGGGTTTCCTGCGACAGGTGCAGGTAATGTCGTAGCACATCCGGTTCCGACATTTCCGGCAGGGATGGTCGCGATTCGCGGCGCATCGTCTCCGGTACGAGTTCGCTCGCCGGTGTGGCGCCGTCGTCGACGGGAAAATGGCAGCCGCGACGACCCGGGACGCCCATTTCCATGACGACGGGCTCATCCCAGACGGCAGCATGGTAACGGCGCAGCCTGGTGGTCATCGGCACACCTCCTGCAAGGCATGTGCAAGCCGCTCGAGATCCGCTTTCGAGTGCATCTCGGTCACGCAGTACAGCGCGCTTTGTCCGAGATCGGGAAATGAGCTGCTGAGGTCGAGGCCGCCATAGATGTCCCGGCCCAGCAATGCACGGTTGATCTCCGCAACCTGTTTGCCCGTGCCGTCGAAGTTGACGACGAACTCCTTGAAAAAGCCGCGGTTCGGAGTGACGCGTATACCGTCGATTTCATCGAGCAGGGTTGCACAGTAGTTCGCTCGCTGGATAATCAGTTCGCCGAGTTCGCGAAAACCTTCAGGGCCGAGCAAGGCCATGTATGTCGCGCTCGCCACCGCCCAGAGGTAAACCGAGTTTCCGGTCCAGTCCTTGCCCTCTTCCCTCGAGCCGTAAGAGCTCTGGTGCATCAGTGCGAGGGCGAAGCTCGTTTCGCCTTTGACTGTTTCCGCGATGCTGATCATAAGCGCCGGATACTCGTAGGCATAGCGCGGTTCGTCACGCGAGGCGATGAAGCCGCCGAGGCCGCCGCCGCAGTTCATATGGATTCCGAGCGGCTGGATCGAGCCGACGACGAGGTCCGCACCATATTGGCCGGGCGGCTTGAGAATGCCGAGCGACACCGGGTCCACGCCGACTATTGTTTCCGCTCCGGCGTTGCGGGCAGCGGCAGCAATGGCGCCAGCCTGCGGCTCGATCTGACCGAGGTAGGAGGGATTCTCGAAATATACGGCGGCAACATCATCGTCGAGCCGCGAACTCAGGTCATCGAGATCGACCTGGCCCGTGTTCGGGTCGATGGCGAATTCGCGAATCGCAATATGCGAGGCCGTCTCCGGTGGCTCGCAGTAGGTCCTGATAACGGCAGATCGCTCGGGGTCGAGGAAGCGCGGTACGAGCACCGCTTTTCGACCGGTCATGCGGGCGGCCATACGGATCGCGTGGCCGGCTGCGCAGCCCCAGCTGTAAACGGGCAGCGCGACGAGATCGAGGTCGATGAGTTCGGCAAGCTGACTCGTGAATTCGAACCACGACTGGTTTCGACCGAGATCTGACGAGGGCGTGCCCCAGACCGGCGTCAGGAATTCGCTGCGCCTGACGACCTCGTCGCAGATAGCCGGGACATGGTGTTGCCAGCATCCGCCACCGAGAAAACTCAGCGCCTCTTCGCAGGAGCGATTCTTCGACAGCAGCCCGGTCATGTGCCGCCGCAGTTCGGACTCTGAGCTCAATGCTTCGGGAAGGTCGAGTGCTTGCACGAGTCGGTGGTCGGCGGGAATCTGAGAAAACAGGGGCTCAACGGAGTCGATACCCAGGGCGTCCAGCATTTCCTTGCGGATCGCCGGGACCGAGTTCGGCATGAATGGATGCGGACGGGCTTTGGCCACGGAGATCTCCTGTTGTTCTTGTCGGCGTCGCGAGGCGTCGGCAGTTGCCGGAGCCTGTGCAGGCCGCGGTGTTATATTGGCATAAGAATATAGCACTGCGAACAATTGTTCGCATTTTGAAAGAGGTGGAATCACTTGGTCCGGACTCAGCAGCTCGGGTTGATTGTCAATCCCGTCGCCGGCATGGGTGGCTCTGTCGGACTCAAGGGTACCGATGGCGAGCTTGCCGCAAGAGCCAGGGCGATGGGTGCGACACCGATCGCCGAATCTCGGGCAGTTGCTGCATTGTCGCAGCTTGCCAGCCTGTGTTCGGATGTCGAAGTCCTGACCTGTCCGGGCGCCATGGGCGCTGGTGCCGCGGAACAGGCCGGTTTGACCACGAGAATCGTTTGCAATGCGGCGGGCGCCGAGACCAGTGCCGAGGACACGAAGGCTGCCGCCCGCGCGATCCTCGAGCTCAGGCCGGAATTGTTGCTGTTCGTCGGCGGCGATGGCACCGCGCGCGACATTCTCGAGGTCGTTGGCAGCGAGCTGCCTGTGCTCGGCGTACCGTCGGGCGTGAAGATGCATTCGGCTGTATTCGCCGCGACGGCAAGGGCAGCGGGAGACGTTGCCGGTCGCTTCTTGCGCGTGGACGACCCGGAATCCCTGCTATCCGAGGCGGAGATCCTGGATCGCGTCGAATCGGGAGCGCCGCGGCAGGACCTCTCGCCCAGGCTGTTCGGGGTCGTCAGAACTCCCAGGCTCGGCATCCTGGTACCGGGGGCGAAGGCTTCACGGCCGGCCGCGGAACCGCAAATGCTTGCGGGCGCGATCGACAGGGTCGCCGCAACGCTGCAAGACGATCGTATATCGTTGATCGGTCCCGGGTCGACAATGCAATTGCTGGCGAAGCAACTCGGATTCGACGGAACATTGCTTGGGGTCGATGCGGCAAGAAACGGCGAATTGCTTGCGAGTGACCTCAGCGAGCGCCGTATTCTCGACCTCATCGCCGGTGAACCGGCGAGGATTGTCATCAGCATCGTCGGCGGACAGGGGGTCCTGTTTGGCCGCGGGAATCAACAACTGAGCGCGAGTGTCATTTCGCAGGTCGGGCCAAAAAACATCATCATCGTCTCGTCGCTCGAGAAGCTCGCCGGCTTGCCCGAGAACAGTCTGCTCGTCGATACGGGTGACGAGCGTGTCGATGCCTCGCTGGCCGGTTACCTGCCTGTCATTGTCAGCAATGCGAGAACGGTGATGATGCCTGTGAAGAATGGGCCGGATTGATGGCGGCCCCGGCCAACCAGGGCTGTCGGGATGACTGGAAATCCCTGCTTTCTGGATCGGCATGTTGATAACGTCGCAACGCCGGCCTACCTGAGTTTGCGACGTTCCAGAAAGAAACCGTAGGATTCCGGCAATACCGAGTAAGGGTGAGGGTGTCCGAGTTCCGTGGCCGCGTGAAACACGAAATTTGGGTCGTCCAGAAGTTGCCTTCCCATCGCCACGAGGTCGGCCTTGCCGGACTCGATGATCTTGTTCGCCTGCTGCGGATCGATGATTAACCCCACAGCCATCGTCGGGATGTCGGCAGCGCGGCGAATCTCTTCGGCATAGGGTACCAGGTAGCCCGGGCTTGGCCGGTCCATTGCGCGGCCGGATGGGCCGATAATTCCGCCCGATGAGCAGTCGATCAGGTCGACTCCGCGTGCCTTGAGTTCTTTGGCGAGCGTGATCGAATCGTCTAGCGTGACACCACCCTCGTAGCCGTCGACCGACGATGTCCGGTACAGCAGCGGCACCGAGTCGGGGATCACTTCACGAATCTTCTCGGCGATCTTCAGCGGGAAACGCATGCGATTCTGGATGTCCCCACCGCCCCACTTGTCCGTGCGCTGGTTCGATATCGGTGAGAAGAAGCTGTTGACGAGGTATCCGTGCGCGCCGTGAATCTCGATGAAGTCGAATCCTGCACTCATTGCGCGGGAAGAGCCGATCGCGAATGATTCGAGCATATCGAGAATCTCGGCTTCGGTCATTGCCCGCGGCACCGGCCATTCTTCCATCATCGCTATTGCGCTGGGCGCAATCGTTTCCCAGGCTTGCGACGGATCGAAGCTGACCAGGGGCGCCGCACCATCGAGTGGTACCGCGGCACTGGCCTTGCGGCCCGCGTGACCGATCTGGATGCCGACGGAAATGCCCTGATCGTGGTACATCGATGTGATTCGGGCCAGGCCTTCGATATGGCTGTCCAGGTAGATTCCCAGGCATCCTGGCGTGATGCGGCCGTCGCGTGTGATCGCCGTCGCCTCGACGCAGGCGCCGCCGACCCCGGATAAAGAAAATCGCCCGTGATGAGCGAAGTGCCAATCGACCGCATGGCCGTCCTCTGCCCGGTATTGGCACATCGGTGTAACGACGACGCGGTTGCCGAAAGTGACTCCACGCAGCGGAAACGGCGTGAACAGCGCCGGTATCGGCGGCGGCGGATCAGTGTCGTCGTTAGAGGAAAATGTCCCGGCAGGACGTTTGCTCTCTGTCATCCCAATTGCGCTTCGCTTTGCCTGAATCTAGCGAAAGATTCTACTTCTTTCATCAACGGGGCTATCTTGTCGCGCCGGGAAATGCCTTCATCACCGAGTTGATCAAATTGTGTCAACGGTGGGCGAACGTCGCCCACCGGGTATCCCGCGGTCGCAGCGAGGACCTTTGAATAGCACTGGTGACCGTACATTGGGTGACCTTCGGCGATGATCTCGTTAATCTGGCCGCAAAGATGCTGCACATGCTTGGCATCTTCAATACGGCCATCGACAAGGAAGTCCCACATTCGCGCCGTAGCGTAAGGGATGTAGTTGCCGAAAGGGTTAACGTAGCCAACAGCCCCGAGCAGGAAACTTTCTACGGGTCGCTCGCCGGCAAATACGTTCATGACACCATCCGTTGCCTCGATGATGTCGAAAATGCGGCCGACATCCATGCTCGCTTCCTTGATGTAGCGCACGTTGGCGAACGCTTTGGTCATGCGGGCGACAAGTCTGGCCGACATGTCGATATTCGACGTAAACGGGTTGTTGTAGAGCATGATCGGAATCGACACAGCTTCGGAAATCGCCCGGTAGTACGCAAAAATCTCGTCCTCGGTCGGCGTGTAATAGTAAGGCGGTATCACCATCAGGCCATCTGCACCCAGTTCCTCGGCTTCGCGACTGTAGCGCACCGCATTCGGTGTGTATGCGTTCATCGTGCCGACGAGCACATCCATACGGCCGTTCACACGCTTAATTGTCGTTTCCACGAGTTTGCGTCTTTCGTCGTCGCTGATGGTCAGGAACTCGCCGGTCGTGCCGAGCACAATGATGCCGGGCACATCACAGGCGATTTGCCAGTCTATAAACTTCCTGAGCGCATCCGCATCGACTGCGCTACCATCATCCGTGAATGGCGTGATGGCGACGGTAAAACTACCGCGAAATGGCTTGGACATCAGCAGGCCTCCCCAAGGAAATCGTCTGTTGATTTGAACTTTTTCGCCGACGATCAGAATGGGCAAAATAGTCAAGAGTGCGCGCTATGCGCCCATAAGTTAGCATAGCGCACAAAATTATGCTGCGATATTTGCACTTTCTGAGTTTTTTGTATTGACGGACGTCATCGTTATTGGCGGCGGTATAGCCGGTTGCACGACCGCATACTTCCTTGCCCAAGATGGCGTCGATGTTACGCTCCTGGACCAATACGCGCTGGGCTCACTGGCTTCGGGGACGAATGCCGGGAGTCTGCATGCGCAGATTCAGCCCGAGCCGTTTCTCGAATTCGGGGAATCGTGGGCCCGCCGTTTCCTGCCGGCGCTGCAATTATACACAGACGCGATGTCGATCTGGAAAGACATCGAAACGACACTCGGCGAGGACCTCGAAGTCGTACTCAGCGGCGGGCTTGTAGTGGCCGCGAGCGACGATGAGATGCGCATTCTCGAGGCCAAAGCTGCGCTGGAGCGCAGCGCCGGGCTCGACATCGAATTGCTCAGCGCGTCCGAATTGCACGAGCGAGCGCCCTATGTTGGCCAGGCACTGGTTGGTGGTGCATTTTGCCCGATAGAAGGCAAGGCGAGCCCACTTGCAGCCACGCGGGCATTCGCCGGTGCGGCGCGTAACCTGGGCGCGACTATCCTTGAGCGCCGCCGGGTCACCGGGATCCGTCGGACCCGCGGCGGCTACGAAGTCGACAGCAGTACCGGTACGATGTTCGCATCCCGAGTTGTCAACGCCGCCGGCAACGGTGCGGCCAGGATCGCAGCCCTAGTAGGGGGCAGCATGGATCTTCAATCGTTCCCGATTCAGCTCAGCGTCACGGAGCCGTTGGCACCGCTGATCGGGCACCTCGTTTACTCCGCCGGTTCCAGGCTGACGCTGAAGCAGGCCCGCAAAGGCACAGTGTTGATCGGCGGCGGTTGGCCGGCTGCACTCGATAACGAACAGCGTGCGCGCGTGGACAGGAAGTCGCTGCGCGGCAACCTCGGTGTAGCGCTCGATGTCGTGCCGGCACTGGCCAGCGTCAGCATCGTGAGGGCCTGGGCGTCAGAGGTGAATGGCAACGAGAGCTGGTTGCCGGTTATCGGCGAGGTACCGGGAAGTCCCGGTTTCTTCATGAATTACGTCCCGTGGATGGGTTTCAGTGGCGCACCGATGGCCAGCCTTATTGTCGCCCGCCTCGTGCAGGGCCGAGAGCCCGGAGTGGATTTTCCCATCGACGCTTTTGCGCCGTGATGCGTATCAGTGTTTGAGTATCTTCGAGACGAATTCCCGAGTGCGCAGTTCCTCAGGAGCATCGAAAATTCTCTCGGGCGACCCGTATTCGATAATGCGGCCGTCATCCATCATCGCAACGCGCGTCGATACCTCGCGAACGAAAGCCATCTCGTGTGACACGATGATCATGGTGATACCTTCGTGGGTCAACGCGCGTATCGTATCGAGTACCTCATTGACGCGTTCGGGATCGAGCGCTGAAGTCACCTCGTCGAGCAGCAGGATCTCCGGTTCGGTGGCCAGAGCGCGCGCAATGGCGACGCGTTGTTGCTGGCCTCCAGAGAGTTCATCCGGGTACGCATCGCGTTTGTTTGCCATCCCGACTTTTTCGAGCAATCCGATAGCTGTCTTCTCTACCTCTTTCGCCGGCCGCTTCTTTATCTTGACCGGAGCAATCGTTACGTTGCGCATCACCGTCATATTCTGAAACAGATTGTATTGCTGGAACACGATCGATGTCTTGTCCCGCAGCGCCTTCAGCTTCTTGCGATGCCGGTAGTCGACCTTCTCACCCGCGATGAAGACTTCGCCACCGGTTGGTGGTGTCAGCCCGACCAGGACGCGGAGCAAGGTGCTCTTGCCGGAGCCCGATGGACCGATCAGGCTGACGACCTCGCCTTTGTCCGCCGACAGGGAAACGTCGCTGAGGACCTCGGTCGAACCGTAAGCGCTCGACAGGTTTTTGATCTCAAGGTGATGCAAGGCGTTTCTCCAGGTACGCGGCACCCCGGCTAAGCGGATATGACAGCGCAAAATAGCACAGCAATACCGCACCGAATCCGAGGACGGGCGAGAATCCCCGGTTAACGAGCATTTTTCCTGTGAACGTGAGCTCGATGACGCCGAGTTGTGAAGCCAGCGACGTGTCCTTGACAAACATTACGATAAATGCCGCCGCTGGCGGCAAAATCACTTTCCATGACTGAGGCAGTATGACCATGAGCAACGTCTGAACCGCATTGAAGTTCAAAGCGCGCGCGCCATCAATTTGTTGTTGTGGAACCGATTCAAGACCCGAGCGAATCACTTCGGATAGGAACGCCGTCGACAGCAGGCATACGGATACGGTCGCGATAGCGAACAAGGATGCACCCGGGATCAACGGTTCGATCACGAACAGCACGATGAAAAGGATGACGAGAAAGGGAATGCGCCGGAAAAACTCGACGTAGGCGATGCCCGCCATCCGCAAGGGAAACAGCCAAATCGTCGAAGACTGGCGCAGGACGGCAATCAGGAACCCAGAAACGAATCCCACGGTGCAACCGATGACCGTCATGCCAAGTGTGCGCCCCGCGGCCTGCAACAGGAACACGAGATTGTGGTAGTTGAAGAACAGCGGTAATTGCTCTGCGATCTGGTCGAACATCAAAACACCTTTGCCTTGACCCGGAACGCCAGCCGGCCGACTAGTGCGAGCGACATACTCGCGAGCACCGTCAAAATGACGTAGATGACGGCGACGACAGTAAATGTCTCGATACTGCGCAGATTGGCCGTGCTGACATTGATTGCCCGGCCCGTGAGCTCCTCGACGCCGAAAAGCGCAGCCAGCGAACTGCCGAGCACGAGCCAGACGAAGAAGTTCGAAAGCGGGGCGTAAATCGTCTTCGCGATGTGTGGCAGCATCACGTATCGCAGCATCTGGAGCCGCGACATACCCAGTGCGGTTGCTGCTTCCATCTCGGAAACCCTGACGGACACGACACCGGCCCTGAGTATCTCCGTCAGGTAGGCGCCGGCGTTAAGCGTGAGCCCGATCAGTACGGCGACCATGGAGCTCAGCAACACGCCCGCGTCGGGAAGCGCGTAGTAGAGCAGGAATATTTGTACGAGTGCCGGCGTGTTTGTGAAAAATGTTACGTAGTAAGACGCGGCCCTGCTGCTGACAGGCCCGCCGTAGACCTTGGCCATGGCGCTGAAGATGCCGATGAAAGCGCCGCCCCAGAACGAGACAAAAGCAATCTGGATAGTGACGACGGCACCGCCGAGCAGGTATGGCAGCTCCTTGAATACCTCGGTGAACTGAAACGTATAGTCCACGTCGCTCCTAGAAATACGGATCCGGCTTTATCGGTACAGACATCGGCGCTCCGTACCATTTTTCCCAGGTCTGATTGACGAATCCCGACGTATGAAGGTCGTGCAGGAGAATATTCAGAAAGTTGCGCAGTGAATCGTTATTCTTGCCGATGCCGATCCCGCAATACGCGACAAATATCGGGTCGTCCAGGACCCGCCAATTCACGTTGCGGTAGTTGGTCGTGAACTTCAGGAAGAAGTCGACATTTTCCACGAGAGCATCAGCTCGTCCCTGTGCAATTGCGCGAATTGTATCGGCGTTGCCGTCGACGAGTAGCACTTTCGGCCGCGGCAGCATTTCCTTGAGGATGCTCACGGACAGGTTGCCGCGCATGTTCACCAATGTAATGTCCGGCCGGTCGAGTTCCGTCCAGCGCTGCACGTCGACCTTGTCGGTCGTGATGACGCCCATAGTTTCGGAGTGCAGCGGTATCGTGTAACCGATGAGTTTCGCACGCTCGGGGGTGCGCGTCATTGCACCCAGAGCAACGTCGATGCGATTCGATATCAGGAACGGTACCCGCTGGGCGGCCTCGGTCGTAACGAACTCGGCCTTGACGCCCAGGACTTCGGCGATCCGGTTGCCGACATCGACGTCAAAGCCCTCGAGCTGGTTGGTCATTCCAAACGAACTCATTGGCGGAAAGTTGGGGTTGACGCCGATGCGTAAGGTACCGTCGCTGATGATTTCGTCCAGCGTCCTGGACTCGGCGGGCGCCGACATCGCAACAATGAGCAGAACCATTAAAGGTATGAATTTGCGCAACATGTCTGTGTCCTTTATTCGAAACGAAGATCGCACCAACGCGGGTCTTCCAGATTCTATCGGATGTAGCTCGCTCCGTTGATGTCCAGGGTCGCGCCGGAAAGATGCCGGACGGTGCCCGTGGCAAGGAACGCGACGAGTTCCCCGATCTCTTCGGGTGGGACCCATTCGCCCATTGCGAGTACGTCAGTGATTTTCTTCTCACCGCCTTGCGTTGCTGCGAACTGATCCGATAAGCGCGTGCGTACCACGCCCGGTGCTATGACGTAGGCAAGAACTCCGTGTTTGGCAAACGCCCGCGCGATCGTCTGTGTCGCCGCATGAATGGCCGCCTTGGACGAACCGTAAGCAATCGAATCGGGATTGGTGACGCCTTTTTGCGCCGCCCAGCTGGAAATCGAAACGATAGTACCCCCATCGCCGGCGGTGAAATGGTTAACGGCGCGGCGCAAGAGTCGCGATGGCGCCAATACGTTGATCTGCAGCGTCCTGTTCCAGGTCATATCCCAGGCAACGAGGGGCTGGTCGAAGCCACCGTCCCAGAGCATCGTCGCCGCGTTGTTGACGAATACGTCGATGCGACCTTGCCAGCGCTCAGCCTCGTCCCACAGCCTTTCGACATCGTCGAGATTTATGAAATCCGCCTTGACGAGCAGCTTTTTCGAATCGTCGATCGCGCGCGTGGCGTCGAGTACACCGCCTTCGTCGGAACTGTAGTGCGCAACGACATATGCACCAGCCGCGCCGAGGCGTTCTGCTATCGCGGCACCGATGCCTTTGGAAGCACCGGTGACGAGTACGACCTTATCCGACAGATTATGCATCTCGGGCCTGAAGGTGAACGGTATGAGATAAACTTGTCGCCATTATCTGCGAACAATTGTGCGCAGCGCGTGCAGCAAAAAGCAAATCACTTCGATAAATGCCTTGCGGCCCTATGGAAATAAACACCGGAGATTGTAATGAATGCCGATGAAAAAGACTCACCCGTCGTACGTGTCGCGATAATCGGTGCCGGCAGCATCGGCCGGTCATTTGCACTGGTCTTTGCCGATGCCGGACATGAGGTTCGCTTGTGCGAGGCAGACGACGGCACCAGAATAGAGGCGCTCGATCACATTGCCGAGTCGATTGCGGACCTCCAGGCATTTGATCTTTGCCAGGGAAATGCCGACACAATTATTTCGCGCATTTCGGTTAGTGGCGATCTGGGAGAAACGGTCGATAACGTCAGTTATGTGCAGGAATGTGTTCCGGAAGACCTGGAAGTCAAGCGAAGGATATTTGAAGATCTCGATTCGCTTGCGCCCGAATCGGCTGTCCTGGCAAGTTCATCTTCAGCAATGCTGGCTTCGCAGATCGCCGCAGGCCTGGCTACCGCGGAACGATGCCTGGTCGCTCATCCTGGCAACCCGCCGACCCTGATCCGGGTCGTCGAGGTCGTCCCGGCACCGTTCACTGGCGCCGAATTCGTGGAGCGCGCTCGTACCATCTTGCGCTCGGCCGGGTTGGTGCCGGTCCTCATACGCAAAGAGGTCGCAGGTTTCGTGTTCAATCGCCTGCAGGGGGCGGTTTTGAGGGAAGCGTATTGCCTGGTCAGGGACGGAGTTGCCGGCGTCGAGGATATCGACACGATCGTGCGCGATGGACTCGGATTACGTTGGGCTGTCATCGGGCCGTTCGAGACCGCGGATCTGAACCGGCGCGGCGGTATCGCTGCCCATGCCCGTATCATGGGCAGCGCTTACGAGGGCATGGGAGCTGAGCGGGGCCAGCACGATCCATGGACGCCGGACCTCGTCGCCACCGTCGAAGCCGAATGCCGCTCCAGGCTGGCCCTTGCTGACTGGGGCGATCGGGTCCGCTGGCGCGACCGGGAAATGATGAAACTGCTCGCCAGCCGGCGGGGCTGAGCTCCGACTGCGGCAACCGCTGAGCGCCCAAACGTTCACAAAACAAAACGTTGCCAAGTGGCACAGGTACGTGCCGTAGCGTTTTTTTTGAACTGAAAAAACGCCTAAAAATAAGAGATTAATATGGAATTACCCGGCTTCCGGCGTCCAGTATAGCATTGGAGTCGCCTGCAGAAATGTTCGCTATTAGCAATTATGTTCGCATTGCGCACGCTTTCTGTTGACATCATTTTAACGATCGACCATTCTGGGCGCATAAAGCAAGCGCAAGCCGCATCGGCACCCGGTTGAGCCTCGGGGCTCGCTGAGGTTGTCGACCGAACTCAGGACCGATACAGCATGGTGACCTCTATGAAAAATCGACTTCCTCTACCGCTCGCAGCTGCCCTGATCCTGTCGTTTCTAACAGGCAACTCGGCGATGGCAGGTGCTCAGTACGAGGGTATGCCGGAAGGCTCGGGCAGTTATGAGGATCTCGTCTCGTTGTTCCAGCAGTTTCTCCTGTGGAAGGACCCGGCGCGAGCCCGCGGCGACGTACCCAATAAGGACATTGCGGGAAAGGTTGCCGAAGTATACCCCGATTACAGCGAAAAGGCCGTCAACGAACGCCGCGGCAGGATGCGAGATTTGCAGGTGCAGCTCGAAGACATGGCTGTCGTTGACTGGGAGCGTCACCAGCAGGTTGACTACCTTGCCGTGCGATCGCGCTTCGATCAGCATGACTTCACGCTGAACGTGTCAAAACCGTGGTCCCGGGATCCGGGTTTTTACGTCGACCAGATGCTGCGCATCACGTTTGCAGAGTTGCCGCTCGACGTCGATGAGACGGCGGCTCTGCGTACACGCCTCGCGGCAATCTCGTTGCTTGTCGATCAGGCGAAGAATAACCTCACCGAAGTCGCAGCCGACTACGCGGATCTCGCGATCTTCAACCTGACGAATGCCGATGGAGTCGGGCATGGATATCCGTACCGCAAGACACCGCCGGCTGGTGTGATCGGCTGGTACGAGGACTTTCTTGGCCGGGCCGAGAAGAAACAGCCCGACCTGGTTGCCGACATCGAAGCCGCAAAGAACTCGGTCGAAGAATTTCACCAGTGGCTCTCCGACAATCGCGACGAGATGACAGGAAAGGGCGGCGTCGGACGCGAGAAATTCGACTGGTATCTAAGGCACGTCAAATTGATGCCCTATGACGCCGACCAGATCGTCACATTGGGCCAGCGGGAACTGGAGCGTCTGTGGAGTGTGTATGCGCTGGAACAGCATCGCAATCGGCGTTTGCCGGTCATCGAGTTACCGAAGTCAGCCGAGGACTATGCGCGACGAATCGCTGAAACCGACAGCCGGATCCGGAAGTTCCTCGTAGAAGAGGACATCATTACGATCCCGGACTACATAAAGGAGCTTGACACCAACGTGCCGTGGATAGTGCGTCCGAATGGTCCCAACTTCTGGGAGCAGGTCCAGTACCGCGACCCAACACCGGACCACCTGCACGCGGTCATTCCGGGGCATCGCTTTGACGGCGTCGTCGAAAGGCATAACACCCATCCGATTCGCGGCAAGATAACGAGCGGCGCGCGAACCGAAGGCTGGGGCGTCTACCTTGAAGAGGGAATGATGAACGCCGGGATAATCGACGACTTACCCCGCGTACGGGAACTCATCTACGTGTTCGGCATTTTCCGTGCAGCGCGGGTACCGGCGGACGTCTGGTTGCAACTTAACAAGATGACCGTTTCCGAGGTCGTGGACTGGTGGATGGAGCGCGTACCCTGGCTGGATAAAGATGTAGCGAGGGTCGATGCGGAAATATACCTTCGTCGGCCACCAGGTTACGGGCTCGGGTACACAGTAGGAATGCTGCAGATGCAGGAGCTGTTGGCGGATCGCAAGCGGCAGCTTGGTGACGATTTCGTACTGAAGGATTTCCACGACACGTTTATGGCAGCCGGACGCCTGCCTATGTCACTGATCCGGTGGGAGATGACCGGGCTCGATGACGAGGTACGCGAACTGTGGAAGCGGGAGCGACTTCGGTAGGCTAATGCTGCAGACCTGCCATGATGTTCTGGGATGCCGCCTGCAGCTCCAATAAGATCTTGGTATGCATGTCTTCGGGCGTGATCCTCGAACTCGGACACGCGACATTGAGTGCCGCCACGATAGCGCCTTTCTTGCCGTAGATCGGTACTGAGATCGATCGCAAACCAATTTCGAGTTCCTGATCGACGATGCTCCAACCCTTGTTTCCGGCCTCCTCTATCAGGCCTCGCAGTTTGACTTTCGAGGTTACCGTGTTTGGTGTCAGTTTCTGTAACTTTACATGGTCCAGGTATTCCAGGAGCTCCTCTTCGGGCAACGCGGCCAGCAACACGCGGCCCGTCGATACCGCATGTGCTGGTGCCCGGCTGCCCACGCTTACTGAAATACTGACGATGCGATTCGGGGGAGTCGCGCTGGCAACGTAAACGACGTCCTCGCCGTCGAGCACCGCTGCAAATACCGACTCCTCGAGTTTGTACGCGAGCCTGGCCATGATTGGCTGTGCGACGTCGACGAACGTCAGGGAAGATAGCGCAGCGAATCCGAGTTCGAGCACCTTCGGTTTAAGGTTGAAATGCTTGCCGTCCGTTTCGGCATATCCTTCCCGCACGAGCGTCAGAACGAACCGCCGCACGGTTGCCCTGGTCATGCCCGTGGCTCGAGCAATATCGCTCAATGTCATCATAGGGCGCGTTCGCGTGAACGAGCGAATAACCTCGAGGCCGCGCGCCAGTGAATTAACGTAGTCGCGGTTACTGATTTCTTTATTCAACGCTGATACCTGTTTGCCGTGTATATAATTGTCTGAGGTGCCGCGAGCTTATGTCAGCTGCCGATGCCGGCAACGCATACATATTTCACTTCCAGGAATTCGTCGATACCGAGGTGTGATCCCTCGCGACCTATGCCTGATAACTTCCAGCCACCGAAAGGCGCACCTTCATAGGAAAAGATTCCCGTGTTCACGCCGACGATGCCGTACTCGAGGCTCTCACTGACCCTCCAGATGCGAGCATTGTCGCGCGTAAAGAAATATGCAGCGAGGCCGAACTCGGTTTCGTTTGCGAGCTTGATTGCCTCTTCTTCGGTCTCGAAGCGAAAGATCGGTGCGAGCGGACCGAACGTCTCTTCCTTCGCTACTTTCATGTCAGAGGCGGCGTCTGCGATCACCGTCGGCTCGAAAAAAGAACCGCCGAGTTCGTGACGTGAGCCACCGACAACGACTCTCGCACCGTGTGCAAGCGCGTCTTGCAGATGTTCTTCCGTTTTCCTGACTGCCATTTCGTCGATGAGCGGACCCTGGTCAACGCCTTCTTCGGCGCCATCCCCAACGCGCAGTTTGCTGACAGCCGCGCCGAGCGCGTGGACGAATTTCTCGTATATTCCGCTCTGGGCGTAAATTCGGTTGGCGCAGACGCAGGTCTGGCCCATGTTGCGAAATTTGGAAGCGATCACACCGGATACCGCAGTCTCGAGATCAGTATCGTCGAACACAAGAACAGGAGCGTTGCCGCCCAGTTCCAGTGACAGTTTCTTGATCGTGCCCGCTGCTCTGGCCATCAGTGTCGATCCCACTTCGGTCGAACCTGTGAATGTCACTTTGCGAACCTTGGGGTTGGTGATGAGTTCATCACCAACAAGTGATGCGGCTCCCGGTACGACGCTGAAAACACCCGGGGGGATGCCTGCGCGGTCGGCAAGCTCCGCCAGCGCGAGAGCGGATAACGGCGTTGCACTTGCGGGTTTCAACACCATCGTGCAACCGACTGCAAGTGCAGGTGCTGCCTTGCGCGGAATCATGGCCATCGGGAAATTCCACGGGGTTATGGCGGCGCAAACACCGATAGGCTGACGCAGCACAAGCAATCTCTGGTCCGTATTCGGTGCGGGAATTGTCTCGCCGTATACGCGTTTGGCTTCTTCGGCGAACCACTCGAAGAAAGCTGCGCCGAACAGGATTTCGCCGCGAGCCTCGGCGATCGGCTTGCCCTGTTCCGCAGTCAAAATGCGCGCGAGGTCATCGACATTCTCGACGACGAGGTCATGCCATCGCCGGATGATTATGGAGCGCTCTTTGGCGGTGCGGGCGGACCAGTCCGGCAGCGCTTCATCCGCCGCCTCGATCGCGGCAACAGCATCTTCGCGGCGGCCACTGGTTACAGAGATCAGCACCTGTCCCGTTGCCGGATTAATTACGTCAAGACTGTCGCACTGCTCTGGGCTCTGCCACTTGCCGCCGATAAACAGGGCGTCCCTCAATAGGGTGGGGTCTGCAAGGGTGAGAGTCATCAGGGTTGCACTCGGCGGATTCGAATAGAAGTTCTTATAGCGAACATTGTACCGTATTCAATCGGCTTGCTCACGGACCCAGCGGGCGACGTCCACATGCCTTAGAAAGCAGACGTCGCCGAGGGATTTGGCGTACTCGATGATCTCCTCGAGGATCCAGATACGAGACCGGTAGCCGATGACGAATGGGTGCATGACCAGCTGGAACAGGCTGTTCGTTTCGAAGGCGGCGTCGAGTTCGCGCCGGAAGACGCCGAATACGTCGTCCGGCGACATCCACGGTCGCGTCGCCGGATCGCGATTGAACATCAGGTATACCGCATCGTCGCGCAACCATTCGACCGGAATTTCGACGACGCCCGTTGGTTCGTCATCGACGAGGAGTTCGTAGCAGTCCTCGTCAGCCATTAGCGAGCTATCGTACTCGAACCCCAAATCGGCGACTAACCTGATCGTGTTCCAGCTCAGGTCCCAGTTGACAGAGCGAAATCCCGGCGGCGCTACACCCGTCTGTGACTCCAGGATGTCGCGGGCCCTCACCATCAGCTCGCGTTCGGTTTTTGCGTCCAGCTTCGAGTTGTTTTCATGAATCCAGCCGTGCACGCCAATTTCGTGCCCGGCGTCTGAAATCCTCCGGGCCTCACCGGGGTCAACCAGTGCGCAAACGGCCGGCAGGAAGAACGTGGCCGGGACTTGGTGCCGGGCGAGGATGTCGAGAATGCGGGGTACCCCGACGCGCCTGCCGAACTCGCCCCAGGCGAGCCTGCCGATGGCTTTGCGGCCGGCACCGAGTTCGAAGCACTCGTGGTCACAGTCGAATGACAGCGCCACCGCACAACGCGCACCGCCCGGCCATGCCGGCGGAGCCAGGGAACGGCCCGCTCGTACGCGCGATATCATGCGTCGCCATTCGTCTTCCTGCGTTTTCCATGGTTCGCTGCGGTGGCTCGTATTCATGGCGATTGTCGGTTGGCTTCGGATGGGAGCGGGTAGTGTACAATATTGCGCACGAATGTTCGCGGTGCGCCCAACCACCATGGTCGTTGACAACGTTGAGGGACAGATCCAAGTGACCGATTCGAAGTACCTGCAAGATAAAGTGATCCTGTTGACCGGCGCATCGCAGGGGATCGGTGCTGCAACGGCGCAGATCCTGGCGCGTGAGGGCGCGGACCTGATCGCGCATCATCGCGGCGGTCCGGGCGATCTGGACGGCGCACAGCTTACACTGAATGGCGTCGAGGCCGGGAGAAAGCACTTCGTCGAAGGAAACTTCGAGGACGAAACCGCGGCCGACGATGTCTGGGCGCAGGCGCTGGATTGGCGGGGGCGGATCGACGTGCTGGTACTCAATGCGGCGATGATGGTCCCTTCCGGCGGCGTCGATGATCCGGACGAGGAATGGGATGCTGCATGGCAGGCGCATTATCGTGTCAATGTGCTTGCCCCGGCGCGGCTAATGCGGCAGGCGGTCAAGCATTTTCGGCCACGCGGCGGTGGCGTAATCGTCCTCATGTCCAGCTGGGTTGCACAGCGTGGTGTAACCAATCCCAAGATGCTGGCTTACGCCGCATCCAAGAGCGCGATAAAGTCAGTGGCACAGTCGATTGCGAGAGGTTATGCCAGAGACGGCATTTACGCCTACATCATTGCTCCGGGCATCGTCCGTACGAAGATGTCGGTCGATTTTGCGCAGCTCCAGGGTGGCGAAGAGGAAGTCACGAAGATGCTGGCGATGGGCGAGTGGGTGCCGCCCGGCGAGATTGGTGAACTCATCGCTTTTCTTGCTGGTGGCAAGCTACGACATCTTACGGGCGCGACACTCGACGTCAACGGCGCGACCTACATTCGCTGAGAGAGGATGCGATGACTGAGGCGACAAACCGGGAATTGATCGATCGGCAGGCGATCACAGATGTTCTCGTCGAGTATTGTTGTGCTCTGGACCGAATGGACCTGCCTCGCCTCGCCGCGCTTTTCACTGACGACTGCGTCGTCGAATACGGTTCCGAGCCCGCACTGCAGAGTTGGGGTGCTGCGTCACTCGAGAAATCCCTGCGACGAATGTGGCGCTGGCAACGTACGTCGCACCACCTCTCGAATGTGCAGATCGAGTTCACGACATCCGACGAAGCTCGGGCGGGCAGCTATGTATACGCATGGCACGAGCGCCCTGATGGCTCGACAGCGACGATCTTCGGGCAGTACATGGACCGATTCGTGCGCATCGACAATCGCTGGCGAATAGCGGAGCGACGGATGGAAATGAACGGATGCGACCCGGGCTTTAAGGTCAATATCTATCCCTTCGAAAGAATTTCCGCGCCACCGGGCTGGCTTGCGCCCGACATCGACAGGAAGGATTGACATGTCCAGGGAATCGGAGGGCGTAAACATGATCAGCTTTGTGTTCGAAGGTCGCGAGATTCAATGCCGCGCCGGAGTGTCTGTCGCGGCGGCGCTCGCCGATGTCGGTGAGTTCGAACTCCGGGCCTCTGCAGATGGAGACATGCGAGGCATTTTCTGCGGTATGGGCGTGTGCCAGGAGTGCCGGGTGAACATCGATGGCGAGCATGGGATACGTGCCTGTATGGCCAGCGCAAGACCCGGCATGCAGGTCCGCCGCGGCCATCTTCCAAAGGCCAGTGCAGGTCGGTGCGCGAGCGACGCGGGTAGGCGGAATGAACTGGTCGAACCCGAGTTGCTCGTTATCGGCGGGGGTGCGGGAGGCCTGACGGCAGCATCCATCGCGGCGGAAGCGGGCGTGGACGTCGTCCTGCTCGATGAGCGGACTGCACGTGGCGGTCAATATTTCAAGCAGCCTGTAGATGAGAGTTTGTTGCCCCCATCGCTGTCCGATGACAAGCAGATCATCGGCGGCCGGCAACTTGTCGAGCGTGCGCTGCGTTCCGGCGCGAAAATCGTCAGTGGGGCCCAGGTTTGGGGGGCGTTCGCGCCGGCTGAATTCGGCGTGCTCGACGACAATGGCAGCACGATCTACAAACCCAGGAGAACGATCGTCGCGACGGGAGCGTATGAAAGTGCATGGCCCGTGCCAGGGTGGACACTGGCCGGTGTAGTGACGACGGGCGCAGCGCAGGGCATGTTGAGGAACTATGGTACCGTGCCTTCCGGCCGCATTGTCGTAGCGGGTAACGGACCGCTCAACCTGCAAATTGCCGCCGAACTCAAGCGTGCGGGCGGCGACGTTCGCCTGGTTGCGGAACTTGCCGATGCCAGTCTTATGGCATGGATCACGAATGGCCTTAGAATGGCGCGTCATGTCCCCCGACTGGCTTTCGACGGCATCGGATTCCTTCGTAAGTTGAGGAAGGCTCGTGTGCCAGTGCGATTCGGCGCAGGTCTGGCAGCAATCAGAAAATCTCCGCACGGACTCGAGGCCGATATAGGACCCATCGCCGCCGGCGGAAACCGCCGGCTCGAGACGATCGAGGCGGATGTCGTTTGCGTCGGCTACGGATTTCAGCCGCGCAATGAGATTCTCCGTTGCCTCGATTGTCGACACAGTTTCGACCAGGCGCGCGGTCATCTCGTAACGGAGAGGGCCGAGGACTGCGAAACCACCGTGCCGGGGGTCTACGCCGTCGGAGATTGCGCAATATTTTGCGGTGCGCCGGCCGCGTTGCAGGATGGCGTAATTGCAGCGGTAGCAGTCGTGAAGTCGCTCGGTTACAGCGTAACGGCGCCCCATGAATCGGAGCTACGGAGGGCAATACGCCAGCGTCCGCGCCACCGGGCGTTTCAGTCCGCTCTCTGGACTCTGTTCGCGGCGCCGCGCTTAACGACACAAGTTGCGACAGAAGACACGGTCATATGCCGTTGCGAGAATGTGACACTCGGCGATGTTCAGGCTGCCCTCGGTGATGGCGCCGCATCGATAGGTGGCATCAAGCAACGTACGCGCCTCGGGATGGGTCCGTGCCAGGGGCGCTACTGCGCGTCGATTGCCGCTGACCTGCTTGCGGAGCACACTGGAGAAACCGTTGACGAATTCTCATTTTTTGCACCGCGCCCACCATTGAAGCCAATCCGTATCGCTGACATCGTCGGAAACCGAAAGACATGATCACCTTGAGGATAACAACGTGACTGCAAAACAACCGAAGTCGGGCGATGCTCCCGCACTGGCAGAGATCGATCGCCGCTACAGCTTCCACCCGTTCACGGCTCTGGCGCAGCACGAGCAGCACGGCCCGCCCGTTGTCATGGTGAGGGGCGAAGGCGTCTGGCTCGAGGACTCGGCAGAAAAGCGTTACATAGATGGCATGGCCGGACTATGGTGCGTGAACGTTGGGTACGGTCGCAAGGAAATTGCAGATGCGCTGCGGCGCCAGGCGGAGACTCTTGCGTACTGTCACGGTTTTACGTCGATGGGCAGTGAGATGCCCGCGCTCCTTTCCCGACGACTGATCGAGACTGCACCAGTGCCGATGTCCAAGGTGTTTTTCGGTAACTCGGGCTCGGATGCGAATGATACGCAGGTCAAACTGGCCTGGTATTACAACAATGTCCGGGGCAAGCAGAAGAAGAAAAAGATTATCGCCAGACAACGCGGCTACCACGGCGTGACAATTATGTCCGGCGGCATGACAGGGCTGCCCGGCGTGCATGCCGGGTTCGATCTGCCGCTCCCTTTTGTCAAGCACACGCTGGCGCCGCATCGACTTTGGGAGGGGCATGGCCTCAGCGACTCGGAGTTTGTCGACAAACTCGTGAAGGACCTGGAGCAGCTCATCGAGGCGGAAGGTGCCGATACGATTGCAGCGATGATAGTGGAACCGGTGATGGGTGCCGGTGGCGTCATCGTACCGCCGCCAGGATATCACCGAGCAATACAGCGGGTACTCGCAGAGAACGATATTCTATTGATTGCGGATGAAGTCATCTGTGGTTTTGGCCGGCTTGGCCATATGTTCGGTAGTGAGGCGCTGGATCTGAATCCGGATCTGATCACGATCGCGAAAGGTGTAACTTCGGCTTACTTTCCGCTCTCCGGTGTGTATGTCTCAGACAAAGTCTGGCGCACAATTGTCGAGGGTGAGAGCCAGTTTGGCGTATTCGGTCACGGCTATACGTATACATCCCATCCCATTGGGGCTGCCGCGGCGATGGCCAATCTGGATATCATCGAAAACGAAAACCTCGTTACAGCGGCCGGGGAAAAAGGTGAGTATCTGCATCGGCAGCTGCAAAGTGCCTTTGCCGATCATCCGCTCGTCGGTGAAATAAGAGGGTTCGGCTTGATCGGTGCGGTCGAACTCGTCGCTCGCAAGGACCCACCGCAGGCGTTCGATCCAAAGCTGACTGTGGCCGCCCGTGTCGCAAAGAAGGCGCTCGAATCCGGCGTTCTTACACGTGCATTGCCGAGCGCCGACACACTGGCCTTCTCGCCGCCGCTGATCATCTCGGAGCGGGAAATCGATACGCTCGTTAGCACAGTCAGGGCGGCCGTCGACGAGATCCAGTCGGCGCTGCTCAAGAGCGGAGACTGGAAGGGCTGACGGCCGCAACGGGGTTGGCATCGTTGCGCCTGGGAATCAAGGAGCAGGCCATGATAGGACCATTCGTGCGTTACAGCTTTGCGGTTTCGATCGTTGCAGTGCTGGGCGCCCTCGGTCCGGCACTGGTAGTGGCGGATCCACCCGGCAATGCTTCGCGAGAAGACTTGACGGAGTTCTTCCTGGCGGTCCGTGCTCTTCGCGAGCCGCGCCCGATCGATGGCATCCCGGATTATTCGGCCGAAGCCATCGAGGCACAAAGGGCCAGGCTGGCGGAGCTGCGATCACGTTTCGACGAACTCGAACCGTCAACATGGCCCGTGCCTGACCAGGTCGACTACCTGATCGTGCGTTCCGAGCTGGACATGCTCGACTATGGCCTGCGCGTATATCGTGCAACGTCACGCAGCCCCAATTTCTACGTCTCCTCTATCTCGTCATTTGGAATGTCCAGTGGTGCGACGCTGAGCAAACTCGGGCAGCTGGTGCAACAGCCACCGCCATTCGGTGAGCTCCGCGCCCAGGAAATCCTGGAGCACATGCGGAACATTCCGCGAATATTGGAGCAAGCCAAGCGCAATCTGACCGAACCGACCTTGGAGATGTCGCGTTGGGCATTGGCATCGCTTGCGGATGTGCAACAGAACAGCCAGGCGTTCGCGGAAGCGCTCGGCGAGCATTTTCCGCCGCATCTCGTCGACGAATTGCACTCGAGGGCAACGGTGATGGGAGCGGCGTTCGAAGAGTATCGAGCGTGGATCGAGGAGCGCTTGCCGACCATGGAACGCGCGAAGCCGATCGGCCGTGAGATGTATGACTGGATCCTGAGACGAATCTGGCTGTTGCCGTATGATGCCGAGGACATCCTGCGCATGGGGGAACAGGAATACGCGCGCCTGATGTCGTTCTCATTGTTCGAGGAGGCGCGAAACCAGGGGCTGCCGATTCCGCGCAAGTCGACCACGACCGCTGAGTACGCCGCCAGGACCGAGGCCGATGCGAAGGCGATTCGCAAATTCCTCGAGGACAGGCAGGTGCTCACTGTCCCCGACTACGTCGGATCGTACAGCCGAACGTCGATGCCGGCTTACATCCAGGCCTTCCATCTATGGGCCGGACTGAGCGGCTATAGAACACCGGGTAACGGTGTCGTCAAGTACTCGGTCCCGGAGGACCATCCCTACACGCAGACCTACTGGGAATCGGTCATGCGTGTCGATCCAAGCACCAACATCTTCCACGACGGCATCCCGGGCCACCATATGCAGGGCGTCATATCGGCGCGTCACTCGGCGCTGATTCGTGCGCGGCACCGGGATCGTTTCAAGAGCGAGGGGTGGTCGACGTACTGGGAAGAGACGGCGGTTCAGCTGGGCTTTTACGACGATCGTCCGAGAAGCCGCGAACTAATATACAACTTCCTTCGGCTGCGCGCGTTGCGGGTCATCGTGGATGTGAAAATGGCACTGGGCGAGATGAGCGTTGACGAGGCGGTGGCGGCGTTGATGACCATCCCTATGGATCGCCGCATTGCGAGCGAGGAAGCCGATGACTTCTTCGCCGCGCCGACCGGGGGAATCGTCTATCTGATCGGCAAAATGCAGATCGAAAAATTGCTGGGCGAGCGACGTCAGCAACTGGGCAGCACGTTCAGTCTGCGACAATTCCACGACGATCTGGTTGCCGCTGCCTGGGTCCCGATCGAGCTGACCCGGTGGGAGACGACCGGCGCCGACGAGAACCTCCGGCGTATGATCGACGACAGGACACCGATGCCATGGTGAGTCGCATCGGGCTGATCAAAACGCCCACAGCCGCAGCGACGGCTCTGCTGCTTGTCCTGTCGTCAGCTGACTGCCTTGCCGGTGAGGTGGCGGTTATCGAGAGCGAAGTTGAGAGCTTTCGCGTAGAGCAGATTGCCGAGGGCTTGCAGATCCCGTGGGCGATCGCATTTCTGTCCGATGGGGATGCGCTCGTCAGCGAGCGCGCGGCCGGCCGAATCGTTCGGCTCGACCTAGAGAGCGGCGCGGTCTCGGAACTGATCGGAGGTCCGGACGACGTATACGTTAATCGAAACGGCGGCATGCTCGATGTCGTACTGCACCCGGATTACGCTCACAATCATTTCGTCTATTACTGCTATTCGGCCGGCGATGACGCGCTTAGCACGACGGTGGTCGAGCGTGCACGATTCGATAGTGACCAGCTGAAAGATCGCGAGCGGATATTCGCGGCGTTGCCCTGGTATCACAATGCGATCGTTTATGGCTGTCGGCTGGCGTTCCGGGGTGATTCCCTATTCGTCACGATGGGCGATCGCTGGGACCTCAGGCACCTGTCGCAAAGCCAGGGATCGCATATCGGCAAAGTATTGCGACTACACCACGATGGCAGCGCGCCGGACGACAACCCCTGGGTCAATGTGCCCGGGGCAATGCCCGAGGTTTTCAGCCTCGGCAATCGCAACCCGCAGGGACTGGTTGTGCACCCGACGACAGGCGATCTCTGGGAACACGAGCACGGCCCGAAGGGCGGTGACGAGATCAATGTCATCGAGGCAGGAGCAAATTATGGCTGGCCGGTTATCACGTACGGCAAAGAGTATGGTGGCGAACCGGTCGGGGAAGGACTGACCGAGAAAGAAGGGATGGAGCAGCCGATTCACTACTACGTGCCGTCGATCGCGCCATCCGACATGTTTTTCTATACCGGTGAGGCCTTTCCCGACTGGCGCGGCAATCTTTTCCTCGGCGCGCTTGCAGGCGCTCATCTCAACCGCCTCGTTGTCGAGGGGCGTGAGGTCGTGCACGAAGAACGCCTGCTGGAGGGTCGCGGCTGGCGTATTCGGATGGTCGAACAAGGGCCGGACGATCTCATCTATCTCGGCGTGGACTCCGGCGGCCTGTACCGGCTGGTGCCGGACGGCGAGGCGCCATGATCGGCTAGGAGTCCCAGTGCAGCGTGAGTGCCAGCCGGTGCAGCTGCCCGATCAGGATCAGGTTCCAGGCTACGCGGATAAGGCCGTCAACCCGAAGCGACGACTTGAGCGGATCGGTGATCGCTTCGTCAACGCCGGCCGGGTCGATCCATAATTTCTCGGCCAGCGCCATTTCATTTCGACCCTGTTTCGTCGGCCATGTCGGCCAGTCCCGCACCTCCTCAGCGTCTGCAAGCCGGGCGGCTTCCGGTGGCACGAGATATTCGATTACCGGATCGTCCGGCGGCACCCCGAGTAGCTGCGTGCTGCGGATGACGCAGGCAGCAATCAGCTCCGGTGACAGGTCCCTGCCCGACCAGAGCGCGGTTACTCGCTCATTTATCGGCTTGGCGAGCCCCGGCGCTACCCCGGCCAGAACCGTGTGCGGGGCGAGTACCGGCCCGTCCAGTACCGGCCATGCCGTGGGTGTCGGGCGCGCGGCGCGAGTACATCCGGCTCGCTCGATGACACCACTGCCGTGCGGCTTACGGTTCTCACCCAATGCAATACGGAGTTCTGCGGAAGCAAAGGCGCAACAGCCAATCAGCACTTCCATTACGCCGGACGTACCCAGTATCCTGGCGATCTCGGTCGCGCGCGCTTCGCCAGGTTTGCGCGGGTCGCGCAGGAAATGATCCACAAGCGTCAACGCTGCCGACTGCTCGGCACTGAATGCTCCACGAGCTCCCGGCATGTCCATTTGCGCGATCTGTGCTTCGGTGAGGCCGTCATCGATAGCGGCCGAGTAGCGCACGGCCTTACAGAATTCGCAGCCGCGAATCCGGGCACAATGCAGGCGCACGGTCTCGACGACTGCGGGCGCCAGGGTGGTCTCTCCCCAGATAGCGTCTTCGAGTGCGACGAAACGCTCGAGCTCGACGGGGTCCGCATAGCCCAGAAGCGCCACAGCGCCTATGGGATCGGCAGTGGTCGCCGGCAGAACGCTGCTCATCAATAATCCCCTGCAATCATTTTTGTCTGAACGTGAAGTCTACCCCAGGGTTCTGGAAATTCCGTTTCGACGGTGAGGGCCCGGGAATGCAATGTGGTGGCAGCAATTTCTACTGGAGTGTCTGGCGTAACCACCTACCCGCCGCCGCTCACAATCGCCTCCGCTTCCATTTCTACGAGATACTCTTTTCCGACCAGTTCCGCCCGCACCAACGTGTTGGCCGGTTGAATATGACCGAAGCGCCGACCGTGCACCTGGGACACGGGTTTCCAGTCGTCGATGTCGTGGACAAAGATGCGGGTACGGACCACATCGTTGAGGCGACCGCCCAGCGATTGCAGTGCGCCTTCTATTTTGTCGATGACGAAGTGCGTCTGCGCCACCGGATCCCGCCCGCCGATCACCCGGTCACCGTGTGTGGCGGTGGTGCCGGAAATCAAGATGCGATCTCCCATTCTCACCGCCCGGCAAAAACCGGCCAGGTCCTCCCAGATGGTACCGCTAAGTGCCAGCGCGCGGCCGTCCGGCGCGATACTGGTGGGGTAGGGAGGCGGCAAGGCATCGAGGTGGTGGCTCAAGTCGCCCGATGCCGTGAGGAAGGGCGGTTTCCGGTACTCGTCGCCGCAATCGCCGGGAATCGGGGTCAGGTCGCTAATCGCAGCCCGGATCGCGGCCCGGTCTTCGTCGTCCAGCGCGAAGTTCAACAATTGCTGGTTGTTCTCGATATGCTCACTTTCGCCGAGGCGTGCGCCGATGATCACCGCGCCGACCGCCGGTTGTTCCAGAATAAACCGGCTGGCCACATTCGCCATCGAGACCCCGTGCCGGGCGGCCGTTTGTTGGAGCACTGTCAACAAGCGTTGAAACGGTACCCAGCCTCCTGCCTCATCTATGTAGCGCTTGTATTTCATCTGTGACCAGGTCGACAGGGCTTCCATGTCCGGCTCGGGTTGATGCAGCCAGCGTTCCGTGAGGAACCCTCCCGCCAGGGTACCGAAAGCCAGTATGCTTACGCGCTTTTCATCACACAGCCGGCTCATGTCATTGATCGCTCGCTGATCAAGAAGGGAAAAACAGAGTTGATTGGAGACGACGCTGATGCCGGATTCCAGCACAATGCGGAGGTGAGCCGTATCGAAATTGGTTACACCCAGGTGCCGGATCAATCCTTCGTTCTGCAATTCCTGGAGATAGAAGAGATCGTCGAGGTAGCTGGGATCGGCATAGTTCCAAGCATGGTACTGCAGCAGATCCAATCGATCCGTTTGCAGACGGTCGAGGGCACGCTGCACGGCCTGCCGGACGGCTTCGCGCGAAGCCCCGCCGGGTTTTGGTACCCACTTCGTGAGTAACTGTAGCTCGTCGCTACCCGCATAGCGGTGTGTAAATATGCCGGCAATTTGTTCGGATGAGCCATAATGGTCGGCCATGTCAAAAGTCGTCAGGCCAGCCTCTGTGTAAGCTTTCATGCTTCGCGCGGCGCGGTCCAGGTCCAGCGATTGCTGGCCCCGCTCCATGTCGGCGATCTGCCACAACCCGGTAATGACCCGGGAGATCCGCAGATCGGGAGCCAGGCAATGGTGAGCGGATTGCTTGTCGATTTCCTGCGGTCTATTCATTCCCCAACTTCCTTCATCATTCCGGCGGCAGTCGGCTGAACACTTCCTGCACGTCCACGCCTTGTCTTTTCAACTTACTGAACTCCCAGAAATAGATCACGGTAGCGATCGCCATGACGATGAGCCAGATCGGCGTGGAGTGAAAGTACCATGCCTGTGCCGGTGCACTCAGTTCCTTGAAGATATGGATGATGAGGAAGCCCGTGAGCATTACCACCCCGCAACCCGCCAGCGCCAATTGCCAGGGCCGGGAAGTCAGCACCTTGACCTCGCGAGCAAGCAGGGGATTGCGTCGGGGCAGGCTGATGACGGACATGCACATGAGCAGGAAGTTGACCAGCATGGAGGTCACCATGATGTCTATCCCCAGGAAGAAGTCGCCGGCAAAGTGGCTTCCAAGGATGCCGATACTGGCCATGACTCCGCTTAGCAGGATCGCCGTTTGTGGCGTATGTCGGCGAGGGTGTACCTGCGCAATCGAACGGGGAAAAATGCCGTCTTCGGCCCAGGCGAACATCAATCTCGATACGGCCATTAACATGGCCGGCAGGTCATTGATCAGGGCGATGGCTGCGCCCGCGACTATGGCGACGACCCATCCGCTGGGCAACATGTAGCTGAAAAGGCCAGGCGCCGTGATGTCTCGTTCCATGGCTTCCGCGGCGACATAGGACCAGGGAACGGCGTGGTAGACGGCGGCGGTGAACAGAAAGTAGAACGATCCCACTGTTACAACGGCTATGCCAATGGCCAGCGGCAGGTTCCGCCTTGGATTGCGAGCTTCGCCACCCGCCTGGGCAATGGAGTCGAAGCCGATGAAGCTGGAGAACAATATGGCGGCGGCGGCCAGGAAGGTTTTGCTGTCAAAAGGAGTAGCTGCACCGGTTGGCACGCTGCGGTTCTCACGCTCGAGGAGTGCGGCCGAGAACTCCGCATGATCGTAGTAAAAGCCGGCGAAGACCACGATCGCACCCAATCCGAACATCAGGAACATCAATGGAATGAGTGTGCGCTCGTAGAAACGACCGCCAAGAACATTGATGCCGACGAAAAGCCACACTAAGAACAGGGCCAGTCCCACCCGGACAATACCCGTCTCCAGGATGGCGACTGCCTCCGTCCATTGGAGAGCGGCGGCGATATCTCGCAGGAAGGGAATAATGATGTAAGCAATCACCCCAATGACGATGGAAAGGCCGAACCACTGCGAAAAGCTGGCCACGAAACCGAGGTAGGGATGCAGGCCGCGGCTTGCGTACAAATAGCTTCCCCCCGCGCGGGGCATGGCGGACGCGAGAACCGCATAGGCGAGCGCGGCCAGCAGCGCTGGAATGGCGGCAAAGAGAAAAGCGGGCAAGACCCAGGAACCGATACCCGGCACGTTGCGCTGGATCATAAACGGGACGACGTATACCGAAGCGCCCAGCATCGAGCAAATACCCGTAGCAGCCAAACCCGTCAGGCCGAGTTGGCGGCGCAGGCCGCGCGTAAGTGGCGGCGTTTCTTCCGTAGATCGTTTCATCGGTTCCGTCATGATAGCCGAACACCCATTCGCTATGCGAACGAATTGATGGCGCGGGAATGACCCGCTCTGTTATGCTTCGGCGGCCTGCCACGAACAATCGATAACAAGTGCAGCCGCCCCGAGTGCGGGCAGGAGGCCGAAATCGGTCCTCTCCATAGGGTTTGAGCGGGGCCAGCGGATGGAGACCTGAAGCGATGTCTATAAGCGAAAAAGTGCGTACAAATGTACGCGAAGTGCGCCGCCTTGCGTTGATCCTTATGCTCTTCCCGTTTTTCGCGTGGCCCGCCTCGCCCGCCTGGGCAGGCATTGGCGACGCGCCCGGCACCGCGGCAGGACTGGCCAGCAACTTCGAGAAACTGGTCGACCGCTACCTGTGTGAAGTCCGCGGCGTCGGTTGCAGCCTGCCGGCTGACATGAGCGCGGCCAGCTTCGCCAGGCGCATCGAGGTGCAACAGGCTCTCCTTTCCGACCTCGAAAACATCGACCGCGGCACGCTGACGCTGGAGCAGGACATTGACTGGCGATTCCTGCGCGGCATTCTCAAGGCCAATATTCGTGCCGAAAGCGAGGTTCAGCGCTGGCGGCAGGATCCGCGCCAGTACGTATTCACCAATGGCATCATCTTCAAGATCCAGTCAGATCATCGCCATCCCAACGAGCGGGGTCGCGATCTCATCGCGGATTTGCAGACGCTGCGCGGGCGTTTGAAAAATGCCGAGGAAAACCTGACGCAGTACATTCCGAACTGGCTGGTCTATGCCAATGCCCGTATTGAGGGCACCGTGACCGTAATGCAGGAACACGTGCCGGCATTCGCCGATCGGCTGGCACCCGACCTGCGAGACGAGTTGCGTCGCGAAGCCGATCAGACCGTGATTGCGCTGGGTCGTTTCCGCGAGTTCGTCAACGAGGAATGGACGGAGCGGCCGCAGGGCGACTTTCGCATCGGCGCCGATCTATACAACTACCTGCATGAGCACCGTCACCAGATTCCGGCTGCCAACATCGAGTTGGAACGAATTTCCCGCGGCGAGCGCGGTTTCAGCCGCGTACCGGACTACTACGACTGGGGCTGGAAGCAGTACCGGATAGTTGAAGGCCACCTGGAGCGAAAGGCCGCGTCGATGGATCCGGACAAGACGTGGAAGGAGATCATCCGCGAGACCAAGAGCCTGCACCCGTTCAACGAGCAGCTGGTTTACGAAGGTATCTGGCTGTCGCGCAAGACTCGGGACTGGACGATCGAGAACGACCTCGTAACGATACCCTGGGACGACGACGACCAGCTGATGGTGGCATCCGATCCCAGCATGGCTGCGTCGCAGTGGTGGGGTTATGGTCCCGGCTACCTGCCGGCAGGTCACATGTCGAAAAAAATGGCATGGCCTGTAATCCCGATTCAGCCCGAGTGGCCGGATGACCTCGCCGAAGAAAACCTGACGGAAAAGGACTGGAGTACCTATTACGCGATCGGCCCGCACGAGGCCTATCCGGGGCACCACCTGATGCGCCTGTACCAGCACCGCAACGAACGTCCGCTGCGCCGCTGGGAGAATAGTTATTCCGACCAGGGTTGGTGCTATTACGTCGAGTGGGAACTGACGCCGCGGCCGGAGTACGGCTTTTTTCCAGCCAGCATGCAGGATCGCTACGAACTGGAGATCCTGCGCCTGAAGTTGTGGCGCATGGGCCGAGTGATCATTGACTCGGGCCTGCATACCGGCCGACTCACCTGGCAGGAGGCCGTCGATGTCGAGTCGGAGCGCACCGGCTTCGTGCGCCGGGGCGCCGAGATCAACATCGACGGTATCGCTGCTGGCGGAACGAATACAGCGGCGCCCACCATCGGCTACTTCCAGTGGATGCTGCTGCGTGAGGACTACTTCTCGAAGATGCGCGAACTGGATCAGAAAGGCACGCTGAAGGACTTTCACGACCGCATCTACAAAATCGGCTTCATTCCCGTGGCGCTGGTTCGCGAGCAGCTGATGGCCGACCTGGAAAAGCAATACCGCCCCGAGTGGCGTCATTGACCGGCGCCGCGCTTTTCTCTATCCGAAGAATGGAGGTAGCCTGACATGACCCAATTGCAATCCGTTTCGCCGGCCTGGCTCCGGTATGTTGGCGTGCTCATCCTGCCGTTGCTGGCGGGTGGACCAGCACCCCTGCATGCGGATTCGCCGGACGGCCTGCGCGAATCGGACCTGGCCGCACTCGAGTGGCGAGAAGTTGGCAGTGCGGCACCGAGCGGACGAATCGCTCGATTCGCCGTGCACCCCGAAGACACCCGCATCATCTACGCCGCCAGCGCATCCGGCGGATTGTGGAAAACCGTCAACGCCGGCACCACTTGGGAGTCAATCTTCAATGGGCAGTCATCGATCTCGATGGGTGATGTCGCGCTCACGCCTGGCAACCCGGACGTCGTGTGGCTGGGCACGGGCGAGCAGAACAGCGTGCGCAGCTCGCAGTTCGGGGACGGCGTCTATCGTTCCGACGATGGCGGTAAGACCTGGCGTCACATGGGGCTGCAGGGCAGCCGGCATGTCGGGCGGATCCTGATCCATCCTGACAATCCGAATACCGTTTTTGTGGCCGCGTTGGGTTCCCTGTGGGGGCCGAACGAAGAGCGCGGACTTTATCGAACCACTGACGGCGGTGAAACCTGGACACGTTTATTACGGCCGAGCGCCTATACAGGCGTCGTCGAAGTACAGATGCACCCTGAAAACCCCGATGTGCTGTTCGCTGCCACGTTCCAGCGGGAGCGCCGCATGTGGAGCATGGTGGGCGGTGGTGAAGAGGGCGGCCTATACCGTAGCAACGATGGTGGCGACAGCTGGAGCCGCGTTCAGAACGGTTTCCCAGCCGGTGTGGTCGGACGCGTGGGCGTGACATTCTGCCCCGGCCGTCCGGACACTATGTACAGCACTGCAGTGGGTCCCGAGGGGGGCACATTCCGGTCCACCGATGGCGGCGAGTCCTGGGAGCGGCGCAATGCCGATGTGCAGAGCCATTGGTACTACGGAGAACTGGTTTGCGACCCGCAGAACCCGGACCGGGTCTACGTGCCGGTTACGCCGCTGCTGAGGTCCGAGGACGGTGGCGTGACGTTCGAGAATATCGCGGAGACCGCGGTACATGGCGATCACCACACGCTATGGGTCAATCCCCATGATCCTCAGCACCTCATTGCCGGCAATGATGGCGGTGTCTATATATCCCGTGATGGCGGTGAGTTCTGGCAATGGCAGTCCAATCTGCCACTGATGCAGCTGTACACCGTATCCGTCGATATGCAGGAGCCGTTCTATCATGTGTACGGCGGCGCGCAGGACAATGGCTCCTGGGGCGGACCGATCGGCACACGCTACAGCGACGGTATCTCTAACGAGGATTGGACATTCCTCTTCGATGGCGACGGTTTCTATGCCGCTGCGGACCCGGCCGATTCCGACATCGTTTACGCGCAGTCCCAGTACGGAGTCCTGTACCGCACGCACCGCAAGAGCGGAGAGCAGAAACGTATTCAGCCGTGGCAGCCGCAGGAAGGCGAGCATGAGCCGTATCGCTGGAACTGGAGTGCCCCGTTTCGAATTTCCCCCCACGACGCGAAGACGGTCTACTTTGGCGCCAACGTTGTTTTCCGTAGTCGTGATCGCGGTGACACTTGGGAACGTATCAGTCATGATCTCACGCGACAGGTCAGTCGTGACGACCTGCCGTTGCAGGGCCGAGTGCAGCCGCCTGACGCGATTGATCTGCACTCGAGTACGGCGCTCTACGGTAACCTGCATTCCCTGGCGCTGTCTCCGTTGCGGCGCGGCCTCATCGCCGCGGGAAGTGACGACGGTCTCGTTCACGTCAGTCGTAACGACGGGAGCAGCTGGCACAAAGCCGACGTCTTCCCCGGCGTGCCTGACATGACGAAGGTTGCCATGATCGCGTGGTCGCCCACTGCGGAGGGAACGCTTTTTGTCGCCTTTGACGGTCACAAGGACAACGACTTTAAACCCTATGTCGTGCGCAGCGATGACTACGGCGAACGTTGGCGCAATGTCACCGGTGACTTGCCGGAGTTCGGCTCAACGCGCAGCATCACGGTTCATCCACGCAACGGTGAGCTGGTGTTTTCAGGTACCGATTTCGGCGTCTACTTCTCCCGTGACGGCGGGGAGCACTGGCTCGCGCTGAACTCCGGTCTGCCGACGAACTCGGTCCAGGGGATTGTCGTTCATCCTCGCGAGAACGATCTCGTCGTTGGCACTCACGGCCGTGGTTTCTGGGTGCTCGACGAATTGAGCCTGCTCGAATCCTTGTCGCCCGACGTGGTCCGAAGTCATAGCCACCTGGCGAAGCCGCGCCGCGCTACGCAGATTCGTGACATTGATCGTGGTCGCGGTAATTTCGGCCACAGTTACTGGACGGCAGAGAACCCCCCGCGCGGCGCCATTATCGATTACTGGATCGGTGACGGGGCAGTCGGTGAATCCGTCGCGGTCGACATCCTCGACCAACGCGGCAACCCGGTTCGCCGTATTCACGAATCGTCGGCCGAGCGTGGTGCGCAGCGCGTCGTCTGGGACCTGCGCCACGAGACACCGCCGACCGACAACGAGTCACCCTGGCGCAAGCTGAACGGTCGTTTCGTCATCCCGGGTGAATACGATGTCCGCCTGACTGTCGGTGACCGAGTGCACACGAGTCCGCTGACGGTGCGCATGGACCCGGCCATCGAGGTGGCGAGCCGTGACCGGCGCGCGCTGGAAAATTCGCTGGCCCTGCAGGCACAATTGCTCACCGGCGCTTACCATGCGGGCAAGGCTGTGGATGCAATCGTCGAGCAGACGGAGGCATTGCTGGAAGCTATGAATGAAATAGCGGCGAATGCGTCGCTCGGCCGGGACATGCGTGCGGCCGCAGAGGAGGCCGGCCGACTTAAGGTCGCGTTGCGCGGTGAGCAACTCGGTATCGCGCAGCAGGAGACCTACCTGCCGTTGGCGGACCTTGTGCTGCGGCTCTACCGTACGACCGAGTCCTGGACGGGTGCGCCAGGGGACGAAATACGCAGGTTAACGCGCGTGGCTCACCGCGATCTCGAGACGCTGCTGGCCGAGCTCCGGCCATTTCTAACGGAAACCCTGCCGGCACTGAAGCTGCGCGTAGAGGCTGCAGGCGGTTCCTGGCCGGCAGATGAGCTGCCCCAGGCCCTGCCTGATGGCATGGTTCCACCGTACCACTAGAGAGTAACGAGAATGAGAGGCTCGATACCGATGACCAGGTTGTTTGCAAAGTTCAAGGTACAGGCACCGCAGTGCATGGCTCACGCTGCTCTGATCGCTTTGTCGTCTGTCTCGTCCATGTCGTTGGCGACCGCCGCCGACGGTGGCCAGGTCTCGCTGGCCGCTCTTCAGTATCGAAACGGCCATCGCGAGGCCGCCATCGCAAGGCGCGACGAGTTCATGCGCGGCATGCGCGGCGGTCTCGCGGTAATCACCAGCGCCGACCGGTCGCAGGCGAATCTCTTCGAGTTCTACACGCCCGACACCGAACACAAGGACTTCGTGTTCCTGACCGGCATATACGACTCTCATCCGCCTGGCCACGTCCTGGTGCTGAACCCGGGCGGCGACGAGTTTCGAGAAGTCCTGTATACGGATATGGATGCAGGCGAAGCGCGGCGGCTGTCCGGGGTTACCCACGTTTTTCCGCGTGACCGCTTCCTGGAGCACATGAGCAGTGCGCTGACCGACTATCGAAACTTGCGGATCACGCAACTGCGATTCAAGGAGGTGGCCTCCGACCTGGCGCGCGGGTGGGGCAATAAGGAGAAGTTGCTGTATGTCAACTACCCGCGTTTCAGCAACCTGTCGGAGCCGGCCGATCCTCGCCTGGACTTCGTTGCCAGGTTGCGTGAGGCGACCGGCGAACTGGCACTGCAGGATGCAGGCGACCTGCTCGACCCGCTGCGCATGATCATGGATGAGTTCGCGATGAAGAACCTCCGCCGTGCAATCGAAATCACGGGCCTGGGGCTGCAAGAGGGCATGAAAGTTGCCCGTCCCGGCCTGACCACGTTGCAGGTTATGCAGACGGTGGACTATGTTTACCGTCTGCATGGCGCGACTCTCGGTTTCCTGACCGGCGTTTCGCCGGCCAGCAATCTCAACGAGACGCTCAAGTGGGAAACCACCGCCGAGGAAGAGGCAGCTCGAAAGGGCGACGCGCGCATATTGCCCGGGACGCTGGTGCACTTTGATACCGGTGCCGCCGTGAACCATTATTCGGCCGATATTCAGCGCACCGTGCCGGCCGATGGCAGTTTCACAAGGGATCAGCGACGTATCTATGAAGTGGTGCTGGACGTTCAGAAAGCAGTCATAGCTGCGGTTCGGCCGGGTGTCACCTGGGACGCGTTGCAGGCGCTGGCGATGCAGCGCCTGCGTGACGCCGGCGGCTGGGACGAGAGCTATACCTACGGCATCGGTCATTTTATTGGCATGGAAGTCCACGAGCACGGCGACTACACAGCACCGCTGCAACCCGGCATGGTGATCGCGATCGAGCAGGGTGCGGTCGTCGACGGGACCCGCGTGGCCTTCGAGGACGACGTCCTCGTTACCCGGGACGGTTACGAGTGGCTGAGCCGCTTCATCCCGATCGAGATCGATGAGGTCGAGGCGTTGCGGCGCGAGCAGGCGCTCGTCCGGCCCGAGTCGCTTCTGGAACCGCTGCCCTGATACGTGGCCGGTGGTGCTGAATGTCTGTTTTCCGGATCCCGGCGATGACGGCTACGCGCGCGGTGCCTGCCGTGCGCGGATGTTTTGCAAGCAACCGGTCGGCCGAGGTCCGGTCCCGGTTTCGACGTATTCACCGGCGCGTTTCGCTGCTGCGTGAGCGTCGTGCGGCTTGCGCCGGACCCGAAATTCAGCCACCATCGATCGCGACCTGTGCGGCGTGCGCACAGATGTTCGCATTTGGCGCGGGCCGTCGTGGGGAGGCAACGGGTGACGGTGCCAGGGCAGGGCCGGCCGGCACCTGGCGCCCGCCCCGGCGACAACCACGTACGACAAACCTGTATGAGAAGGAGTGACGCTATGGGAATGGACGACGATCGTCCGGAAGCCCGTCCGGAACTGACGCCGAGGAAATTCAAAGAAAACTACGGCGAGTTCATCGGGGTAGGTGACAACGGCAACCTGTGGGTCGAGGACTGCGACGTGGCCGAGCTTGCGGAGCGGTTTGGAACACCCCTCTTCATCATCAGCGAGAGCCAGTTTCGCTACACCTACCGTGTCTTTCGCGATGCGTTCAGGAAGCACTATCCAGGCGAATCAGAGATCCTGTTCGCAAACAAGTCCAACAACGGCCTTGCCTACCGCCACATCATGAACCAGGAGGGTGCGGGCGGTGACTGCTTTGGCATCAACGAACTCTACCTCGCCCTCCTCGCCGGAACCGACGCGAGCACACTTGTGCTGAACGGCTCAAACAAGCAGGAAGAGGAACTCGAAATGGCCGTCGCGAACGGTCTTTGTATCAATATCGATGCGATGGACGAACTCGATCGCATCGATGCTGTCTGCAAGCGCCAGGGGCGCCATGTTGACGTCGGCATCCGGCTGAAACTCGACCTTGATCCGCTCGCCGAGCGCGAGGGAGTTGCAATGCACGGCCCGGGCACGCTGAAGGAGCAGAGCGACAGCACCAAGTGGGGAATGACACGCGAGCAAACAGTCGAGATCGTAAGGCGGGCGCTCAAGATGCCGCATATCCGCCTGAAAGAAACGCATTTCCACCTGAGCCGTATGTCCAACGTTGCCATGGACTTCGCGATCATGGCGCGGGAAATGATCACCTGGTCCGGCTATATCCGTGACAACACGGGTTGGACGCCACCGTGTATCGATATCGGCGGCGGCTGGACCTTTGGCAAGTGGTACGGTACCGGGCCGCGCAATCAGATCGACGACGACTCGGCACCGACGGCGGATGACTACGCCCGCTTGTGCTCCGGGGAGATCCAGGACGAGGCGAAGGCGCTCGGTCTGCCGTTGCCCAAACTCAGGCTGGAGCCGGGGCGGTCCCTGTCCGGACCGTCCGGTGTATCGGTCGGTACTGTCGGGGCCGTTAAGGAAGGCTCGAGGAAAAAGTGGGTCAACCTGGATCTGTCGACGAATCACCTGAGTTGGTCCGCGGTACTCAACTGGTACTATCATCCGGTACCGGTCGTGAACGCACGGGCCGAGCGTTCCGAGATTGTCGATCTCGTGGGCCCGCTCTGCAATTCGGACGAACTGGGCCAACACGTCAAAATGCCGTCGCTGACGCGCGGTGACCTGGTCGCATTTCTTGATACCGGCGGTTATACCGAACCCTGTGCCGCCCGCTACAACGCGCAAATGTTGCCGGCCACCGTGCTCGTCAGGGATGACCAGGCAGAAGTCACGACGGTGCGGGAACAATTCCAGGATTTTGCCGGCCGCTTCCGGGTCCCACCGCGGCTGCTGGCCGCGTCCTTTGCAAGGCGCTGAATAATGGATCTTGGACTCGAGGGCAAGACGGCCATCGTGAGTGCCGCAAGCCGTGGACTCGGGCGGGCTTGCGCAGCGTCGCTTGCCCGTGAGGGCGTCGATGTAACGATAATGGCGAGGAGTGCCGATGCACTCGAAGCAACCGCCAGGGAGATTGCCGATGCCACCGGCCGCAGGATCACGCCGCTTGCCGGCGATTTCAATTCGACAGAGGATTGTGCGCGACTGCTCGAGGCGTGCCCGTCACCCGATATTCTCGTGAACAACCCGGGCGTACGGCAGACACCAGACCCCTACCAGGAAATCGACCGCGACTCCTGGCTGCAATGGCTGAACGACCATTTCCTGTCGTCGATCACGATGATCCAGGCGGTTGCGCCAGGCATGTGCGAGCGCAAGTTCGGCCGGATCGTGAACATGTCGGTCAGCTTCATCAAGTTCCCGCAGTCCGGGTTTGCGCATTCGCACGCGGCCAGGCTAGCACTGTCGGGCGCGGTCGCCGCGATAGCTCGGGACCTGATTCCGTACAACGTGACTGTCAATACCGTGTGTCCAGGCCTGTTCGACACGGACGCGCTGCACACGAACTTGCACGCCCACGCGAAACGGGGCAACACGACCTACGAGGCCATCGTCGAGGACCGCAAGGCGAATTGCCCGGCGGGGCGTTTTGCGGACCCGTCCGAATGCGGTGACCTGGTCGCCTACCTCTGCGGCCGGCAATCCGGTTTCATGACCGGGCAAAATATTATCAACGACGGCGGCGTCTACCAGGGTCTTTTTTGAGCCGACCGGGAGAGCGGGACATGACCAGCAACAGCGAGATGCTCGATGTCACCGGGCGCGTGGCCATGATCTCAGGGGGCTCGCGCGGCATTGGCGCTGCAATTGCAAATCGCCTGCTCGACGACGGCTATCGGGTATCGCTCGGTGTGCGCGATGTGCCGGCTACGAGCAGCGTCTTTGCCGGGCAACCGACGGAAAGACTGCACATCGATTCGTTCGATGCTGCCGATCCCGCGACGGCCAAGAGCTGGGTCGACAGTACTCTGAAACGATTCGGAGAGTTGCATGCTCTCGTAAACAATGCGGGCATCTGGCGCCAGGTGAATTTCGCGGAAGGCAGTGATGCCGATCTCGACGATCTCTGGGAGGTCAATGTCAAGGCGCCATTTCGTCTGATCCGCCTTGCCATGCCGGCGCTGCGGCAATGCGGAACCGGCCGGGTCGTGAACATTGCCTCGACCGATGGGCTGCGATTTCGGGACAACGATGCATCGGTCGGCTATACGATGTCCAAGCACGCCCTGGTCGCCATGACCCACGCGGCCCGCCAGTTCGGTTACGCTGACGGTGTGCGTGCAAGCGCCCTCTGCCCGGGCGCGGTGGATACCGACATGATTGCCGGGCTGGCCGGCGTAACGCCAGCCGCGGGCCGGCTAGCGCCGGGCACCGTGGCAGAGCTGGTCGCGACGGTGCTGGCATTGCCGAACACCGCCTCCGTTGCCGTGTTGCCGGTCAATACCCGGGTCGAATCGACCTTGTAACCGCCGATCGTCGGCGGGCGTGGCCGGGGCGTTAGTAGGTGTCGCCGCACGACAGGCGCCTTGCATTGGCGCGACATCTGCACGAATATAAGCGAACAGCTGTGCGCATAGCGCACTTTATGGCTTGTGGGGAGAGGACAAGATAAAACGGACCAAGCAGGATAGCCGGGACGATACAGTCGGCCAGCGATTCACCCGTCGTGACGCGTTGCGCGGTGGCGCGGCCGCCCTTGCGGCTTCAGCGTGGCCGAGCGCACACGCGGCAACGACGCTGCGCTGGTGGTCTACCCAGTCGTCGCCGGAACAAATGGCCGCCTATCGCTACCAGATCGAGACGTTTGAGTCGGCTCACCCGGGGGTGAAGGTCGTCTTCGAGCGGACCTCGGATGAGGGTTATGCCACGCAGCTGGCCGCCGCGTTCGCGGGAGGCAACGTGCCCAACCTCGTCACCCACCTGCCGTCTTTTGCCGTTGCCGACTATTGGCAGGCCGGGCTGGTGGAGCCAATCGACCCGGTGCTTGCCGAGATCGGGGAAGACCGGTTCGTTGCGGGCGCCAACCGTATCTACGAACTCGAGCCGGGCGTCCACGCCGCCGCGTGTATCGGCAACACGGCCGCAAATATGTTGTGGCTGCGTACCGACTTGATGGAAAAAGCCGGGATCGAGAAGGCGCCGGTCACCTGGGACGAGCTCCGCATGGCCTGCAGCAAGATGCAGGGGCGCGGCGTTTACGGTGCGCCGCTGCCGTATGCGCGCAACAGCATGACCACTCTCGTCATCATCGGTTTCATTCACCAGGCCGGCGGACAGGTGTTCACGCCGGATCTCGATGTCGCGCTGGTGAGCGACGAAAGCCTGGCCGCCCTGGAATTCTATAAGTCGATGCGCGAGTTCTGCCCCGCCGGGGCGACGGGCTACAGCTGGGGTGAAAGCCTGACGGCTTTCGTGAGCGGTGCCACCGCCACCGGTCTATATTCCGGACGTGTCCTGATTAATGCGACGCGCCAGAATCCGCGGATCGCGGACCACATCACCTGTGCGACCTATCCGCGCATCAGTACCGATATCGAGCCGTGGACCTACAACGACTATCCCTCTGTGTTCATTCCCGCGGACGCACCGGATAAGGAGTGGACCCGCAAGTTAGCGGCCTGGCTATTCAGGACAGACGGCTACATTCGGCAGATCCATGCAACACCGGGGCACGTCCTGCCCGTCATCGAGTCCATTGCCCGTGATGCAAGCTACCGGCAAAACCCGATCATCCAGCGTTACGACCCGGAAATCTCGACCATGTCGGCTGCGGCTGCCGCGGGCAGAAACCTCGGCTGGGAAACCTCGCGGCACAGGCCGAATGTACGAGCGGGCGCCGTGATCCAGAGCGGGGTGCTGGCCGAAATGGTACAGCGGGTAGTGTTGAACGATGAAGAGCCGCGCACTGTCCTCGGCAACACTGCCAGGAAAATCGAAGCGATCGTGGAGGGCTGAGGCGGGGCCGCCGTAATCGTCCCATGATGTCCGCAACCACCACCCAGGCGACAAGACCCCGCCTTACGATCGCAGTACGACACAATCTGCTCGGCCTCGCATTCATTGCGCCGACCATCCTCGTGTTCTGCACGGTGATCGTTTACCCGCTCGTATCAGCCATCTATCTCAGCCTGTTCTCTATCTATACACCGACAATGGAAGGAACCTGGGTGGGTCTGGCCAACTTTCAGGAGCTCCTGGCCAAGGGTGAATTCTGGCAGTCACTCGTCAACACCCTGGTGTGGACGGTGGGCACTCTGACATTGCAGTTAGTGTTCGGCGTACTTGTTGCGCTCATGCTGCACCAGAACATGGTATTTCGTTCGTTGGCACGCAGCCTGGTACTGTTCCCCTATTTTCTCTCAACGGTCGTTGCTGTACTGGTTTGGCGCTGGCTGTTTAACGACCTGTACGGCATCGTGAATCACATGCTCATGTGGAGCGGTATCCTCGACATGCCGGTCGATTGGCTGGGTCGGATGCCAAATGCGATGCTCAGCCTGATCTTCGTTGGCGCGTGGAAATATTTTCCCTTCGTGGTCATTGCGGTGCTTGCCCGGCTGCAGACTATCCCCGAGGAGTTGTACGAGGCGGCCACCATTGACGGCGCGGGATCGATCGCCCGCTTCTTCGACGTTACCTTGCCCCAGCTCAAGGATGTCCTCGTTGTCATCGTGTTGTTGCGCGCTATCTGGGATTTCAAGGAGTTTGATCTGATCTACCTGCTGACCGGCGGCGGGCCGGTCATAGCCACACAGACCTTGCCATTGATGGTTTACAAGGAGGCGTTTGCTCTGAACCGTATGGGGGTAGCTTCCGCCACGGCAGTCCTGATGATGCTGGTAATGCTGACATTCATGGTCGTCTATCTCAGAAAGGCGAGGGACTAGACGATGCGTTACGTACCGATCTGGCTTCGTCGCAGCCTCTTCAACCTGTTCGCGTGGACTGTAATCCTCCTGATCGCGTTGCCGCTGGTCTGGATGATCATTACATCGATCAAGCCACAGTCTGAACTGTTCGTGATCCCGCCAGCATTTTTCCCTGAAGAAGTTACGTTTGAACATTACCGTCGCCTGTTGACCGAGACGCCGTTCCTCACCTATCTGCGCAATTCCGTGATTCTGGCCGGCAGTACTACCGTCCTCGTAATCGTCGTTGCGACACTCGGTGCACACAGCCTGGTCCGGTTTAGCTACCCTGGGCGCGAGAGCCTTGCGGGTGCGGTTCTGTTTACGTATTTGCTGCCTTCCGTGGTGCTCGTAATTCCACTTTACTTCCTGATGGCAGCGCTCGGATTGGTCAACTCCCTGCTAAGCCTCGTGATCGCCTATACGACCTTTGCGCTCCCTTACGCACTGTGGTTGCTTCGTTCGTTCATGTCGGCCATCCCGGCCGACCTGGAGGCGGCGGCTATGGTTGACGGCGCAAGTCGTTTCCGGGCATTTGTCGATGTGATCCTTCCCCAGGCGGCGCCCGGAATCATCTCGACGGCCCTGTTCACTGCCATTCTTGCGTGGAACGAGTACCTGTTTGCACTCGTCTTGATAAACAGCGATGCCTCCCGACCCCTGACTACCGGTGTAATGAACATGTTGGTTACCTCTTTTAATATCGAATGGTCGTTATTGATGGCGGCTTCGGTAATGATGAGTGTTCCACTGCTGGTGGTTTTCGTCGGTCTGCAAAAATATCTGACGCGCGGTTTCGGCGCCGGGGCTGTCAAAGGATGAGTGGCCTTACTTTAAGCAACGTAACCAAGACTTTTGGATCGACGACGGCGGTCGATGACCTCGATCTCGAGATCGGTGCCAATGAATTCGTCAGCATTCTTGGTCCGAGCGGCTGTGGCAAGACGACCATGCTACGCATGCTGGCGGGACTGGAACAACCGGATTCCGGCGAGATATCGATTAATGGCAAGGTCGTCAACGACCTGCCACCATCCCGGCGGGACATCGCCATGGTCTTCCAGACCTATGCCCTGTATCCGCATATGACGGTCGCCGGCAATATCGAGTACCCATTACGCAAGCGCGGCCTGCCGAAGGCGGCCCGTAAGGAAAAGCTCGAGCAGGCAGCGGAACTTCTGCAACTCGGCGACTTGCTGCGACGCAAACCGCGTGAACTATCCGGTGGGCAGCAGCAGCGGGTCGCGCTCGGACGGGCGATGGTGCGCGATCCCCAGGTATTCCTCCTCGACGAACCGCTGTCAAACCTGGATGCGAAGCTGCGTGCACACATGAGGGCTGAACTGATTCGGTTGCAGCGGCGAATCGGTCGCACCATGGTCTACGTGACACACGACCAACTCGAGGCCATGACGATGTCGGATCGCATTGCCGTCATTCGCGATGGCCGACTGCAGCAGTTTGCGCCACCGCAGGAAGTGTATGACAGGCCGGCGAACGAATTCGTGGCGGGCTTCATTGGGACACCGCCAATGAACTTCATCGACGGAATTCTTGCCGCGGATGGCAGCTTTCGATACGGCGACCTGAGACTGGATCTCGCGGCTCTGCAGCTCAAGAAAGGATTCCAGCCCGCAGCCGACGGTACTCGCGTTCGCCTCGGGATCCGCGCGGAAGCATTGTGTTTCGACGACGATGGCCAAAAGAACGCGCAGGTGACCGTCATCGAACCGATCGGCCATGAGCTTATCGTGATACTCGATTACTTTGGTATCGAACTGACGGCAAGGGTCTCGCCGACCTGCGAGTGGTCCGTCGATGACCGAGTGAGGTTGCGACCCGTGATCGATCAGCTACATGTATTCGACATCGAGAACGGCAGCCGCCTGAATGCAGACAGAGGGCAATGACGGAATAGCTGATGAACAGAGATAGCGTGAACTGGCAGGGAGTAATTCCCGCGGTAATAACACCATTTGACGAGGGCGGCGAGATAGATCGCGATGCGTTTTGCGAAAACGTTGAGCGCCAGTTCGAGGCCGGGGCGTCGGGCATTCTCGTCGGGGGCTGCACCGGTGAATTCTGGTCGTTATCGTTCGACGAGCGCGTAGCGTTGTTCAGGCTGGGAGTCGAGGCAGCGGATGGTCGTGGCACGGTCCTTGCCGGAACGGGTGAGATAACGGTTGAGAGGACGCTGCGGCTCAGCGATGCAGCCGCGGAGGCGGGCGTCGATGGGGCGCTTATTCTGCCACCGTATTTTATCCGGCTGTCCGAAAACGAGGTGTTTGAGCACTTTTGTAGCGTGGATCGCAGGATCTCGCTGCCTATCGTGCTCTACAACATTCCCGGCAACGCACTGAATGCGCTGACGCCGGTGCTTGCGAGTCGGCTTGCGGACCTGGATAAGGTAGTTGCCATCAAGGAAAGCTCCGGCGACTGGAATAATTTTCATGCGACCCTGATTCGCGTCAAGGATAGGATACGAGTGTTCTGTGGTCCTTCTTCGATCTTCGGGATGGAGGCTTTACACGCCGGAGCCGACGGACTCATCGATTGCTTTCCGAACATCTGGCTGCCGGGTGCATACGAATTACCGAGCGCCGTGAAGGATTGTCGCCTGGAGGACGCACGCAGCCTGCAGGCCACCGGTCGACGCCTTACGGAGTTGTTCACCAGCAATGGCCGGTCGCTGTATCCGGCAACCAAGGCGGCGATGACGATGCGGGGATACCAGGCCGGGAATCCGCGACCGCCCTTACAGCCGTTACAGGGCGAACAGCTCGAAGAATTGCGCGTCGGCCTGCGTTCGCTGGGCGTCGTGGAATGAAACCACCGCCGGGCATGTTGCGCTATACGGCTATGCGCCTTCACCGACCAACGGAGTAAAGCATATGACAACACGCAAACTTCTCGTGATGGCTCTAGTCACGATACTCATGGCCGCTGGCTCGGCCCACGGCAAACAAGACAAACGTCTTGATCGGGAATTCGAGGCGCTGGTTGATCGCTACCTCGAGGAGGTACGCAGAGTCGGCGCGGACCGTGGGCCGGATACGATGAGTGCCGAAAGCTTCGCGCGCACGGTACAGGTATCCCGCGACCTGCTCGCTAATCTCGAGGCGATCGATCGCGACAGGCTTGCTTTCGTACAGGACATAGACTGGCGATTCCTGAAGAGCATTCTCGAGTCAAACATCATTGAGGGCGAGCGCGTCCAGCGCTGGCGCCAGGACCCGAGAATTTATCTCAATAATCGCGAGGTCGCCTATAAGGTCATTGCCGACCCGAGGCCCGTGAGTAAACGCGCGCTTGAACTGGTCGACGATCTTGAGCTGTTGCAGGTACGCCTCAAGAATGCCGAGCAGAATCTCGACCAACACATTCCGCGCTGGGTGACCCTATCCAACGAATTTATTGACGGCTTTCTGCTCGTACTGCGCAATGAGGTACCCGAGTTCGCCGAACGCATACCGGATGACGCGCTGCGTGACCGGCTGCTGGTGACCAACGGAGCCGGTGTTGCGGCGCTCACGGAGTATCGCCGTTTCATCAACGAGGATTTGCCGCAGCGGAATGAGGGCGACTACTCCATCGGCGAGGACGTCTTCAATGAGCTGATGGAGAAAAAGTACCTGTTTCCGGAGGGTGATATTCACCTGCGCCGGATTGCGCGGGGTGCCGAGGGATTCACCCGGCTTCCGAATTACCACGATTGGGGTTGGAAGCAGTTCAACATCGTCCTGCATCACCTCGAGGTCAAGGCTCGTAAGATTGACCCCGAACGCACTTGGCTTGAGATCATCAAGGACGAAAAAGAGGATCATTTCTTCGCTGAACAGCTCGTCTACAAACACCTCGAGGCGTCACGCGCAACGCGTGACTGGGTCATCGACAATGACCTGGTGACAATTCCCTGGCAAGACGACGATGCCATCATGGAAGCCGCCGACCCCAGCCTGTGGGCGTCGCAATGGTGGGGCTGGGGTCCGGGCGTGCCCAATGCCTCGCCATTCCGGAAAGCGGCGTGGACCGTGATTCCAATCAGCCCCGACTGGCCGGAGCACATTGCCGAGGGCAACCTCACCGAGAAAGACGCCTCCTTCATGTACGTGATTGCAACGCACGAGGTGTACCCGGGGCATCATCTGCAGCGACTTTACCAGAACACTCTCGACCGACCGTTGCGGGTCTATGAGAGCAGCTATTCGAATCAATCCTGGTGCTACTACATCGAGTGGGAGCTGACCCCGGACCCGAAATACGGCTGGTACCCGGAAGACAAGCAGCATGTCTACGAACTCGAAGCCCTGCGCGCGAAACTTTGGCGTTTCGGGCGAGTCATCATCGATTCCGGCTTGCACACCGGACGATTGAGCTATGACGAGGCGCTCGACCTCGAGTCAAATACGATCGGCTTCGTCCGCCGCGGCGCGCAAATCAACATTGACGGCATCACCTCTCGGGTGGGTACCACCATGTCTGCGCCAACGGTTGGCTACTTCCAGTGGATGCTGCTTCGCGAGGACTACTTCCAGAAGATGCGCGAGCTCGACCAGAAAGGAACACTGAAGGACTTTCATGATCGGGTTTACAAGATCGGCTTCCTGCCCGTCGTGCTGGTCCGGGAAGAAATGTTCCACCAGCTCGAAGAGGAGTTCGGCAAAGACTAGCACCGGCGTTATGCCGTCCGAATGCGCCGTACGCTGCAGGGCGTCAACAACTAGGAGACGATATGAGAGCACCCGCAACAACCCCTCCAGTCCGTGCGGCGCTGCTGCTCGTCATCGGTCTGTCCACGGTGTCAGCTGCGACTGCCGCGGCCGACGATTCGCGCGAGTTCGCGAGGTTCGTCGATCGCTACCTGGTCGAGGTCATGGGTATTGCCGACCTCGATGCCGGCGCGCCACCAATTCAACGCGGTGATGCCGCCCTGAAGGAAATGAGCGCGGCGGGATTCCGGCAACGCATCGAGACGCTGCGCACGTTCCTGCAGTTGCTTCAGGACATAGACCGCGACAAACTCGGATTCGACGACAGCATCGACTACCGCTTCCTCGAGGGAACATTGCGTGCCGATCTGCTTGTAGCCGAGAAGGTACAGCGCTGGCGCCAGGACCCGCGCATTTACTTCAACAACGGGCCCATCGTTCACCGGATATCGGTGGATCCGCGGACGCCGCCGGAGCGGGCAGCAGACCTCATTGACGATCTCGCGTTGCTGCAGGTCAGGCTGACGAACGCACGGGCGAATCTCGATCAGTACATTTCTCGTTGGGTCGAGCTTACCCTCGTCACCCTGAACGGCTTCCGCTCGGTCCTCGTCTACGACCTGCCTTCTTTTGCAGAGCGGATCGAGGATTCCGCGCTGCGGCGGGAGTTGCTGGACGAAGCCTCGCGTGCCGTCGAATCACTGAATCGTTTCCAGCTGTTCCTTAGCGAGGATCTGCCGGGCCTGCCCCAGGGCGACTATCGGGTCGGTGAGGAGGTATTCAACGGGCTGCAGGAACATCGTTACATGTTCCCGGAAAACGACATTCACCTGCGGCGAATCGCCCGCGGCGACAAGGGGTTCACACGCGTGCCGGCCTACCATGATTGGGGGCGCAAACAATTCGAAATCGTACGCCACCACCTAGAGGTCAAAGCCCGCAAGATTGACCCAGACCGCGGCTGGCTCGAAATCCTGCGCAACGAGAAGGAAGATCATTTCTTTGCCGAGCAGCTCGTGTACAAGCACCACGAGGCAACTCGCGCCACCCGCGACTGGGTTATCGATAATGACCTCGTGACCATTCCCTGGGACGACGACGATTCGATCATGGCGGCGGCCGACCCGAGCATGTGGGCGTCGCAATGGTGGGGGTTCGGCCCCGGCGTTGCACCGGATTCGCCATCGCGCAAGTCTGCCTGGCGGGTCATCCCGGTTTCCCCGGACTGGCCTGAGCACGTCGCCGAGGCGAATCTCACCGAAAAGGACGCCTCCTTCATGTACGCGATCGCGACCCACGAGGTCTACCCTGGGCATCACCTGCAGAGCCTCTACAAGCAGCAGAACCCCAGGCAACTTCGACGTTATCTTGAAAGTTATGCGTCGAACCAGTCGTGGTGCTACTACATTGAATGGGAGCTGACTCCCGACCCGCAATACGGCTGGTTCCCAGCCGACAAGCAGGAGATCTACGCGCTGGAAACCCTGCGTCTGAAACTCTGGCGCTTTGGTCGCGTAATTATTGATTCCGGTCTCAATACCGGCCGTATGAGCTACGACGAGGCAGTGGATCTCGAAACGCGCGAAATCGGCTTCGTCCGTGAAGGCGGGCGGATCAATATCGACAACATCACGGCCCGTACCGGTGCCGATTACGCCGCGCCGACGCTGGCCTATTTCCAGTGGATGCTGCTGCGTGAGGATTACTTCCAGAAAATGCGGGAGCTCGACCAGAAAGGCTCGCTGAAGGACTTCCATGATCGGGTGTACCGGATTGGCTTCCTGCCCGTCGTTCTTGTCCGCGAAACGATGTTCCACCAGCTTGAACAGGAGTTTGCTCGGTGATCTTGTCGCCGCATCGCCTGTTGCCGTTGCTCGCGAGCCTGCTGGCCACAGTGCCGGCGACGGCGGACGAGCCGCCCGGGCGTCCGCACCGCCAGGGTCCGGCGCCGGCGACGATAGCTGTGACGGCAGCGATGCTGGATCGCGGCCAGGCGATCTACGAGGCCCGGTGCATTGCCTGCCACGGCACCGACGGCCGCGGCCTTGCCGTAACCGGGCAGGGTCCCGAAATGACGCCGCCGGACCTGCGCGACGCGAATTTCATGGCGACGCGGTCGGACCTGGAAATCGCGAGAATCGTCCAGCACGGTGGTTTCCGCATGCCGGCAATTCAACAGGTTCGGGGCGACGATCTCATCGCCGTGGTTGCGCGTGTCCGGAGTCTCAGCTGGCCGCAGCTCCGCAGCGTCGATTTGCAGCTCCTCGCACAGGGTACCGTCGACGATTTCAGGCCGGTCACGAGCGCCATGCTCGAAAACCCGCCTGACGAAGACTGGCTGATGTTCCGCCGTACCTACGACGGCTGGGCATACAGCCCGCTCGACCAGGTGAACCGTGACAACGTGGGCGAATTGCGCCTTGCCTGGTCCCGTGCAATGGAACCGGGCGGCCAGTACACGACGCCGCTGGTTTACGCCGGTATCATGTACGTGCAACATCCCGGTGACGTGATTCAGGCGCTGGACGCGACCAGCGGTGACCTGGTCTGGGAATATCGGCGTCGCCGTGAGGACGACAGTCGTTCGCGCAACCGCCGTAACCTTGCGATCTTCGGCCACCGGCTGTTTCATCTGACTGACGACAACCATGTCATTGCCATCGACGCCCGTGATGGCACGTTGCTCTGGGAAACCGAAGAATACGGCAGCGGTGCCGGAATCGGTCACATGGGCGGCCCAATGGTGGCCGCGGGCGTCGTCGTAAGCGGTCGTTCCTGTTCGTCTCGTGGCGGACCGGATACTTGCTACCTGGCGGGGCACGACCCGGAATCCGGCAGCGAGCTTTGGCGGCGACGGACCATACCGAGACCGGGAGAACCGGGAGACGACAGCTGGGGTGATCTGCCGGACGAACGGCGCTGGCACGTCGGTAGCTGGGGTAATGTGCCGAGCTATGATCCGGTGCTCGGCCTGCTGTACTGGGGCACCTCGGTGCCGGCGCCGTCGCTGGAGCAGTTGCGTGGCACCGCTGGTCGAGACGTTCTCTACTCCAACAGCACCCTGGCGACACGTCCGTCCACCGGCGAAGTCGCCTGGTACTATCAACATCTGCCGCGCGACAACTGGGACCTGGACCATGTGTTCGAGCGTTACCTGGTTGACGTGGCGGTAGCGCCAGATCCCGCTGAGGTGCCATGGATCAGTCCACGGGTGACGCCCGGGGAGCGCCGTCGCGTGGTCACGGGCATTCCGGGCAAGACGGGCATCGTCTATACGCTCGACCGCGAAACGGGCGAGTTCCTCTGGGCGCGGGAAACGCTGCATCAGAATGTTGTCACCTCAATCGACGACAACGGCGACGTGCACATTAACGAGGACCTGGTTGTCGGTCCGTTCGAGGAGATCCTGGTCTGTCCATCTCTCGGTGGCGGCAAGAACTGGGCAGCGGGGTCCTACAGCCCGCTCACCGGCCTGATGTACCAGCCGCAGCAAAATATGTGTGTCCTGCAAACTGGCAACACCGCGACGCCGCAGGCCGAGGACGGCTATGCGACCAGCTGGATTGTCGTTCCGGACCCGGCTGTGACCGGAGACCCGTACCCGGTCGGGCGCATTGACGCCATCGACATTTCGACCGGGCGCCAGGCCTGGCGTCATGAGCAGCGCGCCGCGGTCATCGGGACGGCCGTATCGACTGCGGGCGGGCTGCTGTTGGTCGGCGACATCAATCGGCGCTTCATGGCGCTCAATGACAGCACGGGGGAATTGCTCTGGCAGACGATCGTCAGCGCGCCGGTCTCGGCCAGTGCTGTTTCCTACGCCGTCGCCGGCCGGCAATACATCGCGGTCGCCGTCGGTGGGGGCACGGCGTCACCGGAGCGCCGCGCCCTGTCCGTCCACACCGAGCTGAAACCGCCGAGCGACCGCCCGGCGCTCTTCGTTTTCGCGTTGCCGGCACGTTAACAACAGTGCCGATAGCAGGAACGATGCTCTTTCCACCCTTCCGCGGATTCGAGACGCGGGCCGATTCGAACTCGCAGTCGCGGCCTTGATGAGCACTAACCCGGTACCGTATTCTCTGACTGAAGTGGCGGTTTTGGAGGCGGGTGAGTGCGATGGCGAATTCGGCTGTCGATGACGCGATGACCGGCTGTATATTGACTGCTATGGCTGCGGGCCTTGACGCGTTTGGCTGAGCGCGAATCTAACTGGGGTTGGCGCCATTACTGGCGTGAGAATCGCCTGGCCGCGTGTATGCCGGAGAACCCGGATTCTGCCTCTGCTATCGAGGCGCACTGGACCAGCTTCTTTTCCGAGTTCGGTGCGGGCAAACGTGTGCTGGACATCGCCACAGGCAACGGTGTGTTGCTGGTATGGGCCTCAAGAGCCGCGCGCGCGGCGGAGCGCGAGTTGACGCTGACCGGTATCGACCTTGCCGAAATCGATCCGGCGCGATTCCTGCCGGAGCACCAGGCCGACCTGGCGTCAGTGCGCTTCATCGGCAACACGGCGGCGGAGTCGTTGCCATTTGCCGATGGCAGTTTCGATGTGGTGATTTCGCAATACGGCCTCGAATACGCGGATCTTGAACTCGCGCTGAGCGAAGCTGCACGCGTGCTGACACCGGGCGGTTACCTGCACTGGCTGGCGCATGGCATGGACAGCAGCGTTGTCGCCCAGGGCCGTGCCCGGCTGTTGGATATCGAGTCGTTGCTGGCGCCGGACGGACCCTTTGCCGCGATGAAGTCCTACATGGACGCCCGCGTTCGTGGCCGCAAAGTTAGCCGCGCCACGCGCGTACTCACGGAGGCCTTACGCTCGGCGGAAGGACACTGCCTTGCCAACCCGCCTGCAACGCTGGTGCGGCAGCTCTGCGGCGGTATCCTGGACACGGCGAATCAACTGGAAAAGTACCACCCCGCGGACGTCGAACGTTGGCTGTCGGAAAATCTCCGACGCCTGCGCGGCCAGCGGCGGCGGACCCGCGACCTTTTGTCTGCGTGCCTGTCGGCGGATCGCCTCGCCCATGTCGAGCAGGTTCTCGGCGGCGCACCCTGGACCGATACCGCGATATCCTCGTTCAACGTGGGTACGGCGCGCGCTTCCGTCGGACGACTCATCCACGCCGTCAGGTCCTGAGAGCGCCACATATGTTCGCTAGGTGAACATATGCGATCGGCGCGGATCTGGATAGCCCTCCCAGGCACTGCGCAAATCGTCGGCGAGACAGGACAGACGTCGTGGGTCATGCCCCGCCGGGGGCGGGGGCTGTCACGCCCCGGGACACTGGGCTTTCTGCCCGAGGGGCGATGCTCGGGAGCGAACGGCTGGGCCGGCAGGTCAGTGCGAAGAAATGGCCCAAATCTGTTCGCAGAGCGCACGAAATCATACTATGCGTCCAAAATCTATTGACATTATCGAATTCGTGTAACAAATTAGAATCAGGCGTCGAAGTTCGAAAATGGACGCGCTTTCAGGGGGGAGAGGCCTGCCCACCACGCCGACATCGCGTTGACAATGGTGCTCCACGGCGGATCGGCGGTAGGCAACGGGCACTCTGGTTGGCCTGAAAGGCGGCCTCGACCATGTATCGCTCGCTGCACTCAAGACAGATACAACTACAACGACAACTATTAGGGATACCCAGATTATGAATCATCGCCGCACATTGATAGCTCAGGCAGTGCATAGCGCTGTAATTGGAAGCGTAGTGATTGCGGGTGCGGGATTGACCGCGACTACCGCAATTGCGCAGGACGAGAAATTGGAAGAGGTCGTTGTCACCGGCTCGCGCCTGCTGCGCGATCGCGATTTCGTCGAGGTGAGCCCGGTCGCAACCGTCGACATGGAGCAAATCCAGGGAATGGGTTACCTGACGCTGGAGCAGACCGTAAACCGGATGCCGCAGCTACGGCCGGATACCACCGCCAGCACAAATCAATACGGTGGCCCGGCGATGACCGCTGACCTGCGTGGCTTGGGCGCAGAGCGTACCCTGGTGCTGGTTGACGGTCGTCGCTTCATCCCGGCCGAGAACACAGGCATTGCGGACCTCGCGACCATCCCCGACATGCTCGTGCAGTCAGTTGAAATCGTCACAGGCGGCGCCTCCGCCGTGTACGGATCTGACGCCATTGCCGGCGCAGTCAACTTCCGCCTGCGTGACGACTTCCAGGGCATCGAGTTTCGCTATCAGCGAGGCGAGGCCGAGGAGGGTGATGGCGAGACCGAGCGAATGGATCTCCTGTTGGGCGCCGGTACTGACGACGGTCGCAGCAACATAACGCTTGCCCTTTCCTGGTCCGAGCGGGGCCAGGTCATGGGGGATGCGCGGGACTTCTCCGCCATACCACTAGTTACCAACTCCGCCGGCGAATACGTCCCCTTCGGCTCCGGCAACATCCCGGGCACCGTGATAGCGCTGCAGCCTGCGCAATTCCCGCTGATCAACGGCGTCGACCTCAGCAACTCGGATGGCTCCTGCCCGGGACCGATCCAGGGCGTACGATTCGACGCGGGCAGCCAGCCCGTGCCCTTCTGCCGGCCCCTCGACCAGTTCAACTATGCGGCCGACAACTTCCTGCTGCGGCCCATGGAGCGATACCAGATCAGCGCCATCGGCAAGCACGAAGTCAGCGAGCGGGTAGAGGTGTACGCCCAAGCCTTTTACAACAAGTATGAGCAGGCGTACCAGATGGCGCCCGAGTCGGTGGCTCCGACAAGCTTCGGGGAGTCTCAAGGCACCGTCATTATCCCGGACGCGGTCAACAACCCGCTGTTCAACGCCACGCTGCAGAATTTCTGGGCGCAGAACGCGGCCTTCTGGGATGCAGACGGCGATGGCGACTACGTGGTCAACAACCTCGGGCGGCGCTTCGAGGAATTCGGCCCGCGACACTTCTCTTTCAACATCGACTCGTTCATGATCACCGGCGGGTTGCGCGGTGACATTGACTTCGGCGCCAACAACTGGGCGTGGGATACGTTCTATCAGTACTCCAGGAACGACACGACCCAAACGACCCTCGGGTTGCTGTCGAAGTCCGGCATCACGCTCGGCCTCGATCCCGTGATCAATCAAGACGGCAGTGTCACCTGTCGCACCCAGATCCGCAACTGTGTGCCCGTTAACATCTTCGGCACGGACGCGCTGACCCCGGAAATGGCCAATTATCTCCAGGCGGAGAGTACTACGTACAATTCATTCGACCGGAAGGTCGCCGGCGCTACTATTGCCGGTGACCTTTTTGACATGCCCGCCGGCCCTGTAGCCACAGCATTCGGCATGGAATACCGCGAGGAATCGATCCTGGTCAGGCCGAACGAGGCGCAATTGCTGGATGACCTAGCGGCCACGTCCATTGCGCCGACAGTTGTGGAAGGTAATTACGACCTGTTCGAGGTGTTTGGCGAGGCACGCTTACCCATTTTGAACGACCAACTCGGCGTGCAGGGCCTGGCGTTGGAAGCCGCGGTCCGCTACGCCGACTACTCGACCATCGGCCCGGTGACCACCTGGAACGCCATGCTGGACTTGGATATAAACGAGCAGCTCAAAATCCGAGCCGGCTACAGCCGCGCCATCCGTGCACCGAACCTGGACGAGCTACTGAGACCGGTCAGCGGCGGCTTCAATCCCGTAAACGACCCCTGTCTGGCTGTGAACAATCCGTCGCAGGCGACGAAGGACCTGTGTGTACAGCAGGGTGTGCCCGCGAACATTATCGACACGCTGGTGGACGGGACGCGTACGGGCTACGATCTGATAAGCGGTGGTAACCCCAACCTGAACGAGGAAGAGGCCGATACGCTTACAGTAGGCTTCGTGTGGGCCCCGAATATGCTGCAGGGACTGACAATGTCGCTGGACTACTACACAATCGATCTCACGGATGCGATCTCGCAGGTCAACGGCCAGCAATTTCTGAATGACTGCTTTGCGACCCTGAATTTCAACAGCCCCTCCTGTCAGGCGATTGTTCGCGATTCGAACGGCAATATACTGGAGGTTTACGCGCCGCTTCTGAACCTCGCCGACCGCAACGTCGACGGTATGGACCTGTCGGTCGCGTACGCCTTCGACAGCCTGCCAAACTGGCTGTCGTTGCCAAACCAAAATACGACGCTGGATATCGACTGGTTTTCGTCCTGGCAGTTCGCCAATGAGACCCAGGTGTTGCCGAGTCTTGCGCCGGACGACTGCGCCGGCAAGTACAGCGGCACCTGCTCTTCAGGAGCTGTTCGTCCGACGCCGGGTTTCCGCAGCCTGCTGCGCTTTAACTACACGTCTGGCCCATTGCGCCTGAGCCCCGAGATGAATTACGTCGGCGAGCTTGAGCTGGCGGACAACTCGGGTCCCAACGCGCGCGGGACGCAGAAAGGCCTGTTCTTCTTCAACCTGAATGGCGGCTGGGACTTCACCGACAAGCTGGGCCTGTTCTTCGGCATCAACAACCTGCTTGATGAGGAGCCGCCAGTCTGGACCTACGCGCCGGCCGGTGACCTTAACGTCAACGTCAACCTCTACGATCCAGTGGGACGCAGTTACTTCCTGGGCGTGAAGGCTGGCTTCTAGGACAGCAGCTTCGGCAGCGCTGCGATGTATTGTGAATCATCGCAGCGCCTCGCCAAAATAATTGAGGGCTGGCACTTGCCAGCCCTTTTTATGTGCCCGGTGCAGGCAGGATGCGAGTGCACGCTGCACCCCGATCTGGGAGCCGCAATAACTTGAAAATCCTCAAAAGCGCTTTACTTTCGTCACTCTTGCTCTCGTGCTGCCTTGATGCCCTCGCTCAGGATGGATATGCAACGCTTGTCCAGATGAACGTTGAGATTCTTGATCTGGCGAAGCCTGCGGAGAACGACGGCGTGCCGGACCTGAGTCCTCGCGCCGTCGACAATCAGCGCACGCAGCTCACTTCGTTCCGCGAGCGCCTGCGCGACATCGACACGTCTTCGTGGCCCGTCCCGCAGCAGGTGGACTACCTGTTGGTCTGGTCGAAGATGAATGAAATCGTCTTCCAGCACCGCGTGATGCAGCCCTGGTCGCGCGACCCCCTGACCTACCTGTATCAGTTCCGGCACACGCCGTACGCGGAAGCTCCTGTAACTTCCGAGGAGCGGGAGGACCTGGCCCGACAGCTAAAGGCCGTGCAGAAGATTGTGGATAACGCAATCGAGAACCTGACGCAGCCGGCAGGTGAACTCGCCAAGCTGGCGATTTTCCTTCTCGATAATTTTGACGGTGTTGGCCAGGGTGAGCCGTATCGTGACAATCCACCGGAAGGCACTATAGGCTGGTTCGAAGATCTCTGCGGGCGACTTGCAGAGAAGGGCAGCGACCTGACTGGAGACTGCCGCAATGCCACGGCCGCGGCGAAGCGCTATCGCGACTGGCTTGCCGAAAACCTCGACGGCATGGAGGCATCGGCGGCGATCGGTACTGAGAATTTCAACTGGTACTTGAAGCATGTGCGCCTCCTGCCGCTTACGGTTGACGACATGCGGGCCATCGGCAAACGCGAGTTTCATCGCTACCGCTTCAACTACATTCTCGATCGATACAAAAACAAGTCGCTGGACGAACTGGAACTGACCCAAAGTGCCGAGCAGCACGAGCGAAGAACTCGCGAGGCCGAGGCCAAAACCCGAAGGCTGATTGAAGAGCTTGACCTGTTTCTGATTCCGGACTACATGCCCGATGAGTTTGAATCCGACGTTTTCTGGAGCCCACGCGCGCAAACAGACCGCCATTTTTGGGAGGAACTCCAGTTTCGCAACGCGCTCAATAACCATATCCACGCCTCGATACCCGGGCATCGATTCGATGCCGAAATAAGGCAGCGGCTGGATAATCCGATACGCTCTACGCACAGCGAGAGTGCCCGCGCCGAAGGCTGGGCCACGTATCTCGAGGAGACACTGATCCAGGCCGGGATCGCCGACGACAACCCCCGCGTGCGCGAACTCTTCTACGCGGCCCTGATCAAGCGCGGCAGCCGTTTCTTTGCCGAGATCGGTATGCACACCGGCGAGATGACCCTGGACGAGGCCAACGCCTACATGATGGAGTGGGTGCCGTACATGGAAGAGGACCTTGGTCGGTACGACCTGGTCGGCTACCTGCGGCGGCCCGGTCTGGGCGGCATGTACCTCCTGGGTAAGACACAGATTGAACAGCTGGTATCGCAGCGAGCATTTCAGCTCGGCGACGCTTTCGACCTCGGGGAGTTTCACAACGATTTTCTTTCCCGCGGCATCATCCCGATAACGCTGATTCGCTGGGAAATGGCTGGTCTTGATGACGAGGCTCGCGCTGTCTGGATGGATGTCGTCGGTAAACCCCTGCCCGGCAGATAAAGGCGCGATCGACAGTGCCTCCTATAATTCCGTATGCATCGATTTTGCTGGAGTTGTTGCTTACAGCCATTTAGCGTCGTCGGATGACTCAGCGGCTCTCGATTCTTCCCCATTTCCTTGTTTCACCGGTCCGGACTCGCCGGGACCTGGCCTTTGAAAACCTCCTCTTGCGACAGCAGCCAGCGGTGTTGAAGGAGACGGGTGTTCGCCCGCAAATCTCAGGCCGACCGTTCATTCTGGGTGCTCATCTCGAAGATCTGGCCACGATGGCGAGATGCGTCGCATGTCGTGCGGCCCGAAACAATAGTTCAATGCCACCGAGAGGGATTTCGTAGTGTGGGGTGCGAATTACAACTTCTTGAGGCAATCGGAAGCTGATGCATACAGCGTCACAATACGTTCCAGCAGCAATTGTCGAGACATGCACTATTCCGAGGTGCATCGGCGCACCCCCAAGTAGGAAAGAGCACCACGGAGTCCTCGAAGGCGGTGTTCGCGGCTCTAGGAATTCTTGAAACGAGGTGGCTTCCTCTCCATGTCCCGCGCCTCAGTGCCCGGACATTCACGGCGCATACGTAGTGTTGAGACGGCGAGTCGCGGTTCTTGACGGCGTTTGGCGGCAAAAAAGGAAGAGGGCGGACCATCAAACTTACTGACTTAAAATAAAACGGTTCGTGAGGTATACGCCTTCGAACCAGGCGGTCAGGAGTTCGAATTGCTCCGCCTGCCTTCTCACTTCGAATTCGTGGTATATCTCGGTCGTGGGCCAGATAACCTCCTTGTTCGTTCATAAGGTCATTGCCCAGGCCGATGACGGCCTGGACAAGCGCAGCTTTCTCGCATCTGTCGGCGTCGATCCCGATGCGCCGATAGACCCGAGGATCATGGTAGCTTCAAGCGACTATTACGAGTTCTTCGCAAGCCTCGCGCGCGCAGATCCAAAAGGACAAGAACTGCCGCTCCGCGTCGGCGCAACGATGCGCTGCGAGGACTATGGCGTCTTCGGGCTGGCCTGGAAGTCGGCCACCAGTCTTCGCGGTTCCTGCGAACGCGCCGCGCGTTATGCGAGGGTGCTTACGAGCGTTACGAGCTACGAGGTCCGGGAAGCGGACGAGGGCGTCTACATGCATTTGCACCGCGCCGGGGATCGCTCGAAGTTGGGACTGCGACTGTCCAACGAAGCGTCTATCGCAAGCATTGCCGCGATCAGCGACGAGGTCACGACGACTACGTTCCAGCCGCTGGCCATCTACTTCAGGCACGAGGTGCCGGGTTCGGTGGCAACCCATGAACAACACTTTGGCTGTCCGGTCCACTTCGGATCGGATATGGACGCACTCCTCGTTTCTCACGGCACCATGAGGTCTGCAAACCGGGTAGGCGACCCGAGCATCGTGAAGTTTTTCGACACGCACCTCGAGGAGGAGCTGTCGAAATTTGATGACGATGCCTCGCTGGAGCGCCGCGTGCGCATGCAGATCTCCCAGTCGCTCAGCCAGGGCGTACCGACGGTCTCCAACATTGCCGGTTACTTCGGCATGAGCGGGCGTACGCTGCAGCGCCGGCTGTCCGACCGTGGCTACTCATACCAGGTACTCGTTGACGAGTCTCGCCGTGAACTCGCCGAACGATTGCTGAAAGAGACTGACTACCCCCTCGCCGAGGTTGCGTTCCTGACCGGATTTTCCGAACAGAGCGCATTCAACCGCGCCTTCAAGCGCTGGGCGGGACAGACGCCGCGATCGTTTCGCATCAAGGCATAGTCCTGACATGCCCGGTTCGGCGATTGGCGGGTCGCGTCAATAGACCGGCGTCCTCTGTCAAGAACCAAAAGCGATGACCTTCTATGATTGGCCTGCACACCCACTAAACAGGAGCAAGTCATGTCATCTACAAACATCAAAGACCATTCAGCGGGAGGATTGATCCTCGTGCTTGGCGCAACCGGCAAGACCGGCCGGCGGATCGTGGAGCGCCTGGAAGCCGGCGGCTTTCCGACCCGACGGGGTTCGCGTTCGGCCTTTCCCTCTTTCGACTGGAACAACGAGACCAACTGGGACGATTGCCTGGCGGGTGCCGAAGCGGTGTATATCAACTATGCCCCGGACCTGGCGATACCGGGTGCGACGAATTCGATCCAGGCATTCGTTGACCGGGCCAGACAAAACGGCGTCAAGCGCCTGGTTTTGCTTTCGGGCCGCGGCGAAGAAGAAGCCCAGGCCTGCGAACGCATCGTGCAGGGTAGCGGCGTCGACTGGACAATAGTACGCGCGAGCTGGTTCGACCAGAACTTCTCCGAGGGCGCATTCGTGGAGATGGTTCAGGCCGGCCAGATCACTTTGCCAGCCGTCGATACGCCCGAGCCCTGGGTCGATGTCGACGATATTGCGGATGTCGCTGTCGCCGCTCTGACAGAGTCCGGGCATGCCGGCGAAATCTACGAGGTAACCGGTCCGCGAATGCTGACACTGGCCGAAGTGGCCGCCGAGATATCCACCGCGAGTGGTCGCAAGATCGCGTATACCCCGGTTTCCCACGACGCATTTGTCAGCGAGATTACCAAGTCCGGCGCACCGAAAGAGGTCGTCTGGCTGCTCGACTATCTTTTCGCCACCGTACTCGACGGCCGCAATGCTTACCTGACCGATGGCGTGCAACGGGCGCTCGGCCGTCCGCCGAGAGACTTTTCCGACTACGCACGCGCGATTGCGGCGACAGAAGTTTGGAGGGCAGTTGCGTGACGCCCTTGCCCTTTGAATGGAGACTTGCAATGACAAAGAATGACGAACGAACGAGCGTGTACAGCTCATACGGGACCCGGGGATTGTTGCTTGCAAGCGGCTTGATCGCCGCCGGCATTGCGGCGATGATTCTCTTCGCCCCGGACGCCTTCTACGAGGGCTACGGGATCGACATCCGCACCAACATCAATCTTGCGAGTGAGCTGAAGGCACCGGCCGGCGCATTGCTCCTGGCAGGACTCCTGGTGATGGCAGGCGTCTTCAGGTCGGAGCTTACGGTCTTGTCACTAACCACGGCGGCGGCGGTTTACCTGTCTTACGGCCTGTCCCGTATCCTGAGTATGGCAATTGACGGAGTTCCGCACGGTGGACTTGTGAGTGCCGCGGTGATCGAGATCGTTATTGGGGGGATTTGCTTTGTCGACCTGTTGCGCCATCGAAAAGCAACCGTCGACCGTCAGATCGACGCCGGTCGCACTTGGTACCAAAGCGCCGAGGAGGACGCAGTATGAACTTCATCATCACGGCCTCGGCCGTCGTCGCGTTACTCGGTTCGGCCCTGATCGCGGGCGTCTTTTTCGCCTTCTCGAGCTTCGTGATGAAAGCACTCGCGCGTGTGCCGTCGAATGAGGGCATTGCCGCGATGCAGTCGATCAATGTCGTCGTACTGAACCCGTCCTTTCTCGGCGTATTTATTGGGACCACGGCGATTTCCGTAATGGTCGCGGCGCTGGCTGTCAACAGTTGGGGCGCGCCTTCGGCACCCTATTTCCTGGCGGGTGCGCTGTTGTACGTGGTCGGCACTTTTCTCGTCACTGGCCTCGGTAATGTGCCGCTGAATGACCAGCTGGCCGCCGTTTCTGCAACGGATCCCGCGGCTGTCGCGTTGTGGGCTCACTACCTGGCGCGCTGGACTCTGCTGAACACCATTCGCACAGCCGCCTCCGCTGCCGCTGCACTGATGTTCACGCTTGGACTGCTCTAAAGCGGGAGCGCCAGATCGGACTCTTCATCCCGTCAGAAGTGAGCCGAGAGGTCTCCGTGAGGATGCCATGAATCGCAAGCTGATCATTCAATCTCTCCGCTTGTTGTTCATACTTCTTCTCGGAATCGCCGTCATAGACTCGCAAGTGCTGTCTGGAACAATTTCGACGGCCGGCGATCGTGCAGGACCCTATCGCTATGTTGCCACAGCGGTCGCGGAATTCGCGCTCAACGATATGAATTCCGCCGGCCGAATGCTGCAAATCGGAACGCGATGTCGGACAGGTCGACAAGTTCCCGCAGCAAACGGTGGGCACTGGCCTTGGGGACCCCGGTTGCGTCTAGAATCTGGCTGAAGGTCCGTCCCGCAGCATCCGCAGCGACGGCCTCGAGAATCCGGAATCCCTTTGTGAGCGCGCTCAAATCGGCTCCCTCGCCTGCTATTGACAGTGCAGTAAAAACATTGCCTAGTAGTGTTATAAATAATACAAAGTTTCAAATATGAAACTACGTCAATCGAAGTCCATCGTTGCGGGGTACTGATGAGCATCATTGAATTACTGACGAATGACCCGGTGGTACCGCTGGTCCAGGCCGACGACCCGGCCGTCGCGGTCAAAACGTCGCGCGCGTTGGCTGCGGGCGGCCTCAAGGTGGTCGAAGTGGTTTTTCGGACCGATCGCGCCCTGGAGTGCCTGCGGGCTGTCGCCGACGAAGTGCCCGAGGTGATCGCCGGAGCGGGTACGGTTCTGAGTGCGAAACAGGCCAACGCCGCCCTCGACAATGGCGCCAGGTTCATCGTGTCACCCGGTCTCGACGACGGCGTGGTTGGTGTCGCGAAGGAGCGGGGCGTGCCGATTTACCCCGGTACGATGACGCCGAGCGAAGTTCAGCATGCGTTCAATCTCGGCCTCGACACCGTCAAATTCTTCCCGGCATCGATCGCCGGCGGTGTACCCGCACTCAAAGCGTTGGCGAGTGTCTTTCGCAGCATGCGATTCATGCCGACGGGCGGAGTCAGCCCCGGCAACCTGGCAGAATTTCTCGCCGTTCCCGCCGTGCTCGCCTGCGGGGGTAGCTGGCTGACGCCGGAGGACGTGATCAAGGCCGGCAACTTCGATGCCATCACCAGACTCGCAGCAGACGCTGTCGACATCGCGCGTCGGGCGAGAGGAAAAGACAAAGGGGTGAGTACGTGAGCATCGGCAAGAACATGCCGGGTCTTAAGTCGCCCGGTCATGAGCGCCTCTTTCGGTCTCGGGTCCCGAGGCGACTTTCGGCGGCGGCGACAGTTTTGCGTCAGGCAGGGTGCAGCGACAGCGCTAATCCGTGTCCGCCGCTTTCAGGAGCTCGTCCCAGCGGCGTATCAGTAGATTTTTCTTGTGCTCGGGCAGCCGGTACTGCCAGCCAGACACCCGTGCCCTGATCTCCGCTGCCTCGGCGGCGGCGCTCGATTCCGCATCTGACTCGACGGCGAACGCCACCCAGTACTCGTCGGCGTCGGCAATGATCTCCGCGGTGAGCTTGAGACCGTCCCAGGTCTCGTAAAGGGTGGTTGTTGTTGCGATGCCGCCGTCGGCGGCTGATCGAACGTCTTGCAGCTCAAGTGCTGCGAGGGCGCCGGCTATCCCGTTTCCGACCGTTGCGTAGCTGAGTTCACGTCCCTCCGGTATGTCGACGACATCGAAATCCGTCTGCTCGCGGTCAGTCTTTTCAATCACGATGGTCTCGCCATCGGCATGCGTGATGGTGACGCGTTTGATCCGCTCCGAACCGATGTCGACGACACCGGGCAACAACCAGCCGTCGATCGTTTGCGGCAGGTCCGGATTCTGATCGATCAGGTAGCTGGTGGCGTCGTCGGTCACGCGCGCATAGCGGTAGTTGCCCTGCGCCGTATTTCCGAGGACCACTTCGTAGGTGGCCTCGGGTGCCTTAATGCTTACCTTGGTGCCGTTGCCGCCGTCCTCCGGGTCGCCCACGCCGAGCTTGTCGTACTGCGCCGGATTCGAAGTCTTCTCCTCGAGAATTCGAGCGTCCGCAAGCGCTACGATCAGCTGCCTGAGTTTGCCGACGTCGGCGGGGTAGCCGTCGCGCTCGCTGACGACCCATTTTTTTTTGTCGTCGAGATTCAATGTCACACTCTCTTCGGCGGCGGCCGATACGAGGCGCACCTCGCTGACAGCATTGGCGGCCGCCTTGAAATCGGGCAACAGCGCGCGAGCGCCGACCGTGGCATCGTCGACATCGTTGCTGCGTATTACCATCAGCATCAGCAGCAGTCCGACGATGATCGCAATCAGCGTATGCAGCGTCTTGCGTGTCATGCGTTTGCCCTTTGTCGGCGTCGCCAGAGCGCGATCAGCGTTCCGAGCGTCAGCAGCAGCGGCACCAAACCGATATTGATCACCTTGAGAATCGTACCCAGGTTTTCGATGTCTTTGTCGAGTCCGCGCTGCACGGCCCGCAGCTCCTTGCGGATCGACGCGCGCTGGTTGATGAAGCGATCGATCTCCGCCTGCTGCTCGTCGGTGAGGAGCAGGCTGCCGGTATCGTCGCGCGATGCCTGCAGCTCACCCAGGCGACGCTCGGTTTCCGAGAGTTCCGATTCAAGCCGTTGCTGCGTCTGCAGGAATCGCGCCTCGGCATCGCCGCGCAGCTCGTCGACTTTGGTAAACGGCCGCGCAAAACTGCCGCGACTGCGCACGGCGATCAGGTCGGAGCTGCCAGCCAGGTTCTCGAGCGCATTCACGACGAAAGCACCGTTGCTGGCGAACGCGTTTGCGATCTGCTGACCGAAGAAATTCTGCACCTGTACCCACATCGGGTCGCTGAGCATGTCGACATCCGCGACAACAATAAGATTGGCCGGCTGCGCTGACTCGGCCAGGTGAGCCTCCACGCTTTGCGTCTCGATTTCCGCATCGCTGCCCGGATTCGTCGCGGGCTCGCCGTCCGGGAACGCACTGCTCAGCGTGCCGGTGATCCGCGCGGCGATCGTCAGCGGAGTGCCGCCCGGGGTAAATCCCTGCTGCAGCGAACTGGGGTCCGGCAGGAAGGTGAAGCGCCCGGCCGGCATCGTCGTTGAGGCCGGGCTGGACGTAATGAGGGGCTCGAAAGACACGCCGCTATCGGCGGCCAGGCGCAGTCTGCCGGCCATCGCCACGTTGACGGAGCCCAGTTCCATCGTGGTGATATCGTCCTCGCTCAGACCGGCGGCCCCGATACCCAGGTAACCGTAGTGCCGCGCTGGCCGCTGGCCCATGCCGCTGTTGATCGTCAGCGCGAGCTGCGCATCGGCGACGACTTCCTGGTCGTTGAACTCGATGCCCCATCCCTCGAACAACAAGGGCAGATCGGAGCCCTGTCCCATGGGCGGCATACCGGCCGGCATACCCTCGGTGTTTACCGCCGTATCGACCGCTGCAACCGGATCGACGAAGATCAGGGCCTTGCCGCCGCGCATGACAAACTGGTCGATCGCGTATTGGGTCGAGTTGGACAGATTCCTGGGCTGCACGATCCATAACAGGCCGACGTCGTCGGGCACCGACTCGAACGACGTGCCCAGCTCACGGATTTCGAACAGCTGGCGAGCCTGTTGGTAAACGACCCAGGGCTGTTGCATGCGCTGGGTCTGCGGATCGAACTGACCCGACATCGAAATGCCCGATACGAGGCCAATCACCTTGCGCTCCGGGGTGGCCAGTGTGCTGACCAGCTTCGCGATGTCGTACTCCAGCGAAGCCTCCCTGTCCGGTTGAAAGAACGGGATGATCTCGTCATCACCGACACTGTTGCTGCCGGCAAGCCCGAGGTAGACAGGGTCCGGTGTTGCCGCGAGCGCGACCTCCTGCAGGCCGAACTGCGCGGCCTGGTCTTCTTCCTCGGAGAACGGTACCGGGTCGACGATGCTCAGGCGAATCTTGCCGCGACTCTCGCCTGCAAACTCCTTAAGCATTTCCCGGACGCGATTCGCGTAGTCGCGCAGCGACGGCACTCCCTCGCTCGCCTGGTCGGAGAAGAAGAAATACAGGTTGATCGGCTCATCGATGTTGCGAACGATTCGCCGGGTACCCTCCGACAGTGTATACAGGCGATTTTCGGTCAGGTCGATCCGGATGCCCCTGAAGAGCTGGTTCGAGACGATAACCGCAATGACGAACGCGACCAGCAACAGTATCAAGCTCGAGGCGCCCAGGCGTTTTTGTGCGCGGGTACTCATCGTCAGTCCGCCTGTTTCCAGCCGAGCACAATCGTGTTGGCGTACAGAAAGGTGCCGATGACCAGAGTGAAATAGACCAGGTCACGCAGGTCGATAACGCCCTTGGAGATATTCTCGAAATGCGTCAGGAAGCTTAAGGATGCGATTCCGTCGACGAGCAACTGCGGCGCCCAGCCGGAAAACACATCGAGCACCAGCGGGAAGCCCGACAGCAGGAAGCTGAAACAGACGACGACGGTGACGACGAACGCGATGACCTGGTTACGCGTAAACGCCGACAGAAATGCGCCAATCGCCAGGAACGCCCCGACCATTAACAGGCTGCCAATGTAGGCCGCCAGGATGACACCGTTGTCGGGATCGCCCAGGTAGTTCACGGTGAGCCAGATGGGGAATGTCAACGCCAGTGCGATGCCGGCGAAGGCCCAGGCGGCCATGAATTTTCCCAGAACGGCCTGCCAGGGCGTGATCGGCAGCGTCATCAGCAGCTCTATCGTGCCGGACTTTCTCTCCTCGGCCCAAAGGCGCATTGCGATGGCGGGCACCAGGAACAGGTACAGCCACGGATGAAAATTGAAGAAGGCCCGAAGGTCGGCCTGACCGCGCTCAAAGAACGCGCCGAGATAGAATGTAAACGCGCCCATCAGCATCAGGAAGATGACGATGAAGACGTAGGCGACGGGGGTCGCGAAATAGCTTTGCAGCTCACGGCGAAACACCGCCTTGATCATGTTCATGCGACCGCCTCCTGCTCTGTGCTTGTCGCGCCCTGGGTGATCTGCCGAAAGACCTTGTCAAGATCGCCGCCTTCACGTGCCGCCAGTGCTTCCGGTGTGTCGTCGACGAGCAGGCGGCCATCGGCAATAATGATTGCGCGCGAACAGACCGCCTCGACCTCCTCGAGTATGTGCGTCGAGATGATGATGAGCTTCTGGGCCGACATCGAGCGAATCAGTTGCCTGACCTCGTGCTTTTGGTTCGGGTCGAGACCGTCGGTGGGCTCGTCGAGGATCAGCACGTCCGGGTCGTGCAGGATAGCCTGGGCAAGGCCAACCCGGCGCTTGAAGCCCTTGGACAGGGTCTCGATGGTCTGCCCGAGCACCGGTCCCAGGTGCAACAGCTCGATGACTTCGTCGAGCCGCTGCCGTCGCCGGCTGCCCGACAGCCCGCGAACGTCGGCAATGAACTCCAGGAACTGTCGTGGTGTCATTTCCGCATACAGCGGGGCACCCTCGGGCAGATAGCCCATGCGCTGCTGTGCAGCCAGTGTCTCGGTCTGTATGTCGTGATCGCAAACCCGAATGCTGCCGGAGCTGGGCACAACGAAGCCCGTGACCATCTTCATGGTCGTGGACTTGCCGGCACCGTTGGGTCCTAGGAAACCGAGTACTTCTCCTGCGGCGCAGTCGAAGCTGAGCTTGTCGACCACCGTATGCCGGCCATAACGCTTTGTCAGCCCTTGTATTTCAATCATCGGAGTTGTCAAACGTCGCCATCTGAAGGCTGGCGAGCGCGCATTTTTTATCAAAAACAAATTGGCGTTTCAAGACCTTTTCAGCGCGCGACGAGGTGCCTTGGGCGGCCGCCGATCGAGGGCGGCGACAGCCGCCATAATGGGTGGTTTGTCGATGATGGACAGATCCCGAATCGGATAATTGCCGGATTTTCACGTGCACTTCAGGCTGACGCCGCGGCGAGTGCCTGGTCGATGTCCGCGACGATGTCATCGATGTGCTCGATGCCGATGCAAAGACGAATCATTTCGGGCGTAACGCCCGCCGACTTCAGCTCTTCTTCGCTCAACTGCCTGTGCGTCGTCGATGCTGGATGCGCCGCCAGTGACTTTACGTCACCGATGTTGACGAGTCGAAGAAACAGCTCCAGGGAATCGTAGAATTTCACCGCCGCGTCGAAGCCACCCTTGATGCTGAAGGACATGAGGGCCGAAGGCCTGCCATTCGTGTACTTCATCGCGAGATCGTAGTAGGGCGAGTCTGGCAGGCCGGCGAAGTTGACAGACTCGACACGCGGATGCTCGTTCAGGTGGTTCGCGACGGCGATTGCATTGTCGCAGTGTCGTTCCATGCGCAGCGGCAGGGTCGAGAGTCCCTGAAGGATCAGGAACGCGTTCATCGGACTCAGCGCCGAGCCCGTGTTTCGGAGCGGCACGGTCCTGGCGCGACCGATATAGGCCGCGGCGCCGAGTGCCTCCGTGTAGACAACGCCGTGGTATGACTCCTCGGGCTCCGTCAGCATGTGAAATTTCTCGGGGTAGTCGGCCCAGGGAAATTCACCACTGTCTACGATGATGCCTCCGAGCGAGTTGCCGTGACCGGCCATGTACTTGGTGAGCGAATTCGCGACGATGTCCGCGCCCCATTCGATGGGCTTGATAAGTGCCGGCGTCGCAACCGTGTTGTCGACGATCAGCGGTACGCCATGTTCGTGCGCCATGTTCGCAAGCGCCTCGATGTCGACGACGTTGCCCGCGGGATTACCGATCGACTCGCAGAAGACGGCCGTCGTCTTGTCGTCAATCAGGCTTTCCATGCTCGCCGCGCTGTCGTCAACGGAAAAGCGTACCTCGACGCCGAGCTTCGGCAGCATGTGTTTGAACAGGGTATAGGTGCCACCGTAGAGCATAGGCACCGTCACGATGTTATTGCCTTTTTCGGCCAGCGTCAGGATGGCGTAGTTAATCGCCGCACTGCCGGCGCTGAGGCCGAGCCCGGCGATGCCACCTTCGAGCTGGGCACAGCGCTGCTCCAGTACGTCGACGGTCGGGTTCATGATGCGCGAGTAAATGTTTCCGGGAACGGCAAGGTTGAACAGGTCCGCGCCGTGCTGCGCGTTGTCGAACTCGTAGGCCACCGTCTGGTACACGGGCACCGCAACGGCATTGGTGGCGCTGTCGGATTTGAAGCCGGCGTGTATGGCAAGTGTTTCGTCTTTCATGATTGGTTCCTCGAATCGTCGATTGCTGATGAAGGTAGCTCAGGCGCCTGTTCCCTGGCGGCGGGAATGCCCGGTTCTGTTGCAGGCGCCGCTGCCGCGGGCCATCCGGAGCGCAGGTGCAGGTCGCGCTGTGGAAAAGGTATCTCGATGCCGTATTCGCTGAGTTTCGTCTCCAGCGCCCACAGGTAGGCGGAGCGGGTGCGGGTTGGGCGGCGGGCGCCCTGCCGATTGACCCAGACCAGCAGCAGGAAGTTGAGACTGTTGTCGCCGTATTCGACCAGCCACACGTCGGGTTCACGGCCCTTCATGTGCGTCAGGGTGTACTGCACCTCCGCCGCGGCCTCGAGCGCCGCTTTCTTGACGAGCTCCTTGTCGCTGCCGTACGCGACGCCAAATGGGATGCGAACGCGCAGTATGTGCTCGCCGAGCGTCCAGTTGGTCAGCCGTGTCGTTACGAATTCGGAGTTGGGCACAACGATGTCGATGTTGTCGTTGGTGTTGATCAACGTGCTGCGCACGTTGATGGATTTGACCGTACCCGTCAGGCCGTTATCGAGCTCGATGTAGTCGCCGACGCGCAGCGTATGCTCGAACAGGATGATGAGGCCCGAAACGAAATTGTTGACGATGGACTGCAGGCCGAAACCGATGCCGACACTGAGTGCGCCCGCGACAAGCGCGAGATTGCTGAAGTTGATGCCGATCGACGACAGCGCGATAAACAACCCGAAGATGATAATCGTGTAGTGACTCAGTCGGCCGACCGTGTACAGGGACGCCTGGGTTCCGCTGAATTCGCTGTCGCCAAATCGCCGGATTGCGTGGCGCAGCCCCCGGGAGAGCAGGAACGCGAAGGTCAGTATGAGGATCACGCGCAGAATGTCGCCGCCATCGACGGGCGTCTCACCGATCTGGAACAAGGTAACGTCAGCCAGGCTGGCGACCCGGGAATAGGCTGTCTTTACGACCCGGCTGATGCCTGTCAGCCAGGATCGGAAGGCGCCCGTGTATTCCGCGGCAACCGTGTCCACGGTACGCATCAACAGCTCGAGGTCCGACACCTTTGCATCGAGTTCGCCTATCCGGGTCAGGGTTTCCTGCGCGGTCCCGAGACGCTGATCGAGCACGCGCCGAGCGGAGCGGTTAAGGCCGTCGCGACTGATACTCTGTATCGCCAGGAGTTCGTCGGCGGTCTCCTGCTTCCAGACCGGCACGCGCTGCTCGACCCTTCGTACGAGTTCCGACCAGGCGAGCGTCTTGTCTTCGAGTGCGCCGGTATCCGGCGGCCGGTCCAGCACGATCTCGGTCCACCACAGCTGTGCCTCGGCCTGGGCAAGCCTGGTCTCCGCCAGCGCCAGGGCGATTTCCGCGCCAAGCAGCCGCTGGTGCTGCAGGCGTTGCTGCGAACGACCGTCTTCCGTATCGAGGTCGAGGCCGCTGGCATCGATCTGCGCGGCGCGTAATTGTTCCCTTGCCGTCTCGACGGCAGCCCTGTCGTCGGCGACCCGTTTATTCAGGCCTTCAATGTCGGCCTCGTCGGCGGTCGTTGCCAGGCGAGTGCTGGCGAGGTCACGCCGAACGGCCAGGGCATCGGCGTAAGCCATGTCGCGCTCGGCGCGCTGTGTCAAAAGCGCAAGTCGCCGCGCCGAGATGGCTTGCGCCGATCGGGCCTGCACCAGGCGGAGTCCGGCGAGCCAGCGCGCATCTCCCTCGGCCGCATCGACGTAGTCGTCGAAAACGGCATCGCGGTGCCGTGTGGTGCCATCGAGGACGCGTTTTTCGCGATCGACTTCGAGCTGTTCCTCGGCGGCATCGCTGCGGGCCTCGCGCGCCGTGGCTGCGATCTTCAGCAAATCATCGATCGAATAGCCGGCAGCCTCGGGTTCCAGTTCCTGTGCGGCCAGATCGGCATCGTCCAGCAGAGGCAGCAAGGCCTCGAAATTGTCAGCGACCGCGCCGAGAATCGACTGCGCAATGGCCTGGTTCTGGGGTGCCAGGTCCGCTATCTGCACCCCGGCGCTGCCCAGGAATTCCTTCATTCGCGGTTCGACCGCGGCGCGCGGGCCCTCGAAGTAGGCCCACCAGTTGTTCTGCAGCGAGGCGAGCTCGGGCGGAACCGGCTCAGCGCCGTTCTCGAGCTGCTGGGCGAGCGCGTTGGCGGAGAGCGACAGGCATATCAGCCATACGAACAAGAAAGGAAAGCGGGAGGTATTCACGAAGTCGCTGGCGGGTCGGACGTCATCAGGGAACAGAATCATGCATGCTACGAGAAATCAGCCCCACATGCATCGGCAATCCGGGAGTGGTGTCTTAAGCGGCCCGGATCGCGAAATTGCAGTATGCTGAGCACTGTCAACCAAACGCTGGAGAATAAGAATGCTGGTTGTCCACCACCTGGAGAACTCCCGATCGCAGCGCATCCTGTGGCTGCTCGAGGAGCTCGGCGTCGAGTACGAAATGAAGCGCTACGGCCGGGACAAACAAACAGGACTCGCGCCCCCCGAACTCAAAGAGGTTCATCCGCTGGGCAAGGCCCCGGTGATCGTCGACAACGGCGTAACGGTTGCCGAATCGGGTGCGATTATTGAGTACCTCGTACATACCTATGATGAAGGAGAGCTGCATCCGGCTGCCGGAACCCCCGCGTGGCGTAGCTATACCTACTGGATGCACTATGCGGAAGGGACTTTCATGCCGCTGATGATTATCTCGCTGATACTCGGGCGCATCGAAACCGCGCCGATGCCATTTTTTGTCAAGCCCATCGCCAAAGGCATCGCCGGCAAGGTTCGCGCCGCTTACCTCGATGCCAACGTCAGGACTAATCTCGAGTTCATGGAGCAGGCCTTGAGTGAGTCACCCTGGTTTTGCGGTGACAGTTTCACGGCGGCTGACGTGCAAATGAGCTTTGCGCTGGAGGCCGCCGAAGTCAGGACCGATCTCGCGGCGGCGTACCCACACCTCGCCGGCTTCCTCAGGACAGTAAGGGCGCGGCCGGCCTACAAGGCCGCGCTCGATCGCGGCGGGCACTACGAACTCATGGGCACGAAAACCGACTAGCCCGAGGGCTCTCCGCACGCTGTCGCACCGGGATGATCGTCGCAACCGGTTGCTGGAAATGCCGATAGGCTGACGTTTTTGGGCCTTCTACGTATAGTCCCGGAAGCACCGTGTTCATTAGAATTGAAGTTGTAGATTTTTGCGTTTAAGCGAGTGCCCGAGGATCAACAAATGACAGATGTAGCCAATCTCATTCTCCTGTCGTCACTCGGTGGAGAATTATCGGAGGGCGAGGCCGGCGTGCTCAGCGGCATCATGAGCGCCCGGGAACTGGGCGACGGCGAGTTCCTGATTAACCAGGGTACCAGCGACGATTCACTGCACGTGCTTCTTGAGGGCAAACTGGAAGTCGTCAAACGCACCGGCGGCGGCGACGTGGCGGGTCTGGCGGTGCTCCGGGAGGGCGACCTCGCCGGGGAACTCAGCTTCATCGACGGCCACGAGCACACGGTCGGGCTGCGCGCGCTTTGTCCCTGCCATATCCTGAGCCTGAAACGCGCCGATTTCGAGAAGATCATCGACAAGAATCCGCAGCTCGTCTACAAAGTGATGCGCGCCATCGCACGATCAACCCACCGTATCATCCATCGCATGAATTCCGAGTTCATCGAACTCAACAACTATATTTTTAAGCAGCACGGACGCTACTGAAGTGGGCTTTCGGCAATTCGTCCGATCTCACCAACGCCAATCTACGAACAATGCGCCGCCGATCCGCGATTATGCGACGTCCGTTCGATGTGCGTATCCGTCACGGCCATGACCTGGTCGCCCGGTATCACCAGCTTGCGCCGGGTTCCCAGACGCAGCTACTCGTCGACCGGGCTTGGTGGCTTGATGATGGCTTTTCCCCTCCACTACAGGGTCCTGTCTGGACCTATCGGCGGCAGATGACGTAACTTCAGCGGCCTGCCTGCCGGTACCTGGATGCGCATCACGGCAGAGAGCGGCCGGTATTGCTACCCTCAACGGCATGAAAGCCAGGATAGCAGGGACATTGTTCGCGCTGCCGTTTCTCGCGGTCGGCGTCTGGATGCTGTGGTCCGTCGGCGGCGGCTTCCTCGATGCATGGCAAATGCGCTCCTGGGAGCAGGTCGAGGCGACGCTGAATCGTGGCGGTTATGAAACCCGCTCGGGCGACGACTCCGATACCTACGAAGCCTATGCCGAGTATACCTACAGCTACGACGGCGCGCGGTACACCGGGAGCCGCGTATCGCTCGCAGGCGGCAGCGACAATATCGGAAATTATCAGCGGGATACGGGTCGCCGCCTGCAGTCGGCGGCCGGTGGGACTATTATTGTGTATGTCGATCCGGAAGAGCCCGCCGAGTCAATTATCGATCCCGAATTTCGATGGGGCCTGATTGGCTTCAAGTCGATTTTTCTGCTGGTGTTCGGTGGTTTCGGCCTGGGCATGTTGATCTTTGTGTGGCGCGCCGCAACGGACAAAGACGCCGACCTGCCGGAATTTCGCGATGCTCCCTGGTTGTTGAACGGCGACTGGCAGACGGCGACGATACGCTCCGGCTCGAAGGCCGCCATGTGGGGAGCGCTGGCGTTCGCCGCAATCTGGAACCTGATCTCGGCACCGTTGCCGTTCCTGTTGTACGAGGAGGTAACGCGCAAGGAGAACTATCTTGCGCTCATAGGCCTGTTGTTTCCGCTGGTCGGCATCGGGCTGCTGGTCTGGGCCACGCGGCGAATTCTCGAGTGGCGTCGCTTCGGAGCTGCGCCGATAACGCTGGACCCGTTTCCGGGTTCGATTGGCGGACACGTTGGCGGCACGATCGACCTTGGCATTCCGTTCGATGCGAGCGCCCGCTTCGAGCTGACGCTGAACAACCTGCACAGCTACGTATCGGGCAGCGGCAAGAGCAGAAGCCGCAAGGAAGTCGCCGAGTGGCAGGACTCGATGGTCGCGTTCGCCGAGCCCGGCGCCAATGGCACGAGGCTGACGTTCCGCTTCGACGTGCCGGAAGGCCTCAAGGAATCGGATTCGGAGCGCGACGACAGTTATCACCTGTGGCGCCTGGACTTGCGGGCGCAGTTGCCAGGGACGGATCTCGATCGCAGCTACGACATCCCGGTGTATGCCACCGCAACTACGTCGCACGGGCTGCCGGAGCGCTCAGTGCAAGAAGCGAGAACCGAGCAACAGAAGCTTGATGAGCAATCGGTGAGTGAAATCGTCACGGTTAGAAGCAGTGCTACGGGCAGGGAGATGTACTACCCGGCCGGGCGCTATTTCTCATCGGCCCTCGGCGGCATCGTCGTCGGCGCGATTTTTGCCGCAGCGGGCTGGTTCCTCGTTGTTCACGAAGGCGAGAGGCTCTTCGGCGGCGTTTTCGGCGCGGTAGGATCCTTCATCGGTCTGTTCTGCCTGTATCTCATGCTGAATTCACTGCAAGTATTCAAGCAGGGAGCCGACATCATGAGTGTGCGACGCCTGCTGGGTATGCCGATCAGCAGGCGATCGATGCATCAGAACCAGCTTGTGCGCCTGACAAAGAAAAGTACGATGAAATCGCAGTCGGGCGGCAAGCATACCGTCTTCTATTCGATCTTCGGTGTCGATCATCAGGGCAATGAGATTCTTCTGGGTGAGGGATTCAAAGGCGAGAGCGAGGCACGAGCGGCAATGCAGTTGATTGCTCGCGAGTTCGGCCTGAACCGATTAGCCGCGCCAGATGACACAGCCCAGGATGACAACGCGTTTGGCGTTTTGAACTAGGAAGATTCCGCGGACGATCGAGGACCCGGCTAGTGGCGCCGCGGTCCGGCGCTCGCTGAGATGGGGACGACACCCTGCTGGCGTAGCAGCGCTTCCGCACGCCTGCTGCCGGTCTTGCGCCAGACCTGGTAGGTTCGCAGCACGTCGACGTCGGACTCCTGTCGTTCGCGGTCGCGGACTTCGTTGAGTACGTCGACCATGACCTGGAACTTGGCGGCGAGTTCACCGTAGGTTTCGGCAAAGGCCCGTCCACGAAACGTTCCGCGGACCTCGGCAGACAGCGAGCCATAGGCACTGCCACCCATGTGAATATAGTAGTCAATGTCGACGGAGTGCGTCGCGAGACTGTCGGCGAAGAAACCGGAAATGAAGAGCGCAACGTCGCCGATTCGCTGCAGCGCCGTGTTTCGCTGTTCCGCGCTGGGCGCATCGCTCGCATCGGCGAGCATCAGAGCAAGCGGTTTTATTCCGAAAATTTCGCCGTCGTCATCGTAGAGTTCATCGGAACGCGAGAACAGGGTGAGCAGATTGACGACGTAGTACGTTGCGTCCGGTTTGACGTCGACACCCTGCTCAGCGATTACGCCTTCGACAGACGTCCGGAAGTAGTCCAGCAGATTAGCCACTGGTACCACCCGATCGTTGCTGCTCGTCTCGCGCATAGGCTTGTGTCCTCTGCGGCAAACAAAACCTGTTTCAACGTATAGCGCAATTATAGCGGCAAGCGTGTGACCCGATTCACAGTAGCGAAGGATGCCGGCGCAAAAACCTCAGCCGGAGGCGGTCGACTTGGCCTCGACAGAGTCCAGTGCTTCGCGCGGCACTTCGGCATAGTGACTGAAATCCATCGTGAAGCTGCCATCGCCGCCGGTCAGCGACTTGAGGCGCGAGTGATAGCCCTGAATCTCTTTAAGAGGCGCCTGCCCCGATACCATGATGCGGTCATTGGGCAGCGCCTCGGTACCGGTAACCATGCCGCGCATCGAGGACAGGTCGCCTGTCACACCTCCGGCACAGCGACTCGGTGCCGTCACGGTAACGTCGACGATGGGTTCCATGATGATTGGCGAGGCCTTGGACACTGCGTCCAGGAAGGCTTTCTTGCCAGCCTGCACGAATGCAACTTCCTTCGAATCCACGGAATGATGCTTGCCGTCGTAGACGGTGACCTTGATGTCCTGCATCGGGTATCCGTATACCGCCCCGGCTTCCATCACTTGCCGGACGCCCGTCTCAACGGCGGGAATATACTGGTACGGGATCGATCCGCCGACGACAGCGCTGGCGAACTCGAAGCCTTCGCCGGCGGGAAGCGGTTCGACTCGCAGGTATACCTCGCCGAACTGGCCCGCGCCGCCGGTTTGCTTCTTGTGCCGATGATGACCCTCGGCGCTACGGGTGATCGTTTCGCGATACGCGATCGAGGGCAGGGAGGTAATGACTTCCAGGTTGTGCCTGTCGGAAATTTGCTCGAGTACGGTTCGCAGGTGCAAATCGCCGAGGCCGCGCAGCACCACTTCATTGAGCGCTGCATTGTGCTCCACCTGCAGCGAAGGGTCCTCGGCTTCAGCGACGTGCAGAGCGTCGGATGTCTTCTGCGCATCGTTGTCGCTCGGCGGTTTGATGGCAAGCCCGTACATCGGTCTCGGCAGGCTGATCGATTTCAGATGGAAATGATCTTCGTCGTGCGAATCGTGCAGCACGGCATCGTAGTGAACCTCGTCCACGCGCGGAATTGCGCAGATATCGCCGGGAACGCCTATATCCGCCCGGCTGTGTTCGCCGCCATTGACCTTAAGCAGCTGATTGACCTTGATGGGTTTTCGCGCGTCACCGACATACAGCTGATTGCCCGGTCGAATGGTGCCCTGGTGAATCCGGAAGGTGCCCAGGCGACCTTTGAACGGGTCGATATTCACCATGAACACATGCGCGATCGCATGCGCGTTCGGATCCGGAGATATAGTCACCTCTTCGACCTTGTCACCCTCACCCTTGAGGAATCGCGGCGGATTGCCTTCCATGGGATTGGGCATCAGCCGCTCGAAGATCTGCAGCAACTGCCTGATGCCCGAGCCGGTCCGGGCGGAGACGAAACAGACCGGTATCAGGTGTCCTTCGCGAAGCGCTTTCTCGAACGGATCGTGCAGCTGCGGGGGCTTCAGCTCCTGTCCCTGTTCCAGGTAGAGCTCCATCAGCGCCTCGTCCACCTCGACGACCTGATCCACGATCTGGGTATGTGCCGTAGCGACGTCGCTGAACATGGTTGCGATATCCTCCGGCTTGAAGAAGCAGTCTACGACACTGCTACCGTCTGCAGAGGGCAGGTTGAGCGGCAGGCACTCGGCGCCGAATGCCTCGCGAATATTCGCCAGGACGGTCTCGAGATCGAGTTCCTCGGCATCGATCTTGTTGACGATGATCATGCGGCACAGCCGCTGCTTCTTCGCCGCCTCCATCACGCGTCGACAGATCATGTCGACGCCGTCCTGGGCATTGATCACCAGTGCCGCAGTCTCCGCCGCCGGCAATACCGCCAGCGCCCGACCGATGAAATCCCGGTATCCCGGCGTGTCGAGCAGGTTGACATGGATGCCGCCATGATCGAGGTGGCAGACCGCCGCATATTGTGAATGCCCAAGCTGTTTTTCGCGCGGCGTGTAGTCGGATACGGTGGTGCCCTTTTCAACCGAGCCGCATTCAGGAATCGCGCCACCGGCGTGCAGCAGGGCCTCGGCGAGCTGCGTCTTGCCAGCATTGCTCGGGCCCACAAGACACACGTTACGAATATCGCTGGATGTATACGCCATCGCCGATTCCCCTGAGTTCGTTGGATGGATAGATTATGGCGCCGTCAGCAGCAAGCGCTATAAGGTTATTCCGAAGGCAAAAGATACTGTTTTACCTAAGGATTTCGCAAGCGTTGCGTTGCCCGCCGCTATGCTAAAATCGGCTTTCATGCCCGCACGGAGGAGATGCAATGCGCCTGGTCTCTTTACTGGCTCTGATAATGCCGGCACTGGCAATGGCCGACGCGCCACCATCGGCGAAGCTCGTGAGCGAGCCTTTCCTGGAGTCCTACCAGCCCGAGGTTTCGGTCAGTGGCAACGTCATCGTTGGTGTCATGACAATGGGAGTCGCGCGGGCAATCGTGGACGATCAGATTGCAGTCCTGTCGACCGGGCATTCGGCCGCAGACCAGGTCTGCCTGCGCGTCGCCTCGCGAGACGGCATTTACACATCCCGGAACATCTACGCGCTGCCGGAAGGATCCAGCGGCCCGGTGTTGTTGCCCTATCAGTCGAAGCTCAGGGACGTGGTGGAAGAGTATGGTGCCGACGAGATCGCGCTCGCGGCGACAGCGGGAGACTGCGATTCAGGCAGCTCCGATTTCTTCCTCCTGTCTGCAGGCGTGCAGGCGGCGCCCGCGGAGGCGGTGATCTATCTGAACTCCTTTGGTGCGACCGACGTGTTCTTCGAGCTGGACGCCGAGGTCAAGCCCTGTGACTACATCTCGGAAGGCCGGCGCACGACATACGACTATATCTGCCGCCTCGGGGCGATCGATGTCGCCAGGTCAGTGCCTGTTACGATCATTCGTGAGCGATTTGGCCGCGAACAGCCGTCGATCGAGATTACGATAGTCGGCGCCGCTGAATGAGCGAGCCGGACGCGGAGGCTGCCGTGCAGGAATCTCCTGGCTCGATTTCCGCGTGGAAAGTCGGCGTCGCCGTCATGATGGCGGGCATAATCGTCTTCATCGTCTTTATTCTCTGGCGCCTGGTGCTGCCCGCCAAATGGGAATTCTCCATCGAGGCCACGACCGAGGTCGCCGAAGTCAGTCTGCCGCCCGGCACGGAAACCCGCTGGCTGGTTGACGGAGCCGTCGTCTGCGCGCGCGGCGAACTCGATTTGCCCGAGCAGTACCGGCTTGCGCCGGGAGACAGTCCCTGCGGCAGTCGGGCCTGGCGTGCCTGGCATTCAGAGGATCCGGAGCAGGTTTTGCGCCTGAACGGCGGCGCGTCGGCCACACTGCAACTGCGTCCGGAGGGTGGCATTGCCATGTCACTGCGCACGGCCGAAGGCGAATCGCTCGGTGCTTACTCCGTGGTTGGAATTGTCGAAGACGTCGAGCTGGGCGCGGCGCTAAACCTGATCTGGACACAACTACCCCGGCAGTCGCTAACGCTGCCGTTCTCGGGTGCGACGACGCTCGGTCGTGCGGTCAGCTGGTCCGATACGCGGGTGCTGCACGGTGGCCATGTCGTCGTTTACACCGCGGACGAGTCAGCCGACAAGCGCACGATGGTCGACGAGGCCGGGTTGATGCTCGGCGACCAGGTTCGGCTCGGCGAACCCGAGCCCGGGCGCCCCTGGCCAAAAGGCTTTGTACGGGTTGCCCGTGACGAAACCGCCATGCGGGTCGTCGCGTTCGGACGCGCCGGCAGTCTGCGCATCGAGCGGTTCGGAGAAAGCGGCTATGACTTCAAACCCGGCATGATCCGAGCGCTGGCCGCCGATCCGGCGATCGCCTTCTGGGGCTCCATACTCGCCGCCTACATGACGCTGATCCTGAGCCTGCAGCCGTTTGTCGGAGGCGGCAGTCGCGATGCGAACGATCCCGGCAATGCCGGCGATTTTCTGAAGCGTTTCAATCGCTGGCTGCGCAGAAGGCCAAAGGAATGATGCGTCACGCTGTCATCGCCCTGATCGGGCTGCTGTTGTTCGTGGAAGCGGCGTCAGCCCAGCAGGCGCTGGTGCGATCCTATGAGAACGCGGCACTCGAAATCGGCCAGGCCTACCTGGCGCATTACGCGGATCGTTGCCTCGCGATACTGCCCACGCATGTTGCCGCGGAAGCCGGCGACGTTGCGGCCTTCCTTCGTGAGGGCAGCGATTCTCTGCTCGGCGAATCGGTCGCGGTTGCGGATCTCGGCGACGACGTCTCTGTTGCCGACATCAGTGGCGGTATTACTTCCAGCTGCGGCTACAGCACGATGGCCGTCAGCCGGGCGGTGAGCAGTCGCATCCGGGCAAATGCGCTCGCCACCGTTCGTTCCGTCAACGGCGACGGAAGTATCGCGCAGCTGTCAGTCACCATTATCGATGACGACGGCGAACGGTTCCTCCGTGTGCAGCCGACCAATGACATCAACCAGTTGCGCAAGGGACAGAGCGGAAGCCTCCTGATGTCGGGTGATACGCCGATCGGGATGCTGCTGTCGGTAAACCCCCGCTTTGGCGTCGGCAAGGTAATTCGTCTCGACAAGATGTTTGAAAAGGTCGACGGATTCGTCAGCGGCGGTACTTCGACGCCGGCGTCGATGCCGGCGTCGGTATCGACGAAGCGCGATTCAGCGACTCAGCCCGGCGAGAGCGGTGCAATCACCAGCTGGTCAGCGCTGCCTGTCGACGCGCAACACAGGGCCGTCAACCTCGTTGCCGGCGACGACTCACCACCCTGGATAGCCAAGGTCGACGCCTGGCCGGTCGACATCGAGATGGACCTGCCGGGCGATCGCATTGCGATCGCCGGCATCGAGCTCGACGGCCGGGGCGTCCCGGATAGCGGCGCGTTGCCCGCCACGGTCGAACTCATGGTCAGCGGTAGCGAGACCGGCCGGCGCTGGCGCAGCGTGTCGGGCGGCCCGATCGAATTTGAAGACGGTGTCGCGACGATCGCTATCGCACCGAGCTGGGCGCGGCATATTCGCCTCGTCATCAGCAGTGCGTCCAACGGCGGCAAGATCGTGGCGCTGGCCCGGCTACGCGTTATTCCAGCGAACTAACGAATCTTTGCGGTGGCAATAAAGCTGCCATAGCCAGCCTTGTAGATTCTGACCGGCCCCTTGATCGTCGTCTCGTCGGCGAGCGACAGCTTGCCGCTGTCGTAGCTGTACTTAAACGTCAGCTCCAGACCGCTTACCTGTCCCGTGTTCTTCCCATAGATCTTGAAGACGCCGGTTTTCTTGTCGGATTCGACGATGGGCAATTCGTAAGCGTTGCCATTGGCATCCATGATCGTTTGCGACTGCGCCTGGATATCCGCGGGCTGGCTCTTATCAATCTCGAGCGACATTACGATACGATTCAGGCCAAGCACCGCTTCTTTGAACGCCATCGCCTGCATCAGTGTGTCGGCGCTCGCGAGGCCCGTATCAATTGCGATCTGGCGCATGGCTTCGTCGCCACTGTTCACCATGACGTCAAAGCTCGCGAGCCGCATGTTCTGATCCGGTCCGTTCAGAACCGCCTTAAGTTCCTCCATCTCGCGCGCCCTGGCTCTTGCCTGTTCGAGCATTTCGGCAGCACTGGTCTGCGCGATCGCGACACCCATCTCGGCAAACAGCCCGGCCACCAGGCAGGCAATCGCAAGTACGGTAAGGTTCTTCTTCATAAGCCACTCCCAACGAGGTACGGGTATCGCTGACGGCTATTCGACATCAGGATTCTCCCCAGGCGAACGCGTCGAGCGCTCCGGACGAGCTCAATGCTACCGCCTTTGTTCTGAATTTTCAGCCCGGTACGGGCATGCCCGGTCGGCGCTAGATCGGAGCGGGGAGTACCGGCAGGATCACCAGGTCGCCGTCGATGCCGATAAACTTGCGAGCGAGGCTGGAACGGCGTTCGGACCTGGATTCGAGGAACACGGTGCGAATGCAGCCCGGCGACTGGCCTCGGAGCCCGGCTTCTACGGCAACCTCGTAGTGTTTGCCGCGGCTGCGAAACAGCAGCGAGCGGTCGCGGGCATGCGACGACCAGCCGACAAACTGGCGAGGATTCCTGAGGGCCACCTTGCGCCCGTCTGCCAGCAGTGCGAAACACTCCGCATAGCGCATGGGAATCTCGACGAGGTACTCGACAGCGTCGGCGTGGCTCGCGCCCTGCAGCGGAATCGCCTCATCCAGCACGCTCACCATGCGCTCTGCCTCACCGATGCTGGCGCCGAAAAGCGCGTTTATCAGCTTTCCACAGGGTGAAACTGGCGTCTCAAGTTGCTGCTGCGTCATGGCGATCTCCTGCTCCGTATTCCGGTAAGGGCTTACCGCTGCTTTTACGTGACTAACATAGTATCCTTGCATTTGAATAAATTTCACAGAAAGAATTTTACACTGTTAATTTCACAAAAAAATAAAATCGGTCCTTCGCAGGCCTGTCGGGGAAAGCCCCGCTCAATCACGGCCAAAACCTCGCGCTCCGGCCCGAACTTTAGAGTAACCATATCAATGGTTTGCGCAGCTGTTGCGGCGCTGTGAAAAATCAGGGCTTCCGCATTGCCATTAACTCGGGTTGCCGGCCCGGGGCGGCGGATCCTGCCGTTGTCGGACAGACTACGGCGCGGCCCGGTCGAGGGCCTCTGCCTCGGCACGTTTCGCGATTTCGCGCGTCATGCCGCGAAAAATGACGCTGTGAAACGGTAACAGCGCCAGCCAGTACGCGATCCCCCATACGCCTGCGGGGTGAAAGTAGGCCGTTACGCGTACGCAGCGCCGGTCACTGCCGGCGTCTTCGATGTCGAATTCCAGGACGCCGGCGCCCGGCGCCTTCATCTCCATCAGCAGCGTAAGCTGCCTGCCGGGCTGCATCGCGATGACCCGCCAGGCGTCAACGACATCCCCGGTGCGAAGCTCGTCCGGATGGCGGCGCCCGCGGCGAAAACTCGGTCCTCCAATCGCCCAGTCCAGGATTCTTCGCAGCCACCACAGTGGCCGTGCATAGAAGAAATCCCCCCGGTTGCCGACGTGGCAAACGACTCGCCACAGGGCGTCCTTGCCAGCGCTGCTGATGGCGCTGCCGCCGGCCTGTTTCGAATAGAAACCGTACTCCGGGCTGAATTCGCGACAGGCCATGGCGCCCTCGACCCAGCGGGCCGGTACTGCATGCTTTCGGTCCGCTTCGAGTGCCTCTATGGCCGCCTCGCGAAAGTCGAGAAGTTTCTGCGGCACGAGTTTCCCAAGCCGATCATCAGTGGCGATCACGTCCTGTGACAGCCCGTCGATCAGGGCGCGCGCAATGTTTGTCGGCACCGACGTAACCAGGCGCAACCAGTACGACGACAGGCGCGGCGTAAGGACGCGCACCGGGATGATGCGCGGCTTCCTGTTAACCAGCGCGGCATACTGGCGCATGATTTCTTCATACGTCAGGTCGTCCGCGCCGCCGACGTCGTAGGTCTTGCCCGCCGTTTCCGGGAGCATCGGGGCATCGGCGAGATAGCGCAACAGGTTGCTGAGCGCTATTGGCGTGGAACGCGAGAAAACCCAGCGTGGCGTGATCATGACAGGCAAATGATTGACCAGGTCGCGAATGACTTCCCACGCGGCTGAGCCGGGACCGATAATCATGCCGGCTCGAATTTCGGTGACCGGTACGCTGCCCGCGCGGAGGATATCGCCGGTTTCCTGGCGCGAACGAAGATGTGTCGACCTTGGAGATTCCGGAACCAGTCCCCCGAGGTAGACGATGCGCTGTACGCCTTGTCTTGCCGCCGCGGCTGCGAAATTGCGCGCCGCCGTGGCATCCAGTTCGGGAAAGTTCTTTCCGGCCGCCATCGAATGCACGAGGTAATAGGCGATATCGACGTCGTCGAGAACGGCATCGAGTGAATCCGGGCGCAATGCATCGGCTGCGGCGAGTTCGATGCCGCGCCACTCGCGCCCCTCCAAAACCTCGATATTTCGCGAGGATGCGCGTACCGGCAAACCCCGCGCGGCGAGATAGGGCGCAAGGTGGCTGCCGATATAGCCACTGGCACCGAAGACGAGCCGATAGCTCAACGGTATCCCGGCAAGCCCGGTGCCGCAGCCTTCAAGAAACTGTCGGCAGTTAGCCTGAAGCCACGCCGATCAGCGGCGAAGCCGTACAGCAGGATGATCGGATCGCCATCCCCGTCATCGTCATAAGCGATCCGAAAACCCTGGGAATCAAAGCTGTTCACGAATTTTTCCCCTCGACGGAAGTATGCCTGCGGGGCAGAGCCTGAGCCGCGCCGAATATCCTGTCAACTCGGGTATAGACTGAGGACCCTTCATTTCTGAAGCAAAAAACAAGGGGAGAGGCTATGAATAAGTGTTTCATTACGGCTTGCCTTTTGGCCATCGCAATGGCCGCTGGAAATTCCCACGCGCAGGACCAGGGTGCGAAACCAGGGTTCGTGTACGCGACCTAGTTCGACTGTGCGCCGGAGCGAGAATCGACGCCTGCTGATCATGAGCACGGCGGATCACAAGACCTTGATGAAAAGCAGAGAGGCGATTCTCGCCGACTTCCGCGACCGCAAGGTCGATCGGGCTGTCAAGGAAATGAACAGGATCTGCACGACGCACCACGACTACATGTGGGACGTCCTCATACAGACACCATGATGCGGCTTTTTTCCAGAGAACTAGAAGCTGCGTTTCGACTCCAGCAGGAACTGCACGGAATCGATAGAGGCATCGCCGCCGAGGGGGAACGCGACGTCGAGATGGATCAACTTGCCTGAGCTGCTGCGTGTTGGCGCAAATCGCAGTCCGAAGCCGACGTCGCTGAGCCAGTTGAAACGCCGGCCGTTTACGGGGTCCGTCCCCCACACGCGGCCGGTGTCGGCGAACACGGCGCCACCGACACGAACCAGGCGAAACGGGTACCAGTCGGTGAAGTAACGCTGCTCGAGTGTCAGCAGCAGCCTGGTATCGCCGCTCTGGTAGCGCAGCGGATAGCCGCGCAGTCCGTTGTCGCCGCCAATTTCGACTCGGGTGTCCAGGTCCAGGGAATGACCGGCCGTCGCGCTCAGCGTCGCGAAGAAAAGGCGTTTCCTGGATTGTGTCCGGTAGTAGCGCGCATTGATGCCCACCAGGCTGTTGACCGCGTGCCCCGACTCGATACGGCCCGTTGCGCTGCCGGATAACAGAACGGCGTCTGCATCCAGCGAGCCGAAGCCGCGACTCGCGCGTGCCGAGAAGATCAAAGCGTCACGATCGGCGCCGATGGACGTGTCCGACCAACCCAGAGACCCGGAAAATCGCTTGCCGAGATAGAAGTCTTCGGTTCTGCCGATTTGGTCACGGTTCTCTGTTGTGCGGTAGTCGTCTTCGAGAATTTCCAGCCCGATAAAGCCATAGACCAGGTTTCGGTCCTGTGGCAGCACTGCCGGCAACGTCGGATTGAGCGCCGTCGAGAAGCGGTTGTCGTCACGAACGAAGCCGGCCGTCCAGCGCCGCACCCAGCCGTTCTGCAGGCCGCGGGACCAACCGCCAAACAAGGACTGGTAGTCTCTTTCATGCCGGTACTCCGCCGCCTCTTCGCCCAGTGCATAGAGCGCGTCGCGACGTTCGTCCTGCAGCAGCCAGCCGCCCGCCGACCAGCGGGAATCGAGGGCATAGAAAGGACGGACTGCCGACAACAGATTGAGTTTTCCATCCGAGTTGTCGGATATCTTGAGGAGCCCCGATACCCAGCTGCGGCCCAGGTGTCGGTCGGAAAACTCGAAGCTGTCCGAGGTGCGATCGACATCTTCGACCCGCGCAATCCGTATGAGTTGCCCCCGGCCAAGCAGGTTGGATTCCTCGAGGCCGATTTTGCTGCGGTTCTCACCGCCACTGCGAGAAAGCGAGACATCCGGATTGAGCGTCCAGACGTCTCTCGTTCGAACCGTCAGGTCGACGACAGCTTTGTCCACTGGCACGGCTGTGATGCTGGCATCAAAAAGATACAGATTCTGGCGCAGAATGCGCTCAGATTCTTCGATCTTCCGCTGCGAATAGGGATCGCCGCTCCGGAACAGCAACTGCTTCTGCAGGACCTTGTCCTGGGTGATGATGTGCAGCCGGTTGGCAAGTCGGAACAGCCAGTTGTTTTCTTCAGGATTCGACAGGTCGAAGATATTCGATTTTTCTATGCGGATTTCACCGATTATTGCGCCGTCCCGTTCCAGCACGTCCCGGACCGGCAGCTCGTCGGCAAGCGCTATCGTGGACAGCAGGGTTGTGAACGCGAGCCAGCAGCAACGCATTTGCAGATTCCGGTTATCGGGAGCCGACATGCTAGCGACTTTCGCGCGGCCGCGCCCGGTGAATCGCAATGTCCCTAAGGTTTGTCCTGTTCCGGCCGATACCTGCTGATGAATACAGGCGAGCGTTGATACATGCTGAATCAAGCTACTCATTTGTCCCTGATCCCGCGGCTCGTGCCGGGCTCCAGGGCGGTAACCGAAGCGTCCAGCGAACTGGACAGGTCGTTTCGCCAGTTCTACATCGAGCGGATGTTGCCGCTCACGCGCATGGCCCTGGGCCTCTGGCTGGCACTGCTTGCCACGGTTTTCGTCCTGGACGCGTTCCTGATGCCGTCCGCATTCGTCGAACAGACGCAGATGCTACGAATAATGGCGATGATGCTCTTGAGCGTCGCGCTGGCGGCAACATTTCTGGCCAGACAGCGTCCCTGGCTTCCCCACGTGACAGCCGCCGCAGCGTTCCTGGCAGGAGCCGCGGCACTGCTCGTATCGGCGGTAGCCATGCAGACCGGGGCGACCGACGTCTACTGGTCAACGGTGTTCACCACCTGCTGCATCTACCTGGTACTCGGACTGACGCTGCGACAGAGCATCTGTACCGCCTGGCCGTTGTTTATTGGCTATCTGGCAATGAGTCACGGTGCCGATTTCCCGGCTCAGGAACACGCTTACGGTATCGTTTTCCTGTGCCTGCTGAACTTCATCGGAACTTTCGCGGGCTATCGTCTCGAACGCAACGCGCGCGAGATCTTCGACAGCAAGTGCGAGCTCCTGCGGCTTGCCCGCACAGACGGGTTGACGGGACTTTTCAGTCGCCGCGCATTCGACCGGCATCTCAGGCAGATATGGAAACAGGCGCAGAGAGACAAGAAACGAATTGCCGTTATTGTTGCGGATATCGATCACTTCAAACTCTACAACGACTGCTACGGACACCGCATGGGGGATGGCTGCATTAAGGCTATCGCCGATGTCGTAGCGGCCAGCGTCAGTCGTCCCCTCGACATGGTTGCGCGCTATGGCGGTGAGGAATTCGTGATCGTGCTCTACGACCCGACGCCGAGTTTTCTTGAGTCGTTCACCGATGGCCTTTGCAGGAAAGTTTTCAAGCTGGACATCGAACACAAGGCGTCGGAGACGATGCCGACCGTTTCGCTGAGTATCGGCGCGGCGATTACCGAGGCCGCGGGCCACGTTGATCCGGACCAGCTGATACGACAGGCCGACGATGCGCTCTATGAAGCCAAGAGCCAGGGCCGCAACCAGGCGATCGTGTACCGCACGGAGTGGGGCCAGCAGACGACAGCGAGCCTGGCCGCCGTCCTGATCTAGTGGGTCCGGACACGGGCAGCCGGTAAAAAAAAGGGCGCCCGAACGGGCGCCCACAATTGGCGATAACGCCAGGGGGTTCTAGGGTCTCGTACCTCCGGCAGCCGGGTCGCCCGACCACCCGAGTGCGGCCCAGTCGATCTGGTTGTCGAGGTGGCAGTCGCCGCAGGCACCGTCCATGCCATAGGCTTGCTCTTTCGGTGCGACCTCGTGATTGACCGAGAGATACATCTCGGTGTCGACGAATTCGAACGCGCCCGTGTAGGTCTGCCCGGCCTTGGCCGCACCGTCCTCAAGCGCGAGATTCCAGTCGTACTTGCCCCAGTACGGGTTCGGACCGCCAGCCGTGCCGAACAGGTGGGGCACCAGGATTGTCTGGTTGCCGGCATCCGCAGGCTGGTTGCCAATCATCTTCTTGAACGGATAGATCATGGCGTTCGGGTCCGTGTAATCACCGACCGGTTCCGCGAGCACGGCCGGCAAGCTGCTGTACTGATCGTTGACGCCAATCAGGAACTTCGTGTACTTGCCGTTGAAGTAACGCAGCGCAGGCCGGACGTTGTTCGCCCAGACGAAGGTGCCTTTTTTCTTGTCATATGTCGGGCGGCCGGTGGCCGGATCGACCGGGATCGGGTCGATGTCCTGGCCAGCGTCTTCCCAATACCATTCGACTTTCGTCGAGGTATTGCGCGCGAAGGTCGGGATATGACATACCTGGCAGGCGAGCCTGTCGTGGAAGCCGACAATCGTTTCGACGGTTGAGCCGGCGTGAATATTGAAGCGATCGCCGTGGCAGTCGTCGCACTGTTTCATGACGCCTTCATCGACGGAGTGGTACGGCATTCCGCCAATACCGTGTGACAGCAGGTTGCCGTCCATGTCACGTTTCACCTGGTGGCAGGCGACGCACTCGAAGTCAGCGCCATCGACGCCCAGGTGGACATCGAAGTCACGCGTCGTGTCGGCCAGCGACATGGAAAGGTCGCCGTGCTTGACATTGTCACCGCCGCCGGCATTCGCGTGGCAGAAGATGCAGTTGTCGACAGTCGGTACACCGGAATTCGTCGCGACGCTCTGCGCTACCAATGCGAGATCAACGCCGTCGGGCGGTAATCCGGCAGTGGTTGGTGCCTTGGAATAAGTGCCGGTCTGGTCGTGGCATACCAGGCAGTCGACGTTATCCGGGTTAGCGAAATCGTACGTCGCGTCTTTCCAGTCGTAACCGATATGGCACTGTGTGCAGCGTCCTTCGTTCGATGGAATCGCTATGCAAAAGTTGTTGAGAATGTCCGTCTTGCCGTGAATTCCACCCTCGAATCCCTCGATATTCGCCGACACGCCTTGCCACTTGAAGTGGCCGGTCGTAATTACCTCGTCGCCGATTTTGCCGTGACAGTTCATGCAGGATTGCGTGCCTTCATAGGGGTGCTCGACAAAGTAGCCCTTGTGAAGTTGCTCGATCTCGTAGGCGCCACTGGCGTAGGCATTGCAGTCAAACGTGTCGACGACGCCGTCATTGTTGATGTCCTCGTCGGGCAGGTCGCCGGCACCATTCTGGTTCAGGTCCCAGCAGCTGATGCCGTCGGACCCGTCTGCGCCGGGGGCTCCCGCGGCGCCGTTGGCCCCGGCTGCTCCGTCGCTGCCGTCGCAGCCCGAGACGCCGAAAGCGGCCATCACGGCGAGCATGATGACAGCCGGTGGAGAATAGCCTTGCCAAAAGAGTTTCATGATGGTGTCTCCCAACGTGAGTGATGAAAAAGGGAGCCGGGGGGATCCAGGAGGAGGATATGCCCGGAGAAAACCGGTGCGGGTACTTGCCTGGCGGGCGCGCTGACTCGGTTCGAGCGCTTCATTCGTCCTGCGTTTGAAGACGGTCGGGTCTTCTTGAAAAACGTCAGTATTAGTAAATTCTAATTTTCTGATTGAGTATTCTCTACGAGCCGCCACTAATCTCAATACGGTAATGGGGAAGGCGGGTACGGAGATTTACTTACGGTGTGCGCTGCATTGAATGTACGGCCGATATCCCCCATCTTTAGCCGATGAAGACCGACACGCGCACGCGCATACTGGTATCGACCCTGCTGCTGTTCAACGAAAAGGGCGAGCCCAACACGACGACGAACGAGATCGCTGACAGCGTCGACATAAGCCCGGGCAACCTGTACTACCATTTCCACAAGAAGTCGGACCTGGTAGCCGCGTTGCTCGCCGAGTTCCAGGCCGATGCGCGACGCGTCCTGCAGCCGCCCGAATCCTCGCAGGGCTCGCTGGACGATTTCTGGGTATTCCTGCACCAGCTGCTGGAGTTGACCGGGGCGTATCGCTTCCTGCTTCGCGACATGGAATCTTTGCAGGTCGAATACCCCAGGGTCGGGACGGCACTGAAGCACTTTGCCCGGGCGCTAATAGCGTCGTTCGAACTCAGCCTGCATGCCATGGCCGACAGCGGCGTGATGAAAATTGCCGGAAACGATGCGAGGCTGGTCAGTCGCAACCTTGCCGTTATCGCGCTGTTTTCCGAGAGGTTCGACAGCCTTATCGAATCGACGGCCAGCCGGGACGATGCGGAATTACGTGTCGCGCGATCGGTGCTGAATGTGCTGCAGCCTTTCGTTGACGAAGGCGCCGCACAGCAGCTTGCGCAACTGGCCTCCTACTACAGGCAATAGACCGGAGCCGTGGGCAGCGCGGTGCCTCGCAGTGCGACCGATCCCGTGCACAAGAAAAGGGGGCCGCCTCATGCGGCCCCCCGACATTCTCGAATCAGCAAGCCGGCTGTTACCTGGCTACCGCTGACTCGACCTTCTCTACGACGCGGTCCTTCGCCTCGACAACCTCTTCGACGATGTCTTCGCGCAAGTCTTTGACGTCTTCGCGCAGGTTTTTCATGTTCGCGCGATAGCGATTGCGGGCCTTCTCACCATCTTTCACGAGCTTTTCAAAGGTCTTCTCAAAGTCCGATTGAAACTTCGTGAATTCGGTTTGCATCGTGGATACGAGTCCCAGGCTTGCCAGGAAAGTCCGGTTTACGACCTTGATCGGCTTGCCAAGCAGGCCGCTTTCGAGGCGCTCAACTACTGTTTTCGGCTTGGCTTTCGCGGCCACTTTCTTTCTCGTTGTTACTTTCTTTGTCATTTCAATTCTCCGTAAAAATCAGGCGTCAGGCTGCTTTTTGTGCCGTCGTGCCGACTTTCTTGTTACTGACTTTTCTCGACGTAGCTTTCTTGGCGGATGTCTTCCTGGCTGGTGCCTTCTTGGCCGTCGCCTTCCTGGCTACTTTCTTCGCGGGCTTCGCCTTTTTCGCAGCCGGTTTCTTTGCCGCGGCTTTGGGCTTCTTGTCCAGCGCTTTCAGGATCTTGTTCAGCTTCCTGTTGATCTTGTCGATGTCGTTCTTGCTCGGGACATTCATGCGATCCATCGCATCTGCTACGCGCGTGTCGAAAGCGCTCTGCAGCTTGCTGAGTTTCGAATTGTCGCGAACCTGATCGATCAACCCGGTTGCCTTCGACTGCGCATCGTCCGTCATGTCACGGATCGCGTCCTGCACGCTATCGATAAGCGACTCGGTCCGCTTGGTGGTTCTCTTGCGGAACTGCTCGCCCTGTTTGACGAGGGTGTCAAACGTCTTTTCGCCCGCCTTCTGAGCGTTCGACCATGCGCCGAGTCCGGCGAGGAAAGCGTGCTCAAGCTGTTCGGCGACTTTCTTGTCGCTGGATTTGCGTTTTGTAGTACCTTTCTTGCCAGCCATGATCATTCTCCTTTGAATGGGTTGCCTGCCATGAGTGAATCCTAGCTGCTAGGATTAGGGTGTTCACACTAATTGCAGACCTGAAAAAGACCAATTTGCATGAGAATCAGACGCAGCCATAAGTTGGGCACGGCGGAGGCGAGGCGCCGCGCCGACCTGATCGCGGAGGACCTGGGAAAGCAGTTCTCGCTGACCTCGACCTGGCAGGGCGACTATCTGATGGTGTCTGGCAGCGGCGTGAACGGCCACCTGTTCGTAGCCGAGGACAACATCGAGATAGAGATCAGGCTTGGGTTTGCGCTCAAGCTGATGGAAGGACCGATACGCTCGGTGATCGAGCGCGAGATTGAACAGCATCTCGTCTAGATCAGGTCCGTTCTCCGGCTTCAAACGTGTTCCTGAGGACGTCTTTCAGAAATTTCGCCTGCGGGCTCAGCGGCAGTGTCCGTCGACACGGGATTCCGGCCTTCAAACGGCCTGATATATGAGAGGGTTTCGACTCGCCAGGTTTTCAGTAGCGACGCCCGCATTCGCACTGGCTATCAGCGCTCGCAACATCTTCTCGGGCTCGTCGAAATTGAAGGACGGGAATCCGATGTCTGTTGGCCGGCGCATCAGGCGCAGCGTTACCATGGTCTCGATGCGGAGCGCGCCAGTGTCGCCCAGGAACAGACCGGCCAGGTCGGGTCCGTAGTTGCGAAAGAAAGGCTTGAGGCTGGTGGCCGCCGAACCCGTGTCCAGGATCATGCCGTCGGCGAGCGTGGCCAGCCGGTCGGCGCCAAAGATATTGGAGGAGAGGAACTCGAGCCGGCTTGTCAGGACCCGGTCTGCACGCAGAATTCGGACCAACTGCGCCCTGCAGGCTTCTGGTGTCCATCGTGCCCAGTGCGACGCCGACTGGCTACTGCGGTCGATAATTCTAGCAGAACGTAGCATCGTGTTACAGAACGCCGAATTTCTTGAGCGCCACCGTCATCATCGCCACCGCCAGCACGATGAAAAGAATTCCGATGGCGCGCTCCATCGTGCGTTGCGGTACGAGCCCTTGAAGCCGCGGGCCGATCTGACCTCCGATCAGGACGCCGGGAACCTCATAGCAGATCAGGTTCCATGGCACGGCGCCGACGCCACCGTCGCGGATCAGCTGGGCGACCAGCGTCACGGTCGCGAGCAGCACCGTAAACATGACGATGGCGACAGAGGTCGCGGCGGCCGTGCCGACCGGAATCCCTCGCTTCGTCAATCGGGAGACGATGACCTCGCCGATTCCGACCGAGACCATCCCCGTGAGAAACGCCCCTACGCCGGCTAATGCGAAGTCGCGCGCCGGAATCTCCGGCCGCGCATAGGGCGCATCGTAGTTCGGGCGGCCCGTTCGCCGGCGACGCAGGAACAACATACCGAGCGCCAGCACAAACACGAGTACCGCGTATGCCGCGATCAGTAGGCCATCGTGTACACGGTGTGCGACCAGCGCGCCTACGATGGCGATCGGTGCCGAGATCCTGACAAACCTCAGTGCCAGGTCGAAATCGATCATGCGGCGGCGATAGTAGCCGATGAAGCCAGACATGAAACCGAACGTCTGGGTTAACAGTGCTGTACTGATCGCTGCGAAGGTGGACGCGAGTACGTACTCCGGCCCGAGCAGTGGAAACAGCAATACAAATATCGGCGTGAACAAAGCGGCGCCACCGATGCCGCTCAGCATCGCGCAGGTGGCGACACCTATCGCCACCGGGAACATGAACCAGTAAAGGGTGAAATCCATCGGCTGACCGTAATCGCATGGTAGTAGCGACCGCAAGAATTTTCTTGCTGGTTTGAACGGGCAGCTCGATCAGTAGCGGGAGCCGAGCTGGCTGAGCATCGTCTCGATGCGCTGGCGCTGATAGCTCGGGATGTCCTCGTCCTGCAACAACTCGCGAGCTTTGGCCGGATTCGTGCGCATCAGTGTATAGATCTGGCGAATTTTCGCCTGGCCGCGCTTGTCCTGATCTTCAATGCTCGAGATGAGTTGCTGCTGTTCGGCCGTTGGGGCCTGCCATTGAGATGACATCTGCACAATGGCGTCATCGCGTGACGATCCCGCCGGCAAGCCCGTGACCCAGCGTGCCGCGGCGGCCGGATCCTGCGCGTACCACTGCGCAGCAAGCTGGCCGGCGGCTACGCCCCGCAAGTTTTCGTCACTGATGCCGCGCAGCCAGCTCATCGCTTGTTCAGGGTTCGTCTGGGCACGTTGTGCAATGACCTGCACATAAGCCCTGTTGCGCGCACTGCCATCCGCAAGCTGGTCGGCGAGTTGCTTCGCCGTCAGTACGTCCGTCTGGGCCAGCCCTGAAATCAACGAGGCCTGCAGCTGGTCGTAGCCGGGTTGGCCAGCGAATTGCCGGATGAAAGCCTGCGCCTCAGCAGGCGAACGGCTTGTCGCAAGACTCTGCGCAATCTGCTGGCGCATGAATTCCTGGTTGTCCTCATCGACTCTTGGCAACAACCGTATCGCGGCATCGATATCGCTTCCCAACAGCCGGCCGAGGGCAATCTGAACCATCTGTGCGGTCGTCTCCTTGTCCTGGCCCAGTATCCAGTCGATTGCCGCGTCAGGATCATGGCTAATCCAGGACGACGCGAGACTCTGACTGGCCTCGAGTTTTTGTTGTTTGTCGTCTATCTGATCCAGGTAGGCGACCGCGACCGCCGGATCGTCTTGCGCGATATGCTGCAGAACGTTCGATACCATGCTCGATCGCACATGCGCGTTCGGCGTTGCGAGCGCCTCTGTCAACGCGAGCTGAGGGTCCGTCTGCGCGATGCGACCGAGCACCGACATCTGCAGGTAGGGGAAGCCTTCCTTGTCGTTTGCCCGTGCCCACGTAATCGCTTCTACCGGGTCTGTCCTGGCCATCTCCGAGGCGATTGCCGATCCGAACATGCGCCGATCGTCACTGGAGCGAGCTCGCGAGAAATACGCTTTTGCAGCGTCGAGATCCCCACTCGCCAGTGCGCTTATCGCCGAGTACAAGCCGCGGTTCGAGCGTTCGTTTCGATTACCAGCCAGCCACCGTTCGATAATGGCCTGCGGATTCTCCCGGGCAATGCTGCTGTTGATGATATCGCTGTATTGCCGGCGATCCGACGCGACCGCAAACAGGTCCGCATAGCGCAGAGCCACCGCCGGATCGCGCAGGGAAACGTAGTACGCGAGCCAGGAGACGTACTCCTGCTGCTCGGTTCCGCGCTCGAGCGCATTGATGTAGGCGATCGCATCGGCTGGCGACCTGTCGGCCAGCCGGTAGAGATAACGCCCGCGGGTTTGACGGTCCGGACCAATTCCAAGCTCGGCCTCGATACGATCCGTCGTCTCATTGCCCATGTAACCGAAGGCGGCGTACAGACTCTGCGCGGCGGAATTCTGGTATTCGAGGGATGTCTGTGCCTTTGCCGCGAACAAGGCATCGTCCAGGTCCTTGCGCGCCCACGTGCGCCACACGCTTTGTTCGACGGCTTTCATCCCCTTGATGTCATCCGTTCGGGCGAGCGCCAGCGCGGAGTGCGGATCGATTTCCGTCAGACGGAAAAACAGGATAGTCAGCAGACTGACGCGTTCGACCTCATCGGCAATCCTGTTCGCCTGGAAGATCAGGTTTTGAACGCCGGCCGAATCCGATCGGCCGGCGAGTGCATGCAATGCCTCGGCGCGAGCGAAGTCCGTCGGCAACGCGATGATTTCTTCGATACTGACCAGGCTGGTGTATCGTTCGTCCCGGAGTCTCTCGGCAACGGCCTCTGCAAGCTTCGGCACATCGGTAATATCGCGGGCAATCTGTCCTGGTGGCGGCTCGTCGGGCGATCCGAATCGGTCCATGGCAAGCATGCCGAGAATACCGAGTAGTACGCCGCCGACGAGGACGGCCATCATTCTGGCCATGGCTGGTCTCCGTGGTGTGTTGCCCCACCGATACGCCAAGTTTACACGCTTGTGCGCTGTCGTTGTTCCGCATCGGTGACAGCGGCGACGAATGGTCGCAAGGCTGACTGCAGCCGGTTTCTTGCACCGCTCGCTCTGTTGCGATAGGTACAGGGCCTGCCTCAAGGGCACAAGCGGTGCAGCCGATTACGGCCCTGGCATTAATTCGAAGCAAATCCTGTTAGGGAGCGCAGCCAGCCGGCAGCGACTCCGGCAGATTCCACTTTGGGTTCTCGGTCGTCGTGAAATCATCCGGGGTCAACGTTCCGCCCTGGCGACGGAACCAGCCGACCAGCACGTCGCGCGTGAGCGGCTGGCTATAATCGACATCAATTCCATCGGGCGGTATCACCGGCGCCAGGATATTCTCGCCTCCGAGAGCCAGGTAGTCGTTCGTCACGACCCTCAATTCGTCGCCATCCCGAATCACGGAGCCGTCCGGGCGCCGCATGACGATGTTCAATTGGCCGTCGTCACAATTCAGAATTACGCGCATCCCCGAGTAGCCTGCGCGACGCCGTTTGCGCTGTGCCTCAGCAGCGATAATGTCGCGCAGCTGCCGCCCCGATAGCTCGAGAAAGACGACGCGGTTGTCGAAAGGGAACATCTCATACACATCACCGAAAGTGAGTTCGCCGGCTGGCAGGATATCCCGTATGCCGCCAACGACGATCTCGATGGAAATATCGGCGCCGGTGGATTCGCGCATGGCGCGCGTCATCAGGTTCGCGAGTGGTGATTCCGTTGCCGGCGGGTGCAGAAAATCCGACGCGAGGCGGACGCCGAGTGGCTCCTGCTTTTTCCCGGCGACACGGGCAGCCGCGCGTTCGGCGACGTCGACAATGGCGGGGTCCGGTGAGAGTTCCCGACCTTCGTAGCTTGCCTTTGTGACTCCGGCGCCCGCCGTAGCGGGCGGCACGCATGCGCCGCTGCTTGTCAACACCGCCAGGCAGGCGCGGTGCGGCGGATGCACATTGCGGGAAACGACCCTGCCGTTTTGCCGGTCAAAACGGAAATCGACGCGGCTGAAAGCCCGCGTATTCGAGTAAGCGGAAGTGATCGATATGCCATTCACGATGTGCGCGATGCCCTGGTGAGCGTGACCGGCGAAGATGTGATCGACCAGCCCCCGGGGAATCGCTTCGGCAACCCTCATGATTTCACCATCCATGTTGCAGGAGGACAGCTCCAGCGGGTCATCGAACTGCTGGCACGAACTGCCGGCATGGGCGGTAACAATGACGATCGAGGCGCCCCTGTTACGCAATGCCGTTGCCTCGCGGATGATCGTCGCGGCGAGCGGCGCAACGCGCAGGCCCTCGGTGTTTGCAGCTATGGTCGCCTGCAACGCGCGCGCTGACATGACGCCGACGATGCCGACCCTGACGCCGCCGGCGTCCAGCATGGCCGAGGGAGAGACGTTCGGCCACGCCACCGGCCTGCCGGTTTCGACGTCGATCAGGTTGGCTGCGAGCAGCGGGAAGTTTGCCCTCGCGGCCCCGAGTTTCAGCGCGCCGCGCGGGTCATCGCCGGCCTCTTCGGGCACGGCCCTGTCGCCAACGGGCCCGAAGTCGAACTCGTGATTTCCGATCGCGGCCGCGTCGAACCCTATCGCATTAAATGCGTCAACCACGCTGGCACCCTCGACCAGGTTCGACTCCAGGGTTCCCTGCCACATGTCGCCGGCGTCGATAACGAGCACGGCGCCGCCATCTTCCTCGCGCGCGGCTCGCAGCGCGTTCACGTAGGCGGAAATCGCGATCAGCCCGCCGCGGTCACCTTCCGGCGACAGCTGGCCGTGCACATCGTTGGTCCCGAGCAGGGAAATCGTGATCGGGTCGTCGCCGGCAATTTGCTGGCCGGTGCACGCGTTCAGGGCCGTCACGGTGACGGCAAGAATAGCCAGACTGCCGATTATTTGCCTTGCAGGTTCAGGCATGGCCAATTTTCGCCCCGGGATGTTCCACATGCCTGGATTCTAGCGTGTTGCGAGAATGGCGCGAAATCTGAATCCACGGAAACGGGCCGCGCGTATGATGCAGGCAATGAGCAAGCACCCGCATTCCGGCGAATACAGCGTCCTCGAAGAGATACTCCATTCGGGTACACACGCTGTCGGTGCCTTGCTGAGCGTCGGCGGACTGTCGTGGATGCTGTATCTGTCCATTGCCGCCGGCGATCCGTGGCGAATCGTCGCAAGCTCTATTTACGGTGCGACCCTTATCGCGCTGTTCCTCGCGTCGGCTGTCTACCACGGCATGTACGCATCGCGTCATCGCGAGATCTTCAAGCTTCTGGATCATTGTGCGATCTACCTGCTGATCGCCGGCACCTACACGCCGTTCCTTCTGGTCGCGATGCGCAGCAATACCGGTTGGTGGCTGTTCGGTACAGTCTGGGCGCTGGCAACGGCGGGCATCCTCAAGAAACTCTGGTTTCGCCATCGATTTCCGAGAATAGCGCTGGCGAGCTATCTCGCCATGGGATGGCTGATTGTCGTTGCGGCCCCGCAGATGGCCGCGGCCATCGGTGCCAACGGCATGGCCTGGCTGCTGGCGGGAGGGCTATGCTATTCCATCGGTGCGATTTTTTATACGCTGCATAGAATGCCGTTCAATCACACGATCTGGCATGTATTTGTGCTCGGTGGCGGCGTCTGCCATTTTCTGAGCATTGTCTGGCACGTGCTGCCCGCGTCCGCCCCCGTCTGAGGCAGCGGCTTTCGCCTAAAGAACGCCGGCAATCGGTCGATAACCCATTCGATAATTGCCACAGCGAACGGCATCGATGTCGCACCCCAAGCCAATTCCGGAAGCCGGTCAGGCACTGGTCATATCCGGTGACCGATCCTTGTCGAGACTCGTGACGAGACTCCTCAGGTCCGAAGGATACGATACCGTTCAATACGAGGATTATGACAAGCTGGTGGTATCGATTGCTGACGCTTCACCCGCCGTCATCGTGGTTGACCAGGCCATGTCCCCGGGCGGTGGTCTCGCACTCTGCAATGAGCTGCGTAAACTACCTGGCTGCGATTACATTCCGCTGATACTGCTTGCGGACAATCATGACGAATCGGAGACGCAACGCGCCTACGCGCAGAATGTCACCAGCGTATTGGCCAAGCCCGTTGACGAAGGCGTCTTTAGAAAGACCATTCGCTCGCTCGGAGATACAGGACGCACGCTAAGTGGCATTCGTGCACTCCGAATGCCCGAGTCAGATGTGCTACGAACCATGCCCGATGCTTTTTTTATCGCCGGAAACGACGGCTTGCTGCGGCAGTACCTGGGCGGCGCCAATGACGATCCGATACTGGCCCCGGAAGACATCGAAGGAAGGAACATCGCCGACGTCTGGCCGGCGGACGTGGTCGGACAAGTGCTGCAAAGCATCAAGCGCGTGCTCAGGTCACGAGAGGGCGACGCCCTGGAGGTCCGGCTCGAGAACGATGGCGGCAGCGACGCTTACGAGATGCGTCTGCTCGTGCAGGGTCGTGACAAGGTCCTTTTGGTTATCCGCAAGATGACAGACGCTGTCAACGGGCGGCCCGGTATTGATGGTGACGATCTCGCCGATACGCTGACCGGGCTGACGACCCGCAGCGTTTTCGAACGGCAGTTCAACTCGATTATTGCCGACGCAAAACTTCGTGAGCGCGGTGTCGCGGTGTTTTGCATCGATATCGATCGCTTCGGGCGCATCAATGACACGCTGGGCCGGGCGGTGGGGGACGCGGTGCTGAAGGTAACGGCACAGCGAATCGCGCGCTGTCTCAGGAGCTCCGACAAACTGGCGCGCATGAATGACGATGACAAGTCCACACTGACAAGACTGGGTGGCGATGAGTTCGTACTGGTACTCGCGGACATCGAGTCCCGGGACGACATCGACACCGTCGCCGGCCGTATTCGCGACGCGTTCTCAGAGCCGGTCTCTGTCGAGGGGCACCAGCTCAAGGTAACGCCGAGTGTCGGCATTGCGATCTATCCGCTGGATGGCAGCAGCGTCGAAGACCTCGTGAAAAACGCGCGCGTCGCGCTTGACGAGGCAAAAGTGATGAGCGTGGACGGCCGCGAGTTTTTTTCGAGCACGATGAAATACCGCTCGTTAAAGCGCCTCGACGTCAAGAACGAGCTGCGCTGGGCGATCGAAAAGCAGCAACTCGAACTCCACTACCTGCCTCGAATCGACCTGACGACAGGGCAGGTCGCCGGGCTGGAGGCGCTGCTTCGCTGGATGCACCCGCTTCGTGGCAGCGTGCCGCTCAGCGAAGTCCTGCCGCTTGCCGAGGCTACCGGCCTGATCTTTCCCATTGGCGAATGGGTGTTGCGCACCGCCTGCGAGCAGGCGGCTGACTGGCACGGCAAGGACAGACACGCACCGGCGGTTTCGATCAACCTGTCGCAGCAAGAGTTCACGCGCAGCGACCTCGTCGACCTGGTCGGACGTACACTCAGCGAAAGCGGCCTGCAGCCAAGCCAGCTCGAACTGGAGCTGACCGAGGGCATGCTGATGCGCAATCGCCAGTCTCACGCGATGCTGACCGAACTCAGCAGAATTGGCGTCGGACTGGTGCTTGATGACTTCGGACAGGGACACTCGTCGATCGCAACGCTGACCAGTCTTCCGATCAAGGCCATCAAGATCGACCGGTCGTTCGTCGATGGCATTCGCGAGCCCGGTGAGAAACAGGTGATTTGCTCGGCAATGATCGCGATGTCGCGGGAACTCGGGATTTCGGTGATTGCAGAGGGTGTGGAAAGCCAGCAGCAGGTCGAATTTCTTCGCGAGCGCGGCTGCGACGCGGTGCAGGGCTTCCTGTACACGAAGCCGCTTCCGGTCGACCGGGTGCCGGCGTTTCTGCAGGCCTGCGGCGAGGTGCTGGATGAGACGACGGTCATTGACCTGGTTACGGCGCGCCACGAAATCGACCGAAAGACAGCGAGCTAGCCAGAAATAATTGGGACATTCCTAATTTAGCGTATTAATACGCTAAATTAGGAATGTCCCAATTATTCATTGTCATTTAACGCCGCCATTATGTGATCTGCGTCACACTCGCGACGCCCGCCGCATTCGGTGCCGCACCTCCAAGAACGCCCGTTTCCTGTTGAAATACGTCCCATCATTTCAAGAGGGCCGTGACGTGCGCCACAAATCACTTTTTGCGTTTATCGCCGCGTACAGCCTTTTGGCTGCGGCAACTTTCTTTATCGGCAGCAGTGAGGAAATCGACACTACCTCGGTTGTGGATAATCCTGCGTCCTACATCGTCAAGAGCGAGTCCGCGGAAAAGGCCGCCAAAGTGGTTCGTGCAGCGGGTGGCGAGGTTACCCACGAACTCAACATCATAAAAGCGGTCGCGGCGCAGCTGACGCCGCGGCAGTACGCCAGGCTTGCCGCGGATAGGAGCTTGCGTATCTACAAGGATGCCACACTGAAAACGGCCGGTGGTCCGATTCCCGATGCCGAACACGTGCGCTTGATCGGTGCCGATCGCCTGCATGACGCCGGCATTAGCGGCGACGGTGTCACGGTGGCGGTACTCGATACCGGCATGTGGTACAGCCATAACAACATCAAGCGCGACCTTTACGACAACAACAAGATCGTTGCCGAATTCAACGCACAGAAAGGCAAGGAAGAGCATGCCGCCGACAAGCACGGTCACGGCACGCACCTGACCAGCATTATTGCCAGTTCGCAGATATCCGATGACGGCAAGGTGCAGGGGATAGCGCCGAACGTTAACCTCATTAACGTCAAGGCGTTTGGCGACGACGGCAGCGGCAGCTATGCCGATGTGATTCGCGGCCTCGACTGGCTCGTTGCCAACAAAAACACCTACGACATCCGCATCGTCAACCTGTCGTTCAGCGCCACGCCGCAGTCACACTACTGGGATGATCCCATCAATCAGGCAGTGATGGCTGCGTGGCAGGCCGGTATTGTGGTGGTGGCCTCAGCTGGCAACGGCGGCCCCGATCCAATGACTATCGGTGTCCCGGGCAACGTGCCGTACGTGATCACGGTGGGTGCGATGACTGACAGCTACACGCCGAATGACCCGAGCGATGATCGACTGGCAACGTTCTCGGCCGCAGGCCCGACCTACGAGGGCTTCGTAAAGCCGGAGTTGGTCGCACCGGGCGGCCACATGCTGGGCATAATGGACGATGGCAATCACCAGATTGCCGATGAACATCCTGAGTGGGTGCAGGAGAACGATCGCTTGTACGTCATGTCGGGTACATCGCAATCGGCCGCCGTGGTTTCGGGTGCCGCAGCCCTTTTGTTGCAGGCCAAGCCGTGGCTGACGCCGGACCAAGTGAAATGCCAGCTGATGAGCTCGGCTCGCACCGCGGTTGATAGCAATGGCGAGCTCGCTTACAGCGTATTCCAGCAGGGCGCCGGCATGATCAATGCCTACGACGCAGTGCAGAACGACAACGTCGATTGCGCCAATAACGGAATGGATATCAACCTCGATATGACCGGCCAGGTGCACTACGGTGGCCGCGCCAACGTCGATGAGGACGGCAACTTCTACCTCATGGATCTGGATGGCTACCTGTGGACCAATGACGCGCTGTCGACAGAAGGCTATCTCTGGACCAACGGCTATCTCTGGACGAATGGCTATCTCTGGACCGACGGATACCTCTGGACCAACGGGAGCGTCAATGCCAATGGCTACCTCTGGACCGACGGTTACCTATGGACCAATGGCTACCTCTGGACCAACGGTTACCTCTGGACGAACGGCTATCTCTGGACCAATACGCTAACCGAGCCGACCACAGTCAACGTATGGGTTGAGCAGGAATAATTCCGGCAGCCCCCGTAGCGGCGGCGCCCCTGGCAGCAGGGGCGCCGTTTTTCTTGGCATTTTTATTGGGACATTCCTAATTTAATGTATTAACGCGTTAAATTAGGAATGTCCCAATTATTTGCTTTCTCCCTCGATTTAACACCGCCATTATGTGATCTGCGTCACACTCGCGACGCCCGCCGCCTTCTGCCCCACACCTCCAATAAGCCCCGTCTCCTGTTGAAATACGTCCCATGATCAAGACGCGTGCCAGATGCACGTAGCAATCGACTCTGGGAAGACAGTCATGAAGAAGCTCGCAATCATCGTCACCGCCGCAGCGGCTACCGCATTACTGGTAGCAGACTTTAATGCCGGGTCCGATGTAGTGGAATCATCTGCTGTCGTCAGCACGGTCGTGCGTCCGGTTGTCGGCGTGATCGAAAGCGAGATCGTCGCCTCGCGTGACCCGATATCGACCGACCCCGAGTCTGCGCCGGAGCCGGGACCCGAAGAGACCGAGGAAAACAGCAGCGTGAGTGTTGCCGAGCGCCTGGCCCAGATCGAAAGAAGCGCACAGCCGCGCGCGACCCAAAGTGCGGCCGATCCCGAGGCGAGGGAACGCGCCAAGGACAAGATGAGTGCGTCGCTCGCCGCAGTGGCCTTGTCGGGCAGCAACCGGCTGGTCGATGTCATCGTCACTTTCGACAGCCACCCCGCGTTATTTGACACGAACCGCGTCAAGAGTCTGGGCGGTGTCGTGACGCGCAGCTACAAGAGCCTGAACATGCAGGCCATGCGTCTTCCGGCAAGCGCGATCGAGGCCCTGGCCGTCAACACCGAGATCACGATGATGTCGCTTGACAGCAAGCTGAGTTCGGCATCGGCATCAGCGCACCAGACCGCAAGGAAGCCGAATCCAGGTTCCGCAAACTACTTCCCGGTGAGTGCAAGCGTCGGCGTCGCCGTTCTGGACACGGGCGTGGCCGAGCACAAGGATCTCAATGTCGCCACGCGCCTCAACTGCACCGGCTCGGTCGCCACGAGCGGCACCATCGAGGACTGGTTTGAGAGTGATTCATACTCGAACAGCAATGGCTCGGCGAACTGGAGTGGCCCGTGGATCGAGGAAAACGATGACGGTTCGGCGACGTCGAGCAGTGGGGATGCCTTCGTACAGGGCGCATCGTTGTACATGAACGACTATCACGGCGGAAACAAACCGGCGGTGCGCCGTAGCGCCGACCTCACAGGGGTGAGTACGGCGATCCTGAGTTTCGACTACTGGGGCTATGGCGCACATAGCCTGGACACGTTTGCTGTCGAAGCGTCCTCCGACGGCGGCACGAACTACGCGGAGCTCGAGTCGATTTCCGTCGTTGGCGAGGTGAGCGCGTCTCGAAGCTATGACCTCGGCGACGCAATAGCGCTGAGCGATCAGACGACGATCCGCTTTCGTATCAAGGAAAACTTCGGCGTCTCCGATCAATACATACGTATCGACAACGTTAGTATCAGCTATGGCGATTCGTCCGCGACCTGCGCAACGGACATGACCGCGGCAACGTCGGGGTCCTACCGCGATGACTTTGACTCGACCAGCTACAGCAACAGCAATGGCACGCTCGACTGGTCCGGCAATCCATGGGTCGAAACGGGTGACAATGGAGACCCTTCCGGCGGCTCCATCACGGTAGAAGTCGATCACTGTCCGGATCCTTCCAGTCGCTGTGTCGAGTTCGACGCGCGCGGCGGTGTCGATGACGCGCTGGAGCGCGGCGTTGATCTGAGCACTGCGTATACCGCCGAAATGACCTTCGACTATCGGCTCTACGATATCGAATCCTCAGCCGAGTTTGTCCTCGAAGCATCGACGGACGGCGGCGTGACATGGGACAGTCAACCGCTCGCCACCTACAAGACAGCAGAGCTGGTCCTGGGTGAAGTCATTGACCTGACAGCACACCTGTCCGCGAACACGCGGATTCGTTTTCGCGTAACAAACAGCGATCCCGAGGCACACTTCTATATCGACAACGTGCGGATCGATATCGACGGACGGGATCCGAAAGACGGCTTCGGCCATGGTACGCACGTGGCCGGCATCGTCGGCGGCAACGGACATAATTCAAATGGTGCGTACAAGGGCATAGCGCCAGGTGCGAAGATCCACTCCATTCGTGTCCTCGACGGCGCCGGAATGGGCGTCACCTCGGATGCGATCGCCGGTATCGATTGGCTCATCGCCAATGCCGTGCAGAAAAACATCCGCGTACTGAACCTGTCTCTCGGAAAGGCAATCGAGGAGTCCAACCAGGCCGATCCACTGGTGCTGGCCGTCGAAGCCGCCTGGGATGCCGGCATCGTGGTTGTCGCGTCGGCCGGTAACTACGGGCGCGACGGTTACATGACGGTGACCAGTCCCGGTAACTCGCGCAAGGTAATTACTGTAGGCTCGCTCACGGACAATGGCTCCGGCAACGATTTCGCGGACGACTACGTCTCGACGTTCTCGTCAATGGGTCCGACGCTGGGTGATCACGTACTCAAGCCCGACCTGATTGCTCCGGGCAACAAACTGATTGCAGCCGTGCCCGGTAATGCGCGTCTTAAGAAAGAGCTGCCCGGTCGGGCGCCGAATTGTGGAACGGGCTGTTCCGAGTCGTATCTGGAGCTGTCTGGCACGAGCATGGCCACAGCGATGGCCTCGGGAGCAGTGGCATTGATGCTGACCAAGGACCCGACCCTGTCGCCGGCAACCATAAAGGCGCGCCTGATGCGCTCGGCACGGAAGATCGATGCGGAGATGACGGCGGCCGGTGCAGGCGTCCTCGATATCGACGCAGCGCTCAGCGAGAACGGCTTCGTCAGTGGCCAGGCGTTGTCGCCCCTGATGGCGCGTTCTGACGAAGGTCCGGTACTCCTCGTCGAGGACACGGCTGCGCTTTGGGGCGATGCGACGTGGGGCGCCGGCTATCTTTGGACCGACGGCTACCTCTGGACGGACGGTTACCTCTGGACGGACGGCTACCTCTGGACCGACGGCTACCTCTGGACGGACGGCTATCTCTGGACGGACGGCTACCTCTGGACCGACGGCTACCTCTGGACGGACGGTTATCTCTGGACCGACGGTTACCTCTGGACCGATGCGGTAACGGATTTCAATTCGCTGTTCAATACGTCGAGTCAGTCAATCGAACTCGCTGACGACTGAAGTTGAAAGGGATACCGTCGTGTTGCAGAAGGCGCTGATTACGGTGGTTGTCGTATTCGCTTCAGCCGTGACGCTTGACGCGGGGCAGATCGTCCGGGCAGCTTCGGAATAGCCCAATGACTGCCCGCAACCCCCGCAGACACTCGTTTTCGACCAGTCCGGCAGCATGGCTGAAGGACCTTTTCCGGGCTCAAGATCTGACCCTGCGCGCCGATAATCCCTGCACGGGCTTGATGAAATTCAATTCATATCGGAAAGGGATGACGACGACAGTTCCGAAATTCACGCGGCATTCGGCACCGGCAGTAATGCTGTTGCTGTTGTCGGCTGTCGGACTTGTCCATGCCGACACCGTCGAACCGACCACCATGCGTTTCGACCGGATCACCGTCGCCGACGGCCTGGTGCAGGGTTCGGTACTGGACATCGAGCAGGACACGTCCGGGTTCCTGTGGTTTGCCACGGAAGGCGGGCTCGACCGCTACGACGGTTTCACTTTCAAACACTATCGCCAGGAGCGCGGCAATCCGAACGCGCTGGCGAGCGATTTTATCCGCGATCTCGACGTTGCCGAGGATGGCACTCTCTGGATCGCGACCGATGGCGGCGGCGTTTCCCGCTGGGATCCGGCGACGGACAGGATCACGACACACCGCTACTCAGAGGGCGACAGCACCACCCTGGCGACCGACAAGATTCGTACGATTCTTGCCGCCAGTGACGGATTCGTCTGGATCGGTACTCGCGACTCCGGTCTCGACCGGCTCAACGTCGCGACGGCTGAAGTCACGCACTTTGCCGCCCAAGCCGATGATCCTGCGTCGCTGGACAGCAACGAGATCTTTGCCCTTGCCCATGACGACCGGGGCTCGCTCTGGATAGGCGGAAATGCCGGGCTCAACCGGCTCGATCTCGCCACCGGGCTGTTCTCGCGTGTCGCACTGGAGACCTCGGACACGAACGTGATGAGTGTGCGGAGTCTTGCCATTACCGACGACGGAACACTCTGGATCGGCACTGACAGCGCCGGACTGCTGGCGCTGAACCCCGAGTCCGGAACGCTGCGCCGCTACACGCACGATCCCGAGTCTCCCGCGAGCCTGAGCAGCAACGAAGTAAAGTCGATTTTCGAGGACGATCGCCAGCGCCTGTGGGTCGGTACCGACAAAGGCCTTAACCTGATGCACCGCCATAGCGGCGAATTCGCGGTGTACCGACACGATCCGGCGGATGCGGCGAGCATTGGTGCTGACCACGTGTTTTCGATCTTCCAGGATCAGGGCGGACTCATGTGGTTCGGAACGCTCACAGGGGCGGTCAGCAAGTGGAACCCGCGTTCCTGGTCTTTCGGTCACAACAAGCCGGCGACCAGCGGATCGCGCAGCTTCAGTAGCGCCAACATTACGGCTTTCACCGAGGACCTCCAGGGCAATACCTGGGTCGGGACTTTCGGCGGCGGCATCAACGTTATCGACCGCAACGACGGCAGCACCCGCCAGATTCGGCACAAGCCATCCGGTAACACCGCAGGTATCGGCGGCGACAGGGTGATGGCGATGATCACGGACCGGTCCGGTCAGGTCTGGGCAGGCACGATGCGAGGCGGTCTGAGCCGCATCGACCCTGCGACGGGCAAGGTGCAGACGTTTCGCCATGACCCATCCAACTCCAGCAGCCTGGCGGCGAACGGCGTCATGTCGCTGATGCAGGATCGGGCCGGCTTCATCTGGGTGGGGACCTTTGGCGGAGGCGTCAGCCGCCTGGATCCGCAAACCGGACAATTCACGAATTTCGCGCACGACCCCGAAGACGCCACGACGCTGTCCAGCCCCAGGGCGACGGCTATCGTTCAGGGGAAGGATGGCTTCATCTGGGTTGGTACCGACGGGGGTGGCCTGAATTTCCTGGACGCGACAAGCGGAGCGTGGCAGCACCTCGAACACGACCCGGACGATCCGGACAGCCTGAGCGCGGACACGGTGTATTCGCTGCATGTGGATCCGCTCGGCCGTCTCTGGGTCGGGACCCGCCAGGGCGTGGACCGGGTTTCCATGCGCCGCCGGCTTGGCGATGTAAGCGTAGAGAGTATTGCCGGCCTGAACGGGACCGCTGCTTTCGGTATCCAGTCGGACACGGCCGGCAACATCTGGATTTCGTCCAACCAGGGACTTGCGCGGTTCAACCCCGATACCGGGCTGATCCGGAACTTCCACGAGAGCCACGGGCTGCAGGGCGAAGAGTTCAACTTTGGCGCAAGCTACGCCGGCCGCGATGGCACCCTCTATTTCGGCGGTGGCAACGGTTTCAATCGCTTCAATCCGGCCAATCTCGAGCTGAATTCCAAGCCGCCTGCGGTTGCGCTGACGTCGCTGGCGATCATCAACGAGCCCGTAGTGTCGGAGCAGCCGTACGAACTCATACGCAGCCTGAAACTCGGCTATCGCGATTACGTCGTCACCTTCGTCGTCGCCGCACTGGATTTCACCGCGCCCGAAGAAAATCGCTACTCCTACATGCTGGAGGGATTCGATCAAACCTGGGTAGACGCCGGCAACGAGCGTCGCATTACCTACACCAACCTGGACGGCGGGGACTACACCCTGAAAGTACGTGCCGCAAACAGCGATGGCGTGTGGAATTATGCGGCCATCGAAATGCCGTTGACGGTGGCGCACCCTCCGTGGAAAACCTGGTGGGCGTACCTCCTGTACGTTGCGGCGCTCCTGGCGGCGGCATTTGCTTTCTGGCGTCATCAGGAGAAGAAGCTCAAGCGCGAGTCCGAATACAGTCGTCGCCTCGAGCAGGAAGTCGAGGAGCGCACCGAGGAACTCAACAACCGTAATCGCGACCTGAAGACGGCCAACACCCGATTGATGGAGGCAAGCACGACGGACGCCTTGACGGGCCTCCGGAACCGGCGTTACCTGTTCCAGCAGGTCGCAAAAGACGTCGACCTGGTGCTGCGGCATTATCGCGACGGCACGGAAACCATGCGGCCCGATGGCAACAACGACCTGTCGTTCCTGATGGTCGACCTGGACAACTTCAAACCCGTGAATGACAACTGCGGACACGAGGCGGGCGATCGACTGCTGTTGCAGATTCGCGATGTCTTGCTCGAAGCCTGCCGCAAGTCCGACGACGTCATACGATGGGGCGGCGATGAATTCCTGATCGTGGCGCGAGAGACCAACCGGGAATTTGCGGCAACCCTCGCCGAAAGAATACGATCGAGCCTGTCGGATCGCGTCTTTCCCGTCGGTGACGGACAGGTCGCAAGGGTGACCTCGTCCATCGGCTACGCGTCCTACCCCTTCCTCAAGGATCGACCGGACCTGCTGTCCTGGGAAGAGGTGCTTGGCGTTGCGGATGCGGCGATGTATGAAGCGAAGGAAAAGCGCAACGCATGGATGGGTATCGACGGAATCGCGTGGCAGGGGAGCGGCGCTGAACTGTACCGGGCAATCAAGTCCGACCCGGGCACGCTGGCCGAGGAAGGCAGTATCAGAGCCATCGAGTCGCTCGAAGATGTTGCCGCGGATTACGCGTAGCCAGGCAAAAGTGTGCGGTACATCAAGATTCCCGTCGCTGCCGCCGGAGACCCCTTGCAGGCGTGATCTGCGTCACAGTAGTATTTCCTCCCGACCAGCACTATCGGGCTCTATATAATTGAAAAACGAGTACGAAATCATGTGGTTGCCGGAACCTGTCTACAAGTCACTGCCGACTCTCTACGCCGCGATGGGTGCTTGTTTCATCGTTGGCGTCTTCTACATCGGCCTCGATGCACCCTTGAGTCCGGTTTACCTGGCACTGGGCCTGGTTTCGGTACTTGCCTCGATTACCGTGACGATCTGGCGCTCCAGGTTGCCTGGAAAAACGCAGCGTGTTGACAGCGACCATCGGCAAGGCGAAAAGCAAACCTGAGCCTGCCAGGGACACTAGTCTTTGAGCCGATACGTCCAGCGGCCGTAGGCATAAAGCCCGGCGGCGGCAACCAGGCCAACCGAGCCCATGATGTACCATGCGATGCCGACGTTGTTGGCGGCATAGAGCTGGGCCGTCAACGCCTCTCCGCTCTGACCCGATACCTCGATCAGCTTCTGAAACGCCTCGCCTATAGGTACGGCATCGACGTCTGCCGGCGACAGGCCCGCATCGAGCAGGGAGCGGCGCGCGATCGTGTCCTTCGATCCGAGTGCGCCGTAAAGATACTGTCCGAGAAAACCCTCCAGTGACCAGCCAATGCCCAGCGGCAGTTGACTGAACCCCAGGTACATGGCCTTCTTTTGCGCCGGCGCAATATTGCCGAGGTATTCGGAACTCTTCGGGCTTGACAACATTTCACCCATGGAGAAACAGACGATCGCGAGGACCATGATCCAGACGTAGTTGAAGCCGCCAAGCAACAGCAACGCCGCCGCCGCCAGGAACGTACCCAGCGCCATCGAGTTGGTTGCCCGCATCAACGCGCTCCAGCCTGCGACGACAAAGCAGAAGATCATGATCATCATCGCGTTGAGGTTGACGAGGCCTTCCGGCTGGATGCGTTGTCCGTCCTGCGACATGCCCAGCAGGAATATCCATAGCGGACTGGACGTGCCGTCCTCGCCAAAAAGGTGCCGAACCATGACCGAGGTATCGACCCAGTCGCGAAAGTAAAGAGGCGCCACGTCCCAGAAAGCCATCAGCATGAACCAGAAGCCCGAGAACAGCACCATGTACCAGATCATGATGGGGCGCAGCAGCTCGCGCAGGCTGTCGCGCCAGAGGCTTTCCTCCCGTATTTCGCCGGACCTGACTCTTGCGCGATGCGCCAGGCGCTCTTCCTTGTCCTGTTCCTTGTAGGTCAGCAGTAACAGGAAGTTGATCGAGATTATCGCGGCGCAGGCATAGAAGACATGCGACCACTCGAGCTGGCGTAGCTGCGCGGCCAGCAGCGGCCCGATGAAGCCGCCGATGTTTACGGTCTGGTAGAACACGCCCCAGGCCATGGAACTGTTCCTGCGGCTCGTGGATTTGACGATGGTTGCCTGGATGCCGGGCTTGAAGATACCGGTACCGAATGCGAGTACCAGCGCTCCGGCCATGAAGCCCCAGAACGTCGGAAACCAGGCCATGAGCAGGTAGCCGAGAATCTTGAAAACGGTCGACGCAAAAATCGTTTCCTTGTAGCCGACCCGGTCGGAAATGCCGCCGGTCAGCACCGGGATGAAGGACTGCATGAGCGCCCAGAACAGAAAAATGATGCCGACGTCCGAGCCGGCGAGCCCGAGGCCGCCGTTGGACGCGGCATCGGTGGCGTACAGGCTGGAAACCTGGCGCACGCCGTAATAGGCCAGCCGTTCGACCATCTCCATGGCGCCGCACACCCAGAACACGTAGGAGAGGCTGGCCAGTGCCGCCCAGATGCCCAGCTGCTTGACATCTTTGACCGAGGTGCTGCCGTTACCGAGATCGGAATTTGCCATGTGCATGCCTTTTAATTGTTATTGGTGGGGTCCAGCGAGCTAGCGAAGTACGTCGAAGATACGGCTGTACTTGAGAATGAATTCACGGCCGTTCGGTAGTGCGCCAATACCGCGTTCGTCGACCTCGTTGTACACGAGAAACAGGCCGGAATTCGCCGAACTCAGCCAGGAAAACCGCAGATTGGTGCCGAGCGTGTCGCTGGTTTCGCTGTACTGGCTCAGCATCTGCAACTGCATCTTCGGCGTGAAGGAGTAGGAGAGCCTGAGGCGCAGCAGGTTGGCCGTGAACTCGCCGCCCGCTACCGGCAGATCGAAGTCGTTGTAGTTGAACGACAATTCGGAGCGAAACTTCTCGCCGATCCGGTACTTGACGCTGGACGTGACCGACACGCGGTCGCCGCCAAATTGCCCGCCAATGACGGTGCTGATATCGAAATTCAGCGGCCGCGACCGATTGTCGTAGTAGGCGAGGGCGACTTCGGCGTGATCGTAGGTACCCGCTGGCACGAAAACCCCGGCCACGATCTCGAATGCCTCGACGACGCCGGCCCGCGTAAAATTGGTACCGGTATGAATCTCCGCGCCCGTTCTGAATTCCCAGTGACTGTCGAGATGCAGGAATCCTGTCTCCTGGAAACCGTCGAACTTCCAGTAGCCGGTATAGGAGGCATGCGGCCGAATCTCCAGCAGTCCCCAGAGTTCCTTCGGTCTCACCCGCCGCAGGGCAAGTAGCCGCACCTTTCGGTACTCGCTCCGGGCGAGGAAGCCGACCTCCGGGTTGAAGTCCTCGCCGACCTCCGTGTAGCTGGCACCAAGAGCCCAGTCGGCGGAACTCCAGTCAGCGGCAAGCGAAAACGCATCCTCCCTGCCATCGCGTCCCGGCGTCTGTGTTTTCGCGACCCAGCTTTGCAGCAGCATGTTGTCGCCAATACCCCAGCGCCCGTCGACAGCGTAGGTGCGGTTGTAGTCGTCGCCGGGTGCCAGGAGATGCGTACCGTCGCCCTCCCGGCTGACCACGATAGCGCCGACCGCCGAGCGGTTCGCCAGCTCCCGGCTAACCCTGGCTACCGCGAATTCGTTGCCCGGCGCGATGCCGGCAGCCGCCTCGGTACTCATGTACAGGAAACCCAGGTTGGTCCGCTCACCGAGTTTTCCGGAGAGGCGTGCGCCGCCGTCTACGGGCAGGCGGTCGCCATCATCGCCAATGCCGATACGGCGGCTGAAAAACATCTCCACTTCCTGCCCGTTGCCGACGCTGAACTGGCCCGCATTCTCGAGAAAGAAGGGGCGCTTCTCTGGAAAGAACAGGTTGAAGCGATCGAGATTCACCTGCCGCTCGTCGGCTTCGACCTGGGCAAAATCGGTGTTGTAGGTGAGGTCCAGTGTGAGGCTGGGCGTGACCGAGTATTTCACGTCGAGGCCGACGTCCGAGTCGTTCTCGGTCCCGGCCAGTTCGCCACCACGACGCGACCGACCGAGCACATAGGGCGTGATCTTGAAATTTCGCTGCGGCGGCGGTTCGATGCCCTTGAGTGTGCCGGCCTCGGAGACGCGATACAGGTTGCGGTTTCGTTCCAGCGGCGCCCAGTAGCTCACCTCGTTCTTGCGGCGGATTATGCGCTGAAAGTTGATGCCCCAATCCTGTCGCTCCGCGTTGCCGTAGCGCAGCGTCCGAAACGGTATCTCGAACTCGGCGCTCCAGCCGATGTCGCTGATCTGCGATTTCACCGACCAGGTGCCGTCCCAGTCCCGGTTGAAGCCGCCGCCGCCGGAGCCGAAATCATCGGAGCCCTCCTTGCTCACCTGGCCGTCGTACTCGATGCCAGCCGCGTTGGTCGCGAAGACGTAGCCGTTCTGACGATCGAGAAGGCCGTCGATAACGACAAAAAACGCGTCGGTATTGTCGAGGTCGGAATCGCGGCGGCTGTCGGAAACGATGACTTCACCCGGCTCGTCGTCATAGGCGACCACGCCGATGTGCAGGGCCGTGTCGGTGTAAGCGACGAAGACCTCTGTCCTTTGCGTCGACGGCATACCCTCGCTGGGCTGCACCTGCCAGAATTCGCTGGCCGGCACGATCCCGGCCCAGGCCTCGTCACCCAGCACGTCGCCGTCGGTCACGGGCGCAACGTCCAGCCTGGTCGCGCGCATCTCGGGCGACAGGGCAGGGCGAGCGACCGACTCGGCGGATATCAGCAGGGCCATCGCGAGCGCAACGTCAGCTAACAGGCCTCTTCTTATCGGCAAATCTTTACGCGCATTGTTGGTGAACTGGTTTCGCACCACTGCAAGTATACCTGCCCGTCCGGACTATGATCAGAAGCTATAAATTATGCCGGCGCCGAACGCGCGCTCTGCACCAAACAAACGGTTCCCTATTGCAATGTCGGAGCCGCCAGCGCGATTAATGCCTGCCAGGTGATCCTGGTAGCTTTCATCGAACAGGTTCTCGATGCGAGCCTCCAGGCGCAGCGCCGGTGTGGGCATCCAGGCAAAGCCTGCGTTTACAATGGCGTAGCCTGGTGTCGGCTGCTCGCCGTTAAATTCGGCGACTTTCTTCTGGCTGGCATACGCGACGACGCGCGTATCGACAATCCAGCTCTCGCTTGCATACCTGAGGCCGATGTTGCCGTTCAGGGGCGCAAGGCGGTAGAGGTTGTCGGACACGTCGCGGCGGCGCCCGCGCGTGTATGTGGCTATGCCGTCGAGCGAAAGTCGATCCGACAGCCGCAGCGACCAGGCAAGGTCTAATCCCCAGATTTCAGCATCGGTATTTGTGAACTGCAGTGCCGGAAGTCCCGCCATCATCATGGACATCATGTTGGCGGTCGTGTTCTGCGAAGGTGAACCCTGAATATAGTGATCGATTCGCTTGAAAAACACCTGCGGCGAAAGGTGCACAGGACCGAGGTCCGAGGCGAATCCGACATTCACTTCGTTGGAGATTTCCGAATCGAGTTCCAGGTCGCCAATATACGTTCGGCCATCAGCGAGCCCTCCCGTAGACTGCATCGGCAACCACAGGTATAGCTCCTGGTACGACGGAGCGCGGGACTTTCTCGCTATTTCTGCATGCCACTCGATATCGTCACTGGCCCGCTTCCGAAATTTCGCAACCACATCGATGTCGTCGAAGGACAGCCCTCGATCCGCGCTATTGAACGCGTTGGCAAGCGCCGCTGCGGCGAGACTCATAATTCCTTCCGCACTCACGTCGCCGGCAGCTGTGGTGACGCGCTTGAAGCGGATACCAAGCTCGAGTTCCGTCTCGTCGCGACCGTATAGCCATTCGCCGAAAACGCTCGCAAGGTCGCGCTCGACACCGGAGAAATTCAGGATACGAAAAGCGGCGTCGTTCGGGTTGGATATGATGGCGTCATGATCCGCGACGGTGCCTTCAATTCCGACGCGTAAACTCGATGCCTCGAGATCCAGCTGTCCGGCGAGCGCAAGGGAACGAGCAGAGCCGGTCGCAAGGGTCTGGCGCTGCATCATCGGTGGTGGCGCGCTGCGCAGCGCGAAGTTGTCCATGAGGTGTTGGACATCGTTCGTCGAAATACGCCCCTCGAGAGAGAGGCCGCGAGAGAATGAAAGCAGGAAATGGCTGCCGAACAGCCGGGTGTCAATCAGCCGTATATCCATTGGCAGCGCCGGAGTGCCTGAGTCACCCGTATCGAGCTTGCCGGCAAAGACCACGAAGTGGTCGTCGCCCTCGGCGTACGCGTAGCTGACATCGTAGCGTCGGCGATCGACCATCGAGGGCCGCATCGCACCGACAGGTGTCTCGATGTCATCGCCACGGTCAAGTTCGGCGAGCACCGAAATGCGGTGTGTGCGATTCGACAGGGTCAGCCGGCCGGCGGAGGTGCCAAGGTCGCCACTGGACGAATAGCGGGAACCCACGAATCCGGAAAGCCCGAAGTCTTCGGCACCGAAGCTGCCGCGCGCCAGCCGGGCGCTGAGATGGCCGCCGATCGATTCGGGCGCTGACGACACGCTCGCGATGCCGCGTTCCACAGACACTGCCTCGGTAATCATCGGCGAAACATAGGAAAACGGCGCGTCCATCGAATTGGGTCCACCCGATACGATGGCGTGCTCGTCGATGGTGACCGCAACGCGATCGCCATACATTCCTCGGTATTGCGCGATACCGCTTATAAGACCGTTGCTGTTGACGTTTGCGCCCGGCATGGCTTTGAGGGCCTCGGCGGTATCGAGCAGCATGTCGTGCTGCAGCCGGTTTTCCGTGGCGTTTGTCGTGTCGGCATGATCGGCGACGATAATTTCATCCAGCGTGTCGCCGTCACCCTCAGCCAGCACGGGCAGGGACAGCGCAATGAGCAGCATCGGGGCTGCCAAGAAGACTATTTTCATGATTGGCTCCTGAACAACGGACTCGCGACACAGAGTCGTGCCGCAAAAGGTCTGGGCGTTATTCAGGCAGGCGGTCCGCGCGATCGGCTTGCAAAGCTTGCGGCGCTGCGCAACGGCATGGCCGGCCGCGTCGAAACAACAGGGGCATCGAAGGAGAAGGGCTCGCCAGCGTCAGGATTGCCGATAGCGGCGGCGGAGGACAACATATGCCCCAGCTGACAGCCGTCCGGCTCCGACGAAGGAGTATCCTCCGTCGAACGATGGTGATGTTCATGGCCGTTCGTGGCACCGGGCAGCACAAAGCCAGGCGGCAGTTGCTCCGGACACAGGGCGAACAGGGATCCACTATCGAACGCTGCCGGCATATAGCCTGCGGGCGTCAGCGCGCGTAGCAACAAGCCAGAAAGCAAGGCCCATACTGCAAGGCGTCGGTTGGATCCCAGGATTCTCACTCCTGAAATGATAGCGAGCGGCTGTGCACCATGAAATACGTGGTTCGCCCTATGGTCAAGGGGCATTCACCCCATGCTCGTCAGAACACCGAGGCCTTGAGAAATTCGAATAGTCCGGTCTTCGCGGCTTTCTGGTCATCCCAGGGCTCGTAAGACCGCCTGAGGGATCCCGCGGACTGCAGGCGCACGTCCCTGGCCTCCGCGATGAGCCGGATCTGATCCACGGTAACTTCATAGTAGGCGTCGGCCGCAGAGGCAACGGGCTTCAGATAAACCGGTTCGCTGGCGCCAATCGCGGCGGCGGTCCAGCCGCTGATCTCGAGTGGCAGAGGCTCGCCGTCGGCGAAGATGACAATGGACTCGAAACCGTCGCGCGACTGTTCGCCCCGGGCATCTTCCATGGTGTTCCAGATGCCGAGCCACAGGTAGTAGCGGTAGTTGCCGCTGCGATTGACCTCCAGCGGCGCCAGGTGCACGAAGTCACGCGCGTAGGCCGCGCGGCCCGACACGTCGCGGTAGAACACCATTGGCGTCGGGCTATAACTTATGGTCACGCTGGTCAGGGGATCCATCGTTTGCCGGATCAGTGCACCGTCCGAGGAACAACCCTGCGCGGCGAGGAGGATTAGCACCGTAGCCCGCAACGCGAGGCCGGGCCATGCTTTTGTCGGAACAAATATCATCAGAAGAATGACTGGTAGCCGATGTTGATGAAGTAGGATTCGCGATCGAGGTTCAAATCGGCGATTCCCGAATCGCGTTGTACGAACTGTTTTCCTGCTTCGAGTTCAAAGCGAAATTTCTGGCTGCGACGATACTGTACGCGAATGCCGGGCGTGTAAAGCCACTCGTCGTTCGGGTCGGACACGCGCTGGCGCCTGTCCACACGCAGCCGCGGGTTGATACGCCAGGTCCGGCCGATCGGGTAGCGGCTGTCGAAAGTCAGCGAGACAACCTTGCTTGTGTCCGAGTCGGACATCCGCGCGCTGATGATAGATACATCGCCCTCCTTGAAAATACTGCTGGCCACGACGCTGCCGGAGTAATAGCGGTAGGTCGACTCTTCCGTTGCGAGTACCCCGCCGGATGCGGGTGTCGCGTCCATCGTTGACTGACTGGCATCCACGTTGAGCTGCAGCCTCGGGCTTACCGGGTAGGAAAGTCCGACGGTGTACGTTGTGGAAAGCGAGGTCCGGTCGCGCCCGAATTGGCGCAGCTCCTCTTCGCTGTAGATCACGGCAAGCTCTTCGAAGGTCGAAACCGGCTGGCCGATCAGGGCATTGCTGGCGCTCAGGAAAGGGCTTCCGCGCCGGTCGACGAGTCCGTGTACCGACAGTCGTGAATCGAAGCGCCAGCTGCCCTGCAGAAAAGCGCTGGCGATTTCGCCGTATCCAATGTCGTAGTCGACCATCCCCCAGAGGTTCTGGTTCGTACCGAAGTAGCGAAACTCACCGCCGACAGCCTGCCGATCCTGGATTCCGTCGACGTCCTGGGCAATGTAGAACACACCGAAATCGAGGTTTTCGAGAATCGGACCGTAGTTGACGCTGGCCCCGTAAAAAGATCTTGCCGAGTCAATGCCGTCTGACGACGAATAGGCGGGTTTGCCAACGACCGTATTGACCAGGATGCGCTCGTTCAGCTGGTAGCCGAGATTGATTCCGTCAAAACGTCCGAGCACGCCGCCGGTGTTTCTCGACTGGCGGCCAATACGGCCCCGCAGGCCGGTTACGACGTCTGCCATATCGGCGTAGGCGTAGGAAACCCGCGTCGAGTTACCGGAACCCGCGGTTTCGTCCAGGAAGTCGTTGCGGTAGCCGGCCGACAGGCGGCTGCTAAAGTCGAAACGCTCGCCGCGTCGCCGGGCGTCCAGATTGACGTCGGAATACAGGGCCGACTGACTGACGATCTCGTTCTGGTCGGTAAGTTGATTCACGTCACGACGGTAGTACTGGGAGAAGTAGGTCTGAATGCGCCAGTCGCTTCGCCTGGAGCGCCGGCCGTCCGCCGCGGCAACGCTCGTCGCGCCCTGATCCGTGCGCCGGTCCGATGCGAGCAGCGCCGCGAGTCGCTGGTTGACCCTCGCGGCCGCTTCGCCGTCCGGATACAGTGACAGGTAACGCTGGTACTCGGCCTTGGCATGAGCCAACTGTCCGTTCCTTTCTCTCGCCAATGCAAGGAATTCCTGCGCCTCGGCCAGTCGCGGATGTGCCGGCTGCTGCAGCACCTTGGTATAAATCTGAATGGCCCGGGACTCGTCACCGGCAGCCATGGTCTTGCGCGCGTCCTCCATCAGGGAATCGACCTTGGACAGTGTCGGATCGTCGTCGATCGCCGGTTCGTCCGGCACCGCGGCCATGGCCGGCTGCAGTGTTGCTTCCAGCGCGACGACCGTAGCACTCGCATCGACCTTGTCGACCCACGCACCCGGAAACCGGTCTTTCAGTTCCCCGAGCGCTGCGGCGGCCGCGGCACCCGACGCGAAGTTCCCGAGCCTCAGGCGATACCAGGTCTTGTCGTTCACGAGGACCTCGGAATAATGGAGGTGCCGATCCGGCGCAAGCGCCAGGCCCCCGGCATCCGCGATCGTCGGTACGCGCGTGAACGAGGCAAGATTAACGACATATTCCGAAGCGTCCGGTCTTGGTCGCGCCACCTGCCGGTGACTGACAAGCGGTGGCGCAGCTTTCGGGGCACCCGAGGTGTCCGCAACCGTGACCGCGTCGACCGTTACGACGAGGCCGAACGACAGGCCTGACATGTCGACGTCGAAGGTGACAGGCCGACTGAAATTGAAGGTCAGCATGGGGCCCGCCGGCGAATCGCCATCGTATACCATGTCGACGAGCCGGGCGTTGTCGGAATTGACGGGCCGCAGCCGGCTCCTCGACCCGGCGACAACCGGCGACACGCCATTGCAGATGCCGGTCGGCTCGAGATAGATGCGCAGCCGATCACCGCTACCCCGAGGCTCGTGACGCAGAAACTCAACCTTGCAGTTAAAGCGTACCTCGATCGTCGCGGGCGATTCGCCCGATACACGCGAGCTCTCGATGAAGCCGGGGCCGGCGAGGGCATTCGACATCACGCAAATCAGCGGAATGCCGGCAAGTGCCAAACGCAGCTGTCGCGCTCTGCTTGCGCAGCACCGGCTATGAAAATTCAACATGCTGCCTACCACTCGTTGCTGCTGATGCGGTGACAGCCACTGCTGGCGCAGTTCAGGTCGTTCTGCAGGCCATTGTGTTTGTCCACACTGGCTTTGTAGTCGCCCGCATGACAACCGGCACAGGTCGGCGCGTAGCCTGGCGACGACCAGTTGACCGCATTCGTGTTCGAGTTGTGGCAGTCCGTGCAGTCGAAATTGCCTCGGTGATCGAGCGGTTCGTAGGTCAGGCCCGTGTGGCTGAAGCTCGCCGGCGTCCAGCCACTCGGCGAATGACACTCGCCGCAATCCACGGACGTGCTGAAGTGACCCGGATCCATGCCGCTGGCATCGGTGCCGTTATGGCAGGAAGAACAGGATCCAAGCACCTGGTTGTGGTCTACCGTTGTAACCGGTGACCAGACGATCGTGCTGTGACAATCCTCGCAGACATTGGTTGTCTGCACGTGCGTCGGGCCCTTGCCGGTTGCGTCGGCACCGTTATGGCAGCTGGCGCAATTGTCAACGATGTTGGCGTGATCGAAGGTCGCCGGCGTCCACGCCACCGTCGTGTGGCAATCGTCGCAGTTGTTGCCGCTGCTGATATGCGTCGGGTGTTTGCCCGTTGCCGTTGTGCCGTCATGGCAGGAACCGCAGCTGCCGACGACCTGCGTGTGATCGACGGTGTACACAGGTATCCAGACGTTGGACGTGTGGCAGTCCTCGCAGACATCGCTGGTTTGCATATGCGTCGGGTTCTTGCCGGTCGCATCCGTGCCGTTGTGGCAGCTCGCGCAGTTGCCGGTGATGTTGACGTGGTCGAAGTTTGCCGGTAGCCAGCCCGTCGTCGAGTGACAGTCGTCGCAATTGTTGCCGCTCGTGATGTGTGTCGGATTCTTGCCGGTCGCGATCACGCCATCGTGGCAGGAGCCGCAGCTGCCAATCACCTGCGTATGGTCGACCGTGTAGACGGGCACCCAGACGTTCGATGTGTGGCAGTCCTCGCAGACGTTGCTGGTCTGAACGTGGGTCGGGTTCTTGCCGGTCGCGTCGGTGCCGTTGTGGCAGCTCACGCAGTCGCCGGTGATGTTGACGTGGTCGAAATTCGCCGGCACCCACGCTGTGGTGGAGTGACAGTCGTCGCAATTGTTGCCGCTGGTGATATGCGTCGGGTTCTTGCCCGTGGCGGTGAAACCATCGTGGCAGGAGCCGCAGCTGCCGACGACCTGCGTGTGATCGACGGTATCCGCCGGCGCCCAGAGGTTGCTGTTATGACAGTCCTCGCAGACGTTGCTGGTCTGGATGTGCGACGTGTTCTTGCCGGTTGCTTCGACACCGTTGTGGCAGCTGGAACAATTCCCGACGATGCCGACGTGGTCGAAGTTGGCGGGACGCCAGGCATTGCTCGAGTGGCAATCGTCGCAGGTGTTGCTGCTGTCGATATGGGTGGGGTGCTTGCCCGTCGCCGTCACGCCGTCATGGCAGGCGCCGCAGGCGCCCATCACCTGGGTATGGTCAACCGTGAAGACCGGTGCGAAGACGTTGGTACTGTGACAGTCCTCGCAGACATCGCTGGTCTGGATGTGTGTCGGGTTCTTGCCGGTTGCTTCGACACCGTTATGGCAGTCGATGCAGTTGCCCGTGATGTTGACGTGATCAAAATTCGCCGGTAGCCAGCCTGTCGTTGAGTGACAGTCGTCGCAGGTATCGCCGCTCGCGATGTGGTCCGGTGTTTTTCCGGTTGCCGTGAATCCGTCGTGGCAGGAGCCGCAGGCACCGGTGACCTGCGTATGGTCGACGGTGTCCACCGGCGCGAAGACGTTGCTGTTGTGGCAGTCCTCACAGACGTCCGTCGTCGTTATGTGAGTCGGGTTCTTGCCCGTGGCATCGATGCCGTTGTGGCAGCTGCCGCAATTATCATTGATGTCGACATGGTTGAAGTTGGCCGGCGTCCAGCCGGTAGTGGCGTGGCAGTCGTCACAGCTGTTGCTGCTATCGACGTGCGTCGGCGTCTTGCCCGTTGCCGTCACGCCGTCGTGACAGGCGCCGCAGGCGCCGATTACCTGGGTGTGATCGACCGTGAACACCGGCGCAAATACGTTGGTGCTGTGACAATCCTCGCAGACATTGCTGGTCTGGATATGACCGGCATTCTTGCCGGTCGCCTCGGTACCGTTATGGCAGCTGACACAGTCGCCGCTGATATTCAAATGATCGAAATTGGCGGGTAGCCAGCCGACGGTCGAGTGGCAGTCGTCGCAATTATTGCCGCTGCTAATGTGATTGGCGCTCTTGCCCGTTGCCGTGACGCCATCGTGACAGGATCCGCAGGTGCCGAGCACCTGGGTGTGGTCAACCGTGATGGCTGGCTCGAATACGGCGGTGCTGTGGCAATCCTCGCAGACATTAGTCGTTTGTACGTGCGTCGGGCCTTTGCCCGTTGCCGTAGCGCCGTTGTGGCAGCTCACGCAGTTGCCGACAATACCTGCGTGATCGAAGACGGCCGGCAGCCAGGCCGTCACGGTATGGCAGTCGTCACATTGGTCATTCGACGAGATATGTGTCGGCGTCTTGCCGGTGGCCTGAACACCGTTGTGGCAACTCACACAGCTGCCGGTTATGGAGGAGTGATCCATGTAGGTGACCACCGTCCAGTTGGCCGTGATGTGACAGTCCGAACACTCACCGGTGGTCGTCACATGGTTGGACGGTTTCGAGGATGCCCGCAGCAGTCCACTCTGTGAGTGACAGCTGGTACAGGACGGATTTGTGGGCCCAAATGTTCCACCGACGTGACAGCCTTCGCAGGTCACATTGGTATGGGCGCCGTCGAGAATGAAGCCGGTGCTGAAATGGTCGAAGCTCTGCTGCGACCAGGCATCGCCGGCACCGAGCAAGATAATCGCAGCAGCAGCGAAGAATACCAATCGCCAGAGTGCGGCCGGTAGTGATTTCGGAAAGCGGGTCGTCCGCGTGCATGTTGTCATTGCAATGACCTCACTTCATTAAATGAGTCAGCCGTATGACATCGGCCGCAGTCTGCGCCGAACTCACCATCGTGAACGTCGTCAGCGCGATGACAATCACGACAACTTCCGTCGATCCCCATGATCTTGGCCAGCTGCATACGGTGACAGTCGCCGCAGGCGACCTCGACGTGGGCGCCTTCGAGCGGAAAATCGGTTTGCAGGTCGTGATCGAAGGTCCAGATGTCCCAGGCGACAGGGTTATGGCAGCTGTCGCAGCGATCCTCGAAATTGCCTTTGTGCGTGTCGTCTTCACGATGGCAGGAAATGCAGTCCACCGATTCGTTCGCATACGCCTGCGTGGCATGACAGCCATCGCATTCCTGTTCCCTGTGCACGCCGTGCAGCGGGAACCGCGTCAGATCGTGATCGAAGAATACCGGATCCTGCCAGTTGACTTCCGTATGGCAGCTCTCGCATTGCGTGCCGAGAACGCCGTCATGCGGATCGTCGTCCAGGTGGCAGCTCTCGCAGCTCGTCAGCAGTTCGACGTCAAAAACAGGTTCTGTGTGGCAATCGTTGCAGGTGATTTCGCGATGTCCGCCAAGCAACTTGTAGTCGGTATGTATGTCGTGATCGAAGAATGGCTCTTCCCACGCAGTGCTCACATGACAGGTATCGCAACTGTCGCCGCGATGCCTGTCGTGCGCGTCGTCCTCCAGGTGACAGGAAACGCAGGCCATGTCCATCTGGTCCTCGAAGGGATTCTCGGAATGGCAGTCGCCGCAGCTGGCCTCCGCGTGTTTGCCTTCCAGCGGAAATTCCGTATCGCGGGCGTGATCGAAACTGGAATCGTGCCAGTCGCTCGGGTTGTGGCAGGTTTCGCACTTGTTGCCGCTGCGGCCGTCGTGGGCATCGTCGGCTTCGTGGCAGCCAAAGCAGGTCGTCGGCGGGTTGGGAAACGTGCGATCTTCGTGGCAGTCGAGGCAGGCGGCCTGTTGGTGTTTGCCGATTAACGGGAAGTCCGTGGCGTCGTGATCGAACGTCCCGTCGGCCCACTCGGTCGACTGGTGACACGAGGCGCAGTCGTCGTCCATCGTGTCTTCATGCGGTTTGTCGTCGCGGTGACAGCCAACGCATTCCGACGGCGCGTCGCGACGTTTCTCGTCGCTGGCATGGCAGTCGGAGCACTCGGCGTCGAGATGTGCGCCGAGCAATTCGAAGTCGGTGAAGTCGTGATCGAAACTGTCGTCGTCGAGGATGACAACTACCGCGTCACGGCCTTCGTGCTCAACGTGACACGACGCACACTGCTCCGTACTCGCCTCCGCATGCAGGCCGTGATAGCCGAGTGCTGCGTCAATATCCGCAGCAACGTCTTCATGACAGTCCATGCACAAGGCCCGCTGGGCAGACTTTTTGAACATCGTGTGGCAGGAGGAGCACTCCGGCTCGATCTCGGCATGGCCGGCAATGACCGGCCCGGGCATTACCAGCGTCTCGACGTCCTGCGCCGAAGCGTGTTCAAAGGCGAAAGCAGCGATCGTCATTAGCAATCCGGTAATTGTAAGGTTTTGCCACTGCATGTCGCTCGATCAGCCTGTCTAGTACATGTGCACAGCAAGCACGTGAACCAGTGCCGAGATGACGAGCAGGATGAACAGCGGCATATGAAACAAGTGCCACAGCGAAAACAGTCGCTCGTAGAAAGATAGTTGCGCGACCTGCCGCATCAGGGAAACCTGCTGTGCAACGTAGGCATTGGCCACCTTCTGCAGTTTTTCCGCATTAACCTGCACGGTTTCGGAGACGGTCGAACGAGCCTGGATTTCCCGGCGTATCCTCAGGAACAGCCTGGCGCGAACGACGAGATGCTTTACCGTCCACGCGAGGCTGTTTCGCAAACTGATGGAACGCGTGAATTCGTCGCCCAGGAGCTCACTCGATACGGCCTGCAGTTCGCTCATGAACCCCGGCAGGATTGCGGCGAGGCCGCGGTTGTTCTGCAGCGAGTCCGAGATTTCGTCCCGAAGCCCATCGATGCTCGCGCGCTTGCCATAGAGACCGCGGTGAATTCGGGCGTAAAAGTAGCGGCCGATGATGCCGCTGATTGCCACGCCAAGCATGCTGTAGAGCGCGACCTTGCTGTTCATTGCGCCGACACTGAAATTGCAGTGATACAGGATCAGCAAAGGCCCGATCAGTCCGATCAGCATGTGGATACGAAACCAGTGTTTGACCAGTCCAAGGCGTCGCATCAGTGCCGATTTCTTTCCCGTGGGGTACAGCAGCAACAGCAGCATCAGCGAGCCGCCGACGATACCGAGCCAGTAGCCCAGGCCCTCATCCGGATCCAAGAGCTTGTTGTCGCTGAGGAGCCAGCCCGCCAGCAGCGCCGCGACGAGCAGCGTGTAGCCATACAACGCGCTGGCTGAGGTGCGGCGGGTCGGTTTTTGTTTCGCGGTGCCAGCCTTGGAGGCTGGCGGAATATCCAGTGCAGTTTCCAGCATTAGTATCGCCTTGTTATTCGATAATCAGGTTTATCTGCCGGTTGTCGGCAACCAGGATTTCGTCGGACCTGGCCTCCAGATCCTGTAGCGCCTCGGCAGCAACGCCGGATCGGGATATGCGGGCCGTTACAACGACCCGGTCGTAATCTGAGAGTGCTGCGTCCGCCGAGATCGCCCGGCTGTCGTCCAGTTCGAAGTCGAGCGGAAGCCGGGAGGCCGGTTGCCGCAGGACGGCGACAGGCATCGGCGGTCCACCGACAGCCCGGGCAAATATGAAGACGGTATCCGTCGGCAAAACGATGTCCCTGTATTGCGGCGACAGGCTTACGTGGCCGCGGATCCTGGCGCCATCGGAAGCGGCGGGCGCGGCGGACTCTGCAAGCATCGCCAGCCCCTCATCGTATTCACCCAGCGCAGCCGCATGCTGATAGGCCGCCCGGGCCTCCGCATCGCGCTTCAAGTAATGGTAAGAACGTGCCAGGAGCAGCCAGCTTTTGCCGTCGTCGGGATTGTCTCGCAGGCGAGCCGCGAGCCCGTTGACCATGCCTGCAACCGAGCCGACCGACGGCTTTCGCGAGGGTGAAGGGCTTGTGGCGGATTGCATGGGTCGGTGCACCTGTGGCTCGACGACAGCGGCCTGCGGTGAGCCGACAAGCAAGTAGAGTCCGAACGCCATCACCGGAACAGCGGCGATAACGCCGGCAGGCAGGAACGGTCGGCCATGCCTGACTATCGGAGCCGTCACGAAAGCAATTGCGACAAGCGCCATGACGCTCATAAAGATCCAGAATCCTGCTGTCATGGCGCTGTCTTCTCCAGTCCCTTGGCGGTGCGACAATCGGGTCACAGCCAACATTATTACCAACACGGTTTTTTTGGCCGGAAGGTTCCACGTTTCCGTGAAATATCCGGACAAGGTGCGTCTTTGTGTGCGCTGCCCGCGAAACTTAACCAAAAAGCCAGTATTCTTCTGCGCAGCAGTTCCGATGTCGCAAATTGGAGACGGCTGAATTGTGGATTTCCAGATACGCCGATCAGGAGGTCGTGCGTCGGGCGCTCGCGAATTGTGACGCGGGTCACAGTTGTCCGCAGCGGCGTCACTAGCCTGGTGACCTGATTCAACAACTCACAAAGAAGAACCCATTGCAAAGTACGATCCAAATTCTGCTGTATGCCGTTCCCGTCGCGCTGATTTTCGCGTGGTACGTCCGCAGCCACAGACGCAGGGAATCGACCGGTCTCATGGCGTTGAAGACGGCAACGGAAGAGGGGCTGATCGAGCCCCCGACCCTGCATCCCGAGATCGATCACAAGATTTGTATTGGCTGCACGAATTGTGTCGCCGCCTGCCCGGAGCAGGGCTCACACCAGGTGCTCGGCATGATTCGCAAGAAAGCGCACCTTGTTGGCCCGACAAACTGTATCGGTCACGGTGCCTGCAAGGCCGTTTGTCCGGTTAACGCCATTACGCTGGTGTTTGGCACCTCCAGGCGCGGTATTGACATTCCCCTGGTCAACCCTGATTTTCAGACCAATGTGCCCGGTGTTTTTATCGCCGGCGAACTCGGGGGCATGGGCCTTATCAAAAACGCGATAGAGCAGGGGCGTCAGGCGATGGTATCGATCGCAACGCTTCTGCAAACACCGCACAAGAACGCGTTGGATATCGTAATAATCGGCGCCGGTCCCGCAGGACTTTGCGCCACCCTTGCGGCGACGGAAACAAATCTGAAGTATGCGACAGTTGAGCAGGAGGAACTGGGCGGAACCGTTGCTCACTTTCCGCGACGCAAACTCGTGATGACGCAGCCCGCCGAACTACCTATCGTCGGAAAAATGAGCTTCAAGGAAGTTCAGAAGGAAGAGCTCATCGAATTCTGGCGCGATGTCGAACAAAAGACCGGCATCGTCATTAATTACGACGAGAATGTTGAGGCCGTAGAACCTGCGCCGAACGGGGGGTTTGTGGTCAAGACGAGCAAGCGTAACTACAACACACGGACGGTTCTGCTTGCGATTGGGCGCCGGGGATCACCTCGAAAGCTTGGTGTTCCGGGCGAAGAGATGAGCAAAGTTGTTTATCGCGTAATCGATCCTGCGCAGCACCGAAACCAGCATGTCCTTGTAGTGGGTGGAGGTGACAGCGCGCTGGAGGCCGCGACTACAATCGCAGAGGAGCCTGGAACGACGGTAACACTGTCGTATCGCTCGGAGGCCTTCTCCAGGGCCAAGCCGAAGAATCGCCAGCGCGTCGAGGAAATGTCCGCAGCCGGAAGACTGCGCGTGCTGTTCAGCTCGAATGTCAAACGAATCGACAAGAGCGTGGTCGAGATACTGACTGACACGGGGCTCGAGGTCATCGAGAACGACGCGGTGGTCGTTTCAGCCGGTGGCATCTTGCCCAGCGCATTCCTGCGAACCATCGGCATCCACGTAGAGACGAAATGGGGCAGCGAATAGCGCGTGCCGGAACTCGACGTCACGTTCTGGATAATCATTGCCGGCAGCTTCCTGGCGGCACTGGTCAATGCCGCGTTCTCCGCCGGCGGAGCGCTGATCATCCTCGCCGTTACCAGCGTTGTGCTTCCAGTCAGTGCGATCGTCCCCATCCACTCGACGCTGCTGATCGGCTCGACGTCCACACGCACGCTGCTGTTCTGGCGGGACATCGAATGGAAAATCGCCGGACCGTTTCTCGTCGGAAGCGTTTTCGCGGTAGCGATTGGATCGAGAATCTACGTGGAACTGCCGGACACGTTCGTCGCGACGGCACTCAGCGCTGTCATGCTAATCGCCATCTGGTTGCCGGATGTCACCTGGCGGCCGAAACTAAAAAATCCCTGGGTCGTCGTGGGCTTCATCCATTCCCTGCTGTCGACACTGTTCGCCTACGGCGCGCTGCTGCATGCGATCATCCTGCAGACGGGGCTCAAAAGACGACCGATCGTTGCTACCATGGGTGCGAGCCTCACCGGCATGGGCTTGTTCAAGATCACGGGGTACGCCCTCAACGGCTTCGACTATGTTCCTTATTTACAGACTATTGGTTTCGCCATCGCGGCCGCGTTTCTCGGCACCTGGGTTGGCAGGATGGTGATCGATCGCGTTTCCGAGGAATTGTTTCGTGCCGTATTCAGGTCGCTTGTCACGCTGACGGCCCTGCGACTGCTATACGTGGCTCTCTTTAATCGACCATGAGCCTGACTGAGTTTTTCAGAGCCCGTTCCTCGGAAGGCCTGCCGATGGTGCTCGCAACCGTGTACGAGACCGTCGGCTCGACGTACAGCAAGGCCGGTGGGCAGATGCTCATCGACAGTGCCGGAAATTTCTGCGGCATGTTGTCCGGCGGTTGCCTCGAAGGCGATCTCGTCGAACGTGCCCGCCGCGTCATCGAAAGCGGTGTCTGTGAAACCGCAAGCTATGAACTGGGTGCCGATGACGAACTCTGGGGGCTGGGCGTCGGCTGCGATGGCACGATGCGCGTACTGTTGCAGCCGCTGAGGAGAGAGGAGGGCTACCAGCCGTTCGCCACCATCGTGGACCTGCTCGAACGCGGTGGGGCGGCGAACCTCGTTATCGTGACGGACGCCGAATCGCCAGGCATCAGTGTCGGCGCATCGCTGCTGTTGCAGGCGGATGGCCGACGGTGTTTCGGGGCCGGCGAAGACCTGGCGAATGCCGCTGAGCGCCGCATGGTCGACGGCGAGACGGGTGCGTCGCTCGAGATCGAAACGCCAGACGGCAACTGCGTTGTTCTGTTCACGCGCATCTTGCCGCCGCCGGCCTTGCTGGTGTTGGGAGCGGGCCTTGATGCGGAGCCTCTGCTCCGGATCGCCGACGAACTGGGTTGGCGCTGCACCGTCTGCGACCACCGGCCGGCCTATATCGAGAGCCGCCGTCTGCCCGAGCGCTGCGCTGCGCTCTGTTTCCCGGCTGACGAACTCGAGCGACAAGTCTCGCTGGACGACGTCGATGTGGCGGTCGTGATGAGTCATCACCTGGCGAGCGATCGAGCCTACCTGCGGCAGCTGGCCGCATCCGGCGTCGGCTACATTGGCCTACTGGGCCCGAGGGGACGGCGCGACCGCCTGCTCGGGGAACTGGGCGACGCCGGGGAGGCGCTGCAAGGCCGCCTGCACGGACCGGCCGGAATCGACCTCGGCGGTCGGGGGCCCGGACCGATCGCATTGTCCATCGTTGCCGAGATGCAGCAATACCTGAGTAGGGGCCGCTAGCGCTACAGCGGAGCGTCGGACGCTGCGGCAATGTCGCGGCCCCGGGGCCGCTCCTACAGGCACGGCGGATGGGCTTCGCCTGCAGACACGGCGGCCCTGGGTCGCTCCTACAGGCACGGTGTTTCGAGGCCGCTCCCGGGAGGCACGGTGGTTCGGGACGGTGCCTGCAGGCACGGCCATGCAGGGCTGCTGTTATTCCGAACGCGTGATGCGCCGGCGCAGGATGCGGTGCAGGTCGGAGGGCGTATCGATGTCGACGGCCGCGTCCTCGAATCGAACCGTCTTAAGGCTGAAGCGGTCGTCCCGAAACAGTGCCCGGGCACCGGTATCCCCCGTCAACCTGCTGAGGTCGTCAAATGTTGCCCGGGGCAAAAGCACGGGCGGCCCCTCGGTATCGGCGTAAGCCGTTGCGACGATTTCCCTGGCTGCGCCGGACCACCGCCGCAGCAGCGCTTCCAGGTGGTCGGCTGTTACCAGCGGCTGGTCGGCCAGCATCAGCAGCAGTGCATCGGTTTGTGGCGGACAGGCACGCGCCGCTGCAGCGATGCTACTCCCCAAACCGGATTCAAAGTCCTCGTTGACAACGAGGAAACCCGAGTTCGACTGCATCGATCGAAGGACGGTCGCGGCATCATGCCCGATGACCGTAATCACGTTGTCACCGCAAACCCGGGTCGCGGTATGCAGCGCCCTTCGCACCAGGGCAGCGCCGTCAAATTCCACGGCCTGCTTGGTCCCGCCAAAACGGGATGAGGTGCCTGCCGCAAGGACGATGGCGAACACGGTTTGCTGCGGCTGTTGCATGTTTAACGGCTCGGTTACGGTCAACCCTGAAAATACCATCAACAGGTATACGCGGTGGCCTTTTCCAGGTCTGCGGCAACATTGAACAGTAGTAGTTCTACGAAGTGACCTGTCGCGATATGCCGGCTACCCTAGAGCTGCAGAACTCTGAGGAGACGATCATGACAAACCCGGTTCTTTGCATCATCGAGCTCGAAAACGATCCACAGCAGGTCGTCGCACGCGCGGCGTGGCTCGCCAGGCTCTTCGGTCGTGATCTGGAGCTGGTTTTGAGTGAGCCGGTTAAAAACTATCTCGGCGAGAGTTTCGTTTACCTCCTCGAGACGCAGAAGCTGGCAGATTCGGTCAGGGCCGAGCAGGAGGCCCTGTTGGATCGGCTCGCCAGGTCCGCGGAAGAGCAGGGGGTCAAGGTCAGTACGAGCCTTTCGACCGAGCGACCCGAGGCTGACATGATCGTCGCCAAAGCGAAGGCTTGCGACGCCTATTTCGTCGTCAAAGGCGCCCACTACCACAAGCCGCTGGAACGCGCGACGCTCGCACATACCGACTGGCAGCTTATTCGCGAACTGCCGCAGCCGCTGTGGTTTGTAAAAGGAAAAGAGTGGCATGATGCACCACGCGTGGTCGCCGCGGTCGATCCGGTACACAGCCACGACAAGGACGCCAAACTGGACCGCGAGATCATCAGGAGCGCACAGAAACTGGCGGACAAGTGCGGCGGCAAGGTGATGCTGTTTCACAGCTACCAGAGGCTCGAGGAAATCGGCTCACGCGTAACCTGGCGCATCAAGCCAGAGGTGTTTGCCGTCGACAAACTGGACGAGAAGATTCGCGCGGAGCACCGCGAGGCCCTCGACGGCCTGGCAAAGGAATTCGGTATCGATGCAAAGTCCGTGCATCAGCTGCCCGGCAGGACGCACGAATTACTGCCAACGTTTGCGCGTGCCAACGGGGCTGACCTGATCGTTATGGGCGCAATCGCTCGTTCGGGTTTGCAGCAACGCATCGTCGGCAGCACCGCGGCGCGAACGCTCGATCATTTGCCCTGCGACGTACTGGTCGTGCACGCATAGCCCGGATATATCAGCAGTATGACGCGCTCTCGCTGAATCTTTGATCGACGTTGCGCACCCTAGCCGTAGATGCGTTTCATGAGCGGCGCCATCTTGCGCGGGCCGAGCAGGCTCATCGTCGTCAGCATGCCGGCCATCATTGCACCGGTGACGCCGCAGGTCAGCGTGTCCTGACCGGTCAGCCACAGCCCCGGTATCCTTGTCTGCGGGCGCAGCCATTCCTGCTGCATGCGTTCCGCGGTGTGCGCCAGGCCGTAGAGCTCGCCCTGGTGGTAACCGCCAAACCAGTTGGTCGAGAGCGGCGTGGAGACCTCGTAATAGTCGACCTTGTCGCGAAGCTGCGGCAGCTTGTCGTACAGCTGCGCCATCAGCCGTTCGCCAAGTTCCGCCTTGAACGCATCGTAGTCGTCGCCGCGCTTGCCCCAGGTCGTCTCCTGCCACTTTTCAAACCATTCGTAGGGCGCGGGTGCGACGATTTCGATCGTCGACGTACCGGGATGGCGATTCAGGTAATCGGGATCCTTGGCCGACGGGAACGAGATGTAGACGACGGGAAAGGGTGCTTTCGGGTCCGCGAGGAAAGCCTCCACGGCCGCGTCGTAGTCGGCGTGCGGATAGATCCAGAAGTTGGTCTTGGGCAAACCGAGTTCGACAGCCGTTCCCTTGAGACCGATGTAGACGCCGAGATGCGCGAAACTGGGCTTAACGTGGTTGAGCCTGGTGCTGTAGCCGCTGTTTTCGACAACGTCCTTCGACAACAGGTGCCTGAAGGTATTGTCGACGCCGGCCGACGAAATAACGCACTCGCAGTCGATGCGGTGGCCGTCTTTCATTCGGACGCCACGGACCTGGCCATCCTCGACCAGGATCTCGCTGACTTTCGCGTAGGTAAATACCTCACCGCCCGTTTTCTGGATCTTCGGAATAATGCTGTCGGCGATTTTCCATGCGCCACCGACCGGATAAAAACCGCCATAGAGATAGTGACGTGCGATCATCGCGTGCACCATGAACGTCGACTGTTTAGGCGGTAAGCCCATGTCGCCCCACTGGCCGCACAGCACAGCGATCAGCTCCCGGTCGTCGGTAAGTTCGTTCAGCACCTCGTAGGTGGTACGGAAAAACACCGCCGGCGTTTTCCACCTGAGATAGGGTTTCGCCAGCGCCTGCTGCCAGGGCTTTAGCGCACGTCCCATGCCGAAGGCCGACAGGGCGCTGCCCGTGCCGGACAGGAGTTTGAGGTAGTCGTCGATCGCCTGTTGTTCTTTCGGAAACTGCCGAAGCAGGTTGTCGCGGAACGCCTGTTTGCCGGCCATGGCATTGAAGACCTTGTCACCGATGTAAAACCGATCGTATTCGGCGTCCATCGGCGCCCATTGGAGATTGCCGGAGGAGAGGAAGTCGAACATGCGGCGCGTCTGCGTCTGCGCGCCGACGTCGCCGATGTAGTGCACGCCGACATCCCATTCGTAGCCGTTGCGTTCGTAGGAGTGCGTATAGCCGCCGGCCGTGTAGTGCTGCTCGAGCACGCAGACTTTCCAGCCGAGTTCGCTGAGCAGCGCTGCCGTGGTCAGCCCGCCCATGCCGGAGCCAATAACGATGGCATCGTAGTCGGGCGCGAGTCGCTTCGGCCGGTATCGATAGCCGATACGCAGCGTGCTGGGTTTCATTGCTATTGCTTGTACACCCTGCCGCCCTTCATCACGAAGTCGACGTCGAGCAGTTCCTCGATGTTTTCCAGCGGCGATCGGTCAACGGCGATGATGTCAGCAAACTTGCCAGCCTCGATCGTGCCGATCGAATCCGACATGTCGATAAGATCGGCGGCGTTCACGGTCGCCGATACGATGACCTCCATCTCGGACATGCCGGCCTCGACCATCAGCACGGCTTCCTGGGCATTATTGCCGTGTTTCGAGATTCCGCTGTCGGTGCCGTAGGCAATATTCACGCCTGCCTTGTGGGCCTTTTCGAAACTGCCGGCCATGTCGTTGCCGACGCGTACGGCTTTTTCCTTGACCGCGTCGCTCATGAAATCGGCCTCGACCGCCAGGGCGGCGACGGTCTTGCCGGCCAGCAGGGTCGGCACCAGGTAGGCGCCGGTCTCCTTGAAGAGCTTGATGGCGCGAGGCCCGGTGTAGGAGCCATGCTCGATGCTCGCGACGCCGGCCTCGAGCGCGGCAACGATGCCGTCTTCGTGATGCGCATGCGAGGCCACCTTGCGTCCCATGCGGGCGGCGGCCTGCACGACTTCACGCAGTTCGTCCATTTCCATCTGCTGCCCTGTGCCGGTAGCCCGGTCCGTCATCACGCCGCCGGTCGACGTGATCTTGACAAGATCGGCGCCGTACTTGATGACATTGCGTGTCGCGCGGCGGCAGTCGTAGGGGCCGTCGCAGACGTTCGGTGAGGTATAAATCTCCATCAGGTCCGGACTGACGCCGCTGATGTCGGCGTGACCGCCGGTGATACCGACGCCACCGGCCGCAATGATGCGCGGACCATCGATCCAGCCATTGTTGATTGCGTCACGCATGGCGTACATTTCCTGCGGCGACGAACCGACGTCGCGGACCGTGGTAAAGCCGGCCCTGAGCGTGTTCATGGCGTAATGCAGGCTGCGCATCTGCATCAATTGATCCGACATCTTGAGCGCGTCGCGATCATTGTTTGGCCCCAGCTCACCCTGCAAATGCACATGCATGTCCATGAGTCCCGGCATCACGAAATTGTTGCGGAGATCGATGACCGCTGCGCCACCGTCGAAACTTGCGGGATCGACGAATCCGCTGCGTATGTCGACGATCCGATCACTCTCGATAACGATGGTCTGGTCGCGCTTCGGTGCCTCGCCGGGGACGGCCAGCAGTTCACCCGCATAGATCAGCGTGGCGCTGTCGGCACCCCAGGAAACGGACGCGAAAAAGAGCGCAACGGCGGTAAAGCCGAGCAATCGATGGAACATGGAGTGACTCCTTGCGAATTAATCGATCAGAGGTGCTCTAGTAACTGGCGTAATAGTTAACCAGAGCTTCGATATCGTCGGAGTCTACCTGTTTTAGCTTTTCAGCCATAGCGTCCAGCAGGTTCTTGCGGCGGCCATCCTTGTAAGACTTCAGCGCGTAACGCAAATAGACGCCGCGCTGACCATGCAGCGGGATGCCCAGGGCATCGGCGGCAGCCGGGTCCTCGGGCCTCACGTGGCACTTGGCGCAATGCTCGCTGTGAATCTTTTCACCCCTGGCGGCGAGCGCGCTGTCGTAAGGTTCGTTGGACGGGCCGCGACGCTGAGCGGCGTAGTGCTCGGCGAGATCAGCGATGCGTTCGTCGCTGGTATGCAGCACCGTCTCACACATGAGCGGCTCATAGCGACACTGCCGCGCGCCGTCGCGATAGGCATAGATGGCTTCTTCGATATGCGTCGCGGGCATGCCGGCTATGACCGGCGCGTCAAGGTTTTCGCGGGCGAGGCCATCGACGCCGTGACAATCCGCACAGCCGCTGGTGAGGGTTGCGGCCGCGCCGATATTTGCCGTTTCGGTTTCATCGGCAACGGACAGGGCCGGGCAAGCAAGCAGCAACAGCCAGAAAACGGCCGGGAAACGCGGCCAGCCGCGGGCCGCTTTGGAAGTGCTTGATTTCATGATGGCTTGTTGTCGCATATCGTCCTCTCCCGGCTCCTGAAGTAGGCGTAATTACCTACGCCTTCGATGCATCCCACGCTCCCACCTGGGACAGTTACTTAGTATATTAGCGGCAAGTCATATGCAATGTCGGAGTACACCTATGTGCCTGGCTGTACCGATGCGAATAACAAGAATAGACGGCTTTCAATGTACCTGCGAGGCCAAGGGGATCGAGCGCGAGGTCAGTCTCTTCATGATGCAGGACGAGACCCTCGAACCCGGCGACCACATACTGGTGCACGTTGGCTACGCGATCCAAAAAGTCTCCGAGCAGGATGCGGCCGATTCCTGGGCGCTGTTCGACGAGATGCTGGCGGCCGAAGCCTGATCTCCGTACCCCTTACACGAGGATAAGACGATGTGTGATACCTGCGGCTGTAATGTAACTCCGGGTAATGAACATCTCGTGGCGGCCGGCGGACACCTGGCGACGACCTCGGCCGGCCACGAATCGGTCGAGGTACTGAAGGGTCTCCTCGACGCGAACGATCACCAGGCCGGTCACAATCGCGAGCACTTCGCACGCCACAATGTGCTTGCCGTCAACCTGATGTCGTCACCAGGCGCGGGCAAAACCGCGCTGCTCGAGGCGACGATCGAGGCACTGGGCGGCGGACTGCGAGTGGCGGTTGTCGAGGGCGATCTCGAAACCGAGAACGACGCCGAGCGTATTCGCCAAAAGGGCGTACCGGCCGTGCAGATCAGCACCGGCAGTGCCTGTCACCTGGATGCACACATGGTTCATACCGCGCTGCACGAACTGGATCTCGACGACATTGACGTCGTTTTTATCGAGAACGTCGGCAACCTCGTCTGCCCGGCCAGCTTCGATCTCGGACAGCATCTCAACGTGACGCTGCTGTCCACGCCGGAGGGACAGGACAAGCCCGCGAAATACCCGGTGATGTTTCGCGCGGCCGATCTCGTCCTCATCACGAAGGCCGATCTGTTGCAGGTGCTGGACGATTTCGATCCTGATTACGCGACACGCTGTCTGCGGCAGCTTGCGAGTCAGGCGCCGGTGATGACGGTCTCGGCGCGCTCCGGCGAGGGTCTCGATCTTTGGCTCGCGTGGATTCGGGACGCGCTTGCCGGTATCAGGGAGCCGTCGGCATCGGCCATGAAAACACGCGGAGTCGTCGCGTGAACACGAGTGCCGCGGAGCGACTGCAGGCGCTGCGTGGGCTGCCGACGGATCGATCGGTGCGCATCATGAATGTCTGCGGGGGCCACGAGCGCTCGATCTCCGCTGCCGGACTGCGCAGTATTCTGCCGAAGAACGTCGAGCTTATTCCCGGTCCCGGTTGTCCCGTCTGTATTTGCCCCGAAGAAGATGTCTACGAGGCGATTCAGCTGGCCCTGCACGAGGACATCACGCTGGTTGCTTTTGGCGACATGCTGAGGGTGCCGGTGAATGCGCCGAAACGTGAACCGCGCTCGCTGGAGCAGGCCAAGGCGGCCGGCGCGGATATTCGACCGATCGCATCCCCCATCGACGCGGTTCGCATCGCCAATGCGGACCCCGCGAGGCTGGTCGTCTTTTTCGCGGCGGGTTTCGAGACCACGACAGCGCCGGTCGCCTCGATGCTTGCCGAAGGTGTGCCGGACAACCTGCTCGTGCTGTTGTCCGGCCGGCTTACCTGGCCTGCCGTCGCCATGCTGCTCGATTCCGGTACGCCGGGCTTCGATGCACTGATAGCGCCGGGCCATGTGTCGACCGTGATGGGGCCGGAGGAATGGGAATTCGTCGTCGACAAGCACGACATTCCGGCGGCCGTTGCCGGGTTTACACCGAAATCACTTCTGGCCGCGATGTATTCGGTGCTGCGACAACTCGGAGAGAAGCGTCATTTTCTCGACAACTGTTACCCCGAGGTCGTTCGGCCTGGCGGCAACGTCGAGGCACGCCGGCAGCTCAATGAGGTCATGGAGGTCGTGGATGCGAACTGGCGCGGCATCGGCATCATTCCGAAGTCCGGCTTTGCGCTGCGCGAGGCGTATGCGGCGCACGATGCACGCAAACGCTTCCGCTCCTACGCCGACGAGTCCAGGAAACGCGTCGGCGAAATGCCGCCGGGATGCGATTGTGCCAGGGTCGTGCTGGGCAAGATTTACCCCAACCAGTGCCGCCTGTACGGCGCCGCGTGCACGCCAAGGAAGCCGATCGGACCGTGCATGGTGTCCGACGAGGGCGCTTGCAGAATATGGTGGTCGGCCGGTTACCGCGACAATGAATGGCAGGGTCGTGAGAAGGGGAGTGCCGTTGGCTGATGTGGCAGAACGCCTCAAAGACGAGATCGCGGCCGAGCGTATAACCCTCACGGGCCATGTCCAGGGCGTCGGTTTTCGTCCCTTCGTTTATCGCCTTGCGAGCGACTACGGTCTGCTCGGGTCCGTGCAAAACCAGCTCGGCGAGGTTGAAGTCGTCGCGATCGGCCAGAGGGCTGCGCTGGCACAGTTCCGAAAAGATCTGATCGCCAGGGCACCACCGCTCGCGCGTCCCTCGATCAAGTCTTTCGATGCCATCGATGCGCCGACGGCCGATACCTTCGAGATCGTCGCAAGCTCTGCCGCAGCGGACGCACAGGTATTCGTGCCGCCGGACTACTTCATGTGCGACGACTGTCGTTCCGAGCTCCAGGATCCGTCGGACCGTCGCTATCGGTATCCCTTTATCAACTGCACCCAGTGCGGGCCTCGCTACACGCTGATTGAAGCCCTGCCCTACGATCGGCCTAATACCAGCATGGCCGGCTTTCCGCTGTGCGCGACATGCGCGCGCGAATACGCCGATCCGGCCGATCGCCGTTTCCATGCAGAGCCGGTCGCCTGTCCGCAATGCGGACCATCGCTGTCCTTCGAGGCTGCAGGGCTCCCGTCGATCGAAGACACCGACGGCGCGCTGGCGGCGGCGGTTGCGGCGATTCGCGCAGGCGGCGTCGTTGCCGTGAAAGGTATCGGTGGCTACCACCTGCTGTGCGACGCCTGCAATGCCCGGGCGGTGGACGGGCTGCGACGACGAAAGCGTCGCCCTGACAAGCCGCTGGCGGTCATGTTTCCGGTCGAGGGCTGCGACGGCCTGGATTTCCTGCGTCGCGAGGTGTCGCTCGAAGAGCCCGAAGCGGCGCTGGTTGCCGGTCCAGTCCGACCCATCGTGCTAATCGCGAAAAAAGCGGGCAGCAGGCTCGCCGACAACGTCGCGCCCGGGCTTGCCGAGGTCGGCGTGTTTCTGCCCTACAGCCCGCTGCACCAGCGGCTGCTCGACGAGTTTGGCGGTCCTGTCGTCGCGACATCGGGCAACGTCAGCGGCGAGCCCGTGCTGACGGATAATGCCGAGGCGTCCGAGCGACTCGGCAACATCGCCGACGCGTTTCTCCAGCACGACCGGCCCATCGTCAGGCCCGCCGACGATCCGGTATATCGCCGCATCGCGGCAAAGATGCGGCCCTTCCGCATGGGTCGCGGCAACGCGCCCATCGAGCTCGATCTGCCCTGGCGACAGCAGACGCCGCTGCTGGCAGTCGGCGGTCACATGAAGGGCACGCTAGCGTTGAGCTGGGACCGCCGTGTCATCGTTTCGCCGCACATCGGCGAGATGGACAGCCCGCGGAGCCTTGCCGTGTTCGAGCAGGTCGCCGCCGACCTGCAGCGGCTCTACGGCGTGCGCGCCGAACGCATAGTCTGCGACGCGCACCCGGGCTACACGACGCACCGCTGGGCGTACCGCCAGGATCCGATGCCGGTCGAGCGCGTCTGGCATCACCAGGCACACGCAAGCGCGGTTGCAGCCGAGTTCGATCGCCCCGGACGCTGGCTGATGTTCGCGTGGGACGGTGTCGGCCTCGGCGAAGACGAAACGCTGTGGGGCGGCGAAGCGCTTTACGGCGGCGCCGGTGACTGGCAACGGGTCGCGAGCCTCAGGCCCTTCCGTCTGCCGGGCGGCGAGCGTGCCGGGCGCGAACCCTGGCGCAGCGCCGCGGCATTGCACTGGGAGTGCGGGCTGAGCTGGCCCGAATGCCCGGACCCGGACGGCCTCGCGGAAGCGGCCTGGCAGAATGGCATCAACAGCCCCGAAACCAGCGCCGCCGGACGCCTGTTCGACGCGGCAGCGGCATTGATTTGTGGCGTGCCGGTGACCAGTTTCGAGGCGCAGGGGCCGATGATCCTGGAATCGTTGTGCCACGGTGCCGCGCCGCCGGTCGAACTGCCGCTGGCTGAGGACGACACAGGCGTGTTGCGCAGCGACTGGCAGCCATTGCTCGAGCTTCTGTCCGACAGGCGACGCGACGCGGCGGAGCGTGCCGAGGTTTTTCATTCCAGTGTCGCGACGGCAATCCTGCGGCAGGCCGAGGCGCTCCGAGAGCACCATGTGTTCGACAATGTCGGTCTTTGCGGCGGCGTCTTTCAGAACCGCGTACTGACCGGGCAGGTCATCGATCAACTGCGAAGCCGTGGATTCGACGTACACCTGCCCGAACAACTGCCCTGCAATGACGCCGCCCTGAGCTTCGGCCAGGCGGCGGAAGTGGCCGCGCGTGAGGCCCGGGTGAAGGAAAAAGGAAAGCGTTGATGGAAGACGATCGCATCTCACTGGCTCACGGCAATGGCGGCCGCTTCATGCGCGAGCTCATCGAGGAGGTGTTTGCGCGCCGGCTCGCGGCCAGCAGGATCGATGTGCAGGCCGATGCCGTTGCGATCGATCTCGGCGACGGTGAGGTCATGATCACGACGGACGGCTTTACGGTACAGCCCATCGAGTTCCCTGGCGGAAATATAGGCTCCCTTGCCGTGCACGGCACCACCAACGACCTCGCCGTGTCCGGTGCGCGTCCGATGTACCTGACGCTGAATGCGTTTATCGAAGAAGGATTCGAGATTGCGCGCCTGGAGCGCATCGTCACCAGTCTCAACGAGGCGGCCGTGGAAGCCGGCGTCCGGATCAGCGCGGGCGACACCAAGGTCGTGCGACGCGGCGAGGGCGGCGGTATCTACCTCGCAACGACCGGTGTCGGTGTACGTCTTCCCGGCGTGCGGCCATCAATGCGGCTGATCGAGGATGGTGACGTGCTGATCGTCAGCGGGCCGGTTGGCGATCACGGTACCGCTGTAATGCTCGCCCGTGAGGAATTCGGTCTGCGGGGCGATCTGCTGTCGGATGCCGGCCCGGTGATGGCATTGACCGAGCCGCTCCTGGCACTCGATGGACTTCGATTCATGCGCGACCCGACGCGAGGCGGGATCGCCTCTATCGGTCACGAGATCGTCAAGTCGACCGGTATGGGCGTTCGCTTCGAAGCCACGATTCCGGTGCGTGAGCCGGTGCAGTCGGTGTGCGACATGCTGGGCTACGACCCCTATTATCTTGCCTGCGAGGGCCGTGTCGTGGCTGTCATCGCTCCCGACCAGGTGGACGACGCGCTGGCGATCTGGCGAGCGAATCCTGCGGGCGAGGGCGCCTCCAGGATCGGGCGCATCGTCGCGTCCCAAGAACGGGTCATCCTCGAGACACCGCTCGGAGGCCAGCGTTTTCTCGAGGAACTGGAGGACGATCCGCTGCCGCGTATCTGCTGAGCCGCACAAACTGACTCGGTCATTTCGCGGGCGGTCCGTGCCAGGCGTGATCCTGTGCCTGCAGGAGCGGCCCCAGGCCGCGACACCTGCGAAAGCCGAATCGGGATGTCGCGGCCTGGGGCCGCTCCTACAATCGAAGCGTTCCGGCTCCAGGTAAGGGGATTCGGTCCTCCTGGTCGCGGCCTGGGGCCGCTCCTGCATCCGAAGAACCCGGCGGATTTCTGCTTTCGAGAAAAATTTCCGGCGGTTCGCCGCGCTGACCGGTCTTACACAATCTCCACGAGTTCGATATCGAAGGTAAGAGAATGCCCCGACAGGGGATGGTTGGCGTCCAGCGTGATCGACTCCTCTTCGACCTCCACGACGACGAGGTTCATCGTCTGCCCGTCAGGGCTCTGGCTTTGCAGCTGCATACCGACGGCGGGATCGATGCTGTCGGGCAGGGTAGTCCGGGGTACCTGCTGGACCAGCTGCTCGTGCCGCTGGCCGTAGCCATCGTCTGGCTCGATCGTGACGGTCTTCTGGTCGCCGACCGCCATGCCGGTTACCGCGGCATCGAAGCCTGGGATGACCTGGCCGCCGCCCAGCGCGAATTCCAGCGGGTCGCGCCCGGCTGACGTGTCGAACTGGGTGCCGTCACCCAGTGTCCCCGTGTAGTGAATTCGGACCGTATCCCCGGATTTTGCCGCTGCCATATTCATCGCTCCTGTAAGTGATCGATCACTATAGCAGACGCGCCGCGCGGGCTTCGCCAAGCGCTGACACGGGCTGGTGCAACTACCTATTTGAATGCGATAGCGCTGCGATAAGCTGAAAGACGGGGGATTGCCTGCCGCGAGAGCCGCCATGAACGAATCGTCAACGCAAAACACCGTGGTCCAGGTCGACACGAGCGTGCCGGTATGGGACCAGTTCTTTACCGTAGCGCCGTTGGTGCTGATCGGTACGACGGACGCAGATGGCTCGCTGGACCTGGCGCCGAAACACATGGTTACGCCGATGGGATGGCAGAACTACTTCGGTTTCGTGTGTACACCCAGGCACGCCACCTGCAGCAATATCGAGCGCAGCGGCGTGTTTACGGTCAGCTATCCGAAACCGTCACAGGTGCTGATGACGAGCCTCGCGGCATCTCCGCGTCTCGAAAGAGGGGGCAAGCCGGTGATCGATTATTTCGATACGTTCCCGGCAAAGGAAATCGACGGTCAGTTCATCAAGGACGGCTACCTGTTTTTCGAGTGCCGCCACTACAAGACAGTCGGGGGCTTCGGTGAAAACTGCCTCATAAGCGGTGAGATCATCGCCGCGTACGCGGATGAGGACTTCCTGCGCCACGCCGAAGCCGACGACCAGGAAACCATTCATGATTCTCCGCTGTTTGCGTATCTCTCGCCCGGACGTTTCGCGACCATCGATCGTTCGAACGCGTTCCCGTTTCCGGAGTCCATGAAGAAGTAGTGTTTCTATGGGTACCCCAGTCGCAAAGCGGATTCTCGATTACGTCAACGACCAGTCTTCGCGATTCATCGAGCTGACCAAGGCGCTGGTCGATGCCGAATCGCCGTCAGCGCATCCGGAGAGCCATGACGACGTGCGTCGCGTGCTGCGGCTCGCGCTCGCCGAAGTCGGTTACGATTCCCGCGAAACCGGCTATCCGAATCGGCCAAGACACGTCTTTGCGGTCCCTGCAAAGCGGCTCAGAGGCAGGCCCTCGCAATTGCTGCTGGGTCACTACGACACGGTTTGGCCGGTGGGGACGCTGGCCACCCGGCCGTTTGCCGTCGATGGCAATACGCTGCGCGGTCCGGGTACTTTCGACATGAAGGCCGGGCTTGCGCAGATGGTGCTGGCGCTGGGTGCGATTGGCAGTCTCGGACTGGAAACCGCCGTTGTCCCGATCGTCTTCGTCAACGCGGATGAAGAAATCGGCAGCCGCACTTCGACGCGCTACGTGCGCTGGCTGGCGCAGCACGCCGATCGGGCGCTCGTCCTGGAGCCGGCGCTCGGCGAGCGCGGCGATATCAAGACCGAGCGCAAGGGCATCGGGCGATTCACCGTGACCGTGTACGGCAAAGCGGCGCATGCGGGTCTCGATCCGGAGGCCGGTGCGAGCGCGATACTCGAGCTCTCGCATATCATTCAGAAATTTTTCGCCCTCAACGACGTCGAGCGGGGCATCACGGTCAATGTCGGCACGATCGACGGTGGCATTCAGCCGAATGTGATCGCCCCGCACAGCAAGGCAGTTGTGGATGTGCGCGTGCCGACGGTCGAGGACGGTCTCGAAATCGAGCGCACAATCCACGCCTTCCAGGCAACGACGCCGAATGTTCGCCTGCACATCGAAGGCAGTATTGGCCGACCTGCGATGCAGTCGACGCCGCGCAACCGTCGCCTGTGGGAAGTCGCGGAGCGTGCAGGCGCAGAACTTGGCCTGGAACTGCACCAGGCTCGCGCCGGGGGAGGTTCGGACGGCAACACGGCGAGTCAGTATACGGCGACGCTCGATGGACTTGGTGCGGTCGGTGATGGAGCGCATGCGGTCCACGAACACCTGCTGATCGACAAGACGCTGCAGCGGGCCGCATTGCTGACGATGCTGCTGCTCGCGCCGCCAATAGAGGAGTAGTGCCCTGCATCGCGTGTAGCAGGACACGGGCACCAGGAGCACACGAGGAGCACACCAGGAACACACGATGAGCACCCGGATGTACGGCTCACTCACCCGCATAGCGGACTTCAGGAACAGCAATTTCGAAGTCACGCCACTGGATCGTTCTGCCTGGGCGACCGGCGACTATGTCGAGGGCGAGGTCGTCGGCGCCCGAACGGCGCTGTACCGCATTGAAGACCGCAGCGGGCACATGATCCAGGTGGAGCCAGGGGACTGGGTCGTCGGCGCACTGGGCGAGCGCGCAGCGACGCTGGAGGGCGTCGGCAGCTGGCGCGACGTTACGGCGGATGGCCGGATGAACACGATGACCAGTGCGGCGCTCATTGGCCGCTACACGTCGTTCTCGACGCTGTTTCCGGATCCCATGGCGCTTGTCTACCGCGGCCATCTGTGCCGTAACGGCAAGAAGGTCTGCATGCGCGATTTTGCGCTGCGCTCCGAGACGCATGCGTTTGCCGTGCCGACCCTGTTGCTTTTTGGCTCGTCGATGTCCGCCGGCAAGACCACGACCGGGCGCCGCGTCTGCAAGGAGCTGGACAGGGCGGGCAAGTATGTTATCGGTGCTAAACTGACCGGTGCGGGCCGCTATCGCGACATCCTGAGTTACCTGAAGAACGGTGCCAGCGAAATCTATGACTTTGTCGATGTGGGTCTGCCATCGACGATCGTTCCCGAGCAGGACTACCGCGAGGCGATCCGACCGCTGCTGAATCACATCAATGATCGCAATCCGGACCTGCTGGTGGCGGAGGCGGGCGCCTCGCCGCTGGAACCCTACAACGGTGAGGCGCTTTTCGATGAGCTGGGCGATAACATCGTGTGTACGATTCTTTGTGCCTCCGATCCCTATGCGGTGGTCGGCGTGCAGCAAGCATTCGGGGTGACGCCGGACCTGGTAACCGGTCCCGCGACCACGACCTCGGCGGCCGTGGATCTGGTAAAGAAGCTCACCGGCCTGCAGGGCATCAACATCCTCGACCCGGCCATGAAACAGCCGTTCCGTGAATTCCTGATGAAAAAACTGGGACAGCTGTGATGCGCCAAGTCACGACTGCGCCGGACAGTGACAGGTTCAGCCCAAAACGTCGGCAGAGAATAAGGAAGAAAGTCACTCTTGTACGCTGACGAGCGCTGGTGATAAACCGGCCTGCGGGCGCGTCCTGGCGCTAGTCAGCGAGCGTGATGTCGCCGCCGCCGAAGCTGTATCGGACACCAATGCCCAATGCCCAGACGCTGTAGTCGTAAGGCTGAGCCCCCAGCGTCAATACGGTGGGAATCGTGTTGGGCGATACGAGCGTGTAATCCTCGACTTTGAACTTTTCGTAGCGGAGATCCAGCGTGGCGTGCAGGCGCTCCGTCCAGCGATAGGCGGCTTCGATACGGGCGGAGTCCAGCGTCGACGTGAGATCCGGCAGGCGGCTGTCGCCACCGCTGAGACTGAAGATGTCGATCGTGGTTTCGCCGTCGCTACGATTATAGTCGAAGCGAACGTCATACTTACCATCCGCCTGGCGCCAGTTCACGCCCACGCCGAAATGATCGAAGGTGTCGTCGTGCTTTGCGCTCCAGTCGTAAACGTCGAACTGTTCGCTGCCCAGTTGCAACGCATCGATGTTCTCGTGACCGTAAACGAGATACACGGAAGAATTTTCCGAGACGGCCCAGCTGATATCCGCCGTGGCGCGGACTTCTTCGCTGTCCGTCATGCCGAGCTGCGACTTGTTGTAACGGTCATCCGCGTACAGCACCGTGGTGGTGAAGGACAGCGGCGAGTCGACGGGTGTAATGGAGGCGACCAGCTCGCCGTAGCTGCGGTAGCGATACGCGAGGTTGTACTTTCGCATCAGCGGGTTCTGCCCCAGGCTGACGGCGACCGATTCGTCATAACGATCGATATCGCGTTCTTCCGCGCCGCCTTTGACTTTCAGGTCAAGCCAGGCGAGCGGACGCCAGCGTGCCTGTCCCCAGCCGGAATCAATTGTCTGTTCCGCCACTTCCTGGAAATCGCGCTTCAGCTCCTTGCGCTCGCCGCCGGCGGAAACGCGAATGTCCTTCCAGGCCACGAGCTCACCGCCGAGGCTGATACTGGTTCTCTCGAAGCTGTATGGCACGTTCTGTTCGACGTCGCCGGAAACGAACAGGTCCGTGATAACGCGATTCCAGCCTGCCTGCGGCGTCGTGTTGTCGCGCTCGTCGAATCGATAGGCGAACTTGACGCGCCCCTTCGGCAGCGGCCGGGAGGTCACGGTAAGGGCGTAATTGGCGGTATCGACCTCGCCATTCAGCGAGCTTCGCGGCAGTGCACCTGCGCCGATGGCGGAATTGTTGGTGTAAGGCAGCAGAGGCTCATTCTGTTCGCCGCGCCCCGAGGCCAGCGTGAAGGCCACGACCGTATCCCACTGCATGAAGCGGTAGGCGCCGGAAAGTGAGACTTGCTGGAAATCATTGTCCGGCGCCATGGCCATGCGGTACTGGTCCTGGCCCGGTGACGCGGTAAACGGGATATCCCAGGTCAGCGACGGGTTCTGATTGCTGAAGTAGGAGCCGTAATACGCGAGTGCAAGGCTCGCACGGTCCGTGCCGTACTGAAGACCCGCGTCAATCTGGTCGGTCTCGTAGTCGATCCATCGCGGTAGCAGCGACGCCTGCGTGTAGCTCGATCCGCCGGTGATGTCGATGCCGTCGCGAGACTGGCGCCGGAAGTCCGCGTAAACGCGGAAGGCTTTCGCCGGCTTCCAGTCGGCGCCGGCGTCGATGACCTGGCGGTCGCTTTCGATCGTTTGCGGGCGCAGCGACGCGGCCAGTTGCGGCATCGCTGTCGTCAGCCCCGCCCGGACCCAGGAGGCAGGCAAACTGATCGTATCCGACGAGGACGGATCGAAGACCGTCCTCGTCGTGTCGAAGCGACGGTAAGGCAGCTCGCGGTACCCGACATGGAAACCAAAAGTGCCTTGCCGGCCGCCGTTCATTTCGAAGACGCGTGATTCGAGACCCAGGTCCTCGACGCTCCAGTCGAGCCGGTAGCCGTCCGAGGTATATCGTCCCTGTCCGTCCACATTGGCGAAGCCGCCCTTGTCGTCATAGCCGGTGGCGTTGCCGAAACGAATGGCGCCGTCTTCGCCGACGTAGGTGGCACCCGCGTCAACTTCGGCGCGGTAGCCTGTCTCGAACGGACAGGACTCACACTTCCAGTCGCTGGTGTCGACCTGCGCAAGGGCGATCGCCGGGGCCAGCAGGGCCAATGGCGCGACCAGCGTTGCAGAAAAACATCGTGTTTGTTGTTTCATCAGGAACCTATCGCATTAGCTTCGAGCCCGACGGATGGTTGGAACCGTGCACCTGGTCGTGGCAATTGAGGCATGACTGGCCCAGCAGGAATTGCGACGGAACCCCGGAGGGCAGGCCGCGTTCGTCCTGCGGCAGGCTCGGATGGCCGTCCTGCGAATGACAGCCCTGGCACAGAGTCGGCGCGCGCAGGCTCAGCATGCCCGGATAATTCGAGCCATGCGGGTCGTGGCAGTTGCCGCAGTCTTCAGCGACCGGCGCATGCTCCCACAGGTACGGCCCGCGCGTTTCCGCGTGGCAGTCATAGCAGGTGTCATTTAGCGTTGCTCTCGCCAGCAGGCCGTCGCTTGTTTCGCCGTGCGTGTTGTGGCAGCTGCTGCAATCCATCTTGCCGTGTCGCACGGGATGCGCGTAGGGCTTCATTGACTGCGTGCGTTGTTGCTGGTGACAGTCAAAGCAAACCTCGGCCTGCGTCGCCGTGCTCAATACCGGGTCGCGTTCCACATGGCTTTCGTGGCAGTCGGCGCAGGCTACCGTATTCATGTCGTGCTCCCCACCGTGCCAGGCTATGCCGGCATCGCTGAGGTGGCAGCCCATGCAGTAGGCATTCTGTTCCGCAACCGGCGTGCCGGATTCCGAGCCGAACAGCACGACCGGCGGCCTCTCCTGACCGCGCCTGACGCGACCGGCATGGTCGCCACCGGGTCCGTGGCAGGCTTCGCATTGCAGCTGGCCGTGCCCGAAGGGCGACGAGGGATCGGTCGGTACCCCGTGCTTGCTGCGAAAAACCGCGAGCGTCACCTGGTCGTCATGGCACTGGAAACAGGTATCGGCACCTTTCTTGCTGTAGCTGGGTGTGTCGCCGTCTGCCGCGACCGCGGTCGTTGCCGGGATGGTCACCAGGGCCATCATCAGCAGCAGGCCGCCAAGTGAGCGACGTTTTGTCGTGGCGGGCATCAGTTGAACTCAAAGCCACCGACACCGTGCAGGACACCAACATCCGCGCTGGCTCCCGGCCCGTGACACAGCTGGCAGGTCTCGCTACCCGACGAAACGATGGTACCGGTTTCGTCCTTGCCGGCCGCGAAGTCGCCACCGTTCTGGACCATGTGGTTTCTCGCCAGATCGGAGGTGTGGCAGCTGGAGCAGACTGATGTATTCGGCGAAATCGCAATGTCATCCGACAGTATCGACCGGTCAGAACCTGTGACGATGGTCGTCGCCGGTACCACAGCCGGGTCTACCGGATAATAGGTGCCCGCCAGGTGGCAGCCTTCGCAGTTGTTGAGACGCCCGGGATAGACTACGCCGGTGTAATCGTGCGCGCTGTTGCGATAACCGCAGATTGCCGTATTCCCCGCGTGTATGCCGTGCACCATTCGTTTCATGTCGATAGTCGCTTCGACCGGGCCGAGCTGGTCAAGGCAAGCAGTGTCGGCAACGCCACGCTGCTGCACATCCGTCGCGTTCGGGTTGTGGCAGGTCGAGCAGACTTCAGTGTTGCCGCTGCGATTGTCACCGTGCAGTGCCAGGTTCTTGTGGCAGTCGTTGCACTTGTCAATGTCGACGATCTTGCGCCGGTCCTGCGCGGCGGCGTCGGTAATCGCGAATGCCAGCGCGTCCGATGACACCGGCAGGCTATCCAGGCTACCGTCGACATCGACCGCGGCCCGGCCCTCGAGAACCGCCAGTCCGGAACCCGCAATACCGGTGGGGATTGGTGCCGACGCGCCCTTCGTAAAGTTGCCGTTGCCGTCAGCCACCGCGCCGCTCTGGAAGTTGATCTGGATTGGCGCAAAGGGCGCGCCGCTGTCGGCCGCTCTCGCCAGGTCGTCATTCGGATCGATGTTACCCAGCGCCACGTTGGTCCAGGAAATATCCAGATTGAGTCGCGAGCTGCCGATCTGGAACGGACCGGCCGCATCATTGATATCGTAGGTCGTTCCATCCAGCGGGTTCGATACCCGTATCGTGGCCGTCGGCACCTGTCCGGGTGCGGTATTCGTCACGCCGACGACCTCGTAGGCGAACGCCTTCGCGGCTTCGACTTCCGGAAGCTGGTGCGCAACCGGTACATGCAATTCTGTCGCGCCCGAGGTTTCGTTATGGCAGCCGGCACACTGCGTGTCGTCCGTAAACGCGAGGCCGCCGGGGTGCCCGCCGCCCGCCCAGTTGATGTCATCGTGGCAGGTGCCACAGGAAGCGCGGTTCTGGACGGTTCTCCAGTTGCTGGCCTGCGGAACTGTCGCATTGGATTCCTGGTGACAGGTCGTGCAGTTCCTGACGTCCTGCGTGAATACGATATGCGAATAGTCGTAGGCGGTGCCACCGTAGCCGACGATAGCGTAACCGTTGGCAAGATTAGCGCCGTAGTGGATCTTGTGGATCATCACTTTCATGTCCACCGAGCCGCCCCAGGGCTCGGCAGCGGTATCGGGGTCAATCGAATAGGGGTTGTGGCAGGTCACGCAGTACTCTACGTCGAAGCGTGCTTCGCCATGAAGCTCGAGATTGTCGTGGCAGGCGTTACAGGCGTCGTTATTGACGATCAGGCGTGTCTCGACAGGCGCGCCGCCTGCAGGCACGAAATCGTAGGGCGCATTGTTGGCAGGAATATTCTCGGGCAGATATCGGTTGGTACGGATTTCCACGCCAAGCCGATGTGTCTTGGTGGCACTGAATTCCGGTCCGCCGGCGTAGGCGGTCAGATCCTGCGCGAAGGTGTAGGTGTACGTGCCATCGCCGTTATCGGCAAAGCTGCCGGAACTGGCCGCTTCCGTCGTGGCCTGTGGGCCGCGCGTGATGTAGGACTGCCATTCGCTGGAGCCGCCGTTCTGACCCGGAGATAACTGCGCCAGCGTGAAACTCATGGCGTTGGCCGGCAGTCCGCGAAGGCCGAATCCCAGGTCGTCGCTCAGGCGCAGCTGCACCGTCGGCGCGCCACCACCGGCCGGAACCGTAATGCTTTCAATCGAAACGTTAATCTTTTCCGCCGTCTCGACCGGTACCGCGGCGGAACCCGAGGGTCCCGGAGGGCCGCTCGGTCCGGGGGGCCCGGCCGTACCCTGGCCACCGGCCGGGCCCGCGGGCCCCGTGTCACCGCTGCAGGCAAACAACAGAGCGGACGACAGCAACAGTGCGGCCAGATTCCAGTTCCCGGAGCTTAAGCGATACATGTCATTCCCCTTGCTTCTTTGTCTTGGGTGTTGCGTCGGGTCTTCCCGCGTCGCACAGACGGACGATTCTGCCTCGCTTTTTTAACAAATACTGCCGGCTATGGCATCGCGGCATCTACCTACTGGCTTTCCGTCGCGGCATGTACTTACTGGCCGTCGTGCCGGTATATGGCGATAATCGGGCCTTGTCTGGCCGACGTATCGAGCCGAATTCAGCGACGGTTCAGCCAGCAGCGACCACACTTGATGTATGATTTCAAGAAGGCACTATTGCCTTTGCCAGGAGATGATATGAAACGCCTAACCACCTATCTTGCAGCGGCTTTTTTCAGCCTGATGTTTTCGTCGGCGAGCGCCGGTGATCTCGATGCGATGATGAAGGGCTGCAATGACTGCCACGGCGACAACGGCGTCAGCCAATGGACGGACGTACCGACGATCGCCGGCCTGGCCGAGTTCGTGCACGTCGATGCGCTGTATGTCTACAAGGACGAAGATCGACCCTGCTCCGAATCCAAGTACCGCCAGGGCGATACCAGCCGGCCCGCAACGACGATGTGTGCCATCGCCGCAAAATTGAGCGAAGACGATATCGACGCACTTGCGGCCGCGTACGCCGAACTCCCGTACGTCAAGGCCAAGCAGGAATTCGACGCTGGTCTCGCCGCCGCCGGTGAAGCCTTGCACAAAGAACACTGCGACAAATGCCATTCCGACGCGGGCACGAATCCCGAAGACGAAGCCGGCATGCTGGGCGGCCAGATGATGGGCTATCTCGAGCAGTCATTCGCCGACTACAAGTCCGGTGAACGCGAACAGCCCGGCAAGATGAAAGAGAAAATGGACCTGCTGTCGGACGACGATGAGACAGCACTGGTGCACTATTACGGCAGCATTCAATGACCGATAGCGTTGCCGCCGGTCGAGATACCGGCGGCTTGTTCGCGGCTATCGATGCGAACGATGCAGCGGCGTTCGTCGGTTTCCTGACCGACGACGCCGTTTTTCGCTTCGGGTCTTCCCCCGCGGTGCGCGGGCGCGAGGCGGTCCGGTCCGCGGTGGACGGTTTTTTCGGCACCATCGCCGGTTGCTCACACAACGTGACGCAGACGATGGCGAGCGGTTCGACACTGGTCTGCGAGGGTGAGGTCACCTACCGGCGTCATAATGGCACCGAGATCACGCTGCCATTTGCCGATGTTTTCGAGTACGACGGCGATCTCATCGCCGAGTACAGGATCTACATGGATATCGGTCCCCTGTACGCTGATTAGGCCGACCCGGCGGCAGCGGGAGCGTACTCTCGGCAATCCCCTCGGAAATCCCTGATAGCAACCACACGCTGATTGGCTTACTAAAGCTCCAGGGTTCAGGGATCTAAAACAATGACCAACGGTGCGAATCGCGCCCGCCTGCTCCGGGCAATAGTGGCGCTGGTAGTTCTCCCACTGAGTGCTTCACAGCTGCTCGCGGCAGACGACAACTGCGGCGAATGCCATGAAGACGTGGTGGTTTCCTCGACGGCTCATCCCGATCTCGCCTGTTCGGATTGCCATACCAATGTCACCGCGGAACACGAAGGCGACGATCTCGAGCCGCTAACGGACGAGATGAGCTGCAACGAGTGCCATGGCAGCGTGCAGCGAGCAGTCAAGCGCAGCGTTCACGGCGGCGAAGCCACCTGCGGCGACTGCCACGGTGCTCCGCATGAGATTCACGAGGTTTCCGATCTCGCATCTGCAGTCTCGCCCGTTAACCAGATAAGGAATTGCGGCGCCTGCCACGACGATCCGCCGGAACTCGTCGATGGCTATCTGACCAGCGAACATGGCAGGGCGCTGTTGCTGTCCGGACTGGTCGCTGCGCCGAGCTGCAGCAGTTGCCATGGCGATCACCAGATACTCGAGGCCGACAAGGATCGTGCCGCGACCTCGCATGCGCACTCACCGGAAATGTGCGGTGAATGCCACACCCTGCTGCTGAACGACTGGCGGGATCACAGTGCACACGGCTTCGCCTGGCAGGCCGGTGAAGACGGCCCGGTTTGCGTCGATTGCCACAAGTCTCACAAGATTGCGGACCCGACGACCGACGCCAGCAGGCAAGCCTCAGCCGACAATTGCGGCAGCTGTCACGAGGCGTTCATGTCGACCTTCCGCGACAGCTTCCATGGCAAAGCCACGCATCTCGGCATGGCCGGCGGCGCCGTTTGCGCCGACTGCCACACGCCGCACAAGAACCTGCCGGCGGACGATCCCGAATCGAGCGTGCATCCGGATAATCTTCTTGCGACCTGCGGCAACTGCCACGAAGGCATCACGCCGTCGTTCGCGACATTCGATCCGCACAACGACCCCTCGAATCCTGACGATGTTTTCGCGGTCTACGTCGTCTGGGTATTCATGACCAGCCTGTTGATCGGCGTGATTGCATTCTTCGCGATTCACGACACCCTCTGGCTGCAGCGTTCACTGGTCGGCGTGCTGCGCGGCGAATTCAAGGAAGGACCCGAGAGCGGCCAATACGTCCGTCGCTTCCGGCGTGCGAACATGCGTATACACGTCATTATCGTTACGACCTTCCTGCTGCTGGCGTTAACCGGCCTGCCACTGAAATTTGCCGACGCCGCGTGGGCCCAGCAACTCGTCGATCTTCTGGGTGGCGTTGATTCGACCCGGTTCCTGCATCGCGTCGGCGCGATTGGCACCTTCGGCTACGCGATCTTCCATCTCGCCGATCTCTTTATTCGCTGGGCAATTCGCCGCGAGCCCGGCATGTTCTGGGGGCCGAACAGTCTCGTTCCACAGCCGAAAGATTTTTCGGACTTCTTCGCGAACATTCGCTACTACCTGTACCTGGGCGAGCGTCCGCAGGGTGATCGATGGACCTACTTCGAGAAGTTCGACTATCTCGCCGTCTTCTGGGGTGTACTGATCATTGGCATCTCCGGCCTGTTCCTGTGGTGGCCGGATTTCTTCACCAGCTTCCTGCCCGGCTGGACGCTGAATGCGGCATACGTGATTCACAGCGACGAGGCATTGCTTGCGACCAGCTTCATATTCGTGTTCCATTTCTTCCACACGCATCTGCGTCCGGAGAGTTTCCCGATGGATCTCGTGATTTTCACCGGCAAGATGTCGCTGGAGCGATTCAAGTCGGAGCGACCGCTCGAATACCAGCGGCTGGTCGATAACAATGAGCTGGACGACTACCTGGTGGATCCGCCTACGCCGCGGCAGCGCCGTGATGCGTATATATTCGGGACGATCTTCCTGGTAATCGGCGTGCTGCTGGCGATTGGAATTATCTGGGCTTTGCTCACCCACTAGGGTAGAAGACAGCCTGCAAACAAGAAAAGGGGAAGGCTGTGTTCAGGAACTTCTTGTCGTCGATTACCCGTAACGGGCTCAGTCTTTTCGGCACGGGGCTTGCAATCGCGAGCCTCGTGCTGATCGTCTGCCTGTTTTTCATTCAACACATGGGTTACGAGGGCGGTCCCTATCTCGGCATCCTGACCTTCCTGATCCTGCCAATGATTTTCGTTGTCGGTCTGCTCCTGATTCCGCTGGGGTCCTTCCTTTACCGGCGCAGTTTGCGCAAGATGCCCGGCGGCGAATCAACACCCTTGCTGCCTGTCTTCGATCTCAACAAGCCGAAGACACGCAACTGGATCCTGATCCTGACCGGCGCCACGATGATCAACATCGTCATTGTTGCCGGAGCGACCTACAAGGGCGTCGAGATCATGGAGTCGGTGGAATTCTGTGGTCTCGCCTGCCATTCGGTGATGGAGCCCGAGCACACTGCGTTCCAGCGTTCCTCGCATTCCCGGCTGACTTGCGCCGACTGTCATATCGGCCCGGGCGCGGACTGGTTCGTGAAATCGAAGCTCGATGGAGCCTGGCAGCTCGTCTCCGTGGCATTCGATCTGTATCCCCGACCCATCCCGACGCCGCTGCACGATTTGCGCCCGGCACGAGACACCTGCGAGCAGTGTCACTGGCCTACACGCTTTGTCGGCGACAGGCTCAAGATCAAGAAACACTACGGAGAAGACGAAGCCAATACGGAGCTGATCACCGCGTTACTGTTGAAAGTGGGCGGCGAGGCGGGCAAGCGCTCGTCGGGGATCCACTGGCACGTTGATCCGGGCGTCGACATTCGCTATCGGTCTGACGAGACTCGCGAAGAGATCTATGAAGTCGAGTACACCGACGAAAGCGGTAACACCAAATTGTATGCGGACAGAAAGGCGCCGGAAGACGGTGGCGTCTGGCGGCAGATGGATTGCGTCGATTGCCACAATCGCCCGAGCCACAATTACCAGGCGCCGGATTCCGAGATCGACGTCGCGATTCGCGATGGCCTGATCGACAGGACGCTACCGTTCGTCAGGAAAGAGGCGCTTCGGATCATCGATGCCGAGTACCCTTCGCATGAAGAAGCCCGGGAGGTCATAAGCACGCAACTGACGAAATACTATGCGGAAAACTATCCGGATGTCGCCACCGAGAGGGCCGACGCTATTGCACAGGCGGCGACAACCCTGGGCAATATCTACTCGGTGAACGTTTTTCCGCAGATGAAGGTCTGGTGGAACACCTACCCGGAACACATCGGTCACGAAAGGTCTGAAGGCTGCTATCGCTGCCACGGCAAGCGATTGCGAACCGAAGAGCGTGAGCAAATTTCCCGCGATTGCGACGTCTGTCATACGGTTCTTGCCGAGCGAGAGGAGAACCCGGCAATACTGACGCAGCTCAATCCCTAGCCCCGACAAGGTAAGGCAGTGAGCAGCAAGGCGACGGCAATAAGGAATTCGGGAACGAATGCATCCGCGCGTCGCCAGCTGATCTATGAGCTGATCAGTGGCGGGAGCGGCCTGCTGCTGGCCCTGTTCATGTGGGGGCATGTCGTTCTCGTAGGTTCCATCCTGACAGGCGAACGCGGTTTCGACTGGATGGCGACGATGCTCGAGGACTACTACATCGCGCAGCCAACGGTATTCATTATTCTCACTTTGTTCCTCGTGCATGCCGTGTTCGCATCACGAAAGATTCCGGCACAGCTCAGAGAGCGAAAACGCATGATCGCGCTCGCGTCCGGCCTGAAAAATTCCGGTCGCGAGCACGTCGCGACGCGCACCGAGCATTCGCCGTTCCGCCCGCACACGGAGTCGATGCTGTGGATATGGCAGGTTCGCACCGGCATGGTCATGCTGGTGCTCGGCAGCTTTCACCTGGTATTGCTGGGCCTCGATATCCTGACGCCGCTGTTCGGCGAAATTGCCGGCATCGAATCGCAGACGTCGGTGGCGCGCGTCAGCGCCGGACTGTGGCTGCCTTATGCCGTGTTGCTGCTGTGCGTCGAATTTCACGCCAGCGTCGGCCTCTATCGCCTTGCGATCAAGTGGGGTGCGGATCTCTGGATGTCGCGCCAGACCCTGCATCGCGTCGAACAGCTCGTTTTCTGGCTCGTCCTCGGACTCGGTGGCATCACGCTGCTCGTGCTTGCCGGCTGGCTGGATCCACCGCTTGAGTTCCTGCTGGACGGTGCGCCGACTTGAACGCGCGCCTCGAAACGACCGACGTACTCGTTATCGGTGGCGGGCTGGCGGGCGAACGTTGTGCTATCGAAGCCGCGGCCGCCGGTCACGAGGCGATGATACTGTCGCTGGTGCCACCGCGTCGCAGCCACAGCTGCGCGGCGCAGGGAGGCATGCAGGCGGCACTGGCCAACTGCGTGAAGGCGGAGGGCGACAGCCCGAAGGTGCATTTCCTGGATACGGTTCGCGGTTCGGACTGGGGCGCCGATCAGGAGGTCGCCAGGATCTTCGCCGAAGAAGCGCCCATCGCGGTGCGCGAGCTGGCGCACTTCGGCGTGCCGTGGAGCCGCGTCAAGGGTGGACGCAATCACTATTTCATCAAGGGCCAGGCCGTCGAGATCGATGAGTCACTCGAGAACGACGGCCTGATCGGGCAGCGCGATTTCGGCGGCACCGCCAAGTGGCGGGCGTGCTACGCGGCGGCCGGGACCGGGCACGCGGCCCTGTATGCGGTCGATAGCGAGGTCGTGAGGCTCGGTATCATCGTTCGTGATCGAACCGAGGCGATGTCACTGATTCACGACGGTACACGCTGCCTCGGCGCCGTTGTGCGCTGCCTCAGAACCGGCCGGCATTTTGCGGTGATGGCAAAGGCTACCGTCATTGCCACCGGCGGCTACGGGCGCATCTACGGTCAGTACACCAGCAACGCGACCATCAACGAAGGCACAGGCGCCATCGTCGCCATGGATACGGGCATCGTCCCGCTGGGCAACATGGAGGCGGTGCAATTCCATCCGACCACGCTGTCGCCGAGCGGTATTCTCGTTACCGAGGGCTGCCGCGGCGACGGGGGCTACTTGCTGGACAGGAACCTGGAGCGCTTCATGGTCGAGGCGGAGCCGGAGAAACAGGAGCTGGCGAGCCGTGATGTGGTGTCGCGACACATGGCGCAGTGCATGCGGGACGGCAAGGGTGTCGACTCGCCGTACGGGCCGCATTTATGGCTAGACATCCGTCATCTGGGCGAAGAGCACCTGCGCACAAAGCTGCTCGAGGTGTGGGACATCTGTCGCGACTTCGCCGGATTGAATCCCGCCGAAAAACTGGTGCCGGTGCGGCCGACGCAGCATTACTCGATGGGTGGCGTGCGCGTGAACAAGGATGGCGAGGCCTATGGCCTGGCGGGTCTCTTCGCCGTAGGCGAAGCGGCCTGCTGGGATATGCACGGCTTTAACCGACTTGGCGGCAACAGCCTGGCGGAGACGCTCGTGGCCGGGCGTCTCGTTGGTCGGCGAGTCGGCGAGTATGCCTCCGGCGTTTCGCTACGGGCGGACACCGGCTACGCCTTCGATGCGCTCGCCGCCGCAGAACAACGCGCCGGGGAATGGCTGGCGCGAGACCGCAATGGGCCGAGCGTATACGACATTCGCGATGCCATGGGCGAAACGATGATGCACAAGGTGGGCATTTTCCGTACGGGAAGCGAGCTGAATGAGGCAGTCGGTGAATTGCAGGCATTGCTCGCCAACTGTGAAGACGCCGTGTTGCGCTGCAAGGACCCTGGCGTCAATCCGGAACTGGCGTTCGCGCTACGACTGAAGGGCATGCTGCGGCTGGCACTGACGGTGGCGATGGGCGCTCGTGCGCGCACCGAGAGCCGCGGTGCGCACTTCCGAACGGATTACCCGTTGCGCAATGACGAGGAATGGCTGAACCGGACGCTGGTTCGATGGGCGGCGGAGCAGGGCGAACCGACGTTCAGCTACGAGCCGACCGGACTCATCGATCTGCCGCCCGGGCATCGTGGCTATGGAAGTGACACGCGTATCGAGATGACACAGCCGGTCGACGATTACAACGCGGCAGTGCTGGATGAGCAGACGCGCCAGGGGCGGCTGACCACAGCCGAGGCCATGGGCAGCCGGCTGCGCCGCGGCGACTGGCAATCGCCTCTGCAGTAACGGGGAAGACAAGCTAATGAGCCAGGACAGCAAACAAGCCGCGCGTCAGCTGCGATTCGAGATTTTTCGTTTCAATCCCGAAGACGAGAACTCGGTTCCGCACACCGACGTATTCGAGATCGAAGAAACGCCCTTCATGTCGCTGTATATCGCGCTCAACAAGATCCGCGAAACGCACGATCCCGGTCTGCAGTTCGACTTCGTCTGCCGTTCGGCGACCTGTGGCTCCTGCGGCATGATGGTCAACGGCCGCCCGGCGCTCGCCTGCCGCACGCTCACCTCGGACCTGCCGGAAAACATCCAGCTGTATCCATTGCCGGCATTCAAACTGGTCGGAGACCTGTCCGTCGATACGGGAAGCTGGTTTCGCGGCATGTCCGAACGCACTGAGGCGTGGATCCATGAGCGCCAGCCGTTCGACCCGGAGGCGCAGGAGGAGCGCATGAGCGACGACATGGCCGAGGCCATCTACGCGGGCGACCGCTGCATCGAATGCGGCTGCTGCGTGGCCTCCTGCGGCGTCGCGAACCTCGACGATGAGTTCCTCGCGGCCGCCGGCCTGAACCGCGTGGCTCGCTTCATGATGGACCCGCGCGACCAGCGCTCCGATGCCGACTGGTTCGACGTCGTGGCCGGGGATCAGGGCGTGTTCTCCTGTGTCGGCATGATGGCCTGCGCGGATGTCTGTCCCAAGGAGCTGCCGCTGCTCGAAGTCTACGCCTACCTGCGGCGCAAGACGCTGGGCGCGCGATTCGCCAGCAAGAGCAAACAGAAGGCTGGCTGACCCCGCGGCAAGCGGCGCGCACTGAATCCTCGCGAGCCTGGCAATCAGCGGGTCCATAGGTATTCCTACGGAGTTCCGCTTCTCGAAAACGCCCTTACATCTATGATACATAGAGAGGGCCCTTGTTACGTGTCACGAGATCGGGCAAACGATGTTTCGGAACTGACACGTCAGTCGGCAATCCTCGATTCCCTGTCTGCCCACATTGCCGTGCTGGATTCGGCAGGAACAATCGTGTCAGTCAACCTCAGTTGGCGAAAGTTCGCCGATGAAAACGGTCTCGATGACGCGAGTGCCGGTGTCGGCTGCAACTACCTGGAGGTCTGCCGATCCGCAGATCCCGACCCCAGCGCCCTCAAGGCACTCGACGGTATCGGAGCCGTCATGGACGGCCGCCTGTCATCGTTTTACCTGAAGTACCCCTGCCACGGCCCTCGGGAGCTGCGCTGGTTCGCATTGCGGGCCTCGCCGCTACTCGAGCACGCGAATTACGTCGTCGTCTCGCACGAAGACATCACCGGGCAGGTGCTGGCCAGGATTCGACCGCGCCTGCGCAGGTAATCGGGCTACTCCTTTGCGAGATACTCCAGCGCGCGCAACACGTCGCGGCGACTGATCTGGCCGACCAGCCGCGTGCCGTCCATCACCGGGAAACGCCGGAAGCGTGAGGTGACGAATTCCTGCGCAAGATCGATGATGCTCATGTCAGCATCTACCGTCTTGACGCCCTCGCTCATGAAGTCGCCGACAGGGCCGCCCCAGTTGCCGTGGTAGCCGGCGTCCAGCGCAACCTTCATGCAGTCGAGCTCCGAGAGCATGCCGAGAAGGTTGCCGGCGTCGTCAACAACCGGCGCTCCGGCTATGCGCCTGTTCACGAGTACGTGAACGGCATCGAGGACGTCCGTGTCCGGCTTGAAGGTAACGAGCGTTCGCGCCATGTAGTCCTTGACCAGGCAGGACTTGCTAGTCATACGCTTTCTCCATCCGGGTTCTCTGACGATTTTTCACGCCGGCTCCTGCAGCTGCCGCTGCAGAGTTCGCAGCCGCCGCCGCCGAGGCCGCCGCAGCTGCCGCTGATGGCCTTGCGACCGTTCATGACTCCAACGCTCATGCCGGCGATGACCAACAGGATAACAAGGAAGCTCAGCAGCAAAGTGGAAATCAGTACGCTCATGATGACATCAATCGCTCGAAGGCAGTGGTGGTTACGGTGTCGAAACGAGTATCGTTGCGAATCAGGAAACAGGCGGCAATATTCAGCTCTTCGGCACGCTGCGGGCCTTCGCCAGGGCCCAGCACGAGCAGGGCGGTCGCCATGGCATCGGCATAGGCGGCTGACGCATTCACGACGGTAACCGCGGCGAGCGCATGCGAAACCGGGCGTCCGCTGCGGGCGTCAATCGTGTGCGAATAAAGCTTCCCCTCGTGCTCAAAATAGTTCCTGTAGTCGCCCGAAGTGGCAACGCCGATGTCCGTCAGTCGCAACACCGAATGCGCCAAGCGCCGGGTCGTCGACGGAGTTTCGATCGCGACCGCCCACTTCAGGCGCTCGGCATTGTGGCCGCGGACGCGCAGCTCACCACCTATTTCGACAAGATAGTTGCTCAGTTCGTTCCGGTCGAGCAGTGCGGCAACCTTGTCGACCGCGTAGCCCTTTGCCCAGCCCGAAAGATCGACGTAAATACCCCCGCTCCGCTTCCTTACGGCAGGGCTCTCGCAGCGCGTTTGCAGGCCCTGGTAGCCAACCTCCGCCATAACGGCCCGCAGCGCTTCGGTGCTTGGCGGCTGCCGAATGTCGCCACCGGGACCAAATCCCCAAAGATTCACGAGTGGCCCGACGGTGATATCGAAAGCGCCGCCGGTCACTCGACTGATCTCGAGCGCGCTCTCGATGGCGTTACAGAGCTCGATTGACGTATCGATCCAGTCACTGTGCTGACTGGCATTGAATCGCGACAGCTCCGAGTCCTCGCGCCAGGTCGAGGCGAGCCTGTCGACGCTCTCCAGTGTCTCGATAATGTGTGCCTGCAACTGCTCGCCGGAGAAGCGCTCGCCCGGGGCTACCAGCAGCACGCTGAAGCTGGTGCCGAGGGCGTTGCCGCTGAGTTCGAATTCCGGCAATCGCGAGGCGCGATCGCAGGCCGCGAGCAGCAGTGTCCCGATAAGCAGGCAGACTTGCAGTGGCCGGGGCATCCCGGCTATCCGCCGAAATCGTCGAGCAGGATGTTCTCTTTCGGAACACCGAGACTGTCCAGCATCTTGATGACAGCCACGTTCATCATAGGCGGGCCGCACAGGTAGTACTCGCAGTCTTCCGGCGCCGGATGCTTCGACAAATACTCATCGTGCAGCACCTTGTGAATAAATCCGGTAAGCCCGTTCCAGTCGTCCTCCGGCTGTGGTTCGGACAAGGCCAGGTGCCACTCAAAGTTGTCGTTGAGCCTGGCAAGCTCGTCAAATTCTTCCTTGTAAAACATCTCCTTCAGGCTTCGCGCACCGTACCAGAAGGACATCTTGCGTTTGCTGTGCCGTCTCTTGAGCTGGTCAAAGATGTGCGCGCGCATCGGCGCCATGCCGGCACCGCCGCCGATGAATACCATCTCGTTGTCGGTTTCCTTCGCGAAAAATTCGCCGTAGGGACCGGATACCGTAACGTGGTCGCCCGGTTTCAGGTTAAAGATAAATGAAGACATGATGCCCGGCGGCACCGAGTCGTCAGCGCCCGGTGGCGGCGTCGCAATTCGAACGTTCAGTTTGATGACCGTTTTCTCCAGCGGGAAGCTGGCCATCGAGTAGGCGCGCGAAACCGGCTGCCTGACGTGTGACTCGTATCGCCACATCTTGAAGCGGTCCCACTCGTCACGGAATTTTTCATCGATGTCGAAATCCGTGAACTTCAGATCGTGTGGCGGGCACTCGATCTGAATGTAGCCGCCGGCGCGGAACTCGAGTTCCTCGCCTTCGGGGAGCGCCAGCACCAGTTCCTTGATGAAGCTGGCGACATTGTTATTGGACACAACCGTGCAGTCGTAGAGCTTGACGCCGAAGACTTCATCCGCAACCTGCACCGTCATGTCCTGCTTGACGGCGACCTGGCACGACAGGCGGTAATGATCCGCGGCATCCCGCTTGTTGATGACCGAGCGCTCGGTCGGCAGGATAGCGCCGCCGCCGGACAATACCCGCACACGGCACTGGCCGCAGGTACCGCCGCCGCCGCAGGCCGACGGCACGAACAGGCCGGCATCGGCAAGTCCCTGCATCAGTTTTGCGCCGACCGGGATGGCGAGCTCTTTTTCGCCATTGACGATAATCTTGACGGCACCCGTGGCAACCAGCCTGGAGCGTGCGGCCAGGATTACGAAAACAAGAATCAGGACGATAGCCGTGAACAGGCCAACGCCCAGCAGTACTTCCTGAAGTACGGCGGAGTCGATGTTCATTTTTATATTCCCGAGAAGCCCATGAAGCTAAGCGACATGAGGCCCACGATGATGAATGCGATCCCGAGACCCTGGAGTCCGTCCGGAACGTCCGAGTATTTGAGTTTCTCGCGAATGCCGGCGAGGGCAATAAGTGCAATTGCCCAGCCTGCTCCGCTGCCGACGCCGTACACCACAGACTCCGGAAGGTTGTATTGGCGTTCAACCATGAATAGCGTGCCGCCGAGGATTGCGCAGTTGACGGTAATGAGTGGCAGGAAGATGCCGAGCGCGTTGTATAGTTTCGGAAAGAAGCGATCGAGGGTCATCTCGAGAATTTGCACGAGCGCGGCGATAACACCGATGTAGCTCACCAGGCCAAGGAAACTGAGGTCGACGTCGGGAAGGCCCGCCCAGGCGAGTGCGCCATCGGCAAGTAGGTATTTGAAGATCAGGTGATTAACGGGAACGGTGATGACCTGGATTACAACCACGGCGACACCGAGGCCAATGGCTGTCTCAACGCGTTTGGATACGGCCAGGAACGTGCACATGCCCAGGAAAAAGGCGAGCGCCAGGTTCTCGACGAAGGCCGCTTTGATAAAGAGGCTGATGTAGGCTTCCATTAGTAGACGTCCGTCCGATGCACTTCATGAATCTGGTACTCGGGTTTCTCAACCTGCTGTTTGCGCCAGCTACGAATGCCCCAGATCAGCAGGCCGATGATGAAGAACGCGCTCGGGGGCAGCAGCATCAGGCCGTTCGCCTCGTACCAGCCGCCATTCGACACGGTTTCAAGTACCGGGTAGCCGAGCAGGGTGCCGGCGCCGAACAATTCGCGCAGTGTCGCGACCGAAATCAGGATGATGCTGTAACCGAGACCGTTGCCCAGCCCGTCGATAAAGCTCATGACGACGCCGTTTTTCATCGCAAAAGCTTCGGCGCGGCCAAGCACGATGCAGTTCGTGATGATCAGGCCGACAAACACCGACAATTGCTTGCTGGTCTCAAATGCGTACGCTTTCAGCAGCTGGTCTACCAGGATTACGAGCGACGCGATGATCGTCATGTGCACGATAATGCGAATATTGTTCGGGATACGTTTGCGCAGGGCGCTGATCGCCGCACCGGAGAGCGCTGCGACGCTGGTCAGTGCTACGCACATGAGAAGGGCGGGCAGTAACGAGGTCGTTACCGCCAGCGCCGAGCAAATGCCGAGCATCTGTAGCGTGACCGGATTGTTGTCGATCAACGGGTCGATCAGTATTCTGCGTGCGTCACTCATCAATGTTGTCCTGTCTTATGAGGTACGTTCAATGTCGCGTGCCTGGCAAGGCCCATGGCGAGGCGCGTCCTGTCGATGATGGGTCACTAGCCGGCATCACGGAAGTTCTTCAGGTAGGGGCCGAAACCGTGTGGACCGGTCCAGTACTGGACCAGCCCCGTTACGCCGTTGCCCGTCAGGGTCGCGCCTGACAGTCCATCAATCAGGTGTTCGGCATCCGGTGAGCCGCTCGGAACAGCGCCGCGCACGACGCGGATAGTGGGCTGGTCGCCCTCGCCGTACACCAGCTTGCCAACCCATTGGGCGCGCCAGGGTTCCTTGTCGATCTGGTCACCCAGGCCCGGCGTCTCGGCATGCGCATAGAATCTCAAGCCACGAATCGTATTTCCGTCCGGAGCGACGGACAGGTAGCCGAGCATCGTTGACCAGAGACCCTTGCCGTAAACAGGCAGGATGATCTGGTCAATCGAGGGACCATCCATGACGAGATAGACCGGCGCGTACTTCGCACGCCGACCAATACCGGCAATATCGAGATCGTCCGGAATCGAAACTCCGAGCGCAGGGTCGCCGGCCGCCATGACGGCATCGAACGTGGCAGGGTCGGCCGCATCCGTGTAGTCGCCGGACTCAAGGTCGACCATGCGAGACTCGATGGAGCCGAACAGTTCGGCGATGTCGCCGCCCGGCTCCATGAGCCCCGCAACATCGAGAATGATCCGCTGGCGAAACGCTTCTTCGTTCTTCTCCTGGATGGGCTTCAGGGAAATCGCGGCGCCCGACACGATGATCGAGCAAACCAGGCTGAGCCCGACCGCGACGATCAGCGTGTTGGAAATGCTGTCCCGGTCGAATTTCTTGGCGTCAGGCATTGCGTTGCAGCCTCCGCTTTACGTTGGCTCGCACCACGAAATAATCGATTACCGGTGCGAAAACATTGGCAAAAAGAATGGCGAGCATGATGCCCTCGGGGAAAGCGGGATTGATGACGCGAATCAGCCACGTCATGAACCCGATCAGCAGGCCGAAAACCCACTTGCCGGCATTCGTCTGCGAGGCGCTGACGGGATCGGTCGCCATGAAAATGGCGCCGAACGCGAAGCCGCCCAGCACGACATGCCAGTGCCAGGGCATCGACATCATCGGATTGCTGCTCTCCGGGTTGCCGAACAGCAGCGTCGGTATGATCAGTCCGGCAAAAACGGCAACGATGATGCGCCACGAGGCGATGCGCGTGAAGATGAGAAAGACGGCGCCGAGCAGGCAGGCGGCCGCCGACGTTTCACCCAGCGAGCCCTGCATCTGCCCAAGGAACGCCTGTGTCCAGGTCAGGCCCATGCCCATGATACCGGCCATGCCCTCGGTCGCCGCTACGCCGAGCGCCGTGGCACCGCTGAAACCATCGACCGCCGTCCACACCGCATCGCCGGAGATTTGCGCCGGGTAGGCGAAATAGAGGAAAGCGCGACCAACGAGGGCCGGGTTGAGGAAGTTCTTGCCGGTGCCGCCGAAGACCTCCTTGCCGATAACCACGCCGAAGCTGATGCCGACGGCGACCTGCCACAGCGGTATCGTGGCCGGCAGGATGAGCGCGTACAGCAGACCGGTCACAAAGAAGCCTTCGTTGATTTCGTGGTTGCGTATTCCGGAGAACAATATTTCCCAGAAACCGCCCGCGGCCATCGTAACGATATAAATCGGCAGGAAATACAGCATGCCCTGCACGAAGCAGTCGTAGACGCTTGCCGGGTCGTAGCCGGCTCCCAGCAACGGCAATAACATGCCGCGCCAGCCATCGATGCCAACCAGGCCCATACTCTGCAGTGCCATATTGGCCTGGTAACCGGTATTCCACATGCCGACGATGGCCGCCGGCGTTGCCGCAAAAACGACGATGATCATGACGCGTTTCAGGTCGATTGCATCACGAACGTGCGGCGCGCCGCGCGTCAGGTCTGGCGGCGAATAGAACAGCGTGTCGACCATTTCGAAAATAGCGTGGAATTTTTCGAATCGGCCGCCGTGGATAAACAGGGGTTCCAGGCGATCGAGGAAAGAGCGCAGTTTCTTCATCAGCCGTTGACCTCAATTTCTCGCAGGTTTTTCCGCAGGTGGCGGCCATAGTCGTACTTTCCGCTGCAGACAAACGAGCAAAGGGCCAGGTCCTCCTCGTCAAGCTCCAGGCAGCCGAGGTCCCGGGCACCGTCGGTGTCGCGTACGAGCAGTGCCTTCAACAGTGGCGTCGGCAGAATATCGAGCGGCATTACGGCCTCGAAGCTGCCCGTGGAGACCATGGCGCGGGGGCTGCCGTTCTGCGAGGTGTTCAGCCTGAACGGGGCGCGGCTGAGCAGGTTGCCGGCGTAGGCGCGCGTCAGCGAGAACTTGCCGATGCCGGGCCGCATGAATGCCAGGAATTCGCGCGGCGCGCCTTCCTGCAGCACTGTGATCTGCGTGTCGTATCGGCCGAGATAGGCCGCCCAGTGACTGGCCCTGTGGCCATTGAGGACCGATCCGGATACGACGCGCACGTTGCCCGGCCGCGTTTCGCCACGAATCAGGTCGCTGGTATTGGCCCCAAGGCGGGTGCGCAGCAGTCGTGGACTGGTGACCATGGGGCCGGCCAGCGCGACAACGCGCTCGACGGGCAGCCGGCCCGTGGCGAACAGCTGTGCAAAGGCGATAACGTCCTGGTAACCGAGGTGCCAGACGGTCTTCTGTTCGCTGACCGGTTCGAGGAAATGTATATGCGTGCCGACCAGGCCGGCGGGGTGTGGCCCGGAGAACTCCGCGTGGTGAAACGGCGCTCCGTCCGGCACGCGTATGCCGGAATTGGCCGCGGTACAGACATGCACCGGCCCGTCGGTGAGCCGCGAGACGATGTCGAGGCCCTGCTGAAACGCGTCCCCGGAAGCGCCGATAACGACACCGGGGTCGGCCGCGAGCGGGTTGCTGTCGATGGCCGTCACAAAGATGGCTCGCGGCGAAGCATCGACGGCAGGGATCTTGCTGAAAGGCCGGGTGCGCAGTGCCGTCCACAAACCGGACGCCTGCAAATTCCTGCGAATCTCGGCGGCGTCCAGGCTTCTGAGCTTATCGGCGGCGCAGGTATCGAAGGAAACCGCATCATCACCGTCCAGCTCGATGACGACGGACTGCAACACGCGTCGCTCACCCCGATTGATCGCCACGACGACGCCGGCGCCGGGTGACGTGAAGCTTACGTCCGGGTTCTGCTTGTCCGTGAAAAGCGGCTGTCCCAGCTTGACGCGGTCACCCTGACTGACCAGCATCTTCGGCTTGAGGTCGTTGGTGTCGGGGCCGAGCAGAGCCACGGAACGCACTGTCGCGCCGGCCGTTATCTGTTGATCGGGCGCTCCGGCCAGCGGGATGTTCAATCCCTTCCTAATCTTGAATTGCATCGTGATCTTCTGCTTTACCACCACAGGGAGTACAGGGCACACGCCGTCAGCCACAGGCTGCCGACGGTGTGAATGGCCAGCGTCGATTCAATTGCCTGCGTCATCGACACGCGATTTTCAATGCCGCTTCTGATCGCGATACCGGCACGCCAGGCCAGTGCGAGCAGGCCCAGGGGCAGCAGCGGCGCGAGTAGCGGAAGGTGCCCCTGTACGGTCAGCACGACAACGACGATGGCCGCCGCGGCCTGCATTGCCAGATAAAGACGCGAGGTCCCGGACAGCCCGAGGCGCACCGGCAGGGTGTTCTTTCCGCAGGCGCCGTCGGCCTCGATATCGGGCACTTCGTTGATCAGCAGGATGGCCGAAACCCAGGCACTGATGGGCAACGAGAAGAGCAGCAGGGCGGCGTCGATCGAGGCACCCTGCAACCAGGCAGCCCCCGTAACCGGCAGAACGCCGATTGCGGCACCGACCGCCAGCTCACCCAGGCCGATAGCGCTGAGCCGCAGCGGTCCCAGCGAGTAGATGATTGCCAGCAGCACCCCGGCGAGACCGAACAGCAGGACGACAGGACCCTTTTCAATGATCAGTGCGACGCCAAGCAGCGCAGCCGCGGCCAGCAGGGACACGCCGAGACGCGCCATGCGCGAACTCGTCAGAATTCCCGTCTGAATGAATCGGGATCCGCCCGTGTAGGGATAGATGCGTTTGTCGTTTCGTCGGTCGGTACCGATCGAGTCGTCGCCAACGTCATTCAACACGTTGCTCGCGGCATGGACGAGTACCGTGGCGAGCAGCGCCAGTATGAACAGGGTAAGGTCGATCCGGCCGGCCGCGCTGACGCCCCAGGCGGTCCCGGCAACGACCGGCAGAACGGACGCCGGATAGAATTTCGGACGCGTTGCGTGAAACGCTCGCTTGGCCATTCTGGCGAACGATTCGCCGGCGTAGTCCTCGGCTACCGGTCCGATCGGTCGTGCAGAATCCTGTGACATTCCTACTCCCCGCGGTTCGCCATCGGCCGGACGGAAGCCGGGTGGCGTGCTTGCTGCGTATTTGTTGTGAGCCTTTTATACCGGAAAGCCGGGGCAGGTACATACGCGCTTACCGAGAAGTACACCCGGACAGGTCGCTGGGCTTCGCCGATCGGGACGCTGTACACTACACCGCTTTGCGGGGCCAGCAGCCCGAGTGTTCGGCCGGCGGCCCCTGGAAACGAGACAGGAAATAGCGATGAAACTCAAGTGCTTGTTGGCTCTGTCGCTGTCCGCGTTTGCGCTTGGCGCATGCGGCGGCGGGGAGCGTGCGGAGGAAGGAAAGACTTCAGCTTTGGCTACAAATGACGAAATCACGGTGACCGACGCGGAACTCGAGGGTAATCCGTTCATGGAAGAGTGGACGACGCCCTACGGCGTCCCGCCGTTCGCCCGTATCGAGAACGGCCACTACTTGCCAGCGATCAAGAAGGGCATTCTGGAGCTTCGCGCCGACGTCCGGGCCATCGCCGAAAACCCCGAGCCACCGAGTTTTGAAAACACGATAGTCGCTCTGGAGACGGCCGGAAAAACGCTGGATCGCGTGTCATCGACGTTCGGCAACATAACGAGTACCGAGATCGATGACGAACTTCGCGGATTGCAGACCGAGATTTACCCGATGCTCACGCGCGAGTTCGATGCGATTACGCTGAACGGCAAGCTGTACGATCGCATTCGAACCTTGTATGAACGGTCGGACAGCCTGGGGCTCGACGAACAGGACGCGCGTCTGCTGGAGCTGCGGCATCGCCAGTTCGTGCGCGAGGGTGCGGCGCTCAATGCCGAGACCAAAGCCAAGGTTGCCGAAATCAATGCCGAAATCTCGGCCCTGACGACGAAGTTCGGGCAAAACCTGTTGGCGGCAACCAAGGCATTCAAGATCGAAATCAAGGACGAGGCGGACACCGCCGGCCTGAGCGACGACTTCAAGGCATCGCTGTGGAACGAAGAGAAAGGCGCCTGGGTGGTTGGACTGAACCGCTCTGCCTACGAGACCTTCATGACGCAGTCCGAGAATCGCGCGCTTCGTGAGAAGCTCTTCAACGGTTATCGGCTGCGAGCCTCCGAGGGCGAAGACGACAACGGCCCGCTGGCAATCCGGATCGCGCAGCTGCGCGCCGAGATCGCAAGGCTCAAAGGCTATCCCTCTCACGCGCACTTCCAGCTCGAAACCCGCATGGCGAAGACGCCGCAAAGCGCCGAGGACTTCCTGCTGCGGGTCTGGCGCCCGGGTCTCGAACGCGCCAAGGAAGAGCGTGCCGATATGCAGGCGATGATCGGTGACGAATTCACGTTCGCTGCGCACGACTGGTGGCACTATGCGGAGCGAGTGCGAAAGGCGCGCTTCAATCTCGATGAAAACGAAACCAAGCCCTACTTCGACCTGCAACAGGTTCGCGGAGGCGCCTTCGAGATGGCCAATCGGCTGTTCGGTCTGACGTTCGAACCGGTCGACGTCGCGGGCTGGAATCCGGTCGTAACGGCGTACGACGTCAAGGACTCGGACGGCAGCCACCTGGGACTGTTCATGACTGACATGTATGCCAGGGACTCGAAGCGCGGCGGCGCGTGGATGAGCGCCTACCGCGATGCTTCGAATATCGGCGGCGAGACTATTCGACCAATCATCACGAATAACCTGAACCTGTCGATGCCGCCGAAAGGTCAGCCGACGCTGATGCGCTTCTCCGAAGTCCAGACCCTGTTCCACGAATTCGGCCACGGCTTGCATGGCCTGATGACGAAGATCGACTACCCGATGTTCTCGGGGGTCGATGGGCCGCGCGACTACACGGAGTTCCCGGCGCAAATCCTCGAGCACTGGACGGCGGAGCCTGAAATGCTGGCCATCTATGCGCGGCACTATGCGTCGGGCGAGGTCATTCCCGCGGAGCTGGTGGAACGCATGCGTGTCGCTTCGAACTTCAACCAGGGCTTTGCGACCACGGAATACATAGCCGCGTCCCTGCTGGATCTGCGCTGGCATATGCTGTCACCCGAGGAGGCGGCGGCGATCACGGACGCGCGTGCCTTCGAGAAGAAAGTGCTGGACGAGTACGGTCTCATCGACGAGATCGAGCCACGCTATCGTTCACAGTATTTCAGCCACATATTCGCAGGCGGCTATTCCGCCGGCTACTACGCCTATTTATGGTCCGAGATTCTTGATGCCGACGGCTTCGCGGCCTTCAAGCAGGCCGAGGATATTTTCGACCCGGCGACGGCCGCGCGACTGAAGAAATGGATCTATGAGTCCGGCGGTCTGCGCGAGGCCGATGAGCTTTATCGCAACTTCCGCGGCCAGGACCCAAGTATCGAAGCGCTGCTCGAAGGGCGGGGCTTTGCGGTTGGCGAGGTGCCCGACGAGACCTGATCCAGTTTGCTGCCCTGGAGCAGACAACGACGCCGGCCACGCGCCGGCGTCTTCTTCAGGTAAGTAGTCGCAGGCCGAACCACCACAAGCCAATGGTGCCGATCAGCAGCGAGGCTGGGCGTGCGACAAACTGCCGATAGCGCCCCGTGCCGGCCCTGTCCCGCAGGCTTCGGCGCAGCATCAGCCCGAGCACGGCGGCAGTGCCGATGACCGAGAGCTGCCCGATTTCCACGCCGACGTTAAAGCCGATCAATGCGCTCCAGAACTGGCCGGGTGGCAGGCCCAGTTCGCCGAAGAATCCGGCAAAACCCAGGCCGTGAATCAAGCCGAAGCCGAATACGACGACCGGCCGCCAGCGCGTCATTTCCCTGAAGACCAGGTTCTCGATGGCGACGAAAGCGATGGTAAGCGCGATCAGTGGTTCGACCACGGCGCCTGAGGGCGTAATAACGCCGCTCGCAGCCAGCGCCAGTGTCACGGTATGGGCGACGGTGAATGCCGAGATCTGAATGACGAGCGCGCGAAGCCGCGTCGATGCAAGAAAAATGGCAAGCACGAACAGGATGTGGTCGGAGCCGTCCGGGAGGATGTGGCCGATCCCGATTGTGACGTAGAGGCCGGCCGTCGACCAGAAGCTGCGTTCCTCGCCGCGATCGTCGAGCAGTGGCTTCAGCTCCGCCTGGCTGACGTCGCCCTCGGCGCTGTTCAGCTCCGCCAACGCTGCACACAAGGCCGGATCGAGTCCGTCTTCGCCAGGCGTGCAGAATTCGTCTTCGGGATGTCCGTAAGCCGCAATCGAAACCAATAGCGCCGCAAACGCGACGATTAGCCCGGATATTTCACCGCTACGGAGTGCGGGCCGACGCGCTTTCGCTGAGTCTTTGATCGTCCGAGGAATTTTCCTCCCTCGGAAATAGACACCGTTATTCCGCTCGGTCGGAAAATCCCTCAGCCAATCATGTCCTTGCTCGATCTTACGCGCCAACTGGTGAAGTATCCGAGCTAGCGTCAGTTTACCGGGCACAGCGTCTCGTCAGTCCCGCCTGGCGTAGGGCCGCAATTCATGACGGGCGACAACCATGCGATGGACCTCGTCCGGGCCATCCGCGAAGCGCAGTGTGCGCGCCGACATGTACATGGCCGCAAGCGGAAAATCCTGTGAGATCCCGGCCGCGCCGTGCAACTGGATCGCATCATCGATGACATTGATTGCGATTGCGGGAACCGTCGCCTTGATCTTGGAAATCCAGACCTGCGCCTCCTGCACGCCTTGCGTGTCGATGATATGCGAGGTTTGCAGCGTCAGGAGTCGCGCCATATCGATATTCATACGCGCTTTGGCGATCACGTCGTAGTTGCCGCCGAGCTTCGCGAGCGGCCTGCCGAACGCGGTACGCGATACGGCGCGACTGCACATCAGTTCCAGCGCGCGTTCTGCCATGCCAATCGCGCGCATGCAGTGATGAATACGCCCCGGCCCCAGACGGCCCTGGGCGATTTCGAAGCCCCGTCCCGGGCCCAGGATAATATTGGCTTCGGGCACGCGAACGTTATCGAGGCGTATGTGCATGTGGCCGTGCGGTGCGTCGTCCATTGCGAACACCTGCATGCCGCGAACGATTTCGACGCCGGGCGCATCGATAGGGATCAGTATCTGCGAGTGCTGCGTATGCCGGTCGTTTTCCGGATTCGTTTTGACCATGCATATCATTACCTTGCAGCGCTTGTCGCCGGCGCCCGATATGTACGTCTTCTCGCCGTTGATCACCCATTCGCCGTTGTCGAGAACGGCCGACGTTGCGATGTTGGTTGCATCGGAGGATGCGACGTCAGGTTCGGTCATCGCATAGGCGGAGCGTATCTCGCCATTCAGCAGCGGCTTGAGCCATTTGTCCTTTTGCTCTTCTGTTCCGTAGCGCTCGAGCACTTCCATGTTGCCGGTATCCGGCGCGCTGCAGTTGAACGCTTCGGCGGCCAGGTGTGCGCGGCCGGTCTCTTCGGCCAGCCATGCATACTCGACGGTGCTGAGGCCGAAGCCACTCTCGCTGTCAGTCAGCCAGAAATTCCACAGGCCCGCATCGCGTGCCGCAGACTTGAGCCCCTCGATGATTTCCGTCTGGCGCTCGGTGAGTGACCAGCGATCCCCTTTTGAAACTTCTTCGAGGAATTCTTCGTCGACCGGAAGCACCCGATCGCTAATAAAGGCGCGGACCGCCTCCAGTAAAGGTCTCACACGCTCGCTGACACCAAGGTCCATAATTTTTCCTCCTGACAATATCACGGCGAGTGTACACGTCTGGCACATTCGCCGCGCGCCGCCGCGGCGCTTGTATTAGAATCGGCCGCCGCCCACTCGTTCAGGTTTCAAGGATTGCAGATGACCCCGAGACACTGCCTTGTTGTTACGGCAACCCTGCTGATTGCTGCGTGCGCAGGATCGGGTCCAGAGACCGACCCTTATGACCCGGCGCGAGATTACTTTACTTTCGCGAATACGGCCGCCTTCGTCAGCGAACACCTGGCCCTCGACCTCAGGGTCGACTTCGATGCGCAGCAGCTCGAGGGCAGCGCCACGCATTCGATGCGAAGGCTGGATCCGAACGCAACGCAAGTCGTTTTCGACACCCGCGATCTGACGATCACCGGTGTACAGCTGCTGGTCGACGACGCAGACCCGATTGCCGTTGCGTACCGCCTGGCCGAGACGCACCCGGTCATGGGAACACCATTGCGCATCGACCTGCCCGCGACGGCGGTTTCCGCGCAACAATTCGGGCTGAAAGTCGACTATGCGACCAGCCCTGCATCGACCGCGTTGCAGTGGTTGCCGCCCAGGCTGACCGCCGGTGGCAAACACCCGTTGATGTTTTCGCAGTCGCAGGCAATCCATGCGCGCAGCTGGATTCCGCTCCAGGATACGCCCGCCGTGCGGATCACCTACGAGGCGCGCATCGAAACGCCCGCGGAGCTGCTCGCCGTGATGAGCGCAAACAACGATCCGACGGCGCCGCGAAACGGGGAGTATCACTTTGCAATGCCGCAACCGATCCCGTCCTATCTCATGGCAATCGCCGTCGGCAATATCTTCTTCGCACCGCTCGGCGAGCAGACCGGCGTCTACGCCGAACCCGAGTTGCTGGACGCATCGGTGTTCGAGTTTGCGGATACCCAGGAAATGCTCGAGAAGGCCGAGACGCTGTTCGGGCTGTACGAGTGGGGCCGCTATGACCTGCTGGTGCTGCCGCCAAGCTTCCCCTACGGCGGGATGGAGAACCCGCGTCTGTCGTTCATTACGCCGAGTCTGCTCGCCGGCGATCGCAGTCTCGTGTCGGTGATCGCACACGAACTCGCACACTCCTGGTCCGGCAATCTCGTGACAAATGCGACCTGGCGGGACGGCTGGCTGAACGAGGGCATGACCAGCTACCTGGAATCGCGTCTGATGGAAGTGATTTACGACAAGGATCGCGTCGATGAGAGCCGCGTGCTGTCGTATCAGGAACTGCTGCTGGATCTCGAAACCGTACCCGAAAAAATGCAGGCGCTCGCGCCGCGTCTCGACAGTGGCGACCCGGACAGTTTTCAGGGCGGCATTCACTACAGCAAGGGCGAGCTTTTTCTGCAGTACCTGGAGAACGCGTTTGGTCGCGAGGCCTTCGACGCTTTCCTGACGTCCTATTTCGACGAGTTCGCCTTTCAGACGATTACGACCGAACGCTTCCTCGATTATCTCGACCGCCAGCTCTTGCAGAAAGAAGGCAGCCAGGTGACGCGGTCCGATGTCGAGCAATGGCTGTATCGGCCCGGCCTGCCTGAAACCGTACCGGTGCCCAGGTCCGCAACGCTGGATGCCGCGCAGCACACGGCACTGGCCTGGGCGCAGGGAAAGATCGACGTTGGCGAATTACCCATTGGCAGCTGGAGTCCACAAGCGACCGTCCATTTCATTAACAGCCTGCCGGACGATCTTGCCGATGAGCGACTCGCTTCGCTGGACGAGGGCCTCGGATTCAGCGATACCCGCAACGCCGAAATCGGACGCGCGTGGTTCATACAGGTTGCCAGGCGCAGATACACCGGCGCCTACGAAAAGCTCGAGCTGTATCTGAACCGTTATGGCCGCGGACGTCTGATCTATCCGGTCTATCTTGCCCTGGCAAACAATGGTACGGATCTCGAATTGGCCCGAGAGATGTTCGAGCGTGCACGTGCGGCCTACCATCCCCTGACAGATGCGGCAATTGCAGAGGCGCTGGCGTCGAACCCGAAGTAACAGGCTTTATCGTTCGCCATAACGCCCGTTGATGTCGCCATTTGCAGACTCTAACGGCAGCGAAGAACGGCTTCCCGGAGTGTTACTATCGACGCATCGCGGCAGCGGCATTGCCATTGAAGTTGCGGATTCCTGCGGCCATTTCCACCTCGTTTCGGCCGGCTGCTATTTCGTAGCTGCCGATACGTCGCTAAACGAAACCGGCCAGGGAAACCCGCCACCCTCTCGATACCGCCCGAGTCTGTCTGTCAAGGAGCCGATCATGAAGATGCTGTCGATGCTGTGCCTGGCGTTGTTGCCGTTAGCCACCCTTGCCGACGACGTCGTGCCTGTCGACAAGGTCAAGAACTCGATCAACGTCCGGCAGGCACCCGATACGGCGTCCGACGTCGTTGCTCAATTGAAACAAGGCAGCTCCCTGCCCTTACTGAAAACGCTCGACGGCTGGTACGAAGTGCAGCTCGACGGCGAGGCGACCGGCTTTGTCAGTTCCGACTGGGCCAGGGTGGTTACCGAACCCTCAGCAGCGGAGTCGTTGGCGCCGACGCAAGACGGCGTGCCCGCAGCATCCGTGAAGGAGACAGTCGGTGGACTCGCCGACGAGCCGGACGAGGGCGCCGACGCGGGCGATCCCGGAGTCATTGCCGATTTCGATGCAGGGGCAGACGCCGAAAGCGTCGCCGCCAACGCGGCGGCAGCGGGGCAAATACTCGATGGCAACGCCGGGCCTGATTCTGCCCCCGATACCGGGCGCAAGAAGGCTGTCGAAGCAGAAATCGCCGATCAGGCACCGGCTATCGTCGAGGCACAGGTCCTTGCAGGGCCGGCAGGGCCGCCCGGACCGCCCGGAGCGGCGAGCATCAAGGGCAGTGAGAATTTCCTCGTGAAGTTCAGGAAAGAGACCGAGGGCGGCAATTCGCAGATCTACGACAACGGAAACCAGGTGGGCATAGGCACGACCGAACCGAAGCAGCGCCTGGAGGTGAACGGCAGTATCCAGATTCATGAGCGCAACAGCACCGTCGCCGGGCTGATGATTACGCAGTCAGCCGGGGAGACGGGCTATATCATGCACAATCGCGCCAGCACCCTGACGATCGGCGCAGGATCGCAGGATCGCATTACGATCGATCGAGATGGTAACGTCGGTATCGGTGCATCGAAACCCAGTCATCCTCTCGAACTGGCCAGCGGGGCGCATGTCACGAGCGGCGGCGTCTGGACCAACAGTTCGTCGCGCGACAAGAAGGAAAACATTGCCCCTCTGTCCGCGGAACAGGCCATGTCAGCGCTGGCAGCACTGGCGCCGGTGCGCTTCAACTACCGCGACGAGCGACAAGAGGACTACGTCGGTTTTATCGCCGAGGATGTACCCGACCTCGTTGCCAGCCGGGATCGCAATACGCTAAGCCCGATGGACATCGTTGCCGTGTTGACCAGGGTCGTGCAGGCGCAGCAGCAAAAGATCGAGGAACTCGATGCGCGGCTTGCCGCGGCGGAGAACCGTCGCTAGTCGGCTGCCGGGCCGGGAAAAAGCGCTTGCCACTATTGGCCACAATCTGATCACGTCAGCGACAGGATTCTCTGTTTACATCGCACCCGGTAACAGGGAGAACCATCGTGAGAATTCCGGTCAGCGCCGGCAGCCGCTCGGCATCGCTCAAGGTCATCGTCATCGCGTCACTGACGCTGGTATTGTTGATCCCCATCGCCTTAATCGGCAATGTCATCGCCGATCGCCAGGACAACGCGTCGACGGCGGCGCGCGACATCCAGCGGATGTGGGGCACGGACCAGACGGTCACGGGTCCGGTCCTGAAGCTGCCGTACGAGCGCGAACGCCAGACGGTCTACGGGCTCTCCTACATCGACGAGAAGTGGGTCTGCCTGCTTGCCGACGAGCTGTTCATCGATGCCGCCGTCGACACGGAAGTTCGCTATCGCGGTATCCACAAGATTCCGGTCTTCAGCTCGACCATCAGGATCAGGGGCAACATCGATCTTGCCGCGCTGGATGCGCTCGGCATTTCCCGCGACCAGTTACGCTGGGCTGACGCCGAACTGTTTCTCGACGTCAGTGACCCTTTGGTCCTCGGAAAGATGCCGGTCGTCGTCGTCAATGCGAGGGAGGTGAGCTTCGCGGCCGGCGGCAAGGGCATCGACGGAATTGATTCGAAGCTCAGCGCAGCGCTCGGAAAAGTCCTCGACCCGCCGCAAGCCGGGACGCGACTTGACTTCGAAATCTCACTGGCGGTCAACGGTTCGGGCTCACTGCAATTTCTGCCGCTGGCCGAAAACGCGGAAGTAACGCTGTCGTCGAACTGGGAATCGCCCAGTTTCACCGGGTATCAGCTGCCCTTGCACCGTGAAATCCGTGCGGACGGCTTCGAGGCCGTGTGGCAGTCGACCCGAATCGGTCGAAAACTGCCGTCCGCCTGGATCGGCAAGGAACAGGTACCGGTTATCGCGGCGGACAGCGCATTCGGAGCCCGGTTCATTCAGACGGTCGGCCTGTACCAGCTCATCGAGCGCTCGGTAAAATACGCAGTGCTGATCGTAGGACTGACGTTCATCGCCTACTTCCTCATGGAAATAGTCGCCGGGCTCAGGCTGCACCCCCTGCAGTATCTGCTGGTTGGCCTGGCGAACACGCTGTTCTACCTGCTGCTACTGTCTCTGTCCGAGCATGTTGGCTTCGACCTCGCCTATGGTTTGAGTGCCAGTGCATCGACCGCACTGATTGCGGCCTACAGCGCCGCCATACTGCAGCGTCGCTCCCGTGCCTTGGTGATGGTCGGCGTCCTGGCGGCCCTGTACGCGTGTCTATACCTGACGCTAAAAGCCGAGAGCTACGCGCTGCTTGCCGGCTCGCTCGGCCTGTGGTTCGTCCTCGCCCTCGTCATGTACCTGACGCGTGGCATCAACTGGTACGGCGACCGTGACGCATCGGGCTCCGGCGCCGCCATGAAATAACTGACAGAAGATTGTCGATCAGTTGCAGGCGCCCGTTGCCGTAATCGACTGCGCGGCCGGATCGGTGCAATTGACCTCGGGTTTCTTGTCGACATCGAGGAATCGACCGGTCTTCAGGAAGGACTCGGTATTGCGAAAAACGATGTCGCCGCCAGTGATGTAGTGGTGCGACTTGCCGACGACGAGAAAGTCGTCCATGCCGTCGACCCGGGTTGCGGCGACCGTTACCTTTCCGTCATCGGCATCGGGCAGCATCGCCGACATCCAGGGATTGATCGTACCGGTACCGGCTATGACGCCCAGCTCGAAATTCACCGGGCCGAGCCGTGCCGGCATGCTGTTCGCGTCGGTACCCAGTTGCTGTCCCGCGGAGCCGCCAAACAGCGACATGCCCGGCCAGCCTTGCGTGAAGTCGACGACTTCGCTGCCCTGGTTGGGCGGACCGAGCATGACAACCCGCCCGAGGTCGGCGATCGGTTCGCGCTCGTTTTCGTAGCGCAGCAGGATTCCGCCTATCGAGTGCGTGACGAAGTGGATTCGCCGCGCGCCGGTCAGGCGGCACTCCATGAGCCCGGTGCCGACGGCGAGCGGAGCAATTTCCTCTATCGGACCGAGCTGCGACGGGTAGTCGACATTCACCGTCGTGAAGCCGGCATGCTGCAGTGACTCCGCCATGGGACGCATGGCGCGCCAACTTCGATTCAGGCCGTGCAGCAGGACGACGCAGTCCTGGCTGTCGGCGACCGGCACGACCTGGCTGCGCGGCGTGCTCGCGCAGCCCGTCAGCAGCGCAGCCCCGAGAGCGGCCCATGCAATCTTCCGAACAGTCCGTTTCATTCCGCCGATTTTGCCTCAGCCAGCTAAAATGCGCACGCTATTCACCGTCCCCACCGCCAACGGCCAGCGGCCGGCTCCTGCCCCAGGACACGGCCGCAGCCGACATCATCCGGCGTTTCCTGCACGGTATCGACGACCATCTTATCCACAACGAGTAAATGCTGCCCGGCCTCTGAAGCGAGGGATCGAAACGGGGTATGACGCTGGACCATACGGCGCAGCTGATCTGCAAGAACCCGGCAGAGCGTTACGGCCTGCTGAGCAAGGGCGACATTACAGGCGACTACGATGCGGACCTCGTCACGCTGGACCCGGATGAAACGTTCACGGTGCGGGCCGCAGAGTCCGAACCATCCCAGGGCTACACGCCGTTCGAAGGCGTGGAGCTGACCGGGCGCGTGAAATCGACCTGGTTGCGGGGCGCACTCGTTTACGACGATGGCAAGATCGTGGGCAACGCTAAAGGTAAATACGTATCGCGCCCGGGCACCCGTCCAGGCTAGTCTGCAATGATGAACGAAGCCCAGATTTTGTTATTGACCGCAGCCTCGATCGCGTTCCTGCATACGATTCTGGGCCCTGATCACTACGTCGTCTTTACCGCCATGGGCAAAGCCCGAAATTGGAGCTTGTCGAAGACGATCAGGGTGACACTGCTTTGTGGTGTCGGCCACGTGCTGAGTTCCGTCCTTATCGGTGCCGTCGGTTTGTTGCTGGGTGCACAGCTGCTGTCACTGGTCGAGATCGAAGGCGTGCGCGGAAACATCGCGGGCTGGGCATTGCTGATGTTTGGCCTGATGTACTTCGCCTGGGGCTTGCGGCAGGCCGGAAGGGCGCACAGCCATTCGCACGTCCATGTGCACGACGATGTCGTTCACGATCACGAGCACGATCACCACCGTGATCACCTGCACGTACACGATCAGGCGTCAACTAGCTCGATTACGCCGTGGGCAATCTTCATCATATTCGTACTCGGGCCCTGCGAGGCGCTGATCCCGTTGTTCATGTACCCGGCCGCGCAGCAAAACACGGTACTTGTCGTGGCTGTCGCCGCCGTCTTTGGCGTGGTGACCCTGCTGACGATGGTCGCGGCGGTTGCGGTGACGACGGTTGGGCTTCGCCAGATGAAGTGGCCTGCATTGGGGCGATGGGAACAGGCTATTGCCGGCGCCTCGGTGGCGGCTTGCGGCGGCGCTATCACTTTCGTCGGATTATAAGAGAAACACGTGAGAAACTGCAGAGGCATCAATGACCTTTCTGAATACCGGAATCGAGCGCAGAATCCCGGCCGAGGTAGTGAAATGCCTGTAAGAGGAAATCAAGTAACGCGACAAGAGATATCAGAAGAACGTCGAAGAAATCGAAGCGCTCGATCCCACGCGTGATCAGTGGTACGAGGAGTGTTGCGAACGCCTCACGAAGTACGGCTCGTCCCGCCCGCTGATACGGGTGTCGAGGCGGTAGGAATTGTCGAGGCGAGTGGCCGCGGTGTCGAAGGATTCGAGGGGAGCTCAGCGGTAGCCACAGTTGGTGGACTCGACTTCGTTCAAGGGTCTCGAGTCCGTCACCGATGCGGTTGAGCATCTGCTCGCAGGCAGGAATATCGGAAAAGTCATTGCAGACCTGCGTTAGTGGTATCAGGCGAAACAATCGCCCGTGCCGCGGAGTCCGGACTTCGGATCGAGCGAAACAACATCTTTGCCCGGCATGAGACTGTGTTGATCGCCTGTATTCAGTATAATCATCGCCTCGCACCCGTATTGCAGGACTGAAATGCCCTCATCGCTTCTCGAACAGGGAGTCATGCTCATGCTCGTCGGCATGGGCACGGTATTCGTTTTCCTGACCGTACTGGTGGCCGGCATGTCATTGATGGCGTTCGTCGTCGGCCGGCTGCTGCCCGCAGCGATTGACGGGGTCGCGAGCGACGAAGAAATTGCCGTGATCACGGCAGCAATCGCCCGGCATCGAAAGTCCATTTCCTAAGAACCCAAGAACGGTAATCAATGAGCAAGAAGAACCCACTCGGAATAACCGAACTGGTGCTGCGCGACGCGCATCAGAGTCTCCTGGCGACACGCATGCGTATCGATGACATGCTGCCGATCGCCGGCAAGCTCGACGAGGTCGGATTCTGGTCGATCGAGTCCTGGGGCGGAGCAACCTTCGACGCCTGCATTCGGTACCTCGGCGAAGATCCGTGGGAGCGTATTCGGCGCCTCAAGGCAGCCATGCCGAAAACGCCGCAGCAGATGTTGTTTCGCGGACAGAATATCCTCGGTTACCGGCACTATGCGGACGATCTCGTGGAGAAGTTCGTCGAGCGTTGCGCTTTCAATGGCGTCGACGTGTTTCGGATATTCGACGCGCTCAACGATCTGCGAAACCTCGAAACGGCGATAAAGGCGACGCTTGCGGTAGGCAAGCACGCGCAGGGCACGATGTCCTACACGGTCAGCGAGGTCCATACCGTCGATCTCTGGGTCGATATGGGCCGGCGCATCGAGGACATGGGCGCACACTCCATCTGCATCAAGGATATGGCCGGCCTGTTGCGGCCCTACGTCGCGTTTGAACTGGTGAGCCGACTGAAAGAGGCGGTTGATATACCCATTCACATGCAGTGCCATGCGACAACCGGGCTTTCAACGGCAACCTGCGTGAAGGCGGCCGAGGCCGGTATCGACAACATCGACACGGCGGTATCGTCGATGAGCATGACCTATGGCCATTCGCCGACGGAAACGCTGGTGGCGATTCTCGAGGGCACCGATCGGGACACCGGCCTGGACCTTGTATTGATCGAGGAAATCGCGGCTTATTTCCGCGAGGTACGCAAGAAGTATGCGAAATTCGAAGGTGCGCTGAAGGGCGTCGACTCGCGTATCCTGGTAGCCCAGGTTCCCGGTGGCATGCTCACCAACCTCGAAAACCAGCTCAGGGAACAGAACGCGGGCGACAAGCTCGATGAGGTGCTCGACGAGATTCCTCGCGTTCGCAAGGATCTCGGCATGCTGCCGCTGGTTACACCGACCTCGCAGATCGTCGGGACCCAGGCCGTCATCAACGTGATGTCCGGTTCGAGGTATGCCAACATCACGAAGGAGACCGCGGGGGTCCTCAAGGGCGAATACGGGGCGACGCCGGCAGCAGTGAACGCCGAACTGCAGGCGAAGGTGCTCGAAGGCGCCGAGCCGGTTACCTGCCGGCCGGCGGATCTCCTCGAACCGGAACTTGCCCATCAGACGGCAGAACTGACACGCCTCGCCAGGGAAAAAAACATTCGGCTGGCTGACGATGTGGTCGACGATGTGCTCACCTATGCGCTGTTTCCGCAGATCGGCTCACGATTCCTGGAGAATCGTGACAATCCCGACGCGTTCGAGCCGGCTCCCGGCACCGAGCCGGAAGTCCCAGCGACGGCGCCCGTTGCCGCGGCATCCGCGCCGGGCGTCTACTCCGTGCGGGTAAACGGCAAGACCTTCACGGTCGAGGTTGCCGAAAGCGGCCAACTGGCAAACGTGGCGGCGGCACCCGCGCCGGCGGCCCTGTCGACCGGTTCCGGCGAGGCGGTCAGGGCTGTGCTGGCCGGTAACATATTCAAGGTCAACGTGAAGTGTGGCGACGCCGTGACCAGGGGGGACCCGCTGCTGATCGTCGAGGCGATGAAGATGGAGACAGCGGTCGCCGCGCCCCGGTCCGGCACGGTCACCGATGTGCTGGTCAGCGAGGGCGATGCGGTCAAGGTCGGTGACCCCCTCGTCGCGATCGCCTGACGGCGGCCTGATCGGTGGAACTCGTCGAACAAATCTGGAAGGGCTCAGGCATCTACCAGATCGAGGTTGGGCAACTCGTCATGCTTGGCGTCTGCCTTGCGCTCCTCTACCTCGGCATCGTCAGGAAGTTCGAGCCGCTGTTGCTCGTTACCATCGGATTCGGCGGGCTGCTAAGCAATATCCCTGGCGTCGAAATTGCGACCGGCGACGGGCTACTGCACCTGTCCTACGTCGTTGGCATCGAAACGGGTGCATTTCCGCTGATCATCTTCATGGGCGTCGGCGCGCTGACGGACTTCGGACCGCTGCTCGCTAATCCGCGAACGCTGTTCCTGGGCGCTGCCGCGCAGTTCGGCATTTTCGCGACGCTGCTCGGCGCGCTGGCTTTGACCGAGCTGGGCGTCATGGATTTCACACTTCGTGAGGCGGCCGCCATCGGCATTATCGGTGGCGCCGACGGGCCGACCGCTATCTATGTCGCGGGGCAGCTGGCGCCCAATCTGCTGGGCGCGATTGCGGTGGCCGCCTACTCGTATATGGCGCTCGTGCCGTTGATTCAGCCGCCTATCATGAAGCTACTGACCACCGAGTCGGAGCGGCAGATCGAAATGGTGCAACTGCGCGATGTTTCGAAAGTGGAGCGCATCGTCTTTCCATTGCTGCTGCTGTTGCTGGTTGCCCTGTTGTTGCCCTCGGCCGCGCCGCTGCTGGGCATGCTCTGCTTCGGCAACCTGATGCGCGAGTGCGGCGTTGTCGAGCGGCTTTCCGACACGACACAAAACGCACTCATCAATATTGTCACGATCTTTCTCGGCCTGGCCGTCGGTTCCAAGCTGAGCGCCGAGCAGTTTCTCGTTCCCAGCACCCTGGGTATCCTGGTGCTCGGAATGGTAGCGTTCGCGATCGGCACGGCGAGCGGCGTGCTCATGGGGAAATTGATGAACAGCTTGTCGACGCAACCTATCAATCCGCTGATTGGCGCGGCCGGTGTTTCTGCAGTACCGATGGCCGCCCGGGTCGCCAACAGGGTCGGACTCGAGGCGAATCCGCATAATATCCTGCTGATGCATGCCATGGGTCCCAACGTCGCCGGCGTAATCGGCTCGGCCGTTGCCGCCGGTATCATGATAATGTTCGCATCGTGAACCATCGCCTGCTGCGCGCCGGCCGGCCAGCTATCGGGAAGTAGTTCCAATGTCCTTATCAATCGTAATTCCTGCCAAGAACGAATCCGCGGCAATCGGCAACGTCGTGGCGGCAGCAAGAGAGGCATGGCCGAAGGCCGAGATAATCGTTGTCGACGACGGATCAGGCGATGCAACCGCGGAGGCGGCGCGCGGCGCCGGCGCGACGGTCATCCAGCACCCCGAGAGTCTCGGCAACGGTGCCGCCATCAAGGCCGGGGCGCGTGCGGCGACGGGCGACATCATCGCGTGCATGGATGGCGACGGGCAGCACGATCCCAGAGAGATCGGGGCGCTGCTGGAAAAGCTCGATGAGGGATACGACATGGTGGTAGGCGCACGCGATTCGGGTTCGCACGCCAGTGTGGGAAGGCTGTTCGCGAACGGTCTTTACAATGCGGTCGCATCCTGGCTGACGGGCCGCGCGGTCCTGGATCTCACGTCCGGTTTCCGGGTAGCCCGTGCAACGCATTTCAAGGAGTTCCTCTACCTCCTGCCCAACGGATTTTCCTATCCAACGACGATTACAATGGCGTTCTTTCGATCGGGGTACCTGGTCTGTTACTTGCCGATCAAGGCCGCGAAGCGAGTTGGCAAGAGCCACATTCGCCCGATTCGCGACGGTGTCCGTTTCCTCGTTATTATCTTCAAGGTCGCCACCTTGTATTCGCCCCTCAAGATCTTTCTGCCGATCAGCGGCCTGTTTTTCGCTACCGGTATCGGCTACTACGCCTACACCTACGCTACGACGGGTCGGTTCACCAATATGAGCATGCTGATCATCAGTGCGTCGGTCATCATATTCCTGATTGGCCTGATATCGGAGCAGATTACGGCGCTGACGTATAGCAGGTCCTGATTCGAACCGGTCTGTCGATATCCAGGTTCCGCGAGCTCGTCGCTGTATTATTACCGCAATTGCCTACTGCAATTCCCTATTGAAGGGTCCTGAACGGCGGCCGAGCTAGGTTGGCGCGCTCAAGAGCGCGTTCTCGAAGATATCGCAGCTTGAGCTCCAGGTAGGGACCGCTGAGTAGTTGGCGCCTTTTTGCTCAAGAGCCCGCAGTATTGCGGCGCTGAGCTCGTGTGGGTCTGCCGCCCGCACCAGGCTGTCCGGATGAGAGTCAAGTATCCATTCCGTGGCACGTGTCCGGGTTGCGACGACAGGAACCTGGCAGCTCATCGCTTCGTAGAGCTTGACCGGATAGCTGTAGTGCCCAAATGCCGATTCGCGATTGGTAACAACGAGGACATCCATGCTGTTTAGCAAGACAGGTACCTCGTCGTCTTCAATAAAACCCAGAGACCTGATCGTCCGCGGCAGCGGAACGTCGTCCCATGTCCGGCCAGAATGAATAAAGCGAACTTCCGGACGTTGCGCCTGCACCAGAGGAATCGCATCGAAAAGAACTTCCACGCCTCGACTGCGATGCATTGATCCGCAATACCCGACCAGCGGCCCTTGGGCGGGCAGATTCAATGCTTCGCGGCATACCCGCTTGTCGCGAGGTTCAAAGCCGATCGGGTCGGCTGCCATGGGAACTACGGCTGCCTTCTCGCCGACTTTTCCTCTTGTCATTAACTTTGCCAGATCGGGCCCGGCGGCTGTCACCAAATGAGCCTGTCGCAACGCTCTTCGCCAAAGCAAGTGCAAGGGCTTGGCCCACGGCATGTAGCTTTCATAATTGTCATAAGCGTCAATACACGCACGGGAGCCGTATTTGCGGGCAATATGTGTGGCCATAATGCCGAAGTAGGTATCCGAAAAGCCCACCACCCAGTCTGGCGGTGAGTCGGCCAGCTGCTTACGTACGGTAGCGGGATAGCCCAGGAATGACGACGAAGTCCAGCGAATGCCATGAGCATCAAACTCGAGTTCGGCGCCGTTCTCATAGTCAAGCAGCGCGACTGAGACCCGATGTCCTCGTTCTGCAAGCAGCCGCGGCAAGTGAAAGAAGCGGCCGTAGGGGCTGCCAATCAGGTCCTTGCTCATCGGCCTGCGTTTACTTAGAAAGAGGAGCTTCATTCGATCAGGTGCCCACGGCTTCTGGCCGCATCAGGTGTAATCTGTGAACTCGACAATTGCGTCAGTATTACTTACAACTTACTATCGCTCGCAATAAACCGCTCACATTTTCAAAACAACAGCAGCAAAGCAGCTCTGGGGCCGTCATTTTGAGCAGAGGGTATCAATACGATTTCTCAAAGAACAGCCCGTATGTCTACGATACGGAAAACCGTGAGCGCAAGGCGCGAACAATGCTGCTCGTTCTTGAGGACTTTCTGAAGAAGCCCCTGTCTGAGAGTGACGTCATCAATGTCGGTGGCTCGGCCGGCGCTATCGACAATTTTCTCGCAGACCATGCCGGCCGGGTTGTCGGTATCGATATCGACGATTCTGCAATAAAGCACGCTCGGGAAACTTTCGTAAAAGACAATCTGGTCTTCCAGGTCGCGGATGCACTGAATCTGCCTTTCGATGATGAGAGCTTTGACGTCGTTATTTGCTCACACGTGTACGAGCACGTGCCGGACCCTGTGCAGATGTTTGCCGAGATTCACCGAGTACTTCGGACCGGGGGTATCTGCTATTTCTCGGCTGGCAATCGAATAATGTGGAACGAACCGCACTATAACTTGCCACTGCTCGCCATTCTCCCGCGCCCGCTGGCACATGTCTATATCCGGCTCGCCGGCAAGGCACAACACTACCACGAAAAGCATCTCACCTATTGGGGCCTGAAGTCTCTCGTAAAGAAATTCAAGCGTACCGATTACACCGTTCGACTAATCAGCGAGCCCGAAAAGTTTCACACCGCGTACATGCTGCCTGCGGGAAGCATGAAATCGTGTATTGCGCGAAAAGTTGCCGACTGGTTTTACTGGGCGTTGCCGGGATACATATGGATTCTGCAGAAATAGTCGTTTCACGCCGGCTGGGTCGCATAAATTGACTCGCCAGTCAGTCCTGGTTGTGACCCGGAATTTTCCGCCGCTAACCGGCGGTATGGAACGCCTGATGCAGCACACGGTGGAGACACTGGCATCTCGTTTCGAGGTAACGCTTGTTGGCCCTCGCGGTTGCGGCAAATCAGCCCCGGAAAATGTGACCGTTCTTGAATGTCCGACGGCACCGTTTCCATTCCTGATGATGGCATTGCTCAAAGGTTGGCGAGCCGCGAGAAAAACGTCGTTCGATATCGTGCTTGGTGGCAGCGGGCTGGTCGCTCCGATAACGTCCTTCCTTTCCGTGATTGCGAAGGCCCGGTCGGCGATCTTTGTCCACGGACTCGACCTCGTTGTCGATAACCGGGTCTATCAGAGCCTGTTCGTGCCTTTCTTGCGACGCCACGATCTAGTGATTGCAAATAGCCAGAACACACGAAAGATCGCGATCGAAAAGGGCTGCCTGTCGAGCCGCATTCAAGTGCTCAATCCCGGCTCGACGATCCCGCCAGACACGCTGCTGCAAGACGTCGCCTCAATCCGCGAGAGGATGGGCTTTGAGGGCAACAAGATCGTCCTGTTCGTCGGTCGAATGGTCAGGCGCAAAGGTCTGGCCGAATTCCTCGAGCACGCATGGCCCCGCGTGCTCGAGTACGTGCCAGGCGCGCGACTTGTCGTCGTCGGCGATTCGCCGGACAACGCCCTGAGGCGCGACTCCCGATCCGCGCAACGATTGGTTTCTCTCGTCAGAACTTACAGTGATGAGGACGTCCAGTTCATGGGCGGCGTATCGGACGAAACGCTCTGGGAGTGCTATGCTGCGGCCGATGTGCTGATTTTTCCGCTAGTCCGGGTGAAGGGTGACGTAGAGGGTTTCGGCATGGTCGCAATCGAAGCTGCGGCATGTGGTACACCGACGGTGGCATTCTCCCTGGGCGGAGTAACCGACGCGATCGCGGATAGCCGGAGCGGCATTCTCGTTGCCGAGGACGACTACCGGACATTTGCCGATGCGGTGATCGCGGTATGTAACAGCGGACGACCGTCCGCTGCGGAATGCAGAACTCATGCCCGCCAGTTCAGCTGGAGCGTGTTCCGGGAGCAGCTGTTGGGGGTGTTGGCCACTGATCCCGAAGCGCAACTTGTGTCACAGAAGGTCGCTACGAAAATTGAGTAAATTTGGAAGACCATGCCTGATACTCAACCTTCGCTAGGACAACAGCTACTTAGCGGTAGCGTCTGGGCCTTCCTTGCCAAGGTCGTCGGGATTGGCGCCGCATTGACAGTTAATGCGTTGCTGGCAAGAATGCTTGCGCCTGAGGAGTTTGGGACCTATATCCTTGCTGGTAGTGTCGTTGTGGTCTCGAGCATTGTCGCGTCGCTGGGTATGAACAACGTCATCGTGCGGTTACTTGGCGAATCGCATTCGGTGGATCGAGGCGAATTCTCCAGGGCCATCATCCTGAGATGTTCGACGATAGCGCTGTGCGGCGCCGTCGTTGCGGCGGGTTTCCTCGCCGGTCCTCCGGGACGATGGTTGGCCGAACGCGTTTTCTCGTCCGAGTTGCTGACGAATTGCATGGCATGGATAGCGGTCTGGCTGATAGCCCTCACGGCCCAGTCGATCCTCGCAGAAGCACATCGGGGCCTCAAAGATATTCGAATGGCGGCAATCCTGGGCGGGCCTGTAGCCGGAATTGGACTCGTGATGATTCTGCTTGCTTCGCTGGTTCTGGGCGTCGAACTGGAGCTGAAATCGGCAATCCTGCTAAGCGCGATTAGCGCACTGCTTGTGGTCCCGCTGGGTATCTGGTTCGTTGGAAAGAATACAGTCGCTTCAAGCGGCCAATTTCACCTCAAGCCGCTGCAACTGGCATCAATCGCCGGGCCTATGCTCATCACGAACATCACGCTTGCGGCCCTGAATCAATCAGACATATGGATAGTAGGAATCTGTTTGGAGAAGACCGACGTGGCGCTGTATGGGTCGGCTGTGCAACTGGCATCGCTAATCGGCTTTCCGTTACTTATCCTGAATTCCGTCGTGCCTCCTTACGTTGCGGAATTGTACAAACTCGATCAGCATGATCAGCTGCAGCGCGAACTGCGCAGAGCGGCGGGTATTGCGACCTATGCCGCTGTAGCGGGATTTTTCATCGTCGCTTTGCTTTCGGCTCAGCTGCTACGAATCGTCTACGGCGACTTTTACCAACAGGCCGCGACAGTTTTAGTCATTATTGCTCTTGGGCGCCTTGCCAGTGTGTGTACTGGACCCTGCGGGATAGTACTCATGATGACCGGCTTCCACCAAGTAATGATGTGGGTGAATATTCTGGCGGGCGCCATGAGCGTGCTGCTGATGGTTCTGGTCGCCAGGCCATTTGGCTTACAGGGCATCGCAACAGTGGCGGCGGTAATGATTATCGCTCAGAATGCGGCCATGCTCTGGCTTGCGCGATCAAAAAGCGGTGTCTGGACACATGCCGAACTCAGTCCGAAAGCGATCTTGTTCGCATGAGCGCTGCGGGACTATTCCTCGTCGGTGCACCGAGAAGCGGAACGACGCTGCTTCAGACAATCCTGGCACATCACCAGGACTTGTATTCCGCGCCGGAAACATCGTTCTTCAATCGCATTGTCCCGGAGTTGGGAATTGCGTACCGAAATCCTGATACGCCCGTCACGTCAGCCCAAATTGAGTTCGTCGAAAGCGATTTTCATTACATGACCGGCATCGAGCTTTCGCTCAGGGGCAGCGTATCTGAAGGCGATAGCATCCGGAACGTATTTGAGGCGGTGATGTCGAGCTTCAACAAGCACGCCAAAAAGCGCTGGATCGAAAAAACCACGAATCACGCCCGAGCAATGTTATTGATTCGTCAGTTTTACCCGGAGGCCCGCTTTATTCACCTGATTCGAGATCCGGTGGACTCTGTAGGATCTATGATCAGAATACGGCCTACGGACCTGAAGGACTTCCGAATTCGTTACGTCTCCCCAATATTCGGCTTTGCGCGAGTGTGGCAGAAATGCGTCAATGGGGCCCTTCAATACCCCTGCCAGGAAAACGTTTTGCATGTTTTCTACGAGGATCTCGTCAATCGACCGGTCGAGACGCTCCGAAAAATTTGTGAGTTTGCCGACATCAAATACACTGACGAGCTTCTCGACGGTTTTGAATCCGAATCCGAAACGCTTCTTTCCGTGGAGCGGTCGCCCTGGCAGGAAGGCAATATGCAAGCGGGAATCAGGAACAGCAACATAGGCAAAGCAAGACGGGAGTTGTCTGCTGGCGATGTGTGGCTGATTCAGCGCGCGGTCAAAGAGACTGCATCCACAATGGGATACTACGTTGCGTCGCATCATGCATCTCTCTTTAGCCGCATTCGCACATTCATGTTGGAGGCAGTGCGATACCTGGTATACATGTCGTATTTAGAAGTCCCCCTTCGACAACTTGTTATCCTGGTGAAAAGATGAATACAGCAATCGAGGAAGTGAGGGATGGCGGAAACCTGATAGCAATCATCGTCTACTCGAGTTTCGCGAAGAAAGGAGTCCACTTTTTTACCGCCGACGACTTGAGCCAGCAACTCGCCTATATGAATCACCCCGCCGGAAAGGTGATTGACGCACATGTTCACAACCCGATTCCGCGCGACGTAACGTATACGCAAGAGGTCCTTTTTATCAAATCGGGCCGACTCCGTGTCGATTTCTATTCGGCGAAAAAGCATTATCTCGAGAGCAGGGTCTTGGCGGCCGGAGATGTGATATTGCTCATATCCGGAGGACACGGATTCGAGGTCCTGGAAGCGGTAGAGATGTTTGAAACGAAACAGGGCCCACACGTCGGCGAGGCAGACAAGACCCGGTTTGACCCGGTCCGTGCCGCAGACGTAAAAGTCAGAAAGCCCCAAGGCAGCGATGAGTAAATTCATTCCAGTTAATGAGCCTTTGCTTGCGGGAAACGAGAAGCGATACCTGCAGGAATGCATCGAGACGGGCTGGATATCGTCCGAAGGTGCGTTCGTCGAGCGACTCGAAACCGGTGTAGCGAAGGCTCTCGGGCGAAAGTTCGGAATCGCCGTCTGCAACGGCACGGCAGCGCTCGATGTCGCTGTTACAGCGCTGGGAATCGGCCCGGGGGACGAAGTGATCCTGCCGAGTTTTACTATCATTTCCTGCGCGGCAGCGATCGTCAGGGCCGGTGCTACGCCTGTGGTCGTTGATTCGGATCCGCATACCTGGAATATGGACGTTCGACAGGTCGAAGCCAGAATCACGCCTCGTACCGTTGCGGTTATGCCCGTCCACATTTACGGTCTTCCGGTCGACATGGCTCCGCTGCTAGAAATCTGTCGTGACAAAGGGCTCGCAATTATTGAAGATGCCGCGGAAGCAATCGGTCTGCGCTACGGAGACAAGATGTGTGGAAGTTTCGGGCAGGTAAGTACCTTGAGTTTCTATCCCAACAAGCACATCACGACTGGCGAAGGTGGGATGATATTGACCGATGACGCGCAGATAGCAAAGCGATGCCAATCGCTGCGGAATTTATGTTTTGGCGAATCGAATCGGTTCGAGCACCGCCAGCTTGGCTGGAATTTTCGAATGAGTAATCTGCAGGCCGCTGTCGGTGTCGCGCAGTTGGAGTGTCTCGAACAGCATCTGGCAAGAAAGCATGAAATCGGCAGCTACTACAATACCGCTCTTGCGGATCTCAGGGATGTGCAGTTGCCGCGCGCTTCCGTCGACCTTAGCGATAATTGCTACTGGGTCTACGGCATGGTGCTTGAGCGTAGTCATCCGCTGGATCGCGACACCGCCATGCGACGCCTTGCGGAAAAAGGCATTGGAACTCGCCCGTTCTTTTGGCCAATGCACGAGCAGCCAGTGTTGAAGGAGATGGGCTATTTTCCGAATGAGAAGCTCCCGGTAGCCGAACACATCGGTCGGCGAGGTTTCTATATTCCTAGCGGCCTGTCGCTGGATGGTCACCAGCTGAAGCAGGTTGGCCAGACCGTGCGTTCGGTGCTGGAATGACGGCTTTCGATTCTTACAGTCGCTATTATGATTTGTTCAATGACGCCAAGAATTACGATGCCGAAGCCGAGTATGCCCACGGATTGATTCGCCGTATCGTACCGTCTGCGACAAAACTGCTGGATCTGGGTTGCGGAACCGGCGGCCACGCCTTTCCATTCCTGAGGCTGGGATACGACGTGCAGGGAGTCGACCTGAGTCCGCCAATGATCGAGCGGGCGTTGCGCCGGCGGAGCGAGCTACCCCCCGATGAAGCTCGGCGAGTAGGTTTTGCGCATGGTGACATCCGGGACTTCCGGTCGCAGCATGACTTCGATGCGGTTGTGTCGCTTTTTCACGTGATCAGTTATCAAACGACAACGACCGATCTGGACAAGGCGTTCCGGACGGCGCGCGCGCACCTGAAGCCGGGTGGCGTTTTCGTGTTCGATTGCTGGTATGGCCCCGGAGTGTTAAGCGACCCACCGTATAAGCGTACCAGGAACTACCAGTCTGACAGGTTGACGGCTACTCGCACCTCGACGCCGACGGTTTTTCCGAACGAGAATCGCGTATCTGTCAGGTTCGATTTCGTAGTCCGCAATCGCAGCGAGGAAGTTGTCGATGAGTTCACGGAACAACACAACATGCGCTACCTGTTTGCGCCTGAGGTAGAAGACCTTCTTTCACGAAATAAATTTCAGTTCGTCGACCTGTTCCACTGGATGACGGACCAGGTACCCGGTCTCAACAGCTGGAACGTTGTCTTCGTTTCGCGAGCCTTGTGAGCGATGGTCCGAGTAGGACTCTTTCTGGATGCCACGCCGCACGATGGCGGCGCATATCAGTACAGTCAGTCAGTTCTGAGGGCTTTAGCCACAGTCCCGCCTGGCGGCGCAACTGTCGACGTATGGTACACCAACGAGTCATGGCGACAGCACGTTGACGGCTTGCCGGTCCAGGGCAGGCGAATCGAGCTTGGTGCTATCGACTACACCCTGCTCAAAATGGTGAAGTTCCGAATTCTGCCCGCCGCATTATGGAGGAAGCTGGCACAATGCCTGTATCCACTTGCGAAAGCGATGCTGTCGCGAAGTTGCGATCTCTGGATCTTCCCGAACCAGGATGCCTGGTCGTATTTCCTGCCGGTTCCCGCTGTGGTATCAGTTTTCGACCTGATGCACCGTTATGAACGCCGATTCCCGGAGGTATCCAGAGGCCTCAAATACTACCGACGAGAAGGACATTACAAGCAGATGTGCCGATTTGCCGAAGGCATACTGGTCGATTCGAATGTCGGGAAAAATCAGATCGAAGAGTCATTCCAGGTGGCAGCCGAAAAGGTTCATATTCTGCCCTTCATAGCGCCGCCCCTACCGAGGCTTTCGGTAAACGATGCCAGCGTAAGGATGCCGCTGCCTGAAAAATTTCTTTTCTACCCAGCCCAGTTTTGGGCCCACAAGAACCATATCAGGCTTCTGGAAGCGCTAGCGCAACTAAGGAACGAAATTCCGGACATTCAATTGGTTCTCGTCGGATCGAAGAAGAATAATTATCCGTCCGTACTTCAACAGATTGAGCAGCTTGGCCTGCAGGGTCACGTCCGAATGCTTGGCTTCGTACCCGACACGCAAATTGCCGAGTTATATGGACGAGCCCGCGCGCTCATCATGCCGACCTTCTTCGGGCCGACGAACATACCGCCACTCGAAGCCATGTCGTTTGGTTGTCCTGTCGCCGTCTCGGGTATTTATGCGATGCCGGAGCAACTGGGCGATGCGGCGATCTATTTCAATCCGAATTCCACCGATGAAATTGCCGATACCATGCGCAAGCTCTGGACAGACGATGAGCTCTGTCGCCGGCTGCGGGTCAAGGGCCTTGAGCGCAGCAAGAAATGGACTCAGCCCGATTTCACCAATGAGCTGTGGTCAATTCTCGATGGCTACTTCGAAACGCTGCGATTGAAATGATCCTCGAGTACCTGCGCCACACAACTGGTCAGCCGCTTGCCCGTTTCGATGTGCAGGAACTCATTCGGCCCATGTGCGTTTGATTTCGGGCCCAGCAGGCCGGTAATCAGGAACTGGGCCTGCGGAAACCGTTCACCCAGCATGCCCATGAACGGGATCGTGCCGCCCGTTCCCATGTACATCGAGGGCTTGCCAAAAAATGCGTTCGACGCTTTATTCATCGATGCTTCCAGCCACTCGGCAACCGCCGGCGCGTTCCAGCCGGCCATGGTCGATTCGACCTCGAACAACACCGTGGCAAGAGGCGGTGTATTCGCCTCCAGCGCGGTTTTCACGGCGGTAGCCGCCTCCCCGGCGTCGCAGGTTGGCGGCAGTCGGAACGACAGCTTCAGGGTGGTGTAGGGCAACAACACGTTGCCGGCGTCGATCAGCGCCGGCATGCCTTCGGCGCCCGTAACGGCCAGCGTCGGCCGCCAGGTGTTGTTTAGCAGCAGTTCCGCATGCGATTCGGCCGGCGCAGGATTGGCGACGGCCCACGGGAATTTCCTGTATACGGAGTCCCCGAGGGTCGAGGCCGCCAGTCGCGCCTGTTCCAGGCGCTGCTCCGGGATTTCGACATGCAGGCCATCGAGCAGAACCTGCCCGTTCGACTCATCCTCGATTCGACTGATGAGTTGACGCGCGACTCTGAAACTCGACGGCACGACGCCGCTCGCCGTCCCTGAATGCACGCCTTCGGTCAATACGTCGACGCGCAGCGTCCCTGTGAGGTTGCCGCGCAGCGACGTCGTGCACCAAAGCTGGTCGTAATTGCCGCATTCGGCATCGAGGCACACGACGAGGTCCGGCGATCCGATGCGATCTTCGAGCAGGTCGATGTAAAAGGGCAGGTCGAAGCTTCCGCTCTCCTCACAGCCCTCGATAAGAACCACGCAATGCGCATGTGGAATGCCCTGTTCCTGCAGCGTGCGAATCGCCGTCAAGGAGCCGAACGTCGCGTAGCCATCATCGGCGCCACCGCGACCGTACAACTTTCCGTCGCGAATGACGGGTTTCCAGGGATCGAGGTCCTTCTCCCAGCCGCTGAACTCGGGCTGCTTGTCATAGTGGCCGTACAGCAGGACGACGTCATCGGATTGTCCCGGAATATCGATGAATAGCAGCGGCGTGCGGCCCGGGAGGCGTACTACCTCAATCTGCATGTCCTTGATCGGCTGCTTGCGGCACCAGGCCTCGAGCATCTTGACGGCCGACTCCATGTGGCCGTGCTTCTCCCACTCGGGATCGAAAGAGGGTGACTTGTTCGGGACCTTGATGTACTCGGCGATCTCCGGAATGATCGACGAGTCCCACAGCGTGTTGACAAATGCGGCTGCCTGTTTGTTGTTCATTGTCTTATTTAGTCCGTGGTCAGTGATCGAAACAGCGTGCGCGTCATGCGCTCTGTTGTAATGAAGTCCCAGTCGAAGCTCGCGTATTTCGCAAGAGGGTTGGCCGCGAGCACATCGTCGATGCTCTTGCCCTGATCGATCATCGCCTTAACCAGCGTCCGGCCGTCGATCAACATGTCGATGTCGGCTTTCATGCCGGCCTTGTCCGTCAGCGAACCGTGGCCCGGGATAATCTTCGTGTCATCGTCTGCCATCGACCAGATCTTCTGTTGCGCGGCAATATAGCCGTCGACGGTGCCACCACTGTCGAGATCAATAAAAGGGAATATGCCGTGGAACAGTATGTCGCCTGTGTGAATGACGTTGGCCCCCGGAAAATAAATGGCTGCATCGCCATCGGTATGCGCTTTTGGCAGGTGCCTGACGCGCGCCTCGATATTGCCGAGGTGGAATGTCACGCCGTCGCCGAAGGTAACCACCGGAAGTCCGCCCGGGCCGCCGGCGCCCGAGGGGTCTTCGAGCAAGCGTTTGCGGATGTTGTCGTGCGCAAAAACGACGGTGCCCTTGTCGGCGAAGTAGGCATTGCCACCGGCATGGTCGCCGTGAACGTGCGTATTGACCAGGAAGTCGATCGGGCCGCCCGCCGTTTCGGTCACGTGCGCCAGCAGGTTTTCGGCCAGCGGCGGCAAGCCATCGTCGATCATCGCGACCTGTCCTTCGCCGACGAGTACGGCCATGTTGCCGCCGCCGAAGCCGCCCCTGGCCTCGACCATGAATATGCCGGGTTCGATCTCGGTGGAGGCGAAGGTGATTTCGGCATCCTGGGCAGATGCCAGTGTCGCCAGAAACAAAGGCAGAAGGGCGAGTTTCTTCATTGCTGTCTCCACGTGAACGGGACAGCGATTGTACCCTAACGACTGTTATTGTCGCCCGGGAAACGAAAACTGCGCTTTTTCCCGCACGCCGCCGGACGGCCAGCGCTGCGTAATGGTCTTGCGGCGCGTGTAGAAACGGACGCTGTCCGGGCCATAGGCGGAGAGATCGCCGAACAAGGAGCGCTTCCAGCCGCCGAAGCTGTGGTAGGCGACGGGGACCGGCAGCGGTACGTTGATGCCCACCATGCCGACATTGATGTTGTCCGCAAAATAGCGTGCCGCCTCGCCGTCGCGCGTGAATATGCAGGTACCGTTGCCGTATTCATGATCGTCGATGAGTTTCATCGCCTGTTCTTCGGACTCTGCCCGAACGACACACAGCACCGGGCCGAATATTTCTTCGCGGTAAATACGCATGCCGGGCTCGACTCGATCGAACAGGCAGGGACCGAGGAAGAATCCGTTTTCGTGTCCTGTCACGACCAGGTCACGGCCGTCCGCGACGAGATCCGCGCCTTCTTCGACGCCGAGATCCACGTAGCCCCGGACCTTCTCGTAGTGCGCCCGGGTGACCAGGGGTCCCATGTGATTACGGTTGTCGGTGCCCGCACCAACTTTGAGTCCGGCAATCTGTTCCTTGAGCTTCTGAACCACCGTGTCCGCTGTTTCGTCACCCACACAGACGGCTACCGAGATTGCCATGCAGCGTTCGCCACAGGAGCCGAAGGCAGCGCCCATCAGGGCGCTGACCGCGTTATCGACGTCAGCATCGGGCATGATAATGGCGTGATTCTTGGCGCCACCGAGGGCCTGCACACGCTTGCCGTTGCCGGTGCCCGTGCTGTAGATGTACTCCGCAATCGGCGTTGAGCCGACGAAACTGATGGCCTGCACCCGGCTGTCGTTGAGCAGCGTATCCACGGCTTCCTTGTCGCCGTTGACCAGGTTGAACACGCCATCCGGCAAGCCGGCCTCCTTGAACAGGCGAGCGACTATCATTGGCGCGCTGGGGTCTTTTTCGGATGGCTTCAGTACGAAGGTGTTGCCACAGGCGATAGCCATCGGGTACATCCACATGGGTACCATCGCCGGAAAGTTGAACGGCGTAATGCCGGCGACCACGCCAAGCGGCTGGAAATCCGACCAGCTGTCGATGCCTGGCCCAACGTTCCGTGAATACTCGCCCTTGAGGAGCTCCGGTATTCCGCAGGCGTAGTCCACGACTTCGACGCCGCGACCGAATTCGCCCATCGCATCGTCAAGGACCTTGCCGTGCTCGTCCGTTATCGCCGCGGCAATCTCGTCGGCATGTTCCTCGAGAAGTTGCTTGAAGCGGAACATGATACGCGCTCGCTTCGCCGGCGGTGTATTGCGCCAGGCCGGAAAGGCCGCCTGTGCCGCAGCGATCGCACGCTCGACAGTCTGCGCCGAAGCCATCGCAACGTGTCGCGTGACCTGGCCGGTGGCGGGATTGCTAATCGGTTCGGGGCGATTATCGTCGGCGACGTCTGCGCCATTGATGAAATGTCCAACAATAGTGGCGACGTCGATGTTGCTTGCAGCTCTCGCACTCATGGCTTCTCCGCTGGTCGATTGTAGTTATTCGATCGTGTCGAGGACACGACGAATCGTTTCGAACGACTGTTGCATTTCGTCAGGATCTGAATTGAGGAATGGCGAGAATTGCAGCGTATCCATGCCGTTTCGAATTACAAGGTTCTCATCCCAGAAGCACTTCTTGTGCGCTTCGCCCCCGCGCGCGCCCGGTGCCCCCGCCCGCGGCGCCATCTCGATTGCGCCCATGAGCCCGTAGTTACGCACGTCAATGACATGTTTATGGTCGGCAAAGGAATGCAGCAGGTCCTCGAAATGCTGCTCGAGAGAGGCAGCCTGATCAAACGTACCTTCCTCTTCGTAGACGCCCATTGTAGCCAGACCGGCCGCCGCGGCCACCGGATGGCCCGAATAGGTATAACCGTGAAACAGCTCGATCATGTGCTCCGGACCCTGCATGAAGGCGTCGTAAATGGAATCCTGAACCAGAACTGCACCCATCGGAATTACGCCGTTCGTCAGCCCCTTGGCGGTGGTAATGATGTCGGGTACGACGCCGAAGCGCTGCGCGCCGAACGGCCGGGCGAGCCGCCCGAAGGCTGCGATGACCTCATCGAATATCAGCAGGATGCCGTGCTTGTCGCAGATTTCCCGAAGCCGCTCGAGGTAGCCAACCGGCGGCGGCAGGACGCCGGTCGAACCGGCAACCGGCTCGACGATGACGGCCGCGATATTGCTGCCGTCGTGCAGGCCGCAGAGTCGCTCCAGATCGTCGGCAAGGTGTGCGCCCCACGATGGCTGACCCCGCGTAAATGCGTTGTGTTCGAGATCGTGCGTGTGGCGGATGTGATCAACGCCAGGAATCAGGTTGGCACTGAAGACCTTGCGATTCGGCACCATGCCGCCGACCGACATGCCGCCGAAATTTACGCCGTGATAGCCGCGTTCGCGACCGATCAGGCGCGTACGGTTTCCCTCGCCGCGTGCACGGTGATAGCCCAGCGCAATCTTGAGTGCGGTATCCACGGATTCGGAGCCGGAGTTGGTAAAGAAGCACTTGTTCATGCCCTGCGGCGCCATCGCCGCTACTTTCTCGGCCAGCGCTGCCGCCTTGTCGTTGGTCACCTGGAAGGTCATGCAATAGTCGAGCGTCGCGACCTGCTGTTGCACGGCCTCCACGATTTTCGGATGGCAATGGCCGAGGCCGCTGGTCCAGAGCCCGGAAAACGTGTCGTACAGCTTCGAGCCGTCCGCGGCGGTGTAGTAGTGCCCGGACGCCCCGGCTATGACCCTGGGTTTCTTCTTGAAATCCCGGTTGGCGGTAAATGGCAACCAGTAGGCGTCGAAATTACTGAGAGCAGCGCTCATCTTTTCTTTCTCCGAGGCAATCGGTGAGAACAGATCACGAGTTTACGCCCGCACAGCATTGTTAAACAATGAGTTATGTGGCTTTGGATAAGTTATTGAATTATATGGATTGTGGCGGCAAAATGTTTATCTATACTAAACAGGCGGGGTCTCTTTCACCATGGATCAACAAATCGGACGTCGCCTCCGGGAGGTACGCGAGCGACTCGGGCTTTCACAGCGCCAGCTGGCGCGGCAATCCGGCGTCGCGAATGCGACGATCTCGCAGATCGAATCCAGCAAGCTGAATCCAACCGTCAGCATGCTCAAGCGCATCCTGGATGGCATTCCGATCAGTCTCGGCGAATTCTTTGGCGACGAGTATGAAGTCCGCGACAAGGTCTTCTTCCGCGCCGCGGACCTGACTGAAATTGCCGACGGTGGCGTTTCCTTCCGACAGGTTGGTGCGAATATCGGCGGCCGTGCTATCCAGCTGCTCCAGGAGTGCTACCAGCCGGGTTCCGGCACCGGCCGACATGCGATAACTCACGAGGGCGAGGAGTGTGGAGTTATTCTCAGCGGCCGGCTCGAAGTTTCTGTCGGCGACGAGACGGCGGTACTTTCCAGGGGCGATGCGTACTATTTCAAGAGCAGCAAGCCTCACCAGTTCCGTAACAAGTGGAGCGAGGCCTGCGAACTGATCACGGCCTGCACGCCGCCGACGTTCTAGGGTGTGGGGCTACTAGGTACTATTACGCTGGTCAAGAGCGGTGCATTAATGGCAAAGTATCGCCCCCGCAGTTCCCACCCCAACAGGATCAAGATGAGCCAGTTCGGCACAGAATTTTGCAACGAGATTTCGATCGTTCGCTTCGAGGACGGCGCCTGGCAGACGCCGTCGATACAGGACCTTGCGCCGTTGCCAATACACCCGGCCGCGCACGTTCTTCACTATGCCAGTACCTGCTTTGAAGGTTTCAAGGCGTATCGATGGCAGGATGGCAAAGGCCGAATATTCAGGCTTCACGATCATGTTGCGAGGATGCGGAAGAGCGCGGCGTCGCTGCGACTGCCGGTCCCCGATTCGGAGATGCTCGCCGCTATGGTCAAGGACCTCGTTGCGCACCACCTTCGCGACATTCCCGAACCGCCCAGCTCACTCTATTTGCGCCCGACTCTTATCGGCACGCTGAAGAATATCGGTGCGGCTGCGGCGCCATCGACCGAGGCGACCTTGTTCGTTCTGGCGTCGCCGGTGGGTGACTACTTCGCCGGCGGTGCAAAAGCGCTGAAGCTTCTGGTCGAGGAACGTGCCAGAACGACGGAGCAACTCGGCAGTACGAAGACCGGCGGCAATTACGCGGCTGCGCTCGGGCCGACGCTGGACGCCAAGGAAAAATACGGCGTTGACCAGCTGCTTTTTTGTCCAGGGGGCGATGTGCAGGAGACGGGCGCCGCGAACTTCCTGCTGATCAGCGACGAGGAGATCATCACCAAACCGCTGGACACGTCGTTCCTGCATGGCCAGACCCGTGACTCGATCCTGAAGCTCGGGGCGCAACTCGGCTACCGTATCAATGAACGCAATTTTACGGTTACCGAATTGATCGAATGGGTGTCGACCTATGAGGCCACCTTATCCGGCACGGCGGCCTGCCTGTCGCCGGTGGGGACGCTGGTCTATCAAGGCAGGGAAATCGCGGTGCGCGACGGCAATCCCGGTGCGAACACGGCGAAGTTGCAGAAGGCCCTACAGGATATTCAGTACGGCCTAGCCGACGACACCTTCGGATGGCTGACGAAAGTAGGCTGATATCACTGCGTCAGATGGCCTTCGAGAATCGATTGTCGTTCTCCGACTGATCGATATACCGATCGAAGATCATCGCGATACTTCTTAGCAGAAGGCGTCCTTTCTGGGTAATTGAAATTTCGGAGGCCTTCAGCTCGATAAGGTCGTCGTCAGCGAGGGCGTCCAGGCGCTTGATTTCGTCGGCGAAATACGCCCGGAAGTCGATGCCGTGCCGCTCGCCGAAATCGTCGAAGGACAGGCTGTCATAGCACATCAGGTCCTGTATGACGGCGGCACGAAGCAAATCGTCATCATCGACTTCAATTCCTTTCCTGATGGGCAGCTGTCCGCTCTCGATCAGGGCCTCGTACTCCATCGTCGTTATGGCATTCTGAGCGAACAGATTGCCAATGTGGCCGATACCACTGACGCCGAGCGACACCAGGTCGCACTGGCGATGAGTCGAATAGCCCTGGAAGTTTCGTTGCAACGTGCCATCGTAACGGGCGCGTACGAGTTCATCGTCGGGCAGCGCGAAATGGTCCATGCCGATGTAGACATAGCCCGCGGCGCAAAGCTTGTCGATCGTGTTGTGCAACAGCTCCAGCTTGGTTTCCGGCGCCGGGATGTCCACGTCGTTGATCATGCGCTGGCCCTTGAAGCGCTGCGGCAGGTGCGCATAGTTGTACACGGCCAGGCGGTCCGGTTTCATGGCAATGACGAGCTCCAGGGTCGAATTGAAACTGTCAACCGTCTGCTGCGGCAATCCGTAGATGAGGTCAAAGGAAATAGACCCGAAGCCTGATTCGATCGCACTGTCTACGAGGCTCCTGACCTCATCCGGCGTTTGCACGCGATTCACGGCCCGCTGAACCTCCGTATCGAAATCCTGGATACCGAGGCTCAGGCGATTGAACCCGAGCTCGGCCAGATGACGAATCCGTCCGGCGTCCACGGTGCGAGGGTCCACCTCGATCGAGAACTCACGACTTGAACTCACGTCGAAAACGAAGGCCCGCCGCAGATGAGCCATCAGGTCGCCGAGCTGCTGGCTGTCCAGATAGGTCGGCGTACCACCGCCGAAATGCAACTGCTCGACCCTGCGGCCCTGATCGAACAATGCCGCCTGCATGTCGATCTCCCGGTACAACATTTCGAGGTAACGATCGACTCGGGCCTGGTTGTGCGTAACGATCTTGTTGCAGCCGCAGTAGTAGCAGAGCGAATGGCAGAACGGGATATGTACGTACAGTGACAGCGGTACGCCGCTGTTATTGCTGGCGACGGCGTGGCGTTTGTAGTCATCCGCCGTAATGCTGTCGCTGAACTGCAGTGCCGTCGGGTAAGACGTGTAGCGCGGGCCGCGGCCGCCATATCGAACGATAAGGTCGGTGTCGAAGCAGACGTCTGCCTGGCCCCGGAGTTTCTCTGTATCGGTGGTCATAGATGTAAATCGTCCCTGATTTCCGCTTTCTGAACCATGGGTAATTGCCGAAACGCGCTGCGCTCGCGCATTGTGGTCGCCCGTCAGGCGCGGCGCAGCCCGTGCAGCAGGTACAGCATCACGGTGAAGAGCAGCATTGCCGTAGCCTGGTGCGCGGCTCCGAGGACAACCGGGACGGCCAGCAGCAGGGCGGAGACACCCAGGATAACCTGCAAAATGGCCGTATGCAGCAGCGCATTGACGGCAGGCCTGACGCGTTGCGGCAGATCCGCGCCTCGCGCCATGAACCAGTAAACGACGATCGTGAGAAACGTAAATAGCGCCAGCCAGCGGTGATTGAACTGTACCGTGGCAATGTTATCGAACAGGTTTCGCCACACCGGATCGAGCGCCAGCAAGCCGTTCGGAATCCAGTCGTCGCCCATTTTGGGGAAGGTATTGAATATCCTGCCGGCTTTCAGCCCGGCGACGAAACCGCCCGAGACGATCATCGTGCAGATGAGAACGAAGACGCCGACTGTCCTGAAGTAAAGCCTGTGTTTTACGGCATCCCGAGCCGCCGGAAAAATCAGGCTCAGCGCGGTCCACAGCATGAACGCGTAAACGAGAAATGCGGCCGCGAGGTGGGCTGTCAGCCGGTAGTGGCTGACCTGCGGCGCGTCAACCTGGCCGCTTGCGACCATGATCTTGCCGATAAATGCCTGCACGCCGCCAAGGGCGAGCATCAGCAGGTATTTCGGCCAGTCGCGTTTGGGGATGTAGCCGCTCACCGCGAAATACAGCAGTGGCAGCGCAAAAACGAGGCCGATCAAACGGCCCAACAGGCGATGCAGGTACTCCAGCCAGAAGATATTCTTGAAATCATGAACGTCGAAGTCGGAATTTACCTTCTGAAATTCCGGCGTCAGCTGGTAGAGCTCGAATTTCTCCTGCCACTCCTGTGCCGAAAGTGGCGGAATCGAGCCCATTATCGGTCGCCATTCAACCATCGAGAGTCCCGAGCCGGTCAGCCGTGTCACGCCGCCAAGCACAACCATGGCAAATACCAGCGCGCAACAGGTCATCAGCCAGTAAGCGACTGCGCGATCTTGCGTACGAATTGTCGATTCGTTTTTCATGGTAGCCATAAGGAATCAGTGAGCGGCCTTGTCGCGATTCTAGCAGGCTTGCCGGCGCAGCAGGAGGCGATCAGATAACGGCGGGATTCGTGATAATCTGACGGGATGAACATTCGCGACTGCAACAACATTATGGATTTTCGCCGCATCGCCCGGCGCAAGTTGCCCGCGCCGGTTTTCCACTATATTGACGGTGGTGCCGACGACGAATGGACGCTCGCCCGGAATACGAGCGCTTTCGAGGACTACGAACTGTTGCCTTCGCAACTCTCGGACGTGAGTACCGTGAATCTCAAGTCGACGCTCTTCGGTCAGCCTGTCGACTGGCCGGTAATGATCGCGCCGACCGGCGCATCCAGGCTGTTTCACCGCGACGGCGAGCCCGCGGTCGTTCGGGCGGCTGAAAAGTTTGGCATGGTCTACAGCCTGTCGACGCTCGGAACGACGACGATCGAGGAGGCCGCCGACGCGGGCCAGTGTCCGAAGATGTTCCAGATATATGTGTTCAAGGACCGAGCCCTGGCGCACGATCTTATCGATCGCTGCAAAGCGAAGAAATACGTAGCACTTTGCCTTACCGTAGATACGCCGCTCGCCGGCAATCGTGAGCGCGATATTGTCTACGGCATGTCCGCACCGCCGAAATTCAAATGGCGCAGTGCCATTAGTTACGCGCGACATCCGGGCTGGCTGTATCGCGCGCTGGTCAGGAAGGATCTTGACCTGGTCAACATCACAAGCAGCGAAGTCGGCGCGAAAATCGACAGCGGGGTCGTCGAATACATCAACAGCCAGTTCGACCGTTCGCTGACCTGGAAGGACGTGGAGTGGCTGGCCGCCCAATGGGATGGGCCGCTCGTCATCAAGGGCGTTCAGACGGTCGATGACTGCCGAAAGGCGGCCAATTCGGGGGCGACGGCGGTCATGCTGTCGAATCACGGTGGGCGTCAGCTGGAATCGGCGCCGGCGCCGGTCGACTGCATCGCCCGGGTCGCCGACGCGCTGCACGATCGGCTCGAGATCATTTGTGATGGCGGAATTCGCCGCGGCACTCATATCGTAAAAGCGCTGGCTCTGGGCGCAAACGCCTGCAGCATCGGCAGAGGCTACCTGTACCCGCTCGCAGCCGGCGGCCAGGCGGGTGTCGAGCGCGGGCTGGGGCTGCTGAGGAGCGAACTGGAGCGGACACTCGCTCTCCTGGGTTGTGGCAGCATCGACAAGCTGGGCGATCGATACATACAGCATCGTCGCTAAGCTACCGCCGCCATTGAATAAAGTTGCGCAATCGAGCCCGGATTTCACAGTGCATCGGTCGCTGGCCCGGCCTCGGCTTGCGGCCATATTTCTGCAAAAACCCCATAAATTACAGCCTGCTGCCGGCGCGTACACCTCAGGCCGCAGCGACCGGCGGCAATTGGCGGGAAATAGCCCGAAATAGCGGGTACCATTTCTGCATCCACGGCCGATTTGGCCTGGTGTTGAGAACGTCCGTCCGGGCGGCCAGTAAGTTACGAGGTAGTTATGTCAGGCGAGAGAGTTACCGGAACCGTGAAATGGTTCAACGATGACAAGGGATTTGGTTTCATCGAGCGTGAGGGTGGGCAGGATGTCTTTGTTCATCATACGGCGATTCAGATGGAAGGATTCAAGACCCTCAAGGAAGGTCAAAAAGTCACGATGGAAGTGACGCAAGGGCAGAAAGGGCCCCAGGCCGAGAACGTAATCGCCGACTAGGCCGTTCTCGGAGCAATGGACACGCAGTTCGAGACTTGCTGCTGAACATTGCACTTGTCATCGCCCCAGGGCGATAACGTAATGCGCTGCAACGTCTTGTATACGAAGTAAGAACAAGAGTTGAACGACATTGTGGCGTTGGCAACCGGCCGCCAGCCTCTGGTGGCCTTTTCGGCTGCGCGACTTTCGATACAGACCCGCCAGGACGTCGATGTTCAGCGCCGCAACTGAGCAGAGAAAACCAGTGAAATTAAGGATCAGAGACAATTCGATTCGACTCCGGCTGACCCGGGGTGAGGTGGATGCCCTGCGAGCAAGCGGTGTCGTCGCCGCGACGACCGGTTTTCCCGGAGGGCGAGAGCTCCGATATCGCGTCGAAAGCAGTCCGGCCAGCGTCAATCCGGCCGCATTCTTTTCCGACAATGCGATCACGGTCCGTCTGCCGGAGTCCTCGGTGCTCGGGTGGGCCACCACGGAGCAGGTGTCTCTGCCAGGCGAACAGCTGCTCGATGACGGTAGCCGACTGCAGATTCTGGTCGAGAAGGACTTTGCCTGCCTGACGGAACGCGCGGGCGAGGACGAGTCGGACATGTATCCGCATCCCGACGCCAAGAGCTGCTGAGCATGGCAGCCCGTTATTCAGGCTTTCATGCGAAGACTATCGAATTCCTCGAGCAACTCGAGGCAAATAACAACCGCGACTGGTTTGGCGAGCACAAGCGCCGCTACGAAGACGACGTGCTCGACGTCGCGCTGCACTTTATCCAGTCGATGCAGGATCCGCTCGCCGAAATCGCGCCGCATTTCGTAGCGATGCCGACACGTGTCGGTGGGTCACTCATGCGGGTGTACCGGGATACGCGTTTTTCAAAGGACAAAACACCCTACAAGACGAATATCGGCATTCAATTTCGCCACGAGCAGGCAAAGGACGTGCATGCGCCGGGCTATTACGTGCACATTGCGCCACGCGAGGTATTCATCGGCACAGGCATGTGGCGGCCGGATTCGGACCCGCTGCGCAAGATACGGGAACGTATTGTCGCGAAGCCTGGTGAATGGAAGCGCGCCGTCGGCGACGGACGCTTCAGGCGACAGTTTTCGCTGGGCGGTGAGTCGCTGCTGAGGCCACCACGCGGCTTCCCGAAAGAGCATGAATGCATCGACGATATCCGTCGCAAGAGCTTTATCGCGATAAGGGAGCTGGCGGTGGAAGATTGCCTCAAACCGCAGTTTCAGCGAACGGTCGAGTCGTCGTTTCGGACAGCGGAGCCATTCATGCGTTTTGTTTGCAGCGCGGTCGGCGTCAGGTTCTGAGCGTTTTCTTCAGCTCTCGCAACAGCAGCTCCGGGTCCGGGCGATCGGAGATGTGCTTCGATAATTCTGTGTAACGAATGATGCCCGCAGCGTCGACGACCAGCGCGGTGGGCCAGACCGTATCGCGACCATATTCTTTCTCGTAGTCGCCGGGCACGCCCGACTTGTACAACAATCCAAGATCCTCGGTCGCTGCCAGCGAGTCGTCCAGCCAGAAGTCGAAGTCTACCTCAAAAAACGAGGCTACCCGACGGGTCGTTTCGAGTGGCTTTGGCGTGAGCAGGATCAGCTTTGCGCCAAGGTCGATAATGTCCTTGTAGTAGTTCGTCAGGCTCTTGACCTGTGAATTGCAAAACGGGCACCAGTTGCCGCGCACGAACAGTATTACCGTTGGCGAGCCATGCAGAGCGGAGGATTTCACCGGCTTGCCTTGTTCGTCGGCCGCATGAAAGTCTGGCAACGGGCGACCCGGTTGGAGCTGCCGGGGGATCGGACGAAGGCCGCGCTTCGTGACCCACAGCCAGGCCACTGCGAGCACGGCAATGATGGCTGCTGCAACAAGAATGAGCGAACTCGACATGAGCCGCAGTATCGCCCTGCAAGGGACATGGACACAAGGTGGGAATTATGGATACTGGCCCAACGGCACCCAGGCACGATTTCTGAAGAATACGATGACGACCAGCAACCCGATCATATGGGCTCCCGACGCCAGTCGGGTTCAGGCATCGGCAATGTACCGCTTCATGGAGCAGTGCGGATATCACGACTACACGTCGCTGTATCGGTGGTCGCTCGACGATTCGCCGGCGTTCTGGGTGGCGGTCTGCGATTACTGCGAAATCTCGTTCATCAGACCGGCCGAACGTATTCTTGCGCACCCCGACAGCATTGTTGACGCAGGCTGGTTCGAAGGCAGCGAGCTGAATTATGCGGCCAACCTTCTGCGCCATGATGACGACGCGACTGCGCTGCTGTTTATCGGTGAGTCAGGCGGCCGACGGGAATACACGCACCGCGAGCTGCGCGACGAGGTAGCCATGATTGCAGCCGGCCTGAGGGCGGCGGGCGTAAGGAAGGGCGACCGCGTTGCCGGATTTCTCCCGAACTGCGCCGAAGCCGTCATTGCAATGCTGGCGACGACCAGCATCGGCGCGATCTGGTCGTCCTGTTCGCCGGATTTCGGCGTGAACGGCGTCATCGACCGCTTCGGACAGATTCGACCGAAGGTGCTGTTTGCCGCAAACGGCTATTTCTACAACGGCAGGACCTGCGATTCCCGCTCAACCGTCGATGCTGTCGTCAACGAAATCGCGGAGATCGAGCGGGTGATCGGCGTACGATTCGCCGATTCGTTGCCACCGGTCGCGACGCCGGGCAAAGCCGTGAGCTGGTCGGAATTCGGCGTCTCGGGCGAAGCGCTGACCTTCACACCGGTCGACTTCGATCATCCGCTTTACATCATGTTTTCGTCCGGCACGACCGGCGTGCCGAAGTGCATCGTGCACGGGCACGGCGGGACCCTGCTGCAACACATGAAGGAGCACGTGTTGCATACGGACGTAGGGGAGGGAGACCGCTTGTTCTTCTTCACGACCTGCGGCTGGATGATGTGGAACTGGCTCGTCAGCGGCCTGGCGAGCGGTGCGACGATCGTGCTCTTTGACGGCTCGCCATTCTTCGCCGATGGCCGCGTTCTCTGGGAAATGGCCGAACGCGAGGAGATCAGCATTTTCGGCAGCGGCGCGAAGTACATTTCGGCGCTCGATAAATCCGGTCTGAGACCAAAAGACGAATTCAGGCTGCAGGCGCTGCGCACGATACTGTCGACCGGTTCGCCACTGTCGCCGGAGAGTTTTGACTTCGTATATGACGCTATCGCCGCTGACGTGCAGCTGTCATCGATCTCCGGCGGAACCGATATTCTCAGCTGCTTTGCGCTCGGCAATCCGATTCTCCCGGTGCGGCGCGGAGAATTGCAGTGCCGCGGTCTCGGTATGGCGGTGCAGGTTTTCGATGAAAACGGCGTAGCGGTCGTCGGTCAGAACGGCGAGCTGGTGTGCACGCAACCGTTTCCATCCGCCCCGGTTGGTTTCTGGAACGACACGGACGGCTCGCGCTATCGCGCCGCCTACTTCGAACGATTCGAGGGCGTCTGGGCGCATGGCGATTTCGCCGAACTGACGGAAGAAGGCGGCCTGATCATCCGGGGGCGCTCCGATGCCGTTCTCAATCCCGGCGGTGTTCGTATTGGTACGGCAGAGATCTATCGGCAAGTCGAAAAGCTGCCCGAAGTCGTTGAGAGCATTGCGATCGGCCAGAACTGGCAAGACGATGTCCGTGTCGTGCTTTTCGTCGTGCTGCGCGATGGCACGCGGCTCGATGAGCCGTTGAAGCAGCGTATCCGGTCCGCGATTCGAAACAACACGACGCCGCGCCATGTGCCGGCAAAAATAATTGCCGTGCCGGATATTCCACGCACCAAGAGCGGCAAGATCGTCGAACTCGCCGTGCGCTCGGTTGTACACGGTGAAGAAGTCAGAAATACGGAGGCCCTGGCGAACCCAGAAGCCCTTGGCCATTTCGCCGGCATTGCCGAACTGAACGAAGACTAGTGGCCAGCTCGATGTCCAACGCGGAGATTCTGGGTATCGAGGTCGTGCGCGGCCGGGTCTTGCCGGAATGGATCGATATCAACAAGCACATGAACGTCGCCTATTACGTGCTGGCCTTCGACCAGGGTGTAGACCGTCTCTGGGCGCGCTTCGGTCTCACTGACGACCACATCAGGCAGCACAACAGCTCAACGTTTGCCGTTGAATCGCATATCATCTGGCAGCGGGAAATAGGCGAGGCCGAACCCTATTTCATAACCTCTCAAATTCTTGCTTTTGACGAAAAACGAATTCACCAGTTTATGCGCATGTACCACGCCGAAAAACACGACCTCGTCGCAACCGCCGAGTGGATGAATCTGCATGTCGATCTGGAGGTTCGCCGCGTGGCGCCCTGGCCAGAGCGCATTCGCGAAAAAATAGCGGAATTTGCGGCGGGGCAGGGCAGGCAGTCGTGGCCCGTCGAGGCCGGCAAAACGATGTCAATTGAGGCGCCGCTTTTTTCGGCCAGGGCGAATACCAAATGAGCGCAAGATTCCTGTTGGCGATCGACCAGGGTACCAGCAGCAGTCGTACTGTGATCTATACGCACGATGCTCGCGTGGTGGCCAGTGCACAGCAGGAGTTCGCGCAGATTTATCCGAAGCCGGGCTGGGTGGAGCACGACCCCGAAGCCATCTGGGCCTCCGTGACCGCAGTGACGCGTGGCGCCCTGCAAAAGGCCGGCGCCGCTGCCGCCGATATCTCGGCGATCGGCATCACCAACCAGCGAGAGACGACCGTAATCTGGGACCGGGAATCCGGGGAATGCGTCTATAACGCGATTGTCTGGCAGGACCGGCGCACGTCCGCCTACTGCCAGGCCCTCAAGGACGACGGCGTGGAAGCGTCGGTATCGGCGAAAACCGGACTGCGCCTCGATCCCTACTTCTCGGCGACCAAGATAGCCTGGATCCTCGACAACGTGGACGGCGTGCGCGCTCGCGCCGAGGCCGGCAATCTGGCGTTTGGGACCATTGACAGCTTCCTGCTCTGGCGGCTCACCGGTGGACGCGTGCACGCAACCGACGCGACGAATGCATCGCGCACGCTGCTGTTCAATATCCATACGCAGCAGTGGGATGAGGAATTGCTCGGGATGTTCGGTGTGCCGCGCTCGTTATTGCCCGACGTGCGAGACTGTGCTGCCGATTTCGGTGTGGCGGATGAGGAATCTCTCGGCGGACAGGTGCCGGTTTGCGGTATCGCCGGCGACCAACAGGCCGCACTCATTGGCCAGGCGGGTTTCGCGCCGGGAATGACGAAGAGTACCTACGGAACGGGCTGTTTCGTAATCGCCAATACCGGCGCAAGGGCCCTGCAATCGGCCAACCAGCTGTTGACGACGGTCGCCATGCGCCTGGATGGCAATGTGACCTACGGACTGGAGGGCAGCGTGTTCGTCGCGGGATCGGCGATGCAATGGCTGCGGGACGAGCTACGTATTCTCGATGCGGCGGCGGATTCCGAGGCAATCGCCAGGCGTACAGGCGTCGTCACGGACGTTTACGTCGTACCGGCGTTTGCCGGGCTTGGCGCACCCTACTGGGACGCCGATGCACGCGGTGCAATTCTGGGGCTGACGCGCGGTAGCGGCCGTGATGACATCGTAACCGCCACGCTGCAGTCAGTCGCCTACCAGACGCGCGACCTCATCGATTCGATGTCGGAGGATGGCATGAGGCCCAGTGTTATCCGCGTCGATGGTGGCATGGTCGCAAACGACTGGTTCCTGCAGTTTCTCGCCGACGTCCTGGAAATCGAGGTTGAGCGTCCGAAAAACGTCGAGTCGACGGTGCTGGGTGCCGCCTTCCTTGCCGGCTATCGAGCCGGAGTCGTGCAGTCGGCGGATGCGCTTGCAGCGCTGTGGGAGCGCGATCGCAGCTTTCATCCTGTCATGGCCGATGCAGACAGACAGCGACTTCTGCAGGGCTGGCAGCTTGCAGTCAACCGTGTCCGGACCGTCAACGAATGAAGCTCAGGGTACGGCAGAAAATCGGCAAATACCGAATCCTTGGCCGCATTTCGTCGGGCCCGCTGGCCGATGTTTATCGCGCATTCGATACGATTCAAAAAATGAACGTCGCGCTCAAGATCCCGAAAATCGACGGTCTGGCCGGGCATGATGAAGTGCTGCACGAGGTACGCGTCGCGACCAAGCTGCGGCATCCCAATATTCTCTCCGTGCTCAATGCGAGCTTCATCAATGATCGCTTCGTAATTGCCATGGAACTCGGCGACGAGTCACTGGCCGATCGCATCGAACGCCGCGCATCGCTATCCCGATCGCTCGATCTGGCGGGTCAGGGCCTCGCTGCACTCGCTCATTCTCACGAGCACAAGATCATTCATTGCGACATCAAGCCGGAAAACTTCATACTCTTCCCTGGCAACCAGCTGAAACTCGCCGATTTTGGCTTCGCGAAAATCAGCCTGAGAACGCTCAAGGCATCCGGTTCCGGAACCATCGATTACATCGCCCCCGAACAGGCCATGGGCCGGCCGAAGTTCCAGTCGGACGTATTCTCGATGGGCCTGGTGCTGTACCGGATGTTTTCCGGGAAACTGCCGGAGTGGCCTTTCGACTGGCCCATGATTGGCCATGACAGACTCGAAGCACGACTTCGGCCCGAGTTGATCGCCGTGCTGAGAAAAGCGATTCAGCTTGACCCGAAGAAACGCTATGCTACTGCCGTCGAGATGCAGTCGGATTTCCTGCGCTCGCACAGCCACACACGCAAGCAGAAGCGACCAAAATCGAGGAACGGCAACCGGTCGAAGTCCTGGCGGCAGCTCCAGTGGCGCCAGTTTCAGAGCCAGTTCCGCAAACAGCTCGATACCCATCATCATTGCCGACGTTGCGAAGGGCCGGTCGCTGAGAGCATGAAAGCCTGCCCTTGGTGCGGGATCGAAAGCCCGTCGCTTGGTTGCGAGTCGCGAATGCCCTCCAGTTGTCCTCGCTGCGAGCGCGGCGTAAAAAATGATTGGGAATACTGCGCCTGGTGCTATGGGCCGGGATTCGTCGAGGAGACATCGCGCCGCTATCCGGACAAACGCTATTTGGCGCGCTGTGCGAACACGCGCTGTCGTGGCCCACTGATGCCGTTCATGCGGTATTGTCCATGGTGCAAGAGCAAAGTGCGGCGCGTCTGGAAGTTACAAGGCAGTAGAGACAGCTGCCGGGCCTGCGGCTGGGGCATTGCGAAAGAGTTCTGGAACTACTGTGCGTGGTGCCGGGAGCCGGTGCGACGGGAGTAAGATCGGGAGGATCAAGGATGCCGAAACGAGTCGAAGATCTCCTGTTGCTGGAGGCCGCCTTCGAGCCGCAGCAACTGGAAGCAGATGTCGCTGGCGGCGTGGCGGTCGCCTATTCCTGTAAAGATCCCCTCAAGGAGTCCGAGAATCAGGATACGGTCGGGATCATTCCCTATGGCCCTGCGGCCGCTGTACTTGTCGTTGCCGATGGCGCCGGCGGTTTGCCGGCCGGCAAGCGGGCATCGCTAACCGCGGTGACGATGCTCGCCGAGTCGCTGCACTCCGCGATGAATCAAACCGCACTGCTGCGCACTGCCATCCTCAATGGTATCGAGGCTGCCAACAACGCGGTCCTGGCGCTGGCCAACGGATCGGCCACCACGATGACGGTGGTAACGATTGAAGGACTGGTTGCGAGGTCCTATCAGATCGGCGATTCCGAGGCGATCATCGTCGGCCAGCGAGGCGTGATCAAGCTGCAGACCACCGCGCATTCACCGACCGGCTTTGCGGTCGAGGCTGGTTTTCTCGATGAGCGCGAGGCGCTGCACCATGAGGACAGGCATCTCGTTTCGAACTTCCTGGGAACCACTGACATGCGCATCGATGTGGGTGCCACGGTGCGACTCAATCCGCGTGACACGGTCCTGGTGGCCAGCGACGGCCTCATGGACAATGTGCACGTCGACGAAATTATCGAATGCGTCCGAAAAGGACCGCTGACGACGGCGGCGAGCCGTGCGGTCGAAATGGCCAGTCAGCGGATGCAAACCTCGGGCGACGGTCAGCCGAGCAAACCCGACGATCTGTCGCTCATCCTGTTTCGCAAGCCGGCCCGCCCGGGCACTTAACAGTATCAAGGGTTTAGGTGTTGATCGCGCTCATGACGCGTATTATCGTCATCGCAGCGGAACATAAGGCTGGATTACCGCTCAAACAAGAGATTAGCTAGCGAAATCAGTCACATTCTCCACCGCGGCGGCCAGAGAGGCATACAGACAATGAACCGAAGCGATTCCTGCGCGTCATCGACATGGTTGGCGAAAGCCATTGTTGCCGTATCAGCGGCTTTCCTCGTTTCCGCATGCGCATCGGTGAGCATGAGCGGCAGCGGCAGCGGTAGTGGCGGCTCGGGCGGCGGTATCAGCCTGCCGGGCGGCGGTTCGTCCGGCGGCGGCATGCCGGGCGGTTCTTCCGGTGGCGGTATGCCGGGTGGCTCCTCCGGCGGCGGATTGCCCGGCGGTTCATCCGGCGGTGGAATGCCGGGCGGTTCTTCCGGTGGCGGTATGCCGGGTGGCTCCTCCGGCGGCGGATTGCCCGGCGGTTCATCCGGCGGTGGAATGCCGGGCGGCTCTTCCGGAGGCTCCTCGGGTGGCGGAAGCTCCGGGCCGATGGACAGCGTCGAAACCGGCGCCGCGGAAGAATGCAACGACGGCGGCATGGTAGGCGGTGGTATCGGTGGCGGCATGGGCTGCGACAGCAGCGGCCAGTCCGGGGGCGTTGGTGAATTTCCCGGCGGCGATCCCGACCGCGCCGATCAGCTGGGCAAGGAGCTGGACGAATCCGTCGGCGGTTTCGACGAAGTGCTGATGGAGGAGCAGCGTGAAATCGAGACCGTCAGTCGAAACACCGAAGGGTATGATTCCGGCTCGGGTGGCCGCTCCGGTGGCAATATCAGTCTCGGAGAGCAGGCTGCCGGCGCTCAGGGCGGTGCCAGCGGCGGCGGCGGTGGCGGCGGCGGTGGCGGCGGATCCTCCGCGCCACGCAGCGATCCTCTCGAGGGTATGAGTAATTCCGAAATCGAAAAACGTACACCGGATGACATCGCCGTCATCATGGACGACGATATTGTGGCGAAGCAGCTTCGCGAAGCCGCCTTGTCCGAAGAAGATCCTGAGCTGCGCGAACGCCTCTGGGAGGAATATCGCAAGTACAAGGGAATGTAAGAGGTCGGTTTAGACACTATGGGCAGGATCTTAATACTCGTCGTTATCACGAGCCTGGCGGGCGCGGGCTGTTCGGTCAACGAGATTGTTGTCGCGGAGGAGACCGAGCTGCTGGTCGCCGAATCGCCGGTTGATGAGGCATTGTTGCTGGATATAGGCATCGTCGAATTCGATCCAGGCATTCCCGAGAACAACAATCCGGAAAAGAGCCGGGTGTTCGAAGAGATACGCAACGCCGAAGCACGTTTTCTTGCCTACCATTTGAAGACGACACTGCAGGGAACCGGGCACTGGGGCGCCGTCCGCGTCATTCCGTCACGCAGCGCGTTTACCGATGTCGTTATCAGCGGCGTCATCGGAAAGTCCGACGGCGAATTTATCACGCTGGATATATCCGTCGATGATGCGGCTGGACGGCACTGGTTCAGCAAGGCCTACGAGACGCGAACCGGCATGACTTCCTATTCGGAGCGGCGCGATCGCCGGCGAGATCCGTACCAGAAGGTCTTTAACGATATCGCCAATGATTTGCAGGCCTACGTCGCGCAATTACCTGCGGGCCAGCTGAAACGGACACGCCAGATATCCGAGCTGCAATTTTTTTCCGACATGTCGCCGCTGGCCTATGGGGAACATCTGACCACGGACGAAGATGGCATCGTTCAGATCAGTCGACTACCGGCCGACAATGATCCGGGAGTAGTGCGATTGCGCCAGATTCGCGAACGCGATCGACTGGTTGTCGATACGCTCAATGAGCACTACGCCAATTTCTACTACGGCATCGCTATTCCTTATCGCAGTTGGCGCAAGAACGCGCGCCAGGAGTCCATCAACTATCGTGAAGTAAAACGCTCGGCGCGCCTGCAGGCGCTCGTGGGTGTCGTCGTGTTGGCCGGATCGCTGGCGATCGACACCAACAGCTCATCGAGCAGCCGCACACGGCGAGTCAATCGCGGGCTGCAAAACATGGGTATTTACGAGGGTTTCAATCGCGTCATCGGCGGACTCCGGCGTAACAGCGAGGCCGACCTGCATCTCGACACGATTGCCGAACTTTCCGAGTCGTTCGGCGCGGAAGCGGCCCCTATGGTAGTCAACGTTGAGGGACAGGAACGCCGCCTTACCGGAACCGCGCAGGCGCAGTACGAAAGCTGGCGGAAGTTGCTCCGGGAGATCTACGAAGCGGAGACCGGATTCAGCGTAGCCAACGATACCGTTGCGCCGGTTCGTACGGCTGAAGCCCCACAATAGAATGGGCAGGACTGTTTCAGCACACGATGCATGAGCTCGAAAAAGGAACCCTGCTAGCGGAACGATACGAGCTGGACCGCTACCTGGGGGGCGGCGGGGAGGCTCAAACCTGGCTTGCAAAAGACCGGCTGACCGGCTCGCGGGTTGCGCTGAAGATCGCCGCCGCAAGGGCCGGGGCCGCGGAGCGATTACGGGCGGAATGGCAAACAAATATCCGCCTTATGCACGCCCATATTGCGCGGGCATTCGAGTTTCACGATGAGCCGGACGGCGCTTTCTACAGCCAGCAGTACGTCGACGGCGCCGACATCAGCGCGCTGGCCGGCAAGCCACCACAGCTGATTCTCGGTCCCGTCGGACTGATTGCCGATGCGCTTCGGTATGCACACGCCAAAGGGGTGGTGCACCGGGATATCAAGGCGAGCAATATTCTCCTGGATCGCAACGGTGCGCCGTATCTCAGCGATTTTGGTGTGGCCGCCCCCGTCGGCGAGCCGGGCACGGGTGGCTCACTGATCGCGCAAAGCCCGCAGTCACTTCGCGGTGAAACGGCGCAGGCGGCGGACGACATATTTGCCCTGGGTGGATTGCTCTACGAACTGATCGCCGGTCACTCGCCCTATTCGGGCGAAGACACCGCCGGCGATATCGAGAGATTCGTGCCGAACACCCTGACAGCCTCGAATGGCACCGCGCTGCCCGCTGCGCTGCAAGCGCTGGTTTCGGGAATGCTCGACAAGGACGCGGCGAAACGACCGACGGCAGAGCAGGTGGCCTCCGGTTTACGGGAGGCGGGCTTTCCACCCGGCCCGGCGAAAATCAAACTGGCGCGGTTCGAATCTCTTCCGGATGAGCACGTACAGTCCGTGGAGTCCATTCATCCGGCTGCTCGATCCGCGGACGCAGTTGCCGAGGATTCCGGCGTATCGGCGGCTACCGGAATCAACGGCAGGACACTTGGCATCGCCCTGTCGGTCGCGTTGTCCCTGTTGCTTGCTGTCGTTTTCGTCTTGCCGAAAATCGTCAGTACCGAAGGCGAATCGAAAAAGCCTGGCCCGGCAACAGCGGCCGAGGACATTCGTGCGAGGGAGCGTGCCGGCGTCGGGTCCGGGGAGGATGTGCCTGCGGACGAAGAGCCGCTGCTGGGAGCGCCTCGCGCCGCTCGCGAGTATGTCCCGGAGTCCCGCGGCACCGACGGCGAGGAAATTCTGTTCAACGAAAATCAGGCGGATTACAGCGGCCTCGATGAGGCGGGCAGGGCGCGCTTCAATGCCGAAATGACCGTCGGTGAATTATTGTCGAATTTCGAGACGCTGGAACAGCGTGGCGTGCAGCGATGGGCGGGACAGCAGTATCTTCGGGCAAAGGAGATCTATACAGAGGGTGACCGCTCTTACCTGGACAGGGACTATGTTGCGGCCCAGAGCCACTACCTGGATGCGATTTCTGTTCTGGAACCGCTTTTCGATCGAATCGAGCCCGAGTTCCAGAAAGCGCTGTCCGGGGCCAAAGCGGCCTTCGATGCCGGTGACCGGGCGGAGGCGTTGCGTCTCTACGAGCTCGCGGTTGCGATCACGGCGAATCATCCCGAGGCGCGTGCGGGCTACGAGCGCGCCAGGAACATGGAGAGCGTGATGCGCCTCGTTGATCAGGGCCTCGAGCACGAAAAGCAACTTGAACTGGAGGCGGCAGAAGCCAGTTTCATGCGAGCGGTCGAGCTCGATCCGCTGTGGCAGCCGGCAACTGACGGTCTCGCGCGCGTGCAACAGACGCGCACGCAAATGGCATTCGACCAACGCATGAGCGAGGGACTAAATGCGCTGGCATCAGGCGACTATCTGGCGGCTCGTGCGGCATTTCGCATGGCCGAACAACTGGTCCCTGGGTCCCCGGAACCGGCCGACGGTCTGTTGCAGGTCGATCAGGGGCTGCGTCTCGACAATATCGCTGTTCTCGAACGGGAAGCGCGCTCGTTGGAGCAGGACGAGCACTGGGAGGCCGCCGCGACCACCTACGAAGAGATACTGAAGATTGATGCCAATCTGAGCTTCGCGATTGACGGCCTGGCGCGCTCGCGGGAAATGAGTGCCTTGCACAAGAAGCTTGATGAGTTCGTGGCCGACCCCGACAAGCTGGCCGTGGCGAGCGTCATGCAGAAAGCGACGCTCCTCGTTGTCGAGATAACGCGCATGAAAGACATCGGTCCGCGGCTCGGCAAGCAGCGCGATGAACTGTCGCGCTTGCTGAAGCGCGCTGTAACACCGGTTGCCGTTGCGCTCGTCTCCGACAATCTCACGAACGTTTCCGTCTATCGGGTCGGGAACCTGGGAAATTTCGCCAGGAAACAGCTGTCATTGCGTCCCGGAACCTACGTTGCCGTTGGCATCCGGCCAGGGTTCCGCGACGTCCGCCGCGAGTTTCGCGTCGCACCGGAACTGGATATGCAGCCGGTCGAAGTGCGCTGCGAGGAACAGATTTGAATTTCGAGCACCTTTACCTCAGGGATCTGGAGGGCGAGCGCAAGATCGATGCGAGCCAGCTGCCGTTGCGCGTCGGAACCGGCAGCGATTGCTCTCTGAGACTGCCGGGGCCCGGCGGCGCGCCGGTAGCGCTGCTCGATCTCCTGGACGGGGTGCCGTTTGTGCAGCCGGTCGGTCGCGACCTGTCGCTGACGATCAATGGTGAACCGCTGGAAACCAGTCGGCGCCTCAGCCACGGTGACGAACTCGCGTTTTACGGCAGCCGTATTCGGCTGGTGATCGACGAGCAACGCGTACTGGTCGACGTCAAGCTGGAAGACAGCGCCTACGTTACGAAGCCACCGCCGGTCGGGGACGACGCGCTTCCGGAAGACGAGGCGATTGCACCAACGGCATTTCGTCGCGCCGCGGATACGGCGGCCCGGAGTGGAGGCCCCGCAATGAGCCCGCTGAAAGCCGTGGTCGGCAGCGGTCTGGCGCTGTTGCTCCTGGCGTCGTACCTGCTGTTCAGTTCGAAATCCGTCGAGTTCGACATTGAGCCGCGCGAACCCGACGAGTTCAATATTGACGGCGGCTGGTTCAGGCTGCCGATTGGGGATCGCACCTTGCTTCGAAAGGGAACCTATACGGTCAATGTGAAGAAGCAGGGCTACTACGATATCGAGCAGAGCTTCGTCGTCGGCGACGAACAGTCGATGACGGTCAACCTGCGAATGCGCGAGAAGCCGGGGCAGTTGCTGGTCATCGCCGAGCCGCCGGTCGATGCGATCGTCACCGTCGACGACGACCGGGTGGGCCCGGCCCCTTTCGGCCCGATCGAGCTTCAGCCCGGTGCGCACACGGTGCGTGTCGAGTCTGCCCGATTTTTGCCATTCGCGGATGTCGTCGAGATGGCCGGCCTGGAGCGTATCGAAAAGATACACGTGCAGCTGGTGCCGCGCTGGGCCAATGTTTCTGTCGAATCGGAGCCCGCCGGTGCCGCAATTTTCGCAGGTGACGAACAGGTGGGCGTTACGCCGGCCGTTATCGAATTGCTGGAGGGAGCGCATGACATCACGGTTGCGAAGGACGGATTCGCTGCCTGGGATGGCAGCGTGGAGGCCGAAGCCAACGTGTCGCAGTCGCTGCCGACGATCAGGCTGCAGCCTGCCGATGCGAAGCTTCTGGTAAATACGATCCCGCGGGGTGCCAATGTCACCGTAAACGGGCGCTACCGCGGGCAGTCGCCGCTGACTTTGTCGCTGACGCCCGATGTCGACTACGAGATCGGCATGTCGAAGGCGGGTTATGGTGTGACGACGCGCAGCATGCGGCTCGAATCGGCGGCGAGCGATGCGATCACCGTCGATCTTTCCGCGCGCCTTGGAACGGTAACGGTGAATGTGCAGCCGCCGGATGCCACTGTCTATGTCGACGGCCGTGCGCGGGGTACGGGAAAAACCAGTCTGCGCCTGAGCTCGGCGCCGCACGGCATCGAGGTCAGGCGACAGGGCTACCGATCATGGTCGCGTACGGTAACGCCGCGCCCGGGATACCCCCAGACCCTGTCGGTCAGCCTGAAATCTCTGGAAGCGATCGCGCGCGATGCCGTTGTAAAAAATGAAACCACGGCCGCCGGACAGACGATGCGCCGCGTCGAGCCGGCGACATTCACCATGGGAGCTTCGCGCGCGGAGCCCGGCCGACGCGCGAACGAGGTGATCGTGCCGGTTACGATCACGCGGGCATTTCTCATCGGCACGCACGAGGTAACCAACAAGCAGTTCGCCGCATTCCGCCCGAACCACGACTCCGGTGCGGACGTCCATCCGTCGCTCGCCGCCGACGATAATCCCGTTGCCAACGTGCGCTGGGAAGATGCCGTGCAGTACTGCAACTGGCTTAGCAAGCAGGAAGGGCGGACGCCGGCCTATCGCCAGGAATTTGACAAGTGGGTGCCCATCTATCCGATCCCGGATGGCTATCGCCTGCCGACCGAAGCCGAGTGGGTGCTGGCGATGCGCTATGCCGGCGGCAAGCGGGCACTGAAATTTCCCTGGGGGACGAAATGGCCACCGCCGGAAGAAAGCGGCAACTTCGCGGACCTGACGGCCCGGCCACTGGTGCCGTCTATTCTGCCGGCGTATGACGATGGTTTCGCGTCCACCGCGCCCGTCGGCACCTTCAAGCCCAATGCCCTGGGAATCTTTGACGCCGGCGGCAACGTCGCCGAATGGGTCAACGATCTGTACACCGTTCCGACACCCGGGATAACGGAGCCCCTTGTCGACCCGGTTGGTCCGGAGCGAGGCAGCAGCCATGTCGTACGCGGTTCGAGCTGGCGCCACGCCGGCGTGACGGAACTGCGGCTCAGTTATCGCGACTACGGTTCAACGCCAGGGCCGGACATCGGTTTTCGCATCGCGAGATATGTCGACTGATTTTCATGCGACAATTCCCCGAATGTGCGGTCCAAGTCCGTAGTCAGTGACAAGGAGATTGAACATGCATCGACGTTTCGTTTTACCGCTCGCCGCAATCCTGGCGATCCCGGTTTGGGCACAGGAACCCGCTGCGCCCGTTACCGATGCGTCGGAATCGCCGGCTGCCGAGAGCGTGGAACAGGCTGAGGAGAGCGACAGTGAAAGCATTGCGGGTGACGACGAACTCGACGAGCTGGATGAGCAGTATTCGTTTGAGGATGAGGAAGAGACGTTCATTCCCAGCGAGGATGTTGCTTTCGGCCAGTCCATACCGTTCCCGACGGATATCTGATATGCAGGCAGGTTGGTCCAAATGAAAAAGAAAAACATTCCGGTCGAGTTCGTTTTTCAGCTTTTCGCGTTGATCATCGCGATCATTATCGTGCATGCCTTCTATGTCTCGGTCGTGCGGCCAAACGCCGCTGAAGTCATCGAGGAGCAGAACATGCTCGCCGCAGCCGATCCGGACTTCGTTCGCGAGCGCAGCGTGTGGGTACTCGTCAAGGATTTCGAACAGGAGGCCTGTTTCATCCTGATGTTCTGGGCGTTGGCGATCATGGCCTACAAAGCCAAGAAAATCGGTAGCGAGCGGCGGCTGCTGGAGGTCGACCTTGTGCCGGTCGCGGAGGGGATGCGCATTCTGCCGGAGGACACGCGTGAATTCGCCCGGCAGGTACAGGCCCTGCCTGAAGATCGCCAGCAGATGCTGTTGCCCCGCGCGCTGCTGAACGCGCTGCGCCGTTTTAGTTCAACGCGAAACATCCAGGACGTGGCAAGCAGCACGCATACCATCTGCGAATCCGAGGCCGACCGACTGGAGTCGGAGCTGTCGATGATCCGCTATATCTCCTGGGCTATTCCGTCGATCGGATTTATCGGCACCGTTCGCGGTATCGGTGAGGCCCTGGCGCAGGCTGACAAGGCGGTTCAGGGGGACATCGCCGGCGTTACGCAGAGTCTTGGCGTAGCCTTTAACTCCACCTTCATCGCATTGCTGATCAGTATCTTTCTGATGTTTCTGGTGCATCAGCTTCAGCTCGTACAGGAACGCCTCGTATTCGATAGCGAAGCCTATTGCGACGAGAAAGTTATTCGGCACATGAAGGCGGACTGACGCAAGAACCGTGACGATCCTCGCAGCACATCTGAATGACTCTGCCATTTCGGTCAGCAATGCGGAGCGATTTCTCTATCGCGAACCGGGATTCGCGCTGCTCGAGGACAATCATGTGGCAACAGGCAACGAGGCGTATTGCAGCGCCCGCCTCAAGCCCAGGCGGATTCACAACCGATACTGGTCCGACCTCAAGTCGGCACCGCTTTCGGATCCGCGTTTCAGGCACCTGAGTACCGCAGACCTGGTGAGCCGGCAGCTGGAGGATATCTGGAAACAGGTCGCGGGCCCCGGCGATCGACTCGCACTGGCGGTGCCGCCCTACATGAACAATGACAAGCTCGGGCTGCTGCTCGGCATCGCGATGGAGCTCGATATCGACGTGATCGCCATGGTTGACGCGGCTGTCTGTGCAACCCGTCGGCAATACGAGCACGCCGTACCCGTGCACATCGATCTGAGCCTGCATTCCGGCATGTTGACTCGCCTGATGCAGGAAGGGCAGGTGCAGGTGGAGCGTTCCGCTGTCATCGACGGATGTGGCCAGTTGGCCCTATTCGACAGCTGGGTACGAACCATCGCCGAGGCGTTCGTGCGACAGTCGCGTTTCGACCCCTTGCACACGGCGGAAACCGAGCAGGCGCTGCAGGATAATATGTTCGACTGGCTGGCGATCGCCTGCAGTGCGTCCAAGGTGCCGATGGCGGTTGAATTTCGCGGTATCGTGCATCGTGCGGAAGTCGAATCGATCGAGCTGGTGGCGGCGGCGGCACCGGTCTATCAGAATATCGTGAGTCAACTGAGAGCCTTGTACCGTGCCGAGGACACGCCGGCAATTCAGCTGTCGGATCGGGCGGCGCGCATGCCGGGACTCGCCGAAACGCTGAAGGCACGGGTGGGTGGCGAGGTGTTCCTGCTGGGGCCCGGGGCGACCGCGCGCGGCCTGCTGCAACGATGTCGGGACGATCGAAGAGACGGCGGGCTGACTCTGGTGCGTCATTTGCCGTGGGACCAGGCGCCGGTGAACGTGCAGCCAGTCGAATCCGAAGGTCCGGACGGAAGGCCCACTCACCTGCTGTTTGGCAATAACGCGCATCGTATTGACAACGATCCGCTGGTCCTCGGCGCGCAGCCGGCTGATGGCGAGCGGTGGCTGGATTTTCAGGCGGACATGCCGGGCGTGTCCCGCCGCCATTGCGCCGTGGGCATGGAAAACGGCCAGTGCGTCGTCACCGATTTCAGCCGTTACGGGACCTACCTGAACGGGCATCGGATCGACGGCTCAGCGGTGTTGCAGACAGGCGACGTTATTCGTATCGGTACGCCGGGTTTCGAGCTACGGCTGATCGCAGCGGAAGAGCGACATGGCACGTAGACGTCGCAATACGGAAATATTCAGCATGTCGTTCCTGGACTGCATGAGTTGCGGTTTTGGGGCGGTCATCCTGTTCTTCATGATCATCAATTCGCACGTCAATGCGACAACGGATACGGACATTACTCCGCTAATGGCAGAAACGAATCGCCTCGAGATCGAAGTATTGGAGGGTCGCAAGAACCTCGCGCTGGCGCGCAACACGAAACAGAAACTCGACGTCCAGATTGAGGATGCCGACAGTCAGATAGCGCAAATAAAAGCACTGATTCAAGAGCTGCAGGCCGAACTCGACAAGTACGACAATGATACGCTGGCGAAGATCGAGCGAGTCGAGAAGCTGCAGTCCGACATCAAGTCGCTGGATGAGGAAGTCAAGCGATTGCTTGCTCTGAAGAAGCAACAGGATGCGGCGGGCGAGCAAATTCGCACGTTCAAGGGCGAAGGCGATCGGCAGTACCTGACCGGCTTGAAACTGGGTGGCAAGCGAACACTCGTGCTGGTGGATCGCTCGGCCAGCATGCTCAGTGACAAGCTGGTCAACATCCTGCGGCGTCGCAACATGGCCGAATCCGAGCAACTGCGCTCGCGAAAGTGGCGGCAGGTCGTTGCCACCGTCGACTGGCTGACCTCACAGTTCGCTCAGGGCAGCGAATACCAGATTTACATGTTCAATAACAAGGCTGAGCCGGTCATCAAGGGTACCGAGGGCATCTGGCTGAAGGCCGAGGATGGCACGCAGCTTGACGAAGCGGTGCGAGTGTTGAGGCGCACGGTGCCGAAGAACGGGACCAACATGCATGCGGCCTTCAGGGTTGCGAAAGCGCTTTCGCCGCGACCGGACAACATCATCTTGCTGGTCGACGGTATGCCTACGATGGAAGCAGAGACCACGAGCAAAACGGTAGTCAGCAGTGGCGAACGCGGCAACATTTTTGCCAAGTCCGTGCGCGAGCTGCCGTCAGGCATCCCCGTAAACATCCTGCTCTATCCGATGGAGGGCGATCTCAACGCACCGATATCTTTCTGGTCACTCGCCCTGACCAGCGGCGGCTCGTTTGTCAGCGTCAGCCGCGACTGGCCATAGCGGGATTTCACTGTCATGCGTCGCAAGCGAGACATACAGGCCTTCAGCCTTTCCTTTCTGGACTGCATATGCTGTGGCTTTGGTGCCATTATTCTGCTGCTTGTACTGAGCAAGATTTACGAGCCGGTCGTGGTTGAGGAATCCGAGACAAACCTCGAACAACTGATCGCGTTGCTGCAGGAGGAGCTGTTCCAGTTGCGCGGCGAATCGACGGTGCTCGATCGCGAACTCAAGAAGATCAAGCAGGATGCCGCTGCAACCCAGCTCGAACTTGCCGAATTGTCCGGCGACCTCAACAAGGTGCGTGGCCAGTATCAGGCGACCAAGCAGGACGAGGAAGAGACGATCGACGAGGGCGAACTGCAGGCGGCAAAGCAGCGCCTGACCGAGGAAATGCGTCGCCTTCAGCCTTACTACCGACGGCCCGATGAGGATGCCGTGGCGGGTATACCGGTTGACAGCGAGTACATAATTTTTGTCGTCGATACCTCGCCGAGTATGCAGAACTACAATTGGGGTCTGGCGCAGCGCAAGGTGCGCGAGACCCTGGAAGCCTATCCGACCGTCAAGGGCATACAGATAATGAACGACGATGGTCGTTACATGTTCGAGGACTATGTCGCGCGCTGGATTCCCGACTCGCCCGGACGGCGCCAGGCGATCGTGAATCGAATGCGTTCCTGGACGGCAAGTAGCGACAGTGATCCCGTCGACGGCATTCAGGAGGCGATCACGCAGTTCTGGGCGGCCGACAAGAAGGTCAGCGTCTACGTATTCGGCGATGATTTTCAGGGCAACTACTCGATCGACTCAGTCGTCGCTACGATAGACCGGCTGAATCGCGCCGGTGCCGATGGAAAACGACGAGTGAGACTTCACGCGGTCGGCTTCCCGCGCGGTTTCCGCAAGGGCGGACAGATACCCGAGACGGCCATTCGCTTCGCGACCCTCATGCGCATACTCTGCGAAAGAAATGGCGGTACATTCGTTGCCCTGACGGACGAGAACAGATAGCTCAGACGCTTCGCCACGATCTGCCACAATTGATCACTCGCTTGGCACCAATGCGGCCCTTGAGCACCCGCATTCCCCCGCCTAATGAACTCCGAAGCAGGCCACTCCCGCGGCGCTGCAACAAAGAGGACATTGAAATGCGAAATACCACGACTGCTATCATCATTGCCGCAGGCTTTACGTTCCTGCTGGCCCAGCCGGCTGCCGCCGGTCAGTCATCGCGTCAGGAGGCCATCGGCGTCGGTTCCGGGGCGGTTGTCGGCGCGCTGGCTGGCGGTCCGGTCGGCTTCATCGTCGGTGCGGCGATTGGCGCCAAGCTGGGCGACACAATGCATCAGAAGAACGAACGGCTGCAAGAGCTTTCGGTATCACTCGATAGTTCCCGAAATACTGTCGCGAACCTGAGGAGCGATGTCGACACGCTCGGTAAAGAGATCGAGCGAATGCAGGACATGGCCAGGCCTGAATTGCTCGGTCTGCTGCAGGCCGGAATCGCGATGGATCTGCTGTTCAGGACAGACGAGTCCACTCTGCTTGATACCACTGGCGCGCGCCTGGCAACACTCGCGGCAACGCTGGCCTCCATGCCTGATGTCCGCATCCAGCTCGACGGCTTCGCCGACGAGCGCGGCGAAGAGCATTACAACTACGAGCTGTCGCAAAAGCGCGTTGATTTCGTGCGTGAACTGTTCCTGCAGGCCGGCGTTGATGCGGACCGCATCAATGCCACCGCACATGGCGAAGCGCCGGCACAGGACGGCAACGCGGACAGCTTCGCCCTGGAACGTCGCGTCAGCGTCACCCTCTTTATCGATGACGCACCATCACTGGCCTCAAACCCGGATTGACCTTCCCTGCGACTCATCTTGAGTCTCCGCCTGGCCGGCCCTGATGGGCCGGCCTTTTTTTTGTGGCGCTGCACGCGACTCGTTGCTACGGTGCATGGACGAAATGCGGTATCAGGATTGGAGGAAATATCCATGTCAGAAGAGCTTGCCCGGCAACGCTGCAAACCGTGTGAGGGAGGCGTGCCGCCGCTGGGCCCGGACCAGGTAAAGGAACTGCTTCGGGCGCTGCACGATGATTGGCTCCTGAGCGAGGATCATCTGCGTATTTCACGTCGTTTCGAATTCGCCGCCTACAGCCGCACCCTGGCATTTGCCAATGCGGTCGCATGGATAGCGATTAGCGAAGGCCATCATCCGGAGCTGGTAATCAACTATGGCAGCTGCGATGTCAGCTATACGACGCATGCAATCAACGGTCTTTCCGATAACGATTTCATCTGTGCCGCCAAGGTCGACAGGCTCTGGGAAGACTCGTCCGGGTGATCGGGATACGTGATATCGAATCCGCAGCCAGGCGGCTGGCGGGAATCAGCGTACGGACGCCGTTGCTGCGGAATTTCGAGCTGGACCAAATCGCCGGCGGCACCGTCCTGCTGAAACCCGAATGCCTGCAGCGCACCGGATCGTTCAAGATTCGCGGCGCCTACAACTTGTTGAGCCAGCTACCCGAACGCCGCGCGGCGCGCGGTGCCGTCGCCTGGTCCTCCGGCAACCATGCTCAGGGCGTTGCGGCGGCAGGTGCAATGCTGGGCATAAAGACCACGATCGTAATGCCCGATGACGCACCGAAAGCCAAGCTCGCAAACACCCGTAAGCTGGGCGGGGAGGTCATTACCTACGATCGTTATACCGGCGATCGTGAGGCGATTGCGCGTGCCATCGCCGCTCAGCGCGATGCGGAAATCGTACCGTCCTACGATCATGAGCACATCATCGCCGGTCAGGGAACGGTTGGCCTGGAAATCGCAGATCAGTGCGTCGAATTCGGTTTACGGCCCGACCAGGTCCTGATCTGCTGCGGCGGCGGCGGTCTCACCGCCGGCAGCGCCATCGCACTGAAAACGCGATACCCGGACATCGCGGTGCACACGGTCGAGCCGGATGAATTCGATGATACCGCCCGTTCCCTGGAACTCGGAAAGCGCGTGCGCGTCGCGGAATCGGCGCGCTCCATCTGTGATGCCCTGCAGTCGCCCATGCCGGGAAAAATGACCTGGGAAATAAATCGTCAACTGCTCGCCAACGGACTCAGTGTCAGTGATGAAGAGGTGGGCGTGGCAATGCGATTCGCATTCATGCAGCTGAAACTCGTCATCGAGCCGGGCGGTGCCGTCGCGCTCGCCGCCGTGCTTGCCGGGAAGCTCAGAATGAAGGGAAAGACAAGCGTTGTGGTGCTGAGCGGCGGCAACGTCGACAGCGATCTGTTCGCCCGGATCCAGCGTGGTGAATCAGGCTGAACCAAACTGCGGACGGCGCAATACGCCGCGGACAGACAGTGGCTGGGAATGCGTGGTGGACATCGTCGCCGAATTCCTGCGGCGTTCAGGCCAGCCGTTCAGCCAGCTCACGATCCTGTCAATCTGTTCGAGGTCCTGCTTCACGCGTGAGGGCTGCATCTCGCAAATGCCGATGCCTTTTTCAGCGGCTTGCACAAAGCTCTGGCTGTCACGAAGCACGGCAATAATAGGGATACCAAGGGAGTCAAGGAATCGCATTAGTCGGCCGAAGCTCTTCGTGTGCTTGCGCGTGCGGTTGGCGACGACGGCCAGCTTGCGGTCGCGACGATCGATCTTGGCGACCAGCAGCAGGTCCGCGATACAGCGCGAGGCCGCGTGAATATCCATGGACGAAGGAAGTACCGGTACCAGGATGCTGGTTGCATCGCGGGTCAGCTCACGGAGACTGTCGTGATTCACGCTCGCCGGAGAGTCAACGAGAACATTGGTCGTTTCGCCGGGAATACGCAGTTGCCAACTTCGCGTTGCCTGCATGGTCTTTTTGAAGGCGGCAATACCGTGGATCTGACGTAGTTCCGGCGAACGGCGCGCCAGCCAAGCCATGGAGGAACCCTGCGGGTCGAAGTCCATAATTGCGGGAATGGGGCCATCCAGGGCGTAACGGGCGGCCAGATTGGTGACGAGCGTCGACTTGCCACAACCACCCTTGGGGTTGAGGACCACGATCTTGTTCAGATTATCGTGCCTTGGCGTCGTCAGCATCGCTTGATGACCGTTGATTGACCCTGTTGTTAATTTCGCCCATCGGTGGCCTGATTACCATGCACCAGTTCACATAATACCACTGTTCGGCTTCGCGAAAACTCCAGCGAATCCGATGTTTATGCACGGTCCTTAAAGCGCGGTGTCATTTTTCCGGCGTTCGCAATCGTGCGTCACCGCCAACCGGCCGCTGGCCCGGCTGGTCGTCGCCGGGATAGGTCTCGTAACAGGGCAGCGCCGTGTCGTCGCAGGACCAGGCGGCCCTGGAGTCCTGGTAAATACGGGCCTGCGGGCGTATGTCCGGGTCCCTGTCCAGTGAACCGGCCGGGATGACGGCGACACTCAGGTCCTGCGCGACGCGCGGCATCAGACTGCCGCAGGTACTGCAAAAGACGGTTGCAAAGCGTCTCGACTCGGGCACTTTGTAGTACTTCAGATAATCATTGCCGGAGGTCCAGTTGACGGTCTCGGGTTTCATGATGATGTTGCTCGCATGTCCCGTACCCGTTGCCTTGCGGCATCGCTGGCAATGGCAGTGCCAGAACCGGCCTGCGTCGCCGGTGATCTCGTAGCTGACGGCGCCGCAGAGGCAGCTGCCGGTCAAGGTAAGGTCGCCCATCGTCGTGCACCGTCGGGGTCCTCGGTGCATCATCATAGCGCACTCTCGGGACCGCGCATATCCAGCCTTCCGCGGCGGGGCGGCGGCGACTAGGACTTGTGACGATGCTGTCGCAGCAGACCCTGCGCCTCTCGCAGCCAGTGGCAGGTGTCACATTGGCAGTCGCGGAGGTGTTGTTCCTGTTGCAGGGTCGTCTTGCGCAGAAATTCCACCGCCGTTCTGAGTGCTGTCAGCATTTCGTCCAGCGTGGCATCCGCCGACGGTCCGCCGAGCCTGGCATTCAGCCAGCGGCAGGCGTCGCCGAAGCCACAGGAGGAACACCGGGGATCGTTCGCATCGTAGTGTCCCTGCAGGTGGCAGTGGGTGAAATCCACTTCGCGTTCAATGACCCAGCGAGGATACTCGAGCAGGGTAATTACATAGCCGACGATCGTACGCGCATTTGTACCTGCCAGCGTCGTCACACAACTCACCTCCATATGAAAGCGAGCTTAGTTCGCCCGTGGGCGCCGGCGCAATTCGCACTACTACCTAGGGTCGTGTGCCGTACGAATCCCTCGCGTGTCAGGGTGCCACACGAGGCCTGTGGCAAGCTTGTTCTTCTCAGAACATCTCGCTCGGCCCGGGGGCGTTGTCGACGCGTTTTTCACGACTCTTGATGTAATCCCCGGTAATCATGTTGTCGTAGCTCAGACCGGGACCCACCATCGGGTACACGCCCGCATCCCGGTCGATGATGACTTCGAGAAAGGCCGGTCCGTCGAATTCCATGAATTCCCTGATAATTTCAGGCAGGTCGTCCTTGTTGTCGAGGCGTTTCGCGAACTTGAAACCGTCGGCCTCAGCCGCCTTCACGAAGTTCTTGTTATGCAGCGATTTGTCACTGGCCGACATGCGTCCGCCAAAATAGAGTTTCTGCCACTGCCGAACCATGCCGTCACCAAAATTGTTCAGCACAATAACCTTAATCGGCAGCTTGTATGTCGTTGCCGTCTCGAGTTCGCCGATGTTCATGCGAATGCTGCCGTCGCCATCGACGTCGATTACCGTTCGGTCGGGGCGGGCGAACTGCGCGCCGATTGCGGCCGGCAAACCGAAACCCATCGTGCCCATGCTGCCGGACGTCAGCCAGAGACGCGGTTCACGGTAGTCGAAGTACTGCGCAGCCCACATCTGGTGCTGGCCCACGCCGGTCGAAATTATCGCCTCTCCCTTGGAGTGCCTGTTGATTTCCTCGATCACGGCATAGGGTTGGATCAGCTCGGAATCACGATCGTAGTTGAGCGCGTACTCGCGCTTGAGTTCGGCGATCTCCTCATGCCACGGCTCGAACGATTTCTCGAATCGGATACGGCGGCCGTACGCGAGCAGGTCAGTGAGATCGCGTTCGAGCATGCCGACGTGATGCCAGTTCACGCGTTTGACCTTGCCTATCTCGGCAAAATCGACGTCAAAATGCGCAATATTCTTGGCATTGGGAGCAAACAGGGCCGGGTTGCCCGCGACGCGATCATCGAAACGCGCGCCAGCGGCAATCAGGAAGTCGCAATCCTCGACGGCGTAGTTTGCCGAGGCAATGCCGTGCATGCCGAGCATGTGCAGGGCCAGCGGGTGCGTTGTGTCGCTCGCGCCCAGCGCCATCAGCGTGGTCGTAACCGGAATGCCGTACTCGTTCGCCAGTCGGCGCATCGCCTTGGTCGCATTCGCATTGATCACGCCACCGCCCGCATAAATGAGCGGCCGACTGCTCTGTGACAGCATCAGGTAGAAACGCTCGCAGGCTTCATCGCTAAGCCTGTTCGCCTCGACTTTGGCAAGCCGGCGGCGATAGCCATGCAGCGGCAATACGCCGACGCCCTTGAAAGCACCCTCCCAGTTCTGCACATCTTTCGGTATGTCGACAACCACCGGTCCCGGCCGACCGGTCCGCGCCAGTTCGAAGGCGCTGCGCACGGTGTCCTCGAGCAGTTCCGGGTCGGTTACCAGGAACACATGCTTTGCGATGGCCCCCATAATGGCGGAGACCGGTGCCTCCTGAAATGCGTCGGTGCCGATTGCGGCTGTCGGCACCTGCCCGCAGATCACAACCAGGGGCACCGAGTCCGCCATACTGTCGCGCACCGGCGTGACCGTATTCGTAGCGCCCGGGCCGGAGGTAACCATCACGACGCCAACCTTGCCGCTGGCACGCGCATAACCGGCCGCCATGAACCCGGCGCCCTGTTCGTTGGCAGGCACGATCAGCGGCATGGGGGCACTGCCATCCGCATGCTTGTGACGATCGTTGTAGCGAAATACCGCGTCGTAGATCGGCAGGATTGCACCGCCGCTGTAGCCGAAGATTGTGTCGACGCCCTCATCAGCCATGACTTGCACAACCGTGTCGGCACCGCTCATCGATCGACCGGCCAGCGGATGCTTACCTGCTGCAGCGCTGTTTGCATGATCATTCATTGTCGCGTCTTTCTTTTGCCATAAGTTACGGATTTTTCACGAGTGTTTACTAATTTATGGGGCATTGCAATACTGCCCGCAGTGCGCCACCATCGTTGGCCGACTGAGCCGAATTGGTTTCAATTGTAATTCACAGCCGCCCGCAGGAGCGAGCAAACCATGCGACACGCAATTTCCGTTCTCCTACAGAATGAAGTCGGAGCATTGACGCGGATGACCGGCATGTTTTCATCCCGTGGCTACAATATCGAAACGCTGAACGTTGCGCCTACCTACGACTCGCGGGTGTCGCGCGTGACGCTTGTCATTACGGGGTCGGACGCGGCTATCGCGCAGCTCAATGCACAGCTCGCCAAGCTCGTCGATGTGGTCAACATCCATGATATGACCCTGGGCGAACACTTCGAACGCGAACTCGCGATCGTCAAGATCAAACTGGATACCGGCGGGCTCGCCAGGGCGATGTCGCTGGCGAAAAGACTCGGCGCAGAAATCCTCGACGAAGCCCAGGTAAGCTGCACTATGCAGCTGACGGGCAGCGTGCAAGAGGTCGACGAGTTTGTCAACGAGGCGGCAAAGGTTGGCGAAATATCAGCGGTTGCTCGCAGCGGCTCGGTCGCGGTGTCGAAAGGCGAGGTGACACTAACGTCTTTCGAGCGGCAGCATCTGCTCGTTGGTTGATTGGCCGACGGGAATCGCCTGATGGCCAGACTGGCACTTTCCGACTATCGACGTCTCGTTATCAAGGTCGGCTCCTCGCTGCTGGTTGATGGCGACGGCCGCTTCAACCGCCGCTGGCTTGGCAGCCTTGCCGACGATGTCGCGCGATATCAGGCGAATGGCCACGAGGCCGTCATCGTCTCATCGGGTGCCATAGCGATCGGCGTTTCGTTGCTGGGAATCAACAAGAAACGGGCGCGGCTGCCGGATCTGCAGGCGGCAGCGGCTGCCGGACAGATACGGCTCGTGCATGCGTATCAGGAGGCACTCGGTAAACACGACATTCGTGCAGCTCAGATTCTCTTGACACCCGAGGACACCGAGAACCGCCGCAGATTCCTCAATGCGCGCGGGACCTTCGGGCGGCTGCTGGATTTGTCGGTCGTGCCGATCGTCAACGAGAACGACACGGTCACGACCGAGGAGATTCGCTACGGCGACAATGACCGGCTTGCTGCCCGCGTGGCGCAACTGGTGATGGCCGATGCGCTGGTATTGCTGTCCGATGTCGATGGACTGTATTCGGCGGATCCTGGCAACGACCCGAGCGCGAGACATATCCCCGAGGTAAGGACGATCGGCCCCGAGATAATTGCGATGGCCGGCGAAACGCGTTCGGATATCGGCAGTGGCGGGATGGCCACCAAGGTTCAGGCCGCGAGAATCGCGACGCATGCCGGCTGTTCGACGATCATCGCCAGCGGTACGGTCGAACATCCGCTGACAAAGCTCGCGGCGGGTGGACGATGCACCCTGTTTCGTGCCGAAGGCACGCCGGCATCGGCCCGCAAGCAATGGCTTGCCGGCGTACTTCAGGTCAGTGGTGAGATCCGAATCGACGACGGTGCCGTCAGGGCGCTGCATCGCGGCACAAGCCTGCTACCCGTCGGCGTAACCGGGATCGCTGGCACGTTCCGACGCGGTGACGTTGTTGCGATTGTCGGGCCGCAGGGTTCCGAGTTGGGACGCGGTTTGACCGAGTACTCGGACGCCGACGCGGCGCGACTTAAAGGCTGTCGGTCCGATCTGATCGAGGAAAAGCTTGGCTATCGTGGCCGTTCGGTCATGATTCATCGGGATGAACTGGTGCTTTTCGACAGTGAATGCTGACAGCACAGCTGGTGCGGCCATCGCCAGGATGATGGACGAGATGGGTTCGGCGGCGCGCCGGGCTGCCGCAGGACTCGCCAAATCGGACGCGGGTCGACGGAATGCAACACTCGGGGCTTGCGCGTCCGCCATTCGCGAGGCTGCAAGCGAAATCCTCGCCGCCAATCAGCAGGATCTGGCGGCGGCCAGGGCCAAGGGGCTTGGCGGCGCGATGCTGGACCGCTTATTGCTCAACGCGGAGCGGGTCGAAGCCATGGCCTCCGGTATCGAAAGTATCATGGCGCTGCGCGATCCCGTCGGGCGCGTTCTGGACGCATGGCAGCGGCCCAACGGCCTGGAAATCGAGAGGGTGTCTGTACCGCTGGGTGTCATCGGAATCATTTACGAAAGCCGACCAAACGTCACGGCCGACGCCGCCGCATTGTGCCTCAAGGCCGGCAATGCCGTGATCCTGCGCGGCGGCTCGGAAAGTTTTCGGTCCAATCGGGCGATTTTCGCCTGCCTGCAGAAGGGTCTCGGGACGGCGGGTATCGAGCTCGCCGCCATCCAGATGGTGCCAACGACGGACCGCGCCGCCGTTGGATACCTGCTGTCGTCGATGGCTCAATGGCTGGATGTCGTTGTACCGCGCGGCGGCAAGAACCTGATCCAGCGCGTGCAGGAAGAAGCTCGCGTGCCGGTTATCGGTCATCTCGAGGGCATCTGTCACGTGTACCTGCACAAGGATGCGGATGCCGGGATGGCCCGCAGCATCGTGCTCAATGCGAAGATGCGGCGTACGGGTATCTGCGGTGCCGCCGAAACCATCCTTGTCGATCGTGACGCGGCCGGACGCCTGCTGCCGGACATTATTGCGGCACTGCAGCAGGCAGGCTGCGAGGTACGCGGCGATAGCGGGGTAGCCTCGATCGCCGGTGGTGTCGTCGCGGCGACTGAGCTTGACTGGTCAACCGAGTATCTGGATGCGATCATTTCGATTCGCATCGTTGACGACATCGACGAGGCGATCGAGCACATTGGCCGCTACGGTTCCGGTCATACGGAAAGCGTCGTCACCGACGATGAGCGGGCGGCGCAACGGTTCCTGGCCGAGGTCGACAGCGCCATCGTTCTGCATAACGCCTCCACCCAGTTTGCCGACGGCGGAGAATTCGGCATGGGCGCGGAAATCGGCATTGCCACAGGGCGCATACACGCGCGAGGGCCCGTCGGCGCCGATCAGCTGACCAGCTACAAATACGTTGTACGCGGCAGCGGGCAGGTGCGGCCCTGATGGCGAGCAAATCGCCTGATTTCGATATCGCGATAATTGGCGCCGGGATCAACGGCGCGGGAATCGCCAGGGATGCCGCGCAGCGCGGGCTTCGGGTCGTCATATTCGACAAGAACGACATGTGCACCGGCTGCTCCTGGATATCGAGCCGGCTGATACATGGAGGGCTGCGCTACCTGGAATACGGTGAGATTCCGCTGGTGTACGAATCCCTTCACGAACGGCGCTACCTTCGCCTGACGGCACCACACCTGGTGGAGCCGCTGCGCATCTGCATTCCGATTTTCAAGGGCGCGCGCCGCGGTCCCATGTTGATTCGGCTGGGAATGCTCGCATACGACCTGTTGTCGATCCGCAAGACGGTACCGAATCATGAAATGCTCAGCGCCACCGAAATCAGGGACGAAGAACCCGGACTGCGCAGCGATGGCCTGCGCGCCGCGGCGCGCTATTATGACGCGCAGGTCGCTTTTGCCGAGCGCCTGGTGCTCGAGAACCTGATCGCGGCCGATGCTGCCGGGGCGGCGGTCAAAACCCATTGCGAGGTTACAAAGATCGGCGTCAGTGATGGCCGGGTGAAATCGCTGAGCTACGTCGACAAGTCCAACGGCTCGATTCACGAGATTTCGATAGATGTGATTGTCAACGCGGCCGGGCCGTGGGTGGACCGCGTGCTGGAAACGGCGCCGGTGCATACCGCCCGGCAGATTGGCGGCACCAAAGGCAGCCACATTATTGTCAATGCATTTGACGGTGCGCCTGGTGACGCCTTCTACGTCGAAGCGGCGGCGGATGGCCGACCGTTCTTCATCATCCCGTGGAATCGACAATACCTGATCGGCACCACCGACATTCGCTACGATGGCGACCTCGATACCATTCGTGTCAGCGAAGCCGAGGTCGACTACCTGCTGAACGAAACCAATCGCGTTTTTCCGAATGCTGCGTTGCAAAAAAAGGACATCAACTATGCCTATGCCGGCGTGCGACCGCTGCCGTACAAGAAAGAAGGCCCGGAATCGGCTATCACCCGTCGACACATTATCAAGGTCAACAGGGAGGTTGCCGACGGGCTCATATCGATTGTCGGCGGCAAACTCACCACCTACAGAAACCTTGCGGAGCAAACCATTGACCTCGTCGCGAAACTGCGGCACCTGAAGCTGCCACCGTGCCGCACGCGAGACACGTTGCTGCCGGGGGCCCGCGAAATCGAAGTATCCGCTGCCCGGCTGCGGGGACTGCGACTGCTGTCCGAAGCCGGTATCGGGCGCCTGCTGAGTATTTACGGCGGAAGAAGCGCCGAAATCTGTGCGCTGCTGGAAAAAGAGACAAGGCTGGCGCGCACGATTGACAGCGGTGACTCGGTGCTGGCCGCCGAGGTTGTCTTCGCAATACGCGAGGAGTTCGCCAAGACGCTGGAGGACATTGTCTTTCGCCGTTGCATGCTGGGTCTCGATCGTGACCAGGGCAGGCCGCTGTATGCAGCCATCGCTGACATCGCAGCCGACGAGTTGCACTGGGATGCCGGCGAGAAGTCGCGACAACTGCGTAATCTTCTGGAGTACAGTGACTCGTTGCGGGTAAGCTGATTCCGACAGGCTGCCAGCGACGCCATCAGTCCTTGCCGGGCAAATAGCGTAGTTCGATAAAGAGTTCGCGCCCGCGACCGGGAAAATATCGATACTGTCCAAATGCGTAGTCGGCGCGATCGGCGTACGCCTCGTTCGCCAGGTTGTTAAATCGAGCCGTGATGCTCAGCTTTGGCGTTAGCTCGATACGGGTACGCAGGTTCAGGAGGTCGTGCCCCGGGTACTGAAAACGATTCCCGGCGTCGAGGTAGTAGTTGCCTACCGATGTCCACTGCAGGGCGAACGTCGTCATTTTACCGGGTTCGAAGAGCAGCTCTGCGCTGCCCAGCCACCGGGGCGCACTGTCGACGTCGTTGCCGGCAACAAATGTCTCGCCCAGCGCCGCCGTCGTATTGAAATCATAGCTGTGTCGTGCGTAGCTGCCGTCAATTTCCAGGCGGATCGAATCGGACCATTGCCAGTCGACCGCAAGTTCGATGCCGCGATGCTTGCTGCGACCACCGCTGACATTGAATCCATCCGCGTCCCGAAAAACGCTGTCACGCTTCTGCATGGTGAACAGTGCGACGTCACCGCTGACGAGCCTGGTCCCCCAGCGCGCGCCGATCTCCAGCGAGTCGATGCTCTCCGAGTCCAGGTCGGCAATGGTCTGCCCACTCTGCAGACGATAGAGTTCCGTCGCCTGCGGGGCCCGAAAACCGCGCGCCAGTGTGCCAAAAAGCGATAGCTCCGGCCGGATCCTGAAATGCACCGAGAACTTGGGCGCGACATTGGTGTAAGCGTCAGTTCGGCTTGCCGGTCGCGTATAAAGGCATCCGCCGAAGCCGCAGGCCGTGCCGTCATCCCGTGTATTTCCAACCAGCATGCGATTCCGATAGTCGTAATGCAGGTACTCGATGCGCAGGCCTGCCGACAGCGTCAATTTTTCATTGACACTGAAATCTGCCTGCAGAAAGGGCGCGAAACCGAGGCTGCGGACCCTGAAGTCATAGTGCTTGCCCTGCGGACGGGTTTCTCTGAGGAAATCGGACCCTTCAGTCGGTCCGCTCTGGGTTTCCTCGAGGAAGAGGTCGCTCCATTCGAGGTCAGTGCCGACCACGAACTGTCGGTCTGGCGTCCCGAAAGAGAACGCCGATATCGCGCCCGCACTCACGTGGCCGTTTTCCTCCAGCGGCTGGCCTGGCAGGAAATGTTGCAGGAATCGCATGTCGCTGTGTCGAAGATAGGGACGGATGTCGATACCCAGCTCGCTGCCACGGATGGTCCGGGTCGACTTGAAGATTCCGTACAGGCGCTGCGCCGACGCGTCGCGAAACGCTTCGGGATTCAGGTTTGCGCGGTTGAGGGCAGGATCTTTGTAGGCATTCTCGCCAAAAATAAATCCGGCGGTCTCCTGATCGAGATCGGTTGCCGTCAGGACGGTCGCAAATTCGGCCGTATCCAGGTCCCAGTCCGCAGCCAGCTGCACTTTTGTCTGCCGGTATCCAGCCTCGTCGCGGAAACCACTGTCGTTGGCATGAAGTATCGACGCGAACAGCGGCAGTCGCTGCTTGTCTGCCAGTGCGGTGCGAAAGCGCAGGAATTCGTTCGACCCGGCTTCGACGGCGATCACGCTCTGCGGCTCCGCTGCGGTGGCCAACGTCAGCACATTGACGATGCCGTGCAGCGCATTGGAGCCATAAAGAGCGCTACCGGGACCACGGATGACCTCTATGCGGCTCGCCATTTCAGTGTTCATTTCGAACATGACGTTGACGTTGCAGAATCCGGAAGGGCGAACAGGAATGCCGTCCTCGAGAAACAGGAAATCGCCGCAGGACCCGGCACCGGTCAGCACCGGCGAGCGAATCGCGGTCAGATGCTCCTGGCCGCTGCCACGACCCAGCCAGACGCCAGGGATGCGGTTCATCAGCTCGTGGATGTGTTGATGGGCGACGGCTGCGATCGCATCGGCACCAATGCTCGAAATATTGCCGGCATGCAGCGCGATCGCCTGTTCGCGGCGCCGGCTGGTCACGACCAGCTCTTCGATGCTGTCGTCGTCCGCAGCCGACGATGGATCCAGAGGCAGCGCAGTCGCCGGCAGGACCAAAAGCGTCGCAGACGCCAGTGCCGCCGTCATCCCTGACCGTATTGAAGTCATCACTTTACTCTGGACATCGTCCGGTCATTATAATCGCCTTGCGATTTATGTCTGTAATTCGAACGAGATTTTCAATGCAATCAAGCCGCCAACGAATATACGCGCCGGGCCTGTTGATGGCGCTGGTATCGATCATCATCAGCGATGCGTATGCCGATGTGGCGGATGTGCCGTCGAACGCCGGCGACGTCAGGCCACGGGTTGGCCTGGTATTGGGCGGCGGCGGCGCGCGCGGCGCCGCTCATATCGGCGTGTTGAAGGAACTGGAGCGCCTGCGCGTTCCCGTCGATGTGATCACCGGCACCAGTATGGGCGCCATCGTCGGCGGCTTGTACGCCAGCGGCATGACGGCCACGGAACTGGAGGCGCTGGTGGGCTCACTGGACTGGGCCGGCGCATTGAGCGACAAACCCGATCGCGAGGACTTGAGCTTCCGGCGAAAACAGGACGATGCGGAGTTCCCGATCGACTTCGAGCTGGGCTTGCGCGGCACAAACCTGGTACTGCCGAAAGGTGTGATCCAGGGGCAGAAGCTGGATCTGCTGCTTCGCGAGCTGACCGTCAAGACATCGCATATCAGCAACTTCGACGAGTTGCCGATCCCGTTTCGCGCCATTGCATCCGATATAGGCCGAGGCGAAGCCTATGTGATGGGTAAGGGTGATCTTGCTCACGCGATCCGTGCGAGCATGTCGGTGCCAGGCGTCTTTGCGCCCGTGCGAATCGATGACCGGCTGCTGGTCGACGGAGGAATTGTCGGCAATCTGCCGGTCGACGTGATCCAGGAACTCGGTGTGGATGTTGTAATCGCCGTCGACGTCGAGTTCCCGCTCTACGGCGAAGACGAGCTTGGCTCTGTTCTGACCATTTCCGAACAGATGCTGACCATCCTGATTCGCAAGGAGACGCTCAGGCAGATCGATCGTCTCGGTGCAGATGACGTTCTGATTCGTCCCGAGCTCGGGACGTACGCCTCGACGAACTTCGGCGATATCCTGGACACCATCGGGCCAGGGGAACGGGCGGCGCGCACCCAGCAAGACAAGCTCAGGCGCATCGCACTCGATCAGGCTGCGTACGACGAGTACCATGCGCGGCGCACCGCGACCCGGACCTCAGCGTCGACGCTGGCATTCGTCCGCGTCGTTCACGAAGGACGGCTGTCGCCCGCGGTTCTGCAATCGAGACTCAGCGTCGCAGCGGGAGATCCGATCGATACCCAGGTACTGGCCGCGAACGCCGAGAGGTTGTATGGGCTGCAGCTGTATGAGCATGTCGGCTACCGGCTCGTCGACGAGCACGGCAAGACCGGCGTCGAATACCATGCGACGACCAAGAGCTGGGGGCCGAACTTCCTGCAATTCGGCGTGGCGCTCGAAGACGATTTCGAAGGCTCGACCGGGTTCAATCTGTCGGCGCGCATGACGCGTGCCGGCCTCAACAGGCTCGGAGCCGAATGGCGAACAGACCTGACGCTGGGAACCGATCCGCAGCTGTTTTCGGAGTTCTATCAGCCCCTGAGCTTCGATTCGCGCTGGTTCGTCGCGCCGCGGATCGAGGTGTCGCAGTCGAACCTCAACCTGTTCGAATTCGATCAGACGGTAGCGCGCTTGCGCGTCACCGAGGCAGAGGCCGGTTTCGATTTCGGACGGGAACTGGGGACTTTTGGCGAGCTCAGGCTCGGTGCCTACCGGGGTGTCGGCGCGGCGCGGGTCAAAGTCGGTGATCCGGGATTGCCGAACATCGAATTCGATGCCGGGGGGGCTTTTGCGGCGTTGCGATTCGATACGCTGGACAACGCGCAGTTCCCGCGCGACGGCGTGCGGGCGGATCTGCGTTGGCACCTGTCGCGACCTGGCTTCGGTGCCGACAACGATTTCGATACCGTGGAGGGCGAGTTCGAGTCCAGCTGGAGTCGCGGAAAAAACACGCTGCAGCTGGGCCTGACCCTTGCGACAACGTTCGAGTCCGACAACACGGTGCAGGACTACTTCCCGCTCGGAGGTTTCCTGCGCATGTCGGGCCTGGAGCGCGGGGAGATCAACGGGCCGCACGCCGCACTTGCGCGGCTGGTTTTCCGACGGCGTATTGGCAATACGACCGGTGGCATTCTGGATACACCGATCTACCTTGGCATCTCGGCCGAAGCTGGCAATGTCTGGCAGACGCGCTCCGACATCAGCATCGGGTCGCTGATGATGAATGGCAGCCTGTTTACCGGAATCGACACGTTCATCGGGCCCGTCTATCTTGCGGCCGGCTTCGCCGAGGGCGGCAACCGGAACGTTTACCTGTTCATTGGCCAGCCGCCTCGCTAGCCAGACTCAGGGCTGAGCAGCGACCATCCGGACAGGGTGCTAGCGGGAGACTTTCTCTAGGATCTGGGTGGGCGCGTCGCTGTCGCGATAGTAGCCGTGCCGGATCGCCATTTGTTCGAAGGCGGAGTCTCTTTCCTGCTCCGTGGCATACCAGTGAAAACGCTCCCAGTCGTCACCCAGGACGTTTCGGAGGGTGTCGTCTGCGGGCAGCGTCACGCGTATGCCGAAACGGCGCTCGCGGCCGGCCGTGTTCGGATTGACGAGATTGTGCTGATGATAGAAGTCCACGTTCGAATTCCTTCCTGACGATACCGCTGCGCGAGTATACCGGAAGTTCGCCGACGCGCATCAGGGCTGCCTGCCGCGGTCGCCTGCGCCTTCCCGGTCGGACCAGCCGAGAATGCGCCGTGTAACGAACAGGTAGATCGGCTTGAAGAGCCCCATCCAGACGCGGGCCAGCGAGGAAGGTCGCGCAAGTATGGCAAGCTCACGCGTCGTGAGTTTGTCAGGACAATAGCTGCGCTTGTGCTTCAGAAGATGCCTGATGTCCTCGCGTGCCGCGATCCTGAACAGGCGCCCGCGGCGATGCGAATATCTCGCGAGCTGGAAATCGATAAAAGCGGGCGAACCGTCGTCGCGAACCAGCAGGTTTGGTTCCTTGGCGAGATCGTTGTGTACGACCCCCGCGCGATGCACGCGTCTGAGCAAATGCATGGCGCTGCGAAAATAGCCAGGAGAGGACGGCCTGGCAACGTGCATTGGTTCGCCGGCGATGTAACTGCGGGCAAGCTGCCCGGCATCGCATCGCAGCAGCGCGGGCACGCCATCAATACCCTCGAGCGCCCTCAGCCCCGCCGCTTCGCGGCGCAGCAAAGCACGGGCCAGCCATCTGAGCCACCAGCGGGCCGTGCGGGTGTCGCGCAGGATCTGGGCGTCCGTGCCGGTATTCACGCGCCAGACCTCTCCGAACAGGTCTTTTTTTAGCAGTCGTGACTCAGTCATTTCGTCAAGAATACAGTGATGTTTGCCGGAATGCCGTCATTGGCACTGGCGATAACCGCGGCAAATGCACAAAATGGTCAGCGGGCAACTACGGAGCCAGCAATGGCCGGCGATTTCAACGAGCAGGCGCCAGTCGACGAACGCGAACAGCTTGATTCCACGGGCGAGTTTTTCAGTGTGGGTGCTCCCTTGCATGCGGTACGTGCCGGATACGTGCGGAGAAAGGCCGACGACCTCCTGTACGACACTGTCGTTGCCGGTCGCTACGCGCACGTGCTGGCGCCGGATCGCACAGGCAAGTCGAGTCTTGTGGCAGCGACGGCCGCGCGCCTGGAGAACAATGGTTGCAAAGTCGCCGTTCTCGACCTCGAGCAAATCGGGATTCGTGACGGTGGCGGCGATGCAGGCCGCTGGTATTATAACGTTGCGTATCGCTTGCTGCGGCAGCTCAGAATCCGTTACGACCTGCAGACATGGTGGCAGGATAAGGCGATCCTGAGTAATCGCCAGCGGCTACTGGAATTCTATTCGGAAATCCTCCTGCAGTTCGTGCCCGAACGAATCGTCGTATTTCTCGACGAGATTCAGTGTATTGAATCGCTGCCGTTCGCCGATCAACTGCTGGCCAGTATTCGAGCAGCGCACAATGCGCGCACGATGAATCCGGATTTCTCGAGGCTGTCGTTCGTGCTTCTGGGTGAATGCGACCCGGTAAACCTGATTGAAGAGGCGGAGCTGTCTCCCTTCAACGTCACGCAGCCCATCGTTCTGAACGACTTCACGCGCGAGGAGCTGGAGCTGTTCTCAACCGAGCTCAATCTGGGCGACGCGGAGGCCGCCGCTGCACTCGATCGCATTTATTACTGGACGCGCGGCCAGCCCTATCTCAGCCAGAAACTGGCTCGGGCGATCGCAAGAGATGGTGTCGCCGACGATGTGCTTGCCCACATCGACCGCGTCGCGACGCAGCAACTGGCGGGACGTGCCGCGCTGCACAATGAACCTCACATGAGCCACATTCATAGAGCCGTCGTGAACGATGAGACGCGCATGGAGGCCTTGCTCAACCTGTATGGGAAGATCCGCAAAGGCGTGGACGTCGCTGCCGATCTCGGTTCACCATTGCAGCGACGCCTGATGGCGATCGGCTTGCTGCAGATCGACCAGGACGGCAATCTCTGCATTCGCAATCGCTTGTACGAACGGGTATTCACAGCGCGCTGGGCGAATGAAAATCTGCCAGTGCGTGTGCGGGTACCGGCAATGATCGTGGCCGGATTCGTGCTGCTGCTTTTCATACCTTTCTGGTATACACAGCTCTTGCCGCGTCCGTACCTCGAGATACTGGCGTCGCCGACCACCCAGCTGGACTATGCAACCGACGCTTACCAGAACCTGCGCTCCTTTCCCGGCCACGCTGACATAGCTGACAGCCTGTACCGGGGCTTCCTGACCCAGCGGGCGGCGGCGGCCACCGAGCAGGATCAGATTCTCGCCGTCGCCGGGCTGGCCGAAGGCCTGCCCAATGCGGGGCGGCTGCCGCAGGAGCTGCTTGCCGAGTTTTGGGATCGCCAGGTGATCGCCGCCAAGCGAGAAGAAAGACGCGATGATGCCCTGCTGTCCGCCTTGCAGGCACTGATCGTACCGACGCCTCAGCGGCGAAGTCAGGCCTCAAACCTGATTTCCGATGACTACCCGCTGTTGCTGGCCACGTTGCCGCCCCTGGGTGGCGGACGCACCGTGTTCGACCCTGTGAACCTGCTGCTTACCTCAGCGGATGGCGCGGAGATTTCCCAATGGTCGCTCGCGACCGCAGCCCTGCAACAGCGCGAAAGCTGGTCGGTTACGGCGCTGGAAGTCATTCCGCTGGTTCGCCGCGTGGTCGTCGATCGCCAGGGCGTCGTTGATCGAATCGGCTTGACACTGAGTATCAGTCACTCGCGAATGTCCGACCTGCGCATAAAGGTCATCGCCCCGTCCGGCCGTGCCGTCGAGATCGAGACCGGTCTGGAACGGGCCTCCAGCGGTGACGACATACGCATTCCCGCGGAGCAGCTACGCCCATTGATCGGCGAGTCATTGTCGGGAACGTGGTCCGTCAGCGTGCGTGACGAAAACCCCGGAATAGCGGGGCAACTGGTCGCGTGGAATCTCCGCCTGAATGCGCAGGGCAATCTCGAGGACTTCCAGCGCGGTCTGAATATACCGGAGCCGGTGGAGCGCGAAACCGACAATATCTGGTTTGATCGGAGCGGCCGCTATGCGGTCTCGCGCGCCACGCAAAGTGATAGTGCCCGCATATGGGATCTCGCTTTCGCGGAGCCCGTCAGGGCCATGGCGATCAATGAAAACGAGACGCTGATCGGCTTCGACGCAACGGCGCGCCGCCTGGTCACGGCGTCACAGGACAACGTCAACGTCTGGGATACGGCGTCCGGCGACCAGCTTGCCACGGTTCCGGTTGGATCTGCCAGTGCCGGCGCCGCGCTGACGGCAGACGGGAATGCGCTCCTCGTTGCGCGTCGTAGCGATATGGAGACGAGCATCGAGGTCTGGTCGCTGCAGCAACAGGCAATGACCGCCGCCGTGAAAGTGGCAGGCACGCCCGCACTTATCGCAATTGATTCGAGCGGCAGCCGCGTCGCAATTGCCGATTACGATCGGGCGGTCCGCATCTGGGAGTTCGCCAGCGGTGAACTGGTGACGCAGGTCGATTTGCCGGCGCAGCCGAGTTCCATCCAACTGGCTGCCGACGGCACGACGCTCGGCGTCGTTCACGGAGACGCAGGCGTTTCCCTGTGGAGCAGCGATCGACCGCAGCAGTCGCTCATGGAAGAATTCGGCCCGGGCCGGTGGCAGCTGGTTTTTTCGCCCTCCGGCAGGAGCGTCGTTGCGGGGCGCCCGGACATCGGATTTCAGATGTACGACAGCAGCGATGGCCGCCTGATCGGACCCTCGATCGGTGTCCGCAATGACAGGTTCTCGTCGGACATGCTTGCCTACAGCCATGACGAGCAGCTGCTAATTACGGGAACGCCCGAAGCCCGGATTCGTGTCTGGAAAGCCCCCGCCGCCGATAGTAGCGGCGAGATCGCCAAGATCAGGGATCACGAAATATGGAAACCCTCCGCGGACCGCGTAATGGCCGCAACGCCGGACGCAAGCCGCCTGATTATCGGCGATCCCTCCGGTCACGTGGACATCGTTCCGGCAGGCGCGAGTCTGGAGGAAATACGGACGCTTAGCGAAGACGTGAGCTTTATCGGCCACAACGCCGTCGTGCGGGTGCTCGCTGTCAACAAGACCGGCTCCTTGTCGGCGAGTGCCGCGTCCGACAATTCGATTCGCATCTGGAATACGGCCAGCGGCGAGCCGCGGCCCTTCATCGCCGAAGCGTCAGGCGCGCCGATCACGCGAATGGTTTTTTCGCCGGATTCGACTTTGCTTGGCATCTTGAACGGAGATCGTACCTGGCTGCTGAATACCGAGACCGGAGAACTGATTTCACAGTTCGATCTTGGCGAATCGCACGCGGGCATCGCGTTTGCGACCGACGATCAGCTGTTTGTTGGTGGCGAAAGTGGTTCTCTGGGTGTCATCGGCAGAGGCGATGACCGGAAATGGACTTTGCAGCAGGTCTGGCGGGGACCGGCGCCAGTTCGCTGGCTCGAAGCCGCGCCCGGCGGTGCCTATCTCGTCGTTGTCGATCAGAACAGTCTCGCCAGCCAGTTCATTCTGGCCGAAGGCCGGATTGCCGAGGCCGCTCTGAGACTGCCGGCGCCGGTCACTGACGTGTCTTTTTCCGGCAGCCGAGTCGTGTTTCATACGTCGCGCTGGTTCCATCGAGCAAGCTCGTCGCATCTGGGCCTGGTCTGGCAGGACGCCGCATTCGGCCCGTCCGTCATTCACGGCGCCAGGGTTGTCACCGGGACTGCCGGCGCTGCTGCGGGAAACCGGATCTACGTCCCGGCTGTGCGAAACGGTTTCGTCGAGCTCGTCGAGCTGGGGTTTCGCAGCACGCAGGGCCCGGGTCTCTTCGGCAGCAGGGAAGAACTGCTGGAGAAATGGCAGTCAAGATTGCTCAGCCCGGCCGTCTCCGGCCCTCCCTGATTCCGTGCCGCCGGTTGGAATGTCGCGTTATTTCAGATTGCCGCGCAGCGTCCTCACCAACAACTCCAGTCTTTCGGCCGTAACTTCGGATGGTGGTACGGCTTCGCCGAACGAGACGGGAACGCGGGCGAACAGGCGGCCGGGGATCTTCCTTATGCCGCCTCTCTTGCCACGACTGAACCAGCTGCCCCAAAGTCGCCCCAGCGAAGCTGGAACTACGGGCACCGGGCGGCGGGCAATGATCTTTTCGATTCCAGGTCGGAATCGCTGGATTTCGCCGTCCCGAGTGATACCGCCTTCCGGAAAAATGCAGACGACGTTGCCCGCAGCAAGCTCGGCATCGACTTTTTCGAATGCCTCGTCCATGAGTTCCTTGTCTTCCCTCGCGGAGGCAATCGGAATGGCTTTCGCCGTCTTGAAAATGAACTTCAGCAATGGCATCTGAAAAATCTTGTACCACATTACAAATCGCATGGGCCGGCGTACCGATCCGCCCAGAATTATTGGATCCATGTAGCTGACGTGGTTGCAGACGACGATGGCGGGTCCGGTGGCGGGAATGTTCTCGAGGCCGGTTGGACGTATTCGATAAACGATCTTGATCGTCAGCCACGCCAGAAACCGCATCAGGAACTCGGGCAGCAATGAATAGATGTAAATGGCGACGACGGCGTTCAGGATCGCGATGATGACGAAGAGCTCCGGTATCGAAAATCCTGACTTGAGCACGACGATGGAAAGTACCGCGGCGAAAACCATGAGCAGCGAATTGATGATGTTGTTGGCTGCAATAATGCGTGACAAATGTTGCCGGTTCGAACGTTTCTGGATCAGCGCATAGAGCGGGACGCTGTAAAAACCGCCGAAAGCGCCCAGCAACGCGAGGTCCGCCAGTACTCGCCAGCTTCCCTCGCGCAGCAGAAACTCGGCTATCGAGGTCGCGGCCTCGGGATGTACCGTCGGCTGGGCGAAATAGAGGTCAACGGCGAACAGGCTGAGACCGATGGAGCCGAACGGTACCAGCCCCAGTTCGATTCGATGACCTGACAGGCGTTCGCAAAGTAGCGAGCCGATGCCCACGCCGATAGCGAATGCGGCGAGCAGCGCCGTGGTGATCGCCTCATTGCCGTTCAGGATCTCGAGCGTATACGCGGGAATCTGAATGGTCATTGCGGAGCCGAAAAACCAGAACCAGGAAATACCGAGTATGGACAGGAATACGCTGCGATCTTCGCGGGCAAAGCGGACGATCCGCCAGGTTTCCTGCCACGCATTCCAGTTGACCTTTAGCGTCGGATCGACGGCGGGTGTCTTGGGTATCTGGAAACTGGTAGCAAAGCCCGCCAACGCCACCAGCACCAGGCCGGTGCCGAGTACCGTTTGCTTGCCGACGCCCAGCAGGCTGGCAACATCATCACCAACGGCGATGCCGCCCACGATCAGTCCGAAAATGATCGCGATATAGGTTCCCGACTCCACCAGTGCATTGCCGCCGACCAACTCGTCGTCGGAGAGTTTTTGCGGCAGGTAGGCGTACTTGACCGGCCCGAACATCGTCGACTGGCAGCCCATCAGGAACAGGACCAGCAGCAACAGAGAATAGCTTTGTGACACGAGAGCCAGGGCTGCGAGACCCATCAGCGCGATCTCGAGAGCCTTAATTCTGCGGATCAGCATCGACTTTTCATATTTGTCGGCCAGCTGGCCGGCGCTCGCCGAAAACAGGAAGAAAGGCAGGATGAAAAGGCCGGCCGCAACGTTCGCCAGCTGGGTGTGGTCCATGCCCGCGACCAGCACGCCCTGGAAGGTGATCAGTATGACCAGTCCGTTACGAAATATGTTGTCGTTGAGCGCGCCGAGAAACTGGGTTGCGAAAAACGGGGCGAATCGGCGTTGGCCGAGCAGCCTGAATTGGCTCGATTCTGACAAAGGCCTGCGTTCCTGTGGTGAGCACGCCGTCACTATAGCGTGAAACAGGGTCCGTTCTGCTTGAAAAACTGCGAACTCGCACCGTCATAGCGATTTGACATTTTTGCTATGATCCTCGCTACGGCTTGGTGGATTTTCTACCGATCGCCCAATACTGGACTGATAGGCCCCTATGACAAGGCACCTGGCATTATTGCTTTGCGGATTTTCGATACTGGCTGGCTGCGCCGAGGAGGCGCCGCCCAGGACGGTAACCGAGTTCCTGGACAATCCGCTTCTCCTCGAAGCGGCGATGGTTCGGTGTTCTCAGGACAGGGCGAAGACGCGCTACGACGCCGAGTGCGTCAACGCCAGGCAGGCAGTCAGTCGAATTCAGGCGAAGGAAGAGGCCGAGGCGAGAGCGGCGGCGGAGGCGAGATCAGAAAGCAAGCGTGCCGCCTTGCGTCGCACGCAGGCGGCAGCAGCAGAGGCCCGGCGGCGGGCTGCCGAGGCGCAGCGTCTTCGTGAAGAGGCTGAGTACCTGGCGCAATTCGGCGTATTGCCAAGCACCGAAGGAACGACGACGGATGCGCTCGAGCAGGGCAATTTACCGGTTGCGGTGGTGCCCGCCGCCGAGGAGGCCCCGGCGATCGATGACGGTAGCGTTGAATTGCCGGTCACGACCGACGTCGATGCGCCGCCGCCGGCAAGCGAACCACAGCAACCTGCAAGCGATCTCGAGTCGATTCGTGAAGAGCTGCGTCGTCGCGGCGAAGAAGGCGGCAACTAGAGAAATATCCGGGCTAGGAGCCCGGGGTTTCCGCGAGAGGCATGCTCCGCACGTGCAGATCACGCTGCGGAAACGGAATCTGAATACCGTTTTTCTCGAACGCCTTGTAGACCGCACAATTGAGCTCATGCATGACGCGACCTCGATCGACCGGCTGCGCGATCCAGCCGAGCAGTTCGAAATTCAGACTGGAATCACCAAACATTCGAAACCGCACGCGCGGCTCCGGGTCGTGCACGATCGCCGGGTTGTCGGCGGCAACTTGCTGCAGCGTTTCGATGACATGATCGATGTCCGTGCCGTAGGCAACGCCGACGGCAACGCGGAGCCTGTGAGTCTCGGACGGCCCACCGGCTTCGTTGATGATTTTTCCGTTGCCGATGATGCCGTTGGGAACGGTAATCTCGATGTCGTCGCGAGTCAGGAGACGAGTGCTGCGCAGGCCGATATCGGTAACCACGCCACGTTCGCCGCTTTCGAGGATGATGAAATCCCCGGTCTTGTAAGGGGCATCCATGATAATCGAAACCCCGGCAAACAGATTGGACAGCGTGTCCTTGGCAGCAAAACTGAGCGCCAGCCCGACAATACCGGCCGACGCCAGCCAGGCGGTCACGTCGATTTTCCAGGCAAGAAACAGGAAGTAACCCGTCAGGGCGACGAGCACCACCTTCATCACGTTATGGAGCAGCGACAACATGCCTGTCTGCAAGACCTTGCTGTCGGAATTCCGGCCGAGGGCCCTCACGATCAGGGCCAGCAGGCGGTTCAGGGTGCTGTACCAGACGAAAATGGCTATCGTCTTGAGTATGCCCAACGTTATGAAGAGAGGTGCGTCGGACAAGCCGATACGGATTGTCGCGAGTGCAAGTCCCGCCAGAACGAGAGACAGGAATACCGGACGATGAACCAGGCCAACGAGCTGGTCGTCGAAATTGTTGCTGGAACGACTCGCGATGCGCCCGATTATTCCTGAGATTATCCAGTCGGCTATCTTTCCGGCGAAAATAAAAACGGTCGCGATGATCGCGGCCTGCAGGTAAACGTTGGGACCGACCAGCTCAGCGAATTGCTGGATCTTGGCCAATAGCTCGCTCAATGCTTCTGGGCTCCATCAGATCAGGCAGATTGGGCCTGATCAGTAGTTGGGGTCGTATTCGCTGGCGTCCGTGTCGTCCTCGACATCGTCGGGTTCATCGGTGCCGGGCATGCCGAAAGTACGCACGCTCGGTGCCTCTTCCTGCGCCGGTTCTACACCTGCCTGCATGCCGGGAGAGGTCGGCAACCGGCGCGTTTGTGCTGTCAGGATCTGCACAAATGTATTCGCGACATCGGGCGCAATGTTCGGTGAGCTCGCGAATATCTTCTCGGGCGTCATGCTGCTGGAGCTGTAGAAAGCGGCGTTTGCCTTGCGGTCCATCGTTACGCCCGCGCCTTCCAGCGCGACACCGGCAAACAGGCCCCTGCTTCGCGAGTATGAATAGACCTCGGCTTTTAGCATGACGTCGGTAGCGATCGCGGCCTGGCGGCCGACCGGACCCGCCGCAACGGACGCATCGGCACCCAGCGTCAACTTGCCGTTTGCTATGCCGTCGACACCCTTGCGAGTCTTGAACACGAGGATAATGTCGGTCGATTGCGCGCCCACCTGCCAGCCGACGCTGCCGCCGGTCAGCGTTATGAAGGCCGGGTTGCTCCATGAATTGTCGTCCTGGCGGACCACCAGAACGCCCTTGCCGCGTCGCGCACCAAGGCCGAAGGCGGCTTTCACCACGTTTGGTACCACAGCCACCGCGTAGGCGCGTGACAGTAGTGTCGGTGGTATCGACTTTTCCGGAATCCGCAGGAGCTGGTCGATAACATCGGCGGCATCAGCGACCCGTTTTTCTTCGCGAGTGGCCGCGAAGCCCGTCGATGCCAGCAAGAGCGCCAACAGGGAGAACGTGGCAAGCAGGGAATTTATTTTCATAGTCGAGTCCGACAGATGGTTTGAGAAAGAGTTCTATTCTACGTCAAATCGCCGCTGCTGCCGCATCCCTAGGCGCCTGAGCGGTGAACGAGGATCGGCGGCAATGGATAGTCGAGCGTAGCGCAAACGGCCCTGATCAGTTCTGCCTCACCTATCGAGAGCTCACTGTCGTGAGACGCCGTTGCGCTGATGGCTTTCAGCAAGGCTTCCTTTCCCTTGCTGTTCAGCCCCAGAAGGATATCGAGGCTCTGGTCGAGGACAGCGACCGTGTAGCTCTGCTGGTCGGCCTCGTAGTCGTATTGTCGAGCCCAGGGCCCAAGCGTTGCCAAGCCGGCGCGGAACGCTGCTTTGCGGTCTTCCTCAGACTCGTTCCCGTAGCTCGCCAGCACCCTCAGCAGATCGATTGCCGCCGGCTGCAAGTCTTTTTTTCGCGCGCGGACACCCTGTCGGCGGCCGGATGGATCAATTGCCTGGCCCAGGTTGCTCATCAATACGCGATAGAAACAATACTCGTAGAAGTCGATGACGCCGTCGATTTCGATAATTCGTGTTGCGAGCGAGACAAGGTAGCTCAGCTGCTGGCTCGGCCGTAGTTTCAACGCCGGAAAAGCGATCGACAGCAAGGGCAGGCGGTACTCGGCGCCGGTCCTGGCGAGGTCGTCGTAGTACCTTTGTACCAGGCGTGCGCGATCCGCGCCGAGTTGCTCCTGCACGAGCGATAGCTGTCGCTGCAGCGCGCTGCCATCCCGATCCAGTATTAGCGCGATCGTCAGGAGGTAGGCAAACTCCGACGAGTGCGCGGCATCGTACAAGGATTCGGGGACCGATTGGCGAAGGTGCTGCGCGTACTCGATGTGCTCGATTTCCGGCTGGCCCACCGTCGCCGCAATCGAGTCGGGAAGGACGACCGTGCCGCCGCTCGCGAGTGCGGACGTAATACCCATGGTCTTGTCACTGTGCACAGCATCAGCTCGCACGGAGGCGCTGCGTTGCCGAACGTCGACTCGCGGGAAGTCCGAGGCCTTGAAGCTTGGATCCAGCGCCTGGATCCTTTCGACGAGCGGCGGGTGGGTTGCGAACAATCGATTGAAATTGGCGCCCTCTCCGAAAAGCATGTGGCTGATTTCCTCGGGATCCTTGGACGTGATCCTTGAGCCGGCGCTGTAACCACCTATCTTTTTCAGTGCATTGGCAATACCTGAGCTTTGCCGGGTAAATTGTACGGCCGAAGCATCCGCGAGATGCTCGCGCTGGCGCGAGACTCCTGCCTTGATGATGCGTGCGAAAAACACGCCGATTCCGCCGATGATGATCAGGCCGAGCCCGATCGCCAAAGCCACGGGCGCGCCCCTGTCGCGCCGACTCGATACGATGCTGCGATGGTAGCCACCGCGAACAATGAGCCGACCGATGAGCCCAATCACCATGATTCCGAACAACACGCCCATCATGCGTATGTTGAGGCGCATATCACCGTTGAGCACGTGGCTGAACTCATGCGCTATGACTCCCTGCAATTCGTCGCGATCAAGCAGTTCCAGGGTTCCGCGCGTTACGGCCACGGCCGCATCGCTCGGCGTGTAGCCGGCCGCGAATGCGTTGATGCCGTTCTCTTCCTCGAGTACATAGATTTCGGGAACAGGCACGCCGGAAGCTATTGCCATCTCCTCGACCACGTTGCGCAAGCGACGCCGCAGCGGATCCTGCACATCCGCCGGTACCAGCGTGCCGCCCATGTCGGTCGCAACGCGGCCGCCGCCTGCCGACAAAACCGAGGTTCGATACAGTGTAGCGCCCAGTATGAACAGCGTAGTGAGCAGCGCCGTGCCAATCAGCGCGGCACGCTGGTCGACGATGAAATCGCCTTTCGCGACGCCCGCGCCGGTCGCATAGTCGAAGCCGGCCGCCGTGAAGTTGAACAACGCAATACCGACGAGCGCTGTCACGGCGAGAACGATCGTTATCGTCGCAACTATGTAGGCGCCAACCAGTCGCCGTGACGTCCGGCGTGCACGGTCCTGCGCTTCAAAGAAGTTCACCTCAGGTAAATGACACGTCCGGAACTTCGCGCTTCTCTTCGGATTCGATCTCGAGGAAGCTGGCCAGCTCGAAGCCAAACGTGTTGGCGATCATATTGTTCGGGAAATTCTCGGCGGTATTGTTATACGAGAGCACCGCGTCGTTGAAAGCCTGGCGTGAAAATGCCACCTTGTTCTCCGTGCTGGACAGCTCTTCCTGGAACTGCATCATGTTTTGATTTGCCTTGAGATCAGGATAAGCTTCAGACAAGGCAAACAGGCGACCAAGCGCGCTGCCAAGGGCACCTTCGGAGGCGCCCAGCTTCTTGATGGCTTCCGCGTTCGCCGGGTCTGCTTTGGCGGCATCCAGGCTTGCGACCGCGTTATTGCGTGCCTGGACAACGGCCTCGAGCGTTTCCCGTTCATGCTTCATATAGCCCTTGACGGCTTCGACCAGGTTGGGAATAAGATCGTGTCGCCGGGTCAGCTGCACATCAATTTGAGCGAACGCATTCCTCACACGATTGCGTTCATTAATGAGTCGGTTGTAAATACCGATCGCCCAGAACACTATCGCGGCAATTACGCCCAGGAAAATCAGGAATGAAATCACTGTCCGGCTCCTTTTTTAAGGTTCAAGCCTGCAAGCATAACTCCGGGCTCGGGCTAACACTAGCAACCCTGCTGTTGCTGCTGCCCGGAGTGTCTGCAATGGCCGAGTGGCTCGGCGACGCCCGGCCGCTCATGGGCACAGAGGTCAGCGTGTATCTCTGGAGCGAGGACCCCGAATCCGGCAGGCAGGCGCTCGAGGAGGTGTTTGCGGAGGCGTCGCGAATCGATCGACTGATGAGCACTTACAAAGCGGATAGCGAAATATCGATGATCAACCGCGAGGCGGCGGAGGGGCCGGTCGTCGTTGGCGAAGAGTTATTTCGACTCGTGCAGCGCTCACTCGATATTTCCGTACTGACGCTTGGCGCATTCGACATCACTTTCGACAGCGTGGGGCAACACTACGATTTTCGAGCGCGAAAAAGACCGGATTCGACGACGGTCGCCTCGGAGAGAGAGAATATCGACTACCGCAATGTCAGGCTCGACCAGGCAACGCACAGCATCGCGTTTCTGAAAGCGGGCGTACGCATCAACCTGGGCGGTATTGCGAAGGGCTATGTTGTGGAGCGGGGCGTCGATATCTTGCGTCGACACCGTATCGAAAGCGCGATCGTGACGGCCGGAGGCGATTCGCGATTGCTTGGCGATCGTCACGGCAGGCCATGGATGGTAGGCATTCGCGATCCGAGAGTTGACGGAAAAGTCGCGATTTCCGTGCCGCTGGCTGATGAAGCAATTTCGACATCCGGCGACTACGAACGCTATTTCGAAGAGGATGGTGTCCGCTACCACCACATCATCAGGCCGGAAACCGGCGCGCCGGCGGGCGGTGTGCGCAGCGCCACCGTTTTCGGGCCTGATGCCGTTATCACCGACGCGCTGTCAACCTCGGTGTTTGTCATGGGAGTGGAGCGCGGCCTGACGCTGATCGCGACCCTGCCGGATTACGAGAGCATCGTCATCGATGCCGAGGGCCGCGTGTATTATTCCGACGGGCTGAGCAAGCCAGCCGAAGAGTAAGTGCAATCAGGCTGAAAAAAAAACCCCGCAATGTCGCCGAAAGCCGACGGATTTTCACTTTAAATTCAGCTTCATACGCCTATCATAGAGCCTCAAAGCTTCGTTGAAAAAATGCTTGGGCCCGACGGTGATTTAACGTAATCTGGCGAAACCGCGATGTGCCACTGTCCGGTTCTCTCATGGCCCCATTATGTTTAGGAAATACGGGCATTTGTGACGATTATCACGGCCCTCTGCGGCCACGACTGTCACTATTCGGGCTTCAACGATGCCGCGACAGGCTCGTTTCAATGGATGAAACAGGGCGACTTCAACTAAGGAATGGACAGATGAAAATCAGGAACATAATTTTCGGTTTAGTTGTGAGCATCTTTGCGGCGAGCAGTCTCGCATCTTCGGGGTTGGAGGGCCGGCCTGCGCCTGACTTCGCTCTGAAGAGTTCGACCGGCGAGAACCTGCGTCTTTCCGAGTACCGCGGCGACGTGGTCATGATCAACTTCTGGGCGACCTGGTGCGGCCCCTGTCGGCAGGAAATGCCGCTGCTTGACGAATTGTATAACCGCTACCAGCGGGTTGGATTCAATCTGCTCGGTGTCAATATCGACGACGATTCGCGCCGTGCGATGAAAATGATCGAGGAGCTTGGTGTCAACTTCCCGGTGCTCTTCGATGCCCGCAAGGAAGTTAGCAAGCTGTATTCCGTCGAGGCCATGCCGGTTACCGTCCTGGTCGATCGCGAGGGCACGGTGCGTCATGTCCATCACGGCTACAAACCCGGGTACGAAGAGAAGTACCTGGACCAAGTTCGCTCCTTGTTAAGAGAGTAAATTCAGTGACCAGAACAGTTACAGCGTTGCTTGCAGCACTGTTGTTCGCGACTGGAACTTCGGCAGCCGCCGAAGACGTCGCGCCAATGGAGACGGAATCCGCGATGGTGGCCGCCATGAGCGTCGAGGCGGCGGAGTCGGCGTCGCGTCAGGAGTTTCGCAGTCTGGACCAGGATGTGCAGAGCCTGAAGAAGGAGGTTCTGGATCTGAATCGGGACCTGTTCCTTCTCGAGGAAGAACTGTTGTTTCCTGCGAACTCGCAGGTTGCCTTCTTTATTTCAATGGACGTCGGCGAATATTTTGAGCTCGATTCTGTGAATATCAAGATCGATGGCAAAGAGGTCGCCAACTACCTGTATACGGAAAGGGAAGCGGATGCGCTGGTTCGCGGCGGCGTGCACCGCGTGCACATGGCCAATCTCAAAACCGGCGACCACGAACTCGTCGCTATCTTTACGGGCAAGGGACCGCATGTTCGCGACTATCGTCGCGGCGCGACGATGACCTTCGATAAGGGAATCGGCGCCAAGTATCTGGAACTGGAGATCACCGACCGGGTCAAGAAGCAACAGCCGGAATTTGTCATCAAGGAATGGGAGTGATCTTTGCCGTCAGGTCACTCATTAGGTAGGTGCCTCTGCCTGTTGTTGGCGCTCTCGGTGCTAACGCAGGCGACTCGGGCCGCCGACGATGGTCGAGATCCGATAGTCGTAAAGGACCCGCACTACGGCGAGGTCCTGTTTTACTTCTATCAGGACGATTACTTTCCTGCGATCGTTCGCACCCTGGCGGCCAAACAGAATCAGCAGCTTGAAGAGCATACCGATGAAGCAGAGTTGCTGCTTGGCGGTATGTACCTGTCTTACGGTCACCATCTCGAGGCGGCCGCGATCTTCGAGCGGCTGCTGGCCGACAATGTCGCGCCGGATATTCGCGACAGGACCTGGTTTTTTCTCGCGAAAATCTGGTATCAGCGCGGTTACCTCGACAAATCGGAGGCGGCGTTAGGCAATATCGAACGTGAGCTGCCGAAAAACCTGCAGCGCGAAGCGCTTATGTTGCAGGCACAAATCCTGATCGCCCGCGGCGAGTACGATGCCGCCGTCGCGAAATTGCAGGACTGGAAGGGCAGGACCGAGTGGGCGAGCTATGCGAAGTTCAATATTGGCGTGGCGCTGGTCAGACTCGGCCGCATCGATGAGGCGGCAAAGCTGCTCGACGACCTCGGCAATATCGATCCGTTCAACGAGGAGCTGACGTCGCTTCGTGACAAGGCCAATCTCGCACTTGGTTATGCGCTGTTGCAGGACGGGCAGGCTCGCGCCGCGAAGGATCCGCTGCAACGCGTTCGCCTTGAAGGGCCATTCTCGAACAAGGCGCTGCTGGGTGTTGGATGGGCCGACGCGGAAATGGAAAACTACCAGCGTGCGCTGGTGCCCTGGATGGAATTGCGTGGTCGGGATCTGCTGGATTCGGCGGTCCAGGAGTCGATGCTGGCGATTCCTTACGCGATGGCAAAACTTGATTCGATAAGCCAGGCTGCGGATCACTATCTGAACGCAATCGAAGCGTTCTACGAAGAAACCAACCGCCTCGACCAGGCAATACAGCGGATCGAGTCGGGTCAGTTTTTTGATGAGTTCGTTAAGGACGATCCGCTGGACAGCACCGGATGGTACTGGCGTCTCGAGGCACTGCCGCAAGGCGCCGAGGCTCGCTATCTTTTTCACCTGCTTGCGCAACATGAATTTCAGGAAGGTCTGAAAAATTATCGTGACCTGAGTTATCTGCATCGCAACCTCGACGAGTGGCAGCAGAATGTGGACGTGTACGCCACCATGCTGGAAACGCGCAAGGAAGCCTACGCGCAACGACTGCCTCGCGTGCAGGATGCACTGGCGCGTGCCGACATTGATGGCATGGTTAATCTCAAACTCGAATTCGATTCGACGCTGAACAATATCGAGGAGAGCAACGACTGGCTGGCATTGGCGACCGAGTCTGAGTTCGAAATGTGGGGCGAGATCACCGGACTCGAAGGCACGCCCGCACTGCAGGCTAATATTCCCGAAGCGGAAGAGGTTCGCGACAAGATCCGGCTGTTGAAGGGGGTCCTGCAATGGGATCTGGAGCGAGACTTCGGCGATCGGCTCTGGCGTATCCGCCGAAATCTCAGGCAGTCTGGCGAAGCGCTGGTTGCAACGCAACGCTCGAGACGACAGATCGACGAAACGATGCGCGTCGAGCCGCTCAAATTCGAGGAGTTGAGCGATCGCGTCTACGGTCTTGGACCGCGCATAGAGAGCACCAAGATGCAACTCGAAGACACGCTGGCAAAGCAACGTGCATTCCTGCAATCCATTGCCGTCGGTGAACTTCAGGCGCAAAAGCAGCGCCTCGATATCTATACGGTGCAGGCGCGCTTCGCGCTCGCGGCCATTTATGACATTGCAGCGACAGTGGGAGATGCGTCGGAGTGAATATGCGCCACCTTCTGCCTGTTTTCCTTGCGCTGGTCCTGTCGGGCACGGCGGCGGACGCGGCTGTAAAGAAAAAGGACACGATCAAGAGCCTCGAGAAGAAGACGGTCGAGGTGCGTCCCGGCAACGTCATTCTCGATAGTACCGACCTGGCAAGGGACAACTACAGGGCGTTCCTGGATCTCGTGACCGACGATCCGGAGCTGCGCGCCGAAGCCATGCGGCGGCTCGGCGATCTCGAACTCGAATCGACCGAGGCCGATCAGCTGGCAGATAACATCGAGTCTCTGGAATCGCAAGGCTATGACAACGCCGTCAGTCTCTATCAGCAGCTGCTGGAAGCCTATCCCGACTATCGGCGCAATGACACGGTGCTGTATCAACTCGCGCGGGCGTACGAGATCGGTGGTCGCACGGACGAGGCGCTGGACGTGCTCAACGAACTGGTCGCCAAGTTCCCGGAGACCGCACTCATCGACGAAGTCCAATTTCGTCGCGGTGAGATGCTGTTCCTTCGCAAGGACTATAACGACGCCGAAGCCGCCTACCAGGATGTCAGGAAGTATGGCGAAGCGTCACGCTTTTACGAGCAGGCCCTGTACAAGCTCGGCTGGTCGCAGTTCAAGCTGGCCTGGCATGAAGATAGCTTGCAGCCGTTCTTCGAATTGCTCGACCGCAAGATCAAGGGTATCGACATTGGCGAGGGCGAGGAGAGGCTCGGTGCTCTGAAGCGTGCCGAGCGCGAGCTGGTCGAGGATACCTTTCGTGTTCTGAGTATCAGTTTTTCCTACATGGAAGGTGCGAAGAGCATCGACGAATTCCTGGAGACGCGCGATAATCCTGCCTACAGCTACATCATTTACAGCAACCTCGGCGACCTGTATCTCGAGAAAGAGCGATATGTGGACGCCGCGGAAACCTACGAGGCTTTCGTCGAGCAGGACCCCTATCATCCCAAAGCGCCGATTCTGCAGGTCGAGGTCATCGAAGCCTACAAGCGCGGCGGTTTTCCAAGCCTGGTGCTTGAGGGCAAGAAGGGCTTCGTCGAACGCTACGGTATGGATGGCGAATTCTGGGTGCGAAATCCGGCCGAGGAGAACCAGGCCGTCGCCGCCCACCTCAAGACCAATCTGATCGACCTCGCGCAGTACTATCACGCCGAGGCGCAAAGGGATGGCAAAAAGAGCGACTACCAGGAAGCGGCCAACTGGTATCGCAAGTATCTCGCCTATTTCCCGGGCCAGGCCGACAGCGCCAACACCAACTTCCTGCTGGCTGAGATCCTGTTCGAAAGCGAGGACTATGAGGCCGCGACGGCCGAGTACGAGCGCACCGCCTACGGCTATATCGATCATGAGAAGTCCTCCGAGGCGGGATACGCCGCAATCCTCTCGTACAGGGAGCATGAGAAGTCGCTGGCCGGCGTTGCAAAGGACGAGTGGCACAAACGCTACCTCGATAGCGGCCTGAAGTTTGCCGATACTTACCCTGATCATCCGGAATCCGGTGCCGTACTGACGACCGTCGCCGAGGACCTGTTTGCTCAGAACCAGTTCGATCTCGCTATCGCGGTTGGGCAGGCAGTGGTCGCCAAACAGCCGCCGGTGCAGCCTGAGCTCTCGCGCACCGCCTGGACCGTCATCGCGCATTCCCAGTTCGACCTGGGAAATTTCAACGAGGCAGAACGGGCGTATTACAACCTGCAGAATTTTACACCGGCAGACGACATCACGGCGGGTCAGGAGATCAAGGATCGCATCGCCTCGTCGATTTACAAGCAGGGTGAGAGTGCCCGCGACGGCGGCGATCTCGAGACGGCGGTCATGCATTTCACGCGTCTCGGTCAGGTTGTACCGGACTCCGGGATTCGCGCGACAGCCGAGTACGATGCGGCGGCGGCATTGATCAATCTTCAGGCCTGGGATCGTGCATCCGGCGTGCTCGAGAAGTTCCGGGCCGACTACCCGGACAGCGAATTTGCAGACGACGTCACACAAAAGCTCGCGGTCACCTATCTCGAGTCAGGCGCGTCGGACCGGGCAGCGGCGGAATTCGAACGCATCGCCAATGCCGATTCGAGCACGGAAGACATGCGGCGCGAGGCGCTCTGGAAAGCGTCCGACCTGTACAAGCAGGCGGGAACGATTTCCAGCGAGCAGCGCGTGTTGAACGAAATTGTTGCCCGCTACCCGAATCCGCTGGTCGAATCCATCGAGGCACGCTACCGATTACTTCAAATCGCGGAGCAAAGTGGCAACGAGCTGGAGCGTATGGCTCGACTCCGGGACCTGGTCGATGCCGACGCTACCGCCGGTGGGCAGCGCAACGACCGCACGCGCTTCCTGGCGGCGAAAGCATCGCTGGAGCTTGCCGAGCCCGTCCGCGAGCGCTTCAGAGTCGTCAAGCTCACACAGCCGCTGGCAAACAGCCTAAAGCTCAAGAAGTCGCTGATGGAGGACGTGATCGCCGCCTATACCGGCGCGGCAGACTATGGCGTTGCCGAAGTCACGACCGCGGCGACATACCGGCTGGGCGAGGTCTACGAGCAGTTCAGTTCTGACCTGATGGATTCGGACCGTCCGGCGGAACTCGATGCTGACGCGCTGGAGCAGTATGAGCTGCTGCTCGAGGAGCAGGCATTTCCGTTCGAAGAAAAGGCGATCGATCTGTATGCGGCCAATGCGCAAAGGGCGTCGGATGGTGTCTATGACGAGTGGGTGCGCAGGAGTTTCGACAGGCTGGCCGGCCTTGTGCCCGCAAGATATGCGAAAAAGGAGCGCAGCGAAGATGTTATTACAGCGCTTTACTAGTGCCTGCCGCATAGCCGGCGCCGTGTCACTGTTGCTGGCGCTCGCGGCGTGTGCGGGCGGCGGTTCCACGAAAGGGCCCGAAACGCGGCTTGATACACCTCGCCAGATGGTGGATGGCCAGCAGGGGGAGCTTTCGGCGCCGCCGCAGGTTCAGACACTCTACGAGCAGGCCGTTGCTTCCATGGCGGCCGGGGACTATGTCGATGCCGAGCTTCGTTTCAAGGAGTTTCTGCTGCAATATCCCGGGTATCCGGGCGCTCACGTGAACCTTGCGATCATCCACGCCAACAATGACAACGATGCCGCCGCGAGGTCAGCGCTGGACGGTGCGCTGGCGCTGAATCCCAATCATCCCGCGGCTTTGAACCAACTCGGCATGCTACTTCGCAAAAATGGCAATTTTCTCGAGGCAGAAGCCGCTTATTTGAAGGCCGTCACAGTCAACCCTGATTACGCCTTGGCACACTACAACCTGGGTGTTCTCAATGAGCTGTATCTGCAACGCCTCGATATCGCGCTGCAGAATTTCGAGGACTATCAGGCGATTGTTGGTGAAGACGAGCAGGTTGAGAAATGGATCGCAGATCTGAGGCGTCGCCTGGCGGCGACTCAGCGTACGGCAAACGTGGCGGAATGACGGACATGAATACGCAAAGATGCAAAGTATTCGGAACCGGAATCATGCTCGCCGTGTTATTGGCACCGTTTGCCGGTTTTGCACAGGCGCCGGCCGACGACGAATTGATGCCGGCGGTCGATACCTCGGCGGCCGCGGCGAGTTCGGATACGGACGAAGCCCGGGACGCGGAGATCGATGCGCTCGAGCCCGGTGTCGCAGCGCCGGCGTTGGCACAGGACATAACGCGGAATACGGCGGGAAACCGGGTTATGGACTCGATCGAACTGGGTCGCACCGAGATCACGGGCAACCAGGAATTGCCCAAAGTGCTTTACATCGTGCCGTGGCAGAAGTCGGACCCGGGCGACCTGATGGGCAAGCCCATCAACACGCTGCTCGACGAGGTGCTTGCGCCCATCGACAGGGAAGAGTTTATACGACAGGTCGACTACTACGACGATCTGTACGGTGAAGAGGAAGAAGAGTAAGCGCGGCTTTCGGCCAGGACTGCCTTTCGGCCCGGAGTACTTGAGGTACGACAGGGACGAGTCGCGAATTGGACATTCTGTTTTTAGAGGAGCAGACAAATGAGCACTATTGTGCGGTTTTTCCAGGAAGGTGGTGCATTCATGTACCCGATCCTGTTTGTATTCGCATTCGGCGTCGCAATTGCGATAGAGCGCTGGATGTACCTGACCCTGTCGGGTGCGAGCAACCGCGCCTTGTGGAAAAAGATCGTGCCTTTCCTCAAGGCCGGCAATTTCCAGGAAGCTGCTGCGCACACTTCGAAATCGAAAGCCGCTATCGGTTCGATCCTGACCTACGGTTTGTATCGCGTGAAGTCGGCGCGCCGTCGCGACGACATCGAGAAGGCGATGGAGGAGAGCATGATGGAAGTGCTGCCGAGGCTGGAAAAGCGCACGCATTACATCGCGACGCTGGCCAACGTAGCGACGCTGCTCGGCCTGCTGGGTACGATTATCGGCCTGATCAATGCGTTTACGGCGGTGTCAAATGCGAATCCGGCGGACAAGGCAGACATGCTGTCGGCCAGTATTTCGGTCGCCATGAACACAACTGCCTTCGGCCTGATGGCTGCGATACCACTTCTGCTCGTGCACGCCTTGCTGCAGACCAAAACGAACGGACTCGTGGATAGCCTGGAAATGGCGAGTGTCAAGTTCCTCAATGCCGTTACCGAACGTCAGCTGAAGACCACCGGAGCATAAGCATGATTCGTAGCCGCAGAGGCGGCCGCCATCATCGAAACGATACGGCTGACCTCAACATCACGGCGTTCATGAACCTGATGGTGATTCTGGTTCCTTTCCTGCTGATAACCGCGGTGTTCTCGCGATTGGCGATTCTCGAATTGAATCTGCCAGGCTCCTCTTCTGAGCCCGTGGAACCGCAGGAACAGGCATTTCAACTGGAAGTCATCGTACGTCAGGAGAAGATCGAAGTGGGTGATCGTAACCAGGGACTGCTCGGTGTCTATCCGAATGGCGATGACGGTTACGATTACGTGGCATTACGAAGCAAGCTTTCGGAATTGAAGAAACGATATCCGTCAAAGACGGACGCATCGATACTGCTCGAACAGGACATACCCTACGATACGCTCGTGCAGGTCATGGACACGGTCCGGGTCGCGGAAAAGATCGATGAACAATCAATCATCCGCTCCGACCTGTTCCCCGACATTTCGATCGGCGACGCGCCGGTCCTGGACGGTGGAGCCTAAGCCATGGTCAAGTCAGCACGCGCCAAACGCATGGACAAGCACCACAAGCGCAACAAGGGTGCCGGTTCGCTAAACCTCGTTTCACTAATGGATATCTTTACCATCCTGGTGTTTTTTCTGCTGGTCAATTCCTCGGACGTAGAGACGCTGCCGAATGCCAAGGATCTGCAGTTGCCGGAATCCATCGCCGAGAAGAAGGCCAAGGAGACCGTCGTCATCCTGATCGGTGAAACAGACATCATCGTGCAGGGTACGCCTGTCGCGAAAGTTGCCAACGTCATGGCCAGGAAGGGCAATGACATTCCGGAATTGCGCGAGGCGCTGTTGTCGCAAAATGACCGGGTGCTACGTCGTGAAGCACAGGATGATATTGCCGGCCGCGAAGTTACCATCATGGGTGACAAGGACATTCCTTATCGTCTGCTGAAGAAGGTCATGGCGACGTGCACGGAATCCGACTATGGCCAGATTTCGCTTGCAGTGCTGCAAAAGAGTTCAGACAAGCTGGCCGACGTGCAGGCAGCGCTCTAGGAACAGGGACGAACAGGAGTCGCGGAATTGGATCTACCGTTTTACAGAGAGTATGAACTGCCATGGACCCTGGGCGCCGGCCAGGACCGGAAGTTCAGGCGCCTGCTCGGAATCGTATTCCTGATTTGCGCCGTTCTCGGCGTGATCTGGCCGTTCATTCCCGTTCCGGAGCCCGATCCCTACGACGTCAAGGAAATTCCGCCGCGGATTGCGCAGCTGTTGCTGGAAGAGAAGCCGCTTCCGCCGCCGCCACCACCACCGAAAGAAGAAGAGCCGGAACCGGAACCCGAAGAAGCGGAGCCCGAGCAGGTCGTGGAAGCTGAGCCGGAGCCCGAACCCGTGCCGGAACCCGAGCCGGAGCCCGATCGCGCCGAAATCGCGCGTGAACAGGCGCAGGCCGCGTTGATGCCGTTTGCCGAGGACCTGGCCGACCTGGTCGATACCAACCTCGTCGAACAGATCGCCGACAATCGACCGCTTTCGGCATCGGTCGGCGAGGCGGTCCGAAACGAACGCTCAATGATTACCTCCAAGGCCGGCGCCGCATCGACCGGAATCAATACCGCCGGTATGAGCCGAAATACGGGCGGCACGGGAATAGCCGGCCGCTCGACGACCAAGGTCGCCAGCCCGGTTGCGAATATTGGCCAGGCCGGCGGCGGCGCTTCGCGAAGCGGCAGCAGCGGCAAGGCATCGCGCTCACGCGAAGAAATCGAACTCGTCTTCGACAAGAATAAGGGAGCGATCTTCGCCCTTTACAACCGCGCACTGCGCGCCGATCCTTCGCTGGAGGGCAAGCTGGTGCTAAAGCTGACTATTGCGCCGAATGGCCAGGTCACCATGTGTGAGGTCGTATCGAGTGAACTCGGCGACCCGGATCTGGAGCGCAAGCTGGTGCAGCGCGTCAAGTTGTTCCGATTCGAGGCGCGTGACGTCGAGGCGATAACAACCACCAAACCGATCGACTTCTTCCCGGCCTGATCGCGCCCTATCCCGTAGTTCCCGGGAGCCTGGCTGCGTGTCGGGCGGCGAGGCGCTGCAAGATAGACGTGACTGGTACTCGTCCCGAGACCTTTTTCTGTTGCTCCAGCGGCTGACTGCGTAAACTGTGCGCTCAGCGAGGAGCCTTATGAACACAAATCGTAAACTTGCGGCAATCCTGGCCGTGATGCTGGCGGCACCCCTGCCAGCCGAGGTCACTATCGACGAGCTCGTCATTCAGGCGGGCATTGTTGAAGGGGAGGTGGCTACCCGGGACTTGCCGAACTGGCGAGGTGCGAAAAAGATCATGATCGCCCGCGTCAGCCCGGAAGATCTCGACGCCTTGAGACGCCTTTATCCGGCAACGGAGTTTATCCCCGTGCGACCGGACTCCATCGACGTTTCCGGGGCGAGTGACGTGGATGCCATTGTCGGTCTGTGTGACGAGCGCCTCGTGGACGCGGCGACGCGACTCGTCTGGATACAGATCGCCTGGGCAGGCGCCGAGAGTTGCCTCGGTGTCCCGCGTGTCGGCAGCGGCGAAATCGTTTTGACCAATATGCAAAAGATGTCTGCACCGGTCATTGGTGAACACGCGATTGCCATGGCGATGGCGCTGGCTCGGGCCTTGCCTGTATTCGCAAAACGAATGCAGGGCGACGAACGCACGACTCTGTATGCGGCACCCGAGGGTATGATGCCGCTGGCGGGCAAGACCATGCTTGTTGTAGGGCTCGGCGGCATCGGTACGGAAGCGGCCAGGCGTGCTGCGGCGTTGGGCATGCGCGTGATTGGCACCCGCAACTCCAGCCGGGAAGGCCCGGAGTTCGTCGAGTACGTTGGCCTGGCCGATGAACTACTGGAGTTGGCGCGGCAGGCCGATGTCATCGTCAATGCGCTGCCGCTCACCAGTACCACCAGGAACCTGCTGGACGCCAAGTTCTTCGAGGCGACGAGGAAGGGCGTGCTCTTCGTCAATGTCGGGCGCGGTGCGACGGTGAGAACCGACGCCCTTGTGGCGGCGCTGCAGAGTGGCCAGGTCGGCGGTGCAGGTCTGGATGTCACGGAACCCGAGCCTCTGCCTGTCGATCACCCCCTCTGGCAGTTCGACAATGTAATTATCACTCCGCACGTGGCGGGTTACGGCGGCGAGCGAGAACGACACATGATCCTGCTGCGAGAGAATCTCAGGCGCTACGTCGCTGGGGATCCGCTGTTGAACGTCGTTGATCCGAAGAGAGGATACTGAGAATACATGGCTGATGTGCCGGTTAAGAAATATCGCGTGCGTCGTGCAAAGAAATGGCTCAAGCGCACGCTGATACCCTTCGGTGTGCGAGCTGGCAAAGTCCGACTGAAGTGGAGTAAATCCGACAGCAATACATGGCCACCGCCGTCGCAAGCGGGTATTCCGGGCCTGGCCCGATACGAGTACAGCTGGTTGTCGCAAAACGGTGAGGACGGTGTGATTCGTTTCCTGTTCGACCAGATCGGCTTCGAGTCACGCTGGTTCGTCGAATTCGGCTTCGGTGCCGTGCAGTGCAACAGCCTGCGCCTGATGGTGCACGAAGGCTTTAGCGGCCTGTTGATGGACGGTTCGACCGAGAACGTCGACTTCTTCAATTACACCGCTGGCAAGCTGGGAATCGAAGGTGTGAAAGCGGTTCAGGCTTTCATCACGCTCGATAATCTCGAGGACCTTATCCGCGGCAATGGCGTACCTGGGGAGATTGATTTCCTCTCCCTGGATGTTGACGGCAACGATTACTGGTTTTGGCAGGAGCTCAACTGTGTGTCGCCGCGTGTCGTCTGCATCGAGTACAACGCCGGCCTTGGCCCGGACCTGTCTCTCACCATACCCTACGACCCGTCCTTCGAGCGCTACAGCAAGCATCCCAGCGGTTTTTTTCATGGGGCGTCACTCGCGGCGCTGGAGTCGCTCGGCAAACGCAAGGGTTACTACCTGATCGGATGCGATTCGACCGGTACCAACGCGTTTTTCCTGCGCGGCGACATCAGTCTGCCTGACGTGCCTGCGATCACCGCGAGAGAGGCATTTAGGCCTCACGCCAACTGGCTGGGTCGCGGCATATCCGAAGCCGAGCAGCTCGCGATCATGCAGTCCATGCCGTATCAAGAAGTGTGAGCCGACACTTGCAGCGGCGCGCTCCGGACAGGCGACGGCAGGCAACCGATGGCGCAAGCCGCCGCCGCATGCTGCAACGGCGAGGCTAAGCTATCCGCGTGCAAGTTTCCGAGGGGTTTCCGCCGGTTGCGCGGCGTGACGCGCGAATTCTGATCCTGGGTAGCCTGCCCGGGCAGCGCTCAATACGCGCGCAGCAGTACTATGCACACCCAAGAAATTCGTTCTGGGCGATTATGAAAGCGCTATTCGGCATCCAGGGCAGTTACCAGGATCGCCTCGCGCAGCTGCTGGAGAAGAGGATTGCGCTCTGGGATGTGCTGGGCCGTTCGCTACGCCCAGGCAGTCTCGATGCGGACATCAATCTGGACAGTGCACGGCCCAACGACTTCGATGCTTTCCTGCGAGCACACCGGGACATTCAGCTCATCGCCTTCAATGGCCAAAAGGCCGAACAACTGTTCGCCCGGTTTGTCGGCAGCCAGCCGAAATTCCACGATATTCGCCGCGCAGGCCTGCCGTCGACCAGCCCGGCTTACGCGGCAATGGCTTTCTCGGTTAAGCTCGAACGCTGGCGGGACGTGCTCGCGTCCGCAGCCGATACTTTCGAATCAGGAGTTGACGATGATCGGGTACGTAACACTGGGAACCAACAAGTTTGACGAAGCGGCAAAATTCTATGATGAATTGTTCGAATCCATAGGGGCCGGGCGCCTGATGGAAGGCGATAACTTTATTGCGTGGTCGACGAGGCCGGGCGCACCGGCGGTGTCGATAATCAGGCCCTACGATGGCAACGCGGCGACCGTTGGCAATGGCGTGATGGTCGCGATCGTTTTGGATTCATCCCAGAAGGTCGACGCATTTCACGCCAGGGCCATGTCACTGGGTGCCGCGGACGAGGGTGCGCCGGGGCCGCGCGGCGGCAACTTCTACGCCGGCTATTTTCGCGACCGGGACGGCAACAAGCTGAACGCATTCTGCATGACCGGGGTTTGAGCCATGATGAGCAACGATCTGATCTTGCAGCCGATGATCGTCATGATGCTGCTGACGGCAATCGTCTGGACAGTCCTGTTTGCGAAACGAATTCCGGCGATGCGTGCGGCCAGGCTGCCAGCGCAGACCTACACGACGCCGGACAAGACGACCGATCTGTTGCCCGAGTCCGCCAGCTATCCTTCGAATAATCTGAAGAACCTGTTCGAACTACCGGTCCTGTTCTACGCACTTTGCCTGTTGCTTTATGTGACCGGCAACGTCGACGCAACAGATGTTCTGGCCGCCTGGTTGTTTGTGGGTTTTCGCGCGTTGCACAGCCTGATTCACGTTACGATAAATATCGTCATGGCGCGCTTCCTGGCTTACCTTGCAGCATCCGTGGCGCTGTGGGTCTTGCTGCTCAGAGCGGCGATCGACATCCTTGCCGCATAGCTGCTTTGGCGACGCGCTACAGGGCGCTGTCGCCGGTCTCGCCGGTTCGGATTCGCCAAACCTGCTCGAGCCCGGTGACGAAAATCTTGCCATCGCCGACTTTTCCCGTCTTTGCCGCCTCCACCACGGCTTCGACGACGCGCTCGACCATGTCGTCGGAGACGGCGACTTCTATCTTCGCTTTTGGAAGAAAATCAACGACATACTCTGCACCGCGGTAGAGTTCCGTGTGGCCGCGCTGCCGGCCGAAGCCCTTGACCTCGCTGACAGTCATGCCCTGGATGCCGACTTCGCTCAGCGCGTTGCGTACATCATCGAGTCGAAAGGGTTTTACAATGGCGGTTACAAGCTTCATTCGTCCAGGTCTCCGGAACGGTCGGGTCAGGGCCGTATGCTAGCAATAGGCGTTGCTCATGTGTACAACTAAACGATTGGAAGCAGCGGGATACTAAGGCGGTGACAAAGGCGCTAATCAGGGATCCGGACGGTCTTCGCTACTACGGTGGCGCGTCAGGCTACGCCGTGCTCGCGTACCTGGTCGGCTTCGCGGGCCTGTTCCACGACAATTTGCTCGTTAATGCCGTCGCGACATTGCTACTGGCGCACGGTATGACGATTGCGGCCTACCTGATACACGAGTGCGGCCATAACCTGGTATTCGTCAACAGCCGCCATAACGCGGCACTCGGTCGCTTCATGAGCTGGTTGTGTGGTGCCGCTTACGGCACTTACGAGGACATGCGCTACAAGCATTTCCGCCATCATGTCGATAACGATGATGCCGTCTGGTTCGACTATGACCGTTTTTTCGAATCGCACCCTTTTACAACGAGGGTCACGCGTGTCCTGGAGTGGGCCTATATCCCCGCGCATGACTTGTTAATGCACACGGTCATGGTTTTTACCTCGTTCGTCATTCCGCAACGAAGAAAGCAGCGCCTTCGCAATGTTACCGTCATAGTGATTCGCGGCGGCGTGTTCGTTGCGCTGCTGATCCTGGCGCCGAAAGTTGCGCTGCTTTACGTGATAGCGTACCTGATCATGATGCACATATTGCGATTCATGGACAGCGTGCAGCATGACTACCCTTACAACCTTACGCTTTTCGATTATGAGCCGCCGCCGCACAAGGGCGACGCGGAATGGGAACAGCGGCACACATTCAGTAATCCGCTGAGCCTGAGATTTCCAATGATAAACTGGCTCACACTGAATTTTGGCTACCACAATGCGCACCACGCGAATATGAACCTTCCCTGGTATCGCCTGCCGCAGCTGCACCACGAGTTGAGCGGCAACGATCCTGACTACGTCATACCGTTCGCGTCGCAGCTAAGACTGTACCATCGCAATCGCGTTAGACGTGTATTCAATCCGCAGCCAGAGGGCTATCCCACGGGGCCTGCGTACCTGAAAGTCGCGCAATCCGGATCGGGCCCAATCGGTGGTAACGCAGCGTCTTTTCTTACGTCGTTTTGACGCACGGCACGCGCCGGCCAGGCTGGCGCAAGGGAGGCAGCAACATGTCCGACAACATGGAAGTGGGCAAGATTGGCTGGATCGATATCAGCGTTGATGATCCGACGGGCGTTCGCGACTTTTACAGGCAGGTCGTCGGCTGGACCAGCGAAGACGTCAGAATGGGCGGCTACGCGGACTACTCGATGGCGATGCCTGCGACAGGCGACGTGGTTGCCGGCATTTGTCATGCACGAGGCAGCAATGCGGAGCTCAACGGCGGCTGGCTAATCGACATCACGGTAGCCGACGTCAAGGAGAGTGCCAAAGCCTGCGTCGCTAATGGAGGCAGGCTCGTCGTAGAGCCCCGCGGACTGGCCGGCGGACAATTTTGCGTCATTGAAGACCCCAGCGGCGCCATTGCCGCTCTCTACCAGGCTTGATCGGTACACATTGACGAAGCGTATCGACAACCCGGAGTGGTATCGCGCGGTCGCGCAACTTGTCGGGCCAAACAATGATCGGGGGATCGCGGCGGCACTGGTCAGCGTTATCGCGGCGGCTGTCGAACACAACGCGACCTGTCTGCTGGCGTTCTACCGGGATGCGCCGCCCAACGTCCTGCACCACACGATGACGCCAAGTCGTGCGCGCCACTACCTGGACCGGTACCTGGCGGGGCCGTATCTTCTGGATCCGCTGTACCAGCTGGCATTGCGAAGCAAGAAGGCGACGATGTGTCGCTGTCGCGATGAAACGCCTGATCGCTTTCGTTCGAGTGAATACTACCGACAGTATTACGAGCGAACGCACCTCGCGGATGAAATGGATTTTTTCCTGGACGCCGATAGCAAGACGACGCTGGTGCTCGTGGTTGGACGCTGGGAGACAAGGTTCTCCCGTGCCGATGTCGCCAGGTTCGCCGCCATAGAGCCGATCGTGAGGGCGGCCATGTCGCGGATCTGGGAGGAATGGTCTGCACGTCACTCCGCGGATGAGCGCGACCTGAGTATGCACCAGCGCCTGACACAGTGTTTCGAGCGATTCGGCGAATCCAATCTGACGCAACGGGAACGTCAGATTACACAGCTGCTGTTACGCGGCCACTCATCGAAGTCGATCGCGAAGGAACTGGGTATTGCGCCTGGTACGGTAATGGTGCACAAGCGTAACCTGTTCTCGAAACTCGGAATCACGTCGCAGTACGAACTCTTCTCCCTGTTTATCGACAGGCTGTCCGCACTCTGAATCTCCGGATACCTTGCGATTGGTATTCACCCGGGGACCCCGCCGGCCGACAATAACAGGGGAGTGTAGCTGACAGTGGAAGGGTGTCTGCCCGATGTTCGAATTTGACTTTGGTCACGGAGAAGATCTCGACCTGCTGCGCGAAACCGTCAGGGGGTTTGCGGCCGATCGTATTTCACCGATTGCCGCTGACGTCGATAGCAGTAACGCGTTTCCGAGAGAACTATGGCCGGAGTTCGGTGCGCTTGGCCTGCTCGGCATGACCGTTGAAGAGGAATATGGCGGTTCCGGGCTTGGTTATCTCGCACATGTAATAGCGATGGAAGAAATCAGCCGCGCCTCCGCTGCAATCGGCCTGTCATACGGTGCGCATTCGAATCTTTGCGTCAATCAGCTGCGGCGCTGGGGTACTGCCGGGCAGAAACAGCAGTATTTGCCCAGACTCGTCAGCGGTGAGCACCTGGGTGCTCTCGCAATGAGCGAGGCCGGTTCCGGTTCCGATGTCCTGAGCATGCGGACGACGGCGGTGCGTGACGGCGACGACTATGTCCTCAACGGCTCGAAGATGTGGATCACCAATGCGCCAGGCGCCGATGTGATGATCGTTTACGCAAAGACCGATCCGAAAGCGGGTTCGCGCGGCGTTAGCGCTTTCATCGTCGAGCGCGGCGCACGCGGTCTGTCGACCCCGCAAAAACTCGACAAACTCGGCATGCGAGGCTCAGACACCAGCGAAGTTCTTTTCGAGGACTGCCGAATACCGGTCTCGAATCTGCTGGCGGAAGAGGGCAAGGGCGCCAGGATCCTGATGAGCGGCCTCGATTACGAGCGAGTGGTTCTCGCCGGCGGCTCGCTCGGCATCATGGCGGCCTGTATGGACCTCGTAATGCCCTATATTCACGATCGCAAGCAGTTCGGCAGGCCCATCGGTGAATTTCAGCTGATGCAGGGCAAGGTCGCCGACATGTACACAACGATGAATGCCAGCCGCAGCTACGTTTACGCGGTCGCACAAGCCTGCGATCGCGGCCAGACTACCCGTTTCGACGCCGCGGGATGTATTCTGGTTGCCGCTGAACGAGCTACCTGGATGGCTGGCGAAGCGATTCAGGCGCTGGGTGGTAATGGCTACATAAACGAATATCCGGCCGGACGACTGTGGCGCGACGCGAAACTCTATGAGATCGGCGCGGGTACCAGCGAGATTCGTCGAATGTTGATTGGTCGCGAGCTGTTCGAAGCGACCAGGTAGCCGTTGTCCGGACAGAAATATATGCCAACCCTGAAAACGAAAGTCGATAGATCCTCGGACGAATTCAAGAAGAATGCCGAGTCGCACCTGTCGCTCGTCGAGAGACTGCGCGAGATCGATGATTACGTTATGCAGGGGGGCACGGAACGATCGCGTGAAAAGCACCTGTCCCGCGGCAAGCTGTTGCCGCGCGATCGCGTTCGGACGCTGCTCGACGAGGGCTCGCCGTTCCTCGAAATCGGCCGCCAGGCGGCCTGGCAGGTCTACAGCGATGATGTGCCCTGCGCCGGCATGATTGCCGGGATCGGCCGCATTCACGGCGTCTCCTGCATGATTGTCGCGAACGACGCCACGGTGAAAGGCGGTACCTATTATCCGCTGACCGTGAAAAAGCACCTGCGGGCCCAGGAAGTAGCGGAGCAAAACCATCTGCCATGTGTTTACCTGGTCGACTCCGGCGGTGCGTTTCTGCCGCGCCAGGACGAGGTATTCCCCGATCGGGATCATTTCGGACGAATATTCTTCAACCAGGCGAGACTCTCCGCCAGGGGGATTCCGCAGATTGCCGTGGTCATGGGTTCCTGCACCGCCGGCGGCGCCTACGTCCCTGCCATGTGTGACGAGTCCATCATCGTGCGGGATCAGGGCACGATCTTTCTTGGTGGCCCTCCACTGGTGAAAGCGGCGACGGGCGAAGTGGTCGACGCGGAGACGCTCGGCGGCGGCAGCGTGCATGCGAGGATTTCCGGTGTCGCTGACCACCTCGCGGACGACGATGATCATGCGCTGCAGATTGCCCGCAACATCGTCGCGAACCTGAATTGGAAGCGTGAGGTCAGCGTCGTGCGGCGTGAGCCTGTGGAACCGATTTATCCGGCGGAGGATATATACGGAATCGTATCGCGCGAGTATCGCTATCCGTACGACGTGCGGGAGGTCATCGCGCGAATTGTCGACGGTTCGGAATTCCAGGAGTTCAAGAAACTCTACGGCGCTACGCTGGTTTGCGGTTTCTCGCATATCGATGGCTATCCTGTCGGCATGATCGCTAACAACGGCATACTGTTCCCGGAGTCGGCGCAGAAAGGCGCCCATTTCATACAGCTTTGTAATCGGCGCGGCATCCCGATGGTTTTCCTGCAGAACATCACCGGTTTTATGGTTGGCAAGCGTGTCGAGCATGCCGGCATAGCGAAGGATGGCGCCAAGATGGTCAATGCCGTTGCCACCGCGACAGTGCCAAAGTTCACGGTAGTCATCGGCGGGTCTTTTGGTGCCGGCAACTATGCAATGTGTGGACGCGCCTACGGTCCGCGCCTGATGTGGATGTGGCCGAATGCGAGAATCTCCGTGATGGGCGGCGAGCAGGCATCGCTGGTGCTTTCCACGGTCAAGAACGAGGGCTACGAGGCGCGTGGCGAAGTGTGGCCAGACAGGAAGAAAGCCGGCTATGAAGAGATGATCCGCCAGCAATACGAGACCCAGGGCAATCCCTATTATGCCAGCGCGCGCCTCTGGGATGACGGCGTTATCAATCCCACGGACACGCGTTCCGTCCTGGCGCAGGCGCTGGCAGCCGCCATGAATCGCCCGAGAGATGAGGAGCGACCGTTCGGTATTTTCCGTATGTAGCTGTACACTTCGGTCGCATGATCATGCCTACGGTACATTGCCGCCGTGCCAGCCCCGGCTTGGGACGTGGCGTTCTCGCCAACGATCCAATGCGATGAGCCGGCGCTCGGAACAGAATACCGGCACCCGTCAGGTACGCGCCGCGCACCGCTTTGATGAACAGCGCCTGCTGGACTATCTCTCGTCTCACGTCGAATCCTTCCGCGGCCCGCTGGCCGTCAGCCAGTTCAAGGGCGGGCAATCAAACCCGACGTACCTGCTGATTACAGGCTCCGGGCGCTATGTCTTGCGGCGTAAACCACCCGGAAAATTGCTGAAGTCCGCCCACGCCGTAGATCGGGAATTCCGAATTATCAGCGCACTGTATGCCACCGGTTTTCCCGTGCCCAGACCGCTTCTGCTTTGCGAGGACGACGCGGTGATCGGCACGACGTTTTTCGTCATGGAATTTGTTGACGGTCGAATTTTCTGGGATCTGGACCTGCCGGGGCTGGAGGTAGCGGAGCGCGCGGCGATCTACGACGACGTCAACCGGAGCATCGCCACGCTGCACAACGTCGATTACCGTGCGGTCGGCCTGCAGGACTACGGTAAGCCGGGAAATTATTTTGCGCGCCAGATATCGCGTTGGTCGGGCCAGTATCGGGCATCCGAGACGGCCACGGTGGCGGCGATGGACGCACTCATGGGGTGGCTGCCGGCCAACATCCCGGACGATGAGTCGGCCGGCATCGTGCACGGTGATTTCCGTCTGGACAATATGATCGTGCATCCGACCGAGCCAAGGGTCATCGCAGTGCTCGACTGGGAATTGTCCACAATCGGCCATCCGCTCGCCGACTTCACCTATCATCTCATGACCTGGCAAATGCCGGAAATCGGCATCGGCTCGACGGGACTGGCGGGCAAGAATTTGAAGGAACTGGGCATACCGGACGAGGAGGCTTATATCGAACGATACTGCCAGCGTACCGGTCGCAACGACGGCATCGCGAACCGAAACTTCTACTCGGCGTTTAATTTTTTCAGGCTCGCCGCGATACTTCAGGGTATCGCCGGCAGAGTTCGGGACGGAACGGCCGCCAGCGCACACGCAGCACTTGCGGTCGACGCTGTCGAACCGCTCGCAAACATGGGCTGGCAGTACGCAAAGAAAGGCTGACGCGTGACACTATCGCGCCGGCATGGACAAGCTATGGCACTGAACTACGAAGAACTTTTGGCGAAGTCGGTCTCCGATATTCCTTTCAGTTACACGGATACCGAATCCATGCTGTACGCGCTGAGCGTGGGCATGGGCGCGGATCCGTTGAACAGGAAGGCACTGCCGTATGTCTACGAACAGGGCGGTGTGCTGCAAACGATGCCGACGCTGGCAACTGTGCTGGTGCCCGACATGTTTCCGCCTGACCTCGGCTGGGATTACAGCCAGGTGTTGCACGCGGAGCAGCGCATGCAGCTGTACAGGCCACTGCCGCCGGCGGCAGACCTGCTGATAGACAAGCGGGTCGTCGACGCTTTTGATCGTGGGCCGAGCCGCGGAGCCCTGATCCTGCTGGAAGCGGAGGGCCGGCTGGCGAGCGATGATACGGTGTTGTTTTCGCTGGGTTACACGATCATGGCACGGGGCGATGGCGGCTTCGGCGGACCGTCCGGCAAGGGCCCGCTGCCGCATCGAGCGCCAAAGCGGGAACCGGACCTGAGTTGCGACATCGTTACGCGCCGTGACCAGGCGCTGATGTACCGGCTAACCGGGGATCGCAATCCGCTGCATGCCGATCCGGCCACCGCCTCGGCCGTGGGCTTCGAACGGCCGATCCTGCACGGACTCTGCACATTCGGCTTAGCCTGCAAGGCGGTACTCGAGACGATATGTGACTATGACTACACCCTGATCGAAGGATTCGATGCCCGTTTTTCGGCGCCGGTCCTTCCCGGTGATACCATCACCACCGACATGTGGCAGGACGGCAATATCGTCTCTTTTCGCTGCTCGGTCAGGGAACGCAACACCGTCGTATTACGCAATGGCAAGTGCACGCTATCGGCATGATGCAGGGAGGATATGGGTGAGCAAACGTTTGAGTATCAGCGTGGATCAGCATGTGGCTGATGTCATGCTCGATCGACCCGACAAATACAATGCGCTGGACCTGGAGATGTTCGAGGCATTGCATGAGGCAGCCGGGAAACTCAGCAAGGATCCCACGCTGCGTGCCGTTGTCCTGCATGGTGCCGGCGGAAATTTTTGCGCCGGGATCGACGTCAGCGTTTTCACGGATTCCAGGATGGGTATCGACGCGGCGCTAATGGAACCTGTCGCCGGATCGCCCGCGAACCTGTTTCAGCGTGCAGCCTATGCCTGGCGCGAGTTACCGGTGCCCGTCATCTGCGCACTGGACGGCATCTGCTACGGCGGCGGACTGCAGATCGCTCTGGGAGCCGATCTTCGCTATGCGTCCGCGCGTAGCCGCTTCTCGATCATGGAAACCAAGTGGGGACTGATTCCCGATATGGCGATCAGTACGACACTCCGTCACATCATGCCGGTGGACAAGATCAAGGAGCTCGCTATGTCGGCCCGTATACTCGATGCCGCCGAAGCGCTGGCTCTGGGCCTTGTGACCGGATTACAAGATGACCCGCTGACCGCCGCCAGGCTGTTTGCCAGCGACTGTGCCACCCGTTCGCCCGAGGCGATCCGGGGCATCAAGCGGCTGGTAAATGAGGCGTGGGATCTGCCCGAGGCCGAAGCGCTTGCATTGGAGGCAAAGCTGCAGCGGCGCATTATGGGGTCTCCTAACCAGGTAGAAGCCGTGATGGCCAATCTCGAGAAGCGCGAGCCCAGGTTTGCCGACCCTGTCTCGGAAGAAATTGAATAGCATTGCCGGAACTTACGCCGTCGCCGCAGACTCAAAGGTACTAGTTTTGATGTCGGGACATGATCGTCGGTAATTCAAGCATAATTCGATCCCTGCTGTTGCTGGCTGTGACGGTGATGCTCAGCACACCGACACACGCCCAGCGCGCTTCGGGCTTCACCGCCGAATCGCCGGATTCGCGGACCCTGAAAGTGCAGCGAAAGGTGGATCAGCTGTTCGAGCGCGGCGACTACGATCGTGCGTATTTCATTTACCGCAACGAACTAGCTCCGCTCGGCGACAAGTACGCACAGTACATGGTCGGCTTCATGCATCTGACAGGCATGGGCGTCGACGAAGACCCTGTTGCCGCGTCCGCCTGGTACCGACTCGCCGCAGAGCGGGATACTCCGCAGTTCGTTGCGGTGCGCGATATGTTGCTCGAGGACATGAATGCGGAGCAGCGCACACAGTCTGACCGGCTGTTTCTAGAAATCCGGCGCAGCTATAGCGACCTGGTCCTGCTGCTGGATTCGATCAAACGCAATGTGCGCGACGCCCGGCCGACGACCGGTTCGCGCCTGAGAAACAGTAGCCCGATGACGGTCATCGACGCGAAATCTCCGAACCAGATGCAGTCAAGTGCGGTTTTTTACGGTCGCATCGAGAGCGAGCTGGAAGGAAACCTCGTAATGCTTGCGCAGATTGGCGGCTTTACCGACATGGAGACAGATCCTTCTCGTTTCGACATCAATGAGGTCGAACGGCTGGTAAATGAACGCCTCGAATCGCTGCCGGACTAGCCCGGAGCCGAGGTCCCGCGCTGCTCGCTAGCGTCGAGCGGCTGCCAGCGTCGCAGCCCCCTGGTGAGAATCACCGGAAATTCCCTGGCGATTACCTGGCCCATTGCCGGGTCACCGTGATGCCATTTAGGAATCCAGTTGACAGATCCCATGATGGCGTTGCCGGTCATCCTGACGTCGCACTCGGCGATGCTGCCATCATTGATACCCGCGTTGAGAATCTCCTCGAAGCGCGCGCTGTGTTGCCGCGACAGCGCGAGTACCTCTTCGCGGTGGGCGGGTTTCAGCGACGGGATCTCGCTCATGATGGCGATTGGGCCGCGCTCACCGACCATGATCTCGATGTGGTAACGAAGGTACCGCAGTACCGTCTCCATGCCGTCCAGGCCTTCATCGAGTGCCCGTTGCATCGCTTCACGGCCAACAGCCGCGGCGCGTACGTAGCACTCGTACACCAGCTCTTCCTTGTTGCGCACATAGTAATAGAGTGCGGCATCCGTCAAACCCAAAATCGCAGCGACGTCCTTCAGCGACGAGCCGCTATAGCCCTTCTCGTTAAAACACCTTGCGGCCGCCCGCAGCATGCGGTCTTTTTGCAGCTCGAAACGCGTTTCTTCCGCCTTTTTGGCCATGCGTTTTCCTCGTTTGCGGCCGCGCAGAGCGCGTGGGGTACTTGAGTTCTGCCGTAAACTGCATTATTTTAATCCAGATTAGAATTTTTTCAATAGCAAAACCGATTGAAAAATAACGCTTTTCTGCCATTCGGCTGGAGAGCAGCGCTGTGTCTTCCTGCAGGAGTGTGTCCATGGGTACCGCCGCTACCGACTTGCCCGGTATTTCCGGGAAACGCGAAACCGCACCGCTGCGTTTCGTCACGGCCGCATCGCTGTTCGACGGCCACGACGCCGCGATCAACATCATGCGGCGCCTGATTCAGGCGCAGGGTGCCGAGGTCATACACCTCGGTCACAACCGCAGCGTTGAGGACATCGTTCGTGCCGCGATCCATGAAGATGCGGACGGTATCGCCATCAGCTCCTACCAGGGCGGCCACAACGAGTTCTTCCGGTACATGATCGATCGCCTCGGCGAGCTGGGCGCGAGCCACATCAGGGTGTTTGGCGGCGGCGGCGGCACGATTACACCGGATGAGATCAAATCGCTGATGGACTATGGCGTTGAGCGAATCTACCACCCGCACGACGGCATGGAGCTGGGTCTCGAGGCGATGATTGCCGACCTGATCGAACGTACGCTCGCGGCTCGGCGACCGACGGTAGCCCCGCTGAAGAATCGGTCTTCGGTAGATATCGCGGCAACCATCTCCGCTATTGAGGAACGCGTTTTTGATGACGCGGAACTCGTCCGCCTGCGCAAGGAATGGCGCATGCAGGCCGGACAGGTGCCCGTCATCGGCATTACCGGAACCGGCGGAGCCGGCAAAAGCAGTGTGACCGACGAGATACTGAATCGCTTCCTTAGCTGCTTCCCGGAGATGCGCATTGCGGTGCTTGCGGTCGACCCCACGCGGCGGCGCACCGGCGGCGCCCTGCTCGGCGACCGGATACGGATGAATTCCCTGCGATCCGATCGTGTCTATATGCGCTCGATTGCGACACGGCGGCAACATCTGGCGACCAGCGAAATGCTCGGCGACCATATCCTGTTTCTGAAGTCGCAGGGATTTGATCTCGTCATCGTAGAAACAGCGGGCATTGGTCAGAGCGACAGCGAAATCGTCGATATGGTCGACTTCTCCGTATACGTCATGACCAGTGAGTACGGCGCGGCGAGCCAGCTGGAAAAGATCGACATGATCGATTTCGCAGACCTGATCGTGCTCAACAAGTACGACAAGCGAGGCGCCGAAGATGCGCTGCGCGACATACGCAAGCAGTGGAAGCGCAACCATGTGGCGTTTGCGGTCGCCGACGAGGAGGTTCCCGTCTATCCAACCATTGCCAGCCAGTTCAACGATCCCGGCGTGAGCTGGATGTTCTCGGAACTGTGCCGCCGTATGGTCGAAAAAGCCGAACTCGATTCGGGCCGATGGACGCCGAACATCGATACATCGAATCGCGAGCCGCGCTCGACGGCAATGATTCCGGGCAGCAGGATCCGCTACCTCGCCGAAATTGCCGAGCAGGGGAGAAGCATCAACCGCCGTGCCGACAGCCAGGCGGAAACGGCCAGCCGGGCGCAGCACATTTACGAGTCACTGCGGCTGCTCGAAGACCCGCAGCTGCCGGCAGAATTGGAAGCCTACAGGCCGGAGGCATTGAGCGGCGGCGACGACCGCAGCCTGCTGACGCTCAGGCAACGCTACCAGGAGGCCATCAGCGACCTGACGGCGGCATCGCTCAAGCTCCTCAAGGGCTGGCCGAAACGCAAAGCCGGCGTGCGCGCAGAGAAACACAGCTACACGGTTCGCGGCCGGGAAATCAGCGGCAAGAACTACCGCGAGAGCCTGAGCCACCAGAAGATCCCGAAGATTGCGGCACCGGATTTCAAGGACTGGGGCGAGTTGCTTAACTTTCTTACGAAAGAAAATCTGCCGGGTGGCTATCCGTACACGGGCGGCGTGTACCCCTACCGGCGCCTCGGCGAGGATCCGACGCGCATGTTTGCGGGAGAGGGCACACCGGAGCGTACCAACCGGCGCTTTCACTATCTGTCCCTGGGGCAGGAAGCCGCAAGGCTGTCGACGGCATTCGATTCGGTGACGCTGTATGGCGAGGATCCGCACGAGCGACCCGACATCTATGGAAAGGTCGGTAACTCCGGCGTTTCGATCGCGACGGTCGACGACATGAAGAAACTCTACTCGGGCTTTGACCTGTGCGCGCCGAGCACGTCGGTCTCGATGACGATCAACGGGCCGGCGCCGATGATTCTTGCTTTCTTCATGAACACGGCGATCGACCAGCAGGTCGAGAAACACCTTCGCGAGACCGGTGGCTGGGAGGCCGCCCGGAGAAAGATCGACGCCTACTTCGAGGGCAGGAAAAGGCCGCGTTATGATGGCGACTTGCCGAACGGCAACGATGGCCTCGGTCTCGGCCTGCTGGGTATGTCCGGCGAACAGGTCGTGGATGCCGAGACCTATGCGCGCATTCGCAAGGAAACGATGGCTTCCGTGCGCGGCACGGTGCAGGCGGACATACTGAAAGAGGACCAGGCGCAGAATACCTGTATCTTCTCGACCGAGTTCGCGATGAAGATGATGGGAGACGTGCAGCAGTTCTTCATCGACAACAATGTGCGCAACTACTACAGCATCTCGATCAGCGGTTATCACATCGCCGAGGCGGGCGCAAACCCCATCAGCCAGCTGGCATTTACGCTGTCGAACGGCTTCACAATTGTCGAGTATTACCTTGCGCGCGGCATGGACATCGACAAGTTCGCGCCTAACCTGAGCTTTTTCTTTTCGAACGGCATGGATCCGGAATACTCGGTCATCGGTCGCGTTGCGCGCAGGATCTGGGCGCGGGCGATGAAAGAACGCTACGGCGCGAGTGCCCGCTCGCAGATGCTGAAATACCATGTGCAAACCTCCGGACGCAGCCTGCACGCGCAGGAGATCAGCTTTAATGACATTCGTACGACGCTGCAGGCGCTGTATGCCTTGTTCGATAACTGTAACAGCCTGCACACCAATGCCTTCGACGAGGCGATAACCACACCGACAGAACACTCGGTGCGGCGTGCCGTTGCAATCCAGCTGATCATATCGCGCGAGCTGGGACTCAATTTCTGCGAGAACCCCTGGCAGGGCTCGTTCATCATCAACCAGCTGACCGATCTCGTTGAAGGTGCGGTCTACCAGGAGTTCGAGCGTATCTCGGAGCGCGGCGGCGTGCTTGGCGCGATGGATACCATGTACCAGCGTGGCAAGATCCAGGAAGAGAGCCTCTACTACGAGAGCAAGAAGCACGACGGCTCGTTGCCGCTGATTGGCGTCAATACATTCCTGCCGAAGGAAGGACATGAGGACGAGGTACACGACCAGGAGCTGATTCGTTCGAGCGATGAAGAGAAAAAAGAACAGATCGAGCACCTGCGCGCTTTTCAGGAGAATCACGCCGACGAGCGACCCGAGGCTTTGCTTCGCCTTCAGGCGGTGGCCCGCGAGCGCGGCAATATCTTCGCGGAGCTCATGGAGACTGTGAAGTCGAGTTCACTCGGACAAATCTCGGCCGCGCTCTACGAAGTCGGCGGCGAGTATCGGCGCAATATGTGACCTGCGCGGTTTACGTAAGTCGCTGTGGGGTGACGTTTACTGACTAATGAGATCCAGCAGTTCGCGCCGGCATTGAGCGGGGTCGACGAATCGTATCGTCCGAATGCCGAGCACGGCTGCCGCCGACAGGTTTTCTTCCAGGTCATCGATAAAGACCGATTCGTTTGCGGCCAGGCGATGTACCTTCAGCAGATGCTCGTAGATCGCGATTTCGGGTTTGACCTTGCGGATACGCGAAGAAATCACGACGCCGTCGAACAAATCCCAGATGTCGTGTTGCTGTTCCAGGTAGGCCATTGACGCCACGCCCATGTTCGACAGCACGTACAGCCGGTTGTCGGTCTGGCGTATGGAGCGAATCAGGTCGATCGTGCCCTGGATGGGCGTCAAGGATGGCGGCACCGCGTCGAACAGCCGCGTAACGCTATCGACGGACAGCCCGGTTCGTGCCGCGGCTCGCGCAATTGCGTCATCCAGCGCCAGCGTACCCCGGTCGAGTTCGACCCAGTCTTCGTGCCCGAGGATACTCGCCTTTACCAGTGCCCGTGTTCCTGCGTCGGGAAAAACGCGGCCGATGAGCGCATCCGGTTGCCAGTTGAAGACGACACCACCCAGGTCAAATACTATATTCAATAGCTACCCTGTTCACTGTTGCAAAGGTACGATGACGGCAATGATCGAGACACAGCCACACACCGGATCCTACTACGCCGCAACGGCGAAAGAGAGCACCAGCTATCCGCCGCTCGCGGGCGAGCAGCGCGCCGATGTCTGCGTCGTGGGCGCCGGATTCACGGGTATCTCGACGGCGCTGCATCTCGCCGAGCGCGGCTACAAGGTGCACGTGGTCGAAGCCAGCAAAGTCGGCTGGGGTGCATCCGGTCGCAACGGTGGCCAGATGATTGGCGGCATCTCGGGCGAGGGCAAGCTCGCAGGCAACGACCCTGCATTGCTGAAGCTGCTCTGGGAGATGCGCTGGGCAGGCCACGAGATTATCCGGGAGCGTGTCGCTCGTTACGGCATCGACTGCGATCTCAAGTCCGGCTATCTCGATGTCGCAATCAAGCCGCGCCATATGCGTGCTTTCCGGGCCGATTTCGACAATCTCGAGCGTCACGATTTTCCACACGAATTCAGACTGCTGTCAGCGCGGGAAACCGCGGAGATCATCGGTACGCAGGCCTATATCGGTTCCTTGCTGAACATGGGCAACGGTCACCTGCACCCTCTGAATTTGTGTATCGGAGAGGCGAAGGCGGCGGTTTCGAATGGCGCGACGATCTATGAGTCTTCGCCCGTGCTGAGAATAGAGCGCGGCGCAAGAGCTCGCGTCGTCGCGAAACGTGGCAGCGTAGTCGCTGACTGGGTCGTCATTGCCGGCAATGCCTACCATGCGCTCATCCCCGAGCTGAGGGGGATACTTCTTCCGGTCAACAGCTTCATCATCGCGACCGAGCCACTGTCGAAACGACACACGGATGCGATCAATCCACGCGACCTTGCCGTCTGTGACCCGAATTTCGTGCTGGAGTACTTCCGCCTGAGTGCGGACAAACGGCTGCTGTTCGGCGGGCGCATCAACTATGCCGGCAATGATGCGGGGTTCATCAGGAAGAACCTGCGGCCGCGCATGCTGAAAGTCTACCCAGCGCTGCGGGATACGCAGATCGACTTTGCCTGGGGCGGCACGATCGGCGTACCGATCAACCGCGTGCCCCAGTTTGGCAGGGTGTCGTCCAATATCCTGTTCGCCCAGGGCTATTCCGGGCATGGCGTCAACGTGACGCACCTGGCGGGCCAGATCCTCGCCGATGTCGTTGCCGGGACGGCGGAGCGCTTCGACGTGTTTTCGAGGATCAAGCCGGTCCGCCTCCCCGGCGCGCATCGATTTCGGCGCGAGCTGGCCGCGCTGGGCGTGTTCTATTACCAGCTGCGTGACAGGCTCTAGCCGGGCCAGCCCCGCTATCGCGCAAAGCCTCCCGCGGCCCTTGTGCTTGGGCAGCAGCGGCGTATAATCACTTGCTTGTTGACAGCAAGTAACTCTATCCGATTGCAGCAGCCCAATGCCTCACTGACCCAGGCTGAACGCACCGCCTTGTCCGACAAGGCCATGCTGGAAGCCGCCATGGCCCTTGTGCTGGAGCACGGCACCGACAAGACGACACTGGCGATGATCGGTGAGAAGGCCGGCTACAGCCGCGGACTCGCGACCTATCGCTTCGGATCCAAAGGTGGCCTCTACGATGCGTTGTGCAAATCGATCTCCCGCCGCTGGCTTGAATACCTGAAGCGCGGCGTGGGGGACAAGGTCGGCATCGAGGCCATGTGCGCGGCGCTCGACACCATCTACGAGTTCGAACAGGAATTGCCACAGGAAGCTCGCGCACTGGAGATCCTGTACTGCGGGGCAGCGAGCCCCAGCGCGGAGTATCAGCAGACCGCGGTCGGCATACGGCGCCGGCAGAAATCCGACGTCGCCGAATGGGTGCGGCGCGGGCAGGAAGCAGGCCAGGTGCGCGCCGAAGTCGACCCGGATGAAGTGGCCACGCAATACGTGGCTTACATATCCGGTATGACCTATCTCTGGATGATGAGCCCGGACACTTTCGATTTCTCCGTGTCAAACGAAGTGATGAAGAGACACCTGAAGGATTCGCTCGCCGCAAGCTAGCGGCGTAATTAACGCATAGGAAACGAAATGACAGACGCCTATATTTTCGACCACGTACGCAGTCCCAGAGGCAAAGGCCGCTCGAGTGGCGCATTGCACCCGGTAACACCGATCGACCTGGCCGCCCAGGTGCTGGCCGCGATACGCGAGCGCAACGACCTCGATACCAGCAAGCTCGACGACGTTGTCTTCGGTTGTACCGCGCCGGTCGGCGAGCAGGGCTCTGACATTGCCCGACTGGCTGTGCTGAACGCCGATTTCGATCAAAGCGTGCCGGGCAAACAGCTGAATCGTTTTTGTGCGTCCGGCCTCGAGGCCGTCAACACGGCGGCTGCACAGGTCATGTCAGGGCAGTCCGACCTTGCTATCGGTGGCGGTATCGAATGCATGTCGCGCGTGCCGATGGGCTCGGACTCGGGTGCCATGCATGCCGACCCGGGTTTCGCATACAAGTCGTACTTCGTGCCGCAGGGGATCGGCGCCGATCTGATCGCGAGCCTCGAGGGGTTCACGCGCGAAGACGTCGATGCCTACGCCGTGGAGAGCCAGGCGAGGGCGGCCAACGCCTGGGAAAATGGCTACTTCAGGAACTCCGTTGTGCCCATCGGCGATCAGCTCGGCAACGTCCTCCTGGATCACGACGAGCACATGCGTCCGGGCACGACGGCCGAGGACCTGGCGGGCTTGAAGGCTGCCTTTGAAATCCCCGGGCAACAGGCAGGCTTCGACGCCGTTGCGCTGCAGAAGTATCCGCAGGTCGAAGCCATCAATCACGTGCATACCGGCGGTAATTCAAGCGGCATCGTCGACGGCGCGGCGGCCGTGCTGATCGGTAGCAAGGACATGGGCAAGGCGCTGGGGCTCAAACCGCGTGCGCGAATCAAGGGCTTTGCTTCGATCGGTACCGATCCGACGATCATGCTGACCGGGCCCGCGCCCTCGGCCGAGAAAGTCCTGAAGCGCTGCGGCATGGCCGTAAAGGACATTGATCTGTTCGAGCTGAACGAGGCCTTCGCGTCGGTGGTCATGTTGTTCATGCGACAGCTCGGCATCGAGCATGACAGGATAAACGTCAACGGCGGCGCAATTGCCATGGGTCATCCGCTAGGTGCGACGGGCGCAATGATCCTGGGAACCGTGCTCGATGAACTGGAGCGCCGTAACCAGGGAACAGCGCTGGTCAACCTGTGCGTTGGCGGTGGCATGGGAACGGCAACTATCATCGAACGCGTTTAGCGCCGGCACTCGAGGGACAAAACCATGAATACACTTGAACTGAAGACTGGCAGCGACGGAATCGCAGTCATTACGATCGATCTCAAAGACCGCTCAATGAATGTCGTATCACCCGAGTTCATCGCCGACTTTGACCAGGCGATCGACCAGATAGTCGGCGACGACGGCATTCGGGGTGCCGTCGTCACGTCGGGCAAGAGCTCCTTCGTCGCCGGTGCCGACCTGCTGCAGATCGTCGACGAAATCCAGCCCGGAGCTGACCCGAAAACGGCATTTGAGAAATGGAGTGGCCTGCAGCGGCTGTATCGAAAACTCGAGACCTGTGGCAAGCCGATCGTCGCTGCGATCAACGGCACCGCGCTCGGCGGTGGCCTCGAGCTGTGCCTTGCCTGTCATTACCGTGTAGCGGCGGACAATCCGAAGGCGAAACTCGGTCAGCCCGAGGTGCAGGTCGGCCTGCTGCCGGGCGCTGGCGGCACGCAGCGTCTGCCGCGGATGATCGGGCTCGAGGCGTCGCTGCCGCTGCTGCTGCAGGGAACACATTTGTCGCCTGCCAAAGCGGCGGAGATGGGCATCGTCGATCGTCTCGTCGAACCTGGACAGGAAGTCGCCGCTGCAAAGCAGTGGATTCTCGATGGCGGCGAGGCCGCGCAACCCTGGGACAAGAAAGGCTTCAAGGTGCCCGGAGGTGCCGGCCTGATGAACCCCAAAGCAATCCAGACGCAGATGTTCGGCGTTGCTTTGCTGCAGAAGACGACAAATCACAATTACCCGGCGCCAATCGCGATCATGTCGGCGGTGTACGAGGGCTCAGTGCTGCCGATCGACACGGCGCTGCAGATCGAATCCAAGTACTTTGCCGAGCTTCTGACCAACATCGTGGCGCGCAACATGATCCGCACCCTGTTCGTCAACAAGGGGGCGGCGGATAAACTGGTGCGCCGTCCACAGGGCATCGACAAGCGCAAGGTTACAAAGCTCGGCGTGCTCGGCGCCGGCATGATGGGTGCCGGTATCGCTTTCGTCTCCGCGCGCGCCGGAATGCATGTCGTCTTGCTTGACCGCAGCAGGGACGATGCGGAGAAGGGCAAGGACTATTCGCGGCAACTACTGCAAAAACGCGTCGATCGCGGCCGCATGGACGCCGCAGCCGCTGCCGATGTCCTGGAGCTGATTAATACGACGGACGACTACGCGGAACTCGAGGGCTGCGAGTACGTCATTGAAGCCGTTTTCGAAGATCGCAAGATCAAGGCTGACGTCACGGCAAAGACAGAAGCCGTAATCAGCAGCGACGCAATTTTCGGCTCGAACACGTCGACACTGCCCATTACGGGCCTTGCAGAGGCTTCCGGACGGCCGAAAAACTTCATCGGCATTCACTTCTTTTCGCCCGTCGACAAGATGCCGCTGGTGGAAGTTATCGTCGGAGAGAAGACCAGCGATGAAGCGATCGCGCGCACGCTCGACTACATCCAGCAAATTCGCAAGACGCCGATCGTCGTCAATGACAGCCGCGGTTTCTACACGAGTCGGGTGTTCAGTACCTTCACGAGGGAAGGTATTGCAATGCTGGCCGAAGGCGTTAACCCGGCGCTGATCGAGAACGTCGCGAAACACGCCGGTATGCCGGTCGGCCCGCTGGCCGTAACGGACGAGGTGTCGCTGGAGCTGGCGTACAAGATCGGAAAACAAACCAAGGCCGACTTGGGCGACGACTATGTCGAAACGCCGGCTGATGCCGTGATGGAGACCATGGTGGTCGAGCTGGATCGGCGAGGAAAACGTTTCGGCGCCGGTTTCTACGAATATTCCGATGACGGCGGCAAGCGCCTCTGGCCGGGACTCTCGTCGCAGTTCCCGGTGTCCGCAGAGCAACCAACAGCGCAGGAGGTCAAGACCAGGCTGCTGTATGTGCAGGCTATCGACGCGGCCCGCTGCCTGGAAGAAGGCGTGTTAACCCACCCGGCCGATGCCGACGTCGGTTCTGTTTTCGGATGGGGGTTTCCGCCCTACACCGGTGGCACCCTGTCGTTCATCGAGACGGTGGGCGTCAAGGCATTCGTCGATGAAGCGGACCGGCTGGCAGAGCAATACGGCCCGCGATTCGCTGTGCCGGAGCGCCTGCGCGCCATGGCCGAACAAGGTGAAACCTACTACGGGCTGGCCGGCAACGGTGAAGCCCGCTCCGCGGCCTGAGGAAAACCGGATGAACGACATCGTCGATTACCAGGATAAAGGCGCCGTCGCGATCATTACCCTGAATCGCCCGGAATCCATGAACGCCTTTACGACGGAACTGTCGAACAAGCTTCAGTTGGCGCTGGAACGTGCGGCAGGCGATGACGCCATACGAGTCGTTGTCCTTACCGGTGAGGGCCGCTGCTTCAGCGCGGGCGCCGACCTGAAGTCGGGTTTCGAAGGGCGCCCGGTGTTCGGCAAGCTGCAGTATGAGTATCGGCCCGTGTTGTCGGCCATAGCGACCATGAGCAAGCCCGTCATTGCCGCCGTCCCCGGATCCGCCGCCGGTATCGGTATGTCGATGGCATTGCATTGCGACCTGTTGATCATGGCCGACAATGCCTTCCTGTTGTCACCGTTTACGACGATTTCGCTGGTTCCGGACGGTGGCCTCAACTGGTTGCTGGTGAGGCAGCTGGGCTACCGACGCGCGTTTCAGCTCAGCGTCGAGTCGGAACGGATTCCCGCAGCGCGCTGCGTCGAGCTGGGGCTGGCCAACAAGGCGGTGCCGGCGGCGGAGCTCAAGAGCGCGGCTCTCGAGTGGGCGGAGAGCCTCGCGAAGCGCGCGCCTCGTTCACTCGAGGCAACCAAGAAAACCATGCGACATGCCATGGACAATAGTTGGGCGAGCACGTTTGACATGGAGGCGGACTGGCAACAGGCACTGGCCGGCAGTGATGACAACGTGGAGGGCGTCGAGGCGTTCTTCGAAAAACGCGAGCCGCGCTTTAAAGGCAAATAAGCGGCGCATATATTCAAGCGAGTAAGAATTATGGACAGATTCATTTTTGAAGAAGAGCACGACATGTTTCGCGATTCCGTGCGCAGTTTCATGAAGAACGAAATTGAGCCGCACAGCGATCGTTGGCACGAAGCCGGCATCGTCGACCGCGAGGCCTATCTGAAGGCTGGCGAGATGGGCTTCCTGCTGATGTGGGCTGACGAGAAATACGGTGGCATCGGCGTGCGGGATTTTCGTTACGAGCAGATATTGATCGAGGAGAATGCGCACCACGGTGACGCGGGTTTCTTCATGACGCTGCATAGCCGACTGGTAGCGCCGTACTTCGATACCTTTGCGACCGACGAGCAAAAGGCGCGCTGGCTGCCGAAGTGCATCAGCGGCGAGCACATCCTCGCGATCGCTATTACCGAACCCGGCGCCGGCAGCGATGTCGCCGGGATACGCACGAAAGCAGAGGACAAGGGCGATCACTTCCTGCTGAACGGCTCCAAGACCTATATTTCGAACGGCATCCTTGCCGACCTCGTCATCGTCGTTGCACGCACCGATCCCGGCAACAAGCACGCCCTGTCACTGTTCGTCGTCGAGCGCGGCATGGACGGATTCGAGCGTGGGAAAAACCTGAAAAAGATGGGCTTGAAGAGCCAGGACACGGCCGAGCTGTTTTTCAACAACGTCAAGGTACCGAAGGAAAACCTGCTCGGTGAGTTGAATCGTGGCTTTTATCACTTGATGCACGGACTTGCCGAGGAACGACTTCTTGGCGCATGTGGCTACATTGCCAGCGCCGAAGCCGCCTATGAGCTGACGCTGGAGTACGTCAACGAACGCAAGGCGTTCGGCAGGCCCATTGCGGACTTTCAGAATACGCGCTTCAAGTTGGCGGACATGCGCACGGAACTGGACGTCGGCTATGCGTTCGTCGATCGATGCGTCGAAGTGCACAACGAGGGTAAGCTGACGGCCGAAGACGCGGCGAAGGCGAAGCTTTGGACCAGCGAACTGGAAGGTCGCGTGACCGACGAGTGCGTGCAGCTTCATGGCGGCGCCGGCTACATGGATGAGTACAAGGTTTCGCGCCTGTTTACCAACGCGCGAATCTCCCGGATTTACGCCGGCAGCTCCGAGATCATGCGTGAGATTATTGCGCGTTCGATCGGTCTTGACCCGCGCAAGCGCCAGAAAGCGGGCAAGTCAACCAAGGCCGATGCCGCCTGACGGAGCAAGCTATGCGAACTGCATTCATCGGACTTGGCGTCATGGGCTATCCCATGGCCGGCTTTCTTGCCAAGGCCGGCCACGATGTCGTTGTCTATAACCGCACGCAATCCAAAGCCGATGACTGGGTGCGCCAATATGGCGGCGACAGCGCAGCGACGCCGGCAGCCGCGGCGGAGGATGCAGCCATCGCTTTCTGCTGCGTCGGCAACGATGACGATGTCCGCGACGTAATCCTGGGTAGCGACGGCGTTCTGAACGGCATCGCCCCGGGCGCTACCATCGTCGACCACACGACGGCCTCGGCGCAGCTCGCCCGGCAGGTCCATTGCATTGCCGCCGAGAAATCGGTCGGTTTCCTGGATGCGCCCGTTTCCGGCGGGCAGGCCGGTGCGGAAAGCGGGCAGCTGACGGTCATGATTGGCGGCGATACCGCGGTCTGTCAGCAGGCAACGCCCGTGATCGAGAGCTATGCGAAAGCGATCACGCATATCGGGCCAAGCGGCTCCGGTCAGCTGGCGAAAATGGTCAACCAGATATGCATCGCCGGAATCGTGCAGGGGCTCTCCGAGGGGCTGGACTTCGCGGTGCGCGCCGGCCTGGATCCCGCCGCCGTCATCGAGTCGATTTCCAGGGGCGCGGCGCAGTCCTGGCAGATGGAGAATCGCTGGCAAACGATGGTGAACGGCGAGTTCGACTTCGGCTTCGCGGTTGACTGGATGCGCAAAGACCTTGGGATCGCGTTTGGTGAAGCGCAGAGCAACGGGGCAGCGCTGGAAATGACGCGCCTCGTCGATCGTTTCTATGCTGAAGTGCAACAGATGGGCGGCAATCGATGGGATACATCAAGCCTGATCGCGCGCCTTAAATCGTAGTAGAATCATCCATTCACAGGGGTGGTCCAGAGCGACCTGAGATCCTCGTCCCGACACCTGTCGGGCGCACAGGGAACCCTTAGAACCTGACCCGGATAATGCCGGCGTAGGAAGGGAATCATGCAGCAAAGACTCACCTGGCGCTTATTCACCGTCGCCATCGTTCTGATAGTCGCAAACCGTTCTTTCGCATCGGCGAACGATGCCGAGGTGCTCGACGAGATCGTGGTTACCGCCGATTTCCGCCAGCGGGCGCTGCAGGAACTTCCCTCCAGCGTCACTGTGCTTGATGCGGAGTTCATTGCGGCAAACGGGGTGCAGCACTTCGAGGAGCTCATTGGCGTCGTGCCGAACCTGAACTGGTCTGGCGATGGCCATCGGGCCCGCTATTTTCAGATTCGCGGCGTCGGCGAGCTGGAGCAATACCAGGGCGCGCCCAACCCGTCGATCGGTTTTCTGATAGACGATATCGACTTCAGCGGTATCGGCACCGTCGCAACCCTGTTTGATGTCGACTCGGTCGAGGTGCTGCGAGGATCCCAGGGCAGCCGTTACGGAGCCAACGCGCTGGGCGGGCTGATCTACGTGACCAGCGCCGCGGCAGATGGCGAGCGCGATGGCCGACTTGAGCTGACTGCCGGTGATGACAACGCGTTCGGCGTCGGCCTGGCATTCGGAGGGGTGCTAAACGACAGCGAGAGTCTCGCCTTTCGCCTCAGCGCAAGAAAGTACGGTAGCGACGGGTTCCGCAGCAATACCCGGCTCGGACGCGACGACACCAATGGCAGGGACGAATCTTCAATGCGACTCCGGCTGCGCTACCTGGCATCGCCGACGCTGGAAACCAGGCTGTCGTTGCTCTACAGCGATATCGACAATGGCTACGACGCGTTCTCGCTCGACAACAGCTATACGATGCTCTCGGACAAGCCGGGCAGAGACGCGCAGAGGAGTCTCGGCGCCTCGCTGCGGCTTGACTGGACTGCGCTGGAGAGGGCGACGCTAACCACGATTACCGCATTGGCGGACTCGGACATCGACTTCAGTTTTGATGCCGACTGGGGCAACGACGATAGCTGGGCGCCGGTTCTCTATGACTACGTATCCGCAAGTGCGCGAACGCGCCGGACGGCCAGCCAGGAATTTCGCATCGCGTCGACAGATCGCGGACGCCTGTTTGCAGATTCAACAGACTGGCTCGCCGGCCTTTATGTCCAGGAGCTCAGAGACGAGCTGCTTACCGTCAACCAGGGCGAGTACTACGATCCGTTCTATGATTTCGCCGACAGCCTCGACGACACATTCGGCAGCGACTACACAGCCGTCAGTACCGCGCTCTTCGGTCAGCTCGACGTCGCGATCAGCGACGTAAGCCGTGTCGGCTTCGGGCTGCGGGCCGAGCACCGGTCGACCGACTACCGGGATACAGCGGGCCTGAGCGTTGGCCCATCGGAGACCATGTGGGGCGGGGAACTCAGCCTGAGTCACGATCACTCGGGTCGGCTGACGAGCTTCGTCAGCCTGACGAAGGGCTACAAGGCCGGCGGCTTCAATCTTGGCGCCGTGCCTGACGGGCGCCGGGCGTTCGGCGAAGAAAGCCTCTGGGGTATTGAGGCCGGAATCAAGAGCGCGATAGCGGACGATGCTTTGCTACTCAATGCGTCGATTTTTTACAGCCGACGCGTCGACCAGCAGGTACGCAGCTCCGTGCAGCTCGTTCCGGGCGATCCGGCCTCTTTCGTGTTCTTCACGGACAACGCGGCGAAAGGCGAGACACTGGGTTTCGAGGCCGATCTTCGGTGGCTGGTGTCGGATTCGGTCGAGCTCTACGCCAACGTTGGCCTGCTTGACGCCAGTTTCGATGCCTTCCTTGTGCCGCAGGGCGACCTTGCCGGTCGAGACCAGGCGCATGCGCCGCGCTACACACTGGCGACCGGCATTGCCTATCGCAGCGGGCGAGGCTTCTTCGCGCGTATCGACGCGACAGCGAGAGACGAGTTCTATTTTGATGTCAGCCACGATCAGAAATCATCTGCCTATGCGCTGGTGCATGCGCGCGTCGGCTACGAGCGCGACAACTGGACGCTGCAGTTCTGGGGGCGAAACCTGTTCGACAGGCGCTACGCCGTACGCGGTTTCTATTTCGGCAATGAGCCGCCGGATTTTCCCGACACGCTGTATACGCGCCTCGGCGATCCGCGGCACCTTGGTGTAACCCTGGAAAAGAGGTTTGACTAATGAAAGTAGCAGTTGACATCAGCCTGTATCCACTCGACGCGGATTTCATTCCGCCGATCAGGAACGTCATCGAGCGCCTGAACACCCACGATGGGCTCGAGGTCTGGACCAACGCAATGAGTACGCAGATCGTTGGTGAGTTTGACGACGTCATGCAGGCGCTGAAGCAGGAAATCGGTAAAACGTTTGAACAGCTGCCGAAGGCGATTTTCGTCATCAAGATGCTGAACAACCCGTCACAAGGCTAGCAGTGGACGCACTGGCAGCACGCCTGCTCGACCAGGCACATGCGTTCTCCACGCTGGAGGTCGTTGCCGTCGTATTTGCGATTGGCTACCTGTTGCTCGCCATTCGTGAAAATATCTGGTGCTGGTTGTGCGCCGGCATCAGCACGGCCATCTACATATGGCTGTTCCTGGTTGCCCGGCTTTATATGGAATCGGCACTCAACGGCTTTTACCTGGCCATGGCGGTGTATGGCTGGCTGGTGTGGACATCGGGACCGGATAAGGATCACGATCGCCCGGTGGTTCGCTGGCCGTTGCAGACCCATGCGGCAGCAATCTCTGTAATTGTGCTTTTGAGTGCCTTCACCGGCTTTCTGCTAACGATATACAGCAATGCCGCATTTCCCTATCTCGACTCGCTGACAAGCTGGTCAGCTGTCTGGGCAACCTTTCTCGTTGCACGCAAGGTGCTGGAAAACTGGTGGTACTGGCTAGCGATCGACAGCGTCTCCGTCCTGATTTACTGGGTGCGCGATCTGCAGCTTACGTCACTGCTGTTCGTCGCCTACGTGATCATGATTCCTTTCGGTATTGCACATTGGACAAGGTCGTATCGGGAACGCGCGTCATGAGCACTGCGGACTCGCCGGAACACGTCATTCGGAGCCTGCCGAACTGGCGTGATGCTACCTGGATGGAGCTAAACGGGGGGCTCTCGAATCGAGCATGGCTCTTGCAGAAGGGGGGCGCCAGGGCCGTCTTAAAGGTTGATGTCGAAGCCCGGGCAGCGCATCTGGGCACGAGGCTACAAGAGGCCGCCGTGCAATCGGCAGCCCAATCAGCGGGCCTTGCCGGTGCCGTTCTTTTCGCGGACCAGAATGTGTACCTGACGGAATACGTTGCTGGCAGCCAGTGGCAGCCATCGCTGCTCGACCAGCAAGCGGGAATCGAGCAGCTGGCCGCATCGCTGCGGCGGCTGCACGGCCTGCCGAATACGGGTCGTAGCTTCGACGGAATCGGCGCCGGCAGGCACTATGTGAGCAGGATCCAGAACCCGGAGAGCAAGATCGTCAGGCTGTGCCTCAAGGTGATTGGTGGAGCGCGCCTGCCAAACTACCCGTGCTGTTGTCACAACGACCTGGTGGCGGAAAATATAGTGACGACGCCCGGCATCAGGTTCCTGGATTGGGAATACGCCTGCGACAACGATCCGCTATTCGACCTGGCGACGATCGTTGAACATCACGAACTGAGCGATGAGGTCGCGACGGCCCTTCTCGACGCGTATTTCGAGGGCCGCGGCGCGCCCTGGCAGTCGAGGCTGGCTGAGCAGCGCCGGCTGTACCTCGCCCTGCACTATCTATGGATGGCCGCCCGCGCCGATAGCTCCGCGAAGTCCCTGCAGCGGCTAGCCGATCGCCTTGCTACCAGCTGTTCCTGAGCTCACGCAGCTTCAGGAACACGGAACGTTCGTCGGGGCTGTCGCCCAGTTCCGGAAACTCCCGTGCCAGTTTCTCGACGATGGTCGGGCTCTGCAGCCGGAAGAAGGTATTGATGTCGCGCTCCATCGCCATGGTCGTCACGAGCGCGTCATCGGGGTCCTGGTTTGCGTACTCCTCGAGCATTCGTTGCGCGGTGGCGTTGTCAGGTTCACGATCGAGCGTGAAGCCGAGATTATTCAGCAGGTAGTCATGCCCCGGGTATATCCGTGTGTCGTCCGCAAGCGCGTCCAGTTGCGTCTTGAAGGTCTCGAACAGCTCCACCGGATGCCCGCCGTTGTGACAGTTGCCGGCGCCTGCGTTAAACAGCGTATCGCCGCTGAACAGGCCGGGCTGGTCGGTGTGGGACAGCAGGCAGATATGGCACATCGTATGCCCCGGCGTGTCGAGGCATTCGAGCTCGACCGTCTTGCCGACCCTGATCAGGTCGCCGGCGCCGACGCCGACATCCACGTTTGCGATACGGTGCTTTGCATTCCGGTGAGCGATGAGCCTGGCACCCGTCGCTTTCACCAGTCCCTTGTTGCCGCCCGTGTGATCCCCATGCTCGTGAGTATTCAGGATTTGCGTGATCGTCCATCCCTTTTCGCCGGCGACCGCGAGGCATTTCTCGAAGTCGAGCGGATCGATGGCCAGCGCCTCGCCCGTTTCAGGACAGGCGATCAGGTAGTTGAAGTTTCGATACGCATTCGCGGTCCAGACTTGTTCGACGATCACGGCAAATCATCCGTCTCGTTCCGATCATAGACCTTCTTGCCGCCAACCCAGGTCTGGATAACCTGGATATCGTCGATCTGTGATGCGGGAACCGTGAAATAGTTTCTGTCGATCACGATGAAGTCCGCCCATTTGCCGGGCTCCAGGCTTCCCAATCGATCTTCCTGGCGTGCGGCGTACGCGGCTGCCAGGGTGTAGGAGTGCAGCGCTTCAGCACGGGACAGTGCCTGATCCGGATACCATCCGCCTTCGGGTTCACCGTCGCGGTCCTGCCGGGTGACGGCGGCATACAGGCCGTGGAACGGATTCGACAACTCGACGGGAAAATCCGAGCCGTTGGCGACGACGGCGCCCGAATCGAGCAGGCGGCGCCAGGCGTATCCGCCCAGGATTCTTTCAGGTCCAACGCGGTCTTCCGCCATGTTCTTGTCGCTCGTGGCGTGCGTCGTCTGCATCGACGCGATAACGCCCAGCTTGGCGAAGCGCGGGATGTCGGCGAGCTGGATGATCTGCGCATGCTCGACGCGGTTGCGCAGCGGCGACGGCTTGCCTTGTTGCGCCTTTTCGAAAGCGTCCAGTGCCATGCGATTGCCGAGGTCGCCGATGGCATGGATGCCGACCTGGAACCCGAGTCCGTTGGCTTTCTTCACGAAGGCATCGAGTTCATCCTGCGTCCAGAAGGGCAGGCCACGGTTTTCGGCGTCGTCGGAGTAGGGCTCGATCATGGCAGCCCCTCGACTGCCGAGCGCGCCGTCCGAGTAGAGCTTGACGGAGGCGATCTCGAGGTGGTCATTACCGTAGGCGAACAGCGGCTTGCCGATGGCATCCAGTACATCACCCGCACCGCCGGTCATTGCGTAAATGCGCATATCGAGTTCATTGCTATCGGCCATCGACAGGTAGACCTCGGCATTCATGAGGTCGATGCCAGCGTCGTGTACGCCCGTCACGCCCTCGGCAAGCAGAGCATCGATGGCGCTCAGCAACGCCGCGCGGTAGTCCTCTTTGCCCGGTGGCGGGAGATGCTGGTCTATCAGATCCATTGCCAAGTCGATGAAGATGCCGGTGGCCTGGCCATTGGCGTCTCTGATAATCCTGCCGCCCACCGGATCCGCGGTATCGTTCTCGATCCCCGCGATCCTCATGGCCGCGCTATTTGCCCAGCCAGCATGTCCATCGATACGTCGCAGCCAGACAGGCCTGTCGCTGACAATGGCGTCGATCTGGGCGGCCGTCGGAAACTCCCGGACCGGCCATAGCACCTGGTTCCAGCCGCGCCCCAGTATCCAGCGCTTGTGAGGATTGCCTGTGGCGTATTCGCCGATGCGCTTCGTCGCATCGGCGACGCTCGGCGTCCCGGTCAAGTCGAGGTTGCTTTTCAATAGTCCCAGTCCGAGTACATGCGCGTGTGCGTCAATCAGGCCCGGCAATACAGTCAATCCGCCACCGTCAATGCGCCTTTCTGCGGGACTTTCCTCGAGCAGATCCTCATCGCCGATCGCAACGACCTTGCCCGCATCGTCGAATACCAGCACCGAGAATTCACGCAGGCCCCCGGTGGTGGAGGTATAGCCTGCGACGTTGTGGAGCCAGGTCTCGGCATTCGTGCTGTTAAAAAACAACATTAGGAAAGTAAAATAAGTCAATGATTTAATGAGTGATTTGAACACAGATTGATCCTTAGTAAGTCGCCGTAAGCGCCGGTCGCGAAGCGTATCGTCGCGATGCGAAATCGCCGCTGACACGATATCATGGACCTCTTTCGAACGCGGCATGTCAAACCCTGCCGAATTCACCTGGAGTAACACGATGAAGAAGCTGATCAGCAGCTTGTCTGTTTTGTTTGCCGTTTCCGCACTGATGACGGCGTGCGGGCAAAAGGCGGAGGCCCCCGCCGGGATAGCGCAGAGCTCGAAAATCTTCGACATGCCTTACCTGATGCGCGACCTCGACAATGGCCTCAGGGTCATCGTCGTGCCGACCGACTATCCGGATATCGTATCGATCCAGATTCCGGTGCAGACCGGTTCGCGCAACGAAGTCGAGCCCGGCAAGACCGGTTTCGCGCACTTTTTCGAACACATGATGTTTCGAGGAACCGAGGCCTACCCACCCGATGTGTATGGCGACATCCTGAAGAAGGCCGGTGCCGATCAGAACGCCTATACGACGGATGACTACACCAACTACCACATCACCTTTACGAAGGATGATCTTGAAAAGGTCATCGAGCTGGAGGCCGATCGTTTTCAGAATCTCAAATACTCCGAGGAGCAATTTCGCACCGAGGCGCTCGCAGTAAAGGGTGAATACCTCAAGAACTTCTCGAATCCACTGCAGAAATTGTTCGAACGCATCAGCGACCTGATGTTCACGAAGCACACCTACAAGCATACAACCATGGGTTTCATCGAGGACATCGAGGTCATGCCGGACCAGATGGACTATGCGCGACTGTTTTTTGACCGCTGGTATCGACCCGAGAAGACCGTGATCATACTGGTGGGCGATGTCGATGCGGAGGAATCCTTCGCGCTCGTCGAGAAATACTGGGGCGCCTGGGAGCCTGGCGACTACGATGTCGACATCCCCCGGGAACCGCCGCTTGCAGGCCCGAAGTATGAGCATCTGGTCTGGGATGGCCCGACGCAGCCCTGGCTGGTCATGGCCTACCGTGGCCCGGCGTACGTGCCTACTGAAAAGGACATGCCGTCGCTGGACCTGATCTCGGCCATCTATTTTTCGCAATCGTCGGATCTTTACCAGAAACTCGTCATCGAGGATCAGTCCGTCGATCAGCTGTTCGCCTATTTCCCCGATCAGAAGGATCCGGGGATGCTGCTCATCGCCGCCAGGCTGACTGACGGCGAACATGCGGTCAGCGTTCGCGATGCCATAAACGCGACCCTGGTCGAGGCACGCACTCAGCTCGTGCCGCAGCAAAAAGTCGACGAAACCAAGTCGCGGCTGCGATACGCATTCACCGCGCAGCTGGACAATTCCTCGGGCATTGCCGAGATGCTGGCGAGCGTCGTTCACTTCTCGCGTACCCCGGAGACCATCAACGAGGTCTATCAGACCTACGACTCGCTGACGGCGAGCGACCTGAGGGACGCAGCGAACAGGTACTTCGTCGACAGCCAGCGGGTGACTGTTACCTTATCGAGTGATGCCGGCATTGCGGGGATCGACGGCATGGCTTCGGTCGACGAACGCGTCGCTGCGGCCGGCATGGCAGCATCGGCACCCGCTGCGCCGGCGGCGAAGGCCAAGGCAGATCTGCCGCTACCCGCAGTCGACCAGCCGGCGCCGGTATCGTTCGTCACGAATCAGTCTGCGACGTCGCCGCTGGTCGATGTCGCATTCCTCATTCACAGCGGCGCGGGTTTCGACCCCCAGGGCAAGAAGGGTCTTGCGGCAATGACGGCGGCCATGGTTTCGGACGGTGGTTCCGAGGCAATGAGTATCGAGGAAATCAACGACGCAATGTACCCGATAGCCGCCGATTTCTCGGCCCAGGTCGACAAGGAAATGACTCGACTGGCCGGACAGGTGCACAAGGATAACCTCGATCTGTGGTATTCGCTGGTCAGGGGGCAGCTGTTGTTCCCGGCCTGGTCGGAAAGCGACTTCGAACGTGTCAGGACGCAGCTGATCAATGGCATCCGAACCGACCTCGTTGGCAACAACGATGAAGAACTGGGGAAGGAGTACCTGTACTCGGCGATCTATGGTGGCGAGCATCCCTATGGATCGTACAACCTGGGCGACGTGAGCGACCTGCAGTCGATCACGCTCGACGACGTGAAGGCGTTTTACGCCAACAACTACACGGTAAACAACATCACGGTGGGGCTCGCCGGTGGCTATCCGGATTCGCTTGCGACGGCCATCAGCAAGGACCTGCAAAAGTTGCCGGCCGGCGAGCGACTGACACTGAAAGTGCCGGCCGCGCCGATGCCGGATGGGCATGAGGCCGTACTCATCGAGAAGGAGACACCGGCGGTGGCCGTGTCGTTCGGATTTCCCATTGAGCTCAGGCGCGGTGACCCGGACTGGGTTGCGCTGTGGCTGGCGAGATCGTACTTCGGCGAACATCGTAGCTCCAACAGTCACCTGTACAAGCGCATTCGCGAGGCTCGCGGTATGAACTACGGTGACTATGCCTACATCGAATACTTCCCACGCGGCATGTTCCAGTTTCACCCTGACACCAACCTTGGACGCCAGCAGCAGATCTTCCAGGTCTGGCTGCGACCGCTGCGCGACAACAACGATGCGCTATTCGCGACACGCACGGCGATGTTCGAACTCGAGAAATTGATCAACGAAGGGATGAGCGAGTCGGATTTCGAAACAACTCGGGCTTTTCTTTCCAAGTTCGTCAGCCTGCTGATGGATGGTCAGTCGAGACAACTGGGCTACGAGTTGGACGGCCAGTATTATCAGACCGGTAATTTTGCATCCTACGTGCGTGACGGGCTGGAGAAGCTGACGCTTGCCGATGTGAATCGGGTGATCCGCGAGAATCTAAAGGTCGACGACATTCAGTACGTATTCGTCACGGCGGACGCCGAGGACCTGCGTCGCCGCCTCGTGTCCGACCAGCCGTCACCCATGCGCTACGACGCCGAGAAGCCGAAAGCGCTGCTCGACGAGGACAAGGTCATCTCGGAGATTGCACTGGACCTCGATGCCGACAAGGTGACCATCGTCGCCGGCGATGATGTGTTCAACTGATGAGCCTGGTCAGCTTCGAACGACAGGGGCGCCGCAGCTACGGCATTGCTGTCGATGGTGGCGTTCGTGAGGCCAGTCGCGAGCTCCGGACTCGCTACACCGACCTGCGATCCCTGATCGCGGCGGGCGCCTGCCGCGAATTGAGCGAGGACACCGGCGGTAGCGAGTTCGGCGCCGAAGCCGTGCGGTTTCTGCCGGTGATCCCGAATCCCGACAAGATCCTCTGCGTGGGGGTCAACTACCTGCCACATATCCGGGAGATGGGCCGCCAGGTGCCGGAGCATCCGGTGGTCTTCGTGCGATTCCCGGGCAGCCTCACGGGCCACAGGCAGCCGATCGTGCGGCCGGTTGTTTCCGAACAATTCGATTTCGAAGGTGAGCTGGCCGTCGTGATAGGCCGGCGGGCGCGCCACGTATCGCGGGAATCTGCACTCGATTGCCTGGCCGGCTACTGCTGTTTCATGGACGGCTCGATTCGCGACTGGCAGGGCCATACGCCGCAGTTCACGCCGGGCAAAAACTTCGACCGGAGCGGCGCTGTGGGCCCCGGTCTCGTGACTACCGCCGATATCGGGGATCCTGGCTCGCTGCATCTTACGACCCGCGTCAATGGCGAGGTCATGCAGAGTGGACAGCTGTCCGACCTCGTTTTCGACATCCCGGCCCTGATCGAGTATTGCTCGACCTTCACGGAGCTGCTGCCGGGCGACATCATTGCTACCGGCACGCCGGGCGGCGTAGGCGCCGCGAGAACTCCGCCGGTGTGGCTTGCTGCGGGAGATGTCGTCGAGGTCGACATTCCCGGCGTGGGCCTGTTGTGGAACACGGTCGAGGATGAGGTCGCGCGAGAGGCACCTTAGGCGTTGATTTGACAGGCAAAGCTTCGGGAATCCGCTGTTGCATTTGTACCACAAAAACAACACCTTGGTCTTACGTCACAACAGAACCTGTCTAAAGGATTGACAAATAGTAGTATTTCTGCGATTTTGGAGCCTCGCAAACGTAGCCTTTCCACAACAATCGGGCTGCAGCAGATACTTGAAACACCTTCAGGTACGACTTGGCGGGGGACTCAGGGGGCCAGGAACCACGTGCTAACGTAGGTTTGGAAAAAGCGGTTTCGCAAGAAGCCGCTTTTTTTTGTGCGCGAATCCCGTCGGGGCTGAATCAGCGCAAGGCGATCAAGCAGTCGCGGATCGCGGTGACGATGTCCGTCTGCTACATTCAGTCACGACTCCAACGAGGGCGGGCAACATGCAGCGCGACAATCGACTGGCCTACTGGCGAGCAAACCTGCGCCTCGTCGCCATCTGTCTGGCTATCTGGTTTCTGTGCTCGTACGTCTTCGGTATCCTGCTGGTCGAGGAATTGAATGCCATTCGCATTGGCGGCTTTCAACTCGGTTTCTGGTTTGCACAGCAGGGCTCGATCTACGTCTTCGTCGTGCTCATTTTTTTCTATGCATGGCGCATGAACAAGATCGACAAGAAGTTCGATGTTCATGAGGACTGACGCAGGGTCATGAGCCTCAAAGCCCTTACGTATGTTGTCGTGGGCCTGACGTTTGCGATCTACATTGGTATCGCAATCTGGTCGAGGGCTCACAATACTCGCGACTTCTATATTGCGGGCAAAGGCGTGTCACCGGTCGCCAACGGCATGGCCACGGCGGCGGACTGGATGAGCGCCGCCTCCTTTATCTCGATGGCCGGGTTGATCGCGTTTCTTGGCTACGACGGCTCGGTGTATCTCATGGGCTGGACCGGCGGCTACGTGTTGCTGGCTTTGTTGCTGGCACCCTACCTGCGCAAATTCGGCAAGTTTACCGTTCCCGAATTCATCGCCGAGAGGTATTACTCGAAGGCCGCTCGAATCGTGGCTGTCATTTGCCTGATTTTCATCTCGTTTACCTACGTAGCCGGGCAGATGCGCGGCGTCGGTATCGTGTTCTCGCGATTTCTCGAGGTCGATGTCACGGTTGGACTGGTTGTGGGTATGGGCATCGTTTTCACCTATGCCGTACTGGGCGGCATGAAGGGTATTACCTATACGCAGGTGGCCCAGTACTGCGTATTGATCTTCGCCTACACGGTGCCGGCCGTCTTTATTGCGATCCAGCTGACGGGCAACCCGATCCCGCAGCTTGCCTTTGGCAGCGAGGTGTCGGGAACAGGAACGGCATTGCTGGACAAGCTCGACGATATCGTGACGTCGCTGGGCTTCAATCAGTATACCTCCGGCACCAAGAGCCGCATCGATGTCTTTTGCATCACGATGGCGCTGATGGTCGGCACAGCGGGCCTGCCACATGTCATCGTGCGGTTTTTCACGGTTCCCAAGGTACGAGATGCGCGCAAGTCGGCTGGCTATGCGTTGCTGTTTATCGCCATTCTCTACACCACGGCACCGGCGGTCGGGTCGATGGCCCGTTACAACCTGATCAACACGATTCAGCCTGGCGAAATCGGTGCGATCGACGGCAACCTGCGCTACGAGGAGAGGCCAGACTGGTTTCGTACCTGGGAGCGAACGGGGCTTGTCGCCTTTGATGATCGCAACAATGACGGGCGGATACAGTATTACGATGACCGCAACGCCCTGTTTGCGGCTAAAGCCGCGGCGTTCGGCTGGCAGGGCAACGAGCTTGCGGTCGATCGCGACATTATCGTACTTGCCAATCCGGAGATCGCCGGATTACCCGACTGGGTAATCGCGCTGGTCGCTGCCGGGGGGATAGCAGCGGCGTTGTCTACGGCGGCCGGCCTGCTGCTGGTCATTTCCGCGGCTGTTTCACACGACCTGATCAAGGGCATTTTCGTGCCGCACATTTCCGAGATCAACGAGTTGCGGGCGGGGCGTGTCGCCGCCGCTTTCGCTATCCTCGTGGCCGGCTACCTGGGTTTCGACCCGCCAGGATGGGTCGCCCAGGTTGTCGCTTTTGCTTTCGGCCTGGCCGCGGCGTCGCTTTTTCCGGTTATCCTGCTTGGCATCTTCTCCAAGCGTATCAATCGCGAAGGTGCGATCGCGGGGATGCTGACGGGATTATTGTTTACCTATGCTTACATCGAATTTTTCAAAGGGCTTTTTCTGAAATGGGCGGGCGCGCCGTGGGGCAATAACGTGGCTGAAAACTGGCTGTTCGGCATCTCGCCCGAGGGTATCGGGGTCGTCGGCATGTGCCTGAACTTCATCGTCGCCGTTACGGTGAGCGCCATGACCAAAGCGCCACCCGAGCACATACAAATCATGGTCGATCACATTCGGATTCCGCAGCACAGGGACTAGGAAATATGCAAAGGACAGGAATCGCAGCAGCATTGCTGTGTGCTTCGCTGGCCGCCTACGGTCAGGGGCTCGATCAAAGCGAGCAAGGTATGGTCGAATGGATCGATGCCCATTCCGAAGATGCCATCGGGCTGCTGGAAGAAACGGTGAACATCTCCAGTGGCACCATGAATCATCCGGGAGTCAGGCAGGTCGGGCGTGTCATGCAGCGGGAACTGGATGGCCTGGGTCTGCAAACAGAATGGATTGAAATGCCGGAGACCATGAATCGCGCGGGCCACCTGTTCGGCAGGAAGACACACGGCTCGGGCAAGAAGTTCGTGCTAATCGGCCACCTGGATACGGTGTTCGAGGCCGATGATGCGTTTCAGGGATTCGTCCGGGATGGCGATTCAGCGACGGGCCCCGGCATCGACGATATGAAATCCGGCAACGTCGTCATCGTGTATGCACTGAAAGCCCTTCAGGCTGTTGGCGCACTGGATGACATCCCCGTGATCGTCGCCTATACCGGCGATGAAGAAAAAACCGGCAAGCCGCTTTCGATCAGCCGAAAGCACCTGATCGAGGCGGGGCAGTGGGCCGATATCGGACTGGGCTTCGAGTCCGCCATTCACCGGGACGGCACCGATTGGGCGACGGTCGCAAGACGAAGTTCGAGCGGCTGGTTGCTGACGGTCGAGGGCAAACAGGCACATTCGTCTGGCATCTTCAGCGAGGAAGACGGCGCAGGGGCGATATTTGAGGCAGCGCGGATTCTCAATGCCTTCTACGATGAGGTGCGCGGTGAGCAGCACCTGACCTTTAACGCCGGCACTATTCAGGGCGGCACCGACGTCGACTACGACGCGCAGCAGAATCGCGGAACGACGTTCGGTAAGACCAATGTGATTCCGCGCAAGGCGGTCGTACATGGCGGAATACGGACGATTTCGCAAGAGCAGCTGGACCGGGCGAAAGCGGCAATGACGGCAATCGTCTCCCAAAGCCTGCCACACACGAGTGCGAGCATCGAGTTCAGCGAAGGCTACCCGCCGATGTTCCCTACGGACGGTAATCGTCGCCTGATGGCAGAGCTGTCGCGCATCAATGACGCGCTCGGCCGCGGCCCGATGCAGGCGCTTGATCCGTCCCTGCGCGGTGCAGCGGACGTATCTTTCGTTGCGCCTTACACCGATGCGCTGGCGGGACTGGGTGCGATCGGCGCCGGAGGCCACACGCCGCACGAAAGCCTGGAGCTGGACTCCTTGCCACTTGCCATCAAACGTACCGCAATCCTGATTTACAGACTGAGTCGTGACAGCGGCTAATTTCGAGGCAGGTTCCAGGTAACCGTATGGCGCACTCGCACGCACAGTCGAGCAACAGCAACAACCTTCGCCGGGTCATGATTGCGCTGGTCCTGACCGGCTCGTTCATGCTGGTCGAAGTCGTCGGCGGCATACTCTCCGGATCGCTGGCGCTGCTGGCCGACGCGGGCCACATGCTGACCGATACGATGGCACTGACGCTTGCGGCAATGGCCTTCTATGTGAGCAAGCGCCCGCCCGACGGCAAGCTCACCTACGGCTACCAGCGATTCCAGATACTGGCGGCATTCGTCAATGGCATCAGCCTGCTGGCCATCGTCGGCTGGATCCTGTTTGAAGCCGTTCGCCGCTTCATCAATCCCAGGGATATCCTTGGGGAGACCATGCTTGTCATTGCGGCCATTGGCCTTGTCGTCAACCTCCTGTCCTTCACGGTTCTGCACACGGGCGACAAGGACAATCTCAATATTCGCGGCGCTGCCCTGCATGTTGCAGGAGATCTGCTCGGTTCTGTCGCCGCAATCGTCGCGGCCGTCGTCATCATCTACACGGGCTGGACACCAATTGATCCGTTGCTGTCCCTTGCCGTGGCGGGCCTGATTCTCAAGAGTGCCTGGGCGCTGGTAAAGCGCAGCGGGCATGTCCTGCTCGAGGGCGCGCCCGACTGGCTGGACGTGGCTCTGATGCAGGAGCATATCGTGGCGGCCGTGCCACGCGTGTCGGGCATTCATCATGTGCATGTCTGGGGTCTGACCCCGCAACAGCTGATGCTCACCATGCACGTATCCATCGAAAAGCCCGTGGAAAGTCAGGCGGAGCTTATCCGATGCGTGAAATCGGTCCTGGAAAAAGAATACGGCATCGGCCACTCGACGATCGAAGTCGAGGTCGACGGCTGCGCGGACCACTAGCCCGTTGCCGGAACGATCCCGATGTAAGGGAGGGTACGGTGCTGTTCGGCGTAATCGAGTCCGTAGCCGACGACCCATTTGTCAGGGATATCGAACCCAAGGTAGTCGACGTCCACCTCGACTTCGGCGCGTTCGGCTTTGCGCACCAGCGCACAGGTTTTTACCGAGGCGGGGCGGTGCGATTTGAGCATGCCGATCAGGTACTTGAGGGTGTGGCCGGTATCGACAATATCCTCGACTATCAGTACATGCTTGCCGACGATGCTGCCGCGAACGTCCATGACCAGCCTTACGGCGCCAGTGGATCGGGTACCCTTGCCGTAGCTGGATACGGCGATAAACTCGATAACCCTGGGAATCGTCAGGGCGCGTGACAGGTCGGCGAGAAAGATAAAAGAGCCCTTGAGCACGCCGACCAGGACGACTTCACCGCAATCTCCATAGTCCTCTGAGATTTGCTGCGCGAGTTCCCTGACGCGAGTTTCGATTTCGGCTTCGCCAATGAGTACTTCCGGGTCTTGCTGGGACACGCCGGTTCCGCTTCGATGCACCTGCAACGAGCATAGGTGATCTTGTGTATGGATGCCAGACGCGAATACGGTAAGGTACCAGTCGATGAAACGAACAATCGCAATCGCCGGAAATATGGGGACGGGAAAGTCGACACTGGTCGAATTCCTGCACAAAACCTACGACGTTGCGCCTTTTTACGAGCCCAATGACGAGAATCCCTATCTTGCGGATTTCTACAAGGACATGCGCCGCTGGGCATTTCAGTCACAGCTCTATTTCCTCAGCAACAAGTTCCGTCTGCACCAGGAGCTGGATCGCCATTCCGGAGTCGTTGCGCTGGATCGCACGATTTTCGAAGATGCCGAGATATTCGCAACGGCGCTGCATCAAATGCACAAAATCTCGAAGCGCGACTGGCAAACGTACCGGGGCTTCTACGACGCGATACTCGATGCCATTCGCCCGCCGGACCTGATGATCTACCTGCGCTGCTCCATGCGGACCCTGCGGCAACGTATCCGGCTTCGCGGCCGCAAAATGGAGAGGGACGTTCCGCTGGCCTACCTGAAGCGCCTCGATCGCTTGTACGAGGGCTGGATCGCGTCTTACGAAATGAGCGATGTGCTGGTCCTGGAGACTGACCGACTGGACTACATCCACGACCTCGTTCACCGGCTTGACGTAATGCAGCGTATCGAATCGGTACTCCCGGAAGACATCGGCCGACCCGGTTGCTAGCCGGTTGCGTCGCCGTGTTCGCCCGGCCTGGAAACGCTAGTCCAGGCGGTATCCGGCTCGTGCAAGTCTTGTTGCGCTGCGCTCGAATTCTTCACGGTCCTGGTAGGTCATCACAACTTCGAATTCGCCGGTTCCGCGTCGAAACCAGTCGAGACTCAGGCCCGGGGCCTCACTTTCGACGCGCTCAATGAAGGCTTCTGCCCGGTAGGGCTCGGCAAAGGTCAGCAGAGTCGACTGACCGATCGAGGAGTACAGGGTGTCGGGCACGGGTTTCCTGGCGGCACCGTTGCCAAGTACGTAATTGAGATGACGATAGATGTACCCGGAGTACCAGATGGCGCCGGAGGGCATTCCGTAGCCATCGGTCGCAATGCGACCGGGCCCATAGTTGTACGCGGCAAGGGCGAGATGGACATTGCCGTCGTAGCGGCCCAGCAGTTCTTTCAGGTAACGCGCGCCGGCGTCGATGTTGGTGCAGGGCTCGTACAGGTCGCTGAGTCGATGAATGCCAAGGTGCCTCGCGGTATCCGGCCACAGGATTTGCATGATCCCGTGGGCGTTCGCGTGCGATCGCGCGGATGCATCGAAATCGCTTTCACCGCGCGCAATCGCAAGAAGCAACGACTCCGGCAGCTCGTACTGGAGTGCCGCAACGCGAAAGCAGGTGGAATGCGGAAAGGTATACGCCGGCTCCAGTGTCGCCTGTTTCTCTGCGTAGTGTTCCCAGGCGGCATCGAGGTCGGGCCGGGTCGCGTGGCTGCCCGCGGCGGACACGATCAGCGCAATCCCGCTGACGATCAGGGCGGCGTTTCGACGCCATGCCGGAAACCTATCCACCGCTCATGTCCAGGCCCGTCGCGCTCGCGATTTGGCGGAGTTTATCCTGGATGTCGTTGTCATCCAGGTACGCGAAGGCGACTTCGTAGACTCCCGGCTTGAGCTTGACGACGCGGAAATCGAGCCCCGTCGTTCGCTGCAGTTCCGCGACAAAACCGTTCGCCGCAATCTCGCTGCGGAAGGGACTCCAGAACGCATACCAGTTTGCCTCGTTCGCCTGCGGAAGATCGGATGCTGCGCGCGCAGTCTCGGTCATGCCGTCCGCCGGGCGTTCGGGTTCCCCGGCCGCTTGATCGTGCGTCGGTACCTCCTCGGCGATCCCGGTGCTCGCGATGAGCGCCATGGCCTCGCCGCTATCGATGATTTCGGGCTCCGGCGGTGTGGGCGGGATGGCTGGCGTCGTCCCGGGCGTTTCCGGTCGGGTGTCGACCACAGGCGATTGCACGGCGTCTCGGACATCCGGCGTTGCGGACAATTCAGGTACGCCCAGGGCCGCAATCAGAATACCCGTCGCGAGGGCGGATCCGGTGAATATGCCGATGGTTCGAATCATGGTATCTAGAGTACGTCTTTGACCTTCAGCGCCCGCCAGTCGACGTGTGTCGACGTACGTGCCGTGATCATGGCGAAATCCGACAGCCAGTCTTTCAGCTCATCGCCCTTGAATCCAGGTCGGATCGAGGCAGAACAACGCAGGGGCAGCCTGTCGATGTGATTGGCGATACGGCGCGCGACCTGAGCGTCGTCAATTACGATGGCGTAATAGGTATCGAGTTCCGGTTGGAGCTGCCAGTCGTGAGTCTCACTCCAGTCGCGCTTGTTGGTACTGGTCCTCGCGACGGGAAAGCGAATCGATTCTCCTTTTCGGGCGATGCGGACTGCCGTGCGGTCGCGGCAATCCCTGCCGGACAGACGCACCAGGCCATGTTCAGCCTGGTGCTGCAGGAAGAATACGATCGAGTCGGTTTGCGCTTCGGCCAGCAGTAACGAACACGGCCTCAGGCCGCTCATGTAGCTTGCCTCCCGCACGGCGACGCTGCCGTCTTCACAGTCGGCGAATGAGGACGGCGAAGAAAGCCGCAGCGGGCTAATGAACGAATCCTTGCCGGCGTTCGGTATGGACACGAGCGCCGGTGTGGCCGGTGTGTCGCGTCGCACGCTGGCGCTCAGCGTCGGTCGGCTTTCGGTCGCGGCATCGGGCAATATCACATAGGCACTCGCGCTAAGCGCCGCCACGTCATCCTCCTGGCCATTCGGCGTGACGGTCAGCCAGTACTGGAACAAGGGGCCGTCAATCTGGTGCGCCTTACCGCTCAATATTGCATTTGCCCTGCTCTTGTCCTGGCTCAGCGTCAGTGCCTGCCGGCTAGCGAGGTTGTTGCTGATCAACTCGACCGTGCCTTCGAGCCCCTGCGAAGCGGGGTCCTGTCGATCGGTGGCGACGACGTAGGCCTCCGAAACGCGTTTTTTCATTGCGCAACTCAACTCATGAGCCAGATGAGCCGCAAGGAGATCCGTCTGTGCGAGCGTGAAGGGCACATCGCGGGCGCCGAGGAAGGTTTCGTCGATGCGCGACTGACGCATTGCCTGTCGTTGTGTCGTGCTGAGTTGTCCTTGCCAGCGCTTGCCAAATCCGCTCACCCAGTTGCGGTCTTCGAGGTCCAGTGCCCGAACGTTTACGGCGTAACTGCTGTCGAGCTTTTGCGTGAGTTCGATGCCGATGTAGTAATGCACATCATCGAGCGTGCAGTCCTGGGGCTGCGCGTCGAGTGAGTTACCGCTGCGTCCCTGCTGCCAGCCGATAGCAACACCGGGTGTCGCAACGGCCGCGGCGAGAAGCCGGTCTCTCAGCGCGAGGGCCAGCGCATTACTTGCGGATGCGGGTGCGTTGTCACGCAAGACAACGAACATTACCGTTTCGTTCTTGAATCTCGGGTGCCCCAGCAGCTGTTGTCGCACGTAGGGGATCAGGTCGCGATCCAGCCAGCGGTCCAGGTCCTTCTCGCGAGACTCGGCAACAGTCGGAATGGACTGGGCGAGCAGTATGGTAATCAGGATCAGGATTCGTCGGGTCATGAGTTCTCCCATCGGATGTCACCGCCGGCGCTAATAATCAGCGAGCCGCCGCGATGCTCGAGCATGAGTTGCTCGAGCTGGCTCTTTAACTTGCCGGGTAGCGTGACGGCCCAGCTCACCGCGTTGCTGGAAGTGCCGTTTCGGCTGAGCGCATCGATGACGGCTCCCGGCACCGTTTCGGTTTCCATTTCATGGTAAGTATTGGGTGTCGACGCGTCCCAGAAACTGATACGACTTTCGCTGACCCCCATACGCTGCGCGCGCCCGTCGGCCAGTGCGTATACGCCGACGCTGTTGGTCGCAACCAGCCGCGTGAGGGCGGCATCGGACTCGAATCGCAGCGTGAACCCGTCAGACGTACTCGGAACAGGTTCGTCTTCGACGGGTCGCGCCGGCTCTTCAGCTGACGTGGACGGCTTGTCCTGGGAAACCTCGGGGAGAAGCGAGGGGATCGGTTTCCGTGCTGACACCGGTACTTCGTCCGGCACGAACCTGGGATGCCACTTTGGCCTCGTGAGCACGACGGCTGCATCGATGCCTGCGTCGACCTGCGTTGCTGCCGGCTGCTGGACTGCCGCCGACGGCACGGGTTCCACCGTTGCCGCAGCTTCTTCATCGGCGGCGACGGCACTGGCAACGACGTCCGCCTGCCTGGCCGGAACGGGCGCAAGCGGTTCAGCAGGAGTCAGGGGAATGCTCTGCACCAGTGCAAAGACGGCGACAAGGCAAAGCGAAAGTATCGCCATGAAGCGCATGATGTCAGTCTGCAGGTCGGCTGCGCCGCCGGCATCCATATCGGCGCCGCGATTCAACGGGTAAGCGAGCGGTGAGCGTGTCACGAACCCACTCCCGCAATGTCCCGATCACGCTCACCCCGACCGAGGTGTGTCTCGATTCTGAGCAGGCTGGCACGCATCTCGGACGTATCGGCGCGTGCCGCGGCATCGTACTGTTGCTGCAGCCGCGCTCCCAGCGTGACTGTCTTGTAGACCCGCATCACATAGCCGCCGACGCCGCCGAAAATGGTCGTCGACAACGCCAGCAGGATACCGCCATCCACCAGCCGTTCGAGCATCGCGAACGCGCCTTGCTGCAGAGCCATATCGCGATCGCCGAGGGCGAACAGCAAAGCGCTGCGCATTCCGATGGCGGTCCAGATGACGCCCGCCCCGAAGAACAGGGTCGTCCAGATGTCGGTCAAATGGTCCAGCTGGACGATCTCGTTGATCGGCTCGTTCTGATTCAACGCCTTCTGCAATCGTCCGAGCGTCACGAAGAAGGCAAGCAGCAGAACGGCAAACACCGGAATTGACGAGCCCAGGTTCATGTAGGCCCAGTGCAACCATTGACCCGGGTCGCTGATCGCCGTTTCGCCAAACCGAACGACGCCCGTGCGGCCGAGCAGATAGAGGAGGGCGGATCCTCCGATCAAAGTGCCGAGCGCGCCGGCAACCAGCCCCTTGAGAAAAACAACGCCGCGACTGCTTGTCATTGCCGGATTTACTGGCCGGCCGAGCACGCCATGCACGTCGCTTCCAACACCAGTTCAACCTCCTGGTAAAGCTGGTCGGCTCGATAGTAGCCTTCGTTGTCCAGGCTGACCCTGAGAAGCCCGCGCTCTTTTTCCGCGAGCTCGCGCTCCATGTCTACGAGTACTTTTTGCTTGTTCGGGCAGGTGTGCGAGCAGTTGTTGTATTCACCCCTCAGGGACATGAACTTCACGTTAAAATAGCGATTGTAGTAGTCCTGCGCCTGGCGCTTGCTGAGCAGTCCCTTGTCGCTCGACCAGACCAGGAATTCGCTGAACTCGCGCTTGTTTTCGGGTTTCGGATCGCCTTCCGCAATCGCCAGCAAGTCATCGTAGTAACGATCGAAATGGGCATGGCAACCCTGCATCAGCGAGGACTGCGCGGTACCGATCGCGCTGCCCAGGTTTTTTGATTGCGGGCCGGCGCAGGTGGGTGCATTCGAGGCGCAGGATGCGAGGATTACCACACTCGCCAGTGACGCCGACAGGATTCGTAACGGGGATTGGGAAGCTCTTTTTTTCACGCGAATTCTCCTGGCTGAGCGTTCTATCGTTAACGTCTTACTGTTCTGGTTTTACTGTTCCAGGGGGCTGCGGTAGGCCTGCTCGACGCTGCCGGGAGGAGGACCGGCAACCAGCGCCTGGCTTTCCTCGTCGCCAAACAGGATGGATTTCACGCCGCCCACAACTTCGATCATCTCCGGCGTGATGATGCCGAAGGACTGGTTCAACTGTTCCATCAGTGTTGCCCGCGCAATTTCCTGGCGAGTGCGCTGGATCAGCAGGGTCGTCTCCTCCATGTCGAGGTAGATGTCCGACGCCAGAACCGCAAGCGACTGGTCGCCCTTGGCGCCGGACGTTGCGACCAGTTGATAATATTGCTTGAAGCGTTCACTCAGTCGCATGCCGGACCGGCCGCGCAGAGTGGGTTGCGCACCAGCGCTGCCGTTATTCACATTGCCGCCGATCAGGGTCTCTTGCAGAAGCCAGGGCGTCATCTTCCTGCCCAGCTCGTTTCGCAGACTCTTCTCGAGACTCTGTCGTGTGTTATTGACGGTATGTTCCATGTCCGGCAGCCGTTCCTCCATGATCGTCAGCATGTCGAGGTAGCTCGCGCCTATCTGGCGGGCGAGTCGTTGGCAGCCCGCATCGTCCTGCGCGCCATCGCACTTGCTTTCCTGGTACAGCGCCTGCTGTTGGTCGAGCCGGCCAATTACTTCCTGCAACCCGGTTTCCATGTCGCGCGCGACATTGCCGGTATGGCGCAGGTCCTCGACCACGGTCGTCGGGAAAAGTCGGATCGTCGGCGTATTCGCTTCCGATACACCGCCCGCCAGCATCGTGGCGACGGTAAGGACAGCGGAAGATACAGCCTTGATTGTCATTCTCATGTCACGATCCTCATGGATTGTTGGCAGGCATCTGAGTTGAGGGTGTAGATGCGATACGCTAACTGCGAGTCAATGAATGCAAGCTGAACGTCGATTTCTGACGCTTTCGTGACGACCGTCACGGGTTGAATCGTGCGATCGGACAATATCCGTACTTTTCCCTATTGCACATCGGAATGCGAATCATTATCATTTCAACCATAGTCAGGAAAGTGGCTGAAAATTCAGTATTTATAGGATGTTATGGAGCTCAACGGGCACACACTCGCGACGCTGAAACGGGGCCAGAAGGGTATCATTCGGTTCGTCGATACGGTCGATCCACAGGTGCAACGCCTGATGGTTCTGGGTCTCGTGGAGGGTGCCGAAGTAGAGCATGCGAGCTCCGCCATCGGCGGTGATCCCATGGAGTTTCGACTGTTCGGCTGCGGCATATCGCTGCGACAGGAGCACGCGAAGCATTTCAAGGTCTCACCTGTAGAGGCTGGTGACTAAGCCCTCGGAAATTCGAATACCTGCCAACGAGATCAAGATTGCTGGACGAATTGACGCCAGCATCGTGGTCGTTGGCAATCCAAACTCCGGCAAAAGCACGCTGTTCAATCGTCTTACCGGCCTGAAACAGCGCATCGGCAACTACCCTGGCGTCACGGTCGAACGACACGTCGGCACGCTCAAGGTCGATGACGTTGCCATCGAGCTCGTGGACCTGCCCGGCACGCATTCACTGAGTGCGCATTCGCTGGAAGAACACATCGCCGTGGACGTGATATTCGGGCGCATGCCTGGCACGAGGACACCGGACGGCATTCTTGCCGTGCTCGATGCCACGAATCTCTATCAGGGCTTGTTCCTGGTGCAGCAGTTGCTGGAACTCCGGTTACCGACGGTTGTCGCATTGACAATGTCGGATGCCGCGGAGAAAAGCGGTATCGACATCGATATCAAGCTCCTCGGCGAAATCCTCGGCGGGGTTCCGATCTGTCCGGTGGTCGCGACAACCGGAGCCGGCCTGGCGGGTTTGCGACAAGCGATAGTGACGTTGCCGGATCTCACGCCGCCGGAACGGATCGTGATCTGGCCCGACCTCTCGAAGGCCGCCAATGAACTGGCCGAAGGTGCCCTGGAACCCATACGCTTTGCGGAACTCGAGCGGCTCCTGATCGACGGTGCGACCCCCGCCAATCGACCGATCCTCGAGAAACTCGGCGTGGACGGCCGGAAACGTCTCGAGGCGAGTCGCGATTCGCTGTTCGGCATCGAGCCTCCCATAGCCCGGGATGCCAGGATTCGCTACGCCTGGGTACGCGACGTACTTTCGAGGGTGCAGCGCTCGGCGCCACCGTTCTATTCCTGGCGATCCCGCGTGACCGAGTTTCTCAACAGGCCGGTACCGGGAACGATCGGTCTTTTCCTGGTCATGGCAATCGTGTTCCAGGCCGTGTTCGCGTGGGCGACGCCGTTGATGGATTTGATCGACGGTGCTGCTTCCCTGTTGGGGGCCAGCGTCATCCAGTCATTCGGGGATGGAGCGTTTGCGAGCCTGATCGCCGACGGCATTATCGCCGGCGTCGGAAGTGTCGTTGTGTTCCTGCCGCAGATCCTGATCCTGTTTCTTTTCATTATTCTGCTCGAAGACTCCGGCTACCTGGCACGCGCGGCGTACCTGATGGATCGCGCGATGCGGTCTGTCGGCCTGTCGGGCCAGTCGATTATTCCGATGATCTCGAGTTTCGCTTGCGCCGTACCCGGCATCATGGCAACGCGGGTTATTCCGAACCGCCGGGATCGCATCGCGACCATTCTCGCGGCGCCATTCATGACCTGCTCGGCACGACTCCCTGTCTACGCACTGCTAATTGCCGCGTTTGTACCCGCCAGGCAAATAGGCTTCATGAATCTACAGGGACTCGTGCTCTTCGGTCTGTACCTGTTCGGGATCATCGCAGGCATCCTGACCGCCTTGTTGATTCGCAAGACGGCGCTGCGCGGACCAAAGCCATCGTTCGCACTGATGCTGCCGGAATTCAGACGACCAAACCTGCAGACGGTATTGATCCAGCTGTTGGGTCGCGCAAAAGTCTTCCTCTACCGGGCCGGTACGGTGATTTTTGTCGTTGCCGTCGTCGTCTGGGCGCTGGCCTATTATCCACGCTCGGAGATTCTGGGTCGCGAAGTCGAGCGGCAGCGCGCGGTCGCCGCCTACTCGCTGTCAGGCGTGGAGCTGGAGGCCGAGTATCAGCGCATCGACAATCTGGCCGCCGCCAGGCAGCTCGAGCAGAGTTGGCTTGGCCGGGCAGGTCATTTCGTCGAGCCTTTCTTTGCGCCGTTGGGCTGGGACTGGCGCGTCTCCTCGGCGGTCATTGCCGGCTTCCCGGCCCGGGAGGTCGTTATCGCGGTGCTCGGCACCGTCTACGCCGTCGGCGATGAGGCGGATGAGGGCACCTTGTCCAGCCGACTGAAAGCATCGACCTGGCCGGACGGCAGGCCGGTCTTCACCTTGCCAATGGTTGTCGGTCTTCTGATCTTTTACGCCTGTTGCCTGCAATGTGCCGCAACGCTGGCCGTCATTCGTCGCGAGACCAATTCCTGGCGATGGCCCGCATTTGCATGGGTCTACATGACCGTGATCGGCTACGTCGGCGCGTTGCTGGCGTTTCAGCTGGGCAGCTAGCCTGCTGCTGGATACACGAGCTACAGGGCGCACAGGCGCTGCGCCGCTTCCTCCAGGGTTGCGTCATCCTTGGCGAAACAGAATCGCAATCGCGTACCCGTGAATGGTGTCTCGCAAAAAACAGACAGGGGTATGGACGCAACGCCAATTTCCTGCGTCCAGCGTTTTGCCAGCGACAGATCGTTTTCGCCGCTGATGTCGCCGTAGTCGAGAACCTGGAAAAAAGTGCTGCGCGCCGGCGTCAACCTGAATCTTGAGCCTTCGAGCAGCTGACAAAAACGATCGCGCTTCGCTTCATAGAAGGCGGAAAGCGTGTCGCAGAAACGCGGATCGTCATCCAGGAAATCCGCGATCCCGTATTGCATGGGCGAACTGACCGAGAAGACCGTAAACTGATGAACTTTTCGAAACTCGACTGACAGTGCGAGCGGCGCGACGCAATAGCCAAGCTTCCAGCCGGTGGCATGGAATGTCTTGCCGAATGATGAAACGACGAAGGTCCGTTCCCATAGCTCGTCATGGCTGAGCAGACTACGGTGCGGCTGTCCGTCGAAAACAATATGTTCATACACTTCGTCGGACAGCAGCAGGCAGTCCGTGTCGCGCAACAAGGCGGCGAGTTGTTCGAGATCCGCACTGGAGAGTATCGCGCCCGTCGGATTGTGCGGAAAGTTAACGATAATCAGGCGCGTCCGGTCGTTCAGCGAATCTTGCAGGCGCTGCCAATCGATGCAGAAGTCATGGCCGTTGTCCGCGATATGGAGAGGAATGTGTCTCGTCGAGCCGCCGGCCAGCGTAACCGCCGGCTCGTAAGAATCGTAGGCGGGATCGAGCACAATGACCTCATCACCCGCGCGAACGATTGCCTGAATTGCACTGAATAGCCCTTCGGTGGCGCCGGCGCAGACGGTGATTTCCGTATCGACGTCCACCGAGCGACCTTGCAGGCGCAGTGTCTTTTCGGCGATCGCGCGTCGCAGGGCCGGTATGCCCGCCATCGGGGCATACTGATTGCCGCCATGATTCAGGTGATAGGTGATCCGGTCCGTGAGCGCCTGCGGTGGCTCGAAACTCGGGAAGCCCTGCGCCAGGTTGATCGCACCGGCGTCGTTCGCAAGCTGGCTCATGACGGTGAAAATCGTCGTGCCGACGTCGGGCAGCTTGCTGGATACGCTGAAACTCATGGTGGCCGAGTCTATTCGATTGAGATACGCAAAGTAATATGAAAGCGAACAGATCTTTGAGTTCAGTCAGGAGCGCCGGTACTTGTCATGCAGTCCGACGCCGCCCAAGATCATCGGCAAGACTTTTTGAACACGGTTTTTCTTCGTGTCATCGCGTTTGGCTGCGGCGACGTAGTCGGCGTACTCGCGCTGCAGGCCGGGACGAAGCGCTTTGAAGGCAGCCATTGCTACCCTGGTTTGCCGCAACGCCGCCTGCAGCTCGACAGGCAGTGTCAAAGGTGCCGCACGCTCTGCCTTGATTTCTCGTCCCTGTCCGACCAGTGATATCGCTTCCCTGACGTAGCGCTTGATGATCGAGGGTTTAATGTCCTTCCCCGACGTCATGCGCCATTGTCTCAATGCCCTGGTCTTGCCTTCCTGGGCATTGATCAGAACCTGCCTGTCGTCCTTTAGCAGCGCACCCTGGTAAAACCAGAGACCAAAATACGATTTGAAAGCGCCAATACCAACGACGTTCTTGCCCTTGAAGGTGTAACAAGGGCCGCCCCACTTGATTTCCTCGCTAAGCGGTGTCGCGAGCAGGATATCGCGGAGCCTGGGCAGCTCGTCGACCCACAGATCCGCCGAGGCAAAGTATTCGTCGGCGGTTCGCGCGCGTTTCACGGGCAGTTGTCATCCCGCTCCAGCAAAGCCCGCGTTTCTTCGTCGGGCGGTCCGGCGGCCGTGTTGCCGGCGTCGAAAATGACCCGCCAGCGTCCTCCGGGCGTCTTCTGCCAGACGGAATTGAAGGTTCCCCAGTACTCGACGGGATTGCCCTCCGAGTCCTTACCGAGCATTCGATAGGGGCCGCGCGTTAGCGCCAGTTCGCCGTCGTCGCGGACCTCGACGTACTGCGGGCGCCATTTGATGGTTGGTCCATCGGCGGAAAAGAACGCTTGCCATGCTGCGACTATTTCGGCGGGCCCTCTCGTCACAACGCTGCCGACGAACCTGGCATCCTCGTCGAGAAACAAGCGGAAGGCATCGACGTCCTTGTTTTCAACGGACCTGCTAAACGCGATCTCGCGGCAACGAACGTCATCGACAATATCCGCGGTAGCGGCGTGGCCAGACGCAAGAACAAGAACAGCAATGAGGGCGTGCTTTCGCATGCGCCAGATTATAGCGCAGGCCGATCAGCAAAGGGGGTGGGTGGATATTCTGATTCGGTTCCAGTTCTCCCGCCCAAGCCAAAAAACAAAAAGGCCCCAACAAGCGTGAGGGCCTTTTTCTTTTTAAGCTTGGTCGGGGTGAGAGGATTTGACTCGCGCCATCCATGGCGCTCGCCCTGCGGGCGCCTGCGGCGTCCAAAATCGCTTCCTGCGATTTTGTGAACCTCTGATTCCGTTCCAGTTCTCCCGCCCAAGCCCAAAAACAAAAAGGCCCCAACAAGTGTGAGGGCCTTTTTCTTTTTACGCTTGGTCGGGGTGAGAGGATTTGACTCGCGCCATCCATGGCGCTCGCCCTGCGGGCGCCTGCGGCGTCCAAAATCGCTTCCTGCGATTTTGTGAACCTCTGATTCCGTTCCAGTTCTCCCGCCCAAGCCCAAAAACAAAAAGGCCCCAACAAGTGTGAGGGCCTTTTTCTTTTTACGCTTGGTCGGGGTGAGAGGATTTGAACCTCCGGCCCCTGCCTCCCGAAAACGGAATTCGGACTTGTAAGTAGTTGATTTAATTAACAGTAGGGCGTAAGGCGCCCGTTGCAAATGCAGTACTTATCACGACCGTGCAGAGCCGTGTCACACGATTCTCACACAGTGCCAATAACACTGGTTTTTTATCGAATAGGCAATACTCGCTTGACAGATTATCGAATACCGATAATATAGTAATGTGATTGAGACCTTCGGAAACGCTTTAGCGGAGGATTTGTTCGATGACAGGCGAACGAAGGCCACAAGGGCATTTCCTCCGGAGCTTCGCCGGGCAGGGAGGCGAAAACTACTTTACTTGCATGATGCTGCCGAGCTAGGAGATTTGAGGGTGCCTCCCGGTAATCGTTTGGAGGGCCTCAAAGGAAACTGGAAGGGATTCCACTCAATCCGGATTAACGATCAATGGAGAGTGGTTTTCCGTTGGGAAGGCGGAAACGCCTTCGATGTACAAATTGTCGATTACCACTGACGGAGGATACGCAATGGCCAGACAACCTAAAAATCCGTTTCACCCTGGTGAGATATTGCTGGAAGAGTTTCTTGAGCCAGAGGGGGTTACTCAAGCAGCTCTTGCAGAGAAAATTGGCTGGACGAAGACTCGATTGAACGAACTCATCAAGGGAAAACGCGGTATAACCGCGGCGGCAGCACTTGATCTTGCTGATGCACTGGGTACGTCGCCGAAGCTGTGGATGAATCTTCAGGCTACATTCGATCTGGATAAAGCGGCGAAGGCCAGGCGAGTGGCCTGATCGGGTACCGTCCATGACGCATCGTCAAAACTCAACGCAACTGTCCGTGTTAACGGAGTAAATCCCAACCCAAGCCGGGCCGATAAGATTTCGGATAACTGGGACGATTTAGTCGCGTCACTACCGAGCGAAGCGCTGTAGTGACGCGGCATGCTGAACCAGCAACGGTGGGGGCTGTGGACCCTTTCTACAAGTTCTCGACAAGTGATGCGGCGTGCAGGCGCGTTGTCGGTGGTCAACTCTCCAAACAGCGCAAGAGCCGATTTCGGCTCAATAACTTCTTTCGTCAATACCGGTCAGTCCGTGCGCTTGGCTGGAGGTGCAACAAAGGGCAGGGTACGGCC
>CAVOZR010000002.1:0-53984 GCA_963701335.1 uncultured Gammaproteobacteria bacterium
CCGGTTGCGGATTGAGTGACGGATTGACCATGTCGTTACCGCCGACCTGCCTGGCTGACGGCACTTCCGGCTGCGGATTCAGCGTCGGATTGACCATATCGTTACCGCCGGGCTGCCTTGCCGCCGGTGTCAGTGATTCCACGGTCAGGCCCTGCAAACGGGGATTTGCCTCTGACGGGGCTGGCCTTACCCTAATCGATACTGCGTTGGCAGGTTCGAAACCGCGGTATGTCAGCCCGTCCGAACGGGCGCCGACATCAACCGACACGGCCGCCTTGAGATAGATTTCTTCGCCTTCCGTCACGAAACGAAAAGTGTTGTCGATCTGACACGACACATCATGAGTCCCGGGCGCATCAAACTTCCAGAGTTTCAGGTTTTCGAAGTCGCTGCCATCCTCCGGAGAAGTCGAGACACCTACCGTGCCGTCATCTATGGACACGATTCCGGAGTAGCGACTGCCGGATTCCTGACCCAGTTTGAGAACTCGGATTGCGCTTTGGGCTGCAGCATCGCAGTTCTGCCATTCCATGGTTCTCGTCACCTTCCTGAAGGCGCATTTGATCTGTAGTTGATCGTTAACCTGCAGGGCAGCTCCGCTTGTCACCAGGACGGGTGCTTCCGGCACGTAGTAAGTCACCTCCGCGCGACAAGGGTTCGGCGGGGCTTGCGCATCTGCCTGCCCCGCGTTCATCGCACGAATCGCAGGCGCGGCGGTTCGGGCGGCTTCCGTGCCCGGCGCCGAGGCATTTGGCATCGCGACTGATTGGTTGCCGATGCCTGGAGCAGGTTGAGGGTTGGGTTCGCGCGCTGCGGTCGCGGACCTTACCTGGCCATTCAGCTCATCACGAATCTCGTCTTTCTTTTCGTTCGAATCTTTGACCGTATCCGAATAACCCTGGAGATCGTCACTCGCCTCAAGTGCCGATTCTCTGCGAACGGTTTGAAGCATAGGTGCTGTATCCGTCTGGTCGGGTGTGGCTCTCGCGGTCTGATCCGTTACTGGCGAACGCGACAGCGACGCAGCAGCACGGGTCGTTTGCGCCGGTACAGGGGCAACCGCCGAATCCCTCGGCATGACGGCGGATCGGGCGGTTACTGCAGGTGGAGTCTCCGCCGGACGCGACACCGGAGCCGCCGTTCGCGCCGTTCGCAGATCAGGTTCGGAGCGGCCGGGCATGGTCCCGGACAGGGCCGTCATCGCCGGCGCGGGCTGAACCGCTGCGCAGGGAAGCACCGTTGCCGATCCATCGGTTGACACCGGTGACGGGGCCGGTTGGCGCGTCACTGTCGCGGTTCGCGCTGGACCGGCAGGTGTGGGTGGCAGGTTTTGTGGCGTGGCGCTTATTGGAGACAACGGCTGGTTCTCAAAGATCTCCTGTTCGAATCATTGGCCGTAAAAATGGTCTGGTAGCAAACATGATCCGCACCGTTCTTGTTCGGATCTGCGGGCAGCTTTCGATCGCAGGCAACGCCAGATCGCCGGGCAGGGACGGCATTTCGGTTTGGTGTGGGCAATTGATTGCGAGCGGATCCGCAAAGTGTCTTGCAAGAATCCGGGCTAAAGCCCGCCGGCAGCGATCGTCGGCCAATATCCGGTGCAAGATCTGGCATTGGCCCGCCATTGAGTACTGCCAGGATTTCCTTGCCGCGCGCTTCTTCAGCGAGAAACTCCTTGTCGGGGTTGTAAGTACAACGCATCCGTATGCGACTCGAGGGCACTTCATATTTGGCCCTGAAAGTCGTCAGCAGGGCGTCGCAGGTTTGCTGCTTCCACTGCCTGGAACACTGCACACGTGGATCGAAGTCGCCAAAGTTCCCTTTCGACAGCGCAACGTAGCGACACCGTTTTTCGCCGAGCGCGTCCACAAGCGCCGCACCGAACGACTGAGCTGTGTTGTCCCTGTCGGCTTTGCAGTAAAGATTCTTGCCATAGTCTTTGTATGACTGATGAACGCACGTGCTGAAGGCAGTATGGCTTTGGCAGTTGAACGCGACCGCCAGGCCGGGCGTCGACTGACAGCCCCCAGGACATTTAGCTTTTGCGCAACCCCTGCCAAACGCTTGTCCTCGGTTTCAACCGCCTGTGAGAACAACTGGGCGGCTCCCCTGAAACAGATCCAGTTTGTCACCGATGCCGGCGCGATTTCTGGATACATCGGCGCACCATAATTTCTGCTGCCGGTTAACTGCTCATTCACCCAGAAGCCGCATTCGCGCCAAAGTCCTTTCAGGTACAGCTGGTCGCTTTCATGAAGAAACGTGTAAGACGCCATCAGGGAAACGCCATACCCGCGGATGAGATCCTCCCAGTCCCCGACTGGCAACTTGTCGACGTAGTTCGACATGTTGTTGCCGAGACCGCGCCGTCTGACTGCGAAGGCACGAACCTCGTCCATCAGGAATGCATTCAGATAGGACTGCGGCATCGCCTGCACTAACTTGACCAGCGCTTCTGATTCCTTGTGCAGGCGTGCGCTCATCTCTTTTCCGCACTTCGATCCCCAGACGATCCCGCTATAGTGCAGGCATTTCGCGATTTCCTGCGGATCCATCCCCAGGTTCTGGCGATTGGCGACAACCCGTTCCAGTGCGCGTTTGTACATCAACGGACGCACGATTCGGCTGTAGTATTCGTCTACCGTCATCATTGTCCGCCCACCGCCGCCGGTCAGAAACTCGTTGACTGCCGTCAGACCATCGTTAATCGCACCGAGCAGGTCTTCTCCCAGGCTGATGATTGCGGCCAAAGCCTCTCCCAGCACTCCGCATGCCTCCGAAACGAACGGCACACCTGTGTCCTCGACGATTTTGCAGGCAAGGTCAAGCGTGGCCGCCGAGATCAGGTCCCAGACATTGACATTGGGGAAATCCCTGAGGACCACGAGGATCTCGTGGACAACGGGCTCTGCGTTATCCAGCACGAGACTCGCAAACTCTCCACAGACAAACGGCTGCAACGGCCCGGTCATCGCCAGGCCTGCCTTGCAGGCGATATCGCCCAGGAGTTTGACCCCGGTTAGTTCGAGAACCCTGATCCAGTCCTGCCCGTTGGCGGCCCGAATGATGTCGACCACTGCCTTTACAGCGGGATCATCGGGTAGGAATTGCGCCGCCTTTTTCTCGGTTTCCGACACGGCATCTGATTGAAGGCTGTTGCCGATTTCCTGGGTGTCTATGCAGTGCGAAGCCGATGAGGAATTCACGAGGCAACGTATCAGATCCTTCGCGTCAACCAGCGCGGGATCGACCACGCCGGCGTCCGAGAGAATGCCGAGGATTGTGTCGACCTCATCGCCAAAAGCGGGAGGTGTCACGGCTAACATGATTGTCAGCGCGAGACATCGCATCGTGTTTTTGAATTTATTCATGTCGATACGTCCTGACCACCCGGTTCGGCTTCCCGGAAAGTTTGTGCCTGTATCTATGTAAACGGAATGTGCTGCCTGCAGGGGCCAACAATTTTCCAAAAAACGGCAACAGTGGCCGTCAAAGCCTTGCCGCTGGTCATTTGCGGGCAGACAATGGCAGCGGTGGTTGTTCGAGTAGGCAGGGATGACTGAAAAAGGCACGGGACATAGCTGGGAACAGGTCGAGCGCCTGTTTCATGAGGCGCTCTTGAAGCCCCCGGAAGATCGGGTCGCCTTTCTCGATACCGCCTGCGGCGAGAATGAGTCGCTGCGCCGCGAGGTCGAGGCGATGCTGGCCGCCGATGATGGCGCGGACGGCATGCTCGACCGACCGCTGCCGGTCGCGGATATCGGCGTCGATACTGCGCCAATGGCGGATGGACAGATCGTCGGCCCGTGGCGAATTCTGTCGGAACTCGGCCGTGGCGGAATGGGCATTGTTTACCTCGCGGAACGTGCCGATGGCACTTATGAGCAGCAGGTCGCGCTCAAGGTTATCCGTGGAGGCATCTTTGCAGCCGACATGGAGCCGCATTTTGTGCGTGAGCGCCGCATTCTCGGCCGATTGCAGCATCCGAATATCGCCCGACTGATCGATGCCGGTGCTACCGGGGACGGATTGCCATTTCTCGTCATGGAACTGGTACACGGCAAGCCCATCACGACCTGGTCCAGGAACAACAAACGCAGCCTCAATGAACGACTGCAACTCATGTTGCAGGTTTGCGATGCGCTGCAGCATGCACACCGAAATCTGGTTGTCCACCGGGACCTGAAGCCCGGCAATATCCTCGTAACCGACGACGGCGATGTGCGGCTTCTCGATTTCGGAGTTGCCCGCCTGCTGTCAGGGCCTGAGGACGACGGGCAAAGTCTGACGCGCGCTGGATTCATTCATATGACGCCGGTTTACGCGGCACCCGAGCAAATTGGCGGCGACGCCATTACGACGGTAACCGACATTTTCGCACTCGGCGCCGTCCTCTATGAGTTGCTCACTGACTGCCGCCGAGGAAAAATGTTTCGGGCTCGCCGCGGATATGTTGCACACGCTTGAACAGGCGATCAGTCCGCCGAGCAAAGCGCCCGACTTGTCCGCGAGCCGGCGCTCGCGAATACGGTGACCTCGATGCGATTGTCGGCAAGGCAACAGCGCCTGACCCCGCCCGTCGGTATACCAGTGTGGGCGATATGGCGGAGGACATTCGCCGCTATCTTTCGCACGAACCCGTCATGGCGCGACCTGAGAGCGTCAACTATCGCATTGGAAAATTTGTGCGCAGGCACAGGCTGGGCGTTGCCGCGATGACAGCCATAATAATCGCAACTGGAAGTGGAATTGCCGCAACAGTATGGCAGGCAGACGAAGCGGCCGCCCAGGCCCGCAAGGCGGAAGCAGTTAAGGAATTTGTATTGAGCTTGTTCGCCGGAGTCGATCCTGCCGAGTCGCTGGGCGAGGAGCTGACCGCCCGACAGCTGGTCGACACCGGTGCCACGAGAATTCAGTCCGAGCTTGTTGGCGAACCGGTCGTTCGAGCAGAGATTCTCACGTTCCTGGCGGATGTGTACGACAAGATGGATCAGGACGATCGTGCCGTCGAACTGATTGACGAGGCACTTGGACTCAACCTGCCCGCGACGAGCATAGAGCATGCGCGTGCATTGCTCGTGCGCGGCCGTATCCTGGTCGGCCGGAGCGAGGACGATGAAGGCGTATCGTCGCTTGAGCGCGCACTGCCCGTCCTGGAAAGTTATGCGGCCAACCTTGACCGGGCGGAGGCGATGGACGTCATTTCCATTGCGACCACGCGCCAGGGGGATCTCGACAGATCATTGCAGCTGACTGAGGCCGCAATGGAACTACGCATTGCCGAATTGGGTGAGGATCATCCCGAAGTAGCAACCTCGTATAACAACCTGGGCGTCCTGGCCCGATCCAAAGGTGACTATGGCGCGGCGCGTCAATACCATGAAAAGGCTCTCGATATTCGCAGCCGCGTGTTGCCCGAGATGCACCCGCAGATCGGTTTGTCGTTAAACAACCTTGGTGCACTTGAATACGCCGAGGGTAATTTTTCCCGGGCTGCCGAGTTCTTCGAGAGATCGCTGGCGCTGAATACACAGGTTAACGGTGCGGCGCACCATGACACGATCGCCTCGCTGAACAATTACGGCTTCATGAAACTGCGTCTCGGCAAACTCGATGAAGCGCAGGTAGCACTGTCCGCTGTTTATCAATACTGGGTCGACCAGGGAAAGGCGGAGCATCCGAACGCACTGGTGACGCGCATCAACCTTGCGACCGTGCAGCGAGCCACAGGAGATGTTCAGGGTGCACTCACAGAATATCGCGAACTTGAGCGATCACTGACGGCAGCGCTGGGTGCCGAGCACCCGTTCATTGCGGCGACTCTGCACCACCAGGCTCGCTGTCTCATTGATATCGGCCAGGTTGCTGACGCTGGCGAGCTGATTGCGCGGGCGCTCGTGATTCGTGACAAAGTGCTCGGCGCCGATCATCCGGACAGTGCCGACCTGATACGCGACCAGGGATTGCTCGCACTTCTTGCCAGCGATTTACAAATGGCACGCGCAAAAACCACGCGGGCACTGGAAATGCAACGCAGCAAGTTGCCGATCACGCACCCCTCTCTTTCTGTAAACACGATTCAGCTGGGCCGCGTGGCGCTTGCTGAGGGAAATATCGATGAGGCCCTGGCGCTGCAGCGCGATGCATTGACCGCTCTTGTCGCGCTCTTTCCCGAAGATAACGTGGAACTGGCGGATGCACATGTGGAGTTTGGCCGAACACTGCTTGCTGACGGTGCCACGGTCGATGCCGCCGCCCATATGGACACTGCGCGAGTTGCACTGGCAGCCCGTTACGGGGAAACATCCTGGCGCGTCGCGAAAGTCGATTACCTGCTGGCTGTTGCCTTCGATATCCAGGGCCGGCAGCAGGATGCGGCGGCATTGCGCGAAGACGCGGTGTCGCGAATAGAAACGCAGCTGCCAGACGGCCATCCACTGCGGCAACAATTGCTGGAGGGCCGGATACTGTGAGCGGTGAGATAACGCAACTGCTCAGAGCGGTGTCGACGGGAGACGATGATGCCATATCGCGATTGTTCGAGATCGTTTACGAAGAATTGCGTGCCAGGGCCCGCGCGCAACTTGCGGGATCAGCACCACAGACACTGGGTGCCACGGCACTCGTGCATGAGACCTATCTCAAGCTGACCGCAGGTGATACACCGGAATGGAACGACCGCGCACATTTCTATGGTGTTGCTGCTACTGCCATGCGACACATTGCGATCGATCACGCACGTGCGCGGCAGGCCAAACGCCGGGGTGGCAGTGCGGGTATGGTCAATATTGATATAGCGCAGATACCCGTCGATGACGCGGCGGAATCACTGCTGGCCCTGGATGCTGCACTCGATGCACTGGCAAAAAGGAGTGATCGCCTGGCCAAACTCGTCGAACTTCGCTTCTTCGCCGGCCTTTCGGTCGAGGACTCCGCGACCGCACTGGCGATGTCGCCGCGCACGGTGAAACGTGACTGGCGGACTGCCCGGGCGTTCATTCACGCACATATGTCGGGCTGAAACAATAACTACAACCAACTGCCTCCCGAGTCAGAATGTCAGTTCAAAGATGGCGCCGCCGCCCTTATTGTCGGCGACCCTGATGAAGCCACCATGTGCAATCATCACCTGCCGTGCGAGCGCCAGGCCGACTCCGGAACCGCTTGCCTTCGTCGTGAAAAAAGGCACGAAAATTTTCTGCGCGTTCTCAACTGACACGCCGGATCCGTTATCACTCACACTGATGACGACGTGCCCCCGTCGATTCAGGCGTGCGCTCAGTTTGATTTTCGGTTTGTCGATATCGGCAGTCGCCTGCCGGGCATTGCGCAACAAATTTAACAACACAGGCTCCAGAAGGTCCCGATCGGCATGGATATCGAGTTCCGATGGTTCAACCGAGCATGTCAGATCAATAAGCTTGTCGGCAGGACATTCTGCTCTTGCGAGTCTTACAACATCATTAAAAAGACCCCGAATTCCCAAGCGCTTCTTTTCGGCTGGCGCAAGTCTCGTTATTTGTCGGTAGCTGTCAACAAATTCAGTAAGGCTGCTTGACCGACGAGCGACGATGGAAATGGCTGCTTGCAGGTCTTCCAGCTCCTCATCGACCGGTTCGCCATCTCGCAGCTTCGTGACCACAATGTCGACAACCTCCGCTGCGGATGCCGCAAGGGACGTTACTGGCGCGATTGAGTTGATCATCTCGTGCGTCAGGACATTGACAAGGTCTTGCCACGACTCGGCTTGTTTCGTATCGAGTTCCGCCTGGATATCCTGCAAGGAAATCAGTCGCTGACTGTTGCCCGCGATAGTGAGTTCTGTTGCGGCAAGCGTCAGCTGGTACTCAATTCCTTCAACTGAAAACTCGACCAATTCGCGTTGACCCGGCACGGCATATGCAACCGCGTCCGCAAACTGGGCCCCGAACTGCCTTAGATCTCCCAATCGATTGACCTGGATGGGCGCGAACAGGCGGTGCGCCGCGTTATTATGTATTTCAATTGATTTGTCGGCAAACACGGTCATCAACGGCACCGGGATGTGTTCGATCAGCGCTCTGAGCTTCCTGACATCTGCTTCCTGGCTGAGGCTGCGCTCATGCAGCTTGTGGATAATGTTTGTGAATGAGTTGCCCAGTTCGTCGAATCCGGAGCCAACACTTGTATATGAGAATCGTTGCGAAAAATCAGCGTTAGATGCCGCATCAAGGAATCGACTGATTTCCCGGTTGGTGCGGCTGATATATCGCCACAGTTCGACAGCGAACAGCAAGAGCAGAACGGTCGACACGAGGGCGCCGACTGCATATCCCCCATGCAGCGTCAGCCAGATGACGGCTGCAAGGGACAGACCCGTCGGCATGAGACGAATCGCAACACCAGTGACGAAGCGTCTAGATGTCATACTTTTCCATGCGCCGATACAAAGATGTGCGCGTCAGGCCCAGTTCCTTCGCGGCACGTGAAATATTGAACCCGTGTTTCATCAACGCTTTAAGAACGGCATCTTTTTCCAGCTCGTCGAGATTGAAGGTTTCTGAAGCAGTAGGTTCGCCGGGGACAGAGTCGAATCCGTCGAGTTGAAAATCCGCGGGCTCAAGTGACACGCCCTTCGAGAGAATCAACGCGCGCTCTATTGAATGCCTCAGCGATCGAACGTTACCGGGCCACTCATACATAGTCAGTGCTTTCTCGGCTGCCGCGGAAAATTCCTTTTCTGGCTTGTGGTATTTACGCGCAAAGATGGCTGCATAGTGGCGAGCGATCGGCACAATGTCGTCCTGGCGCTCACGCAGTGGTGGAACCGTGACCTCAACCGTATTGAGCCTGTACAGCAAATCTTGTCGGAAGTAAGACTGATTACGCAGCTTGTTCGGAGACTCGTTTGTTGCAGTGACTATGCGCACATCGACTTGCTGCGCCTTGTCCGAGCCGACTGGTGTAACCTGACGTTGCTCTATGGCACTGAGTAGCTTTGCCTGAAGGTGCAACGGAACGTTGCCGATTTCATCCAGGAAAAGAGTTCCGCCACTGGCCGTCTGGAATCGCCCAGCCAGCCTGTCATCGTCTGCGCCCGTAAATGCGCCTTTGATATGACCGAACATTTCAGATTCAAAAAGCGTGTCTGCGATTGACCCCATGTCGACCGGCAGAAATATTTTCTCTGCACGGGACGAGCGCCGATGCAACTCACGCGCGATTAATTCCTTGCCGGTACCATTCTCACCGAGGATAAGTACGTTCGCATCAGTTGGCGCCGCAAGATCGATGATTTCGAGTACTTCCATCAGTTGCATTGACGCGCCGACCAGCGTGTCGCTGCGAGCGACGACTTTGGACAGGGCCTGGTTTGTTCGTCTTAATGATTCTGCTTCCATCCTGCTTCGATGCAGCTTGACGGCTGCAGAGACAGTCGCCACAACTTTTTCGTTTTGCCAGGGTTTGTTGATGAAATCAGTCGCCCCCAGTTTCATGGCATCGACCGCCGTGTTGATGCTGCCATGAGCGGTAACCATGATGACAACAACCCGAGAATCGATCTCCAGGATTCGCTGAAGCCATGCAAGACCTTGCGCGCCGGTTGATTCGCCCGGACCGAAATTCATGTCCAGCAGTACAACATCGAAGGCGTGCCGGGCCATCAGGTCGGGAACGCGGTCCGGCCTGCGGCAGGTAACGATCTCTGCGAAATGCCGGCGCAGCAGGATGCGACCCGCTGTCAGGATGTCGTCCTCGTCATCGACGATCAGTATGTTGCCTACGTTCGCCATCGTCGGTACAGGGTATACGAAAACGGACACTAATTGCCCGAAATCGTGCACTCCCGATCAACTCCTGTCTATGAAGATCTTATATTTCAATACGTTATGAATTGGCACGGTGCTTGCTATAGATAAAGGAAGGCGGGCACTTTTCGCGAATCGCAGAGTATCGAAGTGAGTGAAATCAGGAAAATAAAACCGGGCTCGCAGTCACCTGGCCTCGGACTGTCGGGTGCCGGCATGGATCGCGAAGTGGCTCGGAGAATGCCCTGGTCACGAAAGCTTGGCGCAGGTGCCGGTGGCGTCGTTGTGCTGCTGATTGCCTGGTGGATTGTTGACACGATCTCGGGCGGGCGCTCCCTGAGTGTCAATTCGCAGCGTGTCACAGTCTCTGAAGTCACAGTCGGCACTTTCGAGGACTTCGTTCCGCTTCGTGGCCGGTTGGTTCCTAAAAGCACGGTCTACCTTGATGCGATAGAAGGCGGGCGAGTCGACAAGATACTGGTTGAAGACGGCGCCCTGGTGGAAGCCGGCGAACCGATCGTCGTGTTATCGAATACCAATCTGCAGCTTGAGGTGCTGGGCCGTGACGCCGCGGTCACCGAGCAACTCAACAACATGCGAACAATCGAATTACAGTTGGAACAGAATCGCCTGTCACACCGTAAGAATCTGGTCGAAATCGATTACCAGATAAAGCGGCTGAATCGAAGCATCGAGAGACAGAAAGAAATGGCCGCAAAGAACCTCGTCTCACAATCGACGATCGATGAACTGGAAGATGAACTTGAGTACTACACCAACAACCGTGATGTCACGCTGGATAGCCAGGACACGGATGCGCGAATGCAGGACCAACAACTTCGCCAGTTGCGGGCCGCCGGTGAGCAGCTCGAAGCGTCTTTGACTCTGGCGCGAAATAATCTCGACGACCTTAACGTCAAGGCTCCGGTTGCAGGCAAGTTATCAGGATTCAACGTTGAAATCGGACAATCGATCGAACGCGGCGGACGACTTGGCCAGATTGACGATCCGGACTCGTACAAGCTTAATGTGCAAATCGACGAGTTCTATCTCGGCCGGGTCGACTTGCAGCAACGCGCGACAGCTGAGCACGAAGGCCGGAATCTTGATATGCAGATTTCCAAGATCTATCCGCAGGTCAATGGCGGCCAGTTCGAAGTTGATATGGTTTTTGACGACGAACCGGTCGGGCTTCGACGAGGCCAGACACTGCAACTGCGCCTGACGCTAGGGGATAACTCTGACGCCACTCTGATTCCAAATGGATCGTTCTACCAGGAAACCGGTGGGAACTGGATCTTCGTCGTATCGCCCGATGGGACGGAAGCTGTCAAACGATCCGTTCGCCTCGGCAGGCGCAATACAAATTTTATCGAGGTGCTCGACGGGCTACAGCCTGGTGAGCGGGTCATCACTTCGCCGTACACGGGCTATGTCGGTACGGATCGCCTGAACCGGGCACCGATTGACCGACAGTTTGCTCATTTATCGCAGGGGAAATACAGCATGTTGAAGTTGCATAACCTATACAAGGTTTACACCACGGACGAGATCGAAACGGTGGCACTGAATGGCGTCAATCTTGAAGTGGATCAAGGCGATTTCGTCGCCATCATGGGTCCGTCGGGGTGTGGCAAATCGACCTTGCTCAACATCGTCGGCATGCTCGACAACCCCACCGAAGGGGAATACTTCGTCTTCGACGAAAACGTTGCCGGATACCCGGAACAAAAGCGAAGCTCCATTCGAAAAAGAAACATTGGGTTCATCTTCCAGAACTTCAATCTGATCGATGAGCTGACAGTCGCCGAGAACATTGAGCTCGCCCTGCTGTACCACAACACACCGGCAGCAACGCGCAAGAAGCGCGTCGCGGAAGTAATGGATCGAATGGGAATCGGGCACCGCGCAAAGCACATGCCGGGCCAACTATCCGGTGGTCAGCAACAACGGGCGGCAGTGGCCCGGGCGGTAGTTGGCAATCAGCCGCTGATACTCGCCGATGAACCAACCGGCAATCTCGACTCCGCACATGGCCAGGAGGTCATGGAGCTGCTGCAGTCGCTCAATCGTGAAGGCACAACAATCGTAATGGTTACCCACTCGGCCGCACACGCCGATTATGCACACCGAACCGTCAATCTTTTCGATGGGCACATCGTTACGGACGCCACACGCGCCGCCTGATCGAACCTGGGGAATTCAATGTTCTGGAATAACATCAAAATCGCGATTCGCAACCTGCGCAAACACAAGAGCTTTGCGGCGATAAACATATTCGGGCTGGCAATCGGTCTGACAACGTACGTATTCGGCGGATTGCTCATTCGCTATGAGGAAACGCATGATGCGTTCTTCGAGAATTCGGCGGACACGTACACGATTGGAGCGATTGCAGCGCCGGATCTCGGGATAGGTTTTGATTCATTGAACTCCATATTCACGGCGGTCGGCCCGCTGCTGGATGCGGAAATCGACGATATTGAGTTGATGGCGCGTACGGTTGCCAACGAATATCTTCTTAGCATTGAATCTGAAGGGTTCTATCAAACACTGCTCTTTGCAGATCCAGCCATTTTGCAAATATTCGACTTCAACTACGTTGACGGCGACCAGAACGCTCTCGACAGTCCGAACAGCGTGTTGATGTCCGAAACCGCTGCAATCAAGTATTTCGGCAAGATCGATGTCGTTGGTCAGGTCATCACGCTGGACAATGAACACCAGTTTTTCGTATCGGCCGTAATCCGGGACGCGCCTGCAAATTCGCATTTCAACTCGATGATGATTCTCGAATCAAAATTTGATGTCATCGCACCACTCTCCGCACTTTCGAGAATGGACGACTTCGACATAACCGGGGATTGGGACAATCTTTCTCTTGGCAACATGACGTATGTCCTGCTGCCTCCCCATCTGGACGGAACGTGGCTCGAGGCCCAGATGGAAGGCGTATTTGACAGACACGTGCCTGAAGAAACCCGGAAAGTCATTGCATCAATGACGGCAACACCATTGACTCACGCGAATCTTTCGATCTGGGACACATTCGGCATGCCGATAGTGACTGTCGTCAAATTGCTCAGCTTCCTGGTGCTGCTTGTCGCCTGCGTCAATTACACAAACCTTGCAACGGCGCAGTCACTTGGACGCAGCCGTGAGGTCGGCATGCGCAAGACCATGGGCGCGGAACCGCGGCAACTTCTCACGCAGTTCCTGGTTGAAAGCATGGTGATTGCGTCGATCGCGATGATCATCACACTTGCCACGCTGGAAGTCATTATCCCGTTGTTCAATTCCTCGACTGGAAAGATTATGTCGTTGAATTACATACAGACTTTACCGTGGTTGATCGGCACGACACTTTTCGTCGGCTTGCTCGCTGGCCTGTATCCGGCCTGGCTCATCACCCGCACCAACCCGATAGATGCCCTGCGCGACATTGCGAGAAAGGGAAAAAGTGGGGCCACTACGCGCTCCATCATGATCGGTGCACAGTTCGCGATCTCGGCGTTCATGCTGGCGCTGGTTGCTGTAGTCTACATGCAGAACGAGAAAATTAAGGAAAGCAGTTACGTATTTCCTCGTTCGGAGATTTACACGCTCGAGAGACTCAATATCGACACGATTCGAGAGCGGCTGGATACTTTGCGATTTGAGCTCGAGGCGCTGCCTGGTGTCGACAGTGTTTCATATTCATCACAGGTTCCTTATGAGCAGTTCAATTCGACTCGCAGCGTCGCCAGGAATCAGGGTGATAAGGCAGGTGAGATCCAGTTGCACGTCATGCGTATGTCACCGGAATTCCTGAAGACCTATAGCATTCCGCTCCTAACCGGAAGAAATCTTTCGAGGGACATTACCAACGATACCGCCGACGAAGACCGGGAATCATTGAATGTCCTGGTCAATGAACTGACGCTCGAAAAGCTGGGCTTCGCCAGCCCGGAAGGGGCAATCAATCAAAGATTTTTTAACCTGGACGAAGAAGACTCGCTTCGTGAGCACATTATCGTCGGGGTTGTTCCCACGCAAAACATCGTCGGCCTGTTCAATTCGGAAAAACCATGGATGTTCTACATCTCACCCGACAGTTTCCGCATTGGTTCCGTACGAGTAACCGGTGGCGGCATTATCTATACGGTCGAAGAGATTGAGAACGTATGGGACAAAATCATTCCCGAGTACCCTATGCAGGGCCGTTTTCTGGATGACACGTTCGATGAGGTTTACTCCATACTCAGATACATGAATCTGGCACTGGCCGGATTCGCCGGCGTTGCGTTGTCGCTTGCCATGATTGGCCTTTTTGGTCTTGCCGCGTTTATGGCCGCTCAACGCACCAAAGAAATTGGCGTTCGTAAGGTGCTGGGGGCCAACACGACTCAGATCGCCCGTCTCCTGGTCTGGCAATTCTCGAAACCGGTGATGTGGGCGCTGGCGATTGCACTTCCGGCTGCATTCTTCGCGTCAAAAGTCTATCTCGATTTCTTCGCCGACAGAATTGACTCGCCGACTTCTATTCTTCTGGCGGCAGGCGCGATTGCAGTTCTATTGGCATGGGGCACGGTAGCCGGGCACGCGATTCGTATCGCGCGCTCGAACCCGATCCTGGCACTGCGCTACGAGTGATCGTGAATCTGCGAACTACATTCGCATCGGCAGGTCACGCACCCGCGCGCCGGTAGCGGCTTTTACGGCGTTTCCGGTTGAGGGTGAAACCGCGATCAGTGGTGGCTCACCGATCCCCCATCGGGAACTCAGTGCTCCCGACAAACCTGATATCCGGCTCCGGGACATCGCTCATTCTGAGCGCCGTATAAAAATTCAGGCTCTGGTCTTTCACCTGGCCGTCGGCAAGGGTCGTACCCTCATACAACGCGACTCGCCAACGTCGGCATTTTTGCGGGCGCTATTCTCGGCGGTTATCCTGGATGCATCCTGCCATCGCAGGCTGAAATACTCGGCAACTCCTGTTCCTGGCTCAGCCCACTATATGGTGTCTTTGTCGTCTCGACCGTCGTCCGCGCCGCTGTCGTGATGTGGCCCGCGTCCACGACATGTCGATAACAGTGAAGGTGAAGCCAAGCCCTGACCACCGCGCCGCGGATCGCCGACTTTGCATCAGCGGTGTCCAACATGCACCCGGTCGACTACACTGCATCAACTGGTCTGCGACCATCACCAATCCGTCGGGAGAATTCTGATGCGGGGCATGCGTTCTGTCTGGTCCTATTTATTTGTCACGCTTGTCACATTCGCGTTTCTACCGGCCGCCTGGTCTGGAACGACAGCGGATGACAGGGAGCGAGTGTTGCGAATCCTGAACACCGCGCCCATCGTCGATGGCCATAATGACCTGCCGTGGGTAATACGGGAAAAGTTTGGCGGCGATGCGGAGAATTTCGACATCTCTGTACCCGCGCAATTTGATACCGACATTCCGCGTTTGCGTCAGGGAATGGTCGGTGCTCAGTTCTGGTCTGTCTATGTGCCGAGCTCCCTGTCACCGCTTGAGGCCATGCGCGTACAACTCGAACAAATCAACATTGCACATCGAATAATCAACCTGTATCCGAACGATTTCAGTATTGCGACGAGCGTCGCCGACATTAATAGCGCGTACACAGAAGGCCGTATCGCTTCATTGCTTGGCATGGAAGGTGGTCACACGATTGTTAATTCGCTCGGTGCGTTGCGAAGCTACTACGATCTCGGTGTGCGTTATATGACACTGACCCATTTCCACAGCAACGACTGGGCCGACTCCGCAACCGGAGAGGCGCGACACGAAGGGATTACCGAGTTCGGCCGCGAAGTCGTCCGCGAGATGAACCGCCTCGGCATGATCGTCGACCTGTCCCACGTGTCTGCGGAAACAATGAGCGACGTCCTGGATGTTGCGGAAGCACCTGTTATTTTTTCTCACTCATCGGCACGAGCACTGACTGATCATGTCAGGAACGTTCCCGACGGCATTCTCAAGCGCCTCGCGGCAAATGGCGGCGTCGTCATGGTGACGTTCATTCCCGCCTATGTGAGTGAGGAGAGGCGGCAATGGGAAGACGGCATGATTCCACTGACCATGGACGTTACCTCGGAAGCGGAAGCAGAGGAGATCGGCAGGCGGTATCGTGAAGAAAACGGTGCAGCACCGGTTGCGGTACTCTCCGACGTGGCAGACCACATCGAACATGTCGCCAGGGTCGCGGGAATTGACCACGTCGGAATCGGCAGTGATTTTTACGGCGCGTCCGGTGATGAACTCGTCCAGGGGCTTGAAGACGTCTCGAAATTCCCGGACCTGCTCGCCGAGCTGGCGTCCCGCGGATGGAGCGACGAAGATCTTGCGAAACTTTCCGGGAACAACCTTTTGCGCGCTTTTGCCGACGTCGAGAACGCTGCGGCAAGGCTGAAACTGCAACGGCCACCTTCGTTAAAGACGATCGAACAACTCGATAGTCCCACAGCGATTGATCAGTCTGCACCTTCGGTAAATTGATCGACAATATGACGGCACATACTTCGATCAACGAAGAGGTCGAACGCGCTATCGTCTATGCAATGCACCAGCACCCGGGATTCTCCGAGCGCGGTCCACGCGACCCGGCCATTACCGAACGATTTCTTGCGGACGTCCGCAGGACAGAATCTCGACACGCACTCACGTGCGGAGTTGCCACGAACCTGCAACCTCATCACGGCGTCGCCGATCTCGGTGACTGCGATTCCGGGCAGAGAATCAGCGGCCAGGTTCCCTGCATCGTTGATTAACCACCATCGGCGTGGCGCCAGCCACAACAGCTGGGGGTCACTGCCGCTGGCGAAACCCGGTCCTGGCGCCGTCGCAATGCCAAAGACGCGGACGATTTCAGCAAGCGCCGTTTCGGAATTACCACGACAGGCTATCTCGAACACGCTGCGGCAAGCGGCAACGACAATCGTCGAGCCACAGGACGTTGTGAGTTTTAGAGAATGTTGGTCAGCTCACTCTCGCAGCCTCGCGTTTTCGGGATCATAGAATACCGGCGAAGAAATGTGCGCGAGGGCGGGAGTCGCTGCCCCGTTGATCGGGTCCGCTACGTAGAGGGTGCCATCTTTCCGGCTTCGGCCGTTTCGCAGCAGCGCCAGTGCAACGTAGCGCTGCAGAGTTGGACTGTATCCCGCCGAAGTAATGTGCCCGACACTGCTGCCAAAACCCTGATCCTCTGCATGATCGATCAGTTGCGCACCTTCATTGAGGCGAAACTTCGGCTCGTCCGCCAACAGCCCGACCAGTTCGAGGCGATGGTCGTTGCCGGCGTGCAACCGTTGCAACCCCTGTTTTCCAATAAAGTAGTCGCTGCGATTCCTCCCGGAGGGCAGGCCGAGATCGATTGGAGAGCTGCGCCCGTTGGCCTCGGCACCGACACCGATATAGCCTTTCTCGATCCGCAGGGCATCCATTGCGTCAAGGCCATACGGCACCGCCCCAAGATCACGCAGCTGCCGCCACAAGCGTGCGCCGTGACTCGCCGGAACGTAGATTTCAACGGCCCACTCACCGGAAAAACTGAGTCGCAGGATTCGCGCTCCTATGCCCATGATCGATCCCGTGACCATCGACAGATGCTGCATCTCGCCGGCGAAAGGTGACGTTTCGATTTTCTGCAAAAGCGCCAGCGCGTCCGGGCCAGCAACGACGATCGCCGCCCACTGTTCCGTCACTCGCGTCAGATTGACATCAAGATCAGGCCACCACACATCCAGCAGGTACTCGTGCAGTTCGTGAACATGATGCTCGTGCGACGTCGACGTCGTCAGGAAATAGTGATCGTCGGCCAAACGAGTCACCGTGCCGTCATCGAAAGACAGCGCCGTCTTCCCGAAGCATGATTCCGTAACGGCACCGTCCGGGCCGTAGCGTGGCCATGGAGTTCGCATACACACGCTCGATGAACACCGCGGAATCGGGACCCTGGATTTCAAGTTTGCCCAGTGTCGAAACATCAGCGATGCCGACACGGCTCCGAACCTCTCGCGTTTCACGAACGATCGCGTCCGTAATGCTCTCGTTTTCGTGGCAATAACATTTCGGCCTCTTCCAGAGTCCGTTGTCATCGAACACCGCACCATCCGCGATATGCTCATCGTGGATCGGTCCACGCCGCACAGGCATGAGTCTTGTGCCGACTTCCGGGCCGGCAATCGTGGCCATCGTAACAGGCGTGTAAGGTGGCCGAAACGTCGTCGTTCCGACCGCCGGGATCGATTCCCCCCGATGCCCCGCAAGCAATGCCATCCCGCTGACGCCGGACGTCTTGCCCTGGTCCGTGCCCATCCCCAGCGTAGTGTAGCGTTTGAGATGTTCCACCGAACGGTATCCTTCGGCATGGGCCTGCGACACATCGTTGACGGTCACGTCGTTCTGCAAATCGACGAATGACTTGCCGCCAATATAATCAGGTACCTGCCACAGCGACGCATTGATTCCGCCATCGAACTCCAGCGAAGCGCTTGACGCATTGGCTGCAATCGCTTTTCCGAATCCCGCCTCGCTGGCTGCCGAACTGCCCGCTACGAAGCCGTCGGCAAGGCATTCCTCGAGCCGCGAGATACCGCGCACCGTGCCAGCATGCTGTGCCGCCTGCTTGTTAATCGTTGGCAATATCGCCTGTGCTGTCTCGTCAAAGACAGACCGCCCGCCGGATTGCGCATGCAGAATGGATCGCAGGACTCCAGCCACCGGATACGGCAAGCAGATCACAGTCGAATTTGCGCGCCGCGCCGCCGGACGCATTGCGTACGAGTACCGACCGCAGCTTGCTGCCACCCTGCGCGCGGGCTACCACCTGGCCCGTGAGCAGCTCGATGCCACGGCCCGTCACCATCGCTGCGACCTCATCGTCGAGGGAAGGACGACAATCTACGACCGCCGCGACATCGATACCTGCGTCGTGCAGGTCGACCACCGTCCGGTATGCACTGTCGTTCGTCGTGAACACGACCACGCGGTTTCCGGCCTTCACGCCATACTGATTGAGGTAACCCCGCACCGAACCCTGCGAGCATGACGCCGGGCAGGTCATTCCCTGAAAACACCAGCGACCTTTCGATCGCGCCGGTCGCGAGAACCACGCGCGCCGCGCGCAATCGCCACAAGCGCTGCGCTGCGTCAGTCGGTTTTTCCGTCGGCAGGAGTTCGGCGAGAGCGACGAGATTATGGTCGTAGTAACCAAAAGCCGTCGTCCGCAATTTAACCGTGACATCTGGCATCGCCTGCAACGATCGCAAAGCCTCACCAGCCCAGCGCACACCGGACTCACCGTCAATCGTTGCGCGCTCACGATTCAGCCAGCCGCCCGCGCAGGCATGCTCATCGACGAGCCACACGTCGGCGCCCTGCGCCGAAGCCGGCCTGCGCGGCCTGCAATCCGGCCGGGCCCGCACCAACGACCAGGACGTCGCAATGTGCGAAACAATGCTCGTATCTCGCCTTGTCGGCAGTGCGCGGCGCGCGGCCGATGCCTGCGGCACGACGAATCACCCGTTCGTACTTCGTCCACCAGCCACGCGGACGCATGAATGTCTTGTAAGAAAATCCCGGACCAAACAAGGGCGCGAGAAAACCGGTGAGCGCCTGCACATCAAAGCCCAGTGACGGCCAGTGATTCTGGGAATACACCTGCATGCCTTCCACCAGGTCCACCATCGTCGCACGCGTGTTGGGCTCCGCCGCGTCACCTTTGCCAATTTGCAGCAACGCATTCGGCTCCTCACTGCCGATCGCGAACACGCCACGCTTCCTGTGGTATTTGAAGCTGCGCCCGACGACTCGAACACCGTTCGCAAGTAACGCGGATGCCAGCGTGTCGCCGGCGAATCCCTGCAGGGTTTTGCCGTTAAAAGAGAAGGTGATCGGCTTCGAACGATCAACCATGCCGCCCTGTGCCGTACGAAACCTTGAGCTCATTGATCGATTCCCGCACTCTGTGCCGGGAAACGCACGGAACGTATGTCGTGGGTCACGTTGTGTCGTTCGACGATCAGCCAGCTTCTGCAGCCGTGAGCGTGCTGCCAGATTTCATCGTGATACCCGCTTGCGTTCGATCGAATCAACATCCGCTGATGTTGCTGTTGCGCCGTTTCATTTTCCCAGTCCACGGGTACCGACTCTCCATCACAGCGATAGTGGAACTCGATCTGCGCACGCGGCCCGCACCATGGACAATTGATGAGTTGCACCCGATGTCCTAGTGAAGATGTGGAAAGGGGCCCGTACCTACTTCGTCGAGGTAGCGGGCGTGATGGAAGCGTTCGAGACTGAACGGTGTGACAATGTCGTGCGGTTTGCCATTGGCGAGCGTATCGGCAAACAGGTACCCCGATCCTGTCGTCGCCTTGAAGCCGCCGTAACACCAGCCCCCGTTGATGAACAATCCCTGCACGGGTGTGATGCCAATAATGGGCGAACCGTCCATCGTCATGTCGTTGATGCCGGCCCAGCAGCGCATCATGCGCAGCCGTCCCAACGACGGAAATAGTGTCAGCGTATAGCGGGCAATGTCCTCTATTCGTGGCAGGTTGCCCCGCTGGCTGTAGCTCGGGTACATGTCCAGCTCCGCGCCCATCACGATTTCGCCTTTGTCTGTCTGGCTGACATAGCCGTCATAGGCGCCGGCTATCATCACGGTGTTCAGCACAGGTTTGACGGGCTCCGTCACCATCGCCTGCAGGAGGTGCGTTTCAATCGGCAATTCGATTCCGGCCATCGCTGCCACATGACTGGTGTGGCCGGCAACAACGATTGCAACGTTGCCGGCATCGATCCGGCCGCGATTCGTATCGACGCCCGTCACGCGCCCATTCGCCGTCCTGATCCCTGTCACTTCGCAGTTCTGTACGATGTCCACCCCCAGCGCATCCGCCGCGCGTGCGTATCCCCAGGCGACGGCATCATGTCGCACCGTGCCGCCACGACGCTGCAGCAATCCGCCGACGACAGGCCAGCGAGTCCCGGCCGAACAATCCAGTGCCGGTTCGATCTCGCTGATCTGTTCACGAGTCAGCATCTCCGCCGCGATCCCACGCAGGCGCATCGCGTTGCCGAGTTGTGCCATCTGGCAGAGTTGAGCGTCGTTGTGCGCGAGGCGGAAGACGCCGCGCGGGCTGTACATGACGTTGAAGTTCAGGTCATCGCTGAGCCCCTCCCATAATTTCAGGGAGAACTCATAGAGACGTGAATTTTCTTCGAGCAGGTAGTCGGACCTGACGATCGTCGTGTTGCGACCGGTGTTACCGCCGCCAAGCCAGCCTTTTTCGAGAACGGCGACGCGATTGATGCCGTGATTTTTCGCCAGGTAATAAGCCGTCGCCAGGCCGTGCCCGCCTCCGCCGATAACGATAACGTCGTAAGACCGCTCCGGTTCGACATCCTTCCATGCAACCGGCCAGTGCTTATTACCGGACAGCGCATTTTTTAGCAGGGAAAATGCTGAGTAGCTTTTCATCAAACGCGGTAACCTAGCTGCGCAATTTCTGTCCGGTCGGATCATAGGAGGTTCAGCCAGTATGTGTGCGCCTCTTTCTCGCCAACGACGTGCACGCTGACCGGAGTCGGTGACTCGACGATATCACGATCGACATAGGCCAACGCGAGACTCAACCCAACGTGATGACCATAGCCGCCGGAAGTTACGAATCCCACGCGGCGATCGCCCACCCAGACCGGCTCGAATCCAAACGCGTCGGCATCGTGGCTTCGACTTCGAGGAGCACGAGACGCTGCGGTGGACCAGATTCCTGCTCGCGTGCGGCACCGTCGCGACCAATGACGTCACCCTTGTTGAATGCAATAAAGCGATCGAGACCGGACATGCCGGGCGTATACGACTGTGCGAACTCGAGTATCCCAGGAGCCATAAGGCTTTCTCGGATCGCAGGCTGTCCAGTGCACGTAAACCGATCTGCCGCATACCGAATGGTTCACCTGCATTATTCAATGCCGTCCACAGGGCGCGCTGCTGGATTGCTGGTACCGAAATCTCATAACCGAGTTCGCCCGTCAGCGAGATTCGTGCAACAACGGCCTGCGACATGCCGATATCCATTGTTCTGCAGGTGAGAAACCGGAAGGCCGCATTCGATACGTCTGCCCCGGTCAACGCCGCAAGGATGTCTCGCGAACGCGGTCCGGACAGCGAGAACCCCAGCCAGCTCTCCGAAGGTTTTCTATGCTCACGCCGGTTTTCGGCAAGTGATCGCGGAACCAGCGCAGATGCCAGTCCTGCAAAACGTACGAGCCAACGAGCCAGAATCGGTCCTCTGCGAGACGACTGACCGTCAGGTCACCCATCAGCCGGCCCGCAGCATTCAGCATCGGCGCGAGGCGCACACGACCCACGCCTGGCAATACGGACGCCAGCAGATGATCGAGCCAGCGTTCGGCGCCGGGTCCACTCACCTCGTAACGTGCGTAGATGCCGGTTTCGAACAATCCCGCGCTGGCGCGTGTCGCCGCCACTTCTGCACCGACGATCTCGTGGGCATTCGAACGTCGCAAAGTGGGAACCTCGACAAAGTCGGGCTTGTCCGGCACGAAATACAGCGGCGTTTCCATACCCCAGATTTCTCCGAACAAGGCGCCTTTCGTTTTCAGTCCGTCGTAGCAGGGCGACGTTTTCAATGGCCTGCCCGCAGGCAACTGTTCGTTGGGATAGGTCATTGCAAATCGGCGTGAGTAAAACTGCCGTGTCTTGTCAGCCAGGTATTTTTCGTTGCACGCGAACTTGCCGAAGCGCGCGACATCCATGCCGAATACGTCGAATCCCGGGTCGCCTTCGACCATCCAGTTCGCCAACGCCAGTCCGATCGCACCACCCTGGGAGAACCCCGCCATACAGCCGCAGGCTGCCCAGTAGTTTTTCAATCCCGGCACGGGGCCGACGAGCGGATTGCCATCCGGCGTGAACGTAAACGCGCCATTGACCCAGCGTTTGATACCCACTTCCTGCAACACGGGGAACCGTTCGAAGCCAACGAGCAGTTCGTTTTCGATGCGCTCGACATCTTCCGGAAGAAGATCCATGCCGAAATCCCACGCCGCACCTTCAGGGCACCAGTGACGGGGGTTTTTTTCATACACACCGAGCAACACGCCGTTACCCTCCTGCTGCAGGTAGGTAAAGCCATCCATATCGGTGACGGCCGGCATCTCGGCGCCGAGTGCGGCCAACTCGGGAATGCTTTCTGTAATGAGGTAATGATGCTCCATTGGCACGAGTGGCAGATCGACGCCCACCATTCGTCCAACGCGCCGCGCCCAAAGCCCGGCAGCATTCACGACATGTTCTGCGGTGAACTCACCTTTCTCGGTCGAGATACGCCAGCTGTGATCCGGCATCGGCGTCAGTGCGGTCACGCGATTCCGCAGGATTACTTTCGCGCCGAGTTTTTTTGCGGCGCCAACATAAGCGTGCGTGGTGCCGTGCGGATCCATGTGGCCCTCGCGGGGATCGAACAAACCGCCCTCCAGGCCGTCCAGGCTGACGATCGGGATCATCGCCCTGATCTCTTCGGGACTCATCAGCCGGCCTTCCATATCCATTGTCTGGAACAGTGCCCATTCTGCTTTCAGAAACTCCCAGCGCTCCGGCGTACTGGCAAGCTCGACACCACCCGTCATGTGCAGGCCGACGGACTGGCCGCTTTCTTTCTCGATCTGCTCATAAAGCCCGATGGTGTAACCCTGCAACGCGGCAATGTTGAGATCGGAGTTCGAACGCATGGAAGCCGGCCGCGGCATGCCAGGTGGAGCCTGCCGTTAGCTCCGAGCGCTCTATCAACGCGATATCGGTCCAGCCTGCCCGCGCAAGGTGATACAGAACACTGGCGCCGACGATTCCACCGCCAACGATCACGACGCGATAGTGCTGACTCAATCTTCTTCCCCCGGGTTTACGCGACGATGCCTTGTGTCGAAGCTTTTACTGAAACGGCCTCAGGATACTGTCCGCGTCTTCATTGATAGATCTGCGCTTTGCACGATTGTCGCTGCCGGTGTTTTGCCGGACAACCTGTTATCCATATTGTGATGAGTGCGCATCGAACGAAGCAGGTCAGGAGATCAGATGCGGCCATGATCGATCGGGCCCGGCGACGTCCCGTCAGTATTACGGTGTGTCGCCGACAAGCTGAACCGCATCGATTTGCTTCCAGCCGCTGATCTTCGAAATGTTCAGCGTCAGCCTGACGCGCAGAACCGGAAACCCGGTCTTCGGAAAACGCAGCACGAACCAGCTGATCTCGCCGGGCGGATAGCTGTTCGGGTCAACGCCTTCCCAGAGGACCTGGCTGGCACCATCAGCTCCAAAGATTTCAACTTTGCTCAACGTGCCGGGCGCGATGGTTTGCCGCACACGAACTTCCGTGGCACTCACTGGATTGGTAAAACCAACTTCCAGCCACTCGAAATCGACGCTGCGACCGCTGTGGCACCAGGCATTGGGATTGTCTGCATAAGTCGGCACATTGGGCGCGCCGGTCGCCTGCAAGCGCATTGTAACGGTCGTTGCCGTATTCGCTGCTCGCGCTCGCCGAGTTCGCCCATTGCCCGCGTCGATCGGAGAGGATGCTTGCCTCATCCGTTTCGCCAAAAGGTACGACCATCACAGCATCGACCGGCGGCGGGGGCGCTGCGACGATGGCCGGGATTGTCTCCGCCGCGGGTGCACCGGCCTCATCCGCTGGCGTCGGCGCGATGGGCGGCGACGTGGTTTCGACGAGGACCTGGGCGATCGCGGCAACCGGTGGCTGCGCATTGACCGCAATTGCGGGTTTGAGAAAACGCACATCCCCGGAATACGGCGGTGCCAGGACGGGCAAGGCGGGTCTTGCCATCAGCGCATCCTCGACCCGCTGTTTGAGCGCGGCAAGATCCGGAGATGGCCGGCCGGTTGCATCCAGGCGCAGCTGTTCCGCCTGCATCGCGAGCGCATAGGCCGTCACCAGGTGTCCCGCCCGCTCGTGCGACTCGGCCAGGATCCGCATGGGCCAGGCTGCTGTTGCGTCACTTTCCAGCCATTCACGACACGTTGTCGCGGCGGCCTCCCAGTCCTCGCGTTCGAGCAGCGCCGCGATTTTGTCCTGGGGGTGCTCGCCATTCGCCTCCTGGGCACGAAACCAGGCGGCGATGCCGGATTCTTCGGCAATCGCGAGCGAACCAAGTAAAAGGCACGCAATCGTCGTGACAGAGAGAATCGATTGTCGCAACTCAGTGATACCGGTCGCTGACACAAATTTTGTGGAAGCAATCACCGAGTCCCTGGCCCGAAGGTCCGTAGCGCGACTGGGGTTCTCGGCCCAGCAGGTTGACGCCCGTGCCCTCCGGGGAACGGCATAACTGCAGACCTGCCGGCTCCGATCCGGGCGGCACGAGGTAGAAAAGGCTCTCGTTGCCGATTGCCTGGTAGATTTGCGCATAGCTGTAGCGCATCACGCACTGGTCATCGCCCGAGTGTTGATCGCCGTATCGCCCTTCGATGTACCGCTCGGCGTAAAGCTCGTCACGTTCTACACGATCAAAGAATTCCTGTTGTGCCGCGACCGTTTCCACTCCGCCCCAATGGGTCACGAATTCCTGTTTGTTACTGCGAACGAATTCCGCCAGTTGATCGCGTTCTTCTACGCTGCGGATGGTCTCGATGATGTCCTGCCTGGTTGTCTCGTGCAGCAGGCGCACGACCTTGCCTGTTGAATGGCTGACAAAGGCGGTGCGGCTGGTCGGGTTATCTGGATGCCCCGCCGCGCGAACATAAAACAACTTTCCACCAGCGCCTTCGCCGTGGTGTTCTACGCCCACCGTATGCAGCAGTTCGTGCGCCACGGCCCGGTCACGACCGCGCTGCCGGTCGGACGGGACTACCATGTCGGTGAGATCCATGTCCTGGCCCACGAGTGAAACGTTCACGTACAGGGTCTTGCGCAGCCGACCCTTGGTCGTTCCCTCGGCAAACAACGTCTCGGCATCCCGATGGTAGGTGTCCATGGTCATTGACACACCGTGCTGCTTCACAAGGTGTGGCCCCTCGCGCCGGTTCGCATTCATGACGCGAACTTTCCAGTCGTACTCCTCGTCCCGCAGCTTCTCGTGCATCGTAATGCCGGTCAGCTCGCCGAACAGGTCGATGCCGGCCTGAAATTTGTCTCCGATGGACAATCCTCTGTCCGTTCCCGAGTCCTGGTAAATGAACATGTCCCGCTGCTTCGGACTGGTGTAGAGCCATTCGCCGTTCTCGGCAAAGCCGCGGTACTCCTCGTAGTAGGTGAAGCCGTCGCCCGGGTGGCCGTCGTGAACGGGCTCGTTCTCCGAGTCATCGAAATCACTCAGCTTGTGAGTGCCATGTTCATCATGCCAGGCATCGGCGATCCAGCGTGATGGCGCCCGTTTGGGCAACGGAATGAGCTTGTCGGCCGACTGCGATCCTTGCAGGTGTCCGGTGATCTCGCGCCCGTCTTCCAGTCGGGCAGTCACCATTAACTCCGCCCGCCCGCCAAAGTCATACGACTCGATTCGGGCGGAAGCGAACGGACGACCTTCTTTGTCTCTCGCCGGACCGGAAACTTTGAGCGTCTGGTCTTCGTCACCAAGTTCCGGCGTACCTGCTCCTGACGCTGCAAGTCGCATATCCGGAAAGTTATCTTTCGCGTGCAGCGGATAGTTCATGCAAACCCCAGGTTCGCGGCTCGTATCCAGCAGAGCGAAGCTGAAGTATTGCACATTCGGTAATTTCGATTGACCCGGTGTTTTCGGAATCAGTGTGGCGTGTGCAATAACACTGCTGCCAGGACTCGTCGGCGCAGCAATGGAACCAAGCGGACGCCATCGATTGTAGCCGTCAATTTTAACTTCGATGTCGTAGTCGTCGTATTCCGGTGCAAGCACGACTCGCCCGAACTCACGATGCCCGGCTTTGCCGTCCTCTTCAACAAACACTTGCTCGACTGTGGCGCTTAAAGGGCCAATATCTTCGTTCGCACGCCCGTAGAAATTACTGGACGCGATATAGTCCCTCATCACGGTGTAACTATTGTTGACAGTTTCACCCATATACCGCCATTCGCTACGGTTCACATACTCTGTCACCGGGGTGTCAAGTTGGCCGGGCGACAAAAACTCGAACTCGCCGGTTTCGTGACTGAGCGACAGGACCGGATACGGTGAGTCCGTCAATGATTGTGCAAAAGAAGACTCTGACTCCGCACTGAGGCGATGAGTCGGCGAGCTATACAGTTGTGAAAGTAAACTATCGCCGGCCACGGTCACTTTGACCGGGACCCAGCGAGAGGTACCTTCGGAGTAAAGCGGTGGCTCTCTCACCAGCTCGAAACTGATCGACGCGGTCGCATGTCCGCTGACTTTCTCCTTGTCCGGACCCGATTGCCTGTCTGTCCATGATGACTCGTGAATGGTGGCCTGACCGGTGAATCGCTGCACGGACTCCCAGATCAGCCACTTTTTCTGATCCGGTCCATCGACATTCTCGTCAACGCCATCGTCCTGCGCAGCAGTGAAGACCGGTACGGACAAGACGAAGAGGGCGATCGCGGCCACCGTCAGTCTAAAGCGGGAAATCGTTACCATCGTTAGTCCCTCGTTGACAGGTGACCATTGCTCGAAAATTGTCGTGGTTCCATCGTTCCTACGCCACACACTTCGACTACCTGGTGCAACTGGTCGGCACCTCTATCGATCCAGCATTCCGTTGATTTCGTCGAGCGGAAACTTCGCTTCGATTGCGTCGCGCCACGCTTTTGATTCCGGTGCGTCGTCCTCCCACTTCCAGAAAAACACGATGAGCTGTGCTGCTTCGCTGGCTGGCTTCCCGGCGAAGATAATCGTTGTCTATTTGCACCAGCCGGTGGCCGCCGTCGGCCTCGGTCGGGAAGGCGCCGGTAAACATCGGGCCACCCATCGTCACCGCGGGACGCGACAATTGTTCGGCCGAGTGTGACGCGAGGTACTGCTGAATCACGGCCGTGTCTTCGTTGACATACGTGGCCGTTTGCCCCGCACTGGCCGAGCGTTGCGATTGCATATCGGCCAGCGCCTGTTTATAGCCCGCCAGCATTTCATCGCGCATGTCATCAGCCGGCATCGCTTCAGCTTCTTTAATCAGCTGGAGAATGAACGTCTCACCCTCATCTGCCATCGCGTCCTGTGCCGACTCAAAACCACCAAGCGACTTCAGCACCGCCTGCAAAAACTGCGCTTCGGAGACCGGTTTTACCGGCAACCTGCCGCCGCGCGTAAAAAGTACCGCGCTGCCTGAGCTCGTCCATTCCGAGGCGTACACGGGATAGCCACGAAACTGGTGGGTCTCGCGCGCCATCTGGTAGACCGGTTGCCCGTCAATTTCCAGGTCGCCGTCTTTGCTGAGCAAAAGATGCAGGCTGTTTACATAGACTTCGGCTGTGAGTTCCTTGTCCAGCAGGAACTCGAGCGCGTCGAACTGGCCGGTGGCAGCGTCACATTGGCGAGGATAGAATTGGCCGCGCATTTCGTATGCCCAGGCGCTGGCTCGCAGTGGATCGCGCGCCTGTATCGCACGCGAGTGCGTTGAGACCCTGCCCATCGACGGCCTCGGGTTCAGTACCTGAAACAGTTCGGCCAGATAGTCCAGTTTCTCGCGAATCACCGGTGATGCGCTCTCCGGTACCGAACCATCCGAGTAGATCTCGCTCCCTGCGGAATCTGCCCAGATAGTAAAGCCTTTATCGCCGTCAGGACATGACTGCCCGAGCGCTGCCGACGCAGCAAACGTCACGAGCAGGACCACGCCTGGCAGCTGGAATTTCATTGCCGTTCGCCGGACTGTCCGGAGATTACGCGCCAGGCCTATTCTTCTTCTGCGTCCAGCGTTTCGTCGACACAATCGACCAGCGCTGTACCGGTCATGCCTTTGCAATCAGGCGCGGCACCGTCGTCCACCATTTTCTGGTACATCTGCAATTCGAAGTCTGAATATTCTTCGTCGTCCAGATCCTCGTCGTCTTCATCGCCCATCGACATACCGCCCAGGTTGACGCCGAGGCCCTGAAGCATCGTCGTTTTGTTTGTTCATCATTTCCTGACCGGCTTTCATCTGCTGCGCACCGTATTCCTCAGCCTGCTTGTCCCGCTCGGCCTCGATGCGGGCTCGATCTGTATTAGCGGCGGCTGCTTCGGCCGACAAACGTTCTCGTTCGAGAGAATCCCGACGCGCCTGTTCGCGGTCTGCCTTGCATCGATTGACCAGTTCCCGGTCGTAACGATCAAAGATCGCAATATCTGACAACGCTTTCGCATTTATGCCCCAGTCGATCATTTCCGCCCGACGTGCCGCCGCAGTTTGCTTGCACTCATTCCGATAGAGCTCGTTTGATCCTGCGGATCCAGCGAGCGCCCGCGCACAATTGTCGTATCGATCAGATTCGCGAACCTCACACATGTCCATTTGCGCCCAAACGGATGTGCATCCGACCATCAGGCTTACGCCCACAAACCACTTCGACCCTGCTGCAAGGTTTTTCACCACTCACCTCGTACACAAACCTACCACGCGATCGCCGATTAAATGTCGGGATCGCGAACAAGCTCCCATGCAGGGGAAGGTGATGCCATGATAGGGAAGGCAAGCCCCTCCATTCCTGGAAGCAAATACAGTCGAGCCTCCTTTTCCACGAACCGGGAACGCCGCATCCTATGAAAAAAAGCCCGACCTGCGAACTGCTGACGCTACTCTTGCTGAAGCTTTCTGGGAAGTAGGCAGGATCCGAATTTTCTGCAGATTTTTCTTGACAAAAGCGGCGTCAAAGGAATCGACTTGCCGCCGTCAGTCGACCGTGAGATCCCAGCGGACAATGCTACAAAGATGCTGAAAATGTGCCCACTTTCGTGCCCAAACCACGATCATCTACCGTAATCCGCCGTAAGGTACCAACCGTCGATTTCACCGCAATACGTTACTTTGAGTGTTTATAGGTGTTGGTAAGTCGTTGAATTTTGCTTCTGAAAATCCGCGTGTCGGTGGTTCGATTCCGCCCCTGGCCACCACTCTCTTAGGGACCTGCGGGCCGGCTATTCGGCGACATCGTCTTAGGGCTGTCGATGCGTCCGTGTTTAGCTGGGTGTAGTCTGGCTGCATGACAACAATGACCACTGCCATCCTGGTGCTGCGAATACTGGCAACATCCCAGGTATTGCTCGCGGCGACCGCGCTGCTATTTTCGTCAAACCCGTATCGAACACGTCTACTCGGTATTGCACTAATGCTCGGCGTCCTTTCGTACCTGGTTTCATCGCCGGTGTTCGGCCACATCAATCTCGAAGTGGGGCCATGGTTCAGCCTGCCGGCCGATGCTGTTCCGCCTTTATTGTTCTTCTTCACCTGGGACTTGTTCGAGGACGACCGGGAGCCGCCATTATTCGTTTGGTTGGTTGCGGCGCTCTACCTTGTCGTGGCGTTGTGGCTTGGGCTGGAGCGGGGTGTAACGAATGCGGCTGTGAATTTCTACCTGCTCGTCCCGCTACAGGTGACAAAACTGGGATTTGCGATCGGCACGATGTTCATTGTCTGGAGGGGGCGAGAACATGATGTTGTGGAGAGTCGTTTAAAGCTGCGGCGCGTGTTTGCCGCGAGTATCGGTGTCATCGTCGCCGCCGTCGTAGCAACCGAGCTGGTTACGGGATGGAAGGTTCCGGAATTGACTGAATTACTCGGAATGGCGGCAATTTTCATAGCAACGCTGATGCTCAATCTGGCTTTCCTGCGGGTCAATCCCTCGTTTGTTCTGCGGGATTCAGCTCCTTTGGCGCCGGCGTCGTCGGAAGATACCTCGCTGATTGACGCACTCAATAAATTGATGAGCGAAGATCTCGCCTATACCAACCATGATCTGCGTATCGCCGACCTGGCGGCAACCCTGAAGGTGCCGGAGTATCTGCTGCGCCGTACGATTAACCGGAACCTCGGTTACCGGAACTTCAATCAGTTCGTCAATCGCTATCGTGTCGAGGAAGCGGCGCGGCGGCTCGTCGATAAGCCTCGAATCCCCGTGCTGACCATAGCGCTGGACGTCGGCTTTCGATCGATCTCTTCATTCAATACCGCCTTTCGGGCTCATTACCAGAAAACGCCGACAGATTACCGAAAGAGCAGGCTGGCGGATTCTTAGAAAAGCTATCGGATATTGAAATTCGTCAAAGTCTGTAACGATTTCAGAAGAATCGGAGGTGCCCTAAGCGTGTAATGACCATTGATGTTCCATGGGAGAACAACGATGGGTTACCCGATCCGTGAGGTCAACAATACAGGCGATCTCGCCATCAAACAGAGGCGCGCAGACCTGGATTGGTTACGGGTCATCGCTTTCTGGCTGTTGATCTACTATCACGCGGCGATAGCGTTCATGCCGGGTGGAATTCCCATGATTCAAAACGCCGATTCAAGCGTCGTGTTGCAGGTGATGGCCGGCTTCCTGCACGAGTTCAGGCTGGCGTTGCTATTTCTCATCTCTGGCGTCGGCGTGTCGTTTGCGCTTCGGCATCGAAACAAAGCGCAGTTCATGCGGGACCGCGCGGTGCGACTGCTCGTGCCACTGATATTTGGTGTCCTCGTCATTGTGCCGCCGATGATATTTCTCGAGAAGCAGTTCATCGGCGCGTTCAGCGGCTCATTCGCCGAGTTTTACCCAAAGTTCTTCACCGAGGGTGTTTACCCTCGCGGTAACCTGAGCTGGCATCACTATTGGTTCATCGTCTATCTCTACCTCTTTTGCCTGCTGGGCTGGCCGATCTTTGCGTACTTCAGGCGTGCTGCCGGGCAGAGGCAACTTGCACACTGGTCGCAAAGACTTTCGCGAGGAGGGTTTCTGTATCTGGCGATCCTTCCCCTGGCCGTTATCGAGATCCTGTTGCGAGCGTCGTTCCCCGGGTTTCCCGACCTGATACACGATTGGGCGAACTTCAGTCACTGGTTCATGATCTTCGTAGCCGGGTTCCTGCTGGCTTCGAGCCGGCCGCTGCTGGATCGCACGCAGAAATTGCGTGGTCTTTCTTTAGCGTTGGCCATGATCGCCACGGGCACAATGTTCGCGCAGTTCTGGTTGCCCGAGAAGGGACATTTCTCGCCCCTGGTCAACGGGGAAACCGATATTGCAACCTATGCCTGGTTCTGCGTCTTGCGGGCAGCGAATGTCTGGTTCTGGTTGCTTGCCTGCCTGGGTTTTGCGGGACGTTACCTGCAACGCCCGAGCCGTCTCCTGACGTATCTCAATGGCGCCGTTTACCCGCTATTCTGTCTACACCTGACCATCATTGTCGCGCTGGGATATGTGATCGTTCCACTTGATTGGTCGATCTTGACAAAGTACCTGGTCATTACGACGGGGACGATCGTCGCATCGCTTGGTGGCTACGAATTGTTGTGGCGCAGAATCGCCTGGCTGCGGCCACTTTTGGGCCTGAAACCCCTGCACGCCGGGAAATCGAAGATCCGACCGGACGATGTTCGCGGCGGATTCAATGCGTGAATTTTGCGTGAACTAGCTGTGCATCGTCCTGCATTGTGCTGCAAATTGGGCAACGGACGCCCCGGTAACTCTTTGAGATATAAAGCCTCAGGCGATTCAACTAGCGACTGAAAATCCGCGTGTTGGTGGTCGATTGACTGCAGGCCAGCCACGGCCCTCGCCATGCGGGCGACGTCACTTCGTTTGGCCACCATCCAAACCGGACTTTGTCTGTTCACTCACGTTCGAGGACGCCGCCGACATACCCGCACGTCAGTGGCTTGTTCGGGCCGCACGTAAGCATCTGTACCCATTGCCGTACTTGACGTGGATGATCACACTTGTTTTTGGCTGTGGATGATGCGGATGTCGGGTAAATATCGTCACAATTCGCGAAGCGTCGCAACGACCCTCAGTGGCGTGCTCGCGTACGGCCTCGTGCTGCTCGCGGTCGCGCTGACCGTGCCGGCGCTGTTTTTTCCCTGGTGGTTGCCGGGAGCACTAGCGGCGATGGGTCTTATCCTTGTCGTGCTCCGCGTGCCCGTCTGGCGGCGAACGCGCCGGTCTATCTGGCCGGAAGGCTTTCCCGGCCGGCTTTGGTTGGCGAGCTTGTGGCTTTTGACGGCAGCGGCACTGGTGTCGACTGGCGTCGCGATTGACGGTCGGCGGGTGCCGAACGCAGATACCATCGACATCCCGATACCGCTCGCGACAGGTACTTACCTGATCGCCAACGGCGGTTCCCGCGAGATCGTCAACGCGCACGTACGCACGCTCGATAGTTCGGTTGAGCGCTTTCGCGAGTACCGCGGCCAGTCTTACGGTATCGATCTGGTAGAGCTTAATGCCTTTGGGCTACGCAGTGCCGGTTTGCAGCCTGCCGATCCTGCCGCCTACGAAATCTACGGCAACCCGGTCTATGCGCCGTGCGCCGGACAGGTTGTTGCCAGCCGCAACGATCGGGCCGATATGCAGGCACCCGTCATGGACCGTGAGGTTATGGAAGGCAACCATGTGCTGCTGCGCTGCGGAGACGTTGTCTTGCTACTGGCGCACTTGATACCCGGCAGCGTGCAGGTCGAAGCCGGCGACATCGTGGCTATCGGGCAGCAACTGGCTCGAGTAGGCAACTCCGGCAACAGCTCGGAGCCACACCTGCATATCAGTGCGCAGCGGCCCGGCTCCTCACCGTTTTCGCTGGACGGCGAGCCGATGGCAATCCTTTTCGACGGGCGGTTTCCGATTCGAAACGCGCGGCTGACAGTGCCCGCCGATGATTCCGGTCCGCGCGAATCCGCACAACCGAATCTTCGGGATCGCCTCGGCGCCGAACTCAGGGCCCTGGTTCAGCAGTATGGGCTACCGGGCGCCGTGGCCGCCTGCGTACTGGCAGACGGGACGGTCGAAGTCGTGGCAACGGGCAATGGCGACCGCGAAGCTGCTGCGCCGATGACGCCGTCATCGCGCATGTTGGCTGCCAGCATCGGCAAAACGTTCGTCAGCGCAACACTGCTTGCGCTGGACGCGGAAGGCACGCTTGATCTCGATGACCGGCTGGACCAGTGGCTCGGCAGCAGGCCGTGGTACGCGCGCCTGCCCAATCATGCCGACGTCACGCTGCGTCAGTTGTTGACGCACAGCGCCGGGATTCCGGATCACGTCCAGTCGGAACGTTTCGGCGAGCAGTTCGTACGTAACCTGGGGAGCGACACGAACCCGTTTTCGCCCGAAGATCTCGTCGGCTTCGTACTCGATCAGCCGGCGCTGTTCGAGGCCGGCCAGGGCTGGGCCTACACGGACACCGGCTACATCCTGCTGGGCATGGTGATCGAGGAATCGACGGGCAACCGCTATTACGACGAAGTGACACGTCGATTTATTGAGCCGCTGTCGCTGGATCTGACATCTCCATCGGACCGCCGCGAACTGCCGGGCCTCGCCTCGGGATACACCAGCGCGAATAATCCTTTTGGGCTGCCCGAGAAGACCATGCTCGGTACGCATACGCTCGCCTGGCATCCCGGCATCGAATGGACCGGGGGTGGTCTGGTCAGCAACGCGAGGGATCTTGCCGTCTGGGCCAAAGCACTGTTCGAAGGAGCAGCGATGGGCGATGACTACCTCGACGAGCTGCTGCAATCCGTGCCAATGGACCCGGGGATGCCGGACCGTCGTTACGGCGCCGGTGTCGCGATTTACGAGTCCAGCGAATGGGGCCCGGTGTATGGCCACGCAGGCTGGGTGCCGGGCTACGTCTCGTTCGTTCGCTACCTGGCAGATGCCCGGACAGCGATCGCATTCCAGACCAACACGGACGTCGGCTTGCTGGACGGTGAAGGATCGGCCATTGCCGATATCGAGACTCGTCTGACCCGCGTCGTGGCCGGCGGGCACTGAGCAGATTCACGCTCGTCGGTCGCCCGGTGTGGCTGGCGCGTCGGGGATGACTGCGGTCACAGAGCCTTCCCGAATGAACATCGCACGGCGGTTCACCACGACGACAATCAACGCCACTACCACGAAGAACAGCGTGTCGTAAGGCTGCGCATCCGGCCATAGCGGGTTGTTGGCCTGGAAGTGATAAAGCACTGCGAGCAGGATGCTGCCGCGAGACGCGTTGAACATCGGGGTCAAGATGACGCTCAAACAAATAGAACCGATGAAGAACGGCATGAAGCCCCAGCCACTCTGCGGGGTACCGCTTAAGAAAAACGCCGGCAGGTGCCAGAGGCCCCAGACCAGGCCGAGAATCAGCGCGGCCCAGATCGGCGCAAGACGACGCTGCAGCAATGGCAGCGCCACTCCGCGCCAGCCGAATTCCTCCATCGGCCCGAGTATCAGCATGAAGCCCATCGCCGCCAGCATTTGCGCGACGCCGTCGAACGGAAAAGGGTCGGCCAGCAGATTGCCCTTTGCAGCTGCGCCCGCGAAATAGACGAGCGGAAACCCGATGAGCAGATAGACATACCATCCAGGCGGGGCCCGCCATAGAAGAAGCCGAGACAGAAACGAATGCAATGCCCGGGCTCCTCCGTAGTAGGCGACGAGCGCGAACGCGGCGAAAGCCGGTGACCATACGGCGATGATGAATCCGGGGTGGCTGGCGCTGAGCTCGCCGAATCGAGCGGCAACCTGTTGTGGCAGAAAGATATAGGCGCCGAGCAGGCCCCAGGCGATGCCAAACGTCAGCAACAGATAGGGCAACAGTGCGAAAAAAGGCACGACTCGCTTTCCCGAATCAATTGACGGAACGCTCATCTTCGTCTCCGTCCATTAAAGGAAACCGAACGTCGGTCACCCTCGCTTTGAAAAAAGCGAAGTAATCGTCCGTCTCGAAGTGATTGCCTGCCTCGACGCGAGTCGGGAGGCGAAATCCGCCGAACGCCCTGTAGTCCGACAGGTAGCCGCCGAAGGGCTGCAGCTGGAACATCTTTTCCGGGTTCGCATTCGACCAGCGCTGAAAGATCACTTTCACTGGCCGGCCCTCGGCATCGACCGTGACGTCGACAGCCTGTTGTAGCCCCTTGTGCGCCAGGATCACGCGGGCTGACGAATCGTCTATGGCTTCCCAGCGTACGTGTTCACCCGGGAGCAAAGCAGCCGGCGTCCAGAAGACAGCTTCCGCCACGTAGCGGCCGAAGGCCGCACGCATATGATCCGTATTGTTGCCGGCCCTGGCGACGGGCACGATATTCAGCAGCCAGAAGCGGCTCCAGCTCGTGCCGTCCGCCGCCCCGTCGGAACCGGCAAACCACACCTTGTCACCCGCCCGAACTTTCCAGACGAATCCGTCCGGTGCCGCGAGAAGCTGCTCTGCGCGCATCGGCATGTAGTTCGGCTCGGCCTTGTTGCCAAGACTGAATTCGCCTTGCATTGTAATTTCAGCGACCGTGTACAGTGGTGTGCCGGGCGCTATCGTAAAGCGGAAATAACGCTGTGCAGGATCGGGCAGTGTGGCGACCATGGAATCATCGAAGGCTGCAGGCGCCGCTGTCTGGAACGAGATCAAACGCCGCCATGCGTCCCGCTCCGCGACATTATCGGTCCATCGCCAGGCAAGAAGTGCGAGCAGGGCGAGTGTCGCGGCAGCGAGGAGAACAAGTATCGCTTTTGTCATGCGCCAGTTACTGTGACGGTAACCGTCGACCATCAAGAATCCTATTGCACCACCATCGGTGCAGACCCACCATAGGGATAAGCCGAGGATTCCACGTCACCGGGTTCGGGTGCAAAGTAGACGCAGCCGGGATCGGAGGTTGAAGGGCGCAGTGGATCGGCTGCGAAGCAAACCTTCGTCGGAGCGCACTCAAGGTTTCCGCAGCCGGACTCAGGGTCGGATGTTTCGACCCATGTGATAGAGGGCAGACGATGAACGACCGGGCCTATAACGAATTGGCAAAACGGCTGCGGCAACTCCCGGTGCCTGGCCAACAAGATGTAAGACAGGCACTCGTGCAGGCGGCGACCCTGGCGGCATCGAGCCACAACACACAGCCGTGGACCTTCCACGTTGCTGCGGACAGCATCCTGATTGAGCCGGATCTGGCGCGTCGCTGCGAGGTTGTGGATCCGGACGATAGCCACCTGTACAAGAGTCTCGGCTGTGCCGCCGAGAACATTGTCGCAGCGGCGCCTGCCTACGGGTTCGCTGCCGAGGTGCGGATTGCAGACGGCGGGCGTATCGAAATCGGTCTAGCGCCATTGAGAAACGCGCACGACAGCGGCGCGCTTACGCTCATTGCGGAACGCCAGTGTACGAAAACGCCGTATGACGGTCGGCCCCTCGACACAGCAGACATCGCCGAACTGGAATCGGCGGGTTCCGGTGCCGGCGTCTCCGTCCGGCTGATCGATGATGCAGCGCTGAATGAATCCATTCTCGAACTGGTGAACGAAGGCAACCGGGCGCAGCTGTCGGATCCGGCGTTTCGACGGGAGTTGATCGAATGGATTCGCGTCAACGACAAGCACGCGATCCGGACCGGCGACGGTCTTTCCGGGCGCGCCACCGACCAACCGCAGCTGCCGAAGTGGCTGGCGAAAGTCGTCTTGCCGGTCGTGGTGACACCGCAAGCGCAGGTCAGGACGGATACTAAGAACCTGCGGTCGTCCGCCGGGATCGCTGTATTTATCGGCCAATCCGATGACGTGCCTTCATGGATCGAAACCGGGCTCGCCTACGAGCGCTTTGCGCTCGGGGCCACGGCACTGGGCATTCGCAATGCTTTCATCAATCAGCCGATCGAGGTTCGAAGCCTGCGCAAGGAACTTCATTCATTGCTTGAGCTCAGCGGGACGGAGACCGCGCATCTCATGGTCCGCTACGGCCGTGCCCCACAGGCACCGTACAGCCTGCGTCGTCCGGTGACCGAGGTGTGGTCGAGGCGCGAAAATCAGCCGGTGGCCCGGAACCAGGCCATGTCTGCCTAAACTCGAGGGTGCCGGTTTACGCCGAGTAACACTAACGTTTTCACCGGCGGACAACGGAGAAGAGGATGCGTATCTTGCGATGGATCCTGCTCGGGCTGCTCACCGTGGCGATCCTCGTCTCGGTGGCATACGCCCGGGACATGAAGCAGGCCTACGAGCGTGTTCGGGCGGGCGGCACGGTCATTCCATCGCCGTATGGTGACATTGAGTTCACGCAGGGTGGCGCGGGTCCCGACGTGCTGGTCATTCACGGTAGCGGGGGCGGCTATGACCAGAACGAACTTATCGCAAAGGCGGTGCTGGGGAATGACTTTCACTGGATCACGCCGTCCCGGTTCGGCTACCTGAGATCGAGCTTTCACGAAGGCGCCACGTGGGACGAACAGGCGCATGCTTATGCGGCTTTGCTCGACAATCTCGGCATCGACCAGGTTGCGGTTGTCGCCATGTCTCAGGGCGGGCCTTCAGCGCTGCTCTTCGCCGTACTGTATCCGGAGCGTGTCTCGTCTCTGACGCTGATCTCGTGCGGTGTCGCCGCGTCAGAGGCAGAGGATCAGGCGGAGGCAAACGCGAAGGGCGACAGGCTCGTCACGATCTTCAAGTATGACTTCATCTACTGGGCGATCGCCAAATTCTTCCGAAAACAGCTGATGGAGTTAATTGGTGTAAGTCCCGAAGTCTTCGCCGGCATGTCCGACGAGCAACGACGGCTGGCCGTGCGTTTCATCGATGAGATGAACCCGGTCTCCCTGCGATCGGCCGGTGCTGGGTTCGACAACCGGGCAACGATGCCGGGCGAACGGATTGCATCAATAACCGCGCCGACCCTCATAATCCATGCTGTGGACGATGGTTTACAGCTGTTCCATAACGCCGAGTACGCCACCGACAACATACCAAACGCGCGATTGGTTCAATTCGAGCAAGGCGGGCACTTCGTGATAGGAATTGAGCAGTCCATCATCAGCGCGGCAGTGGCGGACCACATCCTCGAGAACGCCAGTGTGCCCCTGCCATCGCGTCTACCTTGAGTATTGGCATCCGTCCAGTGCGTGAAATTCGCGTGGAACAGCTGTGCATTGTTATGCATTGCGATGCAAGACGAGTAACGGACGACCCGGTAACTTCTTGAAAAATAAAAAACGAATCAACCGCTTACTGTTCTGAAAATCCGCGTGTTGGTAATTCGATAAGCGCCTCTGGCCTGACTTCTTCGACAAACCTCGTATCAGCTGTCGCAGTCAGGCGATGGTGACTGTCCGCGATTGTGGATTTCTCGACAGCTAGTCGGGTTCGGTTTGATATTTCCTCTTGCAGCGACTACCTTGAGAGTAAGTGGGTTTGCGACAGGACAGCCATGGTTGCCGGGTTCCGCCGGATGGAAGGAACGCACGCGCACTCTTCGGTGCCGTGGACGTTCCGCCTGTACCGGCGTTCGCCTTGGTGCACCAGCCTAACCGGGCTCTCACTCGGCGTCATCACGCTTCTTATTTACGTGTTGCTCGAGTCGCTCTCGGGTCGGCCGCAGGCCGTCTTGCGGGGCGTGTCGCCGTTGGATGTCGGCTGCGAATTCCTGTTGGGCGACTATCGTATCGGCGTCGTCGGCATGATCCTGCTCGCCTACTCTACGAGCGCCCGTTACAAGCTCTCCGAGTGGACCCACCAGACGGTCCGGCGGCTCGAAAGTCCGGATAGACCGGACGCCGAGGCGCTCGCGCAATCGCGTGCTTGGGGACTCCTGCCGGGGCTCGCCGGCGCATTGATCTGCCTGTTGTTTGCGATTGACATCGCCGAAAGCGATATCGAATGGACCCGCGCCTACTGGATATTCCCGCATGTATTCAACTGGGGCTGGACGCTGCCCTTCGGCTGGATTGCCGGCCGCTTAATTTACGCCATCATTGCGGATGCAGTCATTGTGTCGCGTGTTGCCCGTTCAATCACCGTGAACAGCCTGGAGGATACACGGTCGATCGACGCCGCCGTCGCTCATGGGCTGCGCTCGGCGCTCATCAGCCTGATGTTCCTCGGCATCGTGTCCGTTCACTTCATCGACCCAGGCTTGAACGCCAGTTCGACGAACTTACTCATTGTTCTATACCTAGCCGGTGCGGCGATATCGACGTTGCCGACGCTCGGCGTTTTGCAGCGCTACTACGACAAGCGTGACGAGGAGCTCGAACTACTGCGTGGCGAGATTGCAGTCGAGGAACGGCAGCTGCTCGAAAAAGATCCGGACTACGAGCCGGGACGGATAGGCGACCTCGTCGCGATGGAGAATCGCCTGCAGACCTGGAAAGTCACCGTCTTCCGGGTTTCTACTGTAGTGCGCCTTTCGTTATACGCTCTCATCGGATTCTTATCGTGGCTCGGAGCGGCTGCAGTTTCCGTTGTCGTAGAAAACTTTTTCGGATTTTGAGGAGCAGACGATGAATTACCGTTATCCTTTTGTTGTCGCTATCCTGGTTGGCTATGTGTTGCTGCCGGGATGCGTCGCTCAGCGCGGCCTCATTACGACTCCTTGCAATACGCAGGACGCAACGCTACTGCAGAGTATCGAACTGTCCCCGTCGGCAAACGCGCAGGTAGTCCGATTCCAGCCACCCGGTGAAGGGCTGACCTGCGTTCACGTTACACGACGCGAGACGATCCCTCATCCCAGCGCCCCCGAAGTTCCGGCTATCGTCGATACAGTTAGTCTTAGCATCGGTGCCGAAGACGCCCTACAGGCATTCAATGGAGGCGGTATTAATAGCGAATTTGTATTTGAGCCCGCGGCTTGGGTCCGTGACACGATCGCGCTGCGTCGGCCGACGGACGGACGTGCCAGTGCGCTCCAGATCACGAATCCGATGCAGTCGGTTAGCATCAAGGTTTACCATCAGCTGCACCCCCTGCGAAAGGACGTCGAGCCGCCGGAGTTTGAGCAGGTCACGTTGCCTGCGATCAATTGCAACGGCCGGTTACGCGGCTTTCGGCCACTTGACGAGTACCAGCGCGATCCGGCACTGCACCGCGAAATGCACCGCGAACGGGTCGGCGTTCGGTGCACGGCACACTGGCGCGCTGTCGCGCCGCTTGGCTACACGAGGAACATCCGGCTGACGACAGGGTTTACGCTCACCGACGAGGAAGGTCGCTTTGAGCTAACCGTACCCGAAACAGTGGAATGGATTCCGTCTACAGCAAGCACGATCGAACTCGTATCGGTAAAACCCTATTGCCTGATTCCAGGGCAGTGCGGACACGAAGCGTACGTGCCAGAATCACAAACCGAGATTGAGCTGCCAATCGACGCTGCTCCGCGAACTATCGACTTCGATATTCTCAACGTGCTCGATATTGCGAGCCAGGGGCCGGCGATGGCCGGCGGCCCACGTTTCATGCTCGGCGCTCGCCTCATTTCGAGCGCCGACACGTTACCTGAGATGAATGACAAACCGTTCATCATTCACGAGCAACTTGACGTCCACAACGTCGAGCACAGCAAATTCGTAGTCTGGGGGTTTTCAGGGCAGCCGGTTCGAACCCGATTCCAGCGGGATGGCAAGATGGTTGATGCGAGCCCACGACTTGAGCCGTGTGGATTCGACCCACGGCAGCAGCTTTGTGTCAATTTTACTGACGAGTGCAATCCCACGACTTGCAACAGTTCGGATCGGGACTGTCTTGAATACAACATGCTGCAGCCGATGCTCGATGCCGGCTATGACGTCTGGATCGTAGACCACTTGCGTGGCGAGGACGACGTCACTCACATGGCTGCCGCAGCACCTTTGCTTTATCAGCGCATTCTCAATTACGGCGGACCCGATGGCTTCTATATACCGCAATCTGCGCTGTCGCTCTCGAAGGTCCAATCGTTCGTACACCTTTCGGACACACAGACACCAGAAGATGCGACCGAAGCCTTCGAACAGCACACGCTGGTTGCGCTGCCACCTGCGACGCCACCCGTCCCGGGCTCCGGTCAGCGCCGTGCCGTTGTGGCCGGCTTTAGCCTCGGCGGCGTCGTAGCGAGAATCGGACTACGGCTATGGGAAATCTCCGGTAGCTTGCCGGATGCTAATCTCGTCGATCTCGCGGGCGAACAAGTCGTGCTCGCAACGGCCAGCGATGTTTTCATGGAACAACCAGCGGTCAAGATTCCGCTATACGTATCATTGGATGCTCCACACCAGGGAGCAATAACTCCGGTTGCGCTGCAGGCCTACATCAAGCGATTCAAGAAAATCGTCGACTCGTTTGGCGACGTCAGCGACGCCGACAAGAAGCAGGTCATCGACGCAAACTTCGAACTGACGGCGACGCCGACACGACAAACATTACAGCAGGAGATTCTTAATAATCCTGACGGTGCACTTGGGTGCGTCAATATCGGCGACAAAGAGCTCAGTGACTGTCTTGTTCAACCATTCAAAGATAATGTGAGGGAACGTGTCAGTGGCGAGGTCAGTGCGGATTTCCGGTCGCGATTCGTCGACACGATCAGTTCTCGGTCGCCACAGTCACTGGACGGATTACCGGCGACGATTCCATCCATCGCGGTATCAAACGGAAACCGTGCCAGCCATCGGGACCTGGAGTATGCCGAAACTGTCCACATAAAATTTGACATCAATAATGCCGAAGATGCCCACCATGCCATCTGTGACGAGTTCTCTGAAGACTCAAACCAGGGTCTGGACTCGTTTGTGCGTTTCTGCGGATTGCCGGCCGAACAAAGTGCAGGGTCGCAGTGGAACAACGTCTGCCGGCGCATTTCAAACGCGGACGTGACGATTACGCCGAATATTGCAGACTGGGGCAGCGTCAAAGGCTGGCTTACGACCGTGCTTTTTCGCTGGTGGTACATTCCCATTTTCGACGCCAAAGTAAGAGGTATCAAGGTCACGTACCCGATGCAGCCACAGTTCGATGACAGTGGACGGCCAAAGGACAATACCGGCTTCCCGACGCTCGTTCCTACAACAAGTGCACTGCTGAGTGACGCCCGCGGCCGGCCTTCTCCGCTATGGCGCGACACGCTTTGGCAATCGCAATCCGAGTACCACACCAATGTGGACAATGAGATTTGCCGCATGGTGATGTTCCATGCGGATGGCGTATTCGATGATGATAAGGACGGGTGGCCGACCTGCAATGACAATATCAATACTGCTCGCTGCGAAGATGGCGGTCGCTTCCCCGGCAACAAGCTCGGGTCACAACCGCTCAACCCAATGCTCGCCCCCTGCGATTGCCAACCAAACGATCCGGCCAGCTACCCGGGCGCGGCGGAACGCTTCGGTGACTTTATCGACAACGACTGCGACGGCGACGTCGACGAACAGCTTGTGGAACAATAACCGAGGTTGCACGGGCATCGTCCTGCATTGTGATGCAAACTGGCAACGGACGCCCCGGTAACTCTATGAAATATAAAGCCAGAAGCGTTTCAACTCGCGACTGAAAATCCGCGTGCCGGTGGTTCGATTGACTCGATTCGGCTTGGGCCGATTCTCGCCCTCGCTTCGCTCGGGTAGCTCCGCATCGTCAATCGGCTTCGCCGATTGGCCTGCCCCTGGCCACCATTTCAAAATTCCTATGTCGTAAGCAGAAACGATTCCCGGTTGGCGGCGAAATATTCCTGGCAATACTCGTAGAACTTCTGCGTTACACGCGTCATTGGTGCATCTGTAGACGTCATAAACGCGTATTCGTGTTTTACGTTAGGGATAAAGCGACGGAAGACAATTTCGCGATTCGCGTAGAGTAGTCCAAGCATTTCGATGATGATCGCGATGCCGGTTCCACCGCCGGCGAAGGCGCAAGCCGTACCCACGGTATGCGTTTCTATACGAACATTCATATCGACACCCGCGTTTTCGAACGCGTCATCGATCTGCTGGCGAGACACACGACCCTTGCCGAGAAGTATCAACTGCTCGCCGGCGAGATCAGTGACTTTGATCGCCTGTCGCGACGCAAGGTGATGGCCTCGCGGCAGCGCGCAGACCGTGCCCGAGGAGATCAATGGTTTGCAGACGAGCCCAGGATGCTCGGCCGGCAGCTTGATGAATCCGCAGTCGACTGCCCGTAGTGCCACCATGTCCCGCGCTATTTCGACGCTCTCGGAGTCCAGATTCACTCGCACGTTGGGATGCTGTTTGATGAACGCCGAAATCGCGCGCGACAGGATGCCCTCCGCGAAGCTCGGCGGAGAGACGATCGTCAGTTCTCCGAAATCCGAATTGCGGAGGTTGCGCGCAAGATCGGATACGCGTTCGATACTTTGCAGTGCAATATCGACCTGCTTGTAGAATGTCAGTGCCTCGTCTGTCGGAATCAGGCGTCCCTTGCTACGGTGGAAAAGTGGAAATCCGACCGCGCCCTCCAGCACAGCAAGCAGCCGGCTGACGGCCGGTTGCGTGAGTTTCAGGTGCTTGGCGGCTGCCGTTGCCGACCCCTCATCGATTATCGTCCGGAAACACTCCAGGCTTTTCAGGTTGGTACTAAAGGCGGCATGTTGATTCTTTCGCATCGCTGGTTCGTCGTTCGTTTTGCCCCTCTTGGGGAACAGGTTAAGTATAACAAACTCTTATAGACAGATGACTATTCGTAATCATATAGCATAGCCTGAGAGGCCTCGCTAGACTCGGTGAAAACGTGCGGGTACCGGTGCGACCGTAAGGCGCCGGACCGATTCATGTCAGGGAGAGTCACAGTGATCAATGTATTCCACGCAACCAAAGCCATTCCGCTGGCGCTGCTCGGCGCGCTCGCGGCACTCTATGGTCTGCCGGCGTCAGCGCAAAGCCAGGACGGAGCCTCGATCGAAGAGGTCGTCGTAACCGGCTCGCGCATCAAGCGACAGGATGAGGTATCCAATAGCCCGATCCAGACGCTCAACGAAGACGACCTGCGAATTGACGGTTCGCTGTCGATCGGCGAGACGCTGCAGACGATGCCATCGGTGGGATCAAGCCTGAACTCGAACGGTTCGGCCGGTACCAGCCACGGCTCCAGCAGCATTAACCTCAGAAACCTCGGCGAGAACCGCAGCCTCGTGCTCGTCAACGGGCACCGCTGGGTCAACGGTGCCGGCACGCGCGGCTTCCGTGACTTTGTCGACATGAACACGATCCCGCAGGCGATGATTCAACGCGTCGAGGTACTGCAGGACGGCGCCACCGCGATCTACGGCGCCGATGCGATCGCCGGCGTCATCAACCTGCAGACTTATAAGGACTTCGAAGGCCTGCGGGCGAAAGCCTATTTCGGCACCAGCAGTGAAAGCGACCGCGACACGACCAACATCGACCTGCTGTACGGCCGGAATTTCGGCGCGACGAACCTGATGTTCGCGGTTACCTACGTCGACCAGGATCCGATCTATACCCAGGATCGCTCGCTGACCGCGATCCCGCTGAATGGTCTCGCCGTCGGTACGCCCGAAGGCCTGTTCCGTGAGTCCGGCCTCGCGGCTGTCGTCGGTTTCACACCGCCGACCGCCGGCATCACGCGCGACCCCGGCGCGGATGGCAGTGTGATCGCCAACTGGCGCGCCGTCGATACCGCGACCGACACGTTCAATCGCTATGCGAACAACTATGTCATCGCGCCGTTGGAGCGCACTTCGTTGTTCCTGCAGAGCACGACGGAACTCAGCGACACATTGTCACTCCGCGTCGAGGCCCTGTACAACGAACGCAAGTCGGACCAGCTGTTTTCGGCAGCACTGTCTGTCGTCCGCGGCGGCAGTCGCGGCTTCGTGATCGCCAACGATCCGGCGGTCAATCCGTTCGGCATCGAGTTCTCGGGCTCCGATTTTCGTCACGACAGCTTCATGGTCGAAAATGGCCAGCGCGACAACGTGCAGGATGTCGAGACAACGCGCATCGGCGTCGGCCTGGACGGGGCGTTCACCAACGGCTGGAGCTGGGATGCTTTCCTGTCGTATGCCAAGAACGAGGCCACGTTTACCTCGGTCAACCAGGTTGATCTCGATCGCCTCGCACTGGGCTTGCTTAACTGCGATACGAGCGGCATCGCCGCCGATGTCTCTGACATCGCGGTTGGCTGCGTGCCGGTCAACCTCTTCAATACGCTGACTCCGGCGATGGTCGACTACATCAACTTCACCGGCAATGACGTCAACAAGGCGGAGCAGACGGACTTCACGTTCAATGTCACCGGCGATCTCTACGAGATGCCGGCCGGCATGCTGGCGTTTGCCGCCGGCGTCGAGCATCGCAAGGAAGTGGGCCTCGATACGCCCGACTCCAATATCAATGCCGATCCGCGCATCAACTCGTACCGGGCGACTTCGTCCGCACCACGCGACGGAACCGACGCCGATTACGACCTCAACGAGCTGTACGTGGAATTCAGCGTGCCGTTGCTGGCTGACCGACCGGGCGTGCAAAGCCTGATGCTCGATCTCGCCGCGCGTTACTCCGACTACAGCACGTTCGGCAGCACGACCAACAGCAAGGTGGGACTGGGCTACCGTCCGGTCGACTCGCTGCTGGTTCGCGGCACCTGGGCTGAGGGTTTTCGTGCGCCCTCATTGCTGGAGCTGTTCGAAGGAACGCGCGCGACAAGTATTCCGGTTACCGATCCCTGCGACGGTGGTGGCGCCGGGCTGCCCGGCTGTGCCGGCGTTCCGGACACCTACGTGCAAATAGCAGGCAACGCGCCGGCCACCGTAGGCGGCAACCCGACGCTGCAGCCGGAGACCTCGGAGAACGTCTCGTTCGGCTTCGTCTGGACTCCCGAATCCATTGAGGGCAGCAGCCTGACGCTGGACTGGTACGACATCCAGATCGACGACACGATCTCCGAGTACGGCGCGCAGAACCTGCTGGATCTGTGCGCGGTCAGCGGCCAACGCTGCAACTTCATCCAGCGTGATGCGAGTGGTGAAATCGTCAACGTGATCGACGGCCCGATCAACCTCAACAGCACCTCGGTGGAGGGCATCGATATCGTTGCGCGTTACAACACGGACGTCAGTTTCGGCAACCTCGATTTCCAGCTGTCGATGTCGAAGTTGAACGATCTCACGATCGAGTCGACCTTGAGCGATGGCAGCATCCTGGTCGAGGATAAAGTCGGCACGTCGGCCAGCCGTGAGTCGTATCCGAAATGGCGCAGCCTGCTTCGGGCACAGTGGAACCGCGATGCGTGGAGCGCCAACTACTCCGCGCGTTACATCGGCAAGACCACCGAGTATCCCGGTGGGGAGCCGCGGGGCATATCATCCGTGACCTACCACAACGTCGCCGGCATCTATCGCTTCAGCGACGCGCTGCAGGTGCGTGTCGGCATCGACAACCTCGCCGACAAGCAACCGCCGTCGTCACTGACGAACACCAACATCAATTTCGACCAGAATACCTACAATCCGATCGGTCGTTTCACGTACGTGCAGCTGACGTACGACGCTGCGCTCTGATGCATTGAAGCACCACCGCCCAAACGTTGGTGTCGGGCGGTGGTGCCTTACTTCGGCCCCGATAACGTAGTATCCGAAACGCGCCTGCCTGGAACCCTGGTCCCGATGAAGAAGCCGTCCGACACGCCGAAAATCGCACAGCATGTCAACCCGATCGTGATCATGATCGGAATTCTGCTGCTGGCCACGGCGTTGACCTACGTCGTCGACTCGGGCGCGTTCGAACGCGAGGGTCGCCTCGTCATACCAGGAAGCTATGAGCCGCTGGCGAAAGACGTGTCCGTGATCAGCTTGTTCGCGGTGCCGTCGGATGACACGGTCGCTCCGGTCAGTCTGATCGGCACGGCGCTCGCCATCCCGGCAGGGCTGGAGCGAATGGCGGGCCTGATCTTCATGGTGCTGATGATCGGTGGGATGTTCGGCATCGTGACCCACACGGGCGCCATCGACTCTGGTCTCGAGAAATTATTGAGCAGTGTACGTGGCAACGTCTACGCACTCGTGCCGGCGCTGATGCTGGTATTCGGGGCCGGCAGCAGTTTCCTCGGACTGGCTTCCGAATACCTGCTGATCATCCCGATCATGGTCGCGATGGCGACGCGGCTCGGCCTGTCAAGGGTCATCGGCCTCGCGATTGTCACGGTGGCCGTCAAAGCCGGCTACCTGTCATCCGTGACCAACCCGATTCCGTTGAGCATCGCGCAGCCGCTGGTCGGCCTGCAGATATTCAGTGGCGCCGGCGTCCGGTTTGCGTTCTTCCTGGTCTTCCTCGCAACCGGCATCCTTTTCGTTCTCTATATGATTCGGCGTGAAGGTGTGAATGCGACGACTTCGCTGGAGATCAACCACGACGACCTGTCGTTGCGCCACAAGCTCGTGTTGCTGACGCTAGTCGTCGGCGTTGCTTTTCTCGTCTTCGCTTCAAACCGCTGGCACTGGGAACACTCGCAACTGTCCGCGTATTACATCACTTTGAGCATCGTTGCCGCTGCCGCCGGCGGTATCGCGCCGAGCGCCGCCGCGGAAGCGTTTGTCAGCGGCATGAAGAAGATCCTGATGGCGACGATGCTGATCGGCGTTGCCTCTGCCGTGGCCGTCGTCCTCGAGGAGGGCCGCATTCTCGACTCCATCGTACACTCGCTGACCGGACTGATCGGTGGCGACAGCGCGTTTGTCGCGGTGGTCGGTATGTTCGTCTCGCAGCTGCTGCTGGACTTTCTGATTCCGTCAACCTCAGGTCAGGCCGCGGTCAGCATGCCGATACTCGGACCCCTCGGTCAGCTCACCGGCGTGAATCCACAGACGACGGTGCTGGCGTTCCTGTTCGGCAACGGCATCACCAACATGCTGACTCCGACCTCCGGGACCTTGCTCGCGTATCTCGCGACGGCGCAGGTCGGCTGGGTGGAGTGGGCGCGCTTCATCGTTCGGCTGTGGGCGATCTACATCATAATCGCCATCGCGTTACTCGCGATCGCCGTCGGCATCAACTTTTGAGCCGCCACACTACCGTGCAGCAGGGATAGCGGCAGTGGACGACGTGACGACGCGAATCGAGCTGGTTTTCGAACGCGACGTCATGGTGCCGATGCGCGACGGCGTGTGCCTCGCGACCGACATCGTGCTGCCGCAGCTTCCCGTCGGCGAAAACGCCATGCCGCTGCCGGTGATCATGGAGCGCACCCCGTACGACAAGCGCGGGATAAGCCGGTCCGAGGTCAGCGTTGCCGATCCCAAGCCGGCGAGTCGCGTCGAGATCGCGACGTATTTCGCGCGCCACGGCTTCGCCGTGGTTATGCAGGACTGCCGTGGCCGCTACAATTCCGAAGGCGAGTTTCACAAATACATCAATGAAGCCGAGGACGGCTACGACACGCTGGCGTGGCTGGTGCAACAGCCCTGGTGCAGCGGCAAGGTCGGCACGATGGGCCTGTCGTATGGCGCACACACGCAGTGCGCGCTCGCGGGACTAGGTCCTCCCGGGCTGGCCTGCATGTTCATGGATTCCGGCGGGTTCGCGAGCGCCTATCACGGCGGCATTCGGCGCGGTGGTGCGTTCGAACTCAAGCAGGCGACCTGGGCCTATCGACACGCCCTGAGAAGCCCTGAAACGCTGGCCGATCCTGTCCGGGAAGCGAAGCTCAAGGAGAAAGACATCCGCGAATGGTTCCGGCGGATGCCCTGGCGGCCGGGCCATTCCCCGTTGAGCGCCGCGCCCGAATACGAAGAGTATCTGTTCGAGCTGTGGCGCGCCGGCACCTTCTCAGACTACTGGCGGCAGCCCGGTCTGTACGCCGAAGGTTATTACGATCACTTTCCCGACGTGCCGACCGCGATCGTCGGCAGCTGGTATGACCCGTACGTGCTGACCTGCCTGACGAACTTTAGCGAGCTTACGAAACGGCACCAGTCGCCGACGCAACTGATCATGGGTCCGTGGACGCACGGCGATCGGTCCGTCACTTATGCAGGGGATGTCGATTTCGGGCCCGAGGCAACGCTCGATAACAATATCGCGGCCGATTACCGGGCGCTGCGACTGGCCTGGTTCGGCCGCTGGCTGAAGGGCGCCGACGGCGAGGCGAGGCAGCCAGCCGTCCGGTATTTCGAGATGGGCGGCGGCAGCGGCAGGCCTAACGACGCGGGCCGGCTCGAGCACGGTGGCCGCTGGCGCCGCGCGACCGGATGGCCCCCTCCCGGGACGAAAGAATACACCCTGTATCTGCGCGGGGACGGCTTGTTGACCGAGCAGGTGCCTTCGGAATCGAGTGAGCTGAGCTACCGGTACGACCCGGAAGACCCGGTACCCACGATCGGCGGCGCGCTCACGTCCGGGGAACCGGTCATGCAGGGCGGTGCGTTCGATCAACGCGAGTCGAAGCAGGTTTTCAAATACCGCTGTGCACCTGGCGGAAGACCGTTGGCGGAGCGCGATGACGTGCTGGTATTCCAGACGCCGCCGCTCGAAACAGCGCTGGTCGTTACCGGTGCAATCGTTGCAGAACTTTTCGTATCAACGGATTGCCCTGATACAGACTTCACGGTAAAGCTCATCGATGTTTACCCGGCGAACGCCGATTACCCGGATGGTTTTGCAATGAACATTACCGACGGCATCTTTCGCCTGCGCTATCGCGATGGCTGGGAAAGCGAGACGATGGCCGAGCCCGGCGTAACCTATCGGATTGAGATCCGGCCGTTTGCCGTATCGAACCGGTTCGAGGCCGGTCACCGGCTGCGACTCGACGTCTCGAGCAGTAATTTCCCGCACTTCGACATGAATCCAAATACCGGCGCACCGGAAGGCTACGCGGACGCTTTCCGGGTGGCGACGAACCATGTTCATTTTGGAATGCGTCATCTGTCCCGGATAGTGTTGCCAGTCGTGAGCGATCAGTAGGGTTTCGGTATGAGCAGTCGTCGACGCATCCTCAAGGCCATCGGTTTACTGCCGCTGCTTTCGGCGGCCGGTTGCCTGCGAAACACGCGGCACGGCGAGCCTCTGCGTATCACGCTGGCCGGTCAGGCGCTGATGTCCTACCCGCTGTGCGAGGACCCGTACGACGGCTTCGAGCAGATCGTCACGGAACTGCAAAAGGGTGATGTCGTTTTCACCGATCTCGAGGTGGCCATTCGAACCGAGCAATCCGGCGCACCAACGCGGGACACGATCTTCCTGCACACCGCGCCGCACACGGCGCTGGGTTGCCTGCAAACCATGGGTTTCAACGCGCTCGCTCTCAGCAACAATCACGCCTGGGATCTTGGTACCGAGGGCGTCATGGCCACCCGGTCGGCCGTCATCGTGGCTGGCTTCGCTGCGGCCGGAACCGGCGCCAATCTCGACGAAGCGTCGGCGCCGGCGTTCATGACAGTGCGCGGGCAGCGCGTCGCCATCGTGGCGATGGCGACCGGCAAGATCCGCGACGGTGCCGCTGCGACAGCAAGTCGCGCGGGCGTGAACGAACTGCGTCTTGCCGATGGCGAGCCGAATGCAGATGACGCTAGGCGGATACTGCGTTCAATCGCGGTCGCGCGTCGCCGGGCTGATGTCGTCATCGCTTACCATCACAACCATGACTGGGGTGACGACATGCGAGTTACTCGGCCGTGGGCGAAAACGTGGGCGGCACGTTGTGCGGAATCGGGCGCCGATATTTACTTAAGTCACGGCGCGCCGCTGTTGCACGGCATCGCGCGGCACAAGAAAAGCTTGTCGCTGTTCGGCCTCGGCAGCCTCGTGTTTCAGTCCCGCACCGCCATCGGTCACTATCCCGGCGAGGTCTGGGAGTCGGCGATCGTGCATTGCAATTACGCCGGGGGCGTTCTCGATGCACTGGAAATTGTTCCGGTGGTGCTCAACGAGCGCAGTGATGACCCATTGAGACATGCACCAACGCGTGGCAGGCCGCGCATCGCCACAGGCGGCGACGCATCGCGGATTTTGCGACGTCTGCAGGCGCTGTCCAGGGACGTTGGCAGTCACCAGATTGTGATCGAAGATGGACGGGGCTATTGGCGAAACATCGTCGGGGCAAACTAGTTCTGGACATTGCGGACTGGCCATCGTCACGATCGCACCGCAAAAATAATAAATTCCCTGCGGGAGGTTTGCATGGATCAGCTGTGCATAGTCATGCACAGTGAGGCATTTAAGGCAACGGGCGCCCCGGTAACTTTCTGGAAAATATAACCTAAGGGCTTCCACCGACGTTTTGAAAATCCGCGTGTCGGTGGTTCGAGGTACGCGCTGATCTGAGACCCGTGCACGGGCCTGCAACAATTGCTACGCCTACCATTGGGGCATGTCTTTCCAACTCATCAGAGCTGTACTGTTTCTGCTTGTGCCCCTGGTCCTGGTCGCTTGCGGAGGTGGCTCCAACTCGTCAACGCCACCAGTCGTCGTTCCGCCACCGCCCCAACCGGGCCCAATCACATTCCACTGCAGCAAGGATGCGACGTGCCCTGAAGTGACGATCATCGGCGATCCGCACTCAGAAATTAATGGCGTACCGGATCCCTTTCGCGGCTATGGCGATCCCAGCCTCGAGTATGACGCCACCACCGGAACGTTATGGCTGGCCTATAGCTGGCTCAACACCCAAGTCAGCAACGCGGGCCCGCCGGTCGTTTTCGATCTTGGCGTGCGAACCCGGCTTGCCCGCAGTGACGACAATGGCGCATCGTTTACGTTCGTGCGTGCTGTTAATGACATGCAAATGGAGGCGCATCCCGACACCGGTGTAATGGGGTGGAGCACACATGAAGTGTCGACGCTCGTGAAGGAGCCGTCAGGCGTATGGCAGATCTTATGGCTTAAATACTTCAATCCATTCGGCACCGTCGACGGTGTTGACGAACGCCAGGAGTTTCTCTACTGGCGTACAACAGCCGCAACACCCGATCTTCTCGGCGATAACAGCGTCGTTTGGGGCAAGTCTGCCGCGACGTCGCCGTCCTGGGGCGCGCCGATCGATTTTAATGCAATTCCACAACTGGCGGATTGCATATTGCAGACTGAGCCAGGCCTGTTTGCCTTCAACGGCGAAACGTACCTGGCGACGTCTTGCCTGGTTGTCGATGCGACAGGGCGGCGAACGGATCTGGAGCGCATAGAGTTGTTACGTCAGACGCCGAGTGGTTATGACTATGTCGGCACCATTCTCGACGGGCAGGACGCGGCCGATCTTGGCGTCGATACTATCGAACAAGCTGACATCTCGGTTGCGCGTGATGGCAGCATCATACTGGTGGCAACACCGATTATTTTGGGAGCGGATCCTGGTCACCAGGGTTGCATGGTGTTTTCGTTCGACGATTTCGCAACCGCTTCAATTGCGCGGGACACGAGTGGCGTTGCGATTCCGCGCGCCGTCATTACGGCTGACGGCAATAGCCTGGGCCCAGGCCTTTGCACGTATGACGCCAATAGCGCTACCGGCGTATTGTTGGTTATCACAACCGTCACCGGCAGCGGCGCCACGACTGATGTCGAGTTCTCCCTGCACGCGACCGGGGTTCATCCCTGACCGGGCCCACAGTCTGTCGATTTGAACTATGCTTGTACAATCCGGCCGAAACGCGGACGCGGCTGGCAACGCCCGGCCGGATCGGCGCGGGCATCAGGTAAACCGGGAGTAAGAGTACGGACTGTTTCAGGCTTCGGAATTAACAACAAAGGAGAACCAGGATGGCTTATGTCGACGGATTTGTAGTGGCTGTGCCGACGGCCAACAAACAGAAATTTCTGCGGCACGAGAGAAAGATGGCGCCCTTGTTCAAGGAATACGGCGCAGAAAGAATTGTGGAATGCTGGGGCGACGATATACCGCCGGGCAAGCTGACTTCATTCCCGATGGCAGTCAAGTGCAAGAAAACTGAAACGGTTGTGTTTTCATGGATCTTCTGGCCGTCACGTGCCGTACGCAACAAGGCATGGAAAAAACTCATGGCTGATCCGCGTATGCAGCCCGGCAAAACGCCGGTGCCCTTCGACGGCAAACGCATGATCTACGGCGGCTTCAACGTGATGGTCGATATGTGAACGAAAGTGCAATGTTCTCCGGTCAGCGGTGCTCGACCGTACCTAATCACAGATCAAGGGGACAGTGACCTCAAATCTGGAAGCACAGTCACTGTCCCCGAGGATTCGTAGTCCCAATCTCTTCTCAGGTGCCCACTTTGGTGCCCAAACCAGGGTCATGCACCGTTACCCAGGGAGAATTACCGAGCCACGAAATCGCCGCGTCACGTGCTCTGGGGTTACCTTGGGTCACGTTGGGTTGTGAAATTTGTTCTCT
>CAVOZR010000003.1:0-86208 GCA_963701335.1 uncultured Gammaproteobacteria bacterium
TCGAACTCCCGACCACCTGGTTCGAAGCCAGGTACTCTATCCAACTGAGCTACGGGCGCATTTCCAAGGTGCGTATCCTAAACGCCTTCGCCGGATATCACTACCCTTAATCGAGGCGAGCGGTCAGTCTGCCTTGATCGCTTTCACTACCTCTCGGGTCAAATCCCAGCGGTTGAAGCCCTGCGCGCCATAGTCGAGCCCACGCCGCACGATGACCGTATCGAGCGAAGGCACAATAATGACATACTGGCCGCGGTTTCCGGCCGTCGCATACGCGGATTTCGGTACGTCCTTGCGATCGTCGGGAACCAGCCAGAACTGACCGCCATAATCGTTGCCACGGCTTGCGGCAGCGGGTGCCGGCGTTCGCACGAATTCGATCCAGTCCTCTGATATCAGGCGTTCGCCCTGCCACACGCCGCCTTGCGCATACAGAAGACCGAAACGCGCAAGGTCACGTGCGGTCGTATACACCTGGCTGCTGAGAACGAAATCGCCGAAGCGATCCGTGCTCACCAGGGTGTTTCGCATACCGATTCGATCGAGCAGCGCTTTGCGCGGGAACTCGGCGTAGGTATTCGCATCGCCCAGTGCCCGCTTCATCGCGTAAACCGCCAGCAGGGTGTCGTAATTCTCGTAGTCCCAGCGCGTGCCCGGTTCGCGTAGCAACGCGCGACGGCGCGCACCGTCGACCGAACTCGCGCCCGTCCAGTAGGCGAGGCCGGAACCGGTCGCATACTCCATTCCAAAACTGTCAACCGGGTACAGGCCACTCGACATGTTGAGCACCTGCCGAAGTGTAATTTCGTCGCGCGGATCGTTTTCGTCACCCTCCACATCGGGCAGCCAATCGATACCCAGCGGCGCGTCGAGTTCGAGGCGGCCCTCATCGACCAGCATGCCGATCAGCGTCGCCGCGATGCTTTTCGCCGTCGACCAGGTACGGGTTCGCGTCATCCGGTTGACACCGTCCGCATAACGCTCGTGGATGATCTGGCCCTTGTACACGACGATCAGGCCTAATGTGACCTGCTCCGCCGACTCGCGTTCGAATGCCCAATCCGAGGCTGCGGCAAGCGCTGTCCAGTCGACATCACGCGGGAGTAACGAGGGATCGAGCACATCGCCCATCGGCCACGGCGTTGTCGCCGGGTCGCCGTCCGGGTAAGACAAGTTCAGAACCGGCAGCGTGTCGATATCATCGAAGGACTGGTCCGGCGCCATCACCACGCAGCCTATGCCCTCTCGAAACGCCGCGCGAATCACGGGTCCTGATTCCGGACCGCCAATCGCCAGGGCCCTGCGCTCCCTGTCGACGACGTACTCGCCACCGTTAACGGTACCTACCGGATTCGGAAGGTAGGCGAGCTCCTGGGCAAACACCTGTTCGAGCGTGCGCCCGGACGTAAACAGGCCGTTGCACATGAGAACCGCCTGGACGCCATTGCGAATCATCGTGCGATTCGCCGCGAAATAGTCGAAGTCATCACGCTGCTCTGCCAGCGAGGTGCCGGCCGCAAGCAGCGCCATGAATAGTGCCAGTCGTCTCACCCGATCTTCCTATTTGAGTTTGCGCACGATGCTGATCGACTCGAGCGCGTGCAGGTACTCGGCCACGTACTCGACCGGCACTGGCCCGAGCTCGGCGACCAGCCAGTCGCGAATTTCACTGACATTGCGTTTGCCATCGACCAGATTCAGCGCCTCGTAGGTAAACATGCCGCCGCTGCCATAGGGCGTGCTGTGCAGGGCCAATCGTAACGACTCCGCTTTCTCGACACCGAGTTTGTCATCGAGGTAGGAATACCCGAATCCGTGCATCGGTCCTGCAATCTGCGAATTACGAACATAGATGGTTTCGTCGCGCCCGCCGATCGTCTCGGGCTCCGACGGCGCCAGCAGGGCTTCCAGTTTTTCGAGGAATCGAACGGCTGCTTCATGATCACTTTCCGCCAGATTCGCGAACGATTCAACGCTGTGGACCTTGCGTCGCTCCAGCTCGAAATGCACTCGGGTCACGGCGGCGGCATCGGCCGCCGACAGGCCAGCCCGGCGCTCCGCCAGTTCGGCACTGCGCCGAAGGGCGTTTTGCTCGAGCATCTTCATGATGGCGGGAACATCCGCATCCGACAGGTTCGCCAGGTACCAGGCGCTCACGGCACCAATGAATGCGGCACGCTTGAGCTTGGTTGGATCGATGTTTGCGGCGAGGTCGAAGTTAGTATGAATATAACGATCCGGCCAGTCATGCAGATACAGACCGGGGATGCGCCACGTGCCCTCGAAGAACACGTCGTGGTCGCTGCCCATATCCAGTCCTTCCATCTGGGCTAGCAGCGGCTCTTTGCCGCCCTCGGGTGCCGTCAGGTGAAACACGACATCCTCGCCATCGGCGTGGCGCCGGGTCTGGTCGTTGACGAATCGGCCGATCTCATGGCCCAGGTCGCCGATGAAAGACGGAACGCTGTAGGGGCCGCCGGAGATACGAAAAACCGCCTTGGTTTCCGGACCACCGCCCACCATGTCCATGTGGATATTCGCCTTGATACGAGACGGATCGTCATGCTCGGCGAGATACATGATGCTGCCTTCGATCTCCGCGGGCCACAGAAAACGAATCGTGCGCGATGGTCGCGGAAAATCACCGTTATTGATCAGGGTCATAAGGGTGCGCGCCGTCTCCAGTATGGACACGCAGCCGGACGCGTTGTCATTCGCGCCGGGACGCGGGTGATCGAGGTGACAGGTGAAATGGATATCTTCTCCGACCTTGTCAGTGCCCTTGATCGCCGCCGTTGCGAACAGGTATTTCCCGGGCCGATGGCTGGCATCGACTTTCGCGTGGAACAGGATATTCTCTCCTTCGCCGAGGCGCCGCTGCAATTCTCGCGCCTCGCCCAGCGAGATCATGAAGCCGAAAGACTTCGTCTTCGGAAAACTGTCCAGGTGTCCCCAGCGAACCAGCCGATCGTCCTGCTTCCACCACGCCGATTTTTGATTGGGTGCGTACGAGACGATGCCGGCCGCGCCGAGTTCACCGACAGCACGCTCGACAACGACCTCGGGTTGGCTCGACGTCAGCACCAGCCTTCCCTCAAGGTCCTTGCCGTCGTAATCGGCGGCGTCAGTGCCGCTGCCGATATCCACCAGCGACGCAACAACATCGGCGGACAGGCTGTCCTGTGCCAGGCTCAGCGGAACCGAGTCCCAATCCCCGAGCTTTCGCACGCGGCGCGTTTCGCCCTCTTCCTGCTGCACCTCCCAGAGCTGCGCAAACCGTACGTCCCACATCGGTCGCGACTTTTGCGTGCCGAACAGGGTCCTGCCGTCGGCCGCATACTCGAGCGTAGCAACCTCATCCATGCCGTAGTGCTTTAGCTCTTCGAGTATGTGCCGGGTCGCCGCATCGAACTGGCGGCTCGCGCGCATGCGATGCTGCAGCGTGATCGTATCGAGATTACGTTTCGCGGCCTCGCCGGAGGTCTCCTCAGCGATGCTTGTCAACACGTCCTCCGGCATCAGCTCGCGAATGTCGGCCTGAGCAGGGCAGGAGACGAAAGGCAGCAGCGCTGCGAGTAGCCGGATGCATGTCATTCTTCTATTCCCCAAAGTCTCGCCGTATTGGCAAAATTCTTGCGCTTCGTCCGTACGACGCAAAAGCGATGCCCGGTCGGAGCTTCCATCACAACCCAGTTCCTCACCTTTTGTAGTCGTCTTGCGCCGAGCGCCTCGAGCCGCTCCACCTCGGCTTCGATGTCGTCCGTCTCGATATCCAGGTGTACCCGGCTCGGGTGATCGACCCGCTGTACTTCGATGTGCAGACCGTCGGAGCCGGTGTCCAGGCCACGGTAGTCGTCCTCGCCCGGCCCCGTCAACGCAAGCGGCCCGTAGCCCAGCGCCCGCCCCCAGAACTCGGCAGCCTCATCCAGGTCGCCACCTTCGCAATCAATGATAAATCCGGCCAGTTGGCTACGGTGCATCTCGAATTCTCCCGACAACCCGTGGTTTCGCAGTGTACAGCGGCCGCATGCCCGCGCGTTACCCCTCACCTCAGTCGATCTTAAGGGGCTGATTTCTTATGATTTCTTCGTATCGATTGGCCAAAACTCTCTGCCGCGCCTTCGTGTCGTTTTGTGCAGTCGGTCATATTCCATAATCTCCAGTCCCGGCATACTGGCGCGATGGAAGCCTTCACCGCTCAACTGGCGTTGTATATCGGCGCCGCCCTGCTGGTCGGCGCCGGCATCGGCTGGCTGGTCCGCGGCGCCGGCAACCATCGCCTCATCGATTCCCTGAACGAGGACTGGCAGACAAAGCTGGATGAGATGATTCGGCAGCGCGACCGGCTCACGGCAGAGACAGCGACGCTGCGATCCAACATCGAGGACCAGGAAGCGGTCGTTCGGCGTCATGAAATCGCGATCAAGCGGGGCCGCACCGCTCTCGAATCGGCGCATGAGAAAGAAAAACTTATGGCCAAGGACCTGTTTAATCTGCGCGCCGAGAGAGAGAGCTTCAAGACCAAGATGCTGACATTTCAGAATGCACTCGTGGCCATGAAACAGCAGTCGACCGAACTGCAGCAGGAGTTCGTCAAGTCCAGCAATGTCTACAAGCGCGAACTCGCCAAGGCCTTCGAGAAACGAAAAGTGCTTGAAATGAAGGTTGAGGACGCGCGCCTCGAACGCGAGTCCTTCAGCAATCTCCTGCAGGCGTCTCGCTCGGAACACGAATCGGTCAACAAGATGCTCGACTCCGCTCGCAATCGGCTGGCGCAGCTGGACAAGCTCGAGCAGAGTGTCATTTCGCTCGAGGCCGACAACGCGGAACTCAAGCACGATGCGATTCTGGCGCAGCAGGAGATCGAGACATTGCGTCGCGACGTGATGGAGCTGGACGAGCTAAAAGTCCAGAACCGGGAGCTGTCGCACTGCCTTAAATCGATGGAGAAAAGCCGCAGGCAGCACGAGGAAGACGCCAAGCGCTATCGCGAAGCGGCCGGCCAGTACGAGAAGCATTCGGAGACTTTGCGCATGCAGCTCGACGAAGTCGAAAAACACTTTTCGGACCTCGAAAAGCAGCAGCGGCAGGCGCTCAAGGAGGCCCGCGATGCCACCAGCGCGAACGCCATCAACGGCCACGCGCGGGATGAGAAAGAGGTTGACGATCTCAAGAAGATCGTTGGCATCGGCAAGGTCTTCGAGCACACCTTGAACGAACTCGGCATCTACAGTTTCAAGCAAATCGCACACTTCACCGTTGCCGATATCGCGCGTGTCAATGCCGAGATGAAAGAGTTCAAGGGCCGTATGGAACAGGACGACTGGATCGGTCAGGCCAAAGAGCTCTACTACCAGAAATACGCCGACGCCGAAAACCGGGTGCCCGAAACCGAAGCACCGTCAGACTGATGGTCCCGCGACCGCGACACGCCCCCCGCGTTCAGCTACGAGGCGCCCGCAACAGTACGAACCTGGACTAGTCTTCGTCCCTCTCCAGCGCGTCCATTCGATTGATCAGGTCGATACACTGCCTGGCCGCGTCGCCGACCTCGCCCGCATCGCCGCTGGCAATCTTCTGCAATACCCCACGCGCCCGTTTCGAGTCGATATCCGGCAGCAGTTTTAGAAGCGACCCGTCTGCCTCCCCCGCCTCGGCCTTGTCCTCGATAAGGTCAAAGGAGCGCTGCCCGGCTTTAACGAGCGACATGCCGGCGAGCATGCGGTTTTGCTCGTCGTCGCCGGAGACAGCCCTGAGCAGCACTTCCGCCGCTCGCCGCGAGCCGAACAGGCGCCACGACGTTCCCGCGGCGATCACCCTGATCGGGGAGACGGCGGATCTCGAATGGCCGCTAGATGACGTTCCAGAGCCCATGGTCATCCCAGTAAGCAGGTTCACGCGTCGAGCTGTGATCAAACCAGCCATGGCGATGTTCCTCGATCTTGAAATCCTTGCTGCGGAAACGCTGCGCGCCGCCGTCGAGCAGGACGACCAGGTCCAGCCGTACCCGAATATCAATGATGCGCTTCACCCGGGAAAAGTCCGGAAACCACTTGCTGTGTACCGGCCATCCCATCAGTACGAGGCGATCGAATTGCGCGCCCTTCTTCGTTGCAAGGTGCGCCACCGTGCCGCCGTGACTGTGCGCGAAAAAATCCGGGATGCTGAGTCCCTGGTCGGCAATCCACCGAGTCAACAGCTCGGCGTCCGCCCGGCGCGCCTTGTCTGAATAGGCGCCGGTCCACTTGAAACCGCGATCGTGCAGGTGCAGATCCGGACGCTTCTTCTTCAGCGTTTCATAGAAGTCGCCGCCCGGCCGATACCAGCGTCCATTCGCGGCAAACGTGCCATGCGTTATGACCGCCGTGCTGGACTCTCGCCGGCGCTTTTTCGATCTTGGTTGTTCGATGACCTTTTTGTCGGCAATCGACGCCATCGGCTCGATGTAACTGATGGCGGCGAGCGCCAGCCTCGAGACCAGCCGATCGCGACTTTTCGCGCCCTCCTCGAGGGTCTTGCGTATTTTCGGGCGCAGCCGCGTCGTTTCCCTTGCGCCGGCCGCGCCGGCAACGGCGACGAGCGGATGCGGGCTGGACAAAGCGGCTTCGAACAAGGCAGCTGCCGCTTCGATGGACGGTCTTCGGTAGACCTCGCGAGCCACCCTGCCCATCTCTTGTTGCAGGGCCGGCTCGGCCTCCTGGCGAAGCTCCCGCTCGCTGACGCCCAGGTAATGGCAGGCCTCGGCCACCTTGACGTGATGGTCCGTTTTCAGTTTCCTGAGGTTGGGCAGGGGAAACTCCGGCAGCTGCTCCGCGGGCGGTTCATGGCCGAGTACGCCGCCGCGAACGGCCAGCAGGAATGCGGCCTGGGAGGCCGCAACGGACTCGATCTCCGACGCCCTCGCCGCTGCGGCCGCAGCGCGCTTCGGCGCCCTGGGCATGACGGTGAAGGCGTCCCGCGGATCAACCGGCTCGTAAGGTCTGTAACTCATGCGCTGTGCCTCCCTCCAGGCCGGAAAATCGGCGATTCAGGCGCGGCCGAAGTACGTGTCGGCGCCAGTCAGGAACATCTGGATAGCGATCGCAACAAGGATCATGCCCATCAAGCGTTCAATGGCGACCAGGCCCCGCGATCCGAGGCGCTCGGCGACCTGGCTGCCAAACAACACGATGACGGAGGTGGCCGCCCAGGCAACCGTGATCGCGATCAACCATACCGCCCACCGATCCGGTTCGTCACTCATCATCAGCATCTCGACCGCGAGCACCGACGGGCCGGCTACGTAGGGAATTGCCAGCGGCACGATGAAGGGTTCGCCTTCCAGTTCCTCACCCGCATTACGCGCGCGATTCGGAAACACCATGCGCAGTGCAATCAGAAACAGGATGACGCCACCGGCTATTGTCAGGGCCGGACCCGATATGCCGAGCACCCGCAGCAGCGGCTGCCCGAAAAACAGGAACACAACCATGACGACGTAGGCGATAAGCAGCTCTCGGACGATCACGCGCCGGCGCCGCGAAGGATCGACCTGCTTCATCGCGGTAACGAAGAAGGGCACGTTGCCGAACGGGTCGATGACGAGAAAGAGCAGAACGATCGCGGATGCCAGTGTCATTGCGGTGCTCGACGTGAGAGTCAGGTGACTTCATTGCGCCTTGTCGGCCCGAAGTCGCTACGGTAGGTCGCATCCTAGCACTCCGACTGGCAACACATAAGCTGAGGCCTGCACAACAGCCGGCAAGAAAGAACCCCGGGGAGTCCCGGGGTTCGATAGTCAGGCTTCGATTTGTCCGTCGAAAAAGGCCGGCCGCACTAGTCGCAGAAGGCGATCGGCGACAATTCGCACAGCAGCTCCCGGAGCTCGTCCACGTTCTCCAGGCCGCAGCCCGGGTCGTCGAGGATATCCAGCGACTCACCCATGCACAGCACCTCGTCACGCTCGCCGGTCGGCTCTCCGTCCTCGAGGCCAACGCCGAGCACGAATCCGTAGCCTGCCTTGAAGTACTTGAACTCGCCGGCCTCCGGCTCCGGTGGAATGAATTCCTCGGTCTTGACGCAGTTGCCGTGCGGACTCTCGTCGCAACGGAAATTGCCGTTTTCTCCACCCTCTCCCGGACCAACCGCCGTGAGGTTATCGACGCCGTTCAGGTACTGAATGACGTCCTCCGCCTCGCCGGGCAGATACTCCTGTCGATGCCCTTCACCGGACATCGGATTCGCTTTGATCAGGATTCCGGACTTGGCATAGTCGCGCCCGGCCTCGAACGAGCCGTCCAGATTATTGAGCGCACCGTCTTCGAAATTGCGCGCGACCTCGCCACAGTAGTGCACGTCACCGTTTAGCGCCTGCGCGTAGTAGTCGTCCGTTACCTCGACGGCTTCAAGGTCACCCTCGTCATCCTCGACCAGCACGATATCGACGACGATACGGCAGTTGACGTCGAGTATTTCCCTGACCTCATCCGTCACGGTAACGACAATGGTCTCCTCGAAATCCTCGCCGGCCCGGGCAACGTAGGTATGCCCTGGCGCCAGCGAAAAAAACGGGTTCGCGCCATCCGGCTCGGCAACGAAATTCCCGGTGTCCAGCAGCGCTTCGGGATCAAACAGGTCTTCGCCAAGCAATTCGCAGACGTCCTCGCGCGCTTCTCGCTGATCGCCGCAGCCTTCCCGGTCTTCCAGGTAGGTTTCACGGGCCAGCGCCGTGCATTCCCTGCGCTCGTCCCTGTCGCCGAAGTTGATGCATTTGGCGTTCGTTGCGTACAACTCCTCGTTCACCTCGAATCGGCAGGATTTGAACATCTTTTGGGCCGTTCGTTCGCATACCGTCTTGCGGTTGCCCCCATCATCGTCATCGTCGTCGTGGTCGGCCGTCGCCGGCAAGCTAAAGGTCGCAATAGCCGCTGCAAGGGCTGCCAAAATAAGTCGCTTCATCACTCTCTCCTCTTAAGTCGCGCGCACGCCGGCACCCGTTTCGTGGCCAGCTTCGAAAAGACCCGCAGGGTCTTTACGTCTTCAGACGGTTGCCGATGGCAAAACCGGTCGACGGCTGCCTGGCGCGGTTTCTGCTAACGCGGTACGACTGCTAGAATGTGCGTCGGTTACCGGCGACTCTCGGGCGCGGAGCGGCGCTTCGCTACACTCGAGCCATGACAGGGGGAGGCGACTGGTGTCAGAAAAATGGGGAGATAAAATGATGATAATCAAAATCTTACGCTCACTTCTTATAACTTCTCTAGTGCTAGCGGGACTGCAGGAAGCGGCGGCCGACTACGTTGCCTACTCCGTGGGCGAAAAGGAAAAATCGCCGCTGCCCGAGCGCGTCGACAACATTGATACCAAGTATCTGCTGAATATCGAGTGGGGAGAATACGCGGGTCGGCAGGCGAGGCTCGGCGTGCTCGAAGTCGATAACAACAGTTCCACGAGCTCGTATACCGTTTCGACCGCGATGGGCAACGTCGATTACTCGGCCTCTACGACCGGCGTGCCGGTCAATGGTATTGAGGCCATCGTTATCGACTCCCTGTCACAGACCGGCCGCTTTCGCCTGGTAGAAAGAACCGAACTCGGCGATGTGCTGGCGGAGCAGGATCTCGCAAGCTCTGGTCGGGTTGCCAAACCCTCGGGCGCGAAAACCGGCAATGTTCTGGGTGCCGAGTACCTGGTGCAGCTGGTGGTCACCGATTACGAAGCCAATACGTCCGGTACCGACGGCGCGGTTGGCGGACTGCTGCGAAGCAAGGTCCCACTGCTGGGCGGCATAAAGGCGGGCAGCAGCACGGGGCGCGTTGGATTGAATATCCGGCTTATCGACGCCGAAACCAGCGAAATCACATTTACCAAACAGATCGAAGCGGTCATCAAGGAAACCAACCTCGGATTCGGCGGCGTCGCCTGGGGCGGCGACCTGGCGCTCGGTGGTTTCCTGAACAGCTATTCGAAAACCCCTGTCGGCCAGGCTGTTATTGCCGGCGTCAACCAGGCCGTTTTCGAACTGATCAAGCAGGTGGGCGCGAAACCGCCGCAAGGCTCGATCGTGAAGGCCGACGCCGCGCAGATTTATACCAATCTCGGGGCCGACTCGGTCGCGGTGGGCGATCGCCTGCAGGTCCTGAAAAAAGGTGAAGAGCTGATCGATCCCGAGACCGGTATATCGCTGGGCGGCAGCATGACCTCGCTTGGCGAAATCGAAGTCAGCCAGGTGCAGGAAAAGTTTTCGATCGCGCGCCCTGTGTCACTCAGCACAACGCCAGACCGCGGCGACACTGTCAAGGGAACGAAAGCGGCAGCGCCACTGGAATTTGCCGCCAAATGGAAAAAGCCGAAATAAGCTTCGCAGGGGGCCCTTAGCCCCCTGCCTGGCGGTTATTTCGATCGCTCCGTCGGCCCCTTCGTCCGGCTCGACACTGCCGTTCCCGATTACAACGCCTGCATCTTCCTCGCGAAGGCTATTGCGGTCGCCCGGCCTACTCCTGTACCGCCGCCCGTGACGAGCGCAACCTTTCCGTCAAAATCTGCCACAAGGAATCTCCTGGTGCTTGTTCATACGGATACTCCGCCGTAGGCAACGCCGGTCAGCTGCACCATGTCTCTCTTGAACGTTGTCAGGTCATCGACCGAAAATTCGGCCAGGTGGCGATGTCCGGCAGCGCGCGCCAGCACCTGCATCAGCTCAACGGATGCCGCGAAGAAGCGTGCCAGCCTCTCCGCCGCAATGTCCACCGGCAGGCGCTCGCGCAGTTGCGGCTTCTGCGTGGCGATACCTACCGGGCAGTTGTTGGTGTGGCAGGCGCGCATACCGAGGCAGCCGATGGCCTGAAGTGCGGCGTTCGAAACGGCGACGCCATCGGCACCGAGTGCCATGGCCTTGGCGAAGTCGGCCGGATGCCGCAGGCCGCCCGTCGCTATCAGCGTCACCTGCGATGCGTGGCTGGTATTGAGATGCCGTCGTGCCCGGGCCAGCGCGGGTATCGTCGGCACCGATATGTTGTCCCTGAAAATCAGCGGTGCCGCGCCCGTGCCGCCGCCGCGCCCGTCGAGAATGATGTAGTCGACGCCGATCTCCAGGGCCGCATCGATATCCTTCTCGATATGCTGCGCCGATAGCTTGAAGCCCACAGGAATACCGCCGGTCCTGTCGCGGACCTCCTCGGCAAAATCACGAAACTGGCTGAGTTCCGTCCATTCGGGAAAACGGGCCGGCGATATCGCCGGCTCGCCTTCCTTCAGCTTGCGTACTTCCGCAATCTTGCCCTGCACCTTGTTGCCAGGCAGATGACCGCCGGTGCCCGTCTTGGCGCCCTGGCCGCCCTTGAAGTGAAAGGCCTGCGTCTTCTTCACCTTGTCCCAGGAGAACCCGAAACGCGCCGACGCCAGCTCGTAGAAGTAGCGTGAATTGGCGGCCTGCTCCTCCGGCAACATGCCGCCTTCACCGGAGCAGATACCGGTGCCCGCCAGTTCCGCCCCTTTCGACAATGCGACCTTGGCCTCTTCCGACAGTGCGCCAAAACTCATGTCGGAGACAAGCAGCGGTATGTCGAGTCGCAGCGGTTTCTTCGCCCTCGGGCCGATGACCAGGTCCGTGCCTACCGCTTCGTCGTCGAGCAATGGCAGCTTGTGCAGCTGACCCACCACGAACTGCAGATCGTCCCACAGCGGCAGCTGGTTTCGCGGCACGCCCATTGCGGCCGAGGGGCCGTGATGACCCATTTTACTCAGGCCCTCATCGGCCAGCTTTCGAATGAGTTTGACGTGCGGCTCGATGGGAATGCCATGCGGGTCCTGGTAGAGACCCTGGTAGGCATCACGCTTGTAGGGTTGCGGATGTTTCTTCGCCCATTCAGCAATCTCGTCTTCGTCGACCAGGACCTCGCCGCTCTCGACCCAGGCGCTGAACTTCGGCAATGTTTCGCGGTTGTTGTATTCGCTGATGCCGGTATCGAGGCGGTAATCCCAGCCGTGCACGCCGCAGATCAGATTGTCGCCATCCACGTGACCATCCGACATCAGCGCGCCGCGATGCGCACATCGCCCGTATAGAACCGTGACATTATCGTCGTAACGAACGATCACAAGATCGACGTCCGCCACGAGCGCGTACGCCGGCTCGCGATCCTTCAACGTATGCAACTCGGCTATGACTATTTTTTTCATTGGCTGGCTATCCTCCGCGCAGCGAGTCTACCATCTCGTCATCCATCATGAAGGCGATCCACCCAGGTGAGCAGCAGCTCCGCACTATCTAACCGCAATTTCCTGATTTACCTGGTCGGCAGCACCGTGTCGCTGCACGGTCTGTGGATCTATCGCGTCGCGCTCGGCTGGTATGCGTGGCAGCTAACAGGCTCCGAGTTCTGGATCGGCATAGTTGCCTTCACCCAGTTCGCGCCGGCGGTCATCTTCGGCCCGATATTCGGCGTCATCGCGGATCGCGTGGATCGTCGCATGGCGTCAATCGTCATCAACGCCTGTAGCACGGTGAACATGCTGCTGCTTGGGGCGCTTGCGATGCTCGGCAAAGTCGACATCATGGTACTGAGCGGCTTGTCACTGGTGCAAGGTGCGCTGGACGGCGCGCACACGCCCGTTCGAATGTCGCTCGTACCGAGTCTCGTCACGAGGGAGCAGCTGCAAAGCGCTATCGCCACGACGTCGATTTCGTTCAACGTATCGCGGTTTGTTGGCCCGGCGATTGCCGGCGTTGTCATTACTACCCTTGGCGTCAGCGCGGCATTTGCGCTCAACGGTATCTCCTACCTGGCGACCGTGGCCGCCGTAGCGTTTGTCGAAGTTCGCCCGGCAGCGGGTCACGACAAGAAAGCGGCTGACGTCTGGACGGAGCTGCTCGAAGGCGTGCGGTATGTACGCCGCCACCGGACGATTCGCGGCCTGCTCCTGCTGATCGCATTCGCCTCGGTATTCGGGCGCGGTGCATTGGAAATGCTGCCGGCCTTTGCGGACGCGGTCTTCGGCCGCGGCAGCGCCGGGCTTGCCATACTCACATCCGCCGTCGGCGTCGGCGCTGTTGCCACCGGACTCGTCCTCGCTCGAAATACCACATGGCTGACGATTGGCGCAATCCGCCTTGCCGTCGTCATTGCCGGTTTGCTGATTGCCGTTTTCGGTTTCAATACCTCGTTCTGGCTCGCCGTCGGGCTTGTTACGGCCCTCGGCGTACTGTTGTCACTGGGTGGTATCGGCTCGCAGATCCTGCTGCAGAGCCTGGTGGAAGACCGCGTGCGTGGGCGAGTCAGCAGCCTGTGGGGAATGGTTGCATTTGGCGGAACGGCACTTGGCGGCGTGATCGTCGGCGCAGCTTCGGCGGTGGTTGGCCTGCAGCCCACGGTGATGGCCGCCGGATTGCTCTGCGCTGTCGCCGCGCTCTTTCCGCGCTACACTAAGGCGGACCTATGACCGGCGACCTGGAGGATTCGTAATGGCGGGCGGCTTTGCAAAAGACGGCGCCGTGCAGGAGCAAATCGATGCAACCGTTCAGGACGCGATCGAGTTCGCGCGCGGCCAACTGCCGAAAGGCGAGAGCCTGACGCGCTGCGAGGAATGCGATGCTCCTATTCCCGAGGCGCGACGGATCGCCGTCCCCGGCGTGCGGCTCTGCGTCGCCTGCCAGACCGAACGCGACAAGGCGTCCATCAAATCCAGCGGCTACAACCGGCGCGGCAGCAAGGACAGCCAGCTCCGCTAGTCGTCCTGCCCCCCTGGCCTTCAACAAATCTGGTCACAAAATCCCTCGTATTTCCGGGATCTTTCTCCTTGTATAGGACCTGAAGCACAGAATTGATGCCGCCGATTCGGTAGAAAAGAGGATCGCCATGGAGGGCGGCGGGCGAAGTGCTCTTACAACGGGAATTGGGGACGCTCAGGATGCGATGGATCGACACGCGGTTGACAGGAATCCTGCGCCCCGCGTTCCTGCTGGCGATGCTTGGGATCAGCGGCTGTTCGCTGCTCCCTGCAGACCCGGAGCCCCGGGGGGCGCTGCCCGAGCCGGTCAGCCCGCAACCCGAAATCGCCGTCTTGCCACCGCTGCCGGCGCCGGCACCGACGCCCAAGAGCACGGCCAGGGTCGCCGCGCCGTTACCACCGCTGCCCTCACTCTCCATCGTACTCACCAGCGGCGTGCCAGCGTATGCCGAAGTCGCGAGGGAGCTTTCACTCCGTTTCGAAAACCATGACACCTATAACCTGGCCGACGATGATCGTGCGCCGGTCAATATCCTGCGACTGGTCAACGACTCCGATTCGGGCGTGATTGTTGCCATTGGGCATCGCGCCGCCGTGGCGTCGGTCGCAATGGCCAACAAGCCGGTCGTATTCAGCCAGGTCTTCAACTACCAGCATCTGCTCGCGGATAACAGCCGCGGCGTCGCCGCAATCGCCCCGCTCGATGCACAGATCGCCGCATGGAAAGAGCTCGATCCGTCCATCTCCCGCATTGGCGCCATCATCGGCCAGGGACACGATGATTTGATCGCCGAGGCGAAACTCGCCGCCGAAAACAACGGTGTCGAGCTGCTGGTGCACGTCGCCGAATCCGACCAGGAAACGCTTTTTATTTTCAAACGTATGATACGCAACATCGATGGGTACTGGCTGTTCCCCGACAACCGGGTGCTGAGTCCGCGTGCGCTACAGCAGATCGTCTCGGGCGCCAGGCAACAGAAGGTTCCGGTGCTCGTACCGAGCGAGTCGATGCTTGCTATGGGCGCGAGTGTGAGTATCAGCACCGTCGCTGCGGACATCGCGGAAACAATAACGAAAATCGTGCGGCAGATAGAAGCCGGCGAAATCGAGAAGGTCCCGGCGATAAGCCCGCTGAGCGAGATCCTTGTCGTCACTCGTGACTTGGCGCAGGTGGCAGACCGATGATGGCCACTGCCTCAGAGACTTTTCAGCGGCTCGTTCGCTGGGTCCGTCGCGAGCGGGCAACTAGCGGCAAGCGCCTGCTCGTTAACGAAATTCTGTCGATACAGGTCCTCAGCGCTGCATTGATCGGAATCCTCGCCGTCGCCAGCCTGTACTGGGGTGGACAATGGGTATTGAAGGAGAACTACGGTCGTTGGGCCCTGCAATGGACCGAGGAGCTCAACGAACTTGGCTCGCCACTGTTCCTTACCGATGACGACGAAGCGCTACTGAGACTCGAGAGCTTCGTAAAGCGCTACCCGGAAATCGATCGTGTCGTCTATTTCGCCTCGGACGGCAGCGCGATTTTTTCTGTCGGTAACGACGACAAGGCCGACCAGGTCGTGGATCTCTCGGAGAGCGCCCTGCGGCGCGCGGTCGGGCGGGTCGGGGTCGATGAACCGTACCTGATGAAGACCGGCCTGCTCAATCCGCAGCGCTTCGAGATACTCGCGCCGGTGTGGAAAGAATCGATTGCCGTCGACGGCCTGTTCGATTTCGACCCGAATTTACCGCAGCAGCCCGTGCAGACCGAATTACTGGGATTCGTCAGCATCAATCTGGATTTCGTGATCTTCCATGACGGCCTGCTCGCCAACATCAAGAGCGCCGTGTTGATACTCATGGCCTTGCTGGCCGTCTTCGCGTTGTATGGCCGGCATTCCCTGCAAACGGCACTGGCGTCCATATCCAGCCTGCAACGCCCGATACGCGAACTGGCCAAAGGCAATCTCGACGTGAAGTTTGAGCCGGCCGAGCACCACGAGATCGCTGAAATAGTCGAGGCGCTGGAGACCACGGCGTCGGCACTCAGCCAGCGCGACGCAGAACTGCTGCAAATGGCGAATCATGACAGCCTGACCGGCCTGTTGAACCGCCGTCGATTTCTCGAAGAACTCAGCCAGGAGCTCGGCGATGTCAACCGGTCCGGGCACGAGAGTGCGCTGTTCTTTGTCGACCTCGACCAGTTCAAGTACATCAACGATGCCTGCGGCCACCCCGCAGGCGACAGACTTATACGCAAGGTAGCCGACGAACTGCTGCGCAGCGTTGGCGCGAGTGACACCGTCGCGCGTTTTGGCGGTGATGAGTTTGCCATCCTGCTGCGGCGCACTTCCCTCGACGATGCGCAGTCGACGGCAGACACGATATTAACGAACATGCGCCGCATGGCGCATATTGAGGAGGACAGGGTCTTTCACGTCCATTGCAGCATTGGCGTCACAATAGTCGCCGGTAAGGACCTGCATCAGGATGACCTGATAAACCAGGCCGATATTGCCTGCCGCGAAGCGAAACTCGCCGGCAGAAACAGGGTACATTTTTACGAACCGGCGGCCGACACGGAGCAACAGGTCGCAACCGGACTCGGCTGGATGAACCGGCTGCGCAAGGCGCTGAACAACGACGAATTCGAATTGCGCTATCAGCCAATAAACCGTATCGATAATGGCGAGACCACGCATCACGAGGTGCTCATTCGCCTCCGCAACGATGATCACAAGCTCGTTCTGCCCGACGTATTTCTGCCTTCCGCGGTGCGCTTCGGCTTGATGTCGGAAATCGATTTCTGGATGATTCTGAACGCCGCTAAAGCCTACGCGCGCGAATCGAAAAGCAGTCAACACCTGAAGCTTGCGATCAATCTTTCCGCGAACGCGTTCGAAAGCGAAGACCTTGCCGACTATATCGATACGGTGTTCCAGAAGCATGGCGTGCCGCCGGAGAACATCGTGTTCGAGATTACGGAAAGCCTTGCGGTGCGGCGGCCACGACACGTCGAGCGGCAGATCGCCGACATTCGAAACCTCGGCTGCCAGTTCGCACTCGACGATTTCGGTACCGGCTACAGTTCATTCAGTTATCTTCAGAAGCTGCACTTCGACTACATCAAGATCGACGGTGCGTTCGTCAAGGATCTGCCGAACAACCCGGTTGACCAGAAAATGATAAAGCTGATTGCGGAGATCGGCCGGGAGGCCGGTATGAAAACCGTCGCCGAATACGTCCAGGACGCCGCAACGCTGGACCTGCTCGGCAATCTCGGCGTGGACCTCGCACAGGGCTATTTCGTCGGTCGGCCCGTGAAGCGGCCCAGGGACAAATCAACACCCATCTCGCTGCATGCGCGGCGTCAGCAGCGCTCCACGAAATAGGCCGCTCGGCGCACTGTCGGATCTCTTTACATTTTTTTTAAGCTAGTTTCATAACTTGCTGTATTTCAATATCTTTTACTCCCGGCATATGTCTTGCATCGTGCTAGGGCATGAAGAGAATTGCCGCCGCAAGATTCGCCCTGCTGGCCATGATTGTCGCCGCTCCGCTCGGCACGGCGCAGGCTGGGAGCCTCAGCGCCGTTCTTAACGGCCGCTCGATCCACATCGATGCGACCCAAGACTGGAACGAAGACAACCTGGGCCTTGGCCTCGAGTATCAGTTCGCGGGTACGTCCCGCTGGAAGAAACAGCTGATGGTCAACGGCTTTCGCGACAGTAACGACGACATGTCCTACATGGCCGGCGCCGGCCTGCACCGCAACCTTTACTCGACGGATCGGCTGAATGGCTTTTACATGGACGCCGGCATCAACGCATTCCTGATGACGCGACGGGATGTGAATGACAACCGGCCTTTTCCGGGCGCCGTGCCGAGCGTTTCCATCGGCAACCGTTACCTCGGCATGAACTTTACCTACCTGCCGGTCAAGGCCGTAGAGCGTTTGCTGGACGCACGAATGAGCGATGACACCGTCAGCGGTATATTCTTCATGCAGTTCAAGGTCGATCTAGACCTGCTGTTGCCGGGCAAATAAACGACTGCGGGACGTCGCCCTGGCGGACCTGGGCCTGCAAGCCGGAAGGACGGTCAGCTGCTCTTCGCGAAGGACACCCGAAACAACATCGAGTACAAGACGGGCACCACGAGCAATGTCAATGCCGTGGCGAACGCCAGGCCGAAGATAATCGTGATTGCCATGGTTTTGAACATGGCCGTTGCGCCCCAAAGCAGTGGCGTCATACCGAGCACAGTTGTCGCCGTCGTCAGGAGAATGGGCCGCATGCGTTGCTGACAGGCGATCATGATGGCATCCGCTTCGCTGCGTCCAAAATCCCGTATTTCAATGGCGATTCGGTCCAGCAGGACGATGGCATTGTTGATGATGATTCCCGACAGCGAGATCAATCCGAGGATCGTAAAAAAGCCGAAGGTCGAATTGGCAACGAGAAGCCCGAAGGCGACGCCGATCAGGCCCAGCGGAATCGTCGCCAGGATAATCGCCGGCTTGCGCAGTGAGTTGAACTGCCAGACCAGCAGCAACAGGATCAGCATGCCGGCCGTCGGCAGTTCCGCCGCAATCGACGCATTCGCGTCGCCGGATTCCTCGGTTTCACCGCCGATTTCGAACGTATGTCCCGTGGGCCAGGTCTGCTGAACGTCTTCCAGCCATGGCACCAGATTCTGAACGACTTCGGCCGCGGTCGCGCCGCCTTTCAGCTGCACATTGAGCGACAGGGTCCTGTCCCGGTCTCGCCGTTCGATGATACCGGGCTCGAAAGTGAGCTCTACGTTGGCGACCTGCTTGAGCGGTACACTGCTTCCGGTGCTCTGCGAGTAAACGGTCAGGCCGTCGAGCTTGCTGAAATCCTGGCGGTCTGCCGCTACCGTGCGCATCGTCACCGGAATCAGCTCATCGGCCTCGCGATACTGGGTCAGGTCGATGCCGGTCAGGCCGGCCTGCAGCGAATAGGCAACGTCCTCGCTGGTCACACCTGAACGCCTCGCCAGTTCCTGATCGACATCGACAGTCAGCTTCTTGGTCTGCCGTCCCCAGGAATTCTTGGCATCGGAAACCTCTGGAAGACTGTACAGATAGGCAATCACCTGGTCGGCGATAGAGTACAGCGCGTCGAAGTCGTAGCCAGAAATACGGACGATGATCGGATAGTCGACCGGCGGGCCGTTTTCCAGTCGCTTCACCTGCGCGGCCAGGTCCGGATGATGTTGCTGTACATAGTCTTCGATACCGGCGATCACGACATCGACATCCTCCGGCTCCACTGTGTTTGCAATCAGGAAAGAATTTGCCGGGTTCGGGTTTGGCGGATTGAGACTGAGTCGAAAGCGCGGCCCGCCTTCGCCGATGAACGTGAGCCAGTTTCGAATGCGCGGCTCACCGCCGGGAGGTGCAAAGTAGCTGTTCCGAATAAATGCGTCCACGTCGGCAACGACCTGCTGGCTGGTCTCGATCGATGTACCCAGCGGCAGCTCGAGCTTGGCAGAAAATATCGGGTCCTCGGACGGCGCGATGAACTCCTTCCGCACGAGTCCCAGGCCCAGAATAGAGATAGCGAACAACAGGATGATCACGGCGAAAAATCGATACTGACAGCGCAGCGATAATGTCAGCAGTCCGCGGTAAAACGCGTACCAGCGGCCGTCGAAGCGAGCTTCACCGTTACCCCCGCCAGCCTTAACTTTCAGAGCTATGGTCGTCAACATCGGCACGAAGGTCATTGCCAGCAACCACGACGTGAGCAGGGCAATGCTAACAACATAGAAGATGTCAGAGGTGTATTCGCCGACCGCGGATTTCGCCATGGCAATCGGCATGAATGCGGCCGCCGTCGTCAGCGATGATATCAGTAGCGGCGTGCCCAGCTCCTTGCCGGACTCGATTGCCGCCGTAATCGCGCTATCGCCCTGCTCTCGCCGAACGATAATCGACTCCACGATGACAATGGCATTGTCGACCAGCAGGCCAAGCGCGATGATCAACGCGGTCAGCGATATCTGGTTAATCGTGATATCGAAGACCTGCATCAGGAAAACAGACGAGATAATGGTTGCCGGGATCAGGGAACCGACGACAAGACCCGTGCGCAGGCCCAGAAACGCGACCATCACGGCGATGACGATCAGGATGGCCTGGCCAAGGCTCGACGAAAACGTCGTCACCACGTTATCGACAAGGTCCGCCTGGAACCATATCTTGTCGATGTTGATGCCCCACGGATACTTGGCCAGCAGTTCGGGCATCAATACATCGAGCCGCTCACCGAGCTTCAGAATATCGCCGCCGTCTCGCATCGAAACGGCAATCGCCAGCGTCGGTTCGCCGTTGACCCGGCTCACGCTTTTCGGTGGGTCCTTGTAGCTCCTGTAGATGTCGACGATATCCTCGAGGTACACCAGCGCCCCGCCCGGGAGCTGAATCACTGTGCGCCTGAGGTCCTCGATCGATTCGAAGTTGCCACTCGGCTCGAGGGTGATCCTCTCGCGGCCGCTGACGATGTCGCCGCCCGACGAAAGTATGTTGACGGCCGCAAGGGATGCCGACAGCCGCTGCGGCGAAAGCCCCAGCTCGGAGAGACGCGCATTGTTGTACTCAACAAAGATGACCTCCTGCTGTTCACCGTGTATGGAAACCTTCGCGATATCGGGCTCTTTCAGAAGCTCGTCGCGAAGCTCATCCGCAACGGACTTGAGTTCCGCGTACGAAAAGCCATCGCCTGACAGGGTATAGACACTGCCGAACACGTCACCAAATTCGTCGTTGACATCGGAGACCTGCGTGCCCAGCGGCAGGTCCGCGTAAACGCTGTCGACCTTGCGACGCAGATCATCGAAGATCGGTCGCATGACTTTGTAGCTTTCCTTGAAATTGGCATAGATAACGGAAATGCCCGTGCGTGACTCGCTGATGATCGAGTCGATCTCCGGCATCTCCTGGATCCTCTTCTCTATCTTGTCGGTAACCAGCAGTTCGACGCGTTCGGGACTTGCCCCGGGAAAACGCGTCGTGATGACGGCGGTACGCACGATAAAGCCCGGATCCTGCGCCTTCGGCAGGCTCTGAAAAGCGAATAGGCCCGCCAGGACCACGAGACCGACGATCGTCAGCGTGACGCGATTTCGATCTATGGCAGCAGCGGTCAGATTCACTGTTCTATTCGGCAGCCGGTAGGAGAACCCGTTGGCCGTCGCGTATCACCGATATTCCCGCCGTGATCACGCGATCACCAACCTCGAGGCCCTCGGTGACCTCGATCCCGGACTGCGTCAGCTCGCCGAGCATGACGTCCCGGCGTCGAACGACTGCCTCACCATTTATCTCGTCTGGCTCGGCGACGAATACGAAGGTTCCGCCCGGATCGCTGATCACGGCCGTGACGGGCAGCACAAAGCCACCGTCCTGCGATGCGGCCGAGTCGAACTGAAACGTAACGTCTGCCGCCAGTCCGGAGCGCAGCGAGGGATGACTGCCGTTGATTTTTACTACCACCGGAAACGCGGCGGAACCGCCACCCGATGACACGGCGATTTCCGAGATGGTGCCGCTGAACTCCTGGTTGGGTATGGCGCCAAAGCGAACTGAAACGGGCGTCGATTCGTCAACGCTGGCGATCAGGCTTTCCGGAAGATCCAGCGTGACCTCGTAGGCGTCGCCACAGCTCACCGCGGCGACCTGTTGACCGGCTGCAACGTTCTCGTTGACCTCGGCATTCAGCGAGGCGATCGAACAGCCTTCGTCGGCTGTCAGTTTCGTGTAGGAAATATTGAGACGCGCAATTTCCAGCGTCTTGCTCGCCGCCCTGACCACCGCGCTGGCCGATTCCGCCTGCGCACGCGCCGAATCCAGGTCGTTCAGCGACGCGTTGCTGTTGGCGTAGAGGCCCTTGGTTCGTTCGTAATTGGCGGCGGCGCGCCTTTCATTTGCCTGCGCCTCGACAAGCGTGGCCTGCGCCTGCTGTGCCTGCAGTACGTAGCTTGCCGGATCGATTTCGGCGATCAGGTCGCCGGCGTTCAGGCGTTGCCCGATCTGTACCGGGAGCTTGGTGATCGTGCCGGAAACCTTGAAACTGAGACGCGACTCGCGGCTCGATTTTGACGTGCCGGAAAAACTGCGATCTCGAAATGCGCTCGCGTCGCTGACGATGACATAGCGTACCGGCCGGAGTCGCTCTTCAAATGTTTCGTCCGACTGGCCGCACCCGGCGAGCAGCAAGGCAGCGAAGAGCAAGGCATAAGAAAGGTTTCGCATTATCGGGTTCCCGTCAGTGTCATTCGGTATTCGGCCGCGAGCTGCTCGCGCTCCTCCGGCGTCAGGAGGTAGTCGTAACCTCCGATCGCCCGCTGCACCGACATGACGGTTACCAGGAAGTTGTACAAAGACTCGGCGGCGGCGGCCGATGCCGTGAGGCTGGAATCCTGGGCATCGAGCAGATCGATAATCGTAACCGTGCCGCGGGCGTAAGCATCCGTCACCAGTTCGAAGTTCTTGCGCGACGCTTCGGCTGCGCTTGCCGCGAGATCAATCTGTGCGTAGGCCGCCTGGGCCGCGTGCAGCTGCCTGCGAATTTCTTCTTCGACGCGCTCTTCGGTCGAGGCGCGGAGATACTCGAGCTGGCGGAGTTCGTAGCTCGCTTTCGAAACGTTGGCTTTCTTGAGGCCCCCGGAGAACAGCGGCAGGGTCGCCTGGACGCCGATGCTCCAGTCGTTAAGATCCGCTCCGGCCTGCGGTCCCGCGCCAAGTCCGGACTGCGACAGGTTGCTGGTGTAACGCCCGCCGACCGTTACATCCGGCAACCAGAAAGCGCGCCGCTGGCTGACCAGTTCGCGGCGCTTGGCGGCAATCTGCGCGCTCAACTGCTCGAGCTCCGGCGCCTGGCGAAGTGCCCGATCAATGTAGAAACGCGAGAAGCGCGCATAGTCGGCGGGACTTCGAACCATCTCATCGAATTCCTCGCGCGTCATAACGAACGGTTCGTCAAAGGTGGCGTCCTTCAGTGCAATACGCGCACCCTGCGGCTTGTGCAGGATGCGGTTGAGCGTCTCCCAGGACTGGTTCAGCGCCGATCGCGCGTTCAGCACGGAAATCTGCGCCCGTGCGAGTTCCGCCTGCCAGCGGTAGAGATCGGCCCGGGTCGAGGTACCGAGGCGAACGCGATCCTCGGCCAGTTCGAGGTTGGCCCTCGTAATCCGGAGATTGTTCTCCTGCACGGCGAGTTGTGAACGAGCGTTCAATACCGTGTAGTACGACGTCGCTGCGGCCTGGACAACGTCCAGCCTGAACTGCGAGAGGCTGGCCTGCCGCGTGCGTTGCAGCTCTTTCTGAATCTTCAGATTGGCGCTGGCCGCGTCGGAGTAGAGCAGCTGATCGAGGCTCAGCGCCGCATCCGTGGACCTTTCGGCAAAAAAACCTGCGCTCACCGATGGCGAATCGTTGCGCAGTGTTCGCCCTGCGGAGGCGCCTATCTGCGGTAGCAGGTTTGCTCTCGCCCGGCCGATATCCTGCAGTCCTGCCTGCACGCCGAAGCTCTCGGCGAGCAAATCCTGGTTCTGCTCGAGCGCCATGCGCGCAATATCGACGAGGCCGTATTGCTGGCCCTCTGCCTCCGCCTCCTCGTTCAGCAATACGGCGTCGCTCAATATTTCGAAGCTGGGCGACACCGCAATCAACCTCGCGGTAGCCATATTGATCGTCAGTTGCTCCTTGCGAAGCGACGCGGTCGGCTGATCTTCGGCTCGCTCGCCCAACATCACTGCCTGCATGTTGAGGGCATTCAGCCGCGCCTGGCGATCGACGTCACGCGGTTCCGAGTTCGTCACCAGGAGGCCGCGCTCTACATCGCTCACGCCGGCGAAGCTGTAGCTTGGCAGTCCGGCTGAGTTGATGGCTTCGATCAACCGGTCGAAGTCGGCCAGTGGCATGCGTGGCAGGCCTGCGATGAAGATCGCGTCGGTTTCTGGCGGGACCCGATTCATGAGTTGATGGTCGACACCATCGTGAGTGACCTCGAGCAAATTGATACCGCGCTGCTTGCTGGCCGCGAACGCTGCTTCGCGGAGCTGCGGAATGGCCGACGACAATCCGGCGTCGACGAACAGCACCAGATCGCGGTAGGGAACGATACGGGCCAGCGTATCCAGGTCTTCGGCGAAATCTGCGTACGCGCTCAGGAAGTTCAGGTTGCGCACGCCGGAGATCCCGACCGACGGGTTGCCCTTGATGAGTTGAACGTCGACAATCTGCGGAAGAAACGTCGGTTTCGGGAATTGCGGCCTGATGGCTGCGACCTGGTTGGCAACGAAGCCGGTAACGAGCACCAGGTCGACTGCTTCGTTCGTATAGACCTTTTCGAGCGTTGAATTTATCGATTCGCGCGTCCAATCCCCATAGTAGCGCTCGATGCGAACATCGAACTCACTGTTCGTGAGCGTGAGCAATTCATCAATGTATTTCTGATGCTGAGGTGCGAAGCGATCTGTCGGACCATCCGAGACGACGGCGATGACGACCTGCTCCCGTGCGAGCACATGCGGGGGCAGAAGGGCTACGAGGAGACTGGAAAGAAGAACGATGAGTCGCAGCTTGATTGGTTGGCTCGATAACACAGAAAACTCCAGAACGGCATCGCAACGAAGTCGCGAAACAACCAATCAATGCTTCACCGATCCGAACTCTTTCTTTAGCTCGGCAACTTCGGCTTCAAGCTGCCGCAACCGTTCGGCCAGATCGGCGACGCTGACTCTGTCCGTTGAGCCTGAGGACCTGGCCGTCCTGGCCTCGGATTGGTATGCCTCGATGTCGACGGGGCCAGCAAGGAGATGCATGTACTCCGAATCCTTGCGCCCGGGCGTTCGCGGCAACTCGACCAGCAACGGCTCGGTTTCGCGACCGGCGAGTCCCTGCAGCGTCTCCGCGACAGCCTCATTGTCGGCAAATTTGTGCAAGCGGCCACTGCGCGACCGCAACTCCCCGGGCGTTTGCGGGCCGCGCAACATGAGGAGACAGATGACCGCCAGTTCCGCCGGATCAAAGTGCAAGTCGCTATAGCGCGTGTTGCAGAGACGCTGTGCGTACTTTTCCGTGCGGCTCTTGAAATTTTCCTCTGTGCGGACGAGATGCTTGGCCTCCAGAACGCGCAGTGCGTGCTGAACGTCACCGGGCCGCAACGCCATGACCGGGTCCCGGGCCGACTTCTGGTTGCAGGCGTTGGTCAGCGCATTCAGTGTCAATGGATACAGGTCCGGTGTGAGGATCGACTTTTCGATCAGACAAGCCAGGATCCTGATTTCTTTTTCGTCGAGTACTGGCAACACTGGCATACGCCTCTTGGCGATTCGGGGATGGGAAAGGGCGTACTTTGGCGCATTGGTCGCTGAGGGGCAAGTCAGCAAGCTAATTGACTATTGCGTGATTAATCACGTACCTGTTATGCTTTGCTCATGAACACATCCACCAGCAAGATCCGCATCAGCCATGAACAGAATCTCGCACTGGCATTCGCGAGCGCCTGGAGTCGCCTCGAACGCCGACTGGACAGCAGCCTTGGCGCTATACGCGGTATCAGCCTGGCGGAATACAGGTTGCTCAAAGCACTCGGTGACGCACCCGGCGCCCAGGCGAGTCGCGTCGATCTGGCCGATACCGTCGGTCTGACTCCGTCCGGGGTTACCCGTGCGCTGCGGCCTATGGAAAAAATGGGGATCGTGACAACGCTGAAGAGCAAGCGGGATGCCCGTTTGGCTATTGCGGCACTCACGCCGGCCGGCAGGGAACTCCTGAGCGACGCGTCGGGTGTGGTTGATGACACGATGAAGGCGCTGATGAGACGATCCACCAGGGCGGCGGGCAGCCTGGACGAGTTCATCGAGCTGCTTCGCGATCTGGGCGCGTAGCCGGCGGGCCGACGACACTGATCACGGCCTCTTTCTTGCTTGCACTTGCGGCCGCCGGCACGGCGGACCTGCAAACGGTGCTCGACGAACACCGGGCCTCGCAACGTGTGCCTGGTATCAGCGCCGTCGTCGTTCGCCGCAGCGAGACCGTGTTCGCCGGTGCGTCCGGATTTGCCGACCTGGAATCGGGCGCTCCCATGAGCGTCGACAGCGTGCTATACATCGGCTCCGTCAGCAAGGTTCTGACGGCGGTGCTCGTCCTGCAGCTTGTCGACGAGGAGCGACTCTCGCTCACTGACCCGGCCGAGGCAGTCGGGCAGCGCCGCGCCGACAGCGGACCGCCGATTACGATCGCGCACTTGTTGACGCATACATCCGGGCTCGAGCGTGAAGGCAATTTCGGCTACTGGTTCACGGCGGATTTTCCCGGCGACGCGGCGCTCTTGCGATACCTCGAGTACCTGGAACCGCAAAACCCTCCGGGCTCGTCTCTGCACTACTCCAATATCGGCTACGCCGTGCTCGGTCGGATTGTCCAGGATGCAACGGGGACGAGCTACAGCGAAGCGCTCGGCAAGCGCGTCTTGCGGCCCTTGGAAATGCGCGCATCCGGCGGCCGCGGACCGGCCGTCAGTCCGGCGATGGGCTATACGCCCATCGATCGCCTCCTGCCCTCGGAGGCCCGCCCGTTCGCCGGCGTCGGCAAGCGTGTCGGCAGGCGGCATGAACGAAGCTATCACGATGCGCGCGCGATGAGTCCGGCTTTCGGTGCCTACAGCACCGCCAGTGACATGGGAAGACTCGCAAGCTTCCTGCTCGGGGCCGGCAGCGCAGGCGTTCTGTCTGAAAATCTTCGGACTGGCATGCTCACGTCTCAGGCCTCGGGGTGGGGGCTGGGCCTGAAGATACGGCAGCTCGACGGCCGAACCGTCGCCCGTCACGACGGCTGGTTTGCCGCGCATCGATCGCATTTACTGCTGGATATCGAGAACGGAATCGGAGTTGTCGTACTGGCGAACAGTGACAACGCCGAGCCGGGGGATATTGCCGAGGCGCTGCTGGACGCGGCGCTCAGCGCCTGCTGCGATAGACACCGAAATAGACGAACGGATGGCTGGCACGCTGACCCGGCTCAACTTCGTCGGGCACGCGATGCTCTACGGGCTCCACGCTCCTCAGGTAACTGACAATCGCGGTCACATCGTCGTCCGAGATTCTCGCGTAGCCTCGCCACGGCATGGTGGCGAGCCGGCGGCTGCCGTGGCGGCCAATGCCTGCCCTGATGGCATTCGCGATCTGCGTGTCCGTCCAGTTCCCGATACCGGTCTTTCGATCCGGCGTTATGTTGGACGGATAGATGACGCCGGGATACTTTTCGCCCAGCGGATTGGTGTATGCGATGCCGGTCTTCGATCCGCCGAGGGACTTTTTGAAATCCGGATCGCCGACGAGTGCACCGTCGGTATGGCAGGAGCCGCAGCCGAGCAGCTCGACCAGGTACTCGCCGCGCTCAACGACCGCCTTGTTATGTGGCGCGAACTTGCCCGGTCTCGCGCTCGGCGCATCCAGAATCGTCGTTGCGTCCACCTCTTCATAGTCGTCGAGTAGACTACTTGGCGCTTCGGCTGCACACGCCCCAAGCAGGGCCGCCGAAAGCAGCAAATATCCCGTGCGCCTCATGCCGTCTCCTCAGTCTCCCAACGCTCATAATATAACGACCCGCACAGCGTGCACACAGTTCCCCCGATCGAACGCCCGCTGAGCTTCGTCAATCCTGCACTGAAATTGCGCCGGCCATGTCCGGCAACAGCGCCTTGTGCTCGGAGGAGAGCAGCAGGTATACCGCAGGAACGACGAACAGCGTGAACAGCGTACCGACGCCAAGCCCGGTGGCGATCACGAGACCTATGTCGAAGCGGCTGACCGCGCCGGGCCCGCTGGCGAGCAGCAAGGGAACCATCGCAACGATCATCGCGACGGTCGTCATGAGTATCGGGCGCAGGCGGATCGCGGCCGCTTCCTCGATCGCCTTGCGCCGCTCGAGCCCCTCGCGCTCACGCAGCTGATTCGCAAATTCGACGATCAGTATGCCGTTCTTGGAGATCAGTCCGATCAGCGTGATGAGACCCACCTGCGTGTAGATATTGACGGTAGCGAGTCCCAGTGTCATGAATATCAGCGCTCCGGCAATCGACATGGGCACCGAGATCAGGATGATGACCGGGTCCCGCCAGCTCTCGAACTGGGCTGCCAGCACCAGGTAAATCACCACCAGCGCAAGAAAAAACGTGATCACCAGCGCCGCACCCTGCTCTGCATACTGCCGCGACTCACCATCGTAGTCGAAGGTGACTCCGCTGGGGAAAATCTCGGCAGCCTGCTGTTCCAGGTAGCCCAGGGCCTGGCCCAGCGAAATGCCGGGCGCCATCGAACCCTGCACAGTGACCGCGTTCAACTGCTGGAACTGCGTTCGCTGGCTGGGCTCCACGGAGCGTTCCGGCCTGACCAGCGAGGACAATGGCACCTGCCCGCCACCGGCGGAGGGCAAATAGTAGTCATTGAGCATTCCGGCCGTAAGCCGGAACTCTCGCTCGAGCTGTGGAATAACCTTGTAACTGCGACCATCGAGGTTGAAACGATTGACGTAGCCCTCGCCGAGCAATGTGGAAAGCGTACGTGCAATCTCCTCCATGCTGATTCCGAGATCTCCGGCGCGATCGCGATCGACAACCCAGGTTGTGCGCGGGCGCGAAAACTCGATGCTCTTCTGCAGGAAGCCGAACTGTCCGCTTTGCATCGCCGCGGCGATCATGTCGTCCGCCGCGCGATCGAGAACGCCGAAGTCCTGGTTAGACTGGATCACGAACTGCACCGGCAGCCCGCCGCGATTGCCGGGCAGGCTGGGCCGCGGAAAGGCGGCGAGCTGCATGCCGGCGATGCTGCTCAACCTGGCCTGCAGGTCGGGCAATACCTCGAGGATGAAGCGCTCGCGCTGTGAGGGCGGTGACATCTTGAAGCCGCCAAATACCGTATTGGTCCCGCCCATTCCCATGAACAGGAAACTCGAGTGGTCCTCGGGCATCGTGCCCAGTGCTCTGACGAGTTCGCCGGTGTAGAGCTGGTTGTATTCGATGGTCGCGGTCTGCGGCATTCGGCCTTGCATGAACAGGATGCTCTGATCCTCGACGGGTGCCAGCTCGTTGGGCGTGGTGACGAACATGAAATAGATACTGACCAGGACAACGGCGGCAAATGTCATGGTCACGGGCAGGTAATCCAGGGTGTCGTGCAGCGCTCGCTGGTAGCGGGCAGCGAGCCTTTCGAAGAAATGCTCCACGGCCACCTCGAAGCGGCCGGGCTCTCCCTTGCGATGCAGCACCTTGCCAGACAACATCGGCGACAGCGTCAGCGCGACAATGCCGGACACCAGGACCGCACCCGCGAGCGCAAAGGCGAATTCCGTGAACAAAGTACCGACGAGTCCTTCCATGAAAGCGATCGGCGCGTACACGGCGATCAGGGTCGTCGTCATTGCAATGATCGGCATGCCGATTTCGCGAGCGCCATCGATGGCCGCCTGGAAACGGGTCTTACCCATCTCGATATGCCGGTGCACGTTTTCGACGACGATAATCGCATCGTCAACGACAAGGCCTATGGCAAGCACCAGCGCGAGCAGCGTGAGCAGATTGATCGAAAACCCCATCAACAGCATGAGGAAAGCGCCGCCGACCAGGGACAGTGGAACGGCGAGTGCCGGCACGATCGCCGCACGCATTGAACCCAGGGACAGGTAGATGACAACGAGGACAATAGCCAGCGCTTCGAAGAGGGTCTTGAATACCTCACTGATCGAATCCTCGATGTAAACGCTGGCGTCGTAGGCCACGTTCGCCGTCAGCACCGACGGCAACTGGCTCTTGATCTCGTCCATCTCGTCGCGAACGCGTTGCGCGACGGTCAGGGGATTCGCACCCGGCGCAGGTTCGATAGCGATCACCGTACCCGGCGCGCCGTTGAACCAGCTGACGGTATCGTAGCTCTCCGAACCCAGTTCGACGCGGGCGATGTCCTCCAGGCGGACCAGCGCATCGGCGTCCTTACGGACGATGAGGCGTCGAAAGTCGCCCTCGGTCGAGATATCCGTCGTCGCCGACATGTTGGTCAGCACGTAGGTACCCCTGGACTGACCCACGGCCGCAAGGAAATTGTTGGCACGCAATACGTCCGAGACGTCCAGGGCGGAGACGCCAAGTGCGGTCATGCGTTCCGGATCCAGCCAGATGCGCATCGCGAATGAGCCGCTGCCAAAGGGCTGCGCCTTGGCGACGCCCGGGACCGCCTGAAGCTTTGGCTGCACCACGCGCAGCAGGTAGTCAGTAGTCTGAGGCGGGCTCATTTGTTCGCTGTAGAAGACGATGTACATCAACGCCGTCTGGTTACCGGTCGTGGCGTCGATGACCGGGTCTTCCGATTCGCCGGGCAGAACGCCTCGCTGGCTCGCCACTTTGGCCTGGATCTCGGCGACGGCAGCATTGGGATCGTAGTCCAGCACCATGTGCGCCTCGATCACCGAGACGCCCTGCGAACTTCGCGAAATGAGGAAATCGATTCCGCTGGCTTCGGCGATCGCCTGCTGCAAGGGCGTCGTGATGAAGCCCTGGATCAGCTCGCTGCTGGCACCGGGATAGACGGTGGTGACCGAGACGACGGTGTTGCTGATCTCCGGAAACTCGCGCAGCTCGAGCACGGTTATTGCGCGCAGCCCGACCACCAGTATCAGCAAGCTGATGACACTGGCCAGCACCGGGCGCTGAATAAACTGGTCAGTGAATTTCATGCACGCGGGTCCAGGGCATCCGGATCCACGGAATTGTCGATGACGACAGGCTGGCCGTTACGCAACTTGTTGTGGCCGTCACTCACGACCTCGGCACCGGCCTCGAGGCCATGCAGTATTTCAACGCGGCCCTTGCTCACTTCGCCTGTTTCGATCTGCACCAGCCGGACCTTACGGCCGCCGTCGGCTTCCTCCACGACGAATACCGCGTCACCGTAGGTATTGAAGGTCACCGCCCTTTCGGGCAGCGTCAGTACCTGGTCCCGAAGCGGCAGCAGGGTCTCCACCTCGGCGAACATGCCTGGGCGCAGCTGGCGGTCCGGATTGGCGAGCAGCGCGCGCACCAAGATGCTTCTGGACTCGACGAGCACGTTGGGACTGAGCGCATGAATCCTGCCCTCGAAGATTCGGTCCGGATACGACTGTACGCGTACGTTGACCGACTGACCAAGCTCCAGGTCAGCCATGAATCGCTCGGGCAACGGGAATTCGGCATACAGAGGATTCAGTTCGGCGAGCTCCGAGATGGCGTCGCCGGCTGCCAGGTACTGCCCCGGATTGACCCGCCGGACGCCGACCTCTCCGCCAAACGGGGCACGCACCGACTTCTTGCGAATCATCGCCTCCTTGGCGGCAATTTCGGCATCGACTCGATCGAGCGACGCCTGCGCCTGATCGAGGTCCGAGCGCGACCCCAGGTTTTCGGCAGAAATTCTTGCGAATCGATCGCGGGTAATCTCGGCGAGACGGCGGTCCGCGCGCAGGGCGTCAAGCTCGGCCAGATCGACTTCGGCGTCGAGTTCGACCATCAGGTCACCGGCCCTGACCTCGTCACCGGTATCGAAGTGTATCTTTCGAATAACGCCCGGCACTTCTGCCGAGACAATGACGCCACGTACAACCGCGATACTGCCCACGGCCTTCAGCGTCGGCTGCCAGCTCTCGAGCTGTGCCTTGCGGGTCGAGACCACGGCGGGTGGCGGGCCACCACGATTCGCCATTTCCTGTTGCATTCGCAGGTACTTCGAGCCGAATATGGCGCCAAAAACCACTGCAAGAATAAGCAGTACCAGTACCAGTCTCTTGATCACATTAATCTCTTGGATTGGAAGCGCGAATACTCGCGTCGTGCGGGGAAAATCGCGGCTGCTGTCACTTGCCGGGAGAAGCTGCGCCTATGGTAGCAGCGTCCGGTCGTCGCCAACACCGGAATATGAGTGTCGACGGGATCAGGAGTCTGGAGCGGGTGAAGGGAATCGAACCCTCATTCTCAGCTTGGGAAGCTGATGTCCTACCATTGAACGACACCCGCGACGTTAGAGCATTTCGCCATAATTTCGCCTGAGCTGAGCGTACAAGTGAGTTGCCACGAAGCGCAAGCTTTTGTAAGTCTCATACGCGAGGCTTTGAAATCTTCCTGATCGGCGGGGGCGTCTTCGTTGACGTGTGATCGCCGCATGCAAGGCATGCCTGATGCATACTCGCGCCCGGCGTCACGACCCGTCCATTCACTGACTTCTTTGCTGTTCCATGTGCGGCAAAGGGTCACGCGCCCAGAGCCTCGCAACGCCAGAACTATCGCCCGTCATTTCCCAGTGCAGCAGCGAGAGCGGCAACCTGCCCGCGTGCATGAGCTGGTCGTGAAACGCCCTGAGATCAAACTCGCTACCGAGCTGGCGCTTGCGGGCGGCGAGCAGGGCCTGCATCTGGATCATGCCCGCCGTGTAGCCGAGCCCGTATCCCGGCGGCCTGCGCAAGTAAATCTCTGCGTCGACTCGCGCGACGTCGCGATCGAGGTACGGCACGTTCTCAATCCAGAAGTCTGCAACCTGCTCGGCAGTCATGACGTTGAGCTGCAGCCACACGTCGGCAGGCATGCGCGCGGCGCGAAATATGCCGAAAAGATAGATCAACTCACGTACTCGCGGTTTCTCCTCCAGCAGACCCGCATACATCATCGCCTCTTCCAGATACACCCCCCAGCCCTCGACGCGGGCGTCGTCGCTCAATCGACCACGAACCGGGTGCGAATTGTTGCGTTCCACAACCGCGTCGAAGCGGTGCCCGGGGATGACCGCATGCAGGTGATCCGGGGTCGGGTCGCGGTATTGGATCTGTTCCCAGAAATTCGGGCCACTGTCGCGGACTATCCAGGGCACATTGGTATCCAGCGTGCCGATGTAATCCGGTATCGTGATGATCTCTTCATCAACCAGAAACTGGCGAATAGCTCGGTCGGTCGCATCGATACGCGCCTGGTACTGGTCTTCCGATACCGGTAATTCGATCTCGGGCAGGTAGCGATTCTTGTGACGTTCCAGTGCGTATTGGGCCCACAGCCGATCCAGTTCGCGGCGGCCCAGGCTGACGATTTCGTCGCTCGAAAAAGGCATGAGTTTGACGTGCTTCAGGTACCAGTCGAATGCCGCTTTTCCGACGCCGGCATCTGCCGTCATCTCCGGGCGCTTGGCGACGAGCCAGTCCCGAAACGACTCAACCGCCATCCTGGCCGATTCGATGCGTTCAATCAGCCCGGGCTGCTGTTGCCGCGCCCGCTCAAGCAGATCGTTATACCAGCCGATAACCCCCGGCGGCGGCGTAGCCCGATACGGGTAGCCGTGTCCCACGCCATCAGAATTCGACAGCCGGAAAATCGCCAGGTCTGCGTAGTCAGAGGCAACGTCGTTGAGGTTTCTCTTGCCCTGCGCGACCAATTTCGGAATGGCATCCAGTTGGCGTTCGATTTCCTCAAGCGCGGCATTCTCAACAGGAAATTCAGTGAACGTGAGGCGTATCATCCGATCGACGTAGAAACCCGGATCGCGCGACCAGGGTCGTGATATTCGAAGCGTGAACTCCTCCTGGTCGAGTTTCGCGCGCACGGCAAGAAACTCGACCTGTTTGTCGCGGTTCCACTGGTGAACGGCAAAGTCATCAAGTCGCGCCTGAAAACCGCGCAGCTCGGCCAGCCGGGAAGCCATCGCGTCGGCACCGAAATCCGGATAGACGTCTGTCTCTAGCCCGGCGACGTCCGCAAGCGGTTGCGCCTTTTTTGCGGTCGTCGGGTCTCGCCAGAGCAGGAATGCGTCCCAGAGCTCAAGAAACTCCGGATAAGCCGATTCACCCCTCGGCATGCCTTGGAACAACTCGGAGTCAACCGCTTGCCCGGCGGCGTCGCTACAAAAGAAAGACACCGTGAGCACCCCAACCGTTGCGAGGAAGATATTTCTCAAAGTCACGCGGGAGACTCCGTCATAGTTGAGTTTTGTGGGATCTTCGGTCGGATAGTAAGTTTCAGCTGATTGGCATGACGCAGGGACGATCTTGGCTTCCCTAGGGAATTGGCTGCAGCTGCTGCAGGAACTCGCGGTAATGATCCGCGGTCTCGGCCGGGCGCTCCAGCATCGGGATATGTCCGGTGTCTTTCATGATCACAACTTTCGCCTGCGGCAGCAGCGCTCGCATGACGTCGACCGAACTGATGTCGAGGATACGATCGAATTCGCCCCACAGAATCAGGACCGGCTGCGAAATGCCTGGCAGTAGCGGTTCGAGCCCGACATCGCGATCGCTCATGAGCGTATCGAAGATGTAACGATTGAAGTCCGAGTATTCGACTGCTCGCTGCGCCAGCACACCTTTGGCAGGCCAGGGAACAAAGGGTTTCTTGTGCGACGCGAACGCCAGCATCCTGTCGAAATCCTCTGCCGTGCTGATAATTAGCGGGTTCTCGCCGCGGCTTACGGCCGACCACATTTCCGACATCTCGGGCGCGTTGACCCCGGCATTATTGAAAAGGGCAAGCGACAGTACTTGATCCGGATACCGGTGCGTGTACAGCGCAGCCAGGTGCCCGCCCATGGAATTGCCGCCCACATGGAACTGATCGAGATCCAGGGCCTCTGCGAAACCGCGAACGCGATCGCGCTGCGCACCCAGGGAGTAGTCCCAGCCAGCGTGCCTTGCAGATTCACCGAATCCGGGCAGGTCGGGCGCGATGACCCGATAATGCCCGGTCAGCGACTTCGAAAAGCGGGTCCAGTTGTCCCGGTCACCGCCGAAACCGTGCAGCAGCACGATAACAGGGGCATCGACGGGCCCGCCGTCGAGATAGTGCCAGGTCTCGCCATCAACGGTCGCTGTTTTGTCAACCAGGCCGCTTCGAAAGCGCTCCATGGAAAACGCAACGCGGGTCGCGTCTTCCGGGAATACGGCCATCAGGCCTGCGAGGCCCGCCAGCAGCAGCAAGACGATAATCGCGACTTTCTTCATGTGCCCCCCTGATATCGCGCCGGCGACACGGGCCGATTGAACAGACTACTTCGGTGTGAGCTTGAGCAGGCGGCCGCCGGAACCATCTTCCAGCAGCCAGAGGGCACCCTCGGGTCCCTGCCTGACCGCGCGAATTCGCCTTCCCATCGGGTAACGTTCCGCCTCGCTCGCGTTCTCGCCGTCAAACGCGATGCGCACCAGCGCCTGCGCCGACAGCCCGGCGACGAATCCATCGCCCTGCCAATCCGGGAACATCTCGCCCGAATAGATGATGAAGTCGCCCGGCGAGATCACCGGGGTCCACCAGGCCTTCGGAGCCTCGAATTCCGGCCTCGTGTCGTGATCCGGGATGTCTCTGCCGTCATAGTGCCGGCCGTTCGAAACTGTCGGATAGCCGTAATTCGCGCCCCGCAGCACGCGATTCAGCTCATCGCCCCCGCGTGGACCCATCTCGACATTCCAGAGCTGCCCGTTGGCGTCAAAAGCGATGCCAAGTGGATTTCGGTGGCCGAGTGACCAGATCTGTGCCGTGACGCCACCGCGCTCCGCGAACGGATTGCCATCCGGGATCGAGCCGTCATCGTTGAGTCGCAGTATCTTGCCGAGGTTGCCCTGCATGTCCTGCGCCGGATCGAATTTCTGCCGCTCGCCGGATGAGATGAACAGGTAGCCGTCGTCTGAAAACAGCAGTCGATGCCCGTAGTGCCCACGGCCGGTGACCTTGGGGTCCTGACGCCAGATCACATCGACATCGCCCAGGGATTCATTCCCCGGCGTCAGATCGAGTCTCGCGCGAACCACCACCGCGCCGCGCGTGTCGTTGTCCCCTGCTTCCACGTAGCTCAGATAGACCTGTCGGTTATCGGCAAATTCGGGATGCAGAGCGACATCGCCGAAACCGCCCTGCCCGCCATAGTCAAGCGGCGGGACCCCGCTGACAGGAACGACACCGCCACCGTCGGGCGCGACGATCAGCAGTCGGCCTTTCTTCTCCGTGACCAGCAATCGGCCGTCAGGAAGAAAGGCCATTGCCCACGGCTCGTCGAACTCGGCAAGCGCGTCAACCTGGAAGGGATTGTCCTTGGCATTACTCGCGCAGGCCGAGGTCATCGTGAGTAACAAGGCAAGAACCAGTCGAGAAACGGGTAAACGAAACATGGGAACTCCTTAATCTTTATGCACGGCATGGTATCTCGTTTGCATCGGCATCGTCGACATCCGCAGGAGTACCGGCGCCAGGAGCTGGCTTGCCGCGCGTCGGCTCCTCGCCGCAGCAGGGCTGGTAGACTCCCCATCCATGTCAATCCCGTTCACCATTGGCGAGCCGCTCGCCGCCACTGCTTGAGGTGCTGAACCTGTCGAACATCAGCCTTCGGCGCGGCCCGAAAGTGCTTTTCAGCAACGCAAGCCTGCAGGTGCACGCCGGCCAGCGCCTCGGCCTGATCGGCGCGAACGGCAGCGGCAAGTCGTCCCTGTTCGCCATGTTGCTTGGCGAACTCGAGCCCGATGACGGTGAGTTTGGATGGCGCGCGGAGGATCGCATCGCCCATGTCGCGCAGGAGAGCCCGCACGGGAGTGGCACCGCGATCGACTACGTTATGGACGGCGACGAGGAGCTGCGCGAGTTGCAGGCGGCGATCGCCCGCAGCGAAGAGAATAACGACACCACGTTACTGCACGGCCTGTATGAGCGCATGGAAACGATCGATGGCTTCAGCGCCGAGGCACGTGCCGCGCGACTGCTGCACGGCCTGGGCTTCGGCAGCGACAAGCTATTGCAGCCTGTCAGCAGCTTCTCCGGCGGCTGGCGGATGCGCCTCAACCTCGCGCGGGCGCTGATGTGCCGTTCGGACATGCTGCTGCTGGACGAACCAACCAATCACCTCGATCTGCCCGCGATATTGTGGCTGGAGCGCTGGCTGAAAAGCTACGCAGGAATCCTGCTGATCGTCTCACACGACCGTGATTTTCTCGATGAAGTTTGTACCCGTATCGCACAGATCGAGCACCAGGAAATTCGGCTGTTTACCGGTAACTACAGCCAGTTCGAGGCGCAGCGCGCGGAACACTTGGCGCAGCAACAGGCCATGTACGCGCGCCAGCAAAAAGACATCAGGCATATACAGGGCTACGTTGATCGTTTTCGTTACAAGGCGTCAAAAGCCCGCCAGGCACAAAGCCGCCTGAAAATGCTGGAGCGCATGCAGCTCATCGCTCCCGCGCATGTCGATTCGCCATTCCGTTTCCATTTCTTGGAGCCGAAAAAACAGCCACAGCACCTGCTCGGGCTCAGGGATGCGGTGCTCGGCTATGCGGACGATGAAAAGGGGCCGATACTCCGCGACGTCAATCTGAACCTGTCGGCCGGCGACCGCATCGGACTGCTGGGAGTCAACGGCGCGGGCAAATCGACGCTCGTCAAGGCGCTTGCCACGGGAAGCACTCTGCTCGATGGCGAACGCGAGCTCAGCAAGGACACCCGAATTGGCTACTTCGCGCAGCATCAGCTGGATCTGCTCGAGCCCGAGCGCAGCCCGATAGAGCACCTGCGCGATCACGCGGCGGACGATCGCGAGCAGGATCATCGCAACTACCTCGGCCGCTTTGGTTTCACCGGCGAGCGTATTTTCGAACCGCTTGCGCCGTTCTCCGGCGGCGAGAAAGCGCGCCTGGTCCTCGCGCTGATGATTCGCCAGGAGCCCAACCTGCTATTGCTGGACGAACCGACGAATCACCTCGATCTCGAGATGCGCCAGGCATTGAGTGTCGCGCTGATCGAATACACCGGCGCACTGGTTGTGATTTCGCACGATCGACATTTGCTACGAAGCGTCTGCGACGAACTGTTGATCGTGCACGACGGTATCGTTGATCGCTTCACGCGCAGCCTCGACGAGTACCCGGCGTGGCTTCGGGAGCGCGAGCTCGAACAGGGCTCCATCGCCAACGACGCCGCGCAACGGAAATCCGCGGAGCCGCAACCAGGCAGGAAAGAACAGCGACAGTTACAGGCAGAGCGCCGGCGACGCCTGAAGCCGCTGATGGACAAGGTTCGCAACATCGAGTCCCGACTGGCGCAATTGCGCTCGGAACTCGATGCGCTCGACGAGCGTCTCGTCGACACGAGCCTTTATACGGATGGCGGGAGTGCAGAAGAGCTGCAGCAGCTACTGAGGAACCAGGCCGAACGCAAAGCACAGATACAGGCGCTCGAGTGCGACTGGCTGGACGCCAGCGAGGCGCTGGAAAACGCGGACCGGGGCGACTAGGGAATTCAGCCCGGTTGCAGCATCGACTGGCGCCTCGTATCGGGCAAGGTTTGCGTAGGGATTGAGCGAGAGCGCGTCACACTGGAGAAATTGCCGGGCTAGACTTCGTTGCGGATAGTCGTGTGCCAGGCCTGGTCTTCGGCCGACAGGACATACAGCTCTGTCGCAACGCGCTCGAGTTCATCGGCGGTGCGTGCCCAGTCCTTCCCGGCTGTCAGGCCCCGACTGGTGCGCGATTCCGGATCCCGAATCTGCTCGGCACCGAGTTGCCATTTCAATGCGAAGTGGCGCGCGGCATCCCGCGGCGTCGCGCAGGTGCTGGCATCGATGCAGTCGGTCGGGACTTCGCCGGCAATGATCCAGAACTCCCTGTGGTGCCGCCCGGTGTCGCGAATCTGGCCAATGACGATTCTTTGCGGCAGGGTCCACGCGACTCGCGCATCAAAGGTAATTCCCTCGAAAATGCCCGTTTTCGAGGCGCTGACAAGCGCCTTGTCCAGGCAGTTCCTGGCCCAGACGACGGCTTCTTTGTCCGCATTGCCACCGGCTTCATCTGTCATCTTGCCTGCTCCGACTCAATCGGGAGCGGGCATTATAGCAACGAGCTGGGCTAGACTTTGACTAATGTAGTCAGTCAGGATCGCAAGCGATGAAGATCTGGGTGGACGCCGACGCCTGTCCGGTGGTTATCAAGGAAATCCTCTACCGCGCAGCCGAACGAACTGGCGTAATGCTGATCCTCGTTGCCAATCAGCCGCTGAATACGCCAAACTCAGAATTTATCAGCACGCTTCAGGTACCGCGCGGCTTCGACGTCGCGGACGATGAAATAGTCCGACGATGTAATGCGGGCGACCTGGTAATCACCGGCGACATACCGCTGGCGGCCGAAGTGATCGAGAAAGGCGGCCACGCGCTTAGTCCGCGCGGCGAAATGCATACGACGGAAAACATTCGAGCCCGACTGAACATGCGTGACTTCCTGGATACGATGCGCGCCAGCGGCGTCGATACCGGCGGGCCACCGCCACTGAACCAGCGCGACAAGCAGGATTTCGCCAACAATCTCGACCGCTTCTTGACGAAGTTCCTGGGCTAGCCCGAATATTTCACCAGTTGGCGCGTAAGATCGGTCAAGGATTTGATTGGCTGAGGAACTTTCCGAGCGAGCGGAATAACGGTGTCTATTGCCGAGGGAGGAAACTACTCAGGCAATCAAAGACTCAGCGAAAGCGCGTCATACTGGCGAAATATTCGGGCTAGAAGCGTATCGAGTACTCCAGCCCGAATTGGCGCGGCTTGCTCGGCCATGCGATATCGGCCGGCAGACCGATGAAGCGAGCTGCAAAAAACCATTCGATATATTCTTCATCGAAAAGGTTGTCGACAAACAGACGTGTCGACCACCTGTCGCTCTGCAGGGACAGGCTCATGTTGGTGAGATCGTAGGACGGCTGCGTATCGAGGTTGTCAAGCGTCCAGTAAGTCCTGTCGCGGTGTTCGTAGTCGAATCGGGTTATGAGGTCCAGCGCAGACGTCAGGGGCTTGGTGTGTTGCATCGCGAGATTCGCCGTCCAGGTCGGCGCGCCCGGAACCTTTCGGCCAACGATCGAACTCGCCGGCACCAGTACGCCCGGAACCGCTTCGTAGTCCTTGATTTCACTGTCCGTGAAACCGAGGCCGAAATCGATATGCAGATGGTCGATGGGCAGTGCGGTGATCTCCAGTTCGCCACCCGTGATCTCGCTTTTCCTGACGTTGATGTTTGCCTGCGTGCCGGTCTGGTCGAACAGGAAATACTGCTGGTCGTCGTAGTCGATAATGAATAGCGACAGACCCGCTCGCAGGCGTCCATCCAGGCCTGAGCCCTTGAGACCCGCCTCGTAGCTGAGCAGCGATTCCTTGTCGAAACCGGGCTGGAAATTGCTGCCCGGCGCGAGGTTGTTGAATCCGCCTGCGCGAAAGCCTTTGGCCACGGTTACGTATCCCAACATTCCTTCACGGAACCGAAAGGCGAGGCTTGCCTTTGGCTGCAGCTCCGTGAACGTCTCGCTTCGTCCCTGTGTCGTATCCTCTGGCGTCTCCTCGTCGTAACGAAAAGCAAGCGTCAGCTCGGTCTTCTCGCCGAATTCATAACTCAGGCTGCCGAACGCCGCTATGTCCTCGAGCTGGAGATCCTGCGCGGCGGGCGGCACCGGAGTGCCGAGGAAGGTGGTCGCCAGCGAGCGAAAGCGATCCTGCGTGAAATAGCTGATGCCACCGACCCAGTGCACGGCGCCATCGTCGTTCGACGCCAGCCGAATCTCCTGCGCGACGGTTTCCGATTTGTCGACGACGACGATATCGATAGCCTCGAACAGGGTCTGGTCGAGGTCCTGGTCGTTGCCGGAGTCGACGTCGGTAAATGACGTTATCGACGTCAGTGTGCCCCAGCCAAGGTCGTAATCGATCTTCACCGCGGTCTCCCAGGATTTCACGAAAGACCTGCCGATGCGATTCGACTGGATCTCGTAGGTCGGATTACCGAAAAGGATGGGCGCCGCTGGCGGTGGCAGCGGCAGGAAGCCCTCGCTCCCGGGCATGAAGTAGCCCGAGCCGCCATCCTGATCGAGGTACTGTGCCCTCAGGTCGACGCTGAGCTTCTGCGTCGGCTTGAACATCAGGCGACCTCGGAAAGCGGAAGACTGCTTGTAATCGACGTAGCGGTTGTCGAGGTAAGCATTCTTCAACTGCCCTTCGCGATCCTGGGCACGAAAGGACGCCCGATAGAGCGTGCCGCTCTCGCCGATCTGCCCCGAGGCGCTGCCAGCCACGGTGTAATCCTGGCCCTGGGCGGCAGCGATACGCAGACGATACTCGGGCTCGGCCGTAGGCTGGCGTGTCGATATCAGGATGGCACCGCCAATGGCGTTGCGGCCATACAGCGCACCCTGGGGTCCACGCAGGACATCCACGCTCTGGATATCGAACAGTTCCTGCGTCGTGAGCAGATTGTTGGTAGCGCTGACACCATCAATACGAAACGAAACCGGCGGCTGGCCGGTGCCGCGGTTTTGCCGAATGCCACGGATGACGAGCGTGCTTACGCCAACCTCCTGGTCGTCAGAAAAACGCAGGTTAGGCGTCAGCGACGCAACGCGATTGATACGCTCGATCCGGTATCGTTCTATCGCCTCCGTCGTGAAGGCCGTAATGGAGTCGGGCACATCCGAAAGCTTCTCGGACCGATAACGGGAGGTCACGACAATCTCTTCGATACCGGAATCGTCGCGCGATTCGGACCGGGCCGATTCAGCCGGCAAAATAGCGAAGCACAAGGGCAGCAGCGACGCGGCACACCAGGTGCGCGGCGATAGGTCAGGCAAGGTCAATTCCTTTGTTGTTGCTTATTCGGGGTCTGCGCAGGCCAGCGCCCCTGTCCGAGTCGCGATTATGCCCAATTGCGTTCGTCACGCAACTCTCGTCACGATCAGGCCCAGGTCATCAGACCGATAACGCCAAACCAGAGCAGGTAAATCGCGACGATTCCGTGCAGGAACGACGCAACGCTGGAATACCAGTAGTTGAAACGATTCATCGCGGCGTGGCGTTCGCGAATCGCCGTCGAGACCCCGAGACCTGCAAACACGGCGAACAGCAGGCTCGACACCATGATGCCAATCGCTGTCGGCGACGGCGTGCCCAGTCGCCGGAACGGATCGGCCATTCCATTCACGAAGAAACCGACCAGCGCCACGACCGACAGGCCCGCCAACAGCGGCCAGACCCGTATCCGAATCGTCGCGCCGGCGGGAATCCTGCCACGCAGCTTGCGTATCCCCCACACCAGGAAGTAGAGGAACGACGTCACGATGGCGAGACCCCATAGCAGCACAACGCCAAGCTGGCCGTACACGAGCAGCGGCGGCGACGGTTTCAACACCGCTGTGCCGGCGTGCACGACCGGCCCGGCCAGCGGATCTTCGGTTCTGACGAGCGAAATGGCGCCCGTCTCCACCGACCGATACTGCGTTGGCGTCAACGCGGCGTACGCATCGGTCTCCCGTCCCAGCAGCGGCCTCCGCAGCAGCCTGTTGCCCTCGAAGGAGAGCCGCTGAACATTGAATACGCGGTCCAGGAAAAAGCTGATCTGCTGTCGCGAATTGATCGGGTAATACAGGCCCTCAATGTCTCTGTGCCCGGCCGCGATTGTCGACACGTGATCGAAAACCCTGGGCTCGAGCTTGCGCGTCTCGTAGTTGCGCACAAGCGCAGAGATCTTCCGGAACGACGTGAAGTCATCGGAGTTGACCATGATTGCATGACCTACGCGCCCCTCCGGAAGATAGGCTAACTCCGTTATCCCGCCGTTGACGCCTCCGTCATGGGCACGGTAGATCCAGCTGTTGTGGGCCGACGAATAGTTGTTCAATCCGTAGCCGATCTCCTGGCCCGCCCGGGCCGCGCTCGTCGATTCTGCGCGTTCCATGCGCTCAAGGGATTGACGGGAAACAAGCTGCCGGCCATCGACGGCGCCGCGGTTGAGGAAAAATGCCACCATCCGGACCATGTCTCTTGGCGAGGCATTGATGGACCCGGAAGGACGAATGGCGATGTGCCAGTATTCCTGCGGCTTGTTGCCGTTGGCATACGAGGTAACGCCCTTATCCTCGACTGCTTTTGTCCGGCGATAGGTTGCCTGCATCATGCCGATCGGTTCGAAAAAATTCTCGCGCACGTAGCTCTCGAATTCCTGGCCGGTGATTTTCTGCACAATGAAGGCGGCGACGGGAGGACCCGCATTGCAATAGGACATGCGAGTACCCGGCTTCCAGCGAGAGCTTCGTGAATGCGGGTGAAGATCGAGGCCCTCTTTCAGGCTCAACGGAGTCGGATCGTTGCTCGCGTATTCGGGAAGGTGGATGTCGTCCCAGCCGGTCGTGTGCTCCAGTAAATGCACGACGCGTACGGGATCCGTTTCCTCCCATTGATTCTTGAAGGCAATCTCGGGCGCCAGATCGGCGAGTCGGTCGTCGAGGCTCAGTTTACCCTCTTCCACGAGTTTGAGGACGGATAAGGCCACGAACATTTTCGACGTCGAGCCGATTCGATACAGGGAATTCTCGTCCGCGTCGATGCCGTTCTCAAGGCTGGCCCTGCCTATGGCGCCGACCCACACGGGTCCTGTCTCGTCGACCATGGCAATACCGACAGACGGCACGTCATTTTCTTCCAGCACCTTGGAGATGGCGGCCTTCAGCTCATCGAGCGTCTCAGGCCCGAGCCCATCCACTTCGACGGCCGACGCCGGCGCACACAGCAGAACGCTGAAGATCAGGCCAATAAGCCTGGCGAAGCCGTGCATCGCGATTCTCGTCTTGCCTGCCATTCATCAAGTATACGTGCCGCAGCGACCAGGGCCCTGCCGGCAGCGGACGGCGTGCTGGCGACTAGTCGAGGTCCGGCAGGCCTTGCAGAACCAGCAGATAGTAGCTCACCATGCCGATAATCCTGTCGTTCTCTACAACCGGCGCATGGCTGATGCCGAAATTCTCGAACAGGCGCGCGCAATAGCGAATCTCCATGTCGGGGCGGACCGTCAATACCGGTTTGGCCATGATCTCGTAAACGTTGACTCTCTCCGGCGCGCGGTTCTTGGCAATGACCCGTTTCGCGATATCGGAAAACAGCAGCATGCCGTATTCGTCATGTTCGTCACGACGCTTGACGATCAGGCTGGTGACCTTCTCCTTTTTCATTATCTTGAGCGCCGAAAGAACATCGATGGCGCCATCGACTTCCGTTACCTGCGTGCGCATGCAATCGCGTACGGGACCCCAGTTTCGAATGGTCATAGGTTTTCCTCCACTGCTTCGACGAGCTCTTGTGCCTGATGTGCAATACCCACTGCGTCCTCAACGTCGATCAGCACGGCGATACCCGTACCAGGTGTCTCATCGAATTTCCCGACCTCGCCAATGTGCTCCAGGATATGCCGGCTCAGGTGTTGCTCAACCAGCAACAGCACAACGTCTCGTTGTGATGAAAGCGTCAATCCGAAAAACGTCTTGCTTTCCTCGATACCTTCACCGCGGGCATTGTTGATCACCGTACAGCCGGTGGCTCCCGCATCCCGGGCAGCCTGCATGATGTCGTCGGTTTTGGAGTCCTCGACGAAGGCGAGTATCAGCTTAAAATGCATGGTCTTATTCCTCTTGTAGTTCCGCTTCTTTGGGCACCGGTTTGTCCACTCGTTGCCGCAACACTGCCAGCTGGCCATAGGCGAGCACCGAGATTATCGGAAACAGGCTCGCGAAAGCCACCAGGCCGAATCCGTCAAGCAAGGGGCTGCGCCCCGGCACGGCTTCTGCGAGCCCCAGGCCCAGTGCCGTAATCAGCGGCACCGTAACGGTGGATGTGGTGACGCCGCCGGAGTCATAGGCCAATGGGATGATCATTTTCGGCGCTACAACCGTTTGCAGGATAACGACCACGTAGCCGGCCGCTATGAAATGTTGAAGTGGCAGGCCGGTGATAATTCGGTAACAGCCCAGGCCGACACCGACGCCCACGCCGATTGCGACGGCGACCCTGAGTCCCCAGACGCCGACCGCGCCGCCCGACACCTCGTTGGCCTTGATCGACACGGCCATCAGGGCCGGTTCCGCGAGCGTCGTGCTGAAACCGACCGCCGCTGCAAAAAGATAAACCCAGTAGTAATCTCGCCACACCAGTGCCCCGGCCGCACTCAGTCGCATCTCGCGCAGGAAATCGGGATCTGTCAGCTGCTGCGCCATCAGGCGGCCCAGTGGAAACAGCGTATGCTCCAGTCCCTCGAGAAACAAGCCAAGCCCAACGATTACGAAAACAAAGCCGACCAGCACCCGGCGGAGATTGGGCAGCCGCCCGCGGATGACAAGGATCTGAAACGCAAACAGGAATACGACTATGGGCAAAACGTCGAGTGCACTGCCGGTGACAAACTTCAACGTTTCCAGTATCAGATCCATTCGAGCACGGTCCCGTAGATCAGCACGAACAGAATCGGCGTCAGGGATGCAAATGCGATCAGGCCGAAGCCGTCGCTCATAGCGTTGCGACCTTTGAGCGAACTGGCGAGGCCTACACCGAGCGCGGTGACGAGCGGCACCGTAACGGTTGAAGTCGTCACACCGCCGGAGTCGTAGGCTACACCGACTATTTCGGCAGGCGCAATTGTCGTCACCAGTACGACAAGAATATAGCCGCCGATAATCATGACCGGCAGCGACCAGTTGGCCAGGATGCGAAAAACACCGATGAGCAGTGCGACGCCCACGGAGAGGGCGACGACCAGTCGAAGTCCCAGCGCGTAGTTGGCCCTGGCCTCCTCCGTCGCGGCAATGGCGCCGGCATCGACGGCCACCTCGGAGGCCTCGGCCGCCACGGCAAGCAGAGCCGGTTCCGCGATCGTCGTCCCGAATCCGAGGACAAACGCGAACGTGAACAGCCAGAAGGCGCTGCCTTTCCTTGCCAGCGAGTGCGCGAGACCTTCGCCGATCGGAAACAGCGCAAGACGAAGGCCGAAGATAAAGAAAGCCAGCCCGGCGACAACGAGAAGAGCGCCAACCGCGAGCGACAGGAATCCATCAACCGGCTGCCTGATGACGAAGACCTGGAAAACGCCGATAACGAGAACGATCGGCAGCAGATCGCGCAGGCTGAATAGCGCATCACGGCCAAGTGCAATCAGCCCATTCTTCAAAGCCGCAGAACCCTTTCGGTCAGTCGATCGTCAATGTCGATTCGGGCGCAATTCTATAGAAACCCGACCACTAATGTCGCACCTTGTAGGCAAATGCGTAATAGAGTACCGGTATAACAACCAGGGTCAGTACAGTCGATACGAGAATACCGAAAATCAGCGTAACGGCGAGACCGTTGAAAATAGGGTCGTCGAGAATAAAGAACGCGCCCAGCATTGCCGCCAGTGCCGTCAGCGCGATCGGCTTGGCGCGCACGGCACCTGCGCGAATGACCGCCTCCTGAAGTTCCGTACCCGCGGCAACTTCCTGTCGCACGAAGTCGACCAGCAATATCGAGTTGCGGACGATAATGCCCGCCAGGGCGATCATGCCGATCATCGAGGTTGCCGTAAACTGTGCCCCCAGCAGTGCATGACCAGGCATTACGCCGATAATCGTCAGCGGGATGGGTGCCATGATAATCAGCGGCACCGTGTAGGAGCGAAACTGGCCCACGACCAGGAGATAGATCAGTATCAGGCCGACCGAGTAGGCGATGCCCATATCGCGAAACGTCTCGTAGGTGATCTGCCACTCGCCATCCCACTTCAGGCTGTAGTCGTAGGGGTTATCGGGCTGGCTGATAAAGCGCTGCTGAAGTCTTCGGTCGATGCTCACTCCGTCGTTTATCTTGCCCACCATATCGAACATGCCATAAAGAGGAGAATCGAAACGCCCGCCCATGTCGCCCGTGACGAAAACGACCGGTAACAGGTCCTTGTGATAGATGGTCGATTCCCAGCTGGCTTCGAGAACGTCGACGATCTCGGTAAGAGGAGCGAGATTGCCATCGCGGCCGGCCACTCGAATCATGAGCAGGCTGTCCAGATCCGATTTGTCCGAGACGGGCAACTCGAGACGCACGGGTATCGGGTACTTCTGGTGCCCGTCCCGTACGTAGGTGACGTCTTCGCCCTGCAGGGCCGTCTGCAAGGCCTGCGTGACGCTGGCTTGCGAGACGCCGAGCAACGCCGCCCTGGTCTTGTCGACCGATACCACGAATCGCGACGCCGTGGCTTCCACGCTGTCGTCGATATCGACGATATCCTGCGTCGACGCGAACAGCTCTCGCAGCTCGGCCGCGATTGCCTGCTGGCCGGCGTAGTCCGGGCCGTAAACCTCGGCAACCAGCGGCGACTGCACCGGTGGACCCGGGGGCACTTCGACAATCTTTACGGAGCCGCCGTAACTCGTCCCGATCTCATCCAGCCGCGCGCGTACCGATGCCGCGATTTCATGGCTCTTGCGGTCACGGTGCGACTTGTCGACCAGATTGACTTGAATATCACCGACATTGGCGCCTTCCCGTAGATAGTACTGGCGCACCAGCCCGTTGAAGTTGATCGGTGCTGCGGTTCCGACATAGATCTGAAAATCGGTGACCTCAGGCAGTTCGCCCAGGTACGCGGCCATTTCACCGAGGACGCGACCGGTCTGTTCCACAGACGTACCCTCCGGCATGTCGAGTACCACCTGGAATTCCGACTTGTTGTCGAATGGCAGCATTTTCATCACGACGGCCTGTATCACGACCAGGCCCATCGCCAGCATGATCGCCACGAGTACGCTGCCGAGCAGCCATCGACGGGCTCGCCGACCGGCGGCGCCGCGCAGGAAGGGCCCTACCAGCCGTCGAAACAGACGATCGAGCCATTGCGCCGAGGCGTCAGCTCCCTTGTCCGCATGCGTGCCGTGCAACAGTTTCTGGCTGGCCCATGGAGTGATAATCAATGCGACTGCCAGCGACAGCAGCATGCCGATACTCGCGTTAATCGGAATCGGACTCATATACGGGCCCATGAGCCCGGTAACAAATGCCATCGGCAGCAGTGCCGCGATCACGGTAAACGTCGCCAGGATGGTCGGGCCGCCGACTTCATCGACGGCCGGGGGTATTGCCTCGAGCAGCGTCTTGCCTCCCATCGACATGTGCCGATGAATATTCTCGACGACGACGATCGCATCATCGACGAGGATGCCGATCGAGAAGATAAGCGCGAAAAGAGAAACACGATTGATCGTGAATCCCCATGCCCAGGAGGCGAAAAGCGTCAGCATCAGCGTAACGACAACCGCCGAGCCGACGACGACGGCTTCACGCCACCCAAGCGACACCATGATCAGCAGAATGACGGAAACCGTCGCGAATGCGAGTTTCTGAATCAGCTTCTTCGCCTTGTCGTCCGCCGTCTTGCCGTAGTCCCGCGTTACGGTGTACTCAACCCCCTCGGGAATAAAGATGCCGCGCAGCTCGCCGAGCCGGTCGATGATCTGCTCGGCCATGCGCGCCGCATTGGTGCCAGGTTTCTTTGAGATTGCGAGCGTAACGGCCGGTGCGCCGATGCCCGGCTGCAGGCCAATTGAACCGGCGGCCGCGCCGCTGCCAAAAACCACGTACTGTTCAGGTTGATCGGGACCGGCAGAAACGTCCGCAACGTCCTCGAGGTAGATGGCTTTGCCGTCGTTTACCCCGACGACCAGTTCGGCAACGTCGTCGCGGCCGGCGAGAAAGGTGCCCACCGTTACAGGGACGTTCCTGTTTTGGGAAACCAGTGTGCCCGCGTGCGCCACGACATTGCTTACTCTGAGCGCGTAGCGCAGCGCGTCCAGTGACAAGCCGTAAGCGGCAAGGCGCTGTGGATCGAGTTTGACGTGTACAACCTGGTCGGGACCGCCAACCGTGTAGACGTCACGGGTACCGGGAACCCGCTTTATTTCGGCTTCAATGGAGTGCGCGATACGCTGCAGTTCATGCGCTCCGCGCTCTGGGTCTGCGGTCCACAGGGTCACGGTAACGGTCGGCACATCGTCTATGCCTTTTGGCTGTATGAGCGGCTGCAAAACGCCGCTTCCCGGCGGCTGCCAGTCCTGGTTCGAATAAACCGCGTTATACAGCCGCACGATCGCATCGGTCCGGTCTTCACCAACCTCGAACTGGATCGTCAACACGGCCATGCCCGGCCTCGATACCGAGTAGGTGTGCTTGACGCCTTCGATCTCGGCGAGCACCTGCTCCATCGGCACCGCAACCTGGTTTTCGACTTCAACCGCGCTGGCACCCGGGAATGCCACGAAGATGTTGGCAAATGTGACATTGATCTGCGGTTCCTCCTCGCGCGGCGTCACCGCGACAGCGAACACGCCCATCAGCAGGCCCGTTATGGCCAGCAGCGGTGTGATCTTCGAGTCCTGGAACTTTTTCGCCAGCGAGCCGGAGAAGCCGAGTTTCCTGATGACGTCGGACACTTAATGCCCTCCCGACTGCTCTTTGAGATAGATACCCGCGGCAACCGGCTCGGTCGCAACATGCTCGCCTTCGCTCAGGCCCGCGAGTACCTCGATGGATTCGCCGTAGCGCCGTCCCAGGCGGACCTGCCTGAGCGTTACCCTGTCCTCGTCGGCGACATAAACTGCGCTGAGCTCGCTGCGCCGGACGACGGCGTCCGCGGGGACAAGCAGGCGGCTCGTCTCACCGACGACGAAGCCAACCTTGACGATCATCCCGGGATACAGCGTTGCGCTGCCCTCCGGAAGATCGACGCGCACCCGGAAGGTGTTCGCCGCGACGTCGGCGACCGGATAGAAAGTCAGCTCAGTCCCGGCAATACGCTGATCATCGATATAGACGAACGCCTTGCCGATGGTCCGGATCGGATGAAACATGCTTTGTGGCACATCAACGTTGACGCGCAGCGATTGCAGCGACAGGCCCGTTATCAGCGGCTGTCCCGGCGAGACCAGTTCGCCGAGCTCGACGTGTCGCTTGGCGACGATGCCGGCGTACGGGGCTCGCACCACGGTGTACTCCAGCTGCTCGTTGGCCGTATCCACGCCTGAGCGAGCGGCGTTCAGGCGTGCCTGCGCGGCGTCGCGATTGGCCCTGGCCTGATCGTATCGCGCCCTGGACACGGTACCGTTCTCGAACATGCTCGAGACCCGCTCGAACTCCTGCGCGGCTTCGGCAAGTCGGGCACGGCTTTCTTCGAGCGCTGCCTCTGCACGCCTGACGGTCGAACGCTGCTCCGTGTCCGTAAAACGCATGATGACTTTTCCGGCGTCCACGAAGTCGTTCACGTCAAAAGGCAGCTCGGCGATGCGGCCCGACGTCTGCGCCGACACCGTGGCCTGGTTGACGGCTTCGATTCGACCGTCCCAGATGCGTTCACGCGGCGCGACTTCGTAGGCAACACGGACGGTCTCGAACGGAACCGACTCCTGTGCGGTCACCGCCGTGGAAACCGTCAGCGCGAAGCTGACGGATAGTATTGAGATCGCTTCCCGTATTCTCATAATCGCCCTACTCCTCTGGCGAGTTCGTACAACGCCAGCTTGGCGTCGTAGTCTGCATTGTCGTAATTGTTGCGGCTCAGGCTTCGCAACACCTCTGCATCCAGCACCTCCGTATTCGTGCCTTCACCATTCCGGTAGCGATCACGCACAACTCTCAGGTTTTCCTCCGCCTGCTCGACCGCACGTTCGGTGAGGCGTTTGCGCTCCGCCGTTTCGTTCAGCCGCAGCCAGGCCTGCCTCACCTGCAGCTCGATCATCGATCGCAGATTAATTCGTTCCAGCTGCATGGCCTCTGCCTTGAACGAAAAGGAGTCCGCCTTTTTGCGCGCCTGTCCACCGTCGAACAGGTTCCATTGCACACCCACGCCCACCATCCAGAATTCATCACGGTTTAGGAAGTCGTTCTGCAGGGCCACGTAGGCGCCCGTCAGGCCCAGCTGAGGGCGTGCGCTCCCCCGGGCCGAACGCGCCTGATAGCGATAGGCCTCGGCTGCCGCATGCAAACCCTCGAGTTCATCGCGGTGTAGCAGCGCCATGTCGGTCAGCGCGGCGAACGACGTGAGATCCAGCTCGGCATCGATGCCCGGCAGCTCGCTGTCCAGAGTGACCGGCGTGTCGAGCGGCCGACCCAGTGATCTGTTGTAGGCCGCGGTTGCAAGATCGAGATGATTGCGGGCCTGCAGACGACGCTGCTCCGCGTCCGCCAGGGATACGGCTGCTGCCAGGTAATCGTTGCGCGCGATGGCACCGGACTTGAACATGTCATCGACGTCATGCACATGCGCGGCGAGGCTCTTGACGTTGCTGTCGGCGACGGCCAGCGCACTTTGCGCGCGCAGCACATCGATGTAGTGGCGGGCAACGGCAAGCTTTACGTCCTGAATAGTCGAGGTCGACTGCGACCGGCGGACACTGACCCCGGCTTCCGCAGCACTTACGGTGCTACTGACCTGGCCGCCGGTATAGAGCGGCACTGTGACGCGCGCGTCCGCCATTTTCATTGACTCGCCGCCGAACAGCGGCAATATCGCCGGCACTCCGGCGCCGCTGAAATCGAACGCGGGCGCTTCGTCAAACTGCGTTATTCCGGCGCCCGCTGTCACAGCCGGCAATCGCGCAGCTCTCGCGGCGAGCAGCTCCGCGCCTGCCGCAGACACCTGGCGCCGGGAGGCACTTATCATCGGGTCGTTTTCGAGGGCTTCGTCCCATGCCTGGCGCAGATCCTCGGCCACGACCGGCCTTGCGATGAAAACCAGGGCCAGGACCGAAGTGCGAAATAGTAGCTTAAGTAATTGATTCAATTCAGTATCCCTGCAAAGAAAACCGCCTGGCTCCACGGCTTTACATTAGATTCTGCTTAATTATAGTTTACTAATATCTAATATACCAGACCGGGTGCAACAGGAATTCAGCTGCCGACCTTTTCGAGCAATTTCGCGTAGCGCGGGTTCGAGCGCAGATTCACCAGATCGGCATCGTTCCTCATCCAGTCTGCGCTGATGGTTCCTTTCTCGACGGCGCGTTCGAGGCAGTCCAGCGCCTCGTCGAGCCTGTTCAGCGTGGCGTAGTTGCAGGCGACGTTGTAGAGCAGAATCGGATCATCGGGGTCTATTTCCAGCGCACGCCGCATCCATTTTTCCGCGCGCTCAACGTCGCCCAGGACAATCAACGAGCCGGCACCCAATTGCAGCGCCCGCACATCATCGGGATGCCACTCGAGATGCCGGTTCGCGACGTCGATGGCCTCCCTCGCCTCAAGCCTTGCCTGGTCCACCTGTCCGGCACCGCGCAGGATCTGGACGCGCAGCATTCTGGATTGGTAGTCCTCGGGATTGACGGTCGCGGCTTTGGAGAAAAATTCGGCCGCGGTTTCCATGTCTCCCTGGTGAAATCGGGTTCGCGCAAAGTAATAGTACGCTTCGAACAGGTTCGGATTGAGCTCGATTGCCCTCTCCAGCGCTTGTTCGGCCTGTTCAAATTCTTCACAGACGAGATGCGCAAGGCCCGATGAAGCATGTGCTTCGGCAAGCTCAGGATCGAGCGCCAGCGCGCGCGCGCTCGCCTCCAGCGCCTTGTCCCGGAACCAGGGTTTCGGATCGGCGTACATGATCTCCAGCGAAAAGCTGTCCGCGTAGCCCGCCCAGGCGGGAGCGAACGCGGGGTCTTTCTCGATTGCCTGTCGAAACATTTGTTGCGCGAACTGCAAATCGACTTTACGAAAGCGATTCAGAAATTGCCTGCCACGCAGATAGAAATCATACGCACGCACGTCGCGGGTTGACGTCGTCTTGATCGGCGTAAAGGTATGTAGCAACGACTCCGCGATGCTGGTAGCAATCTCGTCCTGGATCGCGAATATGTCCTCGAGCTTTCGGTCAAAAGTCTTCGACCATAAATGATAACCGTCATCGACGTTTACCAGCTGAGCCATGATCCGCAGCTGCTGCCCGGATCTTCTGACACTGCCTTCCAGAATACTGGTCGCGCCCAGTTCTCTGCCGATGGCCCGAAGGTCATCGCCGGCATTGGAATAACGGAAGGACGACGTCCTCGCAACGACCCGCATCGACTCGATCCTGGTCAGTGCGTTGAGGATCTCCTCTGCCACGCCTTCGCAGAAATACCCCTGGTCCCTGGCTTCGCTCATATCGGCGAACGGCAGTACGGCGATCGACGGCAGTTCGGACGGCTTCGAACGATTCCCGACCCGGGAGTCACGACGAATGCCCGACGGCGTAATGTCGAACATCCACGCGAGAACGGCGGCAACCGGGAAGCCGGCAATCACCAGTATTATGAGGGCAGTCATTAGCCAGCCCGGAAGTCCGAGCGGCTCGAACGTCACTTCGCCAATCTGTAGCAGCACCCAGGCCACGAGCGCATAGGCAATAACAACCGGATACACGCGGCGGCGTAGCATCTCGGTTGAGATACCGGACAGAAACGAACGTTTTTGGTCGCGCATCGCAACACCGCCTCACGATTCCAGTTTACGCCTTGTTGGCGAAAATTGGGCCGTATCGGCAGCGCCTGCGTTTTATACGTACTTGAAGCGATTCACGGCGAACGCCGCCACGACCAGTGTGGCCGCCACAATGATCAGTATTTGAGGGACGACCGACGCCGCGCCGGACTGAAAGCTGATCAGCTTGTGGAGTGCGTCCATGGTCCAGCCTGTCGGCATGAAATTTTGCAGCGTCTGCATCCATTTCGGTGCGACCTCGATTGGCCACCAGCAGCCGCCGAGCGCCGCCAGGACATTGGCCGCAAGCACACCAAGCCCGCCAGCCTGTCCCTCGGTACTCGCGATACTGCCAAGCAACAATCCCGCGGACGCGCAAAAACCTGCCCACGCAGCCAGGACCACGACAATCATCGCGGGATCGGGCCCCCAGTCCATCTGGAATAACAGCGTGCCGACGACGAGAGCAACGGTCACCTGAATTGCTGCCAGGATCATTCGGCCTCCCCACTTACCCGATACCACTTGCCTTCTGGAGATTGGTGTGGATGCCAGGCGACGCAAAAGGCCTTGCTCGCGTTCGATGACCAGCAGCGTTCCGCCACTCGTCAAAAGCACGAGCAAGGTGAACATGACGAGAATCCCCGGTATTGCCTGCTCGAAACCGCTGGGAATAACCTGGCGGTTTCCTGCCGCGGAGACATCCAGTTCCCAGATTCGTGGCTCCGAATTGAGCGCGACCAGACCGGCCGCGGTCAACGCTCCGGCATTCCCTGCATCTGCCGCAACGATGTCGGCAAGCGCCGTATACACGCTGCGTTGAATGCGGATGATCTCGAAGTCGCGCGTCAATGCCGAGGCCCTTGTGTCGAAGCTCACCCCGACCTGTTCACCCGCCAAAATTTTTTCCGACAAGTTCGCGTCAAATACTAATGCGCGTGTCGACGTTTCATCGGCATCCAAGACCACGCCCGAGCTTACCCACTCCGGCGCGAAATCGTTGTCCCGCAAGCGAAGGTCTATTTGCCCTTGCAGAAAACCGGGCGCCTCAGCGACGACTGTGAGCGGTGTTGCCTGGCCGCCGAGGCCCGATGAAAACCCGCCGGTCACCGTGCCAATGAAGTAGAAAAAGATTGGCGGCATGACAAGCAGCCAGAGCAGTGTCGATCCTTGCCGGAGCTGAAACCTGGCGTCGTTCCACGCGATGAACAGGATCTGTTTCATCGACTAGTGTCCTGTCCGGTTAGTTCGCATGATTTCAGAGTCCCCAAAACGCGCAAGGACAAGGCGCATAGCGCCGCCAATGTCGAGACCTTGGCAAGCGATGCAACGATGGCATTGCGCGTTTTGGCGGCTCCCGAAGGGCGCGCCGTACAAGGCCTGTGGCCGTGTTGCGTTCCTTGACAAGGGCCGGGCCATTGCCGGCGGAACGCGCCTTGCCACACGCCTTGTGCAGCGCGCTGAAATTATGCGAACTAACCGGACAGGACACTAGCGCCTCGCGAAACCGGTCCTGAGCCGCCAGGTGCAGAACGCAAGTCCGCTGACCGTCGTCGCAAGCGCGATGGTCCAGCTCTCCAGGTCATAGCTCCAGGCGGTCGCGGAAGTCAGCTCCCTCGTCAATCGATCAGCGACAAATCCGTTAGGAGACAGTCGTCCTATCGCCGCGATCCAATCCGGTAGCACGTCGAGCGGGAAAAAACTGCCGCCCATCATCAACAACGGAAAGAGCAGGATCGACGTCAGCAGATTGGCGGCCTTCGATGTCGGAAACAGCATTTGCAGTGCGGCGAACCACGCGAAAAGGCCGACGCCCGAGAGAGTTGTCCAGAGCAGCGACGGCAGGAACTTGTTCCACGCCAGGTCGTGATAGACGAAGCCGAGTGTGAGCGTTACTCCACCGAGTGCAGCTAGCACCAGTGCGGCTGCCAGAGCCTTGCCATAAACGAAGCGACTGAGCAGTCCCGGCGTGGAGACCAGGCGCCTCAACGTCCCGGTTTCTCGCTCCTTCCAATAGTCCGCCGACAGTCCTTGTGCGGCGAACAGCAGTGCCATCAGGACGATGCCCGGCAGGAACAACAGGGCGATGTCAGGTTTCGGCTCCTCTGGCGGCGGTTCGACGATTTCGACATCAAACGCCAGCGGAAACAGCAGCGGTGAGATCGTGTCGACTTTCCCCTGGATCTGCACGGCGATATCGGCCGCGAATATATCGTCAGGCACCGAATCGTCGCCGGCGTTCTGAATCTGCTCGATCTCCGGCCCGAACAGAACCTGTGCGTAGAAGCCGAGATCCAGGAGAATCTCGGTGACGTCCTGAATGATGCCAGGCAGAATGGTCTGTGCCGGATTCGTCCTCAGCGTCAGCGTGACCGGCTCTCCCTGCAGGAATGCCGCCGAAAATCCATCCGGTATGAGCAGGAAGCCGCTGGCCTCACCCGCGTCGATGCGTTCGTTTCCCTCTTCAAGCGACACCTGCTCGACCGAAATCAACTCGCCGAGCTGCCCCTGGCTGTAGGCGCCAGCGACCAGCCCGCTGAGCAGGGAATCGTCCTGATCATGGATCAGCAGGATACCGGTAGGACTACCGCCGTCACCACCATCGACCGTCGCGGTTATCAGCCCTCCGATAAGGAACGGAATACCGAGCCACAGCAAGGCGGCCATCGGATCCTGCCACCAGCGCGACAGGTCTTTCTTCAATGAGGCAAACAGGAAGGCCATCGCTTACTCGCGCAGTTCTTTGCCGGTAAGCAACAGGAACAGCGTCTCGAGGTTAGGGCTCCTCAGGCTGGTCTCGGATACCTTACCGCCTGCCGACGTAATCGCGGCGAAGATCTCCGGCAGATGCTGGGACGCGGATGACAGCGTCAGCGTCACGGACCCCTGCTCCTGCGAAATCAGCTCGAGATCCTGAATGTCGCGAGCCGACAGGGAGTCCGTTACCTGTTTGATGCCGCGCTCGGTAAAGTCGCCACTGAGTTGCAGCACGTCGCGCGCCCCGAGCTGTGCCTTGAGTTCGGCAACCGTGCCTTTCGCGATGATCTTGCCGTGGTCGATAATCGCGAGCTCATCACACAGACGCTCGGCCTCCTCCATGTAGTGGGTTGTATATAGAACGCAGGCACCGGCCTCGCGCTCTCTTTCGACCATTTCGAACAGGCGCTGTCGCGACTGCGGGTCGACGCCAACCGTTGGCTCGTCGAGCAGCAACAAGCCGGGCTTGTGCACAATGCCGCATCCGAAATTCAGGCGGCGCTTCATACCGCCGGAAAAAGTCTTGGGGCGATCCCTGGCGCGATCAGCGAGGCCGATATGGCCAAGCACTTCCGACACCCTCGCGTCGAGCGCCGCGCCGCGAAGCCCGTAGGCTTTTCCCCAGTACTTCAGATTCTCGATCGCGGGCAGGTCCTCGTAGATCGCCAGCTCCTGCGGCACGATACCCAGCGAGCGCTTGGCGCGCTTGCTTTCCCTGACGATATCGGCGCCATCGACCCGGACGTTTCCAGAGGTCGGTGAGAGCAAGCCGGATATACAGCTGATGGTCGTCGACTTGCCCGCGCCGTTGGGACCGAGCAGACCGAACACGCTGCCTTTCGACGCCTGGAAGCTCACGTCGTCGACAGCGATCAAGTCGCCGTACTGCTTGACCAGGCTGTCTACCGTCAGCAAGACAGGCTCCTCATTTCAGTCCGAACAACGGCCGCAGAACGCGGACCCTGCGAATAACGAACTCGTGCAAAACAAAGCAACCGCCTAGCGTCGCGGTAAGTACCAGTAAAGGCTCAACGAACGGCCCCAGTCGTAATAGCGACAGATTGTAGCCAACCACCACGATGATGGTCTGGTGCAAAATGTACCACGGGTAAACGGCCTCGGTTGCGTACGGCAACCATTTCATCGGCCTGTTCAACAGGTGGTGACCCCAACCCAGGACTGCAACGATCCAGAGCCAGCGATTCAGATAAGTGATCAGGCCGCTCAACTGGTTTTGCCAGTAGGCGGTCTCGTCCGGCAGAAAATCGCCGCTGACCATGAAGAGACCGAAGAAGACAACAGCGAGCGCCAGCGTGACTTTGCGAAGTCGGGTTAATTCTTGCCAGAAACCCTCATTTCGGCCAATGAGAAAACCGTACAGAAAAAACGTGAAGTACATGGCATGTGCGTACCAGTCGTCGAAGAACGCGTGCGTGACCCCCTGGAAATACGGAAACACCACGTTGTAGTACACCATCAACGGCATAACCGGTATGAGTACGATCCAGACGCCACGAAGCGCCTGGAACTTCTGCCTGATTCGATGTCCCGCGCCGTCGATGAATGCCGCTACCGGAATCAGCAGCAGGGTGTAGAAAAAAAGGTAGGGCAGGTACCAGAGATGATTCCACGTCCAGACGATCTGTTCCTCGCCACCCCAGGCCTCGCCCGGGAAATCCTGAAACGTCAGGTACTGTCCCATGAACCGCAGAAAACCGGGTTCGATCAGGCCTTTGTTCAGCGCCTCGTAGTAGCATTGCGGCGAAACGATGAACGCCATGCCAAACAGCAGCGGGATCAGCAGGCGTTTCGCGCGCCTGGCCGCAAACTCACCGGTCGGGTATTTCCCCCAGATGAAACTCACCGCAAGCCCTGAAATCAGGAAGATGAGCGGCATGCGCCACTGGTTGGTGAGCATCATCAGCGGCTGCAGCCACGCCGCCTGATAGGACGACTTCACGTGCCAGCCCCAGTCGGCGACGTAGAACATGCCGACGTGGTACAGAATCAGGAGACCGAAGGCGAAGACACGCAGGGCGTCGACGTCGTAGCGCCGCCCGTGCACGCTGCCCGATATTGCCGCGCCGTCTGACGCCATAACCCCTCCCCCTTGTCTCGAAGCCTAATGATGCACTAATTTGTGTCAGAATCGGGTCGCAACTGTGGACAAATATCAGTCTTTCAGCGGAAACACACCATGGCTTCAGGACTTGTCTCGTTCGTCATTCTCGCCATATCGGCACTAGCCACCAGTGCCGTTTTCGCCGGGGCAATCGCAATCATCGGTATGGGCGACTCGCTCGACGGCTGCCCTCGAAAGGCGCAATGAACGCGCGCTCCGTTCATGTCGTACTCGGCCTGATCGTGGCGTCTGCGGCGTTTGCCGCAGAGGACTACAACGCGATCTTCGAAAAAGCTGTTGAAGCCGTCGATTTTGATTTCGACAGGCACTGGGCCTACACGGAAACGCGCGTAGACAGCGAGCATGTCTGGGTGGCTCGATTTGACCCGCGACGTTCATCCGGCGAGCGCTGGCAGCTGCTGAGCGTCGATGATCGGGCTCCGACCGAGAAGGAAGTCAGGGAGTACCGCAAAGAGAAGAAACGCGATCGCTCCGACGACGATGGTGTCGAGGCGATGGTAGAGCCGGGCTCGATTCGACTCATCGAGGAAGACGCGGACCACTGGCTGCTGGGATTCAATCCCGGCGATGACGAAGACGAATTCAGTGACAGCCTGGATGCCACGATTCGAATCAACAAGCGTGGAGGTCACCTTGAATACATCGACATGCGAACCCGCTCCGCATTCCGGCCCGCAACCGGCGTGAAGATCGCGAAACTAATCACCCGACTGACCTTCGGGCCGGCCGTCGAGGGTGGACCCATCGTGCCGTTGTCCACACAGGTCGATGTGAAGGGCCGCGCCTACCTGTTCATCAATTTCGACGAACAGGAGCTGTATCGCAACAGCGATTTTGAGTTTGTCGGGGAAGAATAGAAAGAATTCCGGAGCGCATGGCCGGCTCGCAAAGCCAGGGACCTGACTAAAAAAAACCCGCCACTCGGGCGGGTTTTTCCATTATTCGATAAGAACCGATCAGGCTTTCCTGCTGCGCCTCGCCAGTCCCATTCCGAACAGGCCAATACCCAGGAGCGCAAGCGTGCCGGGCTCGGGCACTGCGACCATGCCTTCAGCGCGCGTCACATCGGCGCCGGTGTAGTCGACGTCCTGTAGTCCGAAAGTCTGTGCACTGACGAATGGGCCGGTGACGCTCGCACTATCGCCGAGACCAATCATTGTCGTCATGCCTTCGCCCAACCCGGCGAGCACTTCGAACACCAGGGTTCCGACTATGCCGCCAGAGACACCACCAAAATCACCAAAGGCGATGCCCTCGAGCAGACCAGCGAAGATGTCCGGCTCGCGGGCGAAATCAGGATCGCCGAGCGGCGTGGCGGCCCAGGACACGAAACCGAGCGCCAGGTTGTCGAAGAAAACGTCGAACCCGCCACCGATTGTCGGATCGTCCGAGAAGTCAGCGATTACGTCAAATGACAGGCTGTCGCCCACGTCGACACTGCTGAAGTCGCCTGCTGGCATTAGCGAGATGCTCAGGGCATTTGCCGTCAGCGGGCTCAGTGCCATCACACACACGGCGATGAGCGGTAGTATTGTTTTTGTCATTCTTGTTGTTGCCATTCTGTTTCTCCAACGAAAGTTATTTTGCACTTCAAATGTATCATGCAAATTGCGTGCCCGTTATTTTTTCTGCGTGATTTCAACAGGGTAAAAAATCGCAATTTTAAAGTTGTATAAAATGTCGACGAATTCAGAAAGCCTCTTTTCCATAATACCGGCCGGCAGTAGTTGGCAGCTCACGATCCCGGTCGACCGCAGGCGGCTAATTCTATCGCGGATGATTCGCCAAGGTAACCCGGGCTACCGGCCTTTTCCAGATGATCGTCTCGCACCGTTGCCAGTCGCGATTAGCCGCGCCTGCTTCGCCGTCGCCTCGGATCATTGCCCTGTCCCGACTACTCGAGCGCCATCAGCCTGCCAGGCGCCGCCCTCACCTTCGATCAGGGTCACCTCGGTGTTGGCGACGATGCCGCGCCAGACTTCTGTTCTGCCGAGCGGCCAGAGCACGGCGACGCCGGCAATCGCCCTGTCATCGCCCAGTCCGAACAAGACCCGGCTATCGCTGGCGCTGCCATAGCTCCCGTCCGTGTGCACCCGCCGCGCGACCGCAAGCTCGCCGTCTCTCAACAGCAGCACGCGGGCACCCGCAGCGTCGCGCGCCGATTCCGTGCCGACCAGGCGCACGCGCAACCAGTTTCTCTTGTGTCCGATATCGTTGCGAAGCAATCGCACTAGCCCGTTGTTGTTGCTCACCAGCACGTCGACATCGCCGTCATTGTCAACATCGCCAAATGCAGCGCCGCGACTGATCTCCTGCAGGGCCATCGCGGCCCCCGAATAGGCGCTGACATCTCGGAACCGGCCATCCCCCGTATTCCTGAGGAGCTGGTTGCCCTGCCGGTATGGGTAGGGGGTCTGGCCTGCCTGATTCGGCTCCGCCAATACGGCACCATTGGCGATGAAAACATCCAGAAGCCCATCGTTATCGTAATCGAACCAACCCGTTCCGAAGCCCGTAAACGCGAGGCTTGTCACGCCCAGCTTGTGTCGGTCCGTGTCGTCCCGGAAATTTCCACGGCCGTCGTTCACATACAGGGTATTGGTTTCGCGATTCAAATGCGTCATGAACAGGTCTTCGTCACCATCCCCGTCGAAGTCACCGGCGGTCACACCCATGCTGGCTTCCGCCGCACCGTCGGCATTGTAGGCCGCACCGGACATCAAGGCGGCGTCGCGAAACGTTCCGTCGCGATTGTTGATCCAGAGCTGGTTGGCGCGCTTGTCGTTCGCAACGTAGATGTCTGGAAATCCGTCACCGTCGAAATCGGCGCTGGTCACACCCAGGCCGGAGCCGAACGCGGCGTCCAGGCCGGCTACGGCACTGACGTCCGTGAATCGACCCGATCCGTCGTTGCGGTACAGACGATCGGTCACGGGCAGATACGTGGTCGGGTCACAGTAGTCCCGCCGACCGCCGGCACCCGAGCAGTGCTTGTTGTTGGTCATCGTGAAGTTAACGTAGTTCACGAAAGCCAGATCCAGGTCACCATCCCGATCGAAGTCGAGAAACGACGCACTGGTGCTCCAGCGACTGTCGTCGGTCCCGGAAATCTCGGTGATGTCCGTAAAATGGCCGTTGCCGTCATTTCGCAGCATGGCGTTGTGTCCGAAATTACCGAGGTAGATGTCGGGGTCGCCGTCGTTGTCGATGTCGCCGACGGCAACACCCATCGCGTAGCCCGCGTGCCCGGCATCGCCGGCCGTCGCTGTGACATCCACGAAATGCAGGGTCCCGGCGGGAATCAGTTCGTTCCGGAAAAGACGGTTCTTCGGCCAGTCCCGCGGCAGATCCGTGTCGTTCTCCTGCCGCGGGCCGCGATCCAGAAACGAACCTTGCAAAGCGTATACATCCAGATCGCCATCGCTGTCGAAGTCCAGCAAGGCGACACCGGCGCCCATGATCTCCGGAAAGAAGAACTGCCCTGTCGCCCCGCTGAAGTGCTCGAAATCCAGGCCGCTGGTTGCGGCGACATCGGTAAACACCGTCACGAGCGGCGGCGGCGCCTCCTCGATCGGCGTGTCCAGGTTTGGTGGCCGTCGCTCGCTGCAGGCCGCCGCGCCCAAGGTAAGGAACGTCGCGGCCAGAATTGCAGGCTTCAGGTTCATCTCAGTCCGTTACCTTCTGCAAACTCACGCGGCCGGCCAGGTTGCGAATGCGCGTACGTATCGTGTCCTCGAGCGGGTCCTCCGAATTTTCAGCGATTGCCGATGCCGCCTCGAGAGCCGCCATGGCCGAGGTGAAATCGCCGAGATTCTCGTGAGCGGTCGCAAGCAGTAATAATGTCGTGGCGGACGCTGCATTCCCGGCCGGGGACGATTTCGTCAGGGCCTCTACCGCGTCATCGTTCCGCCCCACGGCTATCAATGCGCCCGCAAGTCCCTCACGCGCGGCGAGGAAATTGGGATCGTGCTTCAGCGCCAGGCGGAATTGATCAATCGCATCGCCCGTTAGTCCCATATTGCGACGCAGATTTCCAAGCTGCGTATAGATCGATGCGTTGCTGGGATCGATGGCCAGAGCGTTCTCCAGGCTTCGGGCCGCTTCCGGCCATCGCCCGGACTTCATTCTCGCGACCGCAAGATTCACGTGCAATTCAGCCGTATCCGGTGCCAGTGCCAGCGCTTTCTCGAAGTGTTCATCGCTTTTTGCGAAGTCTCCGGCCTCGGCGTAGATAGAAACCAGCGCGGTGTGCGCCGGCACGTTGTTCGGCTCTCGTGACAGTGCCCCTTCGAGGATGGCAATAGTCTCGGTCAGTTTGCCTCTTGCATACGTCCGCCTGGCCCGGTTGATGGCCGCCTCCGTAGACCGGTCGAATTGCGAAATCTGATCCAGCAAGGGATCGTGTCGTCGCGGTGCCCGGGCCCCGTGCCGGTCGTGCAGTGCGTAGAATCGAGCCGCAACTTCGGCGCGGCCAAGCTGCCGGTATGCGTCGGCTATCGCGAAATAGGCGGCGGCGTCCGGCCCTGAGGCCGCAAGAAACGCCTGCATCAGCGCGATCCCGTCCTCCGGTTCACCGCTGCGCATTTGCAGGCGACCCGATTCGTACAGTGCTTCCGCGTAGTTCGGGCTGCCGGTCAAGCACATGCTCGAGTATCAGCGCGCTTTCTTCGAATCTCCCGGCGGAAATCAAAAGGCCGGCCAGCCGCGCCTGCGCCGCCGGGTAGGCCGGATCCAGCTGGATACTGTCCTGAAGAGCTGTTATTGAGCCGTTTGGGCGCCCCATTTTCTGCAACACGTCTGCGTGGTAGTAGGCCCAGCGAAATGACCTCGGATCCAGCGTTCGCGCGCGTCGAAAGCAGATTTCTGCTGGGTCGTACAGCTGATACGCATGCAGGATCATGCCTAGTTCCCCGTTAAGGTTGGCGCTAAGCGGCTTTCGATCAACCGCGGCGCTTGCGTCCAGAATCTGCTGCCGAATGTGTGGCGCAAAGGCGTCGGCGGCCAGTGGGGGAATGTCCGGCAGGTTCGGCGGCGATTCACCGCAGGCACACAGCACGCCAAAAAAGATGACGGCAATCAGCCGCTGCGGAATAGAGTTGTATCGGGTCGAATTGGGGAGATTCATGCTTTGGGACTTGCGACGCGGTTACCGCGATCGGTGATCATACAGCGGATCATCGAAGTCGCTTGCGAATCCTGCTTCGCGCCTGCTCGGTCCGCTCCCAACCCCCTGAAAAATGGTGCCGGATAGGTGATTCGAACACCTGACCCCATCATTACGAATGATGTGCTCTACCGACTGAGCTAATCCGGCACAGATAAGCGGCGCGAAGTATAGCCTCGCGGGGACGGTGCGAAAAGGGCTCTCGCCAATTAATCGCGCCTGCTGCGGACCTTGATGAAAACCTCGACAGACTCCCTTTCCGTGCCCTCCGGCAGGTCCGGCAACGCGCTGAAACGCACATCGTGCTGGTCGATGTCGGTCAATTCGCAGGTGTCAACGTTATAAAAGTGATGATGTGGAAAATTCGAGGAATCGTAATACCGCCTCTCGGGGTCCACGCTGAGTTCCCTTACCAGACCGCGTTCCCCAAACAAATTCAGGGTGTTATAGACGGTCGCCTTGGACACCGCCCCGCCGGAGACGCGCAGCCGGTCGAGGATCTGCTCGGCTGACAGGTGCTGCGGTTTCGCGAGCAGGATCTCTGCGATCTTGAGGCGTTGCGGGGTCGGCGTAATGCCGTAACGGTTGAATTTCTCGAGGATATCGGAGCGCGCCATGCTATACGTCCTTTGAATCCGGAACTGGCACTCAGGATATCATGCCCGGTGGCCGTCGCGTCAGGCCGAAAAAGGCCTTTCTGAGAACTCTGCCGACTTTCAAACGACGCCGGGCGCGCCCGGAGTACGCGACAATCCGTTCGGGACAGGGAGGTCCACGATGCTTCGTCCACCGCGCGGCTACTCGCTATATGAACTATTATTGACAACTGCGCTGATCGCCGTGCTGCTGACGATCGGCATACCGTCTTTCGGATCGCTGCTGGCGCGGCAGCGCCAGCTGGTCGAGGTGAATGCCCTGTTCCACGCCATTCACCTGGCACGCAAGGAGTCGATCATGCGCCGCAAGGTGGTGTCAGTCTGCCCGACGCAGGACGGCTCGCAGTGTCTGTCCAGCAAGGACTGGTCCGGCGGCTGGCTCATGTTCGAAAACGCAGATCGGGACTCCCCACCGCAGGTTGATCCGGGCGAGCCCGTCCTCCTTCGCCATCAGGTAAACGGGGCGATACGCATCAAGTCAAACCGGCTCGCCTTCACGCTGCGTGCCACTTTCCTGCACGCAACCAACGGCACTATCGTGGTTTGCGACGCCGCCGATCGCGTCGCACCTAAAGGCCTGGTTGTCAGCTACACGGGGCGGCCGAGAGTCGCCTTGTCGAACCCCGCCGGTAAGCCCTATACCTGCGCGGATTAGGTTAAATGCATCCAGGCAAAATCGACCGTTTGTCGGTCTCACCGGCCCGCTTGTCGGATAGTCGCACAACGTCCGCGGCCGCTCTTTATAGTGGCCGCCATGAACAAGACATCCCAGAAGGGCTTTACGCTCTACGAATTGATGATTACCGTTGCGATCATCGCCGTGGTCTCGGCAATAGGCATCCCCAACATGATCGCCTATAGCCAGAACAGCCGCATGACCGGTACGGCCAACGATTTCCATGCGGCATTCCACTTCGCGCGCAGCGAAGCGTCGCGGGCGAAGACGTTTATCACGATCTGCGCAAGCGCAGACTCGATGAGCGCGGCGCCGACCTGCAGCGGCGACTGGAAAGACGGCTATATCGTGTTTCTGGACCAGGACGGCGACATTACCGCCGATGCTGGCGACTCCATACTTCGCCAGGTCCCGGCTTTGCCGGATGATGTCACGATGCATTTCATCAATGACGCCAAGTTCTTTGGCTTTGCCGGAACCGGGCTCGGTCGAGGTGTGGTGAATGGCAATGTTCCCGTTTCTCAGGTTGTCATGTGCGATGACCGCGGCAACGTCACGGCCGCGGGCGGCAATTCCGCCGCGCGCCTGTTCGTCGCAACGCCGCTGGGACGCGCAACGATCCAGCGTGACAAGGACATGATCCAGGACGTACTGGATAACAACACCCTCACCTGCCCGTAGTGCCGGCTGGCCTGTCGCACGAACGCTTAGGACGAAAAGTAATGACACGAAAGAACAGACATTTCCCCACGATTCGAACCCGGGCCGGCTTTTCGCTGGTCGAGGTGCTGATCGCCCTGGTCATCATGTCGGTTGGCATGCTGGGAATAGCCGGACTCTACGTGGAGGGCATGAAGGCGGGACGCACTTCCACGTTCCGACACCACGCGGTGACAGTCGCAAGCGACGTGGCCGACCGCATCCGTGCAAACCCCCTGGGCGCCGTCGACTACGAGGGTGTTGGCGGCAACAACAACTGTGTGCTGGGTAATGTCGATTGCAACCCTCAGCAGATGGCCGCCAATGATATCTGGCTTTGGGAAGCCCAGGCACTTGATATGCTGCCTAACGGCGACGTTGCGATTACATTCGACGATAACGTAACGCCTAACACCTACGAGATCGTCGTCAGTTGGGAAGAGGCTGGCGAAAACTCGCCATCGTACACCATTATCATTCCGGTCAACCCGTTTTAGGAAGGTGAAACGCATGCAGTCTTCTCCATTGAAAACACGCACGCGTCAGGCCGGCCTGACGCTCACCGAACTCATGATCGCGCTGGCTATCGGGTCTTTCCTGATGATCGGCGCCATTACCGTCTATGACCAGAGCCGCGAAGCCTTTGTCGTCAACGAATCGATCGCGCGCGTGCAGGAAACGGCGCAGTTCGCTATGGATACGGTCGAGTCGGACCTGCGCATGGCCAGCAACTGGGGCCGCAACAGCCGCGGCCTCATGGTCGAAGGCCGCTCGACCATTGCCACGGCCGATCCTACCAGCGTGCTGACCACGCTGCCCCCGGGTGTTCTGGCCTGCGGTGCGCGCTGGGTGCTCGACCTGGCGAAACCTATCGATGGCATCAATAATGGTTACGGCCTTGCCTGCCTGCCGACAGCCGCTGCCGGCACCGCACAGGGGAACTCGGACACCATTACCGTGCGGCGTGCGAGTGTCGCCCCGGTGCTTCCGGCAAACGGCCGCCTGCAGATACAGAGCTCCCGGATCGCGGGTGAGCTGTTTAACAACGGGCTTGTACCGCCTACCTTTACGCCGCCGGCCGATCCGGCATTTCCCGCGCAGCCAACGGATCCGTCGGCGACGCACAACCTGATCGTCAACAGCTATTACGTCGCGCAGGAATCAGAGCTTATACCGAATACCCCGACACTGCGGCGCAAGACGCTGACCGTCAACGCGGGCGCTTCCACGGTAGAAGACCAGGAAGTCGCACCGGGCGTAGAAAACATTCAGCTGCAGCTGGGCATTGACGTCAACGGCGACAACACGGTCGACCGCTATGTGAACCCGGGTGACCCGATCTATGACCCCAACGCCGCAGCCGGTTATGTGCCTGGCGCCACCGTGTTGACTGCACGAGTGTGGATGATCGTCCGCGCCATTTCACGCGAATCAAACGTGCAGGACAACGAGGACTATAAGCCGGGCGACGTCGACCTGGGCACGCCAGCCGATGGATTCCGTCGGATGCAAGTTTCGAAAACCATACTTCTACGCAACACCAGATCCTGATCAAGAGAATACCTATGAAATCCAGCCATCAGAAATTCGGTAAACCAAGCAACCAGCAAGGTGCCGTTCTCGTCATCAGCCTTCTGCTACTCGTTGTCATCACTACCCTCGCAATTTCGGGCATGAACACCGCCACGACCGAGCTTGCGATGGCACGCAATGACCAGAATTACGAATTCGCTTTCCAGGCTGCCGAAACGGGCCTTGAGAACGTCATGGCACTGGGCAGCTTTATTCCATCACCGACGCCGCTGGACCTTGGTACGGCCTATATCGCCGCCGACCAACATGATGAATACAAAGCGACTCTGACCTACGAGACCCACACGCTCGTGCCTAACAGCGCATTCAGTCTCGGGGTAGGCAGCCAGACATCGGCCTATCATTTTCTCGCCAGCTCGGAAGCCAAGTCCAGGCGCGCACCCGGTAGTGATACGGACCGCGACGCGGCCGCGCTTCACACACAGGCCTTCTACATTGTAGGTCCCGGCGACGATTCACTCTAGATTTGGCACGGAGCATACCGATGAAAACAATGACAACCGCCCTGCTCGCGTTACTGCTCGTAACAAGTACTGCCGCGAGTGCACAGAACTACGCACCAACCCGAACGTACGAAGTTTTGGTGCAGGCCGTGCGTTTGCCCACCGATTCGAATGGCACGCTCACGGTCAAGGAATGTGAAAAATGCGACTATGAGACCTACCGCGTGACGGAACGGACCGTGTACGCGGTCGACGGCAAGAGCATGCGCCTTGATGATTTTCGGGGCGTGATCGATGAATTGAGGCTCGACGGCAAACACGTCGTGAACGTAAGGCGTGATATCCAGAGCAATACGATCGCGAAAGTATTTGTCTACACGAAATAGGCGGCTCAGAAGGGAAACCGGGGACAGAAACATGAAGATTCAAATCGAAAAGACACTATCGATCGCCGCATCGTTGCTATTGACAGTAGTCGCCGGTGCCCCGGCGATTGCCGACGACACGGAGCTGCTTATTGTCGATCCGGGCAACACCGCGGCGACGCCGCCGAACATCATGTTCATTCTCGATACCTCGGGAAGTATGGGTGACCCGGTGCCGACCACTGAGCCCTACGACAGCACGCAAGACTATTCGGCGGGTTCCTGCGACACCAATAAATTCTACTGGACGACGATCGACATTGAGCCCAGCTGTGTGGGCACAAACACCCAGTTCATTAACGAAGCCGCCTTCGTTTGCGATGACGCGACGCTGCGCATGAGCGGTATCGGTGCCTACTCCGGCGTCATGGTCCAGTACCGCGCCGATGGTACCGGCGCCACGCGCTGGCAACAGCTGGAGATCGGCAATGCCACCGGCCTGGTTGAATGCCAGAACGATTCCGGTGTGCACGGCAACGGCGTGTCCGGTGACTTCTATGCCCAGGCGGGGTCGGATCTTCCCGAGTTCACTGGCGACCCTGCGGCAGAGATCGCCTGGGGCAGCGGTGACGCCACCCAGGCTTATACCGTGTATGACGGTAACTATCTGAATTGGAAAGAAAATCCGGTCACGGTCAACCTCCCCAAAATCGACATCATGAAAGCGGTAACCAAGAACCTCATGAATGCCATCGAGGATGTCAACGTGGGCATCATGCGTTTCACAGGCTCGGACGGCGGACGAGTCCTGCATGCGATCAGCCCCATCAACGACGACCGCGCTGCGATTCTTGGAAAGATCAATGGGTTGACAGAAGGCGGCGCGACCCCGTTGGCAGAGGCACTGTACGAGTCTACCCTCTACTGGCGCGGCATGAGCGCCGACTACGGCGATCTGCAGCTCGATCCGCTGACGATGCAGCCGACCGGCGACATCGATCCAAAAGCATTCGTCGGCGAGGTGCCGGGTACCTACCAGAGCCCGGCCATGCCGGTTTGTACGCGCAATTTCAACGTATTGCTGACCGACGGTTTGCCCGTCAATGATGCGGACGCGCAGACCAAGGCGCCGAATCTGCCGGATTTCGCCACCCTTGGTCGTACCGAGTGCAATGGCACAGAGGCGGATGGGCGCTGTCTTGATGACCTTGGCGAGTACCTGGCGAAAGTCGACATCAGCACCAGCACCACAGGCCCGCAGGTGGTAACGACGCACACAATCGGCTTCGATATCGACCTGCCGATTCTGGAAACAGCGGCGGACGTTTCGGGCGGCGAGTATTACCTGGCCGATGACGTAGAGACGCTGACAGCCGCACTCATGAAGATTATTGAAAGTATCGTGGACAAGGGTCTGTCATTCTCGGCACCGGCCGTCGCGGTCAATTCGTTCAACCGAACGCAGAACCTCAACGATCTCTATATTTCTACGTTTCTGCCGGCCGCGAAAGTTCACTGGCCGGGCAACCTGAAGAAATACAAGATCGCCGACGGCCTCATCAAGGACGATAAGGACGAAGAAGCGGTCGACCCGGACACGGGTTTCTTCAAAGCGGATGCCCGCAGCATCTGGACGCCTGTAGGAACGAATGATGGCACCGACGTCACCGTTGGCGGCGCAGCCAACAAGCTGCCGCTGTCCGATGACCGTAATGTGTACACCAACAACGGCGCGTCCAGTAACCTTACGATGGGAAATAATGTTCTTACGCCGTCGAACGTGAACGACTTCACCGATGCTGATTTCGGGCTGACCGGTGCACCTGGCGAGCCTACCCGCGAAGAGGTCATTCGCTGGGCACGCGGCCAGGATATTCTTGACGATGATCTTGACGGCTCGACCACGGATACCCGATATGCCATGGGCGACCCCCTGCACTCGCAGCCGGCAGCCGTTGCCTACGGCACGGATCCGGCCGACCCGGACGTGGTCGTGTTCACCGCGACCAACGACGGCTATTTCCACGCCGTCGATGGCGACACCGGCGTCGAGCTCTGGTCCTTCATCCCGAAGCAGTTCCTGCCAAGCCTGCCGGAGCTGATGCTGAACGGTAACGCGACCTACAAGCAGTACGGCATCGACGGTGACATCGTGCCGGTCGTCGCGGATCTCGACGACAATGGCGTCATCGACGGCGACGACTTCATCTACGTCATTTTCGGACTGCGTCGCGGAGGCACCGAGTACTACGTGCTGGACGTGACCGACAAGAACACGCCCGAACTCCTCTGGACTGCAAGCTACCCGGAGTCTGGCCAGAGCTGGAGCAAACCGGTGGTGGCGCGCGTCGACCTGGTACACAACGGTCTTAACGACCAGAAAGCCGTTGTCATTGTCGGCGAAGGCTATGACACCGTGCACGACACGGCGGCCTTGCCGGCGAACCCGGACAACGTAGGTGCCGGCATCGCGATGCTGGATCTCGAGACCGGTGAGCGCCTGTGGAGAGCCGGCCGGGCGAACGCCAACCTGACGCTACCCGCGCTGACCCGCTCGATACCGAGCCAGGTCCGGGCTATCGATTTCAGTGGCGACGGCTTTATTGACCGCCTCTATGCCATCGACGTCGGCGGCCAACTTTTCCGCTTCGACCTTTTCAGGAACAAGGCACCCGATGAGCTCGCGACAGGCGGCGTCATCGCCCGCTTCGGCGGAGAAGGCGTGGCATCGGCCGGAACGACGGACACGCGCCGCTTTTACTCGGCCCCGGACGTATCCATATTTACGGACCTGGTGCTGAATCGACGCTTCCTGGCGATCGGCGTTGGCAGCGGTTATCGTGCCCATCCGCTGGACACCAGCGCTACCGATGCCTATTACTCGCTTCGCGATCCGGACCTGTTCGCAAAACTCGACCAGGATGCCTACGACAACTACGACATCGCGCTCGACGGCGACATGGTCGAAGTCAGCGGCCAGGTGAATACGGAGATTGGCAGCGGCGATCGCGGCTGGAAGTTCACGTTTGAGCCTGGCCAGATGATGCTATCGGCATCGGCGACCTTCGACAACTCGGTATTCTTCCTGGGCTATGAGCCTGACGTCGCGTCGGCCGCGAGCTGTCAGGTAGCTCCGGGTAACAACTTCCTGTATCGCGTCAATGTCGCGAACGGAGACCCGATCGCGAACAATCTCGACACGATGGACCCGGCTGACAGCAACGATGCACGCACGACGGCGCTGCAGCAGGGCGGCATCGCACCGACGCCGGCGTTCCTGTTCCCGGGCGCCCCGCAGCCATGCACAGGTGCGGAGTGTTCGCCGCCGCCGATCGGTTGTGTCGGTGTCGAATGCTTCAATCCGGGCTTTACGAACAACCCGGTGCGCACGCTCTGGACGCAGGACGGAATCGAGTAATCGGAGTTTAATAATTGAGTAGTGGTTCCGGGCTTTTTGCCGAGGAATCCGGATAATTAAGCGAAAGTAATCAATTGATTACGGACCGGGCACAAGGACGCAGGATGCGACGCCCCAAAAGGACAAATTCGGAGTGAAGACGATGACTATTCGCAAGACATTGATCGCTACATTACTACTGCTTGGCGCACCCGCATTCGCGCTGATCGATGCCATCGAGCTGACGCCCGATAACATCATTCTTCCGGCGACCGGCAGCGGCACCATGACATTCAGGCCGTGCACCGGCGAGTGTGACAAAGATCACATGAGGGCACGACTGACCGCCGAGACACGGTTTTTGGTGGACGGCAGAGCTGTCCAATTTGATGAGTTCAGGAGGGATCACGCCACCTTGAGACGTAGCAAAGACAGCTACGCACTGGTGAGCTACGAAACAGAGACGAATACCGTTACAAAAATAGAGATAAGTCGGTAGACACTATTTACTTGTGACTGACTGAAACACCTAGTCACGGAATGACTGAAGAGGATTGGACCCATGTTTACGTCCAGGAAACGCACCGCTTGGGCAGGTGTAGGACTGCTGCTCTCACTGACTATCTCGTCACCCGCCTGGGCCGACGATGTTGAACTGCTGTTGTCGACGCCCGGATTGAGCGGCGCTGCTCGGCCCAACCTGCTGTTCATCCTCGACTCCTCCGGCAGTATGACCGGCGAGGTTCCGACGCAGAATCCTTACGATGCGACCGAGATCTACGAAGGCGACTGCGATGCCGACATGTATTACTGGAAATACGGCAGCAGCAGCAGCGTCCCGGATTGCGGTAACAACTACAAGTTCGAGAAAGACATGTTCGACTGCCAGCAGGGCATCGTCCAGATGGCGACCGCGGGCAAGTTCGTTGATACCCTGGCAATGTACAGGACCGGCGGCAAGTGGAAATGGCGTGATCTCGACCGCTGGCAGGACGACAGGCGCGTCGAGTGCGAGGAAGACTCCGGCGAGCACGGTCATATCAGCGACAATTCACTGACTGAGCGCTACGCCAAGTCGGGCTCGAGGAGTGGCTATAACCTCGGCAACCTATACACATCCAGCTCCGGCAGCAAGATCAACTGGAGCAACATGGGTGGCGTCAAGACCATTTACGATCCCAACTACCTGAACTGGTACCACGGCCCAAGTGGCGCAAACCTGCGCAAGACCGACATCGTCAAGGCGGTTACCAAGAACGTCCTTGGCTCGATGAACGACGTCAACGTCGGCTTCATGCGCTTCGACGGCAACGACGGCGGCCCGGTCATGTTCGGACTGAAGGACCTCGACACCCACCGAACAGAGGCCAATGACATAGTCGACAATCTCCCGGCCAGCGGCAACACGCCGCTGTCGGAAACACTGTACGAAGCGGCCCGTTACCTGAGCGGTATGACGCGCGACTACAGCGACCTCGACAAGACGGACCTGGACGCCCTGCTCGCGCCGAGCACCACTCAGTACAGGCAGCCGGTCGAATACTCCTGTTCGAAGAACTTTGTCGTGCTGCTGACGGACGGCTTGCCGACGGCGGACGTGGACATTTACGACAAGATCACCAATCTGCCTGGTTACGGCACCGTCACCGGCCGCACCGGCTGTGCGGGACCCAACGTTAACGGACAGTGTCTGGACGACGTCGCCGAGTACCTGGCCAAGGCCGATCTGAATACCGCCGTCGATGGCACACAGTCGGCTACGACGTACACGATCGGATTCGGACTGCCGGACGATGACAAGGATGTGGCCGCGGTCTATCTCACCGAAGTCGCCAATGCCGGCGGCGGCACGTACTTCCCGGCCAATGACGTAGGCAGCCTCACCGAAGCGCTGACGGAAATTACCAGCGATATCTTCAAGCGTGACATTTCCTTCACTGCACCCGCGGTCGCGGTCAACGCCTTCAACCGCACGCAGCACCTGAATGATCTGTATGTCTCCGTATTCCGCGCCAAGGACGAAACCCACTGGCCCGGAAACATGAAGAAGTACGTGATCAAGGGCACGGGCATCGAGGATGCACTCGAGAACAACGCAATCGACCCCGATACCGGCTATTTTGCGGACACCGCCAAGAACTTCTGGCAGCAGGGAGCGACGCCGGACGGTGCGGATGTCTACAAGGGCGGCACGGCAAACATCCTGCCGCTCCCGGACAATCGCAAGCTGTATACCAACAACGGCAGCAGCGACCTGACGCTGCCGACGAACTGGGTGTCAAACGCCAATATCCTCAACTTCACCGAGGCCGACTTCGGTCTTATCGGCGCAGCCGGCGAGCCGACACTCGACAAGCTGATCGACTGGGCCCGAGGCATGGACGTCAAGGATGCGGACTTTGACGGCGATGTCACGGACCGGCGAAATGCCATGGGCGATACGCTGCATGCACAGCCGGCGGCGGTCGTCTACGGCGAGACCGATGGTACCTACGACGTCGTGATATATACCGCTACGAACAACGGCTATCTGCACGCCGTCGACGCGGACACCGGCGTCGAGAAGTGGGCATTCGTGCCGCACGAGCTGCTGGATAGCATGAACGCTTTGTACGCGAATGAAACTGTCAGTTACAAGAACTACGGTCTTGACGGCGACGTCGTACCGGTGGTCTACGATGCCAACCACGATGGCGTCATCGACACGGCAACGGACTTCGTCTACCTGGTATTCGGCATGCGACGCGGCGGCAGCAATTACTACATGGTCGAAGTCAGCGACCCTGACAAGCCCAAGCTCCGCTGGGTTCGGACGTTCCCGGAAATGGGCCAGAGCTGGTCGCCGCCGGTCGTCGCCAAGATCGACATCGACAGCAACATTCACCAGAGCCCGCAGAACGCGGTAGTTGTTGTCGGCGGCGGCTACGATACGGTTCACGACGCACCGGATCACCCGGCGGACCCGGATGGCGAAGGTGCCGGCGTGATGATTCTCGACCTCGAGACCGGCGACCGCATCTGGAGAGCCGGCATTGACAACGGCGCGGATCTTAAGCTGGACAAGATGACACGTTCCATTCCCGCACGCGTTCGCGTTATCGATCTCAACGGCGATGGCCTGGCCGATCGCATGTATGCATCGGACCTGGGCGGTCAGATCTGGCGCTTCGATATCAAGAACGGCGAGAAGCCCGACAAGCTCGTTGCCGGCGGCGTAATTGCCCGACTGGGAGCGGAGGGAATAAGCAATCCGACGGACGCGGAAACGCGACGCTTCTACACGACGCCGGACGTTTCCATCTTTACCGACAAGGCGCAGAACCAGCGTTACCTCGCCATCAGCATAGGCAGCGGTTACCGCGCGCATCCGCTTGATAACGACGCCGCCGATCGCTTCTATTCGGTTCGCGATCCGCACCTGTTCAACAGGCTGACCCAGACGGAGTACAACAGCTACTCCATCATCGAGGACGACGATCTCACCGAGGTAAGCGGCAGCTACGGTACGGAAATCACCTTGAGCAGCAAGGGCTGGAAGTTCACTCTGCCGGCTAACGAAAAAGTGCTGTCGGATTCGCAGACCTTTGACAATGTCGTCTACTTCGTCACGATGGAGCCGACGGTGGATTCCCTGGACCCCTGCCAGGCGGGCCTCAGCGTCAATCGCCTGTATCGTCTGGACATCGTCAACGGCGATCCGATAGTCGACTATGGCGAAAACGTGCCAACGGATCCTGACGAAATCGATGCCGCGCGCCTGACCGCGCTGCAGCAGGGAGGTATTGCGCCGAAGCCGCAGTTCTTCTTCCCGAGCCCGACGGACCCGAACTGCACCGGCGACGAATGTTCGCCGCCGCCGGTCGCCTGCGTTGGCGTGGAGTGTTTCGACCCTGGATTCGCGAATTTCCCGGTGCGGACACTATGGACGCAGGACGGTATAGAATAGTCTGCCGGGATAACCGGGTGGACAATGGGTAAAAGCTATGCAGATGCGCAAATACATGCAGGGAGTCACGCTGATGGAGCTGATGATCGTGGTTGTGATCATCGGCATCCTCACGGCGATCGCATTCCCGAATTACCGCCAGTTCGCGGCTCGAGCGAAGCGCACCGAGGCGAAGGCGGAATTGCTGAGGATCGCTGCCAACCAGGAAAAGTTCTACCTGCAGAACTCGCGGTTTGGCACCCTGACGGAACTCGGCTATTCCGCCGATACGATCAGTTCCGAGTCCGGCTCGTACACGATCACTACTGCCGCCAACCCGACCTGGCCTGAGAATTTTCTTGCCACCGCCACCTACACGATCGACGACAATGAAGACGGCAAGTGCAAGAATTTCTTTATCGACGGCGGCGGCACGAAGACGTCCGACCCGTATACCGACTGCTGGACGCGCAGGAACTAGCCCTGCCCTTCCCTGCCGGCTCCGGCATTCTTGCCGGAGCCGCTATCCTGTAGCGGCTCCGGAACCGGCTTTTCGCGGCCGGACAGGAACAGGGCGTCGATGATCAGGAACGCGGCTCCGACGGATATGCCCGCATCCGCGACGTTGAAGGACGGAAAAGCCCAGTTTCCGAACCAGACCTGGATGAAGTCCGTGACATGGCCAAGCCGTACCCGGTCGATCAGATTCCCTATCGCCCCCCCGAGCACGAATGCCAGGCCGATTGACAGGACGGCGTGGCCCTCCTTTCGAATCCTCCAGATCCAGACCGCGATGACCGCGCTCACGGCCGTTGCGAGGACCACGAAGAACCACCGCTGCCAGCCGCCCGCGTTGGCGAGGAAACTGAAGGCGGCACCCTCGTTCTTCTGGTGCGTCAAATTGATGAAACTGTTGATGGGTACTCGATCGTAGAGCGGTACCCACTCGATGATCGCCCACTTGGTCGCCTGGTCGGCAAGCACGATAACCGCCGCGACTGCCATCCATGCGGCGAACCGCCCGTTACCTGCGCTGATTACTGCTTCGTTATTCAAATTTTTCATCCTGTCAGACGGCGAGCGCGGCAAGCGCGCTCCGCGCATTTTCGGCGTCGATGGCCATTTGCGCAACCAGGTCGTCGACTGCGGCAAATTTTTCCTCGGCCCGAAGATACGCGAGGAAGTCCACGTGGATGTACTCCCCGTAGATTTCCCTATCGAAATCAAAGAGGTGGACTTCCAGCACTGGTTTGCACAAATCGAATGTCGGCCGCGTCCCAAGGCTCGCGACGCCATCAACGGGCCCCTCGTCGAGACCTGACACCCGTACCGCAAAGATGCCGAGTACCGCGCTCTGGCGCCGCCTGATGTCGACGTTGGCGGTCGCGTAGCCAAGCGACCGTCCCACCTGCCTGCCTTTTACGACCTTCCCCGACATGCGGTAGGGCCGACCGAGCAACTCGGCCGCCCTTTGGACGTCGCCTTTCGCAAGCGATTCGCGGATGACGGTACTGCTGACTCTGACGCCATCCACGACGACGCTCGGCACTTGCTCCACATTGAATTGTAACGCACGGCCCGCCCGGGTCAGGTGCTCGATCGTGCCTTCTCGTCGACTCGCGAAGTGAAAATCGTCGCCAACAACGACATGCCGCGCATTCAGTCCGTGCACAACGATCTGCCGGATAAAAGCGTCGGCCCTGATGCTGCGCATGGCGGCGTCAAAACGTGGGCAATAGAAGACATCGATCCCGCAGTCCTGCAGCGCCTCGAATTTCTCGCGAAACCGCATCAAGCGTGCCGGAGGGCTGGATTCCGAAAAGAATTCTCTCGGCGTCGGCTCGAAACTCATTACGACAGACGGGCGTCGGGTTCGTCGCGCTTCCCTGACTACACGATCCAGTAAAGCTTGATGCCCGAGATGCAAGCCATCATAGGCACCAATCGTCACGACGCTGCCGTTTGCCAGTGCGTCGAACGGAAGGTCGGCGAGGTGTCTGACCAAGACCATCCTAGTGTCCTGTCCCGTCGGTGCCTGGCATATCAGCGTGCCCTCAAACGAAACTGTGACGGCCGCATGCCGAGCATCAGCAGCACAAGAATATAACTCGCGGCTCCGGCGACGACAGACAGGGTCAGCCAGTAGACGCGATCCATCAGGTCGACCCCCAGCCACCACGCCAACGGTCGACCGAGCCACACGAGTATCACGCACATCGCGAGATTCGAAATGGCGACACGCAAGATCAGCGCTGACCATCCCGAGGAGTGACGGATGATCTCGTCCTTTCGCAAACCACGATAGAGCAAAGCGGCATTCAGTATCGCTGCCGCCGAGGTTGCCGCCGCCAGACCCACATGTGGGCCGGCAAAACCGATCGCGGTCAGGTACCAGGCCGATGCGATACTCAGAAACAGATTGGCCGCCAGGGCAACCAGGCCGATACGAACCGGCGTTCGCGTATCCTCGCGGGCAAAGAACGCGGGCGCTAGGACCTTGACAAAAGAAAAGCCGATCAGCCCAACCGAGTAGGCGCGCAGCGCCATCGTCGTCATCGCTACCGAGTTCTCGTCGAAAATACCGCCGAAGAACAGCGTAGCGATCAGCGGGCCCGCAAGGAGTATCAGTCCGGCAGCTGCAGGCACAACGATCAGCAGTGCGATCCGCATCGACCAGTCGAGCGTTTGTGCGAATTCCGTCTTGTCGTCAGCTGCCCAGAGCCGTGACAACGTTGGCAGAGTGACCGTCGCCAGCGCAATGCTGAAAAGTCCAAGCGGGAATTCCATCAGCCTGTCCGAGAAGTACAGGTAACTGATACTGCCGATCGGCAGCAGCGAGGCGATGATTCCACCGAGCAACACGTTGATCTGCGCGACTGAAGAGCCGAAAATCGCCGGAACCATGAGACGGAATGCGCGCCGTACGCCCTCATGACGGGGCGACCACGTCGGCCTGGGCAAGGCGTGTATCCGTGCCAGAAACGGCAACTGAAAAATCAGTTGGCAAACACCGGCGATGAAAATCGCATAGGCGAGGGCCATCACGGGCTGCTCGAGATGCGGCGACACCCATATCGCGGCGACGATCAGCACGACGTTCAGTATCACGGGAGTGAATGCAGGAACGCCGAAACGCCCATACGTATTGAGAATGCCGCCAGCCATTGCCGTAAGCGACACGAACAACAGGTAAGGAAACGTAAATCGAAGCATCAGGGCGGCGAGGTCAAAATCACCTCCGTCGCCGACAAAGCCGGGTGCAACGATCAGAACCAGAATCGGTGACGCGATGACACCAAGCAGCGTTACCAGAAAAAGAGCAATGCCGAAGGTTCCCGCAACGGCGTCGACGAATTCACGAGCCTCGGAATGCTCATGCTTTTCCCGGTAACGAGCCATGACCGGAATAAAGCCGGCTGAGAACGCGCCCTCGGCAAAGAAGCGTCGGAGCATGTTGGGTATACGCTGCGCCACGAGGAACGCATCCATTACCAGCGAGGCCCCGAAGTACCGGGCAAATACGACGTCCCGGACAAGCCCGAGAATCCTGGAGATCAACGTCATGCCGCTGACGACCGAGGTCCTCAGCGCCAGTTTGCGTCCGCTGTTCTTTTTTCCGGTCGTCATGGGGCGCCGAGTTTATCCCAAAAAAGTCTTAAAATCAGTCATTTACGTATTATGTCGAGCCTGTTGAGAGAACCACCACAACGAACATTGACAATACTCCTCCGGGCACGAATAATACGCGGCTCTTTGTAGGCACGACACGGAAATACCAGTGGCAAACATCAAATCAGCTCAGAAGCGCGCTCGCCAGGCGGAGAAGACCCGCAAGCACAACATGGGCCTGCGCTCCATGATGCGAACGAAGATCAAGAACGTCGTCAAAGCCTGTGACGCCGGCGACAAAGACGCCGCCGTTGCCGCCTACAAAGAGGCAGTACCGGTCATCGACAGCATGATCAACAAGCGCCTCGTGACCAAGAACAAAGCCGCACGCCACAAGAGCCGCCTCAACACGCGCGTGAAAGCACTCTCCGCCTAGACAGCGAACCAGTATGAAAAAAGCCGGGCCCGCGCGTACAGCACGAGCCCGGCTTTTTTTTGCGTGCTCAGACCGAAGCCGGATCGTAAGCCTCGTCGGCGCCCTCCTCCTCGAGAAGATTCTCCAGTTCCCTCATGACCGCCTGCGCGAGCGCCTCTGTCCCCTTGCCCGTTGCTGCGCTGACCTCGAATACCGGTCCGCGCCACTGCAGTGCCTCCAGTAGCAATTCCCTGGCGACCGGCAGATCCTCTTCGTCCAGCAGATCGATCTTGTTCATCACCAGCCAGCGCGGCTTCGCCGCGAGGTCTGCAGAGAACTGAGCCAGCTCCGCCGTAATGGCCTTGACCTCGCGGGCCGGGTCAGCCGCCGGGTCGATCGGCGCAATATCGACCAGATGCAGCAGGAGTCGTGTTCTTTGCAGGTGCTTGAGGAACTGGATGCCGAGTCCGGCACCCTCCGACGCGCCCGCGATGAGACCGGGAACATCGGCCATCACGAAGCTCTGTAATTGACCCACTCGAACGACACCGAGATTCGGATGCAGGGTCGTGAAGGGGTAGTCCGCGATGCGGGGTCTTGCCTGCGACATCGCCGAGATCAGTGTCGACTTGCCGGCGTTCGGCATTCCCACGAGGCCAACATCGGCCAGCACCTTCAGTTCGAGGCGCAGGTGGCGCCCTTCGCCAGGCGTTCCGTTTGTTGTCTTGCGCGGGGCCCTGTTGATGCTGCTCTTGAATCGGGTATTGCCGAGCCCGCCCCGGCCGCCTTCCGCGACCTTCTGCCGTTGGCCGGCTTCCGTGAGGTCGCAAATTAGCTCGCCGGTGTCGACATCGTGTACAACCGTCCCGCACGGAACCCTGACCTCGAGGTCGTCGCCGGATGCGCCTGTTCTGTTCTGCCCGGCACCGCCTTGCCCGCTCTGCGCCTTGAACCGGCGCGCGACACGGAAGTCGGCGAGCGTATTCAGGGATGCATCGGCGACCAGGTAGACGCTGCCACCGTAACCGCCGTCGCCACCGTCGGGTCCGCCACGCTCCACGTATTTTTCGCGGCGAAAACTCAGGCAGCCGTGGCCGCCGTTGCCCGCCTGAACGCGAATCGTTGCTTCATCGACAAATTTCATCTCAGTGCCAGTTTATCCGGTGGAAACGAAAAACCCCGCAATAGCGGGGCTTCGTAATGTCGTTGCGGCCACCGCTGCTACGGTCGCAGGGCGCCTTGGGTTCTAGGCGTCGACGACGCTGACGAACTGCCGGCTCCGCGGGCCCTTCTTCTCAAACTTCACGTGCCCGTCTTTTTTCGCAAACAACGTGTGGTCACGGCCGATGCCGACATTCACGCCCGGATGAAATCGCGTGCCGCGCTGGCGGATGATGATATTTCCCGCCGTAACCGCCTGGCCACCGAAAATCTTTACGCCAAGGCGTTTACTTTCCGAATCGCGACCGTTCTTGGTACTTCCACCTGCTTTCTTGTGTGCCACTGTACTCTACCTGTCTGTTTCATGACCCGGGACCAGCCCGAGCTTCGTCAATTACTTGGCCGTTTTCTTGGCAGCCTTCTTTTTCGCTGCCGGGGCCTTCTTGGGGGCCGCCTTCTTGCTTGTGGCCTTCTTGGGTGCCGCCTTCTTCGTCGCCGGCTTTTTGGCCGCAGCCTTCTTCGGCGCCGCTTTCTCGACCGCGTCTTCAGCTGTCTTTGCGGGTGCCTTTCCGGATCCCGATGCCTTGATGCCGGTTATCTCCACCTCGGTGAAGAACTGCCGGTGCGTGCCCTGACGCAGGTAATTCTGTCGGCGCTTGAACTTCACGACCGGCACCTTGCGGCTCTTGCCCTGGCGCAGCACTTTCGCACTGACAGAACCACCGGCAATGACCGGATTTCCGACTTTGATATCGCTGCCCTCGCCTATCAGGAGAACGTCATCGAAGTCGACGGATGCGCCTTCCTCGGCATCGATCTTCTCGAGTCTGAGGACGTCACCCTTTGTTGCGCGGTACTGTTTGCCGCCACTGCGAAAAACCGCATACATTATGTTGGCTCCATTAGGTCAGCCGCAAAAGGCGCAACTGACTGAGAATTATGAGTTTTTTCGTGGCCTGTGCACGTTTGGCGCGAGCGCCCATCTGGCGGACGCCACAAAAGAGCGGGAATTCTATAGACTCAGCGGCCCCGGGTCAACGTCAGCAGCGCTGCAAATTTATCTTTATTTCAATAGCTTGCACTCTGGCCGCCAACGCGGGAAAACGCCTGCCCTTATCGCCAATAGCATCGCTTTCAGGCATTATCCGAAGGCTATGCAACTGGCAGAAAAATCACCGGAAACACTCAGCTTCGATGATGTGGTAGCAATCGCCGAGCAGGACAGGCTGGCTGTAGACCAGCTGATTGCGCGGAGCCTCGAATCCGACGTCGCGCTGGTCTCACAGGTGTCCCAGTATATCGTGATGAGCGGCGGCAAACGCCTTCGCCCGCTCATTGTGCTGCTGGCGGCACGGGCACTCGGGTATTCAGGCGTGCAGCACATCCAGGCGGCCGCCATCATCGAATTCATACACACGGCGACATTGCTGCACGATGATGTTGTCGATTCATCGCTGCGCCGGCGCGGAAGAGATTCGGCAAACACGGTCTTCGGCAACCAGGCCAGCGTTCTGGTCGGCGATTTTCTGTACTCGAGGTCCTTCCAGATGATGGTCGACATCGGTGACATGCGAGTCATGCAAATCCTCGCGGATGCGACCAACACGATCGCCGCAGGCGAAGTGATGCAACTCATGAACGTCCATAATCCGGACGCGAGCGAGGCCGAGTACCGCCAGGTTATTTATCGCAAGACGGCGAGGCTGTTCGAGGCCGGCGCGCAAATTTCCGCGGTTCTGGCAAATCGGGATTCCGCGGATGAGGCGGCAATGCTCGAGTACGGACAAAACCTCGGTACCGCGTTTCAACTCGTCGACGATGCGCTGGACTTCAATGCTTCGTCGGAGGAACTCGGCAAGAACCTTGGCGACGATCTCGCCGAAGGTAAAGCGACATTGCCGCTCATCTATGCAATGCAGGTCGGCTCCGAGAACGAGCGCGCCCTCATCCGCGAGGCGATCCAGGACGGCGGGCTGGACAAACTTGACGCGATTCAATCGATCATCGAGTCCACCGGCGCGCTAAGCTACACGAACAAGCGAGCGCACGAAGCCGCTGACATCGCGATCAAGGCGTTGTCCGGAATTCCTGACTCGGAGCACAAACAGGCGCTTGTCTCCATTGCCGAGTTTGCCGTTAGACGGCGATCCTAGTGCAGCCCGCCCTGGCTCGACAGTTTGCCGCTGGCGTGTCCTCGATTAGCCATACGCGAACCTAGATGGACAGGTTCAATACGCCGTGGCGCGTTACCTCGGCGGCAATCTACACGACGCCTACCGACTCCCGAGTCTACGGCACGCTCGATATCGACGTGACCGACGCCAAACGCTTCCTCGACAAGAAGCGCTCCGAGGGCGTCAAGATTACGATGACCCATCTGGCAACCGCTGTGCTGGCACGCGCGGTCGCATTCGACGTACCCGAGATGAACTGCTTCATCCGCCGCGGCAACGTCGTGGGCCGCGAAAAACTCGATGTCATGGTACCGGTCTCGGTCGGCGGCGATGCCGGTGTCACGGCGGCGATTATCAGGGATGCACATGCCAAGTCGGTTTCTGCAATTGCGGAAGAACTCCGCGAGAAAGCAAGCAGCGGGCGAGCCGGCGATGAGATCAAGGCGGCTCAGAACAAGTACCTGCTGAACCGCGTACCCTGGCCGTTACGGCGCCCGGTATTCCTCTTGCTGAAGTGGATTACGGTCGACCTGGGACTGGAAATCAGCGCGCTGGGACTGTCCGCCCACAGCTTCGGCTCGTTCGTCGTCTCCGATATCGGTAGCTTCGGCTTGACGACCGGCATGACGGCATTGATGCCCGCGGCAAAGGTGCCCGCCGTGATTGTGCTGGGCAAGATCGAAGAAAAGCCAGTAGTGCGCCGTGGCGAAATCGTGATCCGCACGATACTGCCGCTGACCGGCACCTTTGACCATCGCATTGTCGACGGCATGCAGATCGGCAAGCTCGCGCGCGGCATCAAGAGAAACTTCCGAAAGCCTGAATGGCTGGACCAGACACCCGAGAAAGAGCTTCAAGACTGCCTGTTTCAGCCGCGTCGCTGAGCTTCCCCGGGAAGGCGGGACTGTGTATCATTGCGCGCGTTCGGGGTGTAGCTCAGCCTGGTAGAGCACTGCCTTCGGGAGGCAGGGGCCGGAGGTTCAAATCCTCTCACCCCGACCAATTTCGAGAAAAATTTCTCTCTCACCTGTTGGTGAGAGAAATTTTTGGAGGAATTGAGCGGGATATGGAACCGAATGAATGGTTCAGCGATTCGCGCAGCGAATCACGACGCACGAAGTGCGGCCCGAAGGGCCGAGCGGCAAAGCCGCGAGTCAAATCCTCTCACCCCGACCAATTTTTCCTTTAAACGTCAATCACTTGTAAGTGACTCTTCCGACCACTGTCTTTTTGCGTGCCCGATTGTGTGAAAATCGTGTGACGCCTGACTCTTAAGACAGTATTTGGCCGTCTTTCACACACTTTTTCAGCCGCTTCAACGAGTCTTGCGATATCGGGTGCCGAGTAATGCGTCGTGATTCGCTCGGACTTGTGCCCGAGTAAATCCTGCCGGTCCTCGAAACCCACACCCGCTGCTCGCAGCCTGTGCCCGAACGTATGACGAAGGTCGTGCACGCGAAAGCCCGGCAGTTTCGCCCGGTCCCTCGCCCTCCTCCATGCCGTGTTGAGCATGTTGAACAAATAATGGCCTTTGTAGGTGAAGACAAACTCGGGGTGTTTTCCCCGTCGTTCGTCAACGACCCGTCTGGCTATCGAGTTCAACACGACGATTCGTTCCTGAGAGTTTTTCGTCTCGAACTGATCGTTGCTTGGCAGCACAAACACACTCGTATCAAGTTCCGGGAGTTCAACCTCCCAGTTCCATCGGAGCTGACACACTTCCTGTTCCCGGCAGCCGGTGTTGACCTTGTACAAGGCCATCCGTTGCAGGTGCCCGGGCAGTTCCTTGAACAAACGGTCCTGTTCTTCCCAGCTCAGCGGATAGGGCTTTCGTGCAGGACCCTGCTCCATCTCGATCAGCGGCGGGGAATCCAGCCACGACATGCCATTGTCGTGTCGCCACACTCTGGCGGCGAGATTCAGTATCCGCCGAATGCAGCTCAGTTCCTTATTGATCGTACCGGCCGCGACCCCGTCCGCGCGACGGGCGTGCCGATACTCAGCCAGGGTATCGTTGTGAATGCGATCCAGAGTCAGATCGCCGATGTGCGGCATGATGCGTTTGAAAGCATAAACATCGCGCTCAAGGCTTTTCTTGTGCTGATAGTCGTTGAGATATTTGACGACTGCCTGCTCGAACGTCCGTGTCGGTCGAATGCCGTAGACCACCGCCTGACGAACCTCATTGATGCGGTGCGCTAGATAACGCTCCGCCTCTTCGAGATTATTCGTGCCGCAGCTTTCCGCCAATCTTCCGTATCCCTTAATTTTCTTGTCGATCCACCAGATGCGGCCTCTTTTCTGGAGGCCAGGTGATTTGTAGCGTCCCATAATTCACTCCTTTTGGCGGGACGCCCGTTGCGAGAGATATAGTCCTCCACCCAGGCGTCGAGTTCAAGCCGGTCAAAGGCAATGCCTTGCTGGCCGATGGGAATTCTTGTGAGAAGCGGTCGGACTTCGGCGTTGAAGCGATTACGGTCCATGCCGAGGTAACGGGGTGCATCGCGAAAGCGCACCAGTCTCGGTAACGAAGCTGCGATTGCACTCGTGGATTTCATCGACCGAGATACACCGCAGAGATCGCTTCGCGAGCGTGGCCGAGTTCGTTGCTGATTGTCAGTCGCGCTCGTTGGTCGAGAACTCGCTGCCCGGGGATAAGCTCTTTCGATGGCAGTCCGCCGGCCGCTGGACAAGCTCGTCCAGTCAGCTCGTGATAGCGCCGTTGTGCATAGGCGTGTCGTAATCCATGCAAACGGGATAGCCCTGCCTTTGCCGTCTGTTTCTCGTAGCGATGAAGCTGCTGCACATAGTTCAGGTGGGGCGGTATTAGTGCACCACCCCTGGCCAATGCTCTGGCCTCTTCAAGCAGTCTACGTTGATCTGCGTTTGTGATCGGCACCGTCCTTGCCCGCCCGCCTTTAGTCCAGGTTGATTTGAGCTGGATGTGATCGCCCTGCATGGCATAGGCAGGCTGAAACTTGATCGCTTCCTCGCGGCGCAGGCCGAATGCGGCCTGTAAGCGCACGCTCATCCGAACATGTGCATCCTCGATCTTTGCGAGCTTTCCCTGATTTAATGCCTGCGCCTTTGATTGTTCGGCGACGTACGTCCGGGATCCGATGCCATAGGCTGTGTTGTCCCGCGCAATGATGCTTTCGCGGTTGACCTTCTGCGCCCACCAGCGAAGCGCCGACAGGCGATTTTTGAGAGTGCCGGTACTGGCGCCCTGCTCGCGCCAGTGAGCGATCAGGGCTTCCACATGTTTTGGCTTAAGCGATGTTGCCTGCATGTGCCGATAGCCCAGTGCGTGCAGTTGATTCGCGCTCAGGTCCAATATCCGGGACCGGGTCGCTTGTGTGGAGAAGCTTCCGTCGCGGTTTTGACGGCAGAGCTTCATTAGCTGGTGGTTCAGGTTTTTCATGGTGCATACAATCTCGTCGGTTAGTTTGGATGACCACTCCGCATCCGCGAGGAGTACGAAGTCCGATTCTTCAATCGGTAACGGTCGTGGGACACCAGTCCCTTCAGGCCTGAGCCTCGATCAGGTTCACCGCAGTTCTCTTTGAGAATCTGCCGGTGACCACCAGTTGGCCTTAAAGGCCGGTTTTGAAACGAACAGAAATATTCCTCCTTTTTATGAAAGATTAAGAAACGCCAAGGCGCACAAAATGATTTGCCGAACGCACCGGTTCAGCGAAGTCGAAGATGCCGAACACTGGGGTCCAGCTTTATTGAAGGTACCGAACGTTGAAGTTCAGTTAAGCGACGCCGAGGCGCCGTTGGGTCGATCTACCCGCAAGACGGATGGTCGACCGGGTGGCAGAAAAACTGCCGGGTGCCGCTTTTCCGCAACGGCTGCGTGTAATGAGACCTACGTTAATACGAATCCCGATGTTCGTCTATGGAAAACCGGTACAAGATTTGTGTACCGGTTTTCTGTTGACAGTCTGCAGATCAAATAAAAATTATCGTGATGGAGTCAACTCTGACGATTTGAAGGCCCATTAGGCGGCAAGTCCTGACC